>NZ_JBHXSQ010000005.1:80192-168379 GCF_042715335.1 Kribbella sp. NPDC058693
GGCCTTGACCTCGGCCGGGGTCTCCTCGGCCTTGACCTCGGCCGGGGTCTCCTCGGCCTTGACCTCGGCCGGGGTCTCCTCGGCCTTGACCTCGGCCGGGGTCTCCTCGGCCTTGACCTCGGTGGCAGCCTCGGCGGCTTCCGGCGCGGTCTCGATGACGGCGTCGGTCGCGACCGGCTCGGTCAGGACATCAGCGGCCGGGGCTGCTGCCTCGGCGGCCGGGGCGGCCTTCTCGTCGGTCTTGGCGGTGCCGTTCTGGCTCTCCAGCAGCTCGCGCTCCCAGGCGGCCAGCGGCTCCTCCTGGCCCAGCTCCTCGCCGGACGCGGCAGCACCCTGGCCGGAGCGGCCCATCAGGCCGTCGGCGACGGCGTCGGCGACGACCCGGGTGAGCAGGCCGACCGAGCGGATCGCGTCGTCGTTCCCCGGGATCGGGTAGTCGACCTCGTCCGGGTCGCAGTTGGTGTCCAGGATGCCGATGATCGGCAGCTTCAGCTTGCGCGCCTCGTCGACGGCGAGGTGCTCCTTCTTGGTGTCCACGATCCACACGGCGGCCGGAACCCGGGCCATGTCGCGGATACCGCCGAGGGTCTTGAGCAGCTTGTCGTGCTCGCGGCGCTTCTGCAGCAGCTCCTTCTTCGTGACACCGGAGGCGGCGACGTCGTCGAAGTCGATGAGCTCGAGCTCCTTGAGGCGCTGGAGCCGCTTGTTCACGGTCTGGAAGTTGGTCAGCATGCCGCCCAGCCAGCGCTGGTTCACGTACGGCATCCCGACGCGGGTCGCCTGCTCGGCGATCGCTTCCTGGGCCTGCTTCTTGGTGCCGACGAACAGGATCGCCCCACCGGAAGCAACCGTGCTGCGGACGAACTCGTACGCGCGGTCGATGTAGGACAGCGACTGCTGCAGGTCGATGATGTAGATGCCGTTGCGCTCGGTGAGGATGTAGCGCTTCATCTTCGGGTTCCAGCGACGGGTCTGGTGCCCGAAGTGCACGCCGCTCTCGAGCAGCTGCTTCATGGTGACTACGGCCATGATTGTGTGGGTCTCCTGTCACGCTTTCCCGGGTGCTCTTCCGGGTCGGCGCGTATCTCGGTTGTCTCACCACGCACCGGGTGGTGCGCTGTGCCTGATGCCCGTCGCGCCGGTCCACCCGAAGTAACTCCGGGACCGAGGATCGTCACAGTTTGTGCGGGCATGCGTAGTCGCCCCACCTAGATGGGGCGCCACCGGAAGTGTACGTGACCACCCGCGGGCAACGCGAACCGGCCCTGGTTATCCACAATCCCGCTCGAGCGGGTCCGCGGCCGGTGCCGACAACGGCATCTTCCCTGGCATGAACCTCGCCCTGCTCTCCCTCGCCATCCTGCCCGCCACCGCCTCCGACTGGCCACTCCAGCCCCGCCCGGAGGTGGTGCATGGCTTCGAACTGCCCGCGAAACCGTGGCTCCCCGGCCACCGCGGCATCGACCTCGCCGGCCACCCCGGCCAACCCGTCCTCGCGGCAACTCCCGGCACGATCACGTACGCCGGACCGCTCGCCGGCCGCGGCATCATCACGATTACCACCGGGACTCGTCGTACGACGTACGAGCCGGTCGTGCCTGTGGTGTCGGTCGGAGCCACCGTCACGACCGGAACCATCATCGGCCGCCTGTCCACCGCCGGCTCGCACTGCCTACCGAGAACCTGCCTGCACTGGGGCCTACTCCAGGGCAAGCAGTACCTGAATCCACTGACCCTCGTACCCAACCGCCCGGTCCGCCTACTCCCCCTCACAAACCAACTCCCACAACCAGCCCAGCCGATAGGCGCCCTAACTCAGCCGGCTCAGCCGGTGGGCGCCCCAGCCCAGCCAGCTCAGCCGGTGGGCGCCCCAGCTCAGCCGCCACCACAGCCACTAGCCCAGCCGCCAGTCCAGCCACCGCCGTCCCCACCACCGGCTCCGGCTCCGGCGGATGCCTCGGCGGCCCGCGCCCGCGCCGCGGAGGCGTCCGCTGCGACCAACCAGCGAACGGCCAAGCTGATCATCGCGGCGACGGCAGCCCTCACCCTCACCGCCGGCCTGCTGATCAGACGCGAGTAGCCGCCACAGGTGCGCCCGGCTCAGCCGATCAGCTGCCGGGGACGCGGGCCTGCCAGGCGTCCTCGTCCTTCGAGCGGCGTTCGACGCCCGCCGGGAGCTTGTTCTTGGCGAGATCGATCAACGTCGTGTTCTCGAGTACGTCGCGCAGGCTGGCGCGCGCCGCGATCCAGACCCGTTGGAGGACCACCGCATGTTCGTTGTACGAAACGCTCTCCGGCCGGACACCGGAGATGCTCACGATCGGACCGTCCACCGCGCGCATCACGTCGGCGACGGAGATGTCGTTGGGGTCGACGGCCAGCCGCCACCCACCCGACTGTCCACGCTGGCTGGAGAGCACACCGGCCCGGCGCAGGTCGGCGAGGATGCCCTGCAGGAAGCCGTGCGGAATGCCCTGCGCCCGGCTGAGCTCCTCGGCCGACACGACCGAAGGGTCGTCGGCCACCCACCGTTGGGTGATCTCGATCAGAGCTCGCAACGCATAGTCAGACTTCGCCGAAACCCGCATGTCCCGCAGTCTGCCGCATCCGGCCACCCGCGCGCCGCATCCCCCGCAGACAGACCCGTTCTGAGCCGGGTCTCGTGGTCAAGCGCGCGGATGCGCCTGCTGGTAGGCCTTCCGCAGCCGATCGCTGGAGACGTGGGTGTAGACCTGCGTCGTCGCCAACGACGCGTGCCCGAGCAGTTCCTGCACGCTCCGAAGGTCTGCCCCACCTTCGAGAAGATGCGTGGCCGCCGTATGCCGCAACCCGTGCGGACCCAGATCCGGTGCGTCGACGACCGCGATCCGCTCGTGCACCATCCGCCGTACCGCTCGTTGATCGATCCGGCCACCACGAGCGCCGAGGAACGCGGCCGGTCCGCTTCCCTCGCGCGCCAGCTTCGGCCGCGCCTCGGCCAGCCATCGCTCGAGCGCCTCCCCGGCCGGTACGCCGTACGGCACCGACCGTTCCTTGCGGCCCTTGCCGAACACGCGGACGACGCGACGCGACCGGTCGATGTCATCGACGTCGAGCGCGCACAGCTCGCCGACCCGGATCCCGGTCGCGTACAGGAGTTCCATGATCGCGAGGTCACGCAGCCCGACCGGACTTCCGTCGGCGGCGGCAACGGCTGCCGCATCGAGGACAGCTCGCGTGTCCGCCTGGCCGAGCACGCCCGGCAGGGTTTTGTGCGGCTTGGGGCTGGCGAGCAATGCTCCCGGATCCGTACCGATCCGCCCGGTCCGCTGCGCCCAGGCCGTGAACACCCTTGCGGCCGTGGCCCGCCGAGCCATGGTGCTGCGGGATTTCCCCAGACTTTGCTGTTTGGCCAGCCAGGACCGCAGCCCCCGGATGTCCAGCCCGCCCAGATCATCGTGACCAAGCCGAATCAAATGTTCGAGTAAATCCGCGACATCCCCGATGTAGGCTCTGACCGAGTGAGTGCTGAGATCTCTTTCCGCCGTCAGATGCCGTTCGTAGTCAGCCAGTAACTGAGTGAAACCTTCCGGCCAGGAAGGGTTCCCGCTGACATCGTCCGGCGTCATGCCACGACGATGCGTGAGGCGACCCGGCATCGCAAGCCACCGCGCGGAGACCGGCGAGAGGAGGTCTGGTCGATAACCCGACGGTCGACTACTGTTCGGCCCGATTGCCCTAGTAGCAACGGAGGCACCCCTGACCATGGCCCCCTCAGCGAACGGACAGACCGTAGGCCGGCGCCTGCCGGTCGAGTCGGCGTTCACTCGAGTCGAGGACGCGCGGCACCGTCTGCCGCGCTTGTTCGGTCGTCGCGACCTGGTCGTACTCGGCCTGGGCGTGATGATCGGCTCCGGCATCTTCAGCATCAGCGGCGTCCAGGCGGCCAATGTCGCCGGACCGGCAGTGATCCTGTCGTTCGTCATCGCCGCGATCGTCTGTGTGCTGGCCGCGGCCTGTTATGCCGAGCTGTCCTCGACGATCCCGGTCTCCGGTAGCGCGTACACCTTCAGTTACGTGACTTTCGGCGAGATGTGGGCCTGGCTGGTCGGTTGGGCGCTCGTGCTCGAGCTCGTCACCGCGGCGGCGATCGTCGCCCGCGTCTGGTCGGCGTACTTCCTGGCCACGCTGGACGGATTCGGAGTCACGCTGCCCAGTGGGGTAGCGCAGTTCTTCGGTCCCGAGGCCAAGGTGAACCTCGTTGCCCCGTTGCTCCTGCTGGTCCTGACCGCGCTGATCGTCACCGGTACCAAGCTGTCGTCGCGGGTGCTGACCGTCGTCGTGATCGCGAAGGTCGCGGTGATCCTGCTCGTGGTGATCGTCGGTGCGGCGCATGTCAGCATGTCGAACTACCACCCGTTCGTGCCGCCGGCCCGCGCCGCGCCCGCGACCGCGAGTCCGACCTTGCTCGGCTGGATCCTGGACTCGTCGTTCGGCTCGTTCGGGACGATGGGCATCTTCACGGCCGCGAGCACGATCGTGTTCGCGTACATCGGCTTCGACCTGATCGCGACCGCGTCGGAAGACGCCCGCAGCCCGCGGAAGACTGTCCCGCAAGGGATGCTGCTCGGCGTCGGCGCGGTGACGATCCTGTACATCGCGATGGCGGTTGTCCTGGTCGGCATGCGCCCGTACGGCAAGCTCGGTGGAGCCGCACCGGTCTCCGAGGCATTAGCCGCGGTCGGAGTCGGATGGGCCGCAAAGGTCGTCAACCTAGGAGCTTTGCTCGCGTTGATGACCGTGATCATGGTTGTTCTGATCGCGCAGAGCCGCGTCCTGTTCAACATGGGTCGTGACGGCCTGCTGCCGAAGAGCCTCGGCCGGGTCAGCCGGGTGTACTCCTCCCCTGCCCGCGCCGCAGCCTTCGCAGGTCTCGCCGCGCTCGCACTCACGCTCTACCCGAAGGTCCTCGAACTAGAAGAGCTCCTGGTCATCGGCGCCCTGTTCTGCTTCGCTTTCTGTGCCGTCGGCGTATTGACCCTCCGTCGCTCCGAACCCAACCTCGAACGCGGCTTCCGGGTCCCGATGGTCCCGCTGATCCCGCTGCTGTCGCTGGCCGCGACGGTATGGCTGATGCTCAACCTCAAAACGAGCACCTGGACCAAGTTCGGCGTCTGGATGGTCATCGGCATCGCGATCTACGCCCTCTACGGCCGCTGGCACAGCCGCCTGGCCAACGAAGACAGCTGGGACTTCGACCTGGGCGACACCGACCCCGGCACCGGCGGCCTACAAGCCATCCGCCCCGACCCCGACCGCGAACTCCGAGCCATCCGCACCCCACCCGACCAGCAACACCCCCCAAAACCCACCCGCGGCAAACACATGCGCAACTAACCCACCCCACCTGCAGCACGCTGTTCCAGCCACTCCGCGGTGCCCCAATCGCTGTACCCGCGCCACCCACGCCACGGCCCTCTACCCGCTCCGCAGTTCCCCACCTGCAGCACTTGCTCGCCGGCGAGCAAGTGCTGAGATGCGCATCCTGAGCACGCGCCGAAGTCCACGCACCACAGGGGACGCGGGAGCTCGATCATGACGCCAGGCTGGTCAGGGATGTCCCGCCCACCGCGCCATTGGCTCCGGGCCCGAGGCGGCGCCGCCTTTCGGGCCTCAGCTACCCACCCAGGGAGCGCGCCCGAGGCCGCGCGGGACCAGCTGGCCGTACGCGATCACCGCGCGGGACATCGCCGGCTGGTCGCTTGGCCGATGCGCGATCAACGGGAGGGGCCAGGTGCCTGATCAGGAGACCGCTGTTCGCTCGGCCGGTGCGGTCAACGGGCGGGTGGGCGCAGGTGCTCGGTCGGGATGTCGTGCTGTTTGGTCAGTCGTTCGGTGATCAGGGAGCGATGGCAGGCCGCGGGCTCGGCCTCGATACATAAGAGGGCCGCGGTCCCGTTGGTCGGCAGTGCTGAGACGATTGAGGTGAGGTCAGCGTCGTCGAGGATCTCGGTGGTGTAGCGCTGGATGTACTCGGCTGCGAGTTCGCGGCGTGAACGCTTGCCCACCCCTTGGCGATCATCCTCGGCGTACTGAAGCGTCCGCAGTTCGGTGGTTGGCGCGAGTTCAGGGTGATGTTCGTAAGCGATCCCCGCATCTGCCAGAGCCGCCTGCAGCCGACGCGAGTTCGCCCAGGCGTACTCAGCCCCCCGCACACCGCGCCGCTGGCGCACGTCGAGCAGCAACCGGACGTCGGCGTCCCGCAGCCGGTGGAGAAACGACGCCCAGTCGAACCCGTAGACGCCGATCGTCACCACCCTCAGCACCGGAAATCACGCACCGCCAGCCGAGGGCACGACGACGCCCGCATCAGCCCGTCGCTTGTGCCTAGCAACGAATTCACCCGACAGCCGTCCCCTCGAGTTCGACCATCAGCGTGGGGATCGCGAGTCGTGTCACGCCGAGCATCGTGGTCGGCGGTGCCACCCCGGCAGCACCTAACCGCGCCGCCAGCACTCCGTAGTGCTGGAACAGTAGCTCGATGTCCGTCGAGTACACGTTGAGTCGGACGAGGTTCGCCAGGGACATACCCGCGTCACCGAGAACGGCCTCAAGGTTGTCGAGGCTCAGCGCCAACTGTGCCGCCATGTCACCGTCGTGCTCGGGCTTGCCGTCGCCGCTCATCGCGGTCTGACCGGCGCAGTACAGCGTCCGGGTCTGCCCGGAGACGATCTCGCCCTGGTTGTACCCAAGCTCCAGCGACCACGTCCACGGGTTGACGGTCGTTCGCTCCACAGCCACATCCGCTCCATTCGATTGATCGACAGTACGTAGGCCGACCGGCCCAGCAGCCGGCCCACGTCGTACTGAAAGCCTCCCAACGAATCACGACATCTCGTGTCGTGTATGGCGGTAGAGTCTTCGGATGCGCGCCGACCGGTTGGTCTCACTGGTCCTGCTGCTGCGCCAACGCGGTCGGCTGTCCGCGCCGACGATCGCTCGCGAGCTGGAAGTGTCCATCCGCACAGTGCTGCGCGACATCGAGGCTCTGTCCGCGGCGGGCGTGCCTGTTTATGCCGAACGCGGGAGGTACGGCGGGTTCGAGTTGCTGCCTGGTTTCCAGACGGAGCTCACCGGACTGAACAACGACGAGGCGCTCGCGTTGCTCGTCGCCGGATCGCGCCGCGGAGCGCAGGTGTTCGGACTTGGCTCGGCGCTCGCTTCGGCCATGTTGAAGGTGGTTGACGCCTTGCCAGAGGGATATCGGGACACGGCGGCCGGCGCAGTACAGCGGTTGTTGATCGACCCGGATACCGATCTTCTCTCGCGTCGGCAGGTCGTCGAGGAGGTGTCGGACGCCGTCGCGGCCGAGATCCGGAGCGCTGTGTTCGCCGGGCACAAGCTGCGGATCCACTACGCGGCCGTGGATCAGGCTCCGAGGTGGCGCACGGTGGACCCGATCGGGCTGGTTACCGTACGAGACCAGGGCTACTTGCTGGCCACGAGGTCTGGCGAGGACCGCACGTATCGGCTGTCGCGGGTGCTCGCCGCTGAGGAACTCGAGGAACCCGCGCAACGATCGGATCGGGTTGATCTGCAGCGCACCTGGCAGGAACGCAGCACAAACTTCCGAACCGGCGGCGACCAGATCACCGTGCTCCTGCGCGTCAACCCAGCACGGCGGGAGGATCTCATGCTCACCGTGCTAGCCGTCACTGCGGACGAGGTCGATCCAGACGGCTGGCTGCGCCTCGAGGTCACCTTCCAAGACACACGCCATGCCGAGTGGGCCCTCTGGCAACTCGCCACCAACGCAGTCCTAGCACCCCAGTCCCTACGCACCACCCTCCACACCCGAGCCACCACAATCGCCACCCGCTACGCCCCACCCTCCTAACAGTTGCCACCAGCACCAACCGAAGCCGAAGCGGACCCAGAGCCGCCGCTCCGGACGAAGGGCGGGTGGGGTGGTGGTCAGGCCGGTGGAGCGGGGCACGCCCGCCGGAGTGGGTCAGGCGCGTGGAGTGGGCGGGGTGCGCTAGGTGGGTGGGGGTGATAGGTGGTAGCCGGTTGGGGTTTGGGTTATGAGGGTTAGGGCTGTCAGGGCTTCTAGGGATTGTTGGGTGGTGGGGAGGTCCAGGCCTGCGGTGACGGCTATGCGGGTGGCGGGGGCGGGGTGGTGGACGGGGACGGCGTCGAGGGTGCGTTGTAGGTCGGCGTCGAGGGTGTCGGTGAGGGATTGGGGGGCTCGTGGGGGTTGGGTGAGGCCGCTGCCGTACGGGGAGATTGCTTCGATGATGTCGGCGACGTTGGTGGCCAGTACGGCGTTGCGTTCGCGGACCAGGAGGTGGCTGCCGGCGGACATGCGGGAGGTGACGGGGCCGGGCACGGCGAGTACGGCGCGGCCGCATTGTTCGGCCCAGCCGGCGGTGTTGAGGGCGCCGCTGCGGATGGCGGCTTCGATGACGACCGTGCCCTGGGTGGCCGCGGCGATCAGGCGGTTGCGGGCGAGGAAGCGGAGCTTGGTCGGCGAACACCCGGGAGGGAGCTCGGCAACCACCAGACCCGCCTCGGCGACACGGCTGAACAGGGCTGAGTTGCGTTTCGGGTAGCTGACGTCGACACCGCAGGCGAGGACGGCGATCGTCGTCCCGGGAACTGCGAGCGCGCCGCGATGGGCAGCCGCGTCGATGCCGAATGCGCCACCCGATACCACAGTCACACCGGCCTCGGCCAGGCCGGCGGAGAGCTCGGTGGCGACGTGTTCGCCGTACGACGAGCAGGCGCGGGCACCGACCACCGAGACCGCACGAGTCAGGGATTGGCGGAGGTTGGCTTGTCCGCGGACCCACAGGCCGAACGGGACGCCCGCGCGGCGGGTCAGCTGTCCGGCCTCCTCGAGGATCTCGACCTGGTCCGGCCATTCGTCGTCGCCGGGAATCACGAACCTGGCTCCGGCGGTCGCAGCTCGCTCGAGGTCGCGGTGAGGGTTGGCGTCGGCGAGCCGGGTGGACCAGCGCTCCAGGCCGGGCGCGTTCTGCTGGAGGCGATCCCAGATCTCCACCGCCGGCAGCCCGTCGAACACCTTCAGCGCGGCAAGGTCTCCCGGCTCGATCACGCGGGACAGACCGGCCCGGGCCAGCCGTTCTTCATCGCCGTTGCCGCCAGCAACAACCGGGCTACCGCCGTCGCCTCCCCCGGAGCCGGCTTCCGCACAGGTGAGTGTGGTGTTCGTGATCATGCGGGGAGTCCTTTGAGGGAGCGGACATCGGCGAGCGGCGTCAGCGACTCGCCGGAACGGAGTTGGAAGGCTTCGTGGGTCTGGTCGGTGGTGGGCGTCGTCAGACCGGCCAGATCGGTGAGGGTCCAGGCCAAGCGGACTACTCGGTCGAAACCTCGGGCCGTGAGGCGGCCGGCGGCGTAATGGTCTTCGAGGAGTTTCTGGCTGGCGTCGTCGATCGGGTGCTCGCGGCGCAGAACAGGTCCGGGGACTTCGCTGTTGAGGGTCCAGGCGGTATCGCGGTATCGATGCGCCTGGCGGTCGCGGGCGAGCTGCACCCGGTCGGCAACGGTGGCGGTCGACTCCGCAGGTTCGCCGTCGGTGATGGTGCGCGCCGCCGGGAGGATCTGGCGCTGGATGTCGAGGCGGTCCTTGATCGGGCCGCTGATCCGTTGGCGGTAGCGAGCCAGGACCTGCGGCGTGCAGCTACAGATGCCCTGGTTGGTGCCGGACAGGCCGCAGGGGCACGGGTTCGCGGCCAGCACGAGCATGAAGCGGGCCGGGAACTTCGCGACCGCGGCGGCTCGATGGACCTCGACCATCCCGGACTCGAGCGGCTGTCGCAGGGTGTCGAGCGTGAGCGGATGCATCTCGGGCGCCTCGTCGATGAACAGGATGCCGCGATGGGCGCAGCTGATTGCACCGGGCCTCGGCACACCTGAGCCCCCGCCGACGAGGCTGGCAAGGGAGGCTGTGTGGTGCGGCGCAATGAACGGTGGCCGGACGACGAGCTCGGCGTCGTTGGTGAGCAGGCCGGCGAGTGAGTGCACGGCCGATACCTCGAGCGAGTCGTCCGTGCTGAGGTCGGGCATCAGCCCGGCGAGGCGTTCGGCGAGCATGGTCTTGCCAGAGCCGGGCGGCCCGTGCAGGAACAGGTGATGGCCACCGGCCGCCGCCGCTTCGATGGCGCGGCGGCCTTCGCGCTGGCCGATGACGTCGTCGAGATCGACCGCTGGGACTCGGGTCAGCGACTCCGACACGAGGCGTGGCTCGGCGCGGGGTGGCGCCTCGTCGGGGACCTCGGTCCCGCGGAGTAGGGCGAGGACCTGACGCAGCGAGCGTGCGCCGTACACCTCGATGCCTGGGACGAGGCGTGCTTCGCCGACGTTGAGGTCTGGTACGACGATCCGGTGGAAGCCGGCTCGGGCAGCCGCCAGGGTCATCGCCAGAGCGCCGCGGACCTCGCGGATGCGGCCGTCGAGGCCGAGCTCGCCGATGATCGCCGTCTGACGGAGAGCACCGCGATCGACGACGCCGGCCGCTGTGAGGAGTGACAGGGCGATGGCGACGTCGTAATGCGAGCCGGTCTTGGGCAGCGTGGCAGGTGAGAGCCCGATGGTGACCTTGCGGTCAGGGAATCGCTCACCGCTGTTGACCACAGCCGCGCGGACGCGGTCGCGGGCTTCGGACAGGGATGTGTCGGGGAGACCGATCAGGGTCGTCTTCGGCAGGCCTTGGGCGATGTCGGCCTCGACTTCGACGAGATGGCCTTCCAGACCGACCAGTGCGACGGACCAGGTCTGTGCGAGCGCCATCAGGCCACACCTCGCACGTGGTCCACGGTGGGTGGCGTGTTGTGGTCGAACAGCACGCCGACGACGTCGATCCGGATCGCCGCCGGTTTGAGCTGATGGGCCTGCAACCAGCGGCCGGAGAGCTTCCTGAGCGTGGCCAGCTTCCGGTAGGTGATCGACTCCAGCGGGCTCCCGTAGTTGAGCCCGCGCCGGGTCTTCACCTCACAGACGACGAGCGTGTCGCCTTCGCGCGCGACGATGTCGATCTCGCCGAGCTCGCAGCGCCAGTTACGCTCGAGCACAGCGAAACCGTGCTCGCTGAGATACCTCACGGCGAGATCCTCGCCGTACCGTCCGACGGTGTTCCTGGTCCGCATCGATGTCCACCTCCGGCAGAGAAGATGCCGGGATCAGGCCATCGAAACGGGCCTCCGCTTCAGAATGTGGAAAAACTCAGCGACCGAAGTCGGAGTCCTTCGGGACTTCCAGGTCGGACTTCGCGAGCTCTTCGATGTTGACGTCGCGGAAGGTGACGACCTTGGCGTTCTTCACGAACCGGGCCGACCGGTAGACGTCCCACACCCACGCGTCGGCCATCGTCACCTCGAAGTACACGTCGCCGCCCTCGGTGCGCACCTTCAGGTCGACCGCGTTGCAGAGGTAGAACCGCCGCTCGGTCTCCACCACGTACTTGAAGATCCCGACGACGTCCTTGTACTCCCGATAGAGCTGCAGCTCCATATCGGTCTCGTACTTCTCGAGGTCATCGGCACTCATCGATTGCTCTCCACTCCGGTGGGACTGGTCACATTCTGTCCCATATCGGGCCGCAGACTGCGGCGGACATTCTCAAACCGCCGTCGATGTTGCGGGCACGGGCCGTATTCGTCCAGTGCCGCCTGGTGTTCGGGCGTGCAGTACCCCTTGTGGATCGCGAACCCGTACTGCGGGTACACGGTGTCCCAGTGCTGCATCACCCGGTCCCGGGTCACTTTGGCGATCACGGAGGCGGCTGCGATACAAGCCGCCACGCGGTCACCCTTCCAGATCGCCAGTCCCGGTACGCCGAGACCGTCGACACCGAACCCGTCGGTCAGCACGTACGACGGGCGCACGTCGAGGCGGAACAGCGCCCGGCGGAGCGCCTCCACGTTCGCGACGTGCATGCCGAGCCGGTCGCATTCGGCGGCCTCGATCGAGACCACCGACCAGGCCAGGGCCCGCTTGCGGATCTCCTCGTAGCAGCGGTCCCGCGCCTTGGCGGTCAGCAGCTTGGAGTCGGCCAGCTCGGGGATCTGACCCCGTTTGCCCTCCGGCAGGATCACCGCAGCCGCCACCAGCGGGCCCGCACACGGCCCGCGACCGGCCTCGTCGACACCGGCGATCGGATCCAGGCCGACGCGGCGCAGGGCACGCTCGTACCCGTACAAGCCGGCGTCTCGCCGTACCGTGCTACCGCGCGGCAACGCGCTCATTCAGCCCTCCGCATCACACAACTCACCCTAGGCGTCAGAGGCGACAGGTTCTCACTTAGGTGGTGGCGTGAGCGATATCGAAGGTTTGTTCGGCGCCGGGCCGGGGGCCGGGACCGCCTTGAACGTGTCGGGTACGCCGAGTTTGCTCCAGCGACCCGCCGGCCAGACGATCGCGATCGCCCGTCCGGTGACCTTGTCGAGCGGCACGAACGCCGCGTCGCCCTGGTTGCCGCCGTTCGCGTCGAGGTCCTGCAGGTGCACACGGGAGTCTCCGGAGGCGGACCGGTGGTCGCCCATCACGAAGATCCGGCCGGCCGGGACGGTGACCTGGAACTCCATCTGGGACGGGGCATCGCCCGGATACAGGTACTTCGTCTCGTCGAGCGGCTGACCGTTCACCAGCAGGCGGCCCTTGGAGTCGCAGCAGGCGACCTTGTCGCCGGGCATGCCGATCAGGCGCTTGATCAGGTGACCGTGGCTGGAATCCGGCAGCAGGCCGACGATCTCGAAGAACCGGCCGACCGAGCCGCGCTTCTGGCCGCTCTCCTCCGGGCCGAGCCAGCCGCCCGGGTCCTCGAACACGACCACGTCGCCACGCTTGACGTCGGTGAGCTTCTCCACCACGACCCGGTCACCGACCAGCAGCGTGTTCTCCATCGACTCGCTCGGGATGATGAACATCTGCCCGACGAACGCCCGCAGGATCGACGAGACGATCAGGGCCCCGACCACGATCAGCACGAACTCCCGGGCTGCAGCCCCGAAGCCCGAACGATGGGCGGGTTTGGGGTCCGTCTTGGTCGGTGTATCGGTCACTTCTTCAGCCCCGGCTTCTTGAAGGTTTCCGGAGGACGCAGCATCGTCATCCGGTCAGACGGCCAGATTACGCAACAGGCCCGGCCAACCACGTTCTCGACCGGCACGAATCCGCCACCGGGGCCGCCCATATGGGCACGCGAGTCGGCGGATTCGGCGCGGTTGTCCCCCATCACCCACAGATGGCCGGCCGGCACCAGCACGTTGAACGGCACCTCGGACGGCTTGGCGTCCTTGAGCAGGTACTCGCGCTCGTCCAGCGCGATCCCGTTGACGGTGATCTGGCCCTGCTTGTTGCAGCAGATCACCCGGTCGCCGCCGATGCCGATCACCCGCTTGACCAGGTGACCCTCGCCGCTGCGGGGCAGGATGCCGACGAACTCACCGATCCGGCGGAAGGTCCCGGGCTGGGTCTGGGCCTCGTTCAGCCAGTTGCCCGGGTCCTTGAACACGATGATGTCGCCGCGGTCGACGTCCCGGTGCAGGTAGCTGATCTTCTCGGCCAGGATCCGGTCGTCCTTGGTCAGCGTGTCGTACATCGACTCCGACGGGACGTAGAACGCCTCCGCGACGAACAGCCGCAGGACCACGGTGATGACGAGCGCGAGCACCGTGACGGTGCTCATCTCGACGAGCAGGCTGAGCAGCGGATTCCGCTGCTTCAGCCTGCGGTGACGTCCCTTGCTGCGACGTGCCCTCGTGGCTACCGGGCGAGGGCGAGCTCGAGTCGCGGTGCTCGGCGCCATAGGAGACGGTCGTCGTTACGCGGCGTCAGGAGGCCGGGATCTCGCGCTTCTCCTTGATCTTCGCCGCCTTGCCGCGCAGCTCGCGCAGGTAGTACAGCTTGGCGCGGCGGACGTCGCCGCGGGTCACGACCTCGATCTTCTCGACGATCGGGGTGTGCAGCGGGAAGGTCCGCTCGA
Organism: Kribbella sp. NPDC058693; assembly: GCF_042715335.1. NCBI lineage: Bacteria > Bacillati > Actinomycetota > Actinomycetes > Propionibacteriales > Kribbellaceae > Kribbella > Kribbella sp. NPDC058693. The sequence continues at coordinate 94,180 of NZ_JBHXSQ010000005.1, forward strand.
CGCCGACGCCGAAGCTGACCTTGCGGACCGTGAAGGTCTCCTGCAGGCCGCCACCCTGGCGCCGGATCACGACACCCTTGAACACCTGGACGCGGGACCGGTTGCCCTCGACGACCTTGACGTGCACGTTGACGGTGTCGCCGGGCCGGAAAGCGGGGATGTCGTCACGCTTGCTCGCGTTGTCGAGCTCATTCAGGATGTTGCTCATCAGGTGTCTCTTCCTCGCGCGTGCCACAGGTCACCCACGAATGTCGGTGGTGATGAAGTCATCAGAAGGCTGCCGGTCGGTGGTCACCCCCTGTGGCAGGAGCACCGAAGGGCAGCAGCAGACAATCTTGCCACACGCCCCGCACCGTGACGAAATCCGCCCGTTCGATCAGCGCAGGGTGAGCGTGACCCCGGCGTGACCACCGTCACTTTCGGCGACGGCGTTTGGTCAGGTAGACCAGATCGACCTTCGGCGTCTGGGCCTCCCGGTGGCTCTCACGGTAGCCCGCCTTCCGGTACAGGGCGAGGTTGCGGTCGCTCTGCGCACCGGTGTTCAGGGCGTACGACGTGACGTCGGCCGGCGCCAACTGCTCGGCAGCTCGGAGCAGGCGGGCGCCGAGCCCACGTCCCTGCCAGTCGGGGGCGACGACGAGCCGCTCGATGTGCCCCAGCGCGCCGTCAAGAGTCAGCTGGACGGATCCGACGATGCGGGCACCGGCCACCGCCTTGAGGGCCATAGGGCGCTCCAGGCGGTCCGCTGTGTCGGCGACGTCCGCTGTCAGCGGCGGGAGCGTGTAGTCGTCGTACAGCCGCGCCTCGGACAGGAAAGCGGCCAGCTGCAGCACGTGGATCTCGCCCGCGTCGGCCGCAGTGGCCGGGAGGATGCGTACGGCGTCGGAGTCGTCCTTGCCCGCCAGTACATCGCCCCACGCCGCCAGCAGGTCCGGCCGGCGTTCCGCAGTACGTCGTACTGACTCCTCGTGGCGCCAATCGGCGATCAGCCCGTGGTTCCCGGACAGCAGCACCTCAGGTACGTCGTGCCCGCGCCAGCTCGTCGGCTTCGTGTAGACCGGGTACTCCAGCAGGCCGTCGCCCGAGTGCGACTCCTCCGCGAGGGACTCCGGGTTGCCGATGACGCCGGGCAGCAGGCGAGCTACTGCCTCGACCATGACGAGTACGGCGACCTCACCGCCGTTCAGCACGTAGTCGCCGATCGACACCTCATCCACGCGCATCCGCTCACCCGCGTACGACGCCACGCGCGCGTCGATGCCTTCGTACCGGCCGCAGGCGAAGGCTAGCCACGGCTCGGCGGCCAGCTCGTACGCGAGCTCCTGGGTGAACGGCCGCCCCGCCGGAGTCGGCACGATCAGCCGCGGCTGAGCCGGACCATCAGCAGGAGCGATCGCGTCGAGCGCGAGACCCCACGGCTCCGGCTTCATCACCATGCCCGCTCCCCCGCCGTACGGGGTGTCGTCGACGGTCCGGTGGCGGTCGTGGGTCCACTCCCGCAGGTCGTGCAGGTGGACGTCCAGGAGGCCGCTCTTGGCGGCCTTGCCGACCAGGGAGACATCCAGGGCAGCCAGGTACTCCGGGAAGATCGTGACGACGTCAAGCCTCATCGGTCGGGACCACCTCGGCGCCCTCCGGGTCCAGCAGACCGGGCCGGTCGGCCACGACGACGTACTGCTTCTCCAGGTTGAGCTCCGGGACCAGCTCCTCGACCAGCGGGACGAGTACGGCGTTTCCCGCGGGACGACGGATCTCCAGGAGATCCTGCGACGGGAGGTGGACCACGTCGATCACCTCACCGACGTCGGCGCCGTCAGTGGTGCGGACGGCGAGGCCGATCAGCTCGCGGTCGTAGTACTCGTCCGGGTCCTCGGGGCGCTCGTCCTCGTCGATCTCGGCCTGCACGACCAGGTTGCGCAGCTGCTCGGCAGCGGTCCGGTCCGGCACCTCGGCGAACTTCACCAGCAGCCGCCCGCTGTGCCAGCGGCTCGAGGCCACCGTCAGCGTGCGGGACACCTTGGCCTCCGTCACCAACGTCGCGCCGTCGGCGAACCGGCGGTCCGGCTCGTCGGTCCGCACGTCGATGCCGACCTCGCCCTTGATCCCATGCGCGCGGCCGATCCGCCCGACAGTAACCAGCACCTGCACAAACCCTTCTCGGGAGTTCAACTGAGGGAAGAATAGGACGAAGGGCCGCACCCCAGACCGGGTGCGGCCCTTCGAAGGACTGCTGAGCTCAGCGGCGCGGGCGCCGGTTGAACTCGTCGACGAAGTCGATGCGCAGCGAGGACTCGGAGCTGAGGGCGCCGACGACGGTACGGATCGCGGTGGCGGTCCGGCCGTTGCGGCCGATCACCTTGCCGATGTCGTCGGGGTGGACGTGCACCTCGAGGGTGCGGCCGCGGCGCAGGTTCCGGGACCGGACACTGACGTCGTCGGGGTTGTCCACGATGCCTCGGACCAGGTGCTCGAGCGCCTCGGTCTCCATCATCGTCAGGCCTCGGTGGTCTCGGCCGGCGCCTCGTCAGCCTTGGCCGCGGGAGCCTCTTCGGCCTTGGCGGCAGGGGCCTCCTCGGCCTTGGCCTCGGCGGCGGCGTCGTCCTTCTTCTCGGCCGGCTTGTCAGCGGTCTTCTTCGCCGCGGACTTCTTCGCGGTGACCGCCTCGGTCTTCAGCGAGCCGTGGGCCTCGGCCAGCGCCTCGTTGAAGATCTCCTGCTTGTCCCGCTTCGGCTCGGCGACGCGGAGCGGCGCCGGAGCGGCCTCGCCCTTGAACTTCTGCCAGTCGCCGGAGGCCTTGAAGATCGCCTCGACGGCCTCGCTCGGCTGCGCGCCGACGCCCAGCCAGTACTGCGCCCGCTCCGACTCGACCCGGATGAACGAGGGCTCGGTCTTCGGGTTGTAGATGCCGATCTCCTCGATCGCCCGGCCGTCCCGCTTGGTGCGGGCATCCATGACGACGATGCGGTAGTGCGGGGTGCGCTTCTTGCCGATGCGCTTCAAACGGATCTTGACTGCCACTTTCGGGTGGTCTCCCTCGGAATTACGTCTGGGTGAGCAGCACGGGTCGTCGTGGGGACAACGGGGTGACCGCTCGGATGGGCCGGCCGGGCAGTGGAGTTAGAGGGCTGCACGAACCTGGACGGACTCAGCAGGCCATTGTGCCAGATCCGGCGCGCCGGATACCAATCGGCGTCAGGCGCGGAGGTAGGCGAGGTCCGGCAGGCTCTCGACGTACGTATCCAGGAGGCTACGCGCCACCGTCACCGAGTCGATGAGCGGGTGATAGGCGAGAGCCTTCAGCGCGGCGGACTTCGAGCCCGTCGTGGCCGCCTCGATCGTGGAGCGCTCGACGGCCTTCACCGAGCAGACCAGACCGGCCTGGTGGTCGGTGAGCTGGGACACAGCCACCGGCAGCGCACCGTTGGCGTCCACAGTGCACGGGATCTCCACCACCGCGTCGTCGTCCAGATGATGCAGTACGCCGCGGTTCCGCACATTCAGGATCAGCGAGGCCCGCTCGTTGTGCGCGATCGCCCGCATCAGCGACAGCGCGACCTGCTCGTAGCCGCCTGCCTCCATGTCGCGCTCGTCCCGCTCCCCCGCGTCCGCGACCTCACGGCTCTCCACGCCGTACGTCGACTCGCGCTCGGCCCGCGTCTTCTGCCACAGCTCGAGCGCCTGCTCCGGGTGCTTCCCGGTCTCGGCGTAGAACGCGGACTGCTGCTCCAGCAGGAACGTGCCCCGCGTCTGCCGCACAGCCTGTACGGCGGCCAACGTCTCGCGGGCGAAGTAGTAATAGTGCAGGTACTCGTTCGGGATCGAGCCGATCGACCGCAGCCAATCCGGACTGAACAGCCGACCCTCCTCGAAGGAGCTCAGCGCGTCGTCGGACTGCAGCAGGTCAGGCAGCCGATCCACACCGCCGGACCGCAGACCGCGAAGCCAGCCGAGGTGGTTGAGGCCCGCGTAGTCGTAGAACGCGGTCGACGGGTCCACTCCGAGCGCCAGCGCCGCCCGGCGCCCCAGCCCCGACGGTGAGTCGCAAATGCCGATCACCCGGTCGCCGAGGACCGGGATCATCGCCTCGGTCACCATGCCGGCCGGGTTGGTGAAGTTGATCGTCCACGCTTCCGGTGCGACCGCTGCGATCCGCTGAGCGATCTTCAAAGCCACAGGCAGGGTCCGCAGGCCGTACGCGATCCCACCGGCGCCAACCGTCTCCTGACCGAGTACATCGAGGCCCAGCGCGACCCGCTCGTCGATGGTGCGGCCCTCGAGACCGCCGACCCGGATGGCCGAGAAGATGAAGTCGGCGCCACGCAGGGCTTCGTCCAGGTCCGTTGTCTCCGTCACCACCGGAGGCGGCAGCGGATGCTCAGTGCTGGCCGCCTGCTGACGCAGAACGGCGCCGATGGCTCCGAGGCGGGTGCGATCGGTGTCGTAGAGGACCACGTCGGTGATCCTTCCGGCGCCGCGGTCGCCGAGCAGTGCGTGGTACACGAGCGGAACCCGGAAGCCGCCCCCGCCCAGGATCGTCAGCCTCATGCCAGCACCACCTGTACTCCCGCCTCAGTCAGTTGGGTCCGGGTTGCCTCGTCGGCGCCTGGCTCGGTCACCACCATGGAGAGCTCCCCCGGCTCACACACCCGGGCCACCCCATGGCCCGGGAACTTCGTCCTGTCCGCCAGCAGCACGACCTGGTCGGCCGCCTTGATCATCGCCCGCTTGACCGGCACCTCGATCATCGTGCTGTCCATCACCCGGCCGTCCGGCCGCACCCCGCTCGTCCCCAGGAACAGCCAGTCGACGTGGATCTGCCGCAGGCTCTCCTCGGTCAAGTATCCGACCAAGGACCGGTAACTGCGCCGTACGAATCCACCGAGCACGATCAGCTCGATCTGCTCGTCGTTCTGCAGTTCTTCGAGTACTGCGAGGTTGCTGGTCACCACGGTCAACGAGCGCCCGTGCAGGTGCTGCGCGACCCGGAGTGCCGTCGTACCGATGTCCAGCAGGACGGACTCGCCGTCGTGGACCAGTTCGGCAGCGCGGCGGGCGATCCGGTCCTTCTCCTCGGCATGTACGGCGTTGACGTCCGCGAACGGCTCGTCGCCGCCGTCGACGGCGAGCGCACCGCCGTACACCCTGGTCAGCCGGCCCTCGGCGTGCAGCTGCTCCAGATCGCGCCGGATGGTCGCCTCACTGACGCCGAGTTTGCTGGCAAGCACCTTCACGCCCCCGGCCCCATCGGCCCGGAGCGCGCGGACGATCTGATCCTGTCGCTGCTTCGGCAACACATCGCAGACGGTATCACGCAAACTCCGTCATTCTCAGTCAAATCATTGATCAGGTATTGCGGATCTTGCGCAACCGACTTTAGATTCATGCACGAGTTTGATCGACCCTGCAGGAGTGTGCTGACCATGCACGAACTGGACGTACTGGTGTCCGGTCTGGTCTTCCAGGACCTGGTGCTCGGCCTGCCCACTGCCCCGCGTCCGGGTACCGAGGTCTGGGCCACCGAGTCGCACGAGAGCCCCGGCGGCATCGCGAACTTCGCGGTCGCGCTGGCCCGGCTCGGCCTGCGGACCGGGATGGCCGCCGTATTCGGCGCGGACGACCTCGGCGACCGCGTCTGGCGCCGGCTCGTCGACGACGAGGGCATCGATCTGACCCTGTCCCGCAGACTCGCCGGCTGGCAGACCCCGCTGACCGTTGCCCTTGCCTATGACAACGATCGGGCTCTGGTGACGCGTGGGTCGGACCCCCTGCTGTCGGCCGACGAGCTGATCACCACGCTGCCGACCACCCGAGCCGTCGCCGCCCACATCGGACCCTGGCGCAACGAGTGGCTGGCGAAGGCGAAGGCGGCCGGCAGCGTGGTGTTCGCCGATGTCGGCTGGGACCCGTCCGAGCAGTGGGACCCGGCGGTGCTCGACCAGCTCGAGCACTGCGACGTGTTCCTGCCGAATGCCGACGAAGCGATGGCCTACACCCGTACGACGTCACCTGGCGACGCACTCGAAGTACTGGCGGAGAAGGTCCCGCTGGTCGTGGTGTCGAAGGGCGCTGACGGCGCGGAGGCCCTTGACGCCGTCACCGGCCAGCGCATCGCCGTACCTGCGTATCCGGTCTCGGCGGCGGACACCACCGGGGCGGGTGATGTGTTCGCCGCCGGCTTCATCGCCGCCACGCTCTGGGAGCTGCCGCTGGAGCAGCGGCTGCGGTTCGCCGCGCTCACCGCGGCGCTGTCAGTCACCCGGCTCGGCGGTGCGGACGCGGCACCGCGCTGGGACGACCTCGCGGACTGGCAGGCCGCGCACCCCGAAGACCAACACCTCCACGCGCTGATCAGCGCAAACTCAGGAAGGTAGAACCATGGAGCTCTCACGTCGGACCTTGCTCGGGGGCTTCGCAGCCGTAGCCGGTGGCACGCTCGTCGGCTGCTCGTCCGGGATGGACACCGGGTCGACGGCCAAGAAGAACACCACCACCGAGTTGACCATGTGGTGCTGGCCGGGCGGTCTGGGCAAGTCGGTCCTCGACGACACGATCGCGCACTTCCCGGACCCGAAGATCAAGTACTCCGAGATCGGCGGTGACTTCAAGCAGAAGCTGGTCACCACGTTCAACGGCGGTACCGGCATCCCGGACATCACCGGCATCAAGGGCGAGGACATCGCCTCGCTGCTGCCGCAGGCGTCGCGGTTCGTGGACCTGAAGAGCGTCGGCGCGGACTCGGTCCTCGGCGACTACCTGGAGTGGAAGGTCAACCAGGCCACCACGCTGGACGGCAAGGTGATCGGTCTGCCGATCGACGTCGGCCCGACCGGGCTGTTCTACCGCGAGGACATCTTCGCCGCGGCCGGTCTGCCCAGCGACCCGGCCAAGGTGGCCGACCAGCTGAAGACCTGGGACGACTACTTCGCCGCCGGGGTCCAGCTGAAGGCGAAGAACCCGAAGGCGCTGCTGGTCTGGGACGCGACCGACCTGTACGACATGGTCGTCGGCCAGGGCACCGAGCGGTACATCTCCAAGGACAACAAGTTCATCGGCGACCAGGACCACATCCGCAAGGCGTGGGACACCTCGGTCAAGGCGATGACGATGAAGATCGACGGCAAGACGCCGAGCGGCAGCCCGGACTGGAACGCCGGACTCGACCAGGGCACGATCCCGACCCACATCGGCGCGGCCTGGGTCGCGCTGGACATCAAGTCCGCGGTGAAGACCAGCGCCGGCAAATGGCGGCTGGCGCCGACTCCGAGCGGACCGGCGAACTTCGGCGGCTCGTTCCTGGCAATCACCAAGAACGCGGCCGACCCGCAGAAGGCGTTCGACGTGATCAAGTACATGCTCAGCGCCGACAACGAGGCCAAGGCGTTCACCGACGCGCAGATCTTCCCGTCCGCGCCGGCGGCGTACGACAAGCCGCAGCTGAAGGCGGCGGACAAGTTCTTCGGCGGCCAGGTGCCGATCGACGTGTTCGGTCCGGCCGCGAAGTCGATCCCGGTCGCCTACCAGAGCCCGTACGACGACGCGGTCGCCGCACCGTTCCACGACGAGCTCAAGACCGTGCAGACCGGTTCGAAGACCTCGGACGCCGCCTGGGCCAGCGCAGTCTCCAAGGCGAAGGCGATCGCCAAGCGGCAGGGGGTTCAGTGACCAGTACGGCGACTGTGTCGTCTGCCGCGACGGAGCCGCTGGCCGGAAAGGGTCAGCGGCCCCGTCGTGGGATCTGGTCGTACTGGCGGTTCTACGTCGCGCTGTCGCCGTTCTACGTGTTGTTCGCGGTGTTCGGGCTGTACCCGATGGTGTCGACCATCGTGCTGGCGTTCCAGCGCTGGGACGGGCTGAGCGCCCGTAAGTTCACCGGGCTCGACAACTTCGCGTTCCTGATCCAGGACCCGACGTTCTGGACCGCACTCGAGAACACCGTCGTGCTGTTCTTCATGTCGACGGTCCCGACGCTGGTCCTCGCGCTGCTGCTCGCGGTGATGCTGCAGTCGGCCGTCCGGTTCACCAACGTCTACCGGATCGCGTACTTCATCCCGAACGTCACCTCGCTGGTCGCGATGGCGATCTTCTTCAGCTCGATCTTCAGTACGAACTTCGGTCTGGTGAACGCCGCGCTGCGCTCGCTCGGCATCCCGCAGCAGGACTGGCTCGGTCAGCCGTGGGGGATCAAGATCGCGATCTCGACGATGATCGTGTGGCAGTGGGTCGGGTACAACACGCTGATCTACCTGGCCGGTCTGCAGGCGATCCCGAAGGACCAGTACGAGGCCGCCAAGGTGGACGGCGCCGGCGCCGTACGGACGTTCTTCTCGATCACGCTGCCGCAGCTGCGTCCCGTCGTACTGTTCACCGTCATCATGTCGACGATCGGCGGACTGCAGACGTTCACCGAGCCGCAGGTGATGGTCGGCAACAGCGGCGGTACCGGGCAGAGCGGGATGACCGTGGTGCTGTTCTTCTACCGGGCCGCGTTCCTCGACAACGACTACGGGTTAGCCGCCGCGATCGCGCTCAGCATCTTCGTACTCGTGTTGTTGTTCACGGCAATCAACTGGCGGATCTTCCGGGGCCGGGGTGAGGACAGATGATGCGTTACCGGCTGCGCGGGATCGCACTGCACGCCGCGCTCGTGCTGGCGCTGCTGGTGTTCATGTTCCCGTTCGTGTGGACGATCATCATGGCGTCGAACACGACCGCGGACATCTACCGGTTCCCGCCGAAGTTCACGTTCGGCGGGCATTTCGGCGACAACGTCCGGCACGTGCTGGACAACGTCGCGTTCTTCCAGTCGATGGCGAACACCGCGACGGTGGCGGTCTCGACCACGCTGCTGGTGCTGTTCTTCGATTCGCTGGCGGCGTTCACGTTCGCGAAGTTCCGGTTCCCGGGGCGGAACGCGTTGTTCGTCGTACTGCTCGCGACGATGCTGTTGCCGGCGCAGCTGGCCGCCGTACCGCAGTTCCAGACGATGGCGTTGCTCGGCTGGGTCGGGTCGTTGAAGGCACTGATCATTCCCGGCGCGGCGAACGCGTTCGGCATCTTCTGGATGCGGCAGTACTTCCAGAACTCGATCCACGACGAGTTGATCGAGGCCGCGACGCTGGACGGCTGCGGGTTCTTCGGCACGTACTGGCATGTCGCGCTGCCGTCGGCCCGGCCGGCGCTCGCGTTCCTCGGCATCTTCACGTTCGTCGGTTCGTGGAACGACTACATGTGGCCACTGATCGTGCTGACCAACCCGGACCACGTGACGCTGCAGGTCGCCCTGTCGACACTGAACCGGTCGCACGGTGTGGACTACAGCATGGTGATGACCGGTGCGTTGATGGCGATGGTGCCACTGGTCATCATCTTCGGGATCTTCGCCCGCCAGTTCATCAAGGGTGCGACGGAAGGGGCCGTCCGCGGCTGATGAGCACACCGATGACGATCAGTAGGTTGCCGAACAGACCGGTGAGGAAGTCGGCCGGCGAGTGCCCCTGGGTCAGGGCGGGTATCCCGCCGATGGCGCTGATCACCGAGTAGGTCACCACGGCCGCGGTCAGCCAGGTCTTCGTCCTGGCCTCGACCGCGGCCAGGGCCGGCCAGGCGAGCGCGAGCGCCACGATCGGGTCGAGGAGCGCCAGCGGGGTGATCTTGAAGAACGAGATGCCGTCGCTGTGCGGGACGACCGCGCTCACCACCAGCAAGATGCCTCCGGCAACAACCATCGCGGCGGCCGGGGGCCAGACCGGCCAGAGTCGGCGGACCTCCGGCTTCAGGACGATCACCAGTACGACGGACATCACGATCGCGATCAGGGCCGAGAGTACCCAGGCGGCGGTCTCGTCGGCCGAGATGCCGCCGCCGACGATCAGTGCGGCTCCTTCGATCGCGGAGACCGCGCAGCCGACCACGACGCCAAGGGCGATCGGGCCGGCCCAGCGTGCGACCAGGGCGGCGAACAGAGCGATGAAGGCACCCCAGATGGCGGGGTCGTACCAGGTTCGGTAGAGGTACCAGCCTTGGTTGGAGTCGTACCAGAGCTTGCGGGAGTAGGCCGCGCCGGGCCAGTTCAGGTAGACGAGGACTGCGCTGCCGGCGATCAGTACGGCAATCAGCCACCAAGGCGGGAGAGCTGATTCGCCGGGCAGGGATGCGGACACAGGTTGAGGAGTCGGCCGCTCGGCTCGGGCCGCTGCAGGTTCGGGCCGTGCGGCTTGGGGCCGTGCAGGCTGCGGCCATGCCGGTTGGGGCGATGCGGCTTGGGTTGGTTTGGCTCGGGGTGGTTCTGGGACGGGAGCCGGTGTGGGGTCGGGTTCGGGTTCAGGCGGTGGGGCGGGCGGCTCGGACTCGGTGTCGGGGATGGTCAGGCGCACGGGTACGACGCGTTCGCCGACCGGGCCGGCCAGGATGACCGAGCTGTCGTGGACACCCGGAGCGGATTGCTCCGCGCGAACCCGGATGACTTCGCCTTCCTGTTCGAGCTTCAGCCACGGATCGCCGGGAGATGCTGCCGCCGTCAAAGCAAGCGGCGGGCCGGCCAGGTGGAGGTCGGCAGACGTGGCGCCGGTCAGGTCCACAGACTCCGGCGTGACCCGCAGTTCCGCCGTCGACAATGCCTCGGACGCGGCCTCGGAGACCTTGCGGCTGTCGTCGTCGGTCATCTGGTGCAGCGCCTGCCAGGCGGCGTATGCCTGCCCGAGGTCCGCGTCGTACAGACGTTCGCGCAGGTAGTCGACCACGCCGAACCTTGCCGCTGGCAACGGACTCTCCATCGCCTGGGTCAGCTCCGGGGCGAGCGGCGCGGGTGTGATCCGGCGTACCCGGCTGCGGGCGATCAGCAGCTCGCCCTGTGAGCCGAAGGTCCACATCTGCGGGTTCTGATTCGGCGTGACCCGATGGATCCGATCGGTGACGAACCCGACCAGCTCGGTCAGTCCGACCCAACCGTCGCCGTCCCGGTCCGCCTCGCCGGTCGTGAGTCCGTCGACCACAGCACCGGTGAAGACCGACGGTGCCGGCTTCGACGCATCCGACGCCAGCTGGCCGCCCTCGAAGGCATACTCCATCGCGCTCGACGCGGTGATCACCACGCGCCCGCGACCGCCGCCGACGTCAGCCTGCTTGGCAAATGCGTCCTGCACCTGTGCCTCACCGGCCGCCCGTACGACCATGCCGCGCGGGAACGCACCGCCGTAGCAACAGTCCAGGAACAACGCGATCCGCTGCGCCCGGCTGTCGGCCATCTGCCGGTTGACGAAGTCCGCGGCCACCGCGGTTGACGCGAGCCGGGCGGGTTTGGTGTCGGCGACCGCCAGGAACAGTTCGCCGGCCGAATTCTTCAACCCGTGGCAGGAGAAATGCAGCAACAGCAGGTCTTCCGGATTGCGATCGGCGAAGAAGTCCTCGACCGCGAACCGGATGTCCTGCGCCGGCGCGTTCTGCAGTACCTGGACCTCGAACCCACCGACCGCCGGATCCGCGAGTACGCCGGCCAGCGCGGCCGCGTCCTGCGCCGGTGCGACCAGTCGCTTCAGACCGGGATCGTCGTACTGGTCGTTCGCCACCACGAGCGCGATACGCGAGCCGTCCATGTCACCCGTCCGCCCCGGCGTGCCGTCGTACGAAGGCATCGACCAGCTGCTGCTGCATGTCGCCGCTCGCCCGGGTCAGCTCGATCACGTCGCCGTCGATGGTCAGCTTGACCGTCCGCCCGTCACCGACTCGACCGAGCCACTCGCGCACGACGGCAACGACCGAACCGAGCACCTGCAGACCCGGCGCCAGCGAAACGCTCAGCACACCTGCCACCGCGGCCAGAGCACCACGGGTGCCGTCCGGCGCCTCACCGTCGCGCAACGGTTCGACCGCGCGTACGTCGAGCACCAGCAACTCCTGCCGCAGCAGCAGCGCCAGCTCCTCGAGCCGTGCGTCGTCCGCCCCGTCCTCGGTGACCCCCACCAAGACCCCGCTCACAATGCTGTCCCCCATCGCCCCTCCCACACCCCCAGGCCGACGTTTACACAATGCCGTCGTCCTGCTTCGACGACAAGGCGTGACAACGTAGGCTTCGGGAACTGGATCGTGCGCTGCTACGTCGGAGGGGCAACATGGTAGGCAAACGGGGGCGGGTGATCGGGCGGATCGCACCCGGGATCGTCGGCGAGGTGATGCTGCCGGTCCGCGGTGCCACCGAGGCCTTCTACGCTTACCCCGCGACCGACGAGGTGCTCGAGGTGGGAACGCAGGTCGTCGTCGTCGACTACGACCCACCCCGCACCGTCTACGTCGCTCGCGCCATCTAATTACGTTCCCTTGGAGGGGAAATGCTCTGGACGTACGTGGCCGTCGCCGCTGTCGCGGTGGTGGTCCTGCTCATCGTGTTCCGGATGGTCTGGCGGGTGGCGGAGCCGAACGAGGCGCTGATCATCTCCGGCCTCGGCGCGCACTCCAGCACCGAGCAGGTCAACGAGACCCTCGGCTTCAAGATCGTGGTCGGCCGCGGCACCGCAGTACTGCCGGGCTTCCAGACGGTACGGCGGTTGCCGCTGGACATCCGCGCGACGCCGTTGACCGTGACGTGCGTGTCCAGCCAGGGCATCCCGCTGCACATCAAGGGCGTCACGGCGTACAAGGTCGGTGACGACTACGGCTCGATCGCGAACGCGGCCCGCCGGTTCCTGGAGCAGAGCGACGAGCAGGTGATGAGCACGATCCACGAGCTGTTCGCCGGTCACCTCCGCGCGATCGTCGGTTCGACCACGGTCGAGGAGATGCTGCACGACCGGGAGACGCTGACCACGAACATCCGCGGCTCGCTGGCCGGCGACATGGAGAAGCTCGGTCTCGTGGTCGACTCGCTGCAGATCCAGGAGATCGACGACGAGTCCGGCTACATCCGGAACCTGGGCCGCCCGCAGGCCGCAGCCGTCGAGGCCGCGGCCCGGATCGCACAGGCCGAGCGGGACCGGGAGGCGACCGAGCGCGAGCAGGTTGCCGCCGCCGCGAAGGCGGCCGCGATCCGCGAGAGCGAGATCGCCAAGGCCGGTTACCAGGCCGAGGTCGACCAGGCCACGTCGAAGTCGTTCCAGGCCGGACCGCTGGCGGCCGCGCTGGCCAAGCAGGAGGTCGTCGTCGCCGAGACGGAGACCGCGAAGCTGAACGCGTCGCTGGCCGAGAAGCAGCTGGAGTCGTCGGTGCTGAAGCCGGCCGACGCCGAGGCGTACAAGCAGCGCACGCTGGCCCAGGCTGCCCGGGACGCGCAGATCGCGGCCGCCGAGGCGAACGCCCGGGAGGTCCAGCTGCGTGGTGAGGCCCAGGCGAAGGCGACCGAGCTGAACGGTAAGGCCGAGGCGTCCGCCGTCGAGGCGAAGGCGATGGCCGAGGCGGCCGGTATCAAGGCGCGCGCCGAGGCGCTGGCCACGAACACCGACGCGGTCGTCGCGCAGCAGCTCGCCGAGGCGTACCCGGAGATCGTCCGGGCCGCGTCGTCGTCGTTCGACAAGGTCGGCAACATGGTCGTGCTGAACGGCGCGCAGGGCATCGAGGACACCCTGGTGAAGACGATCACGATGGGCGGCTCCGGCTTCGCGCTGGCCAAGCAGCTGATCGAGTCGCTCTCCACCAAGAAGGACCAGGACGAGAAGCCGGCGCTCGAGTCGGTGCCGGACAACCCGGCCTGATCGCAGACCTGTGGATCCCCTTGCACGCAAGGGGATCCACAGGCATTTCTACGCGGTCTGCAGCGTCAGGCCGTACGCCTGCAGGATCTCGTTGACCGGCTGGAACCACGTCTCGCCGCCGCTGGTGCAGTCACCCCAGCCGCCCGACGTCACGCCTTGCGCCTGGTCGCCGGTGATGAACGACCCACCAGAATCGCCACCCTCGGCACAGACGTTGGTCTTGGTCGCGCCGTAGAACAGAGCGCCGTTGCCGTAGTTCACGGTCTCGTTCTTGGCCAGGATCGTGCCGCAGTGCCAGTGCGACGTCGAACCACTCCGGCACACCGACGAACCGATCGGCGCCTCCCACGACCCGCGGACGAGCTGGTCACTGACCTGTCCCCAGCCGAGGACCACCGGGACGGTCCACCAGCCATAGCCGGTCGCCACCCACGCATAGTCGTTGTCCGGGAACGACCAGCCCTGGAACGAGCCCTGGTCCGACCCGTCCCAGCCGCGGACGATGCCGCTGCGACCACAGTGGCCCGCGGTGACGTATCCGCCGTACACCGAGAAGCCGATCGAGCAGCGGATGTTGCTGACGTAGTACGGGTCGCCGCCGACCGTGCCGGCGGCGTACGTGCGTGGTGCCTGCGCGGCCACCTCCTTGACCGTCACGGCTCCGGTCTTCGCGACCTTGGCCACGAACGCGTCGACGGCCGGGGATCGCTTACCTGCTTGGACGTTGATGACCACGCTGCCGGTCTTCGGGTCGGCAGACCAGCCGCTGACCGCGTTCGGCACGGCCTTCCCGGCCAGCTTGTCGACAGCGGCCTTCCGGTGGTCGAGCGTCTTGGCGGTCACAGGTACGGCGGTCACCGCGGCACCTGTTGCTCGCACGGCGGCCGCGCGGTCCGGGCCTACCACGCCGACAACGAGCTTCTGTGTGGTTGCGTCGTACCAGGCACCGCCGTAGGCAGCTCCGGCGGCCTTCTGGGCTGCGGGCAACAGCTTCGCGGCTGACGTCTCGGCCTGCAGTCGTTGCTGCAGCTGCTGGTCGCTCAGCCCGAAGTCGCGCTGCATCGCGGCTGCCTGCCCGGGCACTGCGAGCGGTTGGGCTATCGCTTGTGCAGGCACGGTCAGTAGACCCGCCGTGATCACGGCGGCCAATAGGACCTTCATCTGAACTCTCCTCACCTAGGGGCGGTTCGGTGGATGAGAGCGCTCTCGCGATCGAGAGTGGCGTACTGCGGACGGCCCGTCAAGGGCGAATGACCGACGTTGTCAGCTGGCCAGGGCCTGGAGGGTGGGCTGCTCACGCTGGACGACGACGGTGCGCGCCGTGGCGAGAGCGGTCTTGATGACGGCCGGCTCGGGTGACCTGGTCCAGTTCGACCACAGCACGACGAGCAGCTGGCTCCCGACGGGCACGGCGTACGAGTCGCCGCCCTGGCCGGAGCCGTGGGCCGAGATCGCCATCGAGCCGGCCGGCAGTTTCGCGCTCGTCGGCGCCGGCTGTACGCCGATCCGGTCCGGGCAGATCGTGCTCAAGGTCCGGAGGTCCTTCAGCGCAGCCTGTACGCCGCCCTGCTGGTAGACGATCCGCTCCTCGGACACGAACTCCGACGGACCCGCACTCCACACCAGCTGTCGCCGGGCCATCCGCAGCTTCTCGCTGGTCAGGCCTGCGGCGGTCGGCCCGCACAGGGCGGCAACGGTCGGCGAGTTCAGGCTGGTGATCGGCGCGCCCAGCGGCTGCATTCCCGGTACGTCCTTGACCCCAAGGCCCCCGGTCGCGAGCGCGGCGGCCGCTCGTGTGTCGTTCAGCGGCGTCGGCGTCGGTGTTGCTGACGTGGCAACCACCGGCGGCGGGGCTGCACCCTCCTTCTTCGACCCGCCGCACGCCGCTACACCGGCGACGCCCGCTACGGCCAGTACGACAACAACCGCTTTCCGCATTTTCACGAGCGTGAACATACCGACGCGAGGGTTCAGAGCCCGAGGTAGGCGAGGACGGCTAGGACGCGGCGGTGACCGGAGTCCGTCGGCGGCAGGTCGAGCTTGAGGAAGACGTTGCCGACGTGTTTGTGCACAGCGCCTTCGGAGATGACCAGCTTCGCCCCGATCGCCACGTTGCCGAGACCCTCGGCCATCAGGGCGAGTACTTCGCGTTCGCGCGGCGTGAGCCGATCGAGCGGGCTGCTCCGCTTGACCATGAGCTGGCTGACCACCTCTGGATCCAGCACGGTCCCGCCGGCCGCAACCCGGCGTACTGCTTCGAGGAACTCGTCGACGCGGGAGACCCGGTCCTTCAGCAGGTAGCCGACGCCTTCGCTGCCGGCGGCGAGCAGCTCGGCGGCGTACACCTCCTCGACGTACTGCGAGAACACCAGCACCGGCAGCCCTGGCCGGACCCGCCTGGCCTCGATCGCGGCACGCAGGCCCTCGTCGGTGAAGGTGGGTGGCAGTCGTACGTCGACCACGGCGATGTCCACCTGGTGCTCGGCGATCGCCTTGGCGAACTCGTCCGCGTCGGTGGCGACCGCGGCGACCTCGAAGCCGGAGTTGTTCAGCAGCAGGCTCAGGCCCTCGGCGAGGATCGGGTTGTCCTCGAGGATGATCACCCGCACGGAAGGATCACCTCGACGGTGGTCGGCCCACCGATCGGGCTCTGCAGCTCCATGTGACCGTCGATCGCCTGCACGCGGTGGAGCATGCCATGCAGCCCACTCCCGCGGCCCAGCAGGTCGGACTGGTCGCTGATCCGCGCTCCGCCGATCCCGTCGTCCATGACGGACAGGTAGAGCTCGGAACCACGCCGTTCGAGCTGTACGTCGACGTGTCCGGCCGCACTGTGCTTGGTGATGTTGGTGAGGGACTCCGCGACCACGAAGTACGCAGCGGCCTCTACTGCGGCTGGGACCTCGCCCAGCTCGCCGATGCGGAGCTGGACCGGCAGTGGGCACCGGGCGGCCAGTGCGGAGACCGCTCCGACCAGACCGCGGTCGGCAAGGATCGGCGGGTACATGGTCCGCAGTACGCCGCGGAGCTCCGTCATGGCCTGCTCTGCGCCGTCACGGGCGTCGTCGAGCAGTTTGGCGGCCTTCTCCGGGTCCTCGGCCATGGTCTGCTTCGCGATACCGATCCGCATCGCCAGTGACACCAGCTGCGCCTGCGTCCCGTCGTGCAGGTCCCGCTCGATCCGCCGCAGCTCGGCGCCATGCGAGTCGACAGCGCCTGCCCGGCTCTTGGTGAGCTCCTCGACCCGCTGCGACAGCCTGGCGGTCTCCAGCTGGTCCTGGCTGGGTGCCAGCAGCTTGAGTGCCGCTTTGGCGTGGCCGCGGGCCAGGGCCGGTGCAACCCAAGCCAGGAGGCCCAGACTGACCAACACCTGCAGCGGGCCCAGCGTGAGGGCCTCGAACCAGCTGTTGACGTCGAGGCCCATCAGGCTGAAGTTGCCCGGGGAAAGCCACCACAGCAACGTGCCGAGCACCGCCGACGGCACACCCATGATCGCGGCCACTGCGACGATCAGCTCCGGGATCATCACCACCGGCATCAGCAGACAGCGCAGGCTGCGCTTGAACGACTTGTCCCGGAACAACGTGACGACGTCGCCCGGCTGACGCGGTGTCGCGGCCGGCAGCGGCGCGCCCGCGGGTACGCCGAGGTACTTGGCGGCCCTGCGGCGCTCACTGTTCGCCAGCTTCACCAGTGCGCCGGTGAACGGCGTGATCAACCAGCCGAGGAGCACACCGTTCGGCACTGCCAGCAACAGCAGGAGCGCCCGTACGTAGCGAACCACCAGGTAGGCACATGCCCGTCCGCCCCGAGCCAGGATCTTGTTGACCATGACTCATATCCTCCGGGGCGGCCGGGCATGTGTCGGTACAGCAGGCTCTACCTTCTGCTGTCTAGCAGTCCGGAACGCCCGGGAGCTTGGCGTTCGGATCGTCGATGTAGATGTTGGTCATGTAGCCGCCCTGGTCGCGGAGCTTGGACCACCAGTTGTTCGTGTAGCCGTTAGCGGTCACGGTGTCGCCCTGGATCTGGCACTCGACGAAGACCTGCGTCGGGCCGGGCAGCGTGGTCACGACCGAGTCGGCCAGATGCGGCCCGGACCGGACGTTGACGCCGTTGCCATAGGTGGTGAAGTTGTACTGCGGCGGATTCGGGTCGCCGCCGTTCACCAGCTGCATGTAGTAGTCCCAGTTCCAGTTCGGTCCCGGGTCGGTGTGGTCGTTGCCGGGCATCTCGCTGTGACCCTTGATGTGGTTGCGGTCCTTCGGGATGCCACGGCGGTCGGCGATGTTGGCGGTCAGCGCGGCCGACGACCGGTACATCGCGTCGGTGAACCACGACGGCTGGTCGATGAACCCCTCGTGCTCGATGCCGATCGCGAACGGGTTCGCGCTGCGGGCGTGCCAGGCGGTGTCCTTCTCGGCGACCATCTGGGTGATCTGGCCGTCGCTGGACCGGACCACGTAGTGCGCGCTGACCTGGGCCGCCGGGTCCTTGAACCAGCTGATCGTGCCGGCGTACGACCCCTGCGTCACGTGGATCACGATCGTAGTGATCGCCTGGGTGCGGCCGACCGCGTAGTTGCAGGTGCAGGCCGGGTTCCAGATCGCGCCCGGGTAGTCGGCGGCCTGGACCGCTGAGGCGGACTTCGTGCCGAGCGGCGAGACCTTCGCGTAGGCGCCGAGGTCCGGCGTGACCTGCTTCGGCTCGGTCGAGACGCCCGCCGTGCTGACACCGCGGGCGATCACCCGATAGACCTCGTCGGTGTACAGGCGCGCGGTCGGGCCGTCGGCGGAGTGCGAGTACTTCGCGATCACGGAGTACCACTTGCCGAGATCGGCGCGATCCTGCAGACCCACTTGATCGGCGTACGAGTCGAGGACTGCGGCGGCGCCGAGGATGTTCGACTGGTCGTCCTTGGTCAGCTTCGCGACCGGGAGGCCGGTCAGTTTGCTTGCCTCGGACATCGTTGTGTTGGTGTTGTTGCTGGCCAGGTGCATGACGCCGTAGCCGTTCGCCTGGCTCGGCGCGCCGTCGTGGCCGTCGAGGTGCGTCTCGGCGAATCCGACGCTGACGAGCACCTCACGAGGTACGTCGTACCTCGCGGCGGCGGACTGGAACGCGGACGCCAGGTCCGGTTGGCCGGTGGGCTGAGGTGGTTGGGCTGCGTGGCTCGGGAGGGCTGTCAGCGCGAGTGCTCCGACAGCGAGCAGAATCGTGGCGGTGTTCCGCATGGGCGGCGGTCCTTCCTGTCCGGTCCGCCGAGGGGCGTCGGCGGTCCCGGAAGTCACGCTAAGGGAAGATCTTCCGTCCGATCCAGTGTTTGGGTGAATTTTTTCCCGTCACCGCCGGAACATCACCTGACCACGGAGCGCGATCAATCGCGGATGCGTGAGTACGGCGGGGTTCGCGCGCGGGTCATCGTCGTACACGACCAGATCGGCCGGGTCGCCGGGCTGCAGCTCGCTCGGCGCACCGAGCCAGGCGCGGGCGGCCCACGATCCCGCGGCCAGCGCCTGCTCCCCCGACAGGCCGATCCCGGTCAGCGCCTGGATCTCCTGGGCGACGAGGCCGTGCCCGAGGACACCGCCCGCGTCGGTCCCCGCATAGACCGGTACGCCGGCATCGAACGCGTCCCGCAGCCGGTGCAGGCGACGGTCGTACAGGTCGCGCATGTGCGCCGAGTAGACCGGGAACTTCGCGGCGGCCTGTTCGGCGTACTCGGGAAAGTTCTCGAGCTGGATCAGCGTGGGGACGACCGCGACGCCGTGGTCGGCCATCTGGGCGAGCATGTCCGGCTCGAGGCCGGTGCCGTGCTCGATGCAGTCGATGCCGGCGGCAAGCAGATCGGGCAGGGCGTGCTCGCCGAAGACGTGTGCGGTGACGCGGGCGCCGAGCTCGTGCGCACGGGCGATCGCCGTCGTCAGCGCGTCGGCCGGCCAGCACGGGGTCAGGTCGCCGGCCTCGCGGTCGATCCAGTCGCCGACCAGCTTGACCCAGCCGTCACCACGACGGGCCTCCTGCTCGACGTACGCGACGAGTTCTTCCGGCTCGATCTCCCAGCCGTAGTTGCGGATGTAGCGCTTGGAGCGGGCGATGTGGCGGCCGGCGCGGATGATCTTCGGCAGGTCGTCGCGGTCGTCGATCCAGCGGGTGTCGGCGGCCGAACCGGCGTCCCGGACCAGCAGCGCGCCGGCATCGCGGTCGACGATCGCCTGCCGCTCCTGGACTTCCGCGTCGACGGCGCCGTGCTGGTCGAGGCCGATGTGGCAGTGCGCGTCGACCAGGCCAGGCACGATCCAGCCGCCGGTATGCACGGTCGTCACATCACCTGCGGTGGGCCGGTCGACGACCAGCCCACCGCTGAGATGGAGCTCCCGCTGCTCACCGGCCGGCAACACCGTGCCGACGAGCTTGAGTACGGTCATGGATCCGACCGTATCGGGGACCTCTCAGCCGTGCGAGCCGCCGCCTGGCGTACAGGTCGGGGTGGTGGGTTCGTTGCCGGCGCACGGCGTCCCGGTCGGAGTCTGCGTCGGGGTGTCCGTCGGCGTCTGGGTCGGAGTCTGCGTCGGAGTCTCCGTGGGCGTCTTGGTCGGAGTCTTCGTCGGCGTCTTGGTGGGCGTCTTGGTCGGCGTCGACGTCGGCCGATGCGTCGGCGTCTCCGTCGGGGTGTCGATCGGCTTGGGCACGGTCGGCTTGTCCCACACCGTCGACGGCGGCGTGGACGGCAGGACCGGCGGCGGCACGGTCGCGGTCGGCGTCGCGGTGGTCGTCTTGGTGTCGTCCGGGACGTCGGGGACCTGTCGCGGGTCGACCTTGCGGTCGGCGTTGCCGGTCCACTTCGCGGCGGCGATGTTGCCGGTCGCGTTCGGGATCAGGACCGCGTTCTTGCTGTAGACCCGCATCCACTTCAGCACGGTGGCGACGAAGTCCTTGGAGTGCTGGTAGCGCAGCAGGGCCTCGACCAGGTCCCGCGGCTGCTTCAGGTCGTCACCCTCGGAGCAGAGCACCACGGCGACGGTGGTGACCGCGTCGTACACGTTGTTGGGGTTGCGGAAGCCGTCGCCGTTGCCGTCGGCCCCGAACTCGTCCCACACCTGCGGGATGATCTGCATCGGGCCGACCGCACGGTCGTACGTCGCGTCGGCGTCGAACTTGCCCTTGTCGGAGTCCATGATCCGGCCGTTGCCGTGCCGGCCGTTCAGCACCGGGCCGAGGATCCGGCCGCGGGTGGTGCCGGCTACGTCGACGCGACCGCCGCTGGCGTGGTCGGACTCGACCTTGCCGACGCCGGCGAGCAGCGGCCAGGTGAGCCCGCAGTTCGGCCGGACGACCGCGAGGTTGGCGGTGGCGCGGCGGTAGGCGGGGAACACCCCGCGCGGAATGCCGTTCACTGCTCCCGGCCGGCCGGGACGGACGACCGATCGGCCGTCGGTGGCCCCCTGCACGGGGACGTCGGCGCGGGCGGGTTGGTCGGATCCGAGCCGGCCGTCCACTCCCGGACGCTGCGGGACGATCATCGTCAGCTCGTCGAACTCACCACTGTTCAGCCCGGCTCCAGGCGATGGGGCGACCGGGTTGGTACCAGCGAGCTGGCCGGTGGCACCGGCCCCGCCCGAAGCAACTGTCACGATGGCCCCGACCAGGAGCGGGGCCGTGCACAGTGAAGCGATGATTATTTTGACCCGACGGTTACCACTACGGGTTAGGCGCATAGCCCCTTCAACGAACCATGCGCCACAAAGTTACATCAAGACGACGCAAAGTTACGGGCCACAGAAACCCCTCGGAAAACCGGCACCGAGGTAACGAACGCGGCTACCTGACGGCACCTCGGGAGAGAGCGTACAGCTCGCCTCAGCTGCCCGCCCTCGGGGCATCGCTGGGAGTGGCCGCCGCCGTCTTCGTCGGGTCGGACTCCGTACCTGTCGAGCTGCACGGGCTCGGCGTCGGAGTGGGCGTCGGCGTGACGGTCTCGCTCGGCGACGGGGTCGGCGTGTCCGACGGCGTCGGGGTCGGCGTACAGGTCGGGTCGCCCGGCGTGGTCGGCGGAGTCGTCGGCGGTGTCGTCGGGGGCGTGCTGGGCGGCGGGGTGTACGGCGGCTTGGTCGGCGAGGTCGACGTCGTACCCGGGCCGTTGGTCGGCCGGGCGACGGTCGGCTTCGTCGAGCTCGGACGGCTGCTGGTCGGCCGGGACGTGGTCGGGACGACCGTCGGCTGCGTGGTCGTAGGCGCTGTGGTCGGCACGGTGGTCGGTGCCGTCGTCGGCGGCGGCGTGGTGGGCGGCGGCGTGGTCGCCGTACGCTCCTCGCCGTCGCCGTTGTTGCCGCCGTCACCCGGGGTGTCGATCGTGCCCGGCTTGTCCGGCACCGTCACGGTGTCGTGGCTGTAGGACTGCATCCACCGCAGCACGGTCGACACGTAGTCCATCGAGTGGTTGTAGCGCAGCACCGCCTGGACCAGGCCCGCCGGGTCCGCCAGGTTCGCGCCGCCGGAGCAGAGGTAGTCACCCGTCGCCCGGGCCGCGTCGAAGACGTTGTGCGGATCCTTGATCCCGTCGCCGTTGCCGTCCGCGCCGAACGCCCGCCACGTGCCGGGGATGAACTGCATCGGGCCGACGGCGCGGTCCCAGGTGGTGTTCCCGTCGTACACGCCCTGGTCGGTGTCGGCGATCGCCGCCATCCCGGGGCTGCCGTCGAGGACCGGGCCGAGGATCTTGCCGCGGGTGTTGCCGTTCGCGTCGACCTTGCCGCCGCTGGCGTGGCCGGACTCGACCTTGCCGATACCGGCGAGCAGCGGCCAGGTCAGGTGGCAGCCGGGCATCGAGAGCGCGAGATCCCGCGCCGCCTTCTGGTACGCCGCGAGCACCGTGCCCGGAATGCCCGAGGTGTCGCCGATCGCACCGGGGATCGGCTGCACGGTGCCGTCGGTCGACCCGGTGACCGGGACCCCGATCGTGGACTTCTCCTGCGTCGGCAGGCTGCCGTCGACACCGGGCTGGGCCGGCACATTGTTGGCCAGGTCGTCGAACACCGCGTCCTGGCGCGGAGCGGCCAGCGCGTGTGCGTCGACGATGAACGTGTTCGAGGTGACGCCGCCGACGACGAACACGGCGACCATGGCAGTGGGAGGCGCCAAGCAGGTGCATGCGGCGGACAACTTGCCCCGCCACGTGTCCAGGTTCTTGAACTGCTGCCTCATCCGAACCGTCCTCGACGCATTCCGCAGGTGGTGTGTCTCTCGGGCGTAGGCACGATCTTAGCCGCCACGGGGTCGTGATCAACCGGTCACAGTGCGCCGCTGCGCACGGTTAAGGGTTTTCCGGCAGGCGTGTGCAGCCTGTGGTCGCCGAAAGTTCACACTGCGGACACTGCCCTTTCGGGAAGCGGGTCAGTTGCCGCCGAGCATCTTCTTCAGGTCGTCGGGCAGCTCGAAGTCGCCGGCGTCCTGACCGCCGCCGAACGCGGCCGGGAGCTGACCCGGCTGCGGCGCCTGCGGCTGGGGGTTGCCCTGGTTCGCCCGCTTGGCGGGGTTGCCGGAGCCGCGCTTCTTGCCCTTCTTCGCCTGCTGCTTGGCCTTCCGCGCCCCGCCGGCACCCGCGCCGGGCATCCCCGGCATACCGGGCATCCCCGGGATCCCCTTGCCGGACGCCATCGCGGACATCATCTTGCGGGCCTCGAAGAACCGCTCGACCAGACCGCTGACGGTCGCGACCTCGGTGCCGGAACCCTTGGCGATCCGGGCCCGGCGGGAGCCGTTGATGATGTTCGGATCGTTACGCTCGGCCGGCGTCATCGAGTGGATGACCGCCTCGATCCGGTCGATCTCGCGCTCGTCGAAGTTCTCCAGCTGGTCCTTGAACTGGTTCGCACCGGGCAGCATGCCGAAGATCTTCGTCAGCGGGCCCATCTTGCGCACCGACTGCATCTGGGCGAGGAAGTCGTCCAGGGTGAAGTCCTTGCCGCCCTTCTTCTGCAGCTTGGCGGCGGTCTTGGCCGCCTCCTCCGCGTCGAAGGAGCGCTCGGCCTGCTCGATCAGGCTCATCACGTCGCCCATACCGAGGATGCGCGACGCCATCCGGTCGGGGTGGAAGACGTCGAAGTCCTCGAGCTTCTCGCCGTTGCTGGCGAACATCACCTGGCGGCCGGTGACCTGCGCGATCGACAGCGCGGCACCACCCCGGGCGTCACCGTCGAGCTTGGACAGTACGACGCCGTCGAAGCCGACACCGTCGAGGAAGGCCTGCGCGGTGGTGACCGCGTCCTGACCGATCATCGCGTCGACGACGAACAGGATCTCGTCCGGGCTGACCGCGTCACGGATGTCCGCGGCCTGCTTCATCAGCTCCTCGTCCACACCCAGCCGGCCGGCGGTGTCGACGATCACGACGCTGTACTGCTTGGACCGCGCCTCGTCCATCGCCTTGCGGGCGACGTCCACCGGGTCGCCGACGCCGTTGCCGGGCTCGGGCGCGAACACCGGTACGCCGGCGCGCTCACCGACGACCTGCAGCTGGGTCACCGCATTCGGCCGCTGGAGGTCGGCGGCGACCAGCATCGGGGTCTGGTGCTGGGTCTCCCGCAGCCACTTGGCGAGCTTGCCGGCCAGGGTGGTCTTACCTGCACCCTGCAGACCGGCGAGCATGATCACCGTCGGCGGCCGCTTCGCCATCCGCAGCTCGCGGGTCTCGCCGCCGAGGATCTTGACCAGTTCCTCGTTGACGATCTTGATCACCTGCTGCGCCGGGTTCAGCCCGCCGCGCACCTCGGCCCCGCTGGCGCGTTCCCGCACCGCCGCGATGAACTCCCGCACCACCGGCAGCGCGACATCGGCCTCCAGCAACGCGATCCGGATCTCCCGGGTGGTCGCGTCGATATCGGCGTCGGTCAGCTTGCCCTTGCCCCGCAGATTCTTGAACGCGGTGGAGAGCCGATCGGAAAGCGTGTCGAACACGAGAAACAGTCCGTTTCGTCGAAGCGATGAACTCCCCGAGTCTACCGGCCCGGCAACCTGTGGATAACTCCGGCAGCGCGCGCCCCTTTCTCGCTACCGTGATCGCCATGCCCCTCGACATCCCAGCCTTCAACGACGCCTTCGGCAGAGCCCGCGACCGGGTGCGCGGCGGACAAGCCGCAGACATCCCCGCGGAGCAGGAGAAGCTGCGAGCCCTGGTACCAACCGACGCCTCGGAACACGACCAGACCTGGACCGCCCGCCTGATAGCCCGTCTGGCTGAGCCGCCCGCTCCGCCTCGTCAGTGGAGCGAGCTGTTCTACGAGGCGGACCGCATCCACGCGGCCGCATACCCGCCGAGGGGAAGCACCGAGGAGAAGATCGCGATGCTGGCGGACGCGCGACGACGGATCTGGGAAATCGCCGATCGCGCGTCGGAGGACGAAGAGTGGGACATCCGCGGGATGACAGAGGACCTCCAGTCCATGGAGGAGTGGCTCCGCGACCCATCGTTCCCGCTGACTGACGTCCCGTTCCCCACGTCCGATGCCTGAGTCCGGGCAGCGTGTCCCCGAGGACTCGCAGACATACCGCGAATTCGCCCGGTTGTACGACCTCGCGCGGCGGCTCCGGCCGACCGCCGTCGACCGCTGGAACCGCGAGCTGTACGCGACGAGCGACCTCGGTGGATTCGACCAGGCGTCTGGCGCGATCGGGATCCACGAGCAGCTACTTCGTGAAGGGCTGACGAGACATCCGGCGGCGAGGCCACAGTTGCAGGCGGCCGCGCTGGCGACGGTCCTGGATCGCGGTACGCGGGCCGGGATGGCGGTGAACGCGCCAGGCGAGGCCAACGCCGTCCAGACGACAGAGTCACGCGGGCTGCACTCCGGCGTCGCGTCGGTCCGGGCTGCCAACGACTTCGAGGCCTTTACCGAGCTGGCGGGGTACGAGGGCCTGGCCTTCGACGGTCAGCAACACAGCGGTGCGTATGCCGCGGCGAACGGGTTGATCGAGCAGGCGTCGGGGCCGCGTGTGGATCGGCGGGAGTTGATCGGGCGGCTCAGTCAGGGGCCGGCGGTGATGCATTTTGATCAGTTGGCGGAAGCTGTCGTGCGGAATCGGTTGCAGGAGGTGGCGCCGGCGGAGGGGCGCGATCGGGAGGCCGTTCGGCGGGAGTTGATTGGGACGATGTTGCATCCGCGGTGGGATTCGTTGGCTCAGCGGTCGCCGGAGGCTGGGCGGCAGGTGGCTGAGGAGATCGGGCGGGCGCTGAACGCGAAGGTTGAGGAGCTTCGGCGGACGCATCCGTGGACGGATCGGGAGGGTGCGGAGGACGGGGCTCGGCAGCAGGGTGTGGAGCAGACCGCTCCTCAGCCTGAGAAGAGGACTGAGCCTTCTGGGGAGCTGGCGGCGGCTCGGTTTCTGAGTGGGGTGGCGCCGGCCGCGGGGGCTGCGGGGCAGGGGTCGGCGCTTGGGGATGGGTCGCGGGCGGCGGCTGCTCGGGCCGCGGGGGCGGCGCGGGGTGCGTCGGTGCGGCGCGATGGTTCGGTGCCGGGTGCGCCGCGGGGGTCTGGTGGGCGCGGGTAGGTGGTGGTTGCCGATTGACAGGTGGGAGTGGGGCGTCGAGTATCTAACCGACTGATTGGCTTCCACCGGTTAGGAGCTTGGTGTGCGGGTTGTGGTGGACGGGCCTTCCAACTTGGGGTTGCGGCCGCCGGCGGCCGGGACGGTGCCGGGGTGTTACAAGTTGGCCGGCGCGCTGCGGGACAACGGGTTCGTGCGGCGGATCGGGGCGGAGGACGGTGGGTGTGTGACGCCGCCGCGGTACGACCGTGGGGACTGGAAGCCGGGCGACGGGGTGTTCAACGCGCAGGCGATGGCGCAGTACACGGTGAAGTTGGCGGATCGGGTGGCGGGGTTCGTCGAGCAGGGGAAGTTCGTTGTGCTGCTGGGCGGTGAGTGCAGCAACCTGCTGGGGCCGGCGTTGGCGTTGAAGCGGCTGGGCCGGTACGGCGTGGTGTACCTGGACGGGCACTCGGACTTCCGGACGGTCGACAACGCGCCGTACGTCGGAGCCGCGGGTGGCGAGGCGCTGGCGCTGGTCACCGGACGCGGGCAGGCGGATCTGACCGACCTCGAAGGGCTCACGCCGTACACGCGAGACACCGACGCGGTGCTGCTCGGGATCCGCGAAGACGACGAGTACGCGGCCGACGCGGTGAAGGCCGGGATCCCGGTGTGGCCGGCGTCGAAGATCGCCGACGATGCGAGCGCCGCGGCCGACGGCACGTTCGAGCATCTCGAGCGGGACGATCTGGACGGCTTCTGGGTGCACCTGGACGTCGACATCCTCGACGCCGAGATCATGCCCGCCGTCGACAGCCCGGACCCGGGCGGGATCGACCACGGCCAGCTCCAAGCACTCCTCCGACCACTGCTCGCCTCGCCGAAGTGCGTGGGGATCGACATCGGCATCTTCGACCCCGACCTCGACCCGGACGGCACCTACGCAGCCGAGCTCACCGACACCCTGGTCGCAGCGCTCAGCTGACGTCCCAGACGAGCGCCTGACCGTGCGGCCCGAGCGTACCGAGTGTGCGCAGGCTGCCATCGGGCCACCTCCGGAGGTCGACGCGGTACTCCCAGCCCTCGGCGCCGCGTTCGTGACTGATCGTTGCGTGCGGCTCGAGGCTCAGATGAGCCAGCGGTGCGGACTCGGTGGCCTGCGCGCCGAGCTCTTCCAGCCGGGCTTCGATCGCGGCCCGATCCGGCCGGCGGAGGTACTGCCACATGATCGAGTGCCACACGACCGTCACATGCCCCTCGGACAGCTCGAGGGCACGCAGGAACGAGACCGCGTCCTCCGGGCGTACGTCGGCCGGCACCTGCCGCGCCACTTCGACCGCCCCGCGCAAACGGGTCAAGCGGTCAGCCTGGTCCGGCCACACGTACGACGCCAGCGTGCGCGCCCCCTCCTCGGTCAGGGGGTTCACCGGCGCGATGTCGCACCCGACCCGTTCCGCGATCCGCACCTCGGCGGACGGCATCTCCCCGACCCAGGCCGGATCGAACACCACCGGACTGTCCGCCGGCCCGTACGACGCCCCGTCGCCGACGTAGCGGAAGTGGTCCGCGCGCAGGTTCAGTCCAGCCGATGCACCGATCTCGAACAACCGCACCGGCAGCGGCACGGTCTGAGCCAGTTGCAGGAGACCGCCGTACAGGGCCACCGACCGGTTGACCTCGTTCGTCTGTGGCGGCT
This sequence comes from Kribbella sp. NPDC058693, assembly GCF_042715335.1. NCBI lineage: Bacteria > Bacillati > Actinomycetota > Actinomycetes > Propionibacteriales > Kribbellaceae > Kribbella > Kribbella sp. NPDC058693. Next base: position 122,080 of record NZ_JBHXSQ010000005.1, read on the forward strand.
GGGTCAGCAGCGACCGCACCTCCCCCACCCGCGACTGCAGCACCTGCTCGAACGCCTCCCAGCCGAGCACCGGGTCCCACGCACCGCCGGCGCTCGGGTAGAACGCCGCGAGCTCAGGCACCGTGCCCGACAGCACCAGACCGTGTACGGCGCCCAGCAACCGCAGGCCGATCGCCTCACCGAACGACCGGTCCTCGTACCCCTCCAGCACTTCGACCGACACGCCACCGACCTCGTAGTCGTCGACGAGCAGTCGGAGCAGCTCGGCGTACATCGAGGACCCGAGGTCCTCGCAGGCGACGGCTTGGCGCTGTAAAGCCTCTACGACATGCACAGCGCTGAGACTAGAACGTCAGGCGATCGAGGACAGACTTCGCCGTCGTTCGCGCGTCCTCTGCTTCGAGCGGAGCGCCGTGTTCGTCGGTCAGGTAGAAGACGTCCACACACTCGGCACCAAGCGTGCTGACGTGGGCGGAACGGATGTCCGCACCAGTGGCCGCGATGGCCGCGGTGACGTCGTACAGCAGTCCTGGACGGTCATGTGCTCGCACCTGCAGGACTGTCGCAGTCTCGGACGCCTCCGGCAGCAGGTCCACCCTGCTGGCGACACGTGCTGCAGACGAGTCCCGTGCAGCCAACCGGCGTACGACGTCACTGGAGTCGCGAAGCGCGACAGCAAGCCGGTCCCGCAGCCGCACCGGATCAGGCGCTGACCCAGCAACTGTCCACTGCGAGATACCAAGCCCTTCAACCGAAGTGATGACCGCGGACCGCACTGCCAGCCGCTCCACCGCGAGTACGGCGGCAACCGTCGACAGCGTGCCGACCTGGTCAGGCACGGCGACGTTGATGCGCAGATCGCCATGGTGGTCGGACACCGTCAGGCCAAGCCGCCCCACTCCAACCACCTGGTGCAGCACCGGCACCGGAACAGGAGGTGCCTCGGTCCACATGCTCTCGCCGCCACCGGACAGCTCTCCGCGCACCCGGCGGCACAGCTCGCCCACCAGCCGCATCCGCCACGGCGACGACGCAGCCGGTCCGGCAGCCCGCGCATCGGCGTACGTCAACGCTTCCAGCAGGTCGAGAGTCTCTGTACTGCGGACGATGCCGGCGACCATGTCCACGGTCATCGGGTCGTCCAGATCACGCCGGGTCGCGACCTGAGCGAGCATCAGGTGCTGCCGGACCAGCAGGGCGATGGTGTCCGAGTCCGCATCGTTGAAGCCGATGCGGCGAGCCAGACGAGCCGCGATAGCCGCACCGGTGACGCTGTGGTCGCCGTCGAGCGCTTTGCCGAGGTCATGAACCAGTGCGGCAACCAGCAACAGGTCAGGTCGGCGTACGTCGCGGACCATCGCCGACGCCTCGACACACGTCTCCAGCAGATGCCGGTCGACGGTGAACCGGTGGATCGCCGACTGCGGCGGCCGGAACCGCACCGAGTCCCACTCGGGCAGGATGCGCGAGATGTACCCGGCCTGGTCCAAGGCCTCCCACACTTCAAGCAGTCCGCTGCCCGCACCGAGCAGAGCGCACAGCAACCGCCGCGCCTCCCCCGGCCACGGCACCGGCAAGTCAGCAGCCGATGCAGCCAGTCGAGCACACACAGCCGGCGACAGAACGAGCTGACGATCCGCAGCGACCGCAGCAGCGCGCAGGCCGAGCACCGGGTCCCGCTCCGGTCGCGCGTCCGGCATCAGCACGACCTCGCCCTCGTGCTGCCCCACTCCTTCGTCCAGCGCGAGCAACAGCGGCCCACCGGACCGCTGCCGACGCCGGGAACGCGGCGGCTTGGTCATCAAGCTCTCGACCCGTCGCCAGGACACATCACACACATGCGCCAGCGTCCGGCCCGTCGCGTACACGTGCCGCAGCAGCTCATCCCGACCCGACAGACCGAGCCCCGCCGCCACCTCACCCGCCAGGTCAGCCACCAACCGGTCCGTCGCCCGACCAGCCACCTCATGCAGTACGTCACGGACCTCGAGCAGATCGCGCCGCGCCCGCTCCAGCACCGGGTGCGGTACGTCGACCAGCCAGGACGCCACCAACGCACGCAGTACGACGGCGTCCCGCAAACCGCCGTACGCCTCCTTGAGGTCGGGCTCTGCGAGATGGGCGAGCTCTCCGACCGTGGACGCCCGGTCGCGGCACGCCTGCGCCAGTCCGGGCAGCCGGGAACGCGCCGTACGACGCCAGTCCGCCATCAGCACGGACCGCAGCTGCAGCGTCAGGTGTGAGTCCCCAGCGACATGGCGCGCGTCCAGCAGACCGAGCGCGACCCGGTCGTCCGCTGCGGCCGCCTCCCGCGCTTCGGCCAGTGTGCGGACGCTGTGGTCCAGCTTGGTCCGCGAGTCCCACAGCGGATACCAGATCTGTGCGGCCAGCTCGTCCACCCGTGGGTACCCCTCGACGTGCACGAGCATCACGTCGAGATCGCTGTACGGCGACAGCTCCTCCCGGCCGTAGCCGCCGACCGCGACCAGCGCGACGCCCTCGGTAGGTACACCGAGGGCGTCACAGGCCTTGGAGAGGAGCAGGTACAGCAGCGCGTCGGCCTCCTCGGCACGGACGCGCCGCTGTTCTGCTCGATCAACCATCTACAGTGCGTCTCCGTCCAGTTCGCCCGTGCGAACCCGGACGATCGTGTCGACCGGGGTGACCCACACCTTGCCATCACCGATCTTGCCGGTCTGCGCGGCCTTGACGATCACGTCGACCACGTCGGCGCTGTCACCGTCCTCGACGACGACCTCGAGCCGGACCTTCGGGACCAGGTCCACCTCGTACTCGGCGCCACGGTAGACCTCGGTGTGGCCCTTCTGCCGGCCGTAGCCGCTCGCCTCGGTGACCGTCATACCGGTGACGCCGAACGTCTCCAGCGCGGCGCGGACGTCGTCCAGCTTGTGCGGCTTGACCACCGCGGTGACCAGCTTCATGCCTTGACACCTTCCTTCTCCGAGGCCTCAGTGGTGCCGTTCTCGGTCTCCGCGACGGCCGGCGCCGGGCGGGCCGACAGCGCGCCGCGCAGACCGGACGAACCGAGGTAGTCGTACGCCGTCTCCGCGTGCTCGACCTGGTCGACTCCGGTGACCTCGTCGTCCTCCTTGAGCCGGAAGCCGATCGTCTTGTCGATCACCTTGCCCAGGATGAAGGCGACGGTGAAGGAGTACAGGCCGACGACCACGTTGGCGACCGCCTGCCGGCCGAGCTGGGTGGCGCCACCGCCGTAGAACAGGCCGTCCACGGCCGACGGGGCCGCCGCCGTACCGAGCAGGCCGATCGCCAGCGAGCCGAACAGACCGCCGACGAAGTGCACGCCGACCACGTCGAGCGAGTCGTCGAAGCCCAGCTTGTACTTCAGCGACACCGCGAAGCAGCAGATCGCACCGGCCGCCAGGCCGAGGATGAGAGCACCGATCGGCGAGACCGCACCACAGGACGGGGTGATCGCGACCAGACCGGCGACCGCACCGGACGCGAGTCCGAGGGTGGTGGCCTTACCGTGCACGATCCGCTCGACGATCAGCCAGCCGATCACGGCCGCGGCGGTGGCGGCCTGGGTGTTCACGAACGTGACCGCGGCGGTGGTGCCGGCGCTCAGCGCGGAGCCCGCGTTGAACCCGAACCAGCCGAACCACAGCAGTCCGGCGCCGAGCAGGACCAGCGGCAGGCTGTGCGGCCGCATCGGGTCCTTCTTCCAGCCGACGCGCTTGCCGAGCACGATCGCCAGGGCGAGCGCGGCGGCGCCGGCGTTCAGGTGGACCGCCGTACCACCGGCGAAGTCGACCGCCTTCAGCTTGTCGCCGATCCAGCCGCCGTTGCCGTCGTCCAGGAACCAGACCGAGTGCGCGACCGGGAAGTACACCAGCAGCGTCCAGCCGACGACGAACGCGATCCAGCCACGGAACGTGGCCCGGTCCGCGATGGCGCCGGAGATCAGCGCCGGGGTGATGATCGCGAACATCAGCTGGAAGGCGACGAAAGCGAGCGTGGGCGTCGTCCCGCTCACCGCCTCCGGTGCGAGCAGGCCCTTCAGGCCCACCTCCGAGAAGTCGCCGATCACGTGCCCGGTGTCACCGGCGAACGTCAGCGAGTAGCCGACCACCACCCAGAGGATGGTGACGACGGCGATGGTGACGAAACTCATCATCATCATGTTCAGCACGCTCTTCATGCGCACCATGCCGCCGTAGAAGAAAGCCAGGCCCGGTGTCATCAGCATCACCAGGGCGGCACTGGCCAAGACCCAGGCGGTATCGCCGGCGTTGATCTCCATCAACGTCATCCCTTCCATCGATACAGGGGGTGGCCGACGTCCTCAGTCGGGAGAACTCCACAACGCCGGGGAGCCCGCGCCCAGCCACACCGCAAACGGTGTCGGCGCGCCGTTTCAGCCGATCGGTCCGTTTGTTTCAGGCATGTGACAAAGCGGGCTCCCAGGTGACATCGAGGTGACATGACTCACCGGAGGCCAACTTGTGGCACTCTGGCCTGGACCACACGGGACCGCAGCCGCGCCACTGCACCCGTCTTAGCTGGGGACGTAGAAATGGAGCCGATCTACGGGGTGAGGCCGCGCCGCGGCAGACCACGGGACCCGGAGGCGGAGCCGAGGATCCGCCGGTACGCCGTTCAGCTGCTGCTGGAGCGGGGATTCGACGGAATGACGGTTGACGACGTTGCCGAGGCCGCGGGGGTCGGCAAGGCGACGATCTATCGCAGATGGGCCAGCAAGGAACTGCTCGCCAACGACGCAATGGCCGACTTGTTCGACATGGAGATACCGGATGCGGATACCGGCTCGATCGCCGGCGACCTGCTGGAGGTCTACCGGACCGCACTGGCCTTCGCCAACAGTGAAAGGGGACTCGCACTGATCCGCCTCGCGGTCGCCGAGGCGAACCGCGACCCGCGGTCCGCGCAGATCTACCGGGACGTCCTGGACCGGCGGATCGAGCTGACCGAGGCCGCACTGGACCGGGCCAGAGCCCGGGGAGAACAGATCCGCGGCACCGCGGACTCTGTCCTGATGGTGGAGTGGATGGCCGGTGTGTTCGTCGTCCGGGCGCTGACCGGGCGAGCGATGCCACCGCCGGAGGACGCCGAGCGCCTGGCCGACGTCACCCTGCGGGCCATCCTGGACGGTTGGAGCGGCTCATGGCCGCAGACCGGGCCCGAGCGCCAGCTCGCCGACCGCGAGTTCGGTGACGCGCCGGACCCGTCCTGAGTAGAGGTCCCAGGCCAAGACCCAGCCTCGGACCTTTACCAGCAGGTTCTGCTCGTCGTACCAGCCCAGTACTGCGCAACAGCCGGGCTGGCGTACCTCGGCGAGGTCGGCCGCTCTCGGTGTCCGACCGGAACCCATGAACGGCTCACCCAGCATCAGCAACCGGCTGGGCAGCGACCGGAACGTGGAGATGACCGCCACGCCCTGTGGCTGCGAGACCAGCGTCGGGACCTGCGGCAGCTTGTTGGCGATGAACAGCCTCGCCACACCGCCGTCCGACGAGAAGGTCTGACCCACCCACGACTGGACCGGCAGTGTGAACGTGCTGTCCTCCACCCACTGACCGCTGATCATGTAGCGCTCCACGTGGCCGGTCTCGAGCCGGAACGGCGCGGTGACCGCATCCGGGTCGTTCGACGCCGCGATGCGCGCGATCTGCCGCTCGCCGTCGCCGCCCTCCCCGATGAGCACCCGGTACGCGACACCTGGCCCACTGACGAGGACGCGCTGCGCATCGTCGAGCCAGGACACGCTGCGGTAGTCACCGGCCGGCAAGGGGTACTGCGAGATCTCGGCCGTCGAAGCGTCGACGGTGACGAGTTGACCGGGCTGCGGGAAGGCAACGACCTTGCCGTCCGGTGACACCGCACCGGGGCTCAACGGCTGCCGGCCGTCGACCGCGACCAGTCCGACCGCTGCCTGCGACCAGGACGAGTCGCGGCCGAGCAGCAGCGGCACGTACGTATCGCCGTTCTTCGCGAGCAGGACGGCGGCGACGCGGTCGAGCTTGTGCTTCGCCAGCGAATGAACCTTGCCGGGGAACTCGAGGCGATCACCGAGCGGAGTCTCGAGCCGGTCGAGGAACTTCTCACTGCCAGGCGGCGGCGCCAGCCAGAAGTCGATGCCGGAGATCTGACCGGACGGTTCGACCGCGTCGGGCGCGGCAGTGTTGGTCAGTCTGTCCGGTGGAATGATGTCCGCGTTGCCGCCCGAGCCCACCTCGATCGTGATCGACACGACGAGCAGTGCGACCAGTACGACCAGGAAGCTGATCAGAACGGCGCGCCGCCGACGACGCCGTACCTTCAGACCGGCTGCCCAGGCCGCGTCGGCCAGGTCGGGCTCCGGCAACTGGTCGGCTGCCTGGAACAGCAGCGGCGGCACGTCCTCGCGCCTCATTGGGCATCACGCCAGTCCCCCGCGCCCAGCGCCGCGCGGAACCTGCCGAAAGCGGTCAGACCGTGCGCATGGACGGCGGTGTGCGACATCCCGAGCAGATCGGCCACCTCGAACTCGGTGAGCTCCTCGACGTGGAGCAGGACGAACACTGTGCGCTGCGTGGGTGTCAGCTCGCCCAGTGCGGCCTTCACCTGGTCGTCCTCGTCCGGGAACGCCGGCGCGCGGTTCCACGGCTTCAGCGCCGGCAGGTACAGCACCCGCTGGACGAACAGATCCGGGTCGTCCACTCTGGCCCACTGCATCGACAGCTGCGTGAACGCGCGCAACAGCGCCTTCTCGGCTCGTTCAAGGTCGCCGTACACCAGGTACGCCGTACGGAGCCATCTGCCCTGCCGTGCATCCACGAACGAGGCGAAATCCGGGTCGACCGTGTCGCGCATCCACCCTCCCGCCCCTATTCAACTCCTCAACTACTCCGCGCGGCCAGAGCCGGCTCGTGATCGCGCCAGACGGGTCTCTTCCGTGATCAGATCGAAGTTGATCCCGGCGCCCGCCATCAGGCCGGCCGCGGCGGACGGCATCACCTGCGCCATCGGATTGGTGACGTTGCCTGCCGCGAACACACCAGGCACCTCCGTCGCACCCATGGCGTCCACCTGGACCGCAGTACCGATCTCGATGCCGTTGTTCTCGATCAGCGTCGGCACCAGCCCCAGGTCGGCCAGGAAGCCCGCCCGGGCACGCACAGTGGTCTGGATCGCCAGTGCCTGCCGCGGAATGACCTTGCCGCCCTCCAGCCTCACTCCGGTGATGCGATCGTCGGATACCTCGATCTGCTCGACCTTTCCTTGTACTACGGAGATTCCGCGCGCAGCCAGATCCTCCCACTGCTCGTCGGTCAGCTCCGGCGCCGTGTGCAGGAACAGCGTCACGTCGTCACTCAACTGCCGGAACAGCTGCACCTGGTGCAGCGCCATCGCGCTGGTCGCCAGTACGCCGATCGCCTGGTCCCGCACCTCCCAACCGTGGCAGTACGGGCAGTGGATCACGTCCTTGCCCCACCGCTCGGCCAGACCGGGTACGTCGGGCAGCACATCGGTGAGCCCGGTCGTCACCAGCAGCCGCCGGCTCCGGTACGTCGTACCGTCGGCCAGCTCGACCGTGAAGTCGTCCTCGTTGCGGCGGGCGGTTGTCACGGTGCCTTCGGCGACCTCGCCGCCGTACCCGATGACCTCGTCGCGGCCGAGCGCGTAGATCGCCCGGCGGCGTGCCGTCGCGGGTCAGGAAGTTGTGCACGCCCTCCGCGGGCGCGTTGCGCGGCGTACCGTCGTCGACCACCAGCACCGAGCGGCGGGACCGGACCAGGGCCAGCGCTCCACTCAGGCCGGCGGCGCCGCCACCGATCACGATCACGTCGTACTTCGTCATCTCTCGGACTCCTCTGCTCAGGGTGTGCTCCGAGGATGCGTGGTGATTTTCATTTTCGACAAGTAATGTTGCCGGTATGGCAAACGACGACGATGTCCTCGAGTCGGTCGGGCCCCGGCTGCGGACGCTGCGGGTCGAGCGCGGGACGACGCTGGCCCAGCTGTCCGAGTCGACCGGCATCTCGGTCAGCACGCTGTCCCGGCTGGAGTCCGGTCAGCGGCGGCCGACGCTGGAGCTGCTGCTGCCGCTCGCCCGCGCGCACCAGGTGCAGCTGGACGAGCTGGTGGACGCGCCGCCGACGGGCGACCCGCGGATCTATGCGAAGCCGATCAAGCGGCACGGCACGGTGCACATCCCGCTGAGCCGGCGTCCGGGCGGGCTGCAGGCGTTCAAGCAGATCCTGCCGGAGGGCTATCCGGGCAACGACGTGACGCAGAAGACGCACGAGGGCTACGACTGGCTGTACGTGCTGTCCGGGCAGGTCCGGCTGAAGCTCGGCGACCAGGACTTCGTGCTGAAGGAGGGCGAGGTGGCCGAGTTCGACTGCCGGGTGCCGCACTGGTTCGCCAATCCCGGTCCTGGACCGACGGAGGTGCTATGTCTTTACGGCCCGCAAGGGGAGCGGATGCACGTCAGAGCCCGCACCACATGACAGGAGACTCGTAGTGAGCGTCGCGTTGTTCACGTTGGGTGGAACGATCTCGATGGCCGGCAACCAGCGCCTGACCGGTGACGACCTCACCGCCGCGATGCCGGGCCTCTCCGGGCTCGGTCACCCGGTGGAGATCCAGGACATCGAGAAGATCCCCAGCGCCAACCTGACCGCCGCCAAGGTCCTCGAGGTCGTCGACGCCGCCTCGAAGGCTGTCGCAGCCGGTGCAGCCGGGGCGGTGGTCACGCAAGGCACGGACACCCTCGAAGAGACTGCGTTCCTCGCCGACCTGGTCTGGCCGCACCCGCAACCGCTCGTCTTCACCGGAGCGATGCGCAACCCGACGCTCGCCGGTCCCGACGGCCCAGCCAACCTCCTGGCTGCCCTGCGCGTCGCCTGCTCCCCCGCGGCCCGCGACCTGGGTGCACTGGTCGTCTTCAAGGACGAGATCCACGCCGCGCGCTGGGTACGCAAGACCCACAGCACGAGTACGGCGACCTTCGTGTCACCGAACACCGGACCGATCGGCCACGTCGTCGAGGACCGCGTCAGCGTCCTCACCCGCCCGCTCCGGCTGGACGGCGTACAGGGCAGCGCCGAGCCGGTCGAGCTCGACAACCTGCGCGTAGCGCTCTACACGGTCACCATGGACGACGACGGCCTGCTGCTGAAGGGTTTGGCCGACACGCATCAGGGTCTGGTCATCGCTGGGTACGGCGTAGGGCACGTGCCGGCCGCACTCGCACCGGTGCTCGGCGAGCTGGCCGCACGGATGCCGGTCGTGCTGACCTCACGTACCGGCGCCGGCTCGATCGTCCGCAACACCTACAACTCCCCCGGATCGGAGATCGATCTGCTGCAGCGCGGGCTGATCGACGGCGGATTCCTCGACCCGTACAAGGCGCGCGTGCTGCTTCGGTTGCTCTTGGCAACAGATGACGACATCGCCGGGGCGTTCGCGCAGTACGTCTAGGTGAGCGACGCGGCCTTGGTCATCAGGTAGTCGCGCTCGGGCAGGCTCGTCGTACCGCGGGCCGCCGCACGGAAGTGTTCGGCGGCGGTCTCGTGGTCGCCGCGCATCTCGTACAGGTGCCCGCGGGTGGCATCGAGGCGGTGGTGGCCGGCCAGCTCCTCGTCCAGTGGTTCGAGGAGCTTCAGCCCGGCGTCGGGGCCGTCCACCATGGCGGCCGCGATCGCGCGGTTGAGCTTCACCATCGGGTTGCCGGACAGGTCCTCGAGGAGTCCGTACAGCGCGAGGATCTGCGGCCAGTCGGTGTCCTCGGCACGGTCCACCTCGTCATGCAGTGCAGCGATGGCGGCCTGGATCTGGTACTCGCCGAGTGGCGGTGTGTTGAACGCTTCGACCGCTAGTGCCACGCCTTCGGTGATGTGGTCGTGGTTCCACAGCGACCGGTCCTGGTCTGCGAGCGGGATGAGCTCTCCCCCCTTACCGGTCCGGGCAGCGCGGCGTGCGTCGGTCAGCAGCATCAGGGCCAGCAGTCCGGCCACCTGGCCGTCTTCGGAGAGCTGGGCGCGTACTGCGCGGGTCAGGCGGATCGCCTCGGTCGACAGGTCGCTGCGGTGCAGCTCCGGGCCGCTCGTACTCGTGTAGCCCTCGTTGAACATCAGGTACAGCACGTGCAGCACGTTGCGCAGCCGATCCGGGTCGGCGTCCAGCTCGAAGCTCGCGCCTTTCAGCTTCTGCTTCGCCCGGCTGATCCGCTGCGCCATGGTTGCCTCAGGCACCAAGTACGCCGTGGCGATCTCGGCCGTGGTCAGACCCCCGACTGCCCGCAGGGTCAGCGCGATAGCCGAGGCCGGCGTCAGCGCGGGATGGCAGCACAGGAACAGCAGCCGGAGGGTGTCGTCGTGCTCCTCGGTCTCCCCACCGGGCACCTCGCGCAGTGCGGCGCGCTCCTCGCGACGCCGGCGCGCCTGCTCCTGTCGTACTTCGTCGATCAGTCGCCGCGAAGCCGTCTGGATCAGCCAGGCCTTCGGCTTGTCCGGGCGACCGTCCCGCGGCCAGGTCGTCGCAGCAGCCAGCAGCGCCTCCTGGACGGCGTCCTCCGCCGCGGCGAAGTCACCGGACCAGCGCACGACCGCGCCGAGGACCTGCGGCGTCAGCTCGCGGAGCAGGTCCTCGAGGCCGTGATCCGGGTCAGAAGTCGTGGAGATCGGCATCCGACTCCATGACCCGGCGGATCTCGATCGGCTGCTCGATCGGTACGCCGTTGGGCCCCGGCGCGGAGGACAGCTCGGCGGCGATCTCGATCGCCCGCTGCTCCGACTCGACGTCGACGATCTGGTACCCGGCCAGGACCTCTTTCGACTCGGCGTACGGACCGTCGGTCAGCACCGGCGCGCTCACACTGGCGGCACGCACCACCTTGGCGTGCGACGGCCAGGTCAGCGCAGTCTCCTCGACCAGCTCACCACTCTGCCGCAGCCGCTCCAGATGGTCGGTGAGGAACTGCATGTGGGCCTTCATATCGGCCTCGTCCCACTCCAGCATCGGCGTCTCGCAGTTCCCGCCGTCCATGTTCACCAGCAGCATGAACTTGGTCATCTCATCTCCTCATTCGAGCAGCGCGTCGACGAACTGCTCGGCGTCGAACGGCGCCAGGTCGTCGGGTCCCTCGCCGAGACCGACCAGCTTCACCGGTACGCCGAGCTCCCGCTGCACCGCGATCACGATGCCGCCCTTCGCCGTACCGTCCAGCTTGGTCAGGACCAGTCCGGTCACGTCGATGACCTCTGCGAACACGCGGGCCTGGGTGAGGCCGTTCTGACCGGTGGTCGCGTCGATGACCAGCAGTACCTCGTCGACCTCGGCCGTCTTCTCGATGACGCGCTTGACCTTGCCGAGCTCGTCCATCAGACCGGTCTTGGTGTGCAGACGGCCGGCGGTGTCGACGAGTACGACGTCCGCCTCCTCCGCGATGCCTTCCTTGACCGCGTCGAACGCGATGCTGGCCGGGTCTCCACCCTCCGGACCGCGCACGGTGCGGGCGCCGACGCGCTCGCCCCAGGTCTGCAGCTGGTCCGCGGCGGCCGCACGGAAGGTGTCCGCAGCACCGAGCACGACGTGCTTGTCCTCGGCGATCAGCACGCGAGCCAGGCGGCCGACGGTCGTGGTCTTGCCGGTGCCGTTCACGCCGACCATCAGCATGACGGCGGGCTGTCCGTCCTTGCGGCTCGCCTTGAGCGACCGGTCCATCGAGGGGTCGACCAGGGCGACCAGCTCCTCGCGGAGGATGTCGCGGGCCTGTGCGGCGCCGACACCCTCCACGCGCATCCGGGTGCGCAGCTTCTCGACCAGCTCCTGCGTCGGCGCGACGCCGACGTCAGCGGTGATCAGCGTGGTCTCGATGTCCTCCCACGCCTCCTCGTCGAGCTTGTCGCGGGACAACAGTGCGAGCAGCCCCTTGCCGAGCGAGCCCTGCGAACGCGCCAGCCGGGCGCGCAGCCGGACCAGCCGGCCCTGTGCGGACTCCGGCTTCTCGAGCGTCGTGGCGGGAGCGGCCTCCGCCTCCGGCAGCTCCGCGTCCTCCAGCGTCCGGGTCGGGGTGTCCCGGGGTTCCTCGGCGTCCTCACCGACTGTCGGCTCCGGCGCCTCGACGGCCGGCTTGGTGGCCGGAGGCAGCTCGGAACGGCGCCGCCGGGCGACGACCAGACCGGTCGTACCGACGACGAGAACGACCGCGATCACCACGACGATCGTGATCAAGGCCTGGTCTGTCAGGAGGGAGACAAGCAAAGGGGTCAACACGGTTCCCCATCTTGACAGACACCCGGCCCGCCGCCCGCATTTGTCACGTCAGGCAAACCAGCTGTCGCGGTACGTGAGGAGGCACCAGCTCGGGCCGGTGCGTGAGCAGTACGACGGTCCGGTCGCCGGCCGCCGCGAACAGGTCGGCGAGCAACGCCCGGCCGGTCTCCTCGTCCAGGTGCTCGGTCGGCTCGTCCAGGACGAGTACGTCGCGGTCCGCGAGCAGGAGCCGCGCGAACGCGAGCCGCTGGCGCTCACCACCGGACAACCGGGCGCCGTGCTCGCCGACCATCGTGTCGAGCCCGTCCGGCAGCTTCTCGACGAACGGGCCGAGCCGTGCGCGGTAGAGCGCCTTCCACAGCTGCAGGTCGCTCACGCTGGGCTTCGCGAGCAGCAGGTTCTCGCGGATGCTCGTGTCGAACACGTGGCTCTCCTGGGTCAGCAGGCCGACGACAGACCGCACCTGGTCGCCTTCGAGCCTGGCCAGGTCCACACCGTCCAGCAGCACCTCGCCCCCGCGCGGCTCGAGGAACCGCAGCAGTACTGCGGCCAGTGTGCTCTTGCCCGCCCCACTCGGCCCGGTGATCACGACGCGGCTGCCGGCAGGCATGTCCAGGCTGAGCCCGTCCAGTACGTCGGTGTCGTCGTACCCGACCCGCAGCAGCTTCACCTGCAGGTCGCGTCCGGTCGGGAGCGGGAGTGGGTCGGCCGGCTCGGTGACGGGATCTGGGGTGTCTACGAGTTCCTGGACTCGGCCGAGTGCGGCTCGGACTCGGATGGCCAGTTGGGCGGCGGCCGGGATGCCGCCGAGGACGTCGGCCAGGGCGAGTGGGGTGAGGACCAGTACTGCGAACACTGCGCCGGTGATGTTCGCCGTACTGCCGAGAAGCAGAGCGGCGATGCTGGCGCCGCCGATGCAGAGTACAAGGAGGGCGCTGCCGAGGCCGGTGCTCCAGGCGGAGCGGCGTTCGGCGGCTGCCAGGCGGGCGTCGTGGCGGGAGAATTCGGCCAGGACTTCATCGACGGCGTTGTAGGCCAGTACGTCGGCTGCGGTGAGCAGGGTCTCGGTGGTGACGGCTGCTACGTCGCCCCGGGCGGCGGCGATGTTGCGCTCGGCTCGCTGAGCGGTCTGAGCGGTCAGCCACGGTACGACGGTGCAGGCGACGAGGACCGCTACCGCGACTGCTGCGCCGGCTGCTGGGAGTAGGAGCGCAAGGAGGGCCACTGTCGCAGCGGCTGTTATTGCTGCGACGGCGACCGGGAGAAGTACGCGGAGCCAGAGGTCGAGGACTGCGTCCACGTCCAGTACGAGCCGCGCGAGCAGGTCGCCCTGCCGCCGGGATGTTGGTGCAACGCTCTCGAGTCGTCTGGTGACGCGAGCCCGAGTCTCGCCCAGAACCCGATAAGCGGCATCGTGCCCGACCAGGCGCTCGACGTACCGGAAGACACCGCGGCCGACGCCGAACGCCCGCACCGCCACGATCGGCACCAGCAGCAGAAGCACAGGCGGCTGAGCCGAAGCGGCCGTAATCAACCAGGCAGAGGTAGCCAGCAAGGCGACAGCCGATCCCGCTGCAGCAACCCCCAAGAAGAGCGCGAGCAGAAGCCGCCAACGCACCCCCGCCTCCGGTCGCACGAGTTGCCACCACGCCCCGGCCTGCGTGCTCGTCATGCGTTCACCAGCTCTCGGGCTCCTACGGAGACTGTTCGGTCGGCGGCGGCGATCAACGCGGGGCGGTGGGCGACCATCAGGACAGTGCGGCCGGTGGAGCGGAGGCCGGTGATGACGGCTGCTTCGGCGTCCGGGTCCAGGCCGGCGGTGGGTTCGTCGAGGAGGAGTACGGGCGCGTCTGTGAGGAGTGCTCGGGCCAGGGCGACTCGGCGTTGCTGACCGCCGGACAGGAGCTGGCCTTGCTCGCCGACCGCCTTGTCCAGCGCGAGCTCGCCGGCGCCTGCAGTGATGAGGGCCAGGCGCACCTCGTCGTCGGACGCGGTCGGGCGACCGAGGCGGACATTGTCGGCGACGGTTCCGAGGCGTAGCCCAGGGCGCTGAGGCACCCAGGCGAACTGCCGCCGCCACTCCCCCGGGTCGAACTCGTCGGCCGCACTGCCACCGGCCACGACCACACCGCTCTCCGGCTCGACAAACCCAAGCAGCACTGCCAGCGCGGTGGACTTCCCAGCACCGCTAGGTCCAGTGAGCGCCACCACCTCCCCCGGCCGCAACTCCAGGTCGAACCGGTCCAGCGCCGGCTCATCCCGCCCCGGGTACCGCACGGTCACGTCGTACATCTGCAGTGGACTCACCCGCAGATCAGGCACATCGGTCCGATCGCCCCGCACCGGCAACGGCGTCTCCAGCACGCGGAACACCTCTTCGCTCGCGGCCACCCCGTCCGCGCTCGCATGGAACTGCAGGCCGACCTGACGCAGCGGCAAGTAGGCCTCGGGCGCCAGGATCAGCACCATCAACGCCGTCTCCAGTCCTAGCTTCCCGTCGACCAGCCGCAGACCGACGCCGACGGCAACCAACGCCACCGAGATGCTCGCCAGCAACTCCAACGCGAACGACGACAAGAACGCCGACCGCAGACTCCCCATCGACGCAGCACGGTGCTGATCGGTCACCCGGCGTACGGCGGACTCCTGTGCCTTCGCGCGGCCGAACAGCTTCAGCGTGGTCAGTCCGCCAACCACATCAGCAAAGTGATGCGCCAGCACCGCCAACGCGTGCTGACGCCGCCGACTACGCGCCTGCGTCGCCCAACCGATCAGTGCCATGAAGATCGGGATCAACGGCAGCGTGACCAGCACGGTCCCCGCAGCGATCAGATCGCCCGTTGCCATCCAGCCGATCACTCCGGCAGGCACGGTCGACGCCAGGACGAGTTGCGGCAGGTAGCGGGCGAAGTACGGGTCCAGGTCGTCAAGTCCCTTGGTGAGCAGGGTTGTCAGCGCACTGCTGCGTTCGCCGCTAAGCCACACCGGTCCGAGCTTCAGCGAGTGCTCCAGCACCTGCCGTCGCAGCGTCGACTTCACAGCCGCCGCGGCGCGCTGCGCGACTACCTCCTGCGCCCACACCAGCACCGCCCGCCCCGCAACAACCAGCGCCAACCCCAGCGCGACACCAGCCACGCCAGTGCCCCGCAGTACGACGCCTGTGATGCCGTGCGCCAGCAGCACAGCCTGTACGACGATCAGCACGCCGCTCGCGACACCGATCAGTACCGACGCCGCCAGGAAGACCCGAGCGCCCCGGGCCCTCCGCAGCAACCGCGGGTCGAGCGGCTTCACGACGCCGCCACCATCACGCGCTTGCGGAACACCCAGTACGTCCAGCCCTGGTACAGCAGCACCAGCGGGAAGAAGATCGCCGTGATGATCGTCATCGCCTTCAACGTGTACGCCGAGGACGCCGCCTCGACCGCGGTCAGCGTCGACCCCGGCTCGAGCGTCGACGGCATCACATCCGGGAACAGCGCGACGAACAACGACACCACGGCCAGCCCGATCGCCACCGTCGTACCGACAAAGGCCCAACCCTCGCGACGCAACAGGTTCGCCACCAACCCGCCGGCGAACGCGACCACCGCCGCGATCGTGATGATGATCGAAACGGTCTCGCCGCGTAACGCCTGCGCCCAGGCCAGGAAGGCGATCGTGAGCACCGCTGCGACGACCCCGGTGCGCGTGGCCAGCCGGTTGGCACGGACGCGCAGGTCGTCGGTGGTGCGCAGCGCGAGGAAGATCGCGCCGTGCGTGACGAACACCGCCACGAAGCTCAGCCCGCCGAGCAGCGCGAACGGGTTGAGCAGCGTCCCGAAGGTGCCGACGTACTCGTGATCGGCATCCAGCGGTACGCCGCGCACGATGTTGCCGAAGGCAACGCCCCAGAGCAGCGCGGGCAGCAACGAGCCGACCGCGATCATCAGATCCATCCGCCCACGCCAGACCGGATCGTCACGCTTGCCGCGGTACTCGAGCGCGACACCGCGCACGATCAACCCGACCAGGATCAGGAACAGTGGCAGGTAGAACCCGCTGAACAGCGTCGCGTACCACTCCGGGAACGCAGCGAAGGTCGCGGCGCCGGCCATGATCAGCCAGACCTCGTTACCGTCCCAGACCGGCCCGATCGTGGTGATCGCCGCTTTCCGTTCCGGCTCGTTGCGGCCGAGTACGCGGAACAGCATCCCGACTCCGAAGTCGAAGCCCTCGAGCACGAAGTACCCGGTCCACAGCGTCGCGATCGTGATGAACCACACAGTCGTCAGTTCCATCTCGGCCCCCTCAGTACGCGAACGACAGTGGTTTGTCGGGCTGATCCGGCGAATCCTCGGCTGGTTCGTCGGTCCCGGCCAGTCCGCCGCGGATCGTCCGCAGCATCAGCTTGGTCTCGACGACCGCGAGTGCGCCGTACAGCAGGGTGAACCCGACGAGGGACGTGATCACCTCGCCACCCGTCGTACTGGGTGACACACCCGATGCCGTGGGCAACAACCCGAAGACCAGCCAGGGTTGTCGTCCGGTCTCGGTGAAGATCCAGCCGAACGTGTTCGCGATCAACGGCAGCAGCGGCAACGGCGCTGCGAGCCAGATGAGCCAGTGGGCCGGCGCCCGGCCGCGGCGCGTTGTCCACAGCAGCCACAGCGCGACCGCCGCGGACAGCATCCCGACACCGATCATCAGCCGGAACGTCCAGTAGGTCAGCGGGATGTTCGGCTTGTACGACCCCGGGCCGTACAACTGTTCGTACGCGTCCTGCAGCGAGTTGATCCCCTTGACCTCACCCTTGAAGTGTCCGGTGGCCAGGAAGGACAGCAGATACGGCAGCTTGATGGAGAAGATCTCCTTGGACCCGTCGAGCGTGCCGACGGTGAAGACCGAGAACGACGCCGGCTTCTCGGTCTCGTACAGCGCCTCGGCCGCGGCCATCTTCATCGGCTGTACTTCGGTCATCACCTTGCCCTGCAGGTCACCGCTGATCGCAACGCCGACGCTGGCCACGAGGACGACCGACGCCCCGATCTTGAGCGCCGAGCGGAACACGTCCTTGTCCACCAGCGGCCGCCGGATCAGATGCCACAACGCGACGCCCGCGACGAACGCGCCGCCGACCATGAACGCGGCGAAGATCGTGTGCGGGAAGGTCACCAGCACGACCTTGTTCGTCAGCACAGCCCACAGATCCGTCAACTCGGCGCGACCACGCTCAGGGTTGTAGCGGAAGCCGACCGGGTTCTGCATCCACGAGTTGGCCGCGAGGATGAAGTACGCCGACAGCTGCGTGCCGAGCACGACCATCCAGATGCAGCCCAGGTGCACCAGCTTCGGCAGCCGCTCCCAGCCGAAGATCCACAGGCCGATGAACGTCGACTCGAGGAAGAACGCGAGCAGACCCTCGAGCGCGAGCGGAGCGCCGAATACGTCCCCGACGAAGCGCGAGTAGTCGCTCCAGTTCATCCCGAACTGGAACTCCTGCACCAGGCCGGTGACCACACCCATCGCGATGTTGATCAGGAACAGCTTCCCGTAGAACTTGGTCAGCCGCAGGTACTTCTCCTTGCCGGTGCGGTACCACGCGGTCTGCAGGCCGGCCGTGATCGCGACCAGCGAGATCGTCACCGGCACGAAGAAGAAGTGGTACACGGTGGTGATCGCGAACTGCCATCGGGCCAGATCCAGCGTGTCCATCGGAGGGCCTCCCCAGCCATCTACGACGTTTCGTAGTAGATGCTAGCGCGGATCTACTACGACGTGTAGTTATACTGGTCACGTGGCGAGTGAGGACAAGGCACCACGCCGGTTGGGTGAGTTGGAACGCCTGGTGATGGAGCAGCTGTGGGCTGCCCCGACGGCGTTGACCGTGCGCGAAGTGCATGAGCAGCTGGCCGGCACCCGGGAGCTCGCCTACACCACCGTGATGACCGTCCTGGACCGGCTGGCGAAGAAGAAGCTGACCGAGCGCGAGCGCGACGGCAAGGCCTGGCGCTATCGTGCCGCCGCCCCACGCGAGGAGCTGGCCGCCGACCTGATGCGCGACGCCCTCGACCGCGCCGGCGACCGCCGCGAGGCTCTGGTCCGGTTCGTCGGCCAGGTCTCCGACGAGGAAGCAGCGCTACTGCGCGAGGCCCTGTCCCGGCTGGACGGTCAGGAGCAGACGGGGTGATCACCCCGGTCCTGCTGGCCGTCCTGGCGCTGGTGCTGACCGGCCCGGCACCGGCCCTGCTGGCTCGCTCCAACTGGCCCTACCGGGTCCCCCGCGCGGCAGTCATCCTCTGGCAGGCGATCGCGCTGGCCGCCGTACTGGCTGCGCTGGGTGCCGGCATCGCGCTCTCGTACTCGATCGCGGGCGAGCCTGGTAAGCCGAAGTTCGATCCGTCGTCAGCACGGGACCTCGTGGCCGCACTGATCCTCGCGATGACCGCACTGGTCGTGGTGCGACTGCTCTGGGCAGTCGGACGGGTGGCGATCGGTACAAGGGCCCGTCGCAAGCGGCACCGCGATCTGGTCGACGTACTGGCCACACCGGACGGACTGATCCCCGGACTGCGAGTGCTGGCCGAGGAGACTCCGCTGGCCTACTGCCTGCCCGCGCTGCGAGGTGCACGGGTCGTTGTGTCGGTCGGTGCGCTGGACCGGCTGGACGACAATGAGCTGAAGGCAGTGCTGGCGCATGAGCAGGCGCATCTCCGGGCACGTCACGATCTGGTGCTGGAGGAGTTCACCGCGCTGCACCACGCGTTCCCGCGCTGGGTACGCAGCGACGTCGCGCTTGAGCAGGCCCGCACCCTCGTGGAGCTGCTGGCTGACGACGACGCCCGTCGCCGGAACGGTCCACGCCCACTGGCCCGCGCACTGGTCGCGCTGGCAGGCTCACCGGCACCTGAAGCGGCACTGGCGGCCGCCAAGTCCGCCACGGTTCTCCGGGTCGAGCGGCTGGCCGGCCCCGCTCCGGACGAGCGCGTGCTCGCCACCCTGACGTACGCCGGCGCAGTCACGCTCCTGGTCCTGCCGACGGTCACCATCGCCGCCCCGATCGTGAAGGCGATCGTGGACGCGGTCAGCTAGTCGGCCGGTACCGCACCAGTACGCCGCCGTCCGCCCACGGACGGGCCTCGATCAGCTCCAACTGCACCGGCGAATCGCTATCGGGGAACGCGCTCTTACCCGCACCCAGCAGGATCGGGCAGATGCGTAACTGGACCTCGTCGACCAGTCCGGCCTGCAGCAACGACTGGAACAGCATGATGCTGCCCCACAAGATGATGTCCTTGCCGGTGTCCTCGGCCTTGAGTGCACGCACCGCGTCGAGGTCACGGACCACCAGCCCCGGTTCGTACGACCCCCACGGTGCGCTCTCGAGCCTGGTCGACACGACGACCAGCCGCAGCGAGTTCAGCTTCGGCGCGACCGGCTGGTCCGCCGACGCGTCGGTCGGCCAGTAGCTCGCGAACAACTTGTACGTCTCGGCGCCGAGCAGCATCGTGTCGATGCTCTCGAGCAGTTGAAGATTGTCGTCGTCGGCGTCGCCACCGTCCGCGATGGAGTCGAAGAACTCCAGTCCCCCATCAGGCCCGGCGGCGTACCCGTCGAGCGTCACGTACTCCTGGAAGATCAGCCGCCTCATGCCCCGCGACACTACCCGAAGTACTTACCTTCTCCCCTTGCCACAGCCAGCAGCACCAGGCCCGACAGAACCAGCAGAACAACCATCGTCACAACGAATGTCAGCACTTCACTCCCCGAATCCCCACACCTAACACAGTGCCTGACGCGTTCACCGCGTCAGAAGTTCCCCGAACGCCTTGGCGATTTCGTCGACCTGCCAGGTCAGCGAGTGCGGGGTCACCACGACCTCGATCCACGACCACCCCGGTACGTCGGCCGGCTGCCACGGCGGGCACAACGCCTCGCGGGTCCGCTCCATCCGCTCGACCGTCGTACGCTCGATCGCGTCCGCGGCACGGGGCGCGTAGAGACGGAACGAGTTCGTGTGCGGCGGCTCCGGGAAGACGCGGAAACCCTCGCTCTGCAAGGCCATTGCGAGCTCTACCGCGCGCTGGTGCAGGTCGTCCATCAGCGGGAGCACCGTCCGCAGACCGTCGCGCGCGGAGACGGCGTACGGGAAGAGCGAGAAGAGATTGCCGCCGAGCCGGCGCTGCCACCGGCGTACCTCGGCGATGACATCCTCAGGCCCGGCCAGCGCAGCACCGCTGATACCGCCGAGCACCTTGTAGAACGACACGTAGACGGTCGAGGCCAGCGCAGCGATCTCAGCCAGGCTGTGCTCGAGGTACGGCGTGCTCTCCCAGAGGCGGGCGCCGTCCAGGTGGAGCGGCACGCCGCGCTCGGCGCAGTACTCGGAGAAGACGACCAGCTCGTCCCAGGTCGGCAGCACGTACCCGGCGTCGCGCAGCGGCAGCTCCAGCGTCACCGCGGCCAACTTGCCCGGGATCGCGGCCAGCTCGTCCGGCCGGGGCTGGCGTGGCTCTGACGTCAGCCGCTCGATCCGCAGGTGGTGCACCTCTTCCAGCGCGTTCAGCTCGTGCACCAGGAGGTGAGACAGCCCGTGTACTGCGACCCGGCTCGTCCCCGCGCGGTCGGCGTACACGCGAAGCACACTCTGCTGCGCCATGATGCCGGTCGGCAGGAACACTGCAGCCGGCTTGCCCAGCAGGTCCGCTACCTCCTGCTCCAGCGCCGCGACCTCGCCGCCGTTGCCGTACATGTCGACGAGGTCGTCCGTGGCGACTTCTGCCAGCCGTTCCAGCCGGTCCGGCGCCGGCACTCGCCGGTTGCCGAGCCAGCGCTCGCAGTTGTCCGCCGCGTTCTTCCGGCGCTCCCGCAGGTCCTCGGACGCAGTAGAGGTAGTAGTAGCCACGGCCCCATCCTCTCGTGTCCCGCAACTA
The DNA here is from genome assembly GCF_042715335.1 of Kribbella sp. NPDC058693. Lineage (NCBI taxonomy): Bacteria > Bacillati > Actinomycetota > Actinomycetes > Propionibacteriales > Kribbellaceae > Kribbella > Kribbella sp. NPDC058693. The sequence goes on from NZ_JBHXSQ010000005.1 coordinate 143,253, forward strand.
CTTTCAGATCGTTGTCGTGACGACGTGCTTCCCCTGCAGCGTTCTGATCTCGACGGAGTGCACCTGATCCAGCGGCACCAGCACACCACCGCCGAACGTGCTGCCGTTCTTGGCCGCCTTCTCCGACACCACCCAGCTGCCCGCCGTCCAGGTCTTACCGGACTTGTCGGTGACGAGGAGCTGACACTGGTCCCCGGCCGTCAGGCCCTTGACCTGCACCTGCACCCAGCTCCAACCGGTCCGCGGCTCGACCGTCGTCGCCATGGTGGCGCCAGTAGTCGCATCGACCGCGGTGACTTCCTTGTAGCCGGCAGCGGGCTCGACTGCCTGCGGTGGTGCCGTGGACCGGCCGAGTGCAACTCCACCGCCGAGCGCACCGGCGACCAGAACGAACGCGGCGGCCACCATCAGCCAGCGCGAGCTGCGCCGCTTGGCCGGAGCCTCGACGACAACAGGCTCCGGCGACGTCTCACGGACCTCGCGGAGCGTGCGCTGCAGCAGCAGGTCGCCACCCTCCGGCGGCCCTTCCAGGAAGGCCTCCGGCGGGACCTCACCGAGGAAGTCCTTCATCTCCTCGAGCTCGGCCAGCTCGGCACGGCACTCCGCGCACGTGGCCAGGTGCTCGTCAACCTCTGCGACTTCACCGGGTTCCAGGGCACCTAACGCGTAGGCGCCGAGTTGCGTACGGTCATGCTCATTCATCGGGACACCTCCGCTTCAGATCCGGCCATCACCGCGCGCAGAGCTCGGAGGGCGTAGTAGGAACGCGATTTCACGGTACCGGGTGGGACACCCAGCTCCTTGGCAGCCTCTGCCACGGACCGCCCGCGGTAGTAGAGCTGCACGAGTACTTCACGGTGTTCGGCAGACACCTTGTCCAGGGCGTCCATCACGACCATGGTGTTCACCACGGACTCGGAGTGGTCGCTCTGCACCGGCGGCTTGTCCACCACGTCCGCCACCTCGGCCGGACGCACCGCCCGGGCCCGGGCGCGGTCGGTGACGATGTTGCGTGCCACCGTCAGCAGCCAGCCCCGCACCGACCCTCTGCCGGTGGTCAGGTCCCCGGCGTGCTTCCAGGCCCGGACCAATGTCTCCTGTACGACGTCCTCGGCCGCGGCCCGGTCTCCGGTGAGACGGGTCGCGTAGGCGAGCAGACTGCGCCCGTGTTCGGCGTACAGCGTGCGGATCAGTGTCTCGGCGTCGTGCGGCCCTGGGGTGTCACCCACCGACCGCACGATACCGGCATCAGCAGGCGCCCACATCAGGGCAGCACACGTCGACTCAGTAACCGCCATTGCCGGAGCCGGCCGGCTGGGTGGTGATCTTCTTACCGTCCGCGCCGACAACCCACCAGACACCGCCGACCGCCTGGCCCTTGGCTTCACCGGCCGCACTGTCACTGGCGAACAGGTAGAGCGGCAGCCCGTTGATCGCCAGCTGCTTGGTGCCGTCCGAGCGGGTGATCGTGCTGATCAGCGACGCGTCGATCCCGGTGAGCTGCGGCGTACCGTCGCCCGCAGCCACCACCGGCCACTTGGCCAGGCAGTCGCCCTCGCAGTTGGACTTGCCCGAAGTGTCCTTGTCGAACACGTACACGGTCCGTCCGTTGCCGTCGACAACGACCTTGCCGAGCCCGCCGACATCGGCCGTCGCCAGCTTCGCACCGGTTGCAGCCGGCTGGCTGGCCGGCGCCGAGCTGCTGGAGCCGGAGCTGGAACCTGAGCTCGAATCGTCACTGCCACAGGCGGTCAGCCCAGCCAGGCCGAGCACCGCGACACCGACTATGCCGACCACACTGCTCAGTCGCTTCATCAGACCCTCCTTGGTTGACCGTCCGTCACCCCGCCACACGTACGGATGCACGGACCGGTTCAATCCGGAGGGGTTATCGTCGCCACCATGGACATCCCAGCAGCGGTCCAGCGCGCGCTCACCGCGATCGACGAACAGGACAACGACGCGTTCGTGGCAGCCTTCGCCCCGGACGGCTACGTCAACGACTGGGGCCGGGAGTTCCGCGGACCCGACCAGATCCGCTCCTGGAGCCAGAACGAACTCATCGGCAAACAAGCCACCTTCACCGACACCCAGGTCACCGTCGCCGGCAACCCGCTGACGATCCTCACCCAGGTCGGTGGGAAGGGCTTCAACGGGCCGTCCCACTTCACCTTCGCCATCGCCGGCGACCAGCTCGCGTCGATGACGATCACGGCCTAGACGGGTTCGGGCTCCCGGATCCGCTGGGAGATGACCGACGAGACACCGTCGCCGCGCATGGTCACGCCGTACAGCGCGTCGGCGACCTCCATCGTGCGCTTCTGGTGGGTGATGACCAGCAGCTGGCTGTTCTCGCGGAGCTCTTCGTAGATCTCCAGGAGGCGGCCGAGGTTCGTGTCGTCGAGGGCGGCCTCGACCTCGTCGAGGATGTAGAACGGCGACGGACGGGCCTTGAACAGCGCGACCAGGAACGCGACCGCGACCAGTGAGCGCTCGCCGCCGGACAGCAGCGACAGCCGCTTGACCTTCTTGCCCGGCGGGCGGGCCTCGACGTCGATGCCGGTGCCGAGCATGTCGTCGGGGTCGGTCAGGACCAGGCGGCCCTCACCGCCCGGGAACAGCCGGCTGAACACGTGCTCGAACGCGACCTCGACGTCGCGGTACGCCTCGGTGAAGACCTGCTCGACCCGCTCGTCGACCTCCTTGACGATGTCCATCAGGTCGCGGCGGGACTTCTTCAGGTCGTCGAGCTGCTCGGACAGGAAGCGGTGCCGCTCCTCCATCGCGTCGAACTCCTCGAGCGCGAGCGGGTTGATCTTGCCGAGCTGGTTGAGCGCCCGCTCGGCCTGCTTCAGCCGCTTCTCCACCTTGGTCCGGTTGAACGGTTCGCCCTCGAGCTCCAGCGTGCCGTCGTCACCGTCCTTGGGTAGCGGCGGCACCAGCTGGTCCGGTCCGTACTCCGTGACGAGCGCCTCGACCTCGATCCCGAGCTCGCCCAGCGCCTTCTCGTACAGCTGCTCGAGCCGCATCTTCTGCTCGGCCCGTGCCAGCGCGTCCCGGTGGACGGTGTTCGTCAGCTGCTCCAGCTCGGAGCTCAGGTTCCGGGTCGCGGACCGGGCCTGCGAGAGCGCCTGCTCCCGGTCGGCCCGCTGCGCCTGGATCGCCGACCGCTCGGCCGCCGCCTGCTGCAGCGAGGACTCCAGCCGGGCCAGCACATGACCAGCGGCCAGGTGTACCGCTTGCGCCGCGTCCGCCTGCCGCGCCCGCCGCGCCGCCCGGGCGATCGCCCGCGCCCGCGCCTCGCGCTCCTGGCGGGCAGCACGCTCCAGCGAGTCGGCCCGGCCGGACAGCGCCCGGGCCCGCTCCTCGGTGGTCCGCAGCGCCAGCCGCGCCTCCATCTCGGCCGCACGCCCCGACTTGGCGGCCTCGGCCAGCCGGTCGCGCTCCGACGTGTCCGGCTCGTCACCGTCGTCGTCGAACGCCTCGGCGTCCAGCAGCCGCTCTTCGAGCTCGGCCAGGCCGGACAGGTTCTTGTCGCGCTCCTCCTCGGCCGCAGCGATCGCCTCGCCCATCCGCTGCGCCTCACCACGGGACGCCTTCGCCAGCGACCCGAAGTGCGCCAACTGTTCCGCCACTGCGGCCATCGCCGCGTCGGACTCGTGCAGCCGGGCCAGCGTGATCTCGACGGACTCCTTCTGCCGGGCCCGCTCGTCCTCCAGCCCCTGCAGCTCGAACCGCAGCCGTTCGCTCCGCGCCGTCGCCTCGAGCAGCTTCTCCGAGGCCTCGTCGACCGCGGACTGCACCTCGATCAGGCTCGGCGCTGCGTCCGACCCGCCGTACGCGAAATGCGCACCCAGTACGTCGCCCGCACGCGTCGTACACGTGACATCGGGCAGATTCCGCACCAGGGACTGCGCCGCCGGTACGTCGTCCACCACGGCGACCTTGCGCAGCAGCCGCCGCAGCGCGGGCCGCAGCGTCTCCGGGCTCTCCACGACATCGACGGCGTACGACGCTCCGTACGGGAGCACCGGCCACATCGAGTAGTCGTCGGCGGGCGCGTCGCCGAGCAGCATCCCGGCGCGGCCGAGGTCGTGCTGCTTCAGGTGGCCGACCGCCTGCAGGGCGGCGTCAGCGTGCGTCACCGCGACCGCGTCGGCGGCCTCGCCGAGCGCAGCTGCGATGGCGGTCTCGTACCCGGCGCGCACGCTCAGCAGCGCGGCGACGGATCCCATCAGGCCGTTGACCTGCTCGGAGGCGGCCAGCAGGGCGCCGGCGCCGTCCTTACGGTTCAGACCGAGCTCCAGCGCTTCCTTGCGCGCGGCCAGACCGGTGCGCTCGCGCTCGGCGTCACGCTCCTCGGCGCGCAGCTTCGCCAGCCGCTCGTCCATCTCGTCGAGCACCGCCTGGGCGGCCTCGAACTGGTCGTCGAGCCCCTTCTCTCCGGCGTCCAGCCCGGCGACCTGGGTCTCCAGCGCGGTGAAGTCGTGCTGCGCCTTGGCGGCGCGGACCTCGGCCTCGTGCATGTTGCTCGCGAGCCGGCCGATCTCGGACTCGGCGGCGGCCGCACGGCTCTGCAGCGCGTTCACCTGACCGGTCAGCCGGGCCAGGCCCTCGCGGCGGTCGGCGGCGGCCCGGATCAGCGCGGAGATCCGGCGCTCCTCCTCGGCCTCCTGGGACTCCAACTGCTGGCGGCGCTCGACGGACTCGGCGAGCAGCTCGGAGTGCGCCTCGACCTCGGCCTCGATCTGCGCCTCGGTCTCGCGGACCCTGGCCGCCTCCAGCTCGAGCTCCTCCGGGTCCCGCCCCGACCGCGGCCCGTCGTCGGCCTCGTCGTTGAGCGAGCGGATCCGGTCGGCGGCGATCCGCGCCGTACCTTTGATCTTCTCGCCGAAGCCGGACAGCTGGTACCAGGTGTCCTGGGCGGCCTGCAGCGCGGGCGCGTCCTCGCGGAGCGCGTCCTCGAGCTCGGCCTCCAGCTCCCGGGCCTCCCGCAGCTTGGCCTCGGTCTCGGACCGGCGCTCGGTCAGCGCGGCCTCGTCCCGCAGCTCGGCCTCGAGTGCGGACTGGGCCTGGACGATGTCGTCGGCGAGCAGCCGCGCGCGGCCGTCCCGGACCTCCGCCTGGATCGTCACCGCCCGGCGCGCCACCTCCGCCTGGCGCCCGAGCGGCTTCAACTGGCGGCGGATCTCGGCGATCAGGTCCCCGAGCCGGTGCAGGTTGCCCTCGGTGGCCTCGAGCTTCCGGATCGCCTTTTCCTTGCGCTTGCGGTGCTTCAGGACCCCGGCGGCCTCCTCGACGAACCCGCGCCGGCCCTCGGGCGTGGCGCGCAGGATCGAGTCGAGCTGGCCCTGGCCGACGATGACGTGCATCTCGCGGCCGATACCGGAGTCGCTGAGCAATTCCTGGACGTCGAGCAGCCGGCAGTTCTGGCCGTTGATCTGGTAGTCGGACCCGCCGTTGCGGAACATCGTCCGGCTGATCGTCACCTCGGCGTACTCGATCGGCAGCGCGCCGTCGGTGTTGTCGATGGTGAGCACCACCTCGGCGCGGCCCAGCGGGGCACGGCCGGAGGTGCCGGCGAAGATGACGTCCTCCATCTTGCCGCCGCGCAGCGACTTCGCGCCCTGCTCACCCATCACCCAGGCCAGAGCGTCGACGACGTTCGACTTGCCGGAGCCGTTGGGTCCGACGATGCAGGTGATGCCTGGTTCGAAGTTCATCGTCGTCGCGGACGCGAACGACTTGAATCCCCGGAGCGTCATGCTCTTCAGGTACAAGGCGAAGCTCTCCAACCCGTGAAAGGACAGACGATACCTAAGGAACCGTCGTAACTGCTCGTGCCGCTACCCGGGGGAAGTAGTTCCGCTGCGCAGTCTACAAACAGATGCGCGTGAACTTGTGGAGGCCGACCGGTGAAGAAGGGGCCGACTGTCAGGGCAACAGAATATGAACATGCAGTACTTGTCGAAAACGCAGTCGGCGGAGGCCCGGACGGGGGCCACCGCCGTGGTTGTGCGGACGGTCGAGATGCAATTCTCTCTTGTCGCGGCTAGGGTCCTCAGACCGAAGCGGGGGCGCGCAGAGCCTCGTCGACGGTCAGCAGGCGACCCTCGTGAATCTGTGCGACGAGGTGGTCGTTCTCTGCCTGCAGACGCATCACGTGCGCCTCCAGGTCGGCGACACGCCGGTTGAGCAGACGAACCTGCTCGAGCATGCGCGGGTCAGTGCCTCCAAGATGCCCTAGAAGAGCCTTGGCCATTGTGCTGTCCTCCGGAAGGGTTCTGGCCGGGTGCGCTCCAGGTCCTGGTCATGAAGGAGCGCTGAAAATGTGTGCCGTCTTTCAGGGTGACACCGGCGGGGGCGACGGGTCAACCTGGGCCACGTTTATTAACGATACCTCGCTCACCAGCGAACGTGGCGCGGAACCGGCTGACATTTCGGGCACCGGTACGACGAACGGTTCATGAACGGCTCGCGACGGATCGGCCGGCCGTCCCGCGGGCACGGCGATCCCTCCTGTCCGTAGACGTTCAGGCCGCGCTCGAAGTACCCGGATTCCCCGTTCACGTTGACGTACAGGGCGTCAAAGCTGGTGCCACCAACGGTCAGCGCCTCGGCCATCACCTCGTGGGCGGCGTGCAGGATCCCCTTTATTTGCACGGGTTTCAGGGTTTCCGTCGCACGGGCGTAGTGTAATTTGGCCCGCCACAACGATTCGTCGGCGTAGATGTTGCCGATCCCGCTGACCACGGTCTGGTCCAGCAACGCCCGCTTCAACCCGGTCCTGCGGCGCCGGATCTTCGCCGTCACCGTCTCCGGATCGAACAGAGGATCGAACGGATCCCGGCCGATGTGGGCGATCTCGGCGGGCAGCTCGGCACCGCCCTCGGAGTACGACAGACCACCGAACATCCGCTGGTCCACAAAACGGACCTCTCCGAGGTCGTCCGCAAAGCGGAACCGGACCCGGAGATGCGGCTCGTCGGGAGCGCCGACCGGCTGGACCCGGAACTGGCCGCTCATCCCGAGGTGGGTGAGTACGGCGTCCCCGGACTCCAGCGGGAGCCACAGGTACTTCCCGCGGCGGGCCGGCTCGGCGAAGACCTGGCCCTTGAGCCGGGCGACGAAATCGTCCGGCCCGGCGGCATGACGCCGTACCGGGCGGGGATGCAGGACCTCGACCGCGTCGATGGTGCGGCCGGTGGTGAACTCCGCCAGCCCCCGGCGGACGACCTCTACCTCAGGAAGCTCGGGCACCTAGGGCACCTAGGGCTGCTGCGAGGGGTCCGTGCTGTCGGGATGCGCCGCGCGCAGGGCCTTCCAGGCGGTCTCGGCGGCCTGCTGCTCGGCTTCCTTCTTGCTCCGGCCGATGCCGTGACCGTACGTGTCGGTGCCGATCCGGACCCGGGCCTCGAACGTCTTCGCGTGGTCCGGGCCGGACTCCGCGATCACGTACTCCGGGACGCCGACGCTGAGCTGGGCGACCAGCTCCTGCAGCGACGTCTTCCAGTCCAGGCCGGCGCCGAGCCGCGCCGACGACTCCATCAGGTCGTCGAACAGCCGGTGCACCACCAGGCCCGCGGTCTCGAACCCGCGGTCCAGGTAGACGGCGCCGATCAGCGCCTCGACGCAGTCGGCCAGGATCGACGACTTGTCCCGGCCGCCGGTGGCTTCCTCCCCACGGCCGAGCCGCAGGTACTTGCCGAGCTTGAGCTCGCGGGCGACACCCGCGAGCGCACGCATGTTGACCACCGCGGCCCGTAGCTTGGCCAGCCGGCCCTCGGACAGGTCCGGGTGGTTCCGGAACAGCGACTCCGTGACGATGACGCCGAGCACGGAGTCCCCGAGGAACTCCAGCCGCTCGTTCGTCGGCAACCCGCCGTTCTCGTACGCGTACGAGCGGTGGGTGAAGGCGTGCTCCAGCAATTCGTCAGCCAGCGATACGCCGAGCCGCTGGTTCAGCTCGGCGTAGAGCCCCGTTTCGTTGGCAGAGTTCACTGGGTTGGTGCCGTTTAGCTCTCGACGACCTGGCGACGCTCGCCCTTGGCGCCGTACTGGCCGCAGTTGGGGCAAACGGTGTGCTGCAGGTGCTTCGCGCGGCAGGCGGGGTTCACGCAGGTCACCAGCGACGGGGCAGTGGTCTTCCACTGGGCCCGGCGGCTACGGGTGTTGCTGCGCGACATCTTCCGCTTCGGAACGGCCACGGTTATGACTCCTCGGTTCGGCCGGGGGCTGGTGGACCCGGCCGGCTAGCTGACGTTGGTGTTCAGTTGTGCTGCGGTGGTTCGTCGGTCTGGAGCAGACCGCCGAGGGCGGCCCAGCGCGGGTCGACACCGTCCTCGTGCTGATGGCCGGGCTCGTCCGCCAGGCGTGCCCCGCAGTCGGGGCACAGACCCGGACAGTCGTCCGTACACAGCGGCTGGAACGGTAGTGCGAGCACCACCTGGTCCCTCAGCACCGGCTCGAGGTCGATCAGATCGCCCTCCATCCGGCTGGCCTCGTCCGGCTCGGCTTCGCTCTCCGGGTAGACGTACAGCTCCTGGACGTCAGCGAGGAACTCGTCCTCGATATCGACCAGGCACCGCGCGCACTCCCCGACCAGACGGCCACGGGCCGTACCGGTGACGAGCACCCCTTCGACCACCGATTCCAGCCGTAGATCGAACTGGATCGGATCGCCTTCGGGGACGCCGATCACGTCGATTCCGAGATCTGCCGGCGCCGGCGCCGTGAAAGTGACTTCGCGTTGGGACCCGGCGCGGCGTGTCAGCTCGTGCGTATCGATCACGAGTGGGGACCGCGGGTCCAAGACGCTCAGAGCGAACCTTTCAGGCGTGGGCAGGCAAGAACTCGGTCTCGTCGAGACCGGTGCTCTACATTACCAACTCCGCGGCGCTGCGCCCAATTCGGGGTCGGCTAGAGCTTGTCCAGTAACCGGGAGTGAACGGCCTGTGTCACGAACGTGCTCACGTCGCCGCCGAGCCGGGCGATCTCCTTGACCCAGCTGGAGGAGATGAAACTGTTCTCCGGCGCGGTCGGGAAGAAAAGGGTGTCGACCCCGGTCATCCGCCGGTTCAGCTGGGCCATCTGCAGCTCGTAATCGTAGTCGGCGGCCGAGCGCAGGCCCTTCACGATCACGCCGGCGCCCTCGGCCCGGCAGTAGTCGACCAGCAGCCCGTCGAAGGTGCCAATCCGCACGTTCGGGAACGGCGCGATCAGCTCGGTGAGCATCTCGATCCGCTCCTGCGGTCCGAACAGCCGGTTCTTCGACTGGTTCACCCCGGTCGCGACTATCAGCTCGTCGAAGGCGGCAGCCGCCCGGGTGACGATGTCGAGGTGCCCGACGGTGGGCGGGTCGAAGGTCCCGGGAAAGACCGCCTTAGCCATGCCGGTGACCGTACCAAAGCCGCGCCTCGCCGTACTTGCGGTCCCGCAGCGCGGCGAACCCTTCCGGCCACTCCCACGGCTCCCGCTTCCCCCGCTCGACGACCACCACCGCGTCATCGGCCAGCCATCCGCGCTGCGCCAGGTCGGTCAGTACGTCCTGCAGCTCGGTGGTCTCCAGCTTGTACGGCGGGTCCGCGAACACCAGGTCGAACTCGGCCGGAACCTCACCCGCACTGATCTTCTCGACCGGGCGTGTCACGAGCTTTGCCCCAGGCAGCCCGACGACCTTGATATTGGCCGCGATCACGTCGGCGGCCCGCCGGTCCGACTCGACCAGCATCACGTTCGTCGCACCACGGGACAGCGCTTCGAGCCCGATCGCGCCCGATCCGGCGTACAGGTCGAGCACGGCCAGCCCGACGAAGCTGCCGAACTCCGACTCCAGCGACGAGAACAGCGCCTCTCGCACCCGGTCCGCCGTCGGCCTCGTCCCACTCCCCGCCGGTACGGCGATCCGCCGCCCGCCGGCCGCTCCCCCGACGATCCGCGTCACGTCTTCTCCAGGTACTCGGTGGTCTCGGACTCCAGCGCGCTGCGGACGACGGACCTAAGCACCGGGTACTCGGCCAGCTCCGCGTCCACCGAGACGATCGAGTTCGCCACATGGCGGGCGGCGAGGATGATGTCCTCGTCGCGCAGCACGCTGAGCAGCTTCAGGCTGGTCCGGCGGCCTGACTGGGCGACGCCGAGGACGTCACCCTCGCGCCGGGTCTCCAGGTCGATCCGGGACAGCTCGAAGCCGTCGGTCGTGGACGCGACAGCGTCCAGTCGCCCGTACGACTTGGACCCCGGCCACAGATCCGTGACCAGCAGACACAGCCCGGGCACCTTGCCGCGCCCGACCCGGCCGCGGAGCTGGTGCAGCTGCGAGATGCCGAACCGGTCGGCGTCCATGATCACCATCGTCGAGGCGTTCGGTACGTCGACACCGACCTCGATCACCGTGGTCGCGATCAGTACGTCGATGTCGCCGGCCGCGAACCGCGACATCACCGCGTCCTTCTCCTCGGCCGGCAGCCGCCCGTGCAGGATCTCGACGCGCAGGTCGTACAGGATCTCGCCCAGCGCCTCGGCGACCTGCATGACCGAGATCGGCGGCCGCGCCTGCTTCTTCCCGCCTTCATCGGTCTCGAGGAGCTCGCCTTCCTCGTCGCCGGCGTTCTTGACGTCGTCCCCGATCCGCGGGCAGACGACGTACACCTGGTGCCCCTTGCCGACCTCCTCGCGGACCCGGGTCCAGGCTCGTTGCAGCCACTCGGGCTTCTCCTTGGCGGGGACGACCGACGACTGGATCGGCGACCGCCCGGCCGGAAGCTGTGTGAGCGTGGAGACCGCGAGGTCGCCGAACACGGTCATCGCCACCGTCCGCGGGATCGGCGTCGCGGTCATCACCAGCACGTGCGGGGTGTTGTCGCCGGACTTCGCGCTCAACGCGGCCCGCTGCTCGACGCCGAACCGGTGCTGCTCGTCGACCACGACCAGCCCGAGATCCGCGAACTGCACCTTGTCCTCGAGCAACGCATGCGTCCCGACCACGATCCCGGCGGCACCGCTGGCCGCATCGAGCATCGCCGTACGGCGTCCTGCCGCGTTCAGCGAACCGGTCAGCAGACCGATCTTGGTCGCGTGCTCCGCGCCGCCGAGCATCCCCTGCTCCGCGAGATCGCCGAGCATCTTCGTCAGCGTCTTGTGGTGCTGGACGGCCAGCACCTCGGTCGGGGCGAGCAGCGCCGCCTGACCGCCGTTGTCGACCACGGACAGCATCGCCCGCAGCGCGACCACGGTCTTGCCGGAGCCGACCTCGCCCTGCAGCAACCGGTGCATCGGGTGCGGACGAGCCAGATCGGCGAAGATCTCCTCCCCCACCTCGGCCTGTCCCTCGGTCAGCTCGAACGGCAGCCGCTGGTCGAACTCGTCGAGCAGACCACCCTCGACGCGCGGCCGCGGTACGGCGTTCAGCGCATCCGTCACCGCCCGCCGCTGGGCAAGAATCGTTTGCATCACCAACGCTTCCTCGAACCGGAACCGCTGCTGGGCGTCGCTGATGTCCTTCTCGGTATCGGGAAGATGCACCTTCTGCAAGGCTTCCCGCAGACCGAGCAGCTTCTCCTTGCGGAGGATCAGCTCGGGGATCGGGTCGTCGAGCCGCTCGTCCAGGCTGTCCAGAACGATCTTGATCGACCGCTCGATCGTTGCGGTCGGCAACTTCGCGGTCGCCGGGTAGAGCGGGCGGAACGGCCTGGCCCGGCGTTCGATCTCGGCCTCGGTCAGGTCTTCCTCGTCGAGGATCTCGGTGCCGGGGCTCTTCAGCTGCATGGTCTCGCGGAACATCGTCACCTCGCCCCAGAACAGGGCGGCGGTGCCTGGCGTCAGTTTGGTGGCCAGCCACGGCTGGTTGAAGAACGCCAGCTCGAGATCGCGGCGGCCGTCCGTGACGACGACCTTGGTGAGCGTCTTCCGCCGGGTCCAGCGCTGGACGTCGGCGAGCGGGATCTCGGCCTTGGTGTCGAGGGACCGCACGGTGACCTTCTTGACCCGGCCGTTGACGGTGGCCTGGTCGCCGACCTCGAGCTCGTCGAACGGGGTCAGCTCGCCCTTCTTCAGGTACCGCCGCGGGTAGTGCCGCAGCAGCTCGCCGACGGTCTCGATCTCGAGCACGTCGGCGAAGGTCTTGGCCGTCTTCGCGCCGAGGAAGTCGCGAAGCTTGCGGTCGATGTCGGTCTTCATTCCACCCCGATCAGCAGCGGGTACCTGTCCTGCCCTCCGTCGTACACCACGACGTCGACATCTTTGCGTTGCCGGCGGACGTGCCGTTCGACCGCCTCGGCCAGGGCCGGGTCCGCGTCCCGGCCGGTGACGATCGTCAGCAGCTCGCCTCCGCCGCCGAGCAGCCGGTCGACGACACCGACCGCGGCCGTCTCCAGGTCGTCCGTGATCAGCGCGAAGTCTCCGTCGACCACGCCGAGCGCGTCGCCGATCCGGCAGCGCCCGGCCATCGTCCAGGCGTCCTTGATCGCGATGGTCACCGCGCCGTGCCGGGTCTGCCCGGCGGCCGCGGACAGGTGTACGACGTCGTCGTCGAAGCTGCGCTCGGGGTCGTGGACGGCGATCGCGGCCAGGCCCTGGACCTGCGCGCGGGTCGGGATCACCGCGACCCGGATGCCGTCCTGGCGGGCGGCGGTGGCGGCGGCCTCGGCGACCGCGATCGAGTCCTGGTCGTTGGGCAGGATCACGATCTCGGGCGCCTGGGACTGCTCGATCGCCTGCAGCAGTTCACCGGTCGAGCAGCGCCGACCGGGTCCGCCGCGGATCACCCGGGCGCCGGCTTCGGCGTACAGGTCGGCGAGCCCGTCCCCGGCGACGACCGCGATCACCGCGCGACCTGGAGCGGGTTCGTGATGATGGGCCTGGTCGGCGAAGTGCGTGACGCGGATGCGGTGTGGGCGGCCGATGTCGATGCCGTGTTCGATCGCGGCGCCGACGTCGTCGGTGTGTACGTGGACGTTCCAGAGTCCGTCGCCGCCGACCACGACGACCGAGTCGCCGAGCGCGGCCAGGCTCTGCCGGAAGTCGCTGACCTTGTCGTCGGTCGCGTCCAGCAGATACATCACCTCGTACGCCGGGCCGTCCTGGCTCTCGGCGCTCTCGCCCTGCGGCTCGACCCTGGCCGGTACGTCGACCCGCACGTGACGGCCGGTCAGTACGGACTCCATCGCGCCGAGGATCACCACGAGGCCGGCTCCCCCGGCGTCGACCACGCCCGCGCGCCGCAGTACGTCGAGCTGTTCGGTGGTCTTGGTGAGGGCCTGCCGGGCGGACGCGACGGCGGCCAGGCAGACGTCGGCGAGGGTCTTGCCGTCGTTCGCGGCGGTCATCGCGCCGGTGGCAGCCGCGCGGGCGACGGTCAGCATGGTGCCTTCGACGGGCTGGGCGACCGCGCCGTACGCGGCGTCGGCGGCGTACTTGAGCGCGTCCGCGAAGGCGGCCGGCTCGCTCATCCGGGGGTCCGCGAGTACGCCGTTCCCGCGGTTGCGGGGCAGGTTCTCGTCGAGGCGGAGGCCGCAGGCGCGGATCAGCTGGGAGGTGATGACGCCGGAGTTGCCGCGGGCGCCGAGCAGAGCGCCGCGGCCGAAGGCCTGGATTGCCTCGGTGAAGGTCAGTTCGCCCTTGGGCAGCGCGTCGCAGGCGGCTTCCCAGGTCAGGTAGAGGTTGGTGCCGGTGTCGCCGTCCGGCACCGGGTACACGTTCAGTTCGTCGATCTCGGTCCGGGCGCGGGCGAGCTCCGCCAGCGCGGTCCGGGCCCAGGCTCGCAACACCTCGACGGTCAATTCCTCCACGCCCGGAAGGTTAGTACGGGTCCGTTTACCATGTGCTGTGCCTCGCTCCGTTCTGTTCTCGTTCGCGTCCGACAGTTACCGGTACGCGGTCCGGGAGATCCGCGAGGCGTTCCCGGGTGAGCACCGGTTCGAGCGGCTCGGGGCCGAGGTGGCGCGGCTGGCGGATACCGCAGTACCGGTCGAGGAGTTCGCGGCGGCGTGTGACGAAGGCCGCATCATGTTCGTCCGGCACCTGACCCGGGAGGTCGCGGGCTATCCGGTGGACGACCTGCCGACCGAGTCCGAGCTCGCGACGACGCTGCTCGAGGAGATCTCGGCGAAGTCGGTCGCGGTGCAGACCTGGGTCGACGGCACCGGCAGCTCGTACCACCACCTGATCGTGGACGCGTTGGCGAGCCGCGGGGTGACGAGCACGCGGTCCGGGCAGGACGTGGTCGTGTCGGGAGTGGTCGCCGGGAAGCAGTTGTTGGTCGGCGTGAACCGACTGGCGGACAGCTTGTCGGACTGGCCGGGTGGGCGGATGCGGCTGGCTCGTGGTGACGAGCGGGTGTCGCGGTCGGAGTTCAAGCTGGAGGAGGCGATCGCGACCTTCGGGCTGGAGCTGCCGGCCGGCGGGAAGGCGGTCGACCTGGGTGCTTCGCCGGGTGGCTGGACGCGGATCCTGCGGCAGCACGGGCAGGAGGTGTGGTCGGTGGACCCGGGTTCGCTGGATCCGCGGCTGCGCGGCGACCGGCGGATTCATCATGAGGCGACGACCGCGGGCCGCTTCTTCGCGGCGAACCGGATCCGCTTCGACGTGGTGGTCAACGACATGCGGATGGACCAACTGATGAGTGCCCGGATGATGCTGGACGCGGCGGCTCAGCTACGCCGCGGCGGTCTGGCGATCGTGACGTTGAAGGGCGGCGGCAAGAACCCGCTCGACGGCGCGCGGCGCGGGATCGACGTCCTGCGCGAGCGGTACGACGTACTGCATGCGCGGCAGCTGCATCACAACCGGAACGAGATCACGGTGGTGGCGCGCAAACACGACTAGGCGCCCGGGAGGTTTCCCGGGCGCCTGTCGAAAGGCCCTACACGGAGTTAAAGCTGGGGATCAGCCGACGACGCGCTGGACCTTGCCGGCCTTGATGCAGGACGTGCAGACCTTCAGCTTGGTCGGGGTTCCCTTGATGATCGCCCGGACCGGCTGGATGTTGGGGTTGAAACGGCGGGGCGTACGAGCCTTGACCCGCCGGATCATCGCGCCCTTACCCAGACGGGCAACGCTGTTGCCGAACGTCGGCTGCTTGCCGCAGACATCGCACTTCTTAGACATGATTCTCCGTGTTCAGGGTCGTGACACCGACAGACCATGTTACATGGGTGTCAGCGAGCCACCAATTCGGCTCAGACTCGGCTTTCAGGACGTGAGGTAGGCCACTTCGTCCTCGGTCAGCGACACCGAAAGTCCCGGTGTCGAGGTGCGGGTTTCGCTGATGTGACGCGGCCCGATCAGCGGAAATACAGGATACGGCTGGTGGAGCAGCCACGCCAAAGCGATCGCGGTCGGCTCGACGCCCTTGGCCTTCGCGAGCTCCCGCGCGCGGTCCAGCCGGCGGAAGTTCTCGTCGGAGTAGAAGCAGCGCACGAGCTCGGAGTCCGAGGTGTCTTCCGGCTTGGCGCGTCCGGTGAAGAACCCGCGGGCCTGGCTCGACCACGGGAACAGCGCGACCTGCCGCTCTCGCAGCCAGGCCTGCGATTCGTCGTCCGACACATGCCGGCAGCCGGCCCACGGTACGTCGTACGCGCGGGCGAGGCTGAGGTGGTTGCTGAGCAGCGTGAACGGCTGCTTGCTGTTCGCCTCGGCGTACGCGTTGGCCGCGTCGAAGCGTTCCAGCGACCAGTTGGAGCCGCCGAACGCCTTGATCCGGCCGGCCTTGAAGTGCTCGTTGAGGACGTCGACGAACTCCGAGACCGGGATCTCTTCGTTGTCGCGGTGCATCAGGTAGAGGTCTACGTGGTCGGTCTGCAGCCGTTCGAGGCTCTCGTTCAGCTGCCGCGTGATCGACTCGGGGTCGCAGTACGGCGTGTGCGCGCCCTTGCCGATGACAACGACCTCGTCGCGGTTGCCGCGGGACTTCATCCACTGCCCGAGCAGCCGCTCACCCCGTCCGCCGCCGTAGATGTAGGCCGTGTCGAACGTCGTACCGCCGCGTTCGACGAAGTCGTCGAAGATCACCGCGGCGTGCGGGAGCGTCTGCTGGTTGTCGACGCCCATGACGAGCCGGGACACATCCTTGTCCAGGCCGGCCACCTTCCCGTACGTCATCGGGGCGTCGTCGCGCCGGGCGAGCGGACGTCCGGTCGCGGTCGGGATCGTCGCGTCGTCCCGCTCGCTCGCGTACTGCTGCCCGATCGCGGCCCGCCACTGGTCCTGGACGGTGAGGTTGCCGAGCGTGTCGGCCCAGCTCATCTCCGGCGCCTCCTGCGCGCCGGCCTGGATCGCCGCCTGCACCGCTTCGGCCTCGGCCGCGTAGATGAGGGCGGGCTCCGCGGAGATGTCCCGCGGCTCCTCCCCCACCTTGTGCAGGGTGACGTGGTTCGGCTTGCCGTCGCCGCCGAACCACGGGTCCTCGACGACGAGGTACCCCTCGCTGCCGTAGATCCGGACCTGGTTCTGGTCGCTGAGCCGTACGCCGGTGCTGACCTGCGCGGTGACGCCGCCGTCGAAGAACAGCGTCGCGACCGTCCATTCGTCGACGCCGGTCTCACCGACGTGTCCGACCGCGCTGACGGCGGCCGGGTCGGCGAACGGCTGCCCGGCCGCGACACCCGCGATCAGCCGCGAGTACGAGACCGGGTAGCCGCCGACGTCGAGGATGCCGCCGCCGGCCAGTTCGTCGGCGAAGATCCGGGACTCCGGCCGGAAGCCCGCGGCGAACGCGAACGTGGCCTGGATCTGGTGGACCTTGCCGATCTCGCCGTCGCGGACGAGCTGGGCGACCAGTTTGGTCTGCGGCAGGCACCGGTACATGAACGCCTCCATCAGGAAGACGTTGTTGCGTACCGCGGCCTCGATCATCGCCTCGGACCAGGCCCGGTTGATCGCGAGCGGTTTCTCGCACAGCACGTGCTTGCCGGCTTCGGCGGTCTTGATCGCCCACTCGACGTGCATCGGGTGCGGGGTGGCGATGTAGACGGCGTCGACGGTGTCGTCGGCGAGCAGGTCGTCGTACGAGCCGTGCCGGTGCGCGATGTCCCACTTGTCGGCGAAGGCGTTGGCCGAGTCGAGGGACCGGCTGCCGACGGCGACGACCTCGTTGGTCTTCGACGTCGGCACCTGGCTGGCGAACCGGGAAGCGATGTTGCCGGTGCCGAGGATGCCCCAGCGGAGCGTTTGGTCAGTCAAAAGGAGTCCCGTTGTGATTGTTGGTTTCAGGTCAGAACTTCATGGCGCCTGCGGCCAGATCGGCGATGAAGGAACGCGCGCCGATCAGGAAGACGCCGATCAGGGGGATGACGCTCATCAGGGCACCGGCCATCACCATCGAGTAGTCGGTGCCGTAGATGCCGTTGAGCTGGTCGAGGGCGACCTGCAGGGTGAGGCGGTTCGGGTCGGTCATCACGATCAGCGGCCAGAGGTAGTCGTTCCAGACGTTGATGAACGTGAAGATGCCGAGGAAGGCGAGCCCGGGCCGCAGTACCGGCAGGCCGACGGTGAGGTACTGCCGGAAGAAGCCGGCGCCGTCGACCTTGGCGGCCGAGATGAGTTCGTCGGGGATCGCGCCGCGGGCGTACTGGCGCATCCAGAAGATCCCGAACGCGTTCGCGGCGCCGGGGATGATGAGTGCTTTCAGCGAGCCGATCCAGCCGAACTCGGCGAGCGTGACGAACTGCGGTACCAGCGACAGCTGGGTCGGGATCATGAAGGTCGCGAGCAGGATCGCGAACAGGACGTTCCGGCCGGGGAAGTCGTACTTCGCGAACGCGAACGCGGCGAGCGAGTCGAAGAACAGCACCAGCACGGTGACTCCGAGCGACGCGATCAGGGTGAGCAGCATCGAGCCGAAGAAGTCGATGTTGTCGAGCACCTTGCCCATGTTCTCGAACAGGTGGGATCCGATCCACAGCCGGGGCGGATAGGTGAAGATGTCCGGCGTCGTGTTGGACGCCATCACCACCATCCAGTAGAACGGGAAGAGCGAGACCAGGACGCCGAGCATGAGCACGACGTGGCCGACGGCGGTGCGTAGGCGCTCAATGGACATCTGCGGCCTCCCTCTTGGCATTCTGGGCTGCGATCTTGCGTTCCACCCGCCGAGCGGCGCGTCGGGTCAGGCGTTCGTCGTCGCTGCCGCCGATCAACCGCCAGTTGATGATGCTGAACAGCACGATCAGGATGAACAGCGCCCAGCCGACGGCGGCGCCGTACCCGAACTGGTTGTTGATGAACGCGGACTGGTACAGGTACGAGACGATCGTCAGGCCGGCGTCGCCCGGTCCGCCGATGTTGTTGGTGTCGCCGAACAGCACGCGGGACTCGGTGAAGATCTGCAGTCCGCCGATGGTCGAGGTGACCGCGGTGAACAGGATCACCGGTCGCATCATCGGGACGGTGATCCGCCAGAACGTCTGCCGTGGACTCGCGCCGTCCACCTTGGCGGCTTCGTAGACGTCTGCCGAGATCGCCTGCAGTCCGGCGAGGTAGATGATCGCGTTGTAGCCGACCCATCGCCAGGTGACGATGGTTGCGATCGCGATCTTGATGCCCCACGGCGAGGTGAGCCATTCGACCTGGCCGACGCCGATGGATTGCAGGAACGCGTTCAGCAGGCCGAAGTTGTTGCTGAAGATCGAGCCGAACACGAGGGTGATCGCGACCACCGACGTGACGTTCGGGATGAAGTAGGCGATCCGGTAGAAGGTGCGGAGCCGGGTCGCGTTGTGCAGCGCGTTGGCGATGACCAGCGCGAGCAGCAGCATCGGCACGGTGGACAGCACCCAGATGATCAGCGTGTTGCCGATCGTCTTCCAGAACGTGGCGTCGGTGAGCAGGTAGTGGTACTGCTCCAGCCCGACCCACTTCATCTGCCCGATGCCGTCCCAGGAGTGGAACGAGATCCAGATCGAGAACAGCACCGGGAACGCGCCGAAGATCGCGAACAAGATGAAGAACGGCGCGACCGCGGCGTACTGCGGCATCGCCTGCCTGTACTTGTTCGGCGGTTTGTCGGCTGTCGCGGCGGCCGCGGTCACTGCGGCCGGGGCAGCTTTGCTGGTGACTGCCATGTCAGATCGCCCCCGCTCGGGTCAGTTCGCGCTGCACCTGGCGCTGGGCGTCGGCCCAGGCCTGGTCGGGGTCCTTGCCGGCCGCCTCGATGTTGACGAGCTCGGAGCTGATGGGCGTGTCGATGATCGTGTCGTACGGCGAGAAGTACGCACCCGGGTACTTCTTCGCGGAGTCCGCGAACACGTCGACGATCTGCTGCCCGCCGAAGAACGGGTCGGGCGCGGTCAGCGTCTTGTCCGCGTACGTCGCGGGCGTGGACGGGAACAGCACCGGGTCGAGGAACGCCTGGGCCTGGTTCTTCGACGACTCGAGCCAGCTGATGAACGCGAACGCCGCCTCGGGGTTCTTGCAGTACTTCGTGATTGCCAGGAAGGACCCGCCCTTGTTGCCGGCGCCACCAGGAGCCGCCGTCACCCGCCAGAGTCCTTTGGTCTTCGGGGCCGCGTTCTTCGGCCCGAGCTGCGCCCACCAGACCGCAGCGTTGTACGCGACGAGCTTGCCGTTGGTGACGACGGCGTTCTTGTCGGTCGAGTTCTGTGCGTTGGCCGACAGCCCTTCCTTCACCACCCGGACGGAGAGGTCGAAGGCCTCCCGGACGTGGTCCTGGTCGCCGATGTAGTGGCCGTCCTCGGACATGTAGCGCTTCGACTGCTGTGCCATCCGGTAGCCGTAGATGCCGGTGATGTTGTCGGTGATCGCCGAGCCGGGTACGGACTGCTTGAGCTTCTTGCCGAGCTGGATGTAGGTGTCCCAGTCGGGCGCGAGCTGCGCGACCGCGGCGGGATCGATGTCGATCCCGGCCTTCTGGAAGATGTCGGTCCGGTAGAACAGCGCGGTCGGCCCGGTGTCCATCGGGTAGGCCATCATCTTGTCGTCCGGCGTGATCCCGAGCTTCCACTTCCAGGGCAGGAAGTCCTTCTCGAGGTCCTTGGCGCCGAGCTCGTTGAGATCGTGGAACTGGTCGGCGTTCGGGAAGTACGTCGCGACGTCGTCGTTGATCGCGACGATGTCCGGGACGAGGGACTTGCCGGCCAGGGCGGTCAGCACCTTGGTCTTGTAGTTGCTGCCGATCCGGGTCATCGCCAGCTTGATGCCGTCGTACCCCGGGACCGCCTTCTCCGCCTGACCGATCAGACCGTCGTTGACGGAGCCGACCCAGGTCCACATGCTGAGCTCGTTCGATCCGCCCAGTGAGCTGCGGGAGCCGCAGCCGGTGAGTCCCGCGGCGGCTGCGGCTGCGGAGCCGCCGACCGCGAGGAAGTGCCTTCTGCTCAACGTCATAGCCTCACCTGGCGCTTTCTGTTGGATTTCGCCGGAAGGTGTCCAGATATGTTTACGTAGCCATTAGGTAAGCGCATACCGACTGAACCGGTCAAGGTGCCGGTGACAAGATTGGCCTCATGATGATGCGTGCCGTCACCGCCGTCCTCTTCGATGCCGATGGCGTCGTCCAGCGCCCGACCTCCGATTGGTGGGGGCGACTGTCGTCGCTCGTTCCTGCGGACGGGGAGGCGTTCGTGGCCGACCTGATGGCGGCGGAGAAGCCGTGCCTGGTCGGCAAGGTCGACTTCCGGGACGCGCTGGCCGACGTACTGAGGCGGTGGAACTCGACGGCGTCCGTGGACGAGGCGCTGGAGCCGTGGAGCTGGTTCGCGGCTGAGCCTGGGGTTGTGTCGTTGATCTCATCCTTGCGTGCTGCTGGGGTGGGGTGCCATCTGGCGACCAACCAGCAGGCGTACCGGCGGGCTCTCATGCAGGACGAGCGGGGGTACGGCGCTTGGTTCGACCAGACGTTCTACTCGTGCGACCTGGGGCTGGCGAAGCCGGATCCGGCGTACTTCCGGGCGATTCTCGGGGCGCTGGACCTGCCTGCTTCGTCGGTACTGTTCGTGGACGACAACGTCGCCAATGTTGAGGCTGCTTCGGGGGTTGGGCTGCGGGCGGAGCTGTACGACCTGTCGGCCGGGGTGCCGGCGTTGGCGGAGCTGCTTCGCCGTTATGAACTGCCGGTTCCGGCCTGAGGTCTTGTGATGGAGTGACGGCTGTGGCATCGTCGCGGTCCAGTTGACAACGAAGGACATCCACCAGCCGCTCCCTGGAGGCCTCCCATGTCCGATCGCTTCGCGCTCTCCCGTCGACGACTGCTCGGCCTGACTGCGGGAGTGGGGCTCGGTGCCGCTGTCTCGCCGTCACTCGCCTTCGGATCTTCGCCGTCCTCCGCGTACCCCAAGGGGCAGCGGCCTCGGTTCCTGAACGTGTTGACCGAGGACTCCCTCTCCCCCGCCGAGCGCACACTCGCGACAACCCTCCAGGGCCTGATGGCCCGCCGCGGCGGCGAGTCCCTCTACCTCAACCTGCCGACCTTGGGCTACCAGCACTGGCTCGACGGCCTGGTCTCGCAGTACGGCGTCCGCGTCCGGACCGAAGACCTGTGGAAAACCGTCGGGCGGTCCGGCGTACGCGGATATGTTCTCTTCCGTACGGGCACTCCGTCGGTCAACGTCGCGACCACGCTCGCCGGCGTGACGGGTGCTGTAGCCATCGAGGAAAGCTTGGAGGCACTCGCGATCCAGCACGGATTGCGCAAAGTCCTGGACGTGCGGGACAAGGACGACCGCTGGGTGTTCGAGACGTACTGGCCCCGCCTACGACACGACGTCGTGGTCGAGCAGCGCGCCGACTTCCCGGAGCGGCTCCGGGACTACGTCACGATGGCTGGGACGCTCGCCTTCTTCGACGGCAACTCGGACTTCCGCGCCCAGGTAGTCAGCGCCCTGACCGACGACGGCACAGTCATCGGCTGGGGCGACGCCTCGAACGGCGAGGACGCATTCATCGGGGTCAACTCGAGCACGGGCGTAAAAACCCTGCCCGCCGACCACGCACGCAACCTGTCAGTGCTGTCAGGCATCCGAGAGGACCACCTGACCCAACGAGGCCGCGCGTTCGACCCCGCCCTACGCCCAGCGCCGTCCACCGCTCGACCGACGAACGGACCACAGAGCGGAGGGGGTGGGGGGAGGGCCCTCGAACCAGCACCGGACCCCAACGCCCACTACGTCAGCTTCCTCATCACCGACGGCGACAACATCCAATGGGCGCTCGGCGACTTCCCGACCGACCCGCGCTGGTTCGGCAGCCCTCGCCGCGGTGAAGTCGACCTCGGCTGGGGCATCTCCCCCTCCCTGATCGACCTGGCCCCGTCCGTCATGCGCTGGTTCTACGAGCAATCCGAGACAGACCGCTGGGTCGTCGGCCCATCCGGCGCCGGCTACATGTACCCAAGCCGCTACCCCACCGCCGCCCTCGAGAGGCACACCGCATCACTGGCCAAGGCGATGGGCCGAGCCGACCTCTCCGTTGCCCAGATCATCGACTTCAACGCCTTCGAGAACACCCGCCTCTGGTCGTCATACCTCAAGCGCCGCGAGATCGACGGCCTGATCTACCTCGAGTACTCCCGGTACGACGGCCTCAAGGGCAAGGTCGTCTGGTCGGAAGGCAAGCCGGTGATCTCAGCCCGCACCATGCTGTGGGACGGCCTCGACGGCGCCGACGAGGCATCCGTCACCGCCGAACTCAACGCCGCCACCCGCAACCCCCACTCCACCGCCGGCTACTCGATCGTCGTCTGGCACGCCTGGAGCAAGTCCGTCGACAACGTACTGTCCGTCGTCAGCAACCTCGCCCCACACGTCAAAGTCATCCCGCCCGACACCCTGGTCCGCATGGTCGGCAAGTACGCCAAGCCCTAGCCGCCAACATATCGTTGCCCACAGCAACGAGAGCGATGTTATCCACAGATTGAAATCTTTGGATAACCAGAATCCCTTGAAATAAAGGGCTTTCGAGTTTGAGAACTGTCGGTGGCCGTGTCTAGAGTCATCGGCATGGAACTCTTGGGCGAGCGACCGGCCTGGTCGATGAGCAGCGCAGAAGTGCTGTCGACTCTCGACCAAGTCGATGCTGCCCTCGCCCGCGTCGAAACGTACCGTCTCCAACTCATCGCCCGGATCGACGTTCTCGAACACGCACAGGAGCTCGGCGCCCACAGCACCGCCCAACTGCTCGAGTTCCGCTACCGCCTGGACCGCTCCCGCGCCCTCCGCGACGTACGCCTCGCCCGCTCCCTAGCCAAGTACGACGCCGTCTCCGCCGCCCTCCCCGATCCCCACTCAGACCCCACGGACGCTGATGCCCACGAAGCAACCGAGGTCGTACTGCGTCCCGCGCAAGCGGAGGCAATCGTCTCAGCGCTCGACCAGGTCCCGTCAAAGGTTCCCGCCGAAGACGTCGCCGTCGCCGAGCGCGAACTCATCGGCCTGGCCCGCCACCTGTCCCCCTTCGAGCTACGCAGAGCCGGCCAGCGCATCCGAGACGTCCTCGACACCGATGGCCCCGAACCCGAAGAACACAAGGCCTACGCCCGCGAAACGCTCACCCTGACCCAAGCTGACCGAGGCGTGAAGTTCCGCGGTTACCTGGCCAACGAGAACGCCGAACTCTTCCGCTCCCTCATCCACGCCGGCGCCCGCCCCCACAAGACCCTCGACGGCGACCCAGACCCCCGCTCCCGCGAAAAGCGCCAAGCCGACGCCCTAACCACCACCCTCACCATCGCCGCCACAGCCCTAGAAGCAGGCACCCCAACCCCACGCACCCCTCGCCCCACCGGACCGGACGCCGGGAGCACCCCGAGCTCTGCGAGCAGCACGCGCAGCACAAACAGCACAACCGACGCGAGCGACGCGAGCGACGCGGAGAACTCGGCCCGCGGAGCCGAAGCTAGCCGCGGAATCGGTGACGGTGAAGCGATCGCCACGATCGGCAGCACCAGCGGCGGCAGCGGCGGCAGCGGCGGCACCAGCACCAGCACCAGCACCAGCAATGCTTGCGGCGCGAGTCCTGCCAACCGCACCGGCCTCGCGAGCGGTACGTCGGGCGAAGGTGCGGACGGGCGTGTGGCCGGCCCGGAAGGAGCGACGGGCGCTGGCGTCAGTCGGGGGCCGGATGGAGCCGCCGACGTGCCAGGTTTCGGAGCGAAGGCGAACATCACAATCACCATCGACCTGCAGGACCTCAAGTCAGCGGCAGCGGATGCGATCGGCGACACCGTGTACGGCGACGGCTTGTCAGCGGCCGCGATCCGGCGTCTCGCCTGTGACGCGAAGGTCATCCCCCTCGTCCTAGGAACGAACTCCGAACCACTGGACGTCGGCCGCTCCGAACGCCTCGTAACCCGCGCAATGCGTCGCGCCCTCAACACCCGCGACCGCGGCTGCGTAGTATGCGGCGCCCCGCCCATCCAGTGCGACGCCCACCACCTCATCTCCTGGATCGACGGCGGCGAGACCAAGATCTCCAACCTCGTACTGCTCTGCCGCCGCCACCACATCGACCTCCACGCAGGCGACTGGACCATCACGATCCTCGACGGCAAAGTCCACGTCGCCCGCCCCACCTGGGCCGACCCTCCACCTCACCCCACAACGATCCCCAAGCCTCCGCATGCCCAGACGCCGTCGCGGGCCGCGCGCCACTCATCAACGCCCAATCACAATCCGTCGACCAACGCCCCACCCCACCACGACGGAGCTGATCAACGCCCGACCCATGTCGCGTCCACCGACGTCGGCGGCACGACCATGCAGGTCCCACGGGATCACCCGCGCCGACGGCAGGTGACAACCGCGCCCACACCCACGGGGCAGTCATCGTGCGACGTCGCACCAACGCGCCATGCACCGCACCAAGCATCAACCCACCGGCCGTCGAACGACCGTCAGCCGAGGGACCGCGAACCAGATCGCGGGGCAAACGACCGCGACGTTGACGGCTGGGAGGAGGGTGACCGTGGCTCGACCGAGCAGTCTGTGGCGAGGGCTGCGGTTACTTCGGTGGTTCGGCGCTCTGCGCTGGGGCGTCAGTTGCTTCGGCGATTGCGGGCACGCGAGGGCAGTGCTGACGACGGCAGTGCGGGCAAGAGCGGTGCGGGCAAGAGCGGTGCGGGCAAGAGCGGTGCGGGCAAGAGCGGTGCGGGCAAGAGCGGTGCGGGCAAGAGCGGTGCG
>NZ_JBHXSQ010000005.1:168478-387776 GCF_042715335.1 Kribbella sp. NPDC058693
GCGGGCAAGAGCGGTGCGGGCAAGAGCGGTGCGGGCAAGAGCGGTGCGGGCAAGAGCGGTGCGGGCAAGAGCGGTGCGGGCAAGAGCGGTGCGGGCGAGAGCGGTGCGGAGGAGGCGTCGGGGAGCTCGTTTCGGGAGGCGGCGTACCAGGTGATCTGGGGTGAGGTGAGCACGCCGCAGTCGGATCGCGAGACCACCACCGGACAGGTCTCGATCGCGACTCCCCGGCCTGAGGCCCCGCTCGAGCCGCGCACCGAGCAGTCCGCGCAGCCGTCAGGCGATCCAGTGTCGATCGGCTCGCCGTCAGGCGAATCAGTGTCGAGCGGCTCGCCGTCAGGCGAATCCGTGTCGATCGGCTCGCCGTCAGGCGAATCGGTGTCGAGCGGCTTCCGGCGTGCGTCGTAGATGGTTGCCTACAGCAATGCATCCGTGGCTCGCCGTCGTGGGACCGCGAGCTCTCGTTCGACGGACCTCTGCGCCTGCTGTGGGTTGGCGCTGCGGGTGCGGGCACGTGGTCGGGAGTCCGCCAGCAACCATGCGTGCGGAGACCGCCAGCCATCACGCCTTGGAAGAGGCAGTCGGCAACTACGCCCTTGGAACAGCCTGTCGGCAACCACGCGCGAGGGCATTCCGTCTGCGACCGCACGAGGCCAGTCCGTCTGCGGCCACGCGTGGGTGAGTCCGTCGGCGGGCTTGTCGACGGGCTCACGTCGGCGCAGTAGACGTCCGCAGCCGATCGGCCGGCGACGCTCCTCAGCGAGATGACCGAGGAGCCCGACGGGGACCGGGTGTCAGGTGCGGGGGACTTTGAGTTTGTCCCAGGTTTCGGCGCCGGGGATTCCGTCGGCGTCGCTGCCGGGTTGGGAGACTGAGCCGTGGAAGCCTAGTTTTTGTTGCCAGGCTGAGTACGACTTGAGGTCGCCGGTGCCCCAGGTGTCCTTGTTTGTTTGGGTTTCGTACTTGTTGCAGCCGACCGCGACCAGGCGTGCGTGCATCGCGGCGATGATCGGGCTCTTGCGGCCCATTACGAAGAAGGACTTGCCCGGGAAGGTGACGAAGCCGGTGCGTGGTTCGGTGGAGTGCACGTACGACGGGCGGCCGTATCCGGCGATCACGTCCGACTTGCGGGTGTGGCGGTCGCACTTGTCGTCGAAGTTGCCTTCGATCGTGTAGATGTTCGCGCCGCTGACACCGGTGACGATGCCGACGTGGTCGATCTTCGACTTGACGTCGGTGCCGCCCCAGTCGAAGAACACGATGTCGCCGCGCTGGATGCCGGCGACGTCCTTGTGCCATTGGCTGTGGTTCTTGAAGGCGTGGGCGTGTGCGGTCGTCAGGGCGTAGTACCCGCCGTACGTCACCGCGTTCTGGTTGCCCGAATGCCAGGCCCAGTACGTGATCGACGCATCGCACCACGGGAAGTTGCCGCTGAAGGCCGAGCCGTTCTGGTCGCGGTACCACTTCTGGATCTTGTTCGGCTCGGTGAGGCCGAGGTCGAGTTCGGCCTGATGGACCATGTCCTCGATGCCGCTCATGAGCCGGTGCTCCCGCTGTACTCAGGCTCGGCAGCGGGTGGGCGTCCGTACCCGCCGCGTTCGGGTGGGCCGAACTCCTCTTCCAGCAGTTCGGATTCGTTGTCGAGCCGGTGATCGAAGCTCGGCTCGGTGAGCAGTCGGGCCTGCTCTTCCTGGGACATCTCGTCCGGGTCGTCCTCATACGGTCCGTCGGACCGCACGTCATCCATGGTCACAGCTCCCCCTCAAGACGTACTGAAGCCCCCAGCCTTGATCTGTTCATCATGCTCCGGCCCATGGTGTTCGTCCACGGGCCGGAGCATGCTCAAACGCTTCATCGACAACCAGTGTTAGAGCTCCCTGAAGTACACCGCGACCGGGAGTTTCACGCAGCCGAGACTCTCGTAGAACGCACGCGCCGGCGCGTGGAAGTCGTCGCCGCCAGTGCCGATCTCGACGTACTCCGCCTGTTCGGCGCGCATCGCCTCGAACGCGTGCTCGCACATCGCGGTCCCGGCATTCGACCGCCGGTACGCGGCTGAGACCGCCAGCAACTCGACCGTGCCTTTCGAGCGAACCGCGTCGACGTTCCAGGCGACGTACCCGAGCAAGACGTCATCCGATTCGGCGATCGCGACGTACTTGTGCTGCGCCGGGTCGTGCAACCCGGCGACCTCACGGTGGTAATCGCCCCGCCAGTCACCGTGCTGGTGCGTGAAGATGGTCTCGCCGACCAGCGGTCGGAACGAGTCTTCGAAGAACGGCCCGAAGGTGTCGATGGTCAGGTCGATGAGCCGGGCCAGGTCAGCGTCGACGTACGAACGAATCTGCATGGAGTGTGCCTCTCACAACGAAGGTGGAATCCGGGCAGGCGTCACCGGCGCGCCGCGCGTGCGGCAGCGGCGGGCCGGTGTCAGCGCCGAGTACGCCCGGCGGCGAAGCACTCCATGCGGAGGATCTTACCGACCGACGCTGACCGGGACGGTGAAGATCTGGCCGGTGCGCGGTCCGTTCTTCAGGCGGTCGAGGTTGTCGGTGATGCTGTCGTCCGCGTGCCACTCCGAAGTCAGGATGCAGAGGGTCGGGCCGTTGAAGTCGGCCAGGGTGAGCGCGAACGGCGCGCGGTTCTCGGGGAGGTCGATGTGCTGCAGGATCTCGCCGCCGTCGGCGACGCGTACGACGGCGTTTCCGCCGGTCTGTACCCAGATCGCGCCCTCGGCGTCGAGACAGATGCCGTCCGGGCCGAGGTTCTCCGCGAACACGCGGCGGTTGGACAACCCGCCGTCCGGCTCGACATCGAACGCGGACAGGCGGCCGGCGAACGACTCCGAGATGACCAGCGTCCGGCCGTCGTGCGTGAGGACCATCCCGTTCGGGAACTGGATCTCGTCCGCGACCTGGCGGACCTGCCCGTCCGGCGTCACCAGCTTGATGTAGCCGGGTTTCGGCGCCTCGCCGCCGGCGAAGTTGAAGTCTGCGCCGTTCAGATAGATGTTGTCGTGCGCATCCAGGACCAGCTCGTTCGCCTTCTGCTCGGCGAGGACCGTGACTGATCCGTCGGGTTCGTAGCGCCGTAGCTTCTCGCCGGTGGTCAGCATCCGGCCGTCGGCCAGCCAGTCGATCGACCAGCCCATGAGCTGTTCGACCGGCACCGGGAAGTACTCCGTCTTGCCGTCGGCGTCGACGGCGACCACCTGCTGCTCGATCCAGTTGCAGAACCACAGCCGCCCGTCGTGCCAGCGGCCCGACTCGGGCATCGCCAGGTTGTCCAGGAAAATCGTCGGTTCGGACATCACGTCACCTCATTCGTCGATCGGGTCGTTTCACCCCCTACACGAACGAGGTCCGGCCGGATCGACGGCTGAGCAGAAAAAGTACGGCGATCAGCGGCAGCGTTACCAAGTACGCCGTACGCAGATCGACAGCTCGTGCCAGTACGGCGAGGACCGCCGGCGCGAGCAGGATCGCCGTACCGGAGGCCAGTGCGCCGACTGCGGACAGGCGGGCTGAGCTGAGGCCGGGCGTCGCGACCAGGGATGCGAGGGTGACCGGATAGAGCGGCGCGACGCCGAGACCGGCCACCACCAGGCCGACGGCGACGATCGCCGGGGTGTCGAACAGGCTGACCATCAAGGTGCCGCAGGCCGCCAGCGCACCTGAGGGCAGTACGGGTGACCAGTTGCGCCAGCGGATCGGGCCGATCGCCCGGCCGACCGCCATCCCGATCGGGAACGCACTCCCGAGCAAAGCGGCGGTTGCCGTCGGCAAACCAGTTGCCACCAACCGCGCGACCGCCCAGACCACGAAGCAGAACTCGACCGAAACCGAGAGCACGACGCGCAACCACCCGATGCCGACATCGACAACCACCTGACGCCCCACCCGTCCGCGCCACTTCCGCCCCAACCCCACCGCCGGAGCCGAATCAATCAGCACTGCCACGGGCTTATCGACGCGCCCACCTGGCCGTCGGCCGTCGGTCGGTGTGACCGGGGCGATCGGGTTGGTGCGGCGAGTGAGAACGGCGAGGAGCAGCAGAGGTGGCGCGGCGGCGAGCATGGCTAAGCGGCCGCTGGGACCCAGGCCGTCGATGGCGCCGATCGTGAGTGGTGCGAGGATGCCTGCCCCGCTGGCGACCGCGTTGACGCGGCTCAGTCGCACTGCGGCTGTTGGTCCGTTGAGCATGAGCGGTGCGACCAGTGTGAGCATCGCTCCACCCAGTCCGACGCACAGTGCGCCGGCGATGACGACGGTGTACGCCGGGGCGAGGGCGAGCAGCCCCGCGCCGAACGCGCAGACAACAGAGCCGAACGCCATGGCCGTCGGGATCGACCACGAGCGCAGCAACCGCGGGCCGATCACCGCGACAACGAGCAGACCGACCGCGAAGCCAGACGACAACAGCGCGAGCCGGCCCGGTGGCTCGTCGAGGTCGCGGGCGAGGATGGCGACGCACGCGCCGAGGCCGGCCAGGACGAACCCCATCGCCGACAGGGCGATGCCGATCCGGATCTCGTCGCCGCGAGGTCCGGAGTCAACCCGCGCCTCCGTGGCCGCGGTCATTCCGAGCCTTTGAACAGCCTGCCGAGCTGGTGGAGGTCAGCCAACTCGATGTCGGCGACAATGCCCTTCAGCCCAGCGGTCAACGCACCAGATGCCCGGCCCGCAGTCAGGCCGACCACGGTGTCCTCGACGACCAGGCACTGCACAGCCGGTACGCCGAGCAGCTCCGCCGCCCGCAGATACCCCTCAGGATCCGGCTTGCCCCGCTTGACGTCGTCGAGCGTCACAAGGATCGACGGCGAGATCCCGACCGCGTCCAGCCGGACCTTCGCCAGCCGGGTCGAGGCGCTCGTGTAGACCGCCCACGGCAGACTCATCTCATCCAGCAGCGCAGTCAGCTCGAGGGCGCCCGGCGTGGCCACGACATCGGACACGTCGTCGCACTCGATGTCCAGCACCCGCGCGACCGCGGCCGCGCGTTCGGCCGGCGAGAGGTCGGGCCGCATCCGCGTGATGGTCGCCTCGGCCGGGTTCCCGTGCGCGATCGCGAGCACGTCGGCGGCAGGTACGCCGTACTCCGTCGCCCAGCGGCTCCAGCTCCGGTCGACGACCGCGTCGGAATCGACCAAGGTGCCGTCCATGTCGAACAGGACGGCGCGGATGTCCCGGATCTCCATGACCCCTCCCATTAAACTCGTCCCACGAGCATAAACTGCTCCGGGGACAGAACGAAAGGCAGCTATGAATCCTGTGCGTCGAGGACAGTGGCAGACGGCTTCGGACGTCTTGACCCAACTGACCCGTCAGCCGGGGATCACCCGCGCCGCGGTGGCGCGGACGCTGCGATTGAGCACGGGTTCGGCGACCGAGGTGACGGCTCGGCTACGCGACGTACACCTGGTGACCGAAGTACCAGCGCCCAGTCAGGGGCGTGGTCGGCCGACCACGTTGCTGCGGGCCCATCCGGAAGGACCTGTGGTGCTGGCGCTCGACCTGCGGCAGAGCAGTTGGCGGAGTGCAGTCGTGACGCTCGACGGCTCCCTGCAGGACCCGCAGTACCGCCGTCATCGGAGCAGGCGGCCGCAGGTCGTGCTGAACAATCTGCGACGCCTGGTGGAGCAGGCCCGGCAGCAGTACGGCGACCGGCTGCGGATGGTGAGCCTCGCCGTACCAGGAACCATCCGGGACAACCACCTGATGCAGGCGCCGACGCTGGAGTGGGCCGAGCTGGATCTGGAGACCATCACCGAAGGCACTGGGCTGCCGCTACTGGCCGGCAACGACGCGACGCTGAGTGGGGTGGCTGAGGCGCGCACGGGTGCTGCGGCGGGGGCGGGTACGGCGCTTCACCTCATCATCGAGGTGGGCATCGGCGGGACTCTGCTGATCGACGGGGTGCCGGCGCAGGGGGCGTCGGGGGCAGGTGGCGAGTACGGGCACATGCCGTTCGGTGACCGCTCCCGGTCCTGTCCGTGTGGCGCTCGTGGGTGCTGGGACCTGGAGATCGACGGGCGTGCGCTGGCGCGGCATCTGAAGCAGGGGCGGCCGGACGATCCGTACGCCTACACCGAGGACGTGCTGCGGCGTACGGACCGGAATGCGCGCGCTGCGGTGACCAAGGTGGTGGCGGCGCTGGGCAGTGGCATCGCAGGTCTCGTGAACGCGCACGACCCGGACGTGATCACCATCGGCGGGCTCGCGATCCCGCTGCGGGCGGCTGCTGAGCGGACCTTCAAAGAGGCGTACGAGGGTGGGTTGATGACGTTCCATCGCGGGACTCCCCCGCCGGTGCTGCCTGCGACGCTGTCCGATGGACCGCTCCGGGGCGCCGCCGCGCTGGCCCTCGACCAGCTCACGACTGAGCCCGCGATCGCCGCGTGGGTGGCGCAGCGCTAGTCGGCCACTTCCACTACCTCGTCCGCTGCCTCTTCTGCGACGTCCTCAACCTCTTCGACCTTCGGCTTGGGGACGATCGGCGGCTCGACCTTCGCCAGGATCTCGACGATGTCGTTCCGGTGGTGCTGGATCTCGTGCGCGGTGTGGCGGATGATCCAGCCCAGCGTGCGCGGCGCCCGCACCGGGTAGTTGTACAGCCCCAGCTTCCCCAGCTCCTGCGGCCGCAGTACTCGCGCCGCCGCACCGAAGTCCTTGGCGTTCCGCACCAGCGCGGCCGCCACTTCCATCGGGTCCTGGTTCTCGTACTTCTCCTGCTTCACCCGACCGGTCCGGTCCATCGGCGCGTACACCGGCCGGTCCTCCGCCAGGCACTGCGCGATCCGCAGCCGCTGCACCTCGAGTACGTCGCGCACGTGGCACGCGTACTCGATCGCCGACCACACGTCCGGCTCGGGCCGCAGGCGCACCACGTTCGCGTCCGGGCCGGCCGCGGCCTTGGTCAGCGCCATGCTGCAGTCCGCCGACTGCCGGATCAGCAGGGTCACAGTGCCCTGCAGGTCACCAGTGTCGTAGTTGAAGCCGCACTGCTCGCAGTACCCGTCGACCGGGGGCTGCTGCTTGGTCAACTGCTTCTCCCTCGAAATCTCCACGCATGATCGACCGGTCCGATGCCATCACCGAGCGCGAACCCGGCTGCGATCGCTCCGGTCACGTACTCCTTCGCGGCGCCGACCGCACCGGGTACGTCGTACCCACGTGCCAGGTACGACGCTATGGTGCTCGCCAGCGTGCATCCGGTGCCGTGCGTGTGCCTGTTGTCCGCGCGAACCGCACTGTACGAGCGCCGTACGCCTGGACCGTGCAGCACGTCCACTGCCGCCGTACCGACGTCGTGGCCGCCCTTCACCAGTACCCACTGCGCACCGGCGTCCAGGAGCAGCTTTGCCGCGAGCTCTCGGTCCTCGATGGTCTCCAGCTCGACACCGGCGACCGGTCCGAGCTCGGTGAGGTTCGGAGTGAGCACAGTAGCCAGCGGGACGATCTCGGTGCGTACGGCGTCCATCGCGTCAGCGGCCAGTAGTGCGTCTCCGTGCTTGGACACCGACACCGGGTCGACCACGATCGGCACGTCGTCCGGCAGCGTGCGCAGCAGCGAGGCGACGACCCGGACCATCGACTCGGAGGCGAGCATGCCGGTCTTCACCGCGTCTACCCCGATGTCGTCGACCACGCTGTGGAACTGGGCGCGCACCTGCTCCTCCGGCAGCTCCCAGGCGCCCTGGACGCCGAGGCTGTTCTGCGCGGTGATCGCGGTCAGCACGCTCATGCCGTGCACGCCGTTGGCGAGCATCGCCTTGAGGTCCGCCTGGATCCCGGCCCCGCCGCCGGAGTCGGACCCGGCGATGGTCAGCACTCGCGGCGGTGCACTCCCGACCGGCATCTCAACTCCTGAAGTGGGCGTGGCCTGTCTCGTCAGCATACGGCGAGCCGTCCACGGTCACGGTCCCGGCCGGGCGTTCCTCGTTGCCCTCAGCAACCGACCCGATGACGGTCCAGCCCTCGGGCACGTCGGCCGGTTCGAATGTGCCGACCAGGGCGTGGTCCTCACCGCCGGTCAGCACGAACTTGAGCGCGTCCACACCGGTTGCGGCCGCGACCGCCTGGAGTGGCTCCGGCACAGTCAGCGCCTTCGTGTGCACGTCGATGATCACCTGGCTCGCCTCGGCGATGTGGCCGAGGTCGGCGAGCAGTCCGTCGCTCACATCGCACAGCGAGGAGGCGCCGGCCAGCGCGGCGCGGGGACCTTCGGCGTACGGCGGTTGCGGGCGGCGATGCGCTTCGACCACGGCTCGCGGCGAGCGGAACCCGCGGGCGAGAACGGCCCAGCCCGCCTCGGCCCAACCCAGTCGGCCGACGTACGCGACCTCGTCGCCTGGGCGGGCACCTGAGCGCAGTACCGGTTGGCGTCCGTCCAGTGAACCGAACGCGGTGACCGACACGACCACCTTGTCCGACTGGACCGTGTCGCCGCCGACGATGCTCGCCTCGACCAGCTCGCACTCGTCGACGATGCCCTGGTTGAGCTCCAGCGCCCAGGCGGTCGGCAGGTCGGCAGGGCCGCCGAAGCCGACCACGAGAGCAGTCGGCCGCGCGCCCATGGCCACCACGTCGGCCAGGTTCTGAGCGGCGGCCTTGCGGCCCACGTCGTACGCGGACGACCAGTCCTGGCGAAAGTGGCGTCCCTCCACCAGCAGGTCGGTGGTGATCACCATCCGGCCGTCCGGCACCGCCATCACGGCCGCGTCGTCACCTGGACCGACCAGGACGTCCTCACCTGTGGACAGCCCTTTGGTGACGGCCGCGATCAGGCCGAACTCACCTGTGCTCCCCAACGTCTCTGTCACGTCAGCAGACCTCCCATATCGCTGACCGGAGTCTAGGCGGTACCGTGACCGGGCAACTATGAGTACGCCCGGCTGTCTCGCAGTACCGCCGTACAGCGGTGCGCACCGGCAGTTGGAGCCAGCTGAGGACGACTGAGTGGAGAACGACGTGGTGGTCCAGGCCTACATCCTGATCCAGACCGAGGTCGGCCGCGCGGCC
The DNA here is from genome assembly GCF_042715335.1 of Kribbella sp. NPDC058693. Lineage (NCBI taxonomy): Bacteria > Bacillati > Actinomycetota > Actinomycetes > Propionibacteriales > Kribbellaceae > Kribbella > Kribbella sp. NPDC058693. Next base: position 177,496 of record NZ_JBHXSQ010000005.1, read on the forward strand.
GACGTCGCCGCGCAGATCGCCGAGGTCCAGGGCGTCACCCTGGCCGAGGACGTCACCGGTCCGTACGACGTGATCGTCCGCGCGGAAGCCCGCAACGTCGACGAACTGGGCAAGCTGGTGGTTGCCAGGGTCCAGAACGTTCCCGGCATCACGCGTACGCTGACCTGTCCCGTCGTCCACATCTGAGCCGTCCACACGAGGACCCGCCTGTTTTCGGTATGCCCAAATTCCTGCTCGCTGCACTCGGCGTGATCGTGCTCGCCGGGTGCAGCCCGGGTCCCACGCCCGTCCCGGTCCCCTCCCCCGCGCCTGCGGTCGCCGCCGCCTGCACGCAGCTCATCCAGGCGATGCCGGCGAAGGTTCTCGACCAGAAGAAGCGGAAGACCTCGCCCGAGAGCCCGCTGACCACGGCGTACGGCAACCCGTCGATCGAGGTGACCTGCGGCGTGGCGCCCCCGGCCGGCATGGCCGAGGCGCAGTCCCAGTGCTTCCAGGTGAACGGGGTCGGCTGGTTCGCCAAGCAGGTCCAGAACGGCTACATCTTCACCACCATCGGCCGCGAGCTCTACCTCGAGATGGCCGTCCCGTCGAAGTACTCCCCCGAAGCCAACGCCCTCACCGACGTCTCGGACGCTATCCACAATCACAACAAACTCGTCACGCCCTGTACCTGACGAGTGCATACTCCCTGGCGAGATCGAAAATCGTCTGCTGGTGGTGTCCGGTTGGGGGCCTCGGGGGCGACGTCTCGGGTGGAGGCGCCTGCGTGGGCGTCCTGACGATGGGAGACAGCGGTGAAGTACATGATCCTGACGTATGCGTCGCAGCAGGACTATGACGGGATGGCCGGGAAGGAAACCGGGAAGCCGGCGTGGACGCCGGAGGATTTCGCGGCGATGGGCGCGTTCATGGAGAAGTTCAACAACGACTTGGCCGAGTCGGGCGAGCTGGTCGAGACGCGGGCGTTGGCGGCGCCGGTGCTGACACGGCGGTTCGGGTCCAAGGACGGGCAGTCGGTGGTGACGGACGGGCCGTACGCGGAGACCCAGGAGGTGCTCGCGGGGTACTGGATCGTCGAGTGCGAGTCGTTCGATCGGGCGACCGAGATCGCGTCCAGGCTCGCGGACACGCCGGCGCCGGAGTTCCTGCGCGCGACGGCGTACGCCGATATCCGGCCGATCGTCGAGGGCCAGGACGAGCTGGTGGAGTGAGGCTCGGGGATGCGGTGAGGTGATCGACATGGCCGTCGCGGTCGAGGATCGGGTGGGGTGAGCGGGATGACCGTCGCGCTTGGGGAGCTGCTGCGGGAGCTGGCGCCGCAGGTGTTGGGCGCGTTGGTGCGGCGGTACGGGCACTTCGACACGGCCGAGGACGCGGTACAGGAGGCGCTGCTGGCGGCGGCCGAGCAGTGGCCGGTCGATGGCGTGCCGGACAGTCCTCGCGGGTGGTTGATCACGGTGGCTTCTCGTCGGCTGACGGACCTGCTGCGGCGGGAGCAGGCTCGTCAGCGGCGGGAGGATCGGGTCGCGCAGTGGGCGCCGCAGGGTGAGCCGGTCGGGGGTGCGGACGACACGCTGGTGCTGCTGTTCCTGTGTTGTCATCCGTCGTTGTCGCCGGCGTCGCAGATCGCGCTGACGTTGCGGGCGGTCGGTGGTTTGACGACGGCGGAGATCGCGCGGGCGTTCCTGGTGCCGGAGGCAACCATGACGCGGCGGATCACCCGGGCGAAGGCGAGCGTGAAGGAGAGCGGTGCGCGGTTCACGATGCCGGTCGATCGCGAGGAGCGGTTGGGGGCGGTGTTGAAGGTCGTGTATCTGATCTTCAACGAGGGTTACGCGAGTACGACGGGTTCAAGCCTGCAGCGGGTGGAGTTGGCGGCTGAGGGGATCCGGTTGGCGCGGATGCTGCATCGGCTGTTGCCTGACGACACCGAGGTGGCGGGGTTGTTGGCGTTGATGCTGTTGACGGATGCGCGTCGGCCGGCGCGGACCGGGCCGCTCGGGGAGCTGGTGCCGATGGCGGAGCAGGATCGGTCGTTGTGGATCCAGGAGTCGATCCGGGAGGGCGTCGAGCTGATCACGGCGACGCTGCCGCGGGGGCCGGTCGGGCCGTATCAGTTGCAGGCGGCGATTGCTGCCGTTCATGACGAGTCACCCAGTGCAGAGGAGACTGATTGGCCGCAGATCGTTGCGTTGTACGAGGTGCTTCTTCAGTTGACCGATAACCCGATGGTTGCGCTCAACCACGTGGTCGCCGTCGCGATGGCGCGCGGCCCGGGCGAGGGGCTCGCGCTGCTGAGTTCGATCGAGGACGACGACCACCTCGCCAAGGACCACCGGTTGGCGGCGGTCCGGGCGCATCTGCTGGAGATGTCGGGCGACGTGGCGGGAGCCCGGACGGCGTACGAGGAGGCCGCGGGTTGGGCGACGAGTCTTCCCCAGCAGCGTTACCTCCGGGCCCGGGCGAGCCGGCTATGACTGCGGGACGGGAGCATTTGGCCGCGGGGCGTCGGAGGGAGGTCGGGCGTCGTTACCGCCTGAGCGCGGTCGGGGCAGCGGGGCCGTGCGGTCAGCTGATCAGATCGGCGAACACGACGAGATTGGCCTCGTACTTCGCCGACTCGTAGTCGAGGCCGCCGCAGGTGATGAGCCGCAAGCCGGCGCGGTCGATGTCGCCGTAGACCGCGGCGCTCGGGAAGCTGGTCTTGGGGTACTGCTGAACCCGGGTCACCCGAAACACGGCGTTCGAGTGGTCCTGTCGGGTGACGACGATCGTGTCGCCGGGCTTGAGTTGTGCGAGTCGGGCGAAGACGCCTGCGCGTCCGGACCAGTGGACGTGGCCCGCGATGACGGCCGGGCCGCGCTCGCCCGGTGTGGGGGCGCCGGTGAACCAGCCGGCTGGGAATCCGTTCGGCGGGACCTGGAGAGTGCCGTCGCGTTTGAGGCCGAGGCGGATCAGGCCCGAGTCCACCCCGATCGCGGGGATCCTGACCCGGATCGGGATGGACTTCCGCATCGGAGCCGACTGTCCGCGTCCGCGGCCGGGGGGTGATGGCCGTTGGGACGGTGCAGTGGATGGCCCCGAGCGGAGCGCTGGGGTGTGGGGGCCTGCGGTGGTGCGTTGCGGCGTGCCTGCGGCAGGTGCCCTCGGTGTGGGGGTGATGACGGTGGTGGTTGGCGCGGTCGGGGTTGGCGCGGCGGTACCGCCGCGCGCGATCTCGGCCGGCATCGCATCGGGCTGAGTCGGCCCCGTGCCTGACTCAGCTGTGCAGCCGGCGACCGTCATGACGGTCGCGAGGAGCAGGACCGCCGCGCCGGTCCTCATGGGGTGCTGATCCCGCTCCCGCTGAACCAGTTGAGCCCGGCGACGCTCCAGCTGGACCAGATCAGTCCGGGGGCGCTCCAGGTGAACCAGGTGGGTCCGGATGCGCTCGGCGGCCTGATGAGGACGATCGACAGGCCGGACGCGTCACCTGTTCCGACCGAGCCTTGCGGGGTCTTGGTTACCTGAGGCGGCCTTGGCGAGACCGTTGGCGGGGAGGCGGTGGGCCGTGGGGTCGGCCGAGTCGATGGCGCGGTGGGGGTCGGCCGCGTCGGCGCGGTCGTCGGTGGGGCCGTGGGCGTTCCGGTCGGCGGCGTAGTGGGTGGAGTCGACGTCGTCGGTGGGGTCGTGGGCGGCGTCGTAGGCGGGGTCGTGGGCGGGGTTGTCGGTGGGGTCGTCGGCGGCGTTGTAGGCGGGGTCGTGGGCGGCGTTGTCGGCGGGGTGGTGGGCGGCGTTGTTGGTGGGGTGGTGCAGGTTGGTTTGGTGAGGGTGTTGGTGTCGAGGGTTACCGAGCCGTTGCGGGCCAGCATTCGGCCGACGGCGGTGGCGCCGGTGTTCATGGTGATCGAGGCGAGTGCCAGGACGGTTCCGCGGAACTGGGTTGCGGTGCCGATGGTGGCCGAGCTGCCGACCTGCCAGTACACGTTGCAGGCCTGGGCTCCGTTCGTCAGCACCACGCTGCTGCTGCTCGCGGTGGTGAGGGTCGAGCCCGCCTGGAACACGAAGACCGCCCCCGCATCGCCCTCCGCGTCCAGGGTCAGCGCGCCGGTCAGCCCGATCGAGGAGGCCGAGTTGTAGACGCCCTGGGTCAGCGTCTTTCCGCCCAGGTCGTCGGTGATCGGCGTACGCGGCGACTCCCCGGCGGCGACGTTGTAGGCCGTGACCAGGTCCTTCTTCGCCTCCTGGGTCACGGCGTCGCCGGCGTGGTTGGTACCGGTGATCGTCATTGTTCCGGTGCCGCTGATCGCCGGATTCGGGAAGCTGCCGATGTCTCCGGTCAGCACGGTCGGTCCGGTGTTGGTGATTCCGGCACCGCCGAGGATCACGAAACTCCCGGCGGTGCCGAGCGGTACGGCCACGGCTGCGGTCTGAGCGTTGCCGCTGGTGGCCAGGAGTCCGCCGGCGGAGGCGACGAGCGCGGCCGCTACGGCGAGTGCGCTCAGCCGCAACCGACTGCCGGGTATCGCGTAGGTGGAAGACTTCATAGTTGGGTTTCACCCTCAGTCCATCGTTGAACCGCGACCGGATCCGGTGGATCGGCGCGGCTCGTTACCCGAGCGGTTCATGGAGAAGGAGGATCCGCGGTCGCAAGAACGACATCGAGCGATCCGGGACAGGTCCAGGGCCCGGTAACAGGACATCGGGAGACCGCCACGAGCGGCAGGACAGGAGTTTCCCGAACCTGGCGCGTTGATGGCGTGGTCGCACCCCGTTGGATCGGCAGCTACAGCACGGGACTGTTTCGGGCCGATCACTATTCGTTACTGAAAGCTGACGTTATGTCAATGCTGACGCAGTGTCAACGACCTGTCGATGCATCCGGCAACCAGTTGAAGTAGTTGCCTCATTCAACCAAGCCGACCACCAGCCGTCCGCGCCACCCAACGGGCGCGGACCGGAACTGGGTCAGCGCAGGCCGGTGGGGCGGGTCATCGCCAGGGAGAGGAGGTGTTCGACGAGGGTTGCGTAGTCCTTGCCGGAGGCGGCCCACAGGCGGGGGAACATGCTGGTGGGGGTGAAGCCGGGCATGGTGTTGATCTCGTTGATGATCACGCGGTTGTCGGCGTCGAGGAAGAAGTCGACGCGGGCGAGGCCCTCGGCGTCGATGGCGTCGAAGGCGGTGAGGGCCTTGGCGCGGACCTCGGCGGCGATCTCCTCGGGGAGGTCGGCCGGGACCGAGAGCGCGGTGTACTCCTCGCCCTCGGGCAGGTACTTGGTCTCGAAGTCGTAGAAGTCGTGGCCGCCGCCGGAGATCGCGATCTCACCGCAGACGCTGACCTCGGGCTTGGCGCCGTTCAGGCCGCCCAGTACGCCGACCTCGATCTCGCGCGGGTCCTTCGCCGAGGCCTCGACGATCACCTTCGGGTCGTGGGCGCGGGCCACCGCGACCGCTTCGTCGAGTTCGTCGAGGCTGTTCACCTTGCTGATCCCGAGGCTCGAACCGCCACGGCAGGGCTTCACGAAGACCGGGTAGCCGAGCGCGTCGACCGCCTCGCGGCAGGCGTCCTGGTCCCGCGTCCAGTCGCGGTCGCGGATCACGACGTACGGCGTGACCTCGAGGCCGGCGGCCTGGAAGACGACCTTCATGTAGTGCTTGTCCATGCCGACCGCGCTCGCGAGTACGCCGGAGCCGACGTACCGGATGTCGGACATCTCGAGCAGGCCCTGGATGGTGCCGTCCTCGCCCCACGGGCCGTGCAGCAGCGGGAAGACCACGTCGACCTGGCCGAGGGTGCTCGGGACCTGCTCGGGCTCGCTGATCACGAGCTCGCGGTTCGCGCCGAACAGCACCGGCATCGCGGTCACGTCGACCTCGGGGAGCTTGCCGTCGGTGATCGACAGCCGCTCCGGGTCGCCGCTCTCCAGCACCCAGTGGCCGCTGGTGCTGATGCCGATCGGGACCACGTCGTACTTGTCCCGGTCGATCACCTGCAGGACGTTGGCCGCGGTGACGCAGGAGATGGCGTGCTCGCTCGACCGGCCACCGAAAACGACGGCGACGCGGGGCTTGCGCTGTTCTTCGTTCGAGTACTCACTCACCGGCTCGACTGTAGCGGCCCGGGGATCAGGTTCCGACCAGGGTTCGGTTAAGACCCCTTCAGATCGCGCTCCGTAGTGATCAGCAAACGGGTCAGTCCCAGGTGACTGGCAACGCTGTCACTCCGTACACGAGCGTGTTGTTCCGGTACTCGACTTCTTCGAACGGTACGGCGAGTCGCAGCGTCGGGATCCGCGCGTACAACCGGGTGAAGACCTCGTGCAGCTCGACCCGTGCCAGCTGCTGACCGAGGCACTGATGCGGCCCGAACCCGAACGCGACATGCGCCGGAGCCTCCCGCCGCAACTCCAGCCGATCAGGATCCGGGAACGCCTCCGAGTCCCGGTTCGCCGAGGACAGCGCAGCGATCAGGAAGTCGCCCGCCTGCAACATCGCTGCCCCGACTGGCAGGTCCTCCGTGACGTGCCGGAACAGCCCGAACTGGACGACCGACAGATACCGCAGCAGCTCCTCGACCGCCGCCGGCGCCAACCCCGGGTCAGCCCGCAGCGCGTCGAGCTCCACAGGGTTCCGCAGCAGTGCGAGCGTGCTCAGGGCAATCATGTTCGCTGTCGTCTCATGCCCGGCGATCAGCAGCGTGATCCCGATCGACACCAGCTCCGGCAGGCTCAGCGGCTCCCCCAGCTCCTCGCCACGAGTGATCACCCGGGACAGTAGGTCGTCCGAGCGCTCGGCCTGCTTCGCCAGCACCAGCCCGACCATGTACTGGTTGAGCTCGTCGCTGACCCGCATCATCTCGTCGCGATCCCCGTCGACCCGGACCAGCATCGCGCTCCGCTCCTGGAACTCGGCGCGGTCCGCGTACGGGACGCCCAGCAGCTCGCAGATCACCAGCGACGGGATCGGCAGCGCGAACGCCTGCACCAGGTCAACCGGCCCGCCGGCGGCGAGCATCGTGTCGAGCTGGCTTTCGATCATCTCGGCGATCCGCGGCCGCATCGCCTCCATCCGCTTGACCGCGAACTCGGTCGCCAGGATCCGCCGCAGCCGCCGGTGCGCCGCACCGTCCACATGCAGGATCGAGCCCGACTCGGCCTCCCGGTCCAGATCGGCGCCCGGTACGACGTGGTCCGACGGCGCCGACCGCGAGCTGAGCCGGCTGTCCCGCAGCAGCGTGCGTACGTCGTCGTACCGGCTGACCACGTAGGCGTCGACTCCGGCCGGGGTGGAGACCTTGGCCAGCTCGGGCGTACGGCGGAAGCCGGCGTACTCCTGAGCCGGGTCGAACGGGCACCCGGTCGGACGGCCAACGGGGAAGCTCTCGGTCATGAACCCTCCCAATCGATTCTGGTAGTGACTACCATATGGCTGAGTCATCCAAAGAGGAGCAACATCCGGCGAGTCGGCGAACCGGTACCCTGCCCGCGGAGGTGCTGATGGGACTGCGCGAGGTGAAGCGGGAGCGGACCCGCCGGCTGATCGCGGACAAAGCGTTCGAGCTGTTCAACGACAACGGCTTCGGCCGGACCACGGTCGAGCAGATCGCGGCGGCGGCCGAGGTCGGGCCGAGCACGCTGTACCGGTACTTCCCGACCAAGGAGACGCTCGTGCTCGAGTTCGTCGAGGACTGCCTCGGCGACGCGGTCGACTGGTTCCGCGAGCAGCCCGAGCTCGAGCTGACGGCCGGTCTGCAGGCGGTGATCGAGCGTGTCCTCGAGCAACTGGAGACCAATCCGGACCGGGTGCGGGCCGTGTTCGACCTGGCCGCGCAGACCGCGTCGGTGAGCGCCCATCTCAACGAGCTGATCTGGCGCTTCCGCACCGACCTCGCCGACGAGCTGGTACTGCGGCTGCCGGCCGACCACCGAGCCGAATTCACCGGCGCGCTGGCCGCCGGGATCGCGATGAACATCATCGAGACGGTCGTCCGCGTCTGGGTCGACACGCCCGACACCACCGACGCGAAGTCGCTCGCCCGCCAGGCGATGAGCCTGCTGCGCAGCGGCGGCATCCCCCTGCCCGCAGCTACCTATCGCGTCAGCGACAATTCGGCACATGAGTCTTGATCCGTCCACGGTCGTCGTTCATGCCGGGAGGCCGGAGCGGGTGCCGAATGCGCCGGTCGGCGAGTCGCCGGTGTTCAGCTCGACGTACGTCGCGGGCGGTGACCGCGGGTACGGGCGGTTCGGCAACGACGCGTGGTCGGCGCTGGAGGAAACGCTCGGCGAGCTCGAGGGCGGTCGCGGGCTGACGTTCGCGTCGGGGATGGCGGCGGCCGCGGCGGTGATCGACCTGGTCCCCGTCGGCGGGCGGGTCGTCGCGCCGCAGCACGCGTACTCCGGCGTGGTCGCCCTGCTCGATCAGCAGACCGAGACCGGCCGGCTCACCGTCGTACACGTCGACGTCGCGGACACCGAGGCCGTCAAGCAGGCCCTCGACGGAGCCGACATGCTCTGGATCGAGTCGCCGACCAACCCGGCGATGGAGGTCGCCGACATCCCGGCACTTGCCGAAGCCGGGCATGCAAAAGGTGCGACTGTCGTCGTGGACAACACGTTCGCCACTCCCCTGCTCCAGCAGCCGCTCCGGCTCGGCGCGGACGTCGTGATGCACTCGGCGACCAAGTTCATCTCCGGCCACTCCGACGTCATCCTCGGCGCGGTCATCACCGCGGACGACGACCTGTGGTCCGCAATCGAACTTCGCCGCCGCAGCCTCGGCGCGATCCCCGGCCCGATGGAGGCCTGGCTCGCGCTACGCGGTCTGCGCACGCTCGCCCTCCGCCTCGAGCGCGCCCAGTCGAACGCCGCGTTCCTGGCCGAACGCCTCCTCGAACACCCCCGCGTCAGCCGCGTCCGCTACCCCGGGCTGCCGAGCGATCCGGGCCATGACCGCGCCGCCGCCCAGATGTCCGGCTTCGGCGCGATCCTCGCCGTCGAGCTCGGCGGCGACGCGGCCCTCGCCCAGCAGGTCTGCGAGCGGACCGAACTGTGGGTGCACGCAACCAGCCTCGGCGGGGTCGAGTCGATGCTCGAACGCCGCCGCCGCTGGCCGATGGAAGTCCCGACGATCCCTGAGGACCTGATCCGCCTGTCCGTCGGCATCGAGCACCCGGACGATCTCTGGGCCGACCTCGAACAAGCCCTCAGCTAGCGTCCTGCTTCTTCAGCACCGGTCCGCCGAAGAACGTCAGTACGCACAGCACGACCGGCAGGATGAACGCGATGTTCAGCGGCATCCAGTGCGCGAGTCCGCCGATCAGCGCGGGCCCGGCGAGCAGTCCGACGTACCCGAGGCCGACGACGCGCGCCATCAGTGCACCGGAGGACCGCGGGTCGAGGTTGCCCGCCGCGGTGAACAGCTGCGGTACGCCGCCCGCGAGGCCCAAGCCGAAAATGGCCCAGCCGACAAGCGCGACCGGCACCCACGGTACGACGATCACCAGCGTCAGACCGACCGCCGCCATCGCCGCACCCCACCGCACGATCGCGGCCGGCCCGACGACGGCCGCGACCCGGTCGGTGAGGAATCGGCCGACGGTCATCGCGACCGCGAACGCGCCGTACGCGTAGGCCGCCGTACTCACGGATGTACCGAGGATGTCGCGGAAGTGCAGTGCGGCCCAGTCGTTCGCGACGCCTTCGGAGAGCATGAGCCCGAACGCAAGCCCGCCCAAGGCCCAGACCAGTTTGGCGGGAGGCCTCGCTCGCTCCTCCTCGACGTGATCCTCCGGCGGGACGGTTGCCTCTAGCAAGAACCTGCTGGCGACGAGCGACAGCACGATGCACAGCACACCGGCAGAGGCGAGCGTGATCTCCGGCGGTACGTCGGCCCGCAGCGTCGCCGCACCGACGACCGCGGCGATCGCGCCGCCGATCGACCACATGGCATGGAAGGCGGCCATGATCGGGCGCGGGTAGCCGCGTTCGACGACGACCGCCTGCGCGTTCATGCCGACGTCGATCGAACCGTTGCCGAAGCCGATCAGTATCAGCGTCAGACCAAGCGTCCACCAGTTCGTCGCGAGCCCGGGCCCGGCGAGCGCGATGCCGAGCAGGATGCCGGCGGCCGGGACGAGCCGGCGCTGACCGAGCTTGTCGACGAGCGGACCGGCGACCTGCATGCCGGTGAACGCGGCTCCGCCGAGCACCAGTAAGAGCAGGCCGAGCGTGCTATGGGTGATGCCGGTCTTCTGTTCGATGCTCGGGATGTGTACGACCCACATCCCGACCGCGAACCCGTTCAGACCGAAGTACATCCAGGTGGCGACCCGAGCGGCGCGCGGCGGCGCGGTCTGCAGTCGCGTGTCGGTCGCGGTCAAGAGGCCACCTCTACGATTACGCCGCGTTGGGTCAGGAGTATGCGTTGGTCTTCGGGAGCCGACTCGTCGGTGATGATCAGGTCCGGGCGGTCGGCGGGGCAGACGTAGGCGAGGGCGGAGCGGTCCCACTTGGCGCCGTCCGCGAGTACGACGGTGCGCGTGGCGACGGTCATCGCCTCCTGTTTGACCTCCGCATCGCCCAGGTCGAACGCAGTCAGCCCGGCATCGAGACTGAAGGCGCACGGGCTCAGTACGGCGGCGTCGAAGCGCAGCGCCCGCAGCGAGGCGACTGTCAGCGGACCGACCAGCGACAGCTCGCCCTTGCGCGCCTCGCCGCCCGGCATCAGCAGCCGGATCCGCGGCGCATCCGCCAGCTCATGCGCAACGTGCAGCGACAGCGGCATCACGGTCATAGCGCGGTCGTGCAGCAGCCGCGCGGTCTCCAGCGCCGTCGTACCGCTGTCGAGCACGATCGTCTCGCCGTCGTGGAGGTGCGCGACCGCGGCCCGCGCGATCGCCTGCTTGGCAGCGACAGCGGCCTGGGCGCGCAGCGAGTGCGGCGGCTCGAGGCCGGACGGCAGCGAGGACACGGCGCCGCCATGGACGCGCTTCAGCACGCCCTGCGCCGCCAGGAAGTCGAGGTCGCGGCGAACCGTCATGTCCGATGCCTCGGTCGCCTCGACCAGCTCCTGGACCGACACTCGGTCGACGACTCGTAGTCGTTCTACGATCACTTGATGCCGTTCTGCACTTCTCACGTGCAAAAAACTACCATCCGCCTGATCGTTCAAACAGATAGTGTGTTTGCTTGTGACCGATGACACCGCCCTCGTCAAGCGCTCCCGGTACGCCGTGGCCGCCGTCTTCTGCGTGCACGGATCGGTGACCGGGTCGTTCGCGACCCGGGTGCCGTGGATCCAGGAGCACGCAGGCGTGTCCGCCGGCCAGCTCGGGCTGGCGCTCGCGTTCCCGGCGCTCGGCGCGGCGGTGATGATGCCGCTCGCCGCCCGGGTCACCCACCGGTTCGGCAGCCGGAACGCGTTGCGCGGTCTGCTCGCGCTCTGGACCCTCGCGCTGATCCCGCCGTCGTTCGCACCCGGTCTCCTGACGTTGTGCGTCGCCCTCTTCTTCTACGGCGGCACGGCGGGTATGGCCGACGTCGCGATGAACGCGCTCGGCGTCGAGATCGAGCACCGGCTGAAGAAGTCGATCATGTCCGGGCTGCACGGGTTGTGGAGTGTGGGCGCGCTGATCGGCTCGGCAGTCGGGACGGTGGCGGCGCATGCGAATGTCAGTGCGCAGGTCCATCACGTGGTGGCGGCCGTCGTGCTGACGGTGGTCGGTGCGGTGGTGTGTCAGTTCGTGCTGAACATCCATCCCGAGGAGGACGAAGAGCCGCCGGCGCGGTTCGCGTTGCCGCCGAAGTCGGCGTTGCTCATCGGGGCGGTCGGGTTCTGCGCGGTGTTCGCGGAGGGCGCGAGCCTGGACTGGTCGGCCGTCTATCTGCGGGACATCCTCGACAGCACGGCGGGTGTCGCGGCCGGTGCGACGACCGGGTTTGCGTTGACGATGGCAATCGCGCGGTTGACCGGTGACGCGGTGGTCGACCGGTTCGGCGCCGTACGGACGGTGCGGTGGAGTGGCGTGATCGCGACGCTCGGCGGCTTGCTCGTGGTTGTTTCGCCGACGGCGGCCGTTGCGATGGCCGGGTTCGGCCTGATCGGTGTCGGGATCGCGGTCGTCGTACCGCTTGCCTTCGCCGCGGCCGGCCACACCGGGCCGAACCCGAGCCAGGCCATCGCGGGCGTCGCGACCATCACCTACGCGTCCGGCCTGGTGGCGCCGTCGATCATCGGCGGCATCGCGCAGGCCAGCAACCTGACCATGTCGTTCATCGTGGTCACCGCGCTGACGGCCGGACTGGCTGTGTTCGCGCGCGTGCTCGCACCGCGTCCGTCAACCACGGCAGGAGCTGGACCAGTCCAAAGCTGACCTCGAACACGAGGAACAGCACCAGCAGTTTGGTCGCGCCCTGTGTGAGCGCGTACGTCTGCCAGGTCGCGAACAGGACGCGCGCGATCCCGTCGTACAAGCCGTGCAGTGGCAGCGTGCGGAACAGGCGAAGGAGTGCCCAGACGACCACGACCGAGCCCATCAGGTTCGCGTAGAGGATCTGGATGGTGTCGGTCGGCGGGAAGGTCCCGAGCGATGACAGGGCGCGGTGGACGAGGACGTAGGTCCAGGGCGTGGCGAAGCCGGCGGTGACGACCAGGTCGTACCAGGCGCTGGCGCGAACGATGCGGAGATAACCGCTGGTTTGGGGAGACACGCATTCGAAGGTAAACAGTGGAGTGCTGTCCAAGGTCAAGCCCGACGGAGGCCCCACGTGCGCATCGGTGAGCTCGCCCAGCAGACGAATCTGTCCAAGGACACCATCCGCTTCTACGAGCGGATCGGCCTCGTCGAGGGCGAGCGGCGGCCCAACGGCTACCGGGACTTCCCCGCGGAGATGGTGCCGTGGCTGCACTACGTCCGTACGGCGCAGGCGCTCGGCTTCTCGCTCGCCGAGATCGGCAAGCTCGGCGACCAGGTCCGCGACTCCCCCGACTCGGCCGCCGCCCTGTCCGCGCTGCTCGTCGAGAAGGTCGAGATCATCGATCAGCGGATGGCTGAGCTGGCCACGCTGCGCGCCGACCTGGCCGAGCGCATCGGGACCGGTTGTCCGCTCAGTCCAATAGGCGGTTGAGTACGTCGCCGGCCTCGTCGTATCCGGCGTCGCTGATGCGCTGAAGCTCCCGCAGGTCCTTCGCGGCGGCAGCCCGGCGGGTGAGGTGTTCGCCTGCGCGGTCGGAGCCCTCGTCGAGTAGCTCGTTCAGGGTCTCGACGTCGTCGCGCTCGTCGGCGAGGTCCGCGAGGCGTTCGAGGGCCTTCTCGTTGCCGTCGTCGGCGAGTGCGCGCAGGGTGTCCCAGTCGGTCATGGCCCCATGGTGCGACATTGCCCTAGGGGCAAGGTCAAGAATGGTGTCGTGCTCACCATCGGACAGCTGGCGCGGTACGTCGGGGTGTCGACGAAGACCGTCCGCGTCTACCACGCGAAGGGCCTGCTGCCCGAGCCCGAGCGCGATTCGTCCGGATATCGCCGGTACTCCGCTCGGGCGGTCGTCGAGCTGGTCCGGATCCGCATGCTGGCCGACGCCGGCGTACCTCTCGCCCGGATCCGCGAGCTCAGCTCAACCGACGTATTGGGCCCCGCGCTCGAGCAGATCGACGCCGACCTCACCGCCCGCATCAAGCGCCTCCGCGACACCCAACGCCGACTCCGGATGCTGGCCGCCGGTGACATCCGGATCCTGCCCGCGAACGTGGAAGCGCATCTCGTCGGGCTGGCCGCACTCGGCTTCACCCAGCGGTGGATCGCGATGGAGCGGGACCTGTGGATCGTCGTCTACGCAACCCACCCGGACCTCGCCGGCACGTTGTTCGAGGACCAGGCGCAGTCGCTCACGGATCCGGACTTGAGGAGCCTGTACCTCGCCGCCGATCACGCCCACGACCTCGACCCGGACGACCCGTCCCTGACCGAGCTCGCCGACCGGATCGTTGCCGCCAGCATCGAGCGCTACGGCACCGAACCACCCGGGGCCTCCGTGGATCCCGCCATCCCCGACCTGCTGCAAAGCACCCTCAACGCATCCTCACCCGGCTGGCAACGGCTCGACTCGTTGATCCGCCGCCGGCTCGCGGACGCCGGGTTCACCCTTCGGACAAGCCCTGATGGCGACGACCGCGAGTGATACGAATTCGAGAGTGAATGAGCTGCGGTTTCGCACGGCTGGGGCAGATGACGCGGCGGCGGTGGCCGAGCTGCACGGGGACAGTTGGCGGCGGCACTACCGCGGTGCGTACGCCGATGCGTTCCTCGATGACGAGTCGGCCGAGTACCTCGGCGCGATGTGGGCCAAGCGGCTGGCCTCACGGGAAGGCACGCACACGACGGTTGCGGAGTACGACGGGAAGCTCGTCGGGCTCTCGCATCTGATGATCGGCGCCGACACGAAGTTCGGCGCGCTCGTCGACAACCTGCATGTCCGCGCCCCGCTCAAGCGGCAAGGCATCGGGACCCAGCTGCTCGCGTTGACGGCGCAAGCCCTGGACCAGGCATCGCCGGGCTCTGGGCTGTACCTGTGGGTGCTGGAGCAGAACACCGCCGCGCAAGGGTTCTACGAGGCGCGTGGCGGCATCCGTGGTGACCGCAAGGACGTCCCGCCGCCCGGTGGGGAGCAGCGGCGGCTCAACGGTCGGCCGGCCTGTTTCAGGTACTACTGGCCGGATCCTTCGCTTCTTGCTTGATGGTCTCGATCAACGCGTACGACGCCTGACTCGCCGCCTCGGGATCACCCGCCCGCATCGCCTCGAGTACGTCGACATGCGCGTCGAGGATCCGGTGGTCCTCGGGCATCGTCGCGGTCTGGTGGATCGACTCGGTCAGTACTTCGGCGATCGCGTCGTACAGCCGCAGCAGTAACGGGTTCCCGCTGGCGACCACGACGCCACGATGGAAGTCTGCGTCCACGGCAACAAAGGCCTCGAAGTCACCGGCGACCAGAGCGGCGGCCCGGGCATCGAGAGTGGCGGCGAGGGCAGCCAGGCTGTCCGGATCCGGATGCTGCGCGGCCAGGCGAGCGGCTGCGGCCTCGATGCCCGCGCGGGCGTCGAGCACGTGCGTCAAGGACGCGGAGAGCTCGTCCCGGACCAGCACGCCGCTGATCTCGTTCGTTGCGCGGACGTACGTGCCGTCGCCGACGCGTGGCTCGAGCAGGCCGGTCAGGCTGAGCGACCGCAGGGCCTCCCGTACCGTGCCGCGGCTCACGCCCAGCTCGGTCGCGAGCTGGTTCTCGCCGGGGATCCGCGAGCCGCGCGGCCAGGCCCCGGACTCGATCTGCGCCCGGAAGCGCTCCGACACCTGCAGTACGAGCGGCACCTGCCGCACAGGTCCTTCGAGTGACACCGAGATCGGCCTCCCTTCGCGAGTAGCGTACAGTGTAAATGTAGGACATCTACAGGGAAGCCTAGAGAGAGGTGTGTCGTGGCGGTGTTGACCGAACCAGGGACTCGGGAGCGGTCGGCGCTGATCACCGCGACTGCCTTCGTGGTCGCGCTGAGCCTCCGGCCGGCGCTGACCGCGGTCGGTCCGGTGCTGCCGCGGATCGGTCTCGACCTGCACCTGGGCGAGGCCGCGCAGGGTCTGCTGGGCACGCTGCCGCTGCTCGCGTTCGCGGTCGCCTCCCCGCTCGTCCACCTCGCCTCCCGCCGCTTCGGAATGGAGCGTGCGGTCTTTGTCTCGCTGCTGGTACTCGCGCTCAGCAGCGCGCTGCGCCCCTACACAGGCCCAGCAGGTCTGTGGATCGGTACGGCGGTGGTCGGCGCCGCGATCGCGGTCGGCAACGTGCTGGTCCCGGTCATCATCAAGCGGGACTACGCGGGCAATGTCTCGCGGGCGACCGGGATCTACACGGCGTTCATCACCGGCGGTGCCGCGATCGCCTCGATCCTGGCCGTACCGATCGCGGACGCCGTCGACTGGCGGTTGTCACTCGCGGTCTGGGGCGGTCTGGCCGTGCTCGTCGCGGTGATCTGGCTGCCGCGGACTCTCTCGCCGGAGCCGATGCCGGCGGCGAGGACTGAGGACGGCGCTCCCCCGGTAAGCGTGTGGCGGCAGCCGACGGCGTGGCTGGTGACCGGCTTCATGGGGCTGCAGTCCACGGCGTTCTACCTGTTCGTGAACTGGCTGCCGACCATCGAGATCTCCACCGGCGGCGTGTCAGAGCGAGCGACCGGCGTACACCTGTTCCTGTTCCAGGTCTTCGGCCTGATCGGCGGCCTCAGCATCCCGTTCCTGCTGAAGCACCCGACCAATCAGCGGGTCGGTCTGATGACGGCGAGTACGCCGATCCTCGTCGCACTGCTCGGTCTGCTGCTGGCGCCACACCTGGCGATCGTCTGGGCGATCGTTGGCGGGCTGGGCCAGGGCGCCGGGCTGGTCGCCGCGCTGTCGCTGATCAGTCTCCGCGGCCGCGGGCACCATGAGACCACGCAGCTGTCCGGGATGGCCCAGGCGGTCGGCTACACGCTGGCCGCGGCCGGACCGGTCGTCGCCGGCTACTTGACCCAGGTGACCGGCGGCTGGAGTACGACGCTCGTCGTCTTCGCCGTACTCGCAGCCATGCAGGTCACGCTGGGATTCGTCGCCGGGCGCGACCGGCGCTAGGGACTACTTGTCGGTCGCGAAGGCCGCGTCGAAGGCAGCAGTCGGCTTGTCGAAGGCGAGTGCGCGGATGACGTTGACCGCCTCCGCGGCGCCGACCTTGCGCTCCATGCCGGCGTCCTCCCACTCGACCGAGATCGGGCCGTCGTAGCCGATCGAATTCAGCACCCGGAAGCAGTCCTCCCAGTTCACGTCGCCGTGACCGGTCGAGTAGAAGTCCCAGCCGCGCCGCGGGTCGGCCCACGGCAGGTGCGAACCGAGCCGGCCGTTGCGGCCGCCGCCGACCCGCATCTTGGTGTCCTTGCAGTCCACGTGGTAGATCCGGTCCTTGAAGTCCCAGAGGAACGCGACCGGGTCGATGTCCTGCCAGACCATGTGCGACGGGTCCCAGTTCAGCCCGAACGCCTCCCGGTGACCGATCGCCTCCAGCGCGAACGTGGTGGTCCAGTAGTCGTACGCGATCTCCGACGGG
This sequence comes from Kribbella sp. NPDC058693, assembly GCF_042715335.1. Lineage (NCBI taxonomy): Bacteria > Bacillati > Actinomycetota > Actinomycetes > Propionibacteriales > Kribbellaceae > Kribbella > Kribbella sp. NPDC058693. Next base: position 194,594 of record NZ_JBHXSQ010000005.1, read on the forward strand.
TGCACCTCGTGCGCGAACCGGACGCCCTCCTCGTCGAACACGTCGAGGATCGGGTTCCAGCGGTCGGCGAAGTCGCGGTACCCGGCCTCGATCTTCTCGGCGGGCACCGGCGGGAACATCGCGACGTACTGCCAGATCGACGAGCCGGTGAAGCCGATGACCGTGTTCACGCCGAGCTTCTTGGCCGCGCGGGCGGTGTTCTTGAGGTCCTCGGCGGCGCGCTGCCGGACGCCCTCGCCGTCGCCGTCGCCCCAGATCCGGGACGGCACGATCGCCTGGTGCCGGAAGTCGATCGGGTTGTCGCAGACCGCCTGACCCACCAGGTGGTTGGAGATCGCGAAGACCTGCAGGTTGTACTTCTCCAGGATGTCCTTGCGGCCCTGGACGTAGGTGTCGTCGTCGACGGCCTGCTGGACGTCGAAGTGGTCACCGGAGCAGGCGATCTCGACGCCGTCGTACCCGGCCTCGGACGCGAACTGGCAGACCTCCTCGAACGGCAGGTCGGCCCACTGACCGGTGAACAGCGTGATCGGGCGTGGCATCTGACTAGCTCCTAAGCGTTGTTGTCGACGGTGATCCAGGCAGAGTCCGCCGCGGCCGAACGCAGTACTGCGTCGACCACGCGAGCGGACCGCGCTCCGGCGGCGAAATCGGGCAGGCCGTCCGGGTGGTCACCCAGTACGGCGGCATAGCTGTCGGCGACGAACGAGTCGAACGCGTCCTGGTACCCCTGCGCGTGCCCAGCCGGGAGCCGGTTCACCCGCGCGGCGGGCGGGCTGAGCGTCTCCGGATCGCGCGTCAGCAGCTTGCTGGCTTGACGGCGGCCGACCCACAGCCGGTCCGGGTCCTCCTGGTCGAAGCCGAAGCTCGACTCGGTGCCCGACACCTCCAGGTACAGGCGGTTCTTCCGGCCGGCCGCGACCTGGCTGACCACGATCGTCCCGACCACTCCGGCCTCGGTCCGGAACTGTGCGGTGGCGAGGTCCTCGGTGCGTACTTCGACTCCACCACGCTGGGCCCGGACCGTCCGCAGTTGCGCGCTGATCGCGGCGATCCGGTCGCCGGTGACGAACTCGGTCAGGTCACACCAGTGCGACCCGATGTCGGCGAACGTCCGCGACGGACCGCCGGTCGTGTCGTCGACGCGCCAGTTCTGGTCGTCCGCGCCGGCGAGCCAGTCCTGCAGGTACGAGCCGTGCAGGCTGGTGATCGTTCCCGCGTCGCCGGCCGCGATCCGGGTCCGCAGCTCGCGGACCATCGGGTGGTAGCGGTACACGAACGGTACGGCGCCGACCAGGCCCGCCTCGAAGGCCGCTGCCTGCAGCCCGGTGGCATCGCCGACCGAGGTGGCCAGCGGCTTCTCGCAGACCACGTGCTTGCCGGCCTCGAGCGCCTTCAGCGTGACGTCGCGGTGCGTGTTGTTCGGCGTACAGACGTGGACAACGTCGATGTCGGAGGCGAGCAGCTCGTCGAGGGTCGCGAACCCGCGCTCGGCCCCGGTCGCCTCTGCGGCAGCGTCAGCCCTTGCGGGCGAGGAGCCGACCGCACCCACCACGGTCGCGCCGGAAACCAGCGCAGCCCGGCCGTGGACCTGGCCCATGAACCCGCCGCCGACAATCCCGACCCGAAGCTTGCGCGCATTGGTGGACACGTCGAAGGACGCTATGGGACCCTTTTGAACCCTGTCAAGCAAAAGTCCACGGCCAGTACGACGAAAGTCCGGTGATGAGCGATCTCGGTACTGCGGACGCGGTCCTGCGGCTGCTCCTCGACGGACAGGCCCGGACCCGCGCCGAGCTGATCGACGACACCGGCCTGGCCCGATCCACGGTCACCGGCCGGATCGAGGCGCTGCTCGCGGCCGGTCTCGTCGTACCGTCGGGTGAGGCAGCGTCGACGGGTGGACGGCCGCCGGCCCGGTTCCGGTTCAACCCGACGGCGCGACTCGTTCTCGCCGCGGACGTCGGCGCGACGCACCTGTCCGTCGCCGTGACCGACCTGGCCGGCGAGATCCTGCACCGGTCGACGACACCGCTCAAGATCGCCGAAGGACCCGAGGTCGTCCTCGAGGCAGTCGCCCGAGCCGGGCATGCGTTGCTGCGAGAGGCGAACAGGTCGCCGGACGATCTGGCCGGCACCGGCGTCGGACTGCCCGGACCGGTCGAGCACAGCACCGGCCGACCGAACCATCCGCCGATCATGCCCGGCTGGGATTCGTACGACGTGGTCGGCCGGCTGAGTCGTGAGCTTCCGGGTCCGGTGCTGGTCGACAACGATGTGAACATCATGGCGCTCGGCGAGCACGCGACGGCGTACGCGGACGTCGAGCACCTGTTGTTCGTGAAGGTTGCCACCGGCATCGGTGCGGGCGTGATCAGCGGCGGCCGCCTGCACCGCGGAGCTCAAGGTGCGGCCGGCGACATCGGCCACATCCAAGCGCCGGGCCACACCGAACTCTGCCGCTGCGGCAATATCGGCTGCCTGGAAGCAATCGCCTCCGCAGCGGCACTCGCCAATACGCTCGGCGTCGAGACCAGCAGGGACATCGTCGAACTCGTCCGCGCGGGCAACACCACCGCGACCACGGCCGTCCGTCAGGCAGGCCGCGAGATCGGCACGATCCTCGCCGCCGCGGTCAGCCTGCTCAACCCCTCGGTGATCGTCGTCGGCGGGTCGCTGTCGCAGGCCGGTGACAGCCTGCTGGCCGGCATCCGGGAGACCGTCTACGCCAGGTCGTTGCCCTTGGCTACCACTGACCTGCAGGTCCGCACCTCCCGGACCGGACAGGACGGCGCGCTACGTGGCGCCGCCATCCTGGTCCTGCACCACGCCCTCAGCCTCTGACCGGCTCCGTCCACTGCACGGCGAGTTCGTCGACGAAGGCAACCATCTCGTCGCGCTTACCGCCGCTCCGGGCGCGGCCGAATCCGTACCGCCGACCCCAGAACGCCGTCTGGACCATGTTCAGCTGAGCCCACCGCCGGATCCGTTCGGGATCGAGCTCGGCGACGTCGGCGAACAGTTCGAGCTCGCGGTCCAGCACGTTGATCAGGTCGTCGACGCCGAGCTGATGAGCGGCACGGGTGCGCAGGAACGTGGTCGCGTCGTACGCCGGGTCGCCGACGTACCCCTTCGGATCGACCGCCAGCCAGGGCTCGCGCTCGGCGCGGAGGATGTTGCGCGGGTGGAAGTCCCCGTGGATCAGGATCTCCGGCTGATCGCGACCGAATTCGTCGACGACAGCAAGGGCCGCGTCCACGACGTACTCCGGCAGCGGGTGGTCGAGCTCGGCGGCATCCTTGCGGAGTTCTTCCTCCCAGTCGTCGGCCCGCTCCGACATGCGCGGCAGACCCTCCGGAGCTGGGATCGTCAACCGGCGATGCAGCTCTGCGGCGATGGCAACGACGTCGTCGTTGTGATCGAAGAGCGTCGTGGGGTGCGCGCGTTCGAGCAGCATCGCGTATCGGTCGTCGTCGCGTTCGTGGAGCTGGACCGCACCGCGTCCGCCCCACGCCACGAAGGCGTCGGCCTCGTAGTCGTTCCCCGGATGCGGGAACGAGATCTTCACGACCCGATCGTCCTCGACCGGGATGACGACGCCCACCTGGCCGTGCATCGCCTCGCCGGTGGGCGTACATTCCCAGACCGTCAGAACATCGTCGATGATCCCCGGCAGCGAGGCCAGCCAGGCTTCGCCGACGGCGCCTTCACGATCGATGGTGGCCTTGGCGAACGCGGCCGGGATCATCCCCAGCGCTCCGGCTTGGCCGAGCGGGAGACCAGGCTGAACAGCATGTCCTTCGGGGTCATCTCGCCTGCGATGACCTTGGTGACGTGTTCGGCGATCGGCATCTCGACGTCGTGGTGGTGCGCCAGCTCGGAGATCGATGCGCAGGACTTCACGCCCTCGGCGACCTGCCTGGTCCCGCCGGCGATCTCCGCGACGCTCATGCCCTGGCCGAGTTTCTCGCCGAAGGTCCGGTTCCGCGACAGCGGCGACGAGCACGTCGCCACCAGATCGCCCAGCCCGGCCAGACCAGAGAACGTGTGCTCGTCCGCGCCGAGCGCCGTGCCCAGGCGGGCGATCTCGGCGAGGCCGCGGGTGATCACCGAGGCGCGGGCGTTGTCGCCGAAGCCGAGTCCGACCGCCATCCCGACGGCCAGCGCGATCACGTTCTTGCAGGCGCCGCCGAGCTCACAGCCGACGACGTCGTTGTTCGTGTACGGGCGGAACGTCGGCGAATGACACAGCTTCTGCAACCGCGCCGCCGTACCTTCGTCCGCACAGGCGACGACCGACGCGGCCGGTTGGCCTTCGGCGATCTCGCGCGCCAGGTTCGGTCCCGAGACGACCGCGATGCGTTCCGGCCCGGCGCCGGTCAGCTCGGCGATCACCTCGCTCATCCGCTTCGTCGTACCGAGCTCGACGCCCTTCATCAGGCTGACCAGCGGTACGGCGTTCGGCAGCACGCCGGCCCAGTCCGTCAGGTTGTCCCGCAACGACTGCGACGGAACCGCGAGCACGATCGCCTCGGCTCCGTCGGCGGCCGCGGCCGGGTCGTGGGTCGCGGTGATCGCGTCCGGCAACCGCAGACCGGGAAGGTACTCGGCGTTCTCGTGCCCGGCATTGATCGACTCGCAGAGCGACTCACGCCGACCCCAGACGGACACCTGGTTCCCAGCGTTCGCAAGCACCACCGCGAACGCCGTACCCCAGGATCCGGCTCCGAACACCGCTACCTTCGTCATGCCGTCTCCTCACCTTCAGCCTTGCGAGCCTTGCGCAGGTCGTACAGCTCCTTGGGCGGGGTCTCGCCGCGCAGCTCGCCCAGGGTCTCGGCGACGCGGGCCATGATCACCTCGGTTGCCTCGTGCAACAGCTGGTTGGTCAGCGGCCTGCCCTCGAACGCACTCAGGTCGACCGGTGCACCGGCCCGGACCTGCAGCGTCTTGCGCGGCAGCAGACGGATCCGGATCTTGCCGGTGTACGACTTCACGATCTCCTGCGCGCCCCAGTTGGCGACCGGGATCACCGGGCAGCCGGTCATCAACGCGATCCGGGCCGCACCGGTCTTGCCGGTCATCGGCCACATGTCCGGGTCACGGGTAATGGTGCCCTCCGGGTAAACGCCCACACACTCACCGCGTTCGACCGCGGCGACCGCGTCCCGGAATGCATCCGCGGCCTGGGTCGAATCGCGGTACACCGGGATCTGTCCCGCGCTGGTGATGATCTTGCCGAGCACCGGGATCTTGAACAGCGACGCCTTACCCAGGAACCGCGGGATCCGCCGGCACTCCCAGATGAAGTACCCGAGCAGCACCGGGTCGAAATGCGAGATGTGATTCGGTACGTAGATCACGCCGCCGGTGCGCGGCATGTTCTCCCGCCCGGTGAACCGGCATTTGGTGAACACGATCATGAACGGCTTGACGATCGCGACGATGATGCCGAACCAGAAGCCCCGCGGCGGTCGCGGATCACCCTGCCGGTTGTCCAGCCGATTGTCCACCGGGGCCTCCTGCTGCTCGTTACTGCCATCCGTCATGGGAGAATCCTGCCTGATGGCAGACCTACAGGTCGCTCCCTGGACCCTGGCGATCCCGGTGAAGCGTACGGCGATCGCAAAGAGCCGGCTCGCTCCGGCCTACCCGCAGCACCGTCCCGAGCTGGCCCGTGCGTTCGCTGTCGACACTACTGCGGCCGCGCTCGCCTCTCCCCTGGTGCGGGCCGTCCTGGTCGTCACGGACGACCCGCTGGTCGCGGCGGACGTGACCGCGGCCGGTGCGTACGTCGTACCGGATCTCCCGGCCGCCGGGCTCAACGAGGCCTTGCTGCATGGAGCCACTGTTGCGGCTGCGGAGTTCCCGGACAATGGCGTCGCCGCGTTGTCGGCGGATCTTCCCGCGCTGCGTCCGGCCGAGCTGACCGCCGTACTAGCGGCCTGTACGGCGCCGCGCTCGTTCGTGGTGGACCAGCCCGGCACCGGTACGACGTTGCTCGCGGCGGCTCCCGGCGTACCGCTGGATCCCCGCTTCGGGGTGGGTTCCGCCCTGGCACACCAGGCGTCCGGGGCGATCCCGATCGAGCTGCCCGGGATCGAGTCGGTACGTCGTGATGTCGACACGGCTGCCGATCTGGCGCACGCGGTACAGCTCGGGGTGGGGCCGGCGACCGCCGACGTGATGTCGCTGGTTCTCGGTGCCGCGACCGGGACCGAAGGGCTAGCCTGCTGATATGCAAGCGACGGTGAGCCGCTACGACGGCGAGACGTTCTCCGGGGCAGTGCTGACTGACACCGGCGTCGAGCTCCCGTTCACCGTGCACGCCGTCGCCGATACCCCGGTCCGCCATCTGCGGGTAGGACAACGGGTGCGGATCGAGACGAGCGGGTCGGGCGCCGACCTGAGCATCACCAAGGTGGAGTTCGGAACGCGTCTCTAGTTGCCACCGACAACGGCGAAGGCCGGTCAACCCCTGGAGTGGGGTGACCGGCCTTCGCTGTACTGCAGGTGGTGCAGGTGCCGCAGTGCGTGAAGATCAGCGAGCGGTACGCTTCGCCGCGGTCTTCTTGGCGGGGGCCTTCTTGGCCGGCGCCTTCTTCGCAACGGTCTTGGCCGGGGCCTTCTTCGCCGGGGCCTTCTTGGCAACGGTCTTCGCCGGAGCCTTCTTGGCAACCGTCTTGGCCGGGGCCTTCTTGGCGACCGTCTTCTTCGCAGCGGCGGTCTTGGTTGCAGCGGCCTTCGCCGGTGCAGCCTTCTTCGCCGGGGCAGCCGCCTTGGTGGCGGTCGCGGCCGGCTTCGGGGCTACCAGCTTCGGCAGCTTCTTGGCGCCGGAGACAACGGCCTTCAGCTCCGCACCCGCGCGGAACTTCGGCACCGTGGTCTTCTTGGCACGCTTGGTCTCACCGGTCCGCGGGTTGCGCACGATGCGCGCACCACGCTCGATGGCCTCGAAGGCACCGAAACCGGTGATGGCGACCTTGCCACCCTTCTTGGTCAGCTCACGCTGGACGGTGTCGATCACCGATTCCAACGCGTGCTGGGCCTGGCGGCGGTTTCCGTCGAAGTGCACTGCGAGCGCTTCGACCAACTGGCTCTTGTTCACTGCTTCCCTCCGTGAACACTAGGCGTCGAGCACAGCGCTCGATCTCACAGGAACGTTATGGACTCAACACGCCGTTCACAAACACCAACGCGGCAATTCGCCCTTGTTTTGGGCGATTCGTGCCACAATTTGGCCCGATCCGGGCCCTGAGGGCTCTTTTGGCAGCTAACTCACAGCCAGCCGCGGCGTTTGAAGATCTGGTGCAGACCTCCACACACCAAGGCCATCAGGCCGATCGCGAAGGGGTATCCGTACTGCCAGTGCAGCTCCGGCATCTTGTCGAAGTTCATCCCGTAGACGGTGCCGATCAGGGTCGGGGCGAACAGGATCGCCGCCCAGGCAGAGATCCGCTTCACCTCTTCGTTCTGCTCGCTGCTTGCGATCGCGAGGCTCTTCATCTCCTCGTTCTGCTGCTGGGCGACCAGGGTCGCGTTCACCGTCAGGATGTCGCGCAGCAGTTCGCGGAACCCGTCGACCTTCTCCACCACCTCGGTGACGTGGTCGGCGACATCGCGCAGTGAACGTTGCAGTTCCTCGTCCACGCCGTACTTCTGGAATCCGCCGCGCAACTGCTCGAGCATGCCGACCAGCGGCCGGGTCGCGCGCTGGAACTCGATCACCTCACGGGACAGTTCGTAGATGCGCCGCGACACCTTCGGGTCACCGCGGAACACCTCGGTCTCGATCTCGTCGATGTCGTTCTCGAGACCGGCGACCACCGGAGCGTAGCCGTCGACGACCTTGTCCATGATCGCGTAGAGGACCGCTTCGGCACCTCGGCTGAGCAGCTCGGGATCGCGCTCGACACGACGCCGTACCGCTGCCAGGTTGGGCGCTTCGGCGTGCCGGACCGTCACCACGAAGTCCGGTCCGACGAACACGTGCACCTCACCGAACTCGACCTCCTCGGTCGCGTCCCGGTACCGCGCGGCCTTCAGTACGACGAACAACGTGTCGCCGTACCGCTCCAGTTTCGGCCGCTGATGCGCCTCGTTGGCGTCCTCGATCGCCAGCTCGTGCAGGTCGAACTCCTGCGCCAGCGAGGCGAGCTCGCGGCGGTCCGGCCGGTACAGACCGATCCAGGCCAGGCTGTGCGGGGCCTGGTGCAGCTCGCCGTAGGTCTCGGCGAGCGAATCCGGAGAAGCGACCCGGCGGCCGTCGCAGTAGATCGCGCTGTCCACGACGCTGTGCCCCTTGGGCATCTGCGGATCGCGGGACTGCTTCTCGGCCGGCTCAACGGTGGCGGCGGAAACGGCAGCAGCGTGCTTGCGCGCGGCGGCACGCAGTGACGGGGTGCGGCTGAACGCACGGATGGTGCGAAGGCGCAGGTCGGACATGAGTCCTCCAGGTGCGGTGGATCAGGTGAGTGATGAACACACGTCTGCCCGACCCCACAACTGCTAGAGGAGCTGCCATTCCTTGCCGGAGAGGCCCCCCGAAGGTCGAGCGAGACCCGTATGTCTGGAGGGTTCGCTCATCAGCGCCCCACCTCCTTGGTCTCGCAAGCCTTGTTCTGACAACCACGCAAGGGTAACACCAGAGTTATCGCCACCGACCCGCCCAGCGTTACGGCAGCGATAACTCTGGTGGATGATCAGGCCTTCGCCGGAAGGGTTGCCGGCTTGAAAGCAGGCCGGCTTGCTTCGTACGCAGCGATGTCGTCGGCGTGCGACAACGTGATGCCGACGTCGTCCAGGCCGTTCAGCAACCGGTAGCGGGTGTAGTCGTCGATCTCGAAGGGTGCCGACACGTCACCGGCTGAGATCGTCTTGTTCTCAAGGTCGACCGTCACCTTGGTGCCCGGGTCGCTCTCGATCGTCGTCCACAGCTGCTCGACGACGTCCTGCTCCACCAGAGCTGCGAGCAGTCCGGCCTTACCGGAGTTGCCGCGGAAGATGTCGCCGAACCGCGACGACACGACCACCCGGAACCCGTAGTCGAGCAGCGCCCAGACCGCGTGCTCACGCGACGATCCGGTGCCGAAGTCCGGTCCCGCGACGAGCACCGAGACGCCGTCGTACTCCGGCTGGTTCAGGACGAACGAAGGATCGTTGCGCCAGGCAGCGAACAGTCCGTCCTCGAAGCCGGTGCGCGTGACCCGCTTCAGGTACACGGCCGGGATGATCTGGTCGGTGTCGACGTTGCTGCGGCGCAGCGGGGCCGCCGTACCGATGTGCTGGGTGAAGGCTTCCATGATTCCGTTGCTCCTCAGGCGTTCGCAGGTACGGCGACGGGCGGCAGGTCGGCCGGTGCGGCCAGGGTCCCGGTGACGGCGGTCGCGGCGGCGACCAGCGGCGACACCAGGTGGGTGCGACCGCCCTTGCCCTGGCGGCCTTCGAAGTTCCGGTTCGAGGTGGAGGCGCTGCGCTCACCCGGGGCCAGCTGGTCCGGGTTCATCCCCAGGCACATCGAGCATCCGGCCCCACGCCACTCGGCGCCGGCGTCCTTGAAGATCGTGTCCAGGCCCTCGGCCTCGGCCTGCAGCCGGACCCGGCCCGAGCCCGGGACCACGAGCATCCGGGTGCCCTCGGCAACCTTCCGCCCGGCGAGTACGCCGGCCGCGGCGCGCAGGTCCTCGATCCGGCCGTTGGTGCAGGAGCCCAGGAACACCGTGTCCACGTGGATCTCGCGCATCGGCGTACCGGCGGTGAGGCCCATGTACTCCAGCGCGCGCTCGGCGGCGACCTTGTCGTTCTCGTTGTCGAAGTCGTCCGGCGACGGCACGCTCTCCGACAGCGGGATGCCCTGGCCCGGGTTCGTGCCCCAGGTGACGAACGGCGCGATGTCCTCGGCCCGCAGGACGACCTCGCGGTCGAACGTCGCGTCCTCGTCGGTGGCGAGGCTCTTCCAGTACTCGACCGCTGCTTCCCAGTCGACGCCCTGCGGCGCGTGCGGCTTGTCCTGCAGGTACGCGAAGGTGGTCTCGTCCGGCGCGATCATGCCCGCCTTGGCGCCCCACTCGATCGACATGTTGCAGATCGTCATCCGGGCTTCCATGCTCAAGCTCCGGATCGCCTCACCGCGGTACTCGACGATGTAGCCCTGGCCGCCGCCGGTGCCGACCTTCGCGATCAGCGCCAGCACCAGGTCCTTGGCCGAGACACCGTCCGGCAGTACGCCGTCGACCGTGACGGCCATCGTCTTCGGCCGGGCCTGCATCAACGTCTGGGTGGCCAGCACGTGCTCGACCTCGCTCGTACCGATGCCGAAGGCAATCGCTCCGAACGCGCCGTGCGTCGAGGTGTGGCTGTCACCGCAGACCACGGTCATGCCGGGCTGGGTCAGTCCGAGCTGCGGGCCGATCACGTGCACAACACCCTGGTCCGGGTCGCCGAGGGTGTGGATCCGGATGCCGAACTCCTGGGCGTTCTTCCGCAGCGTGTCCACCTGGGTGCGCGACACCGGGTCGGCGATCGGCTTGTCCACATCGAACGTCGGGACGTTGTGGTCCTCGGTCGCGATGGTCAGGTCAGGACGCCGTACGCCGCGGCCGGCCAGCCGCAGACCGTCGAAGGCCTGTGGGCTGGTCACCTCGTGAACCAGATGGAGGTCGATGTAGAGAAGGTCGGGTTCTCCGTCGGCATGGCGCACGACGTGCGCATCCCAGACCTTTTCCGACAACGTCCTACCCATCAGACTCTCCTTTGAGATTTGTGGTGAGGTGCTATCGCTCACACTGCGCTTGAAGTCAGTGCAGAAGCGACTTGCGTTCCACGATTCGAGACGGCAGTATCGTCTCATGGACAACTCTAGCGGAGTCGGCGTTCTCGACAAAGCAGCCCTCGTTCTGTCCGCGCTCGAGTCCGGGCCGGCGACCCTGGCCGGTCTCGTGGCGGCCACCGGGCTGGCCCGCCCGACCGCGCACCGGCTGGCTGTGGCGCTGGAGCACCACCGTCTGGTCGGCCGGGACATGCAGGGACGGTTCGTGCTCGGACCGCGACTCAGCGAGTTGGCCTCCGCCGCCGGTGAGGACCGGCTGCTCGCGACCGCCGGCCCGGTGCTGGCGCGGCTGCGGGACATCACCGGTGAGTCGGCGCAGTTGTTCCGCCGGCAGGGTGAGTACCGGGTGTGCGTCGCCGCCGCGGAGCGTCCGTCCGGTCTGCGCGACACCGTCCCCGTCGGCAGTCAGCTGACCATGGCCGCCGGTTCGGCTGCCCAGATACTGCTTGCCTGGGAGGACCCGGAGCGGATGCACCGCGGTCTCCACAACGCGTCGTTCAACGCGGCCGCGCTGGCCGGCGTACGGCGTCGTGGCTGGGCGCACTCGGTCGGCGAACGGGAGCAGGGTGTCGCGTCCGTCTCGGCCCCGGTCCGCTCCCCCAGCGGCAAGGTGATCGCCGCCGTCTCGGTCTCCGGCCCGATCGAACGTCTGTCCCGCCAGCCGGGTCGGATGCACGCTCCGGCCGTCATGGCCGCGGCCGAGCGACTGTCCGAGGCGCTGCGCCGCGCATCTGAGTAAGTTGCGTTGGTAGTTGTCACGTAGCGCCACCAGGATCACCATGAGGGTGGGAACCCCTCAAGGAGGTCCGACATGGAGCGGGACTGGCTGACCCTCGGCTGGAAGATGTTGCTCGTCCGCGGTGCAATCGGCATCATTTTCGGGATTCTCGCGATCGTGTGGCCGATCCACACCGCGATCGCGTTGGCATTGCTCTGGGGCATCTGGGCCCTGGTCGACGGGATCGGCTCGATCGCGCAGGCGTTCCAGCCCGAGTCGAAGGGCAGCCGGTTGTGGCTGGTCACGCTCGGGGTGATCGCCTTGATCGCGGCCTTCTTCGCGATCACCAGCCCCGGGATGGCAGCGACGACGCTGACCTGGATCCTCGGGATCTGGCTGATCGTCCGGGGCATCTTCGAGCTCGCCGGCGCCTTCAGCAGTCAACAGGTGGTGCCACGCTGGCTCCTCGTGCTGAGCGGTCTGCTGTCGATCCTCATCGGCGTACTGTTCGCCGCCAACCCGGGCGCAGGCGCAGTAAGCGTCGCCGTCGTCCTGGGCGTCACAGCGCTGGTCTGGGGCGTGGTCCTCATCGGCGTCGGCTTCTCCGTACGCCGAGAACTCCACAGCGGCCCCGCCCACTCCAGCCCCTCACCCGCATAACAAGCAGCAGCTAGCCAGGCCGAGCCGATCGCGCTGCCCCGGTCCCACCGGGCACGCGATCGGCACCGGCCCTGGGCAGGCCGCCCCGCGGCCCGTGCTCGAGATTCACGTCGGTGTGCCGGCGCCCCCGGGCGTCGCCGCAGGCGCGCCGCGCTGGGCTTAGCCCTGCACGGGCGATGCCGGCGCTGCCGGGAGTCGCCGCGGGCGCAACCGCACGCTGGGTTTAGCCGAGTGTGTTGCCGCGCTCGGCGCCGGCGGCGCGGTCGGCCGCCTGCCGTGACGAGTCGGCGGCGACTGCTGAACCCGCTCCAGCGCCGCCGGGCGCCGTTGGGCCGGTGACACCTGCCGCGCCGGCCACGCCTTCGCTTGCCAGGCGTGTGGCGGCTGCGGTGTCGGCTGTGCGGGTGGCCTCGTTGGCGGGGGTGGTTTCGGCCGGCTCAGCCTCGCGTTCGAGGCGGGTGATGGCGCGGTGGGTGTCCTCGCCGATGCGTCGGCCGAGGACATCGGCTCGGTCCAGGCGTGCCGGCAGCGACTCCCGTGAGTCGTCCAGTTCCTTCATCGCCGTGGTGAGCTGGTCGCCGATCACCGAGGTGAGCCGGTCGGCCGCCGCCGTACGAACCGCCGCGTCCGCCTGCTGAAGCACCGGCGACCGGTTGACTAGGATCTCCGCCGCAACCCTCGCCTTGTCCAGCCCGTCCGAGGCGTGCACGCGATCCAGCAGCCGCCCTTCGCCCGGAGTCCGCCGCTCCACCGGGTCGAGGTTGTCCGCGAACGCTTCCACCAGCCGCTCGTTCGGCGTCCGTCGCGCCCACCCGTTGCCGCTGCGCAGCGCCCGCTCGACGTCCTGCGAGATCGTCCCCTGGCCCACAAGCTGCGAGACCACATGCCCGTAGTGGAAGCGCGCAACCGCCGTACCGATCGCGTCGGCCAACTGCGACCCCGGCCGGTTCATATCCACACTCAACCGGTTCTGCGCCCGGTCCTGCCGATCCCGCAGCTCACGATCGGCCCCACGCCCAACCCCCGCACTGAGCTCACACGTCAGCCCGACGCCGAGCCGCTGCACCTCCGAGATCTCCTCACCGGCAGGCCAACCACGAGACCGACGCCAGCCCGTACTGCGACCAAGCTTCTCCAGCCTGTCCGCATCGTCGAACCCAACACCCAGCACACCATCGGTGTGCTTCTCCGGCGAGAAGTACGGCCCGAGCAACACCCGCCGATCCCGCCGAACCGGCGGCGTCTCCGCCAGCCGCTCGCGGACAGCCGCCTCCCACGCATCAACGAACTTCACCGCTGTCTTCGAGACCGGTACCTCTGCCACAGGCGGATGATCCGTTGGATCGGTGAACTCCGCACAAAGTCAGGTTCAACAACCGCAGGACGTACTGGGAACCAATTCGTAGTCCAGCACGTGCCGCGCGGCAGCTGGGTTCCCGCGGTCGAGCAACAACTCGACGGCCTGTCGTGCGGTCTCCTCGATCGGCTGGCGGACGCTGGCCAGCGGGGGGATCGTCACCGTGCACTCGCTCGTGCCGTCGAATCCCATCACCGCAACGTCTTCCGGCACCCGCAGCCCGGCCTCCCACGCCGCGAACAGTACGCCGAACGCCTGCTCGTCGGTCGAGCAGTAGATCGCCCGCGGCGGCCGCTTCTGCTTGAACCACGGCTGTACTGCGTCGCGTGCCGCGAACCGCGACACCGGGCAGGCGACGTACCGCGCCGACGCCCGCGGATGCTTCTCCAGCGCCCGCTCGATCCCGCGCCGGTGTTCCGACGTACCGGGCGAATCCTCCGGCCCGGTGACGACACCGAGGGCGCGGTAGCCGTGCGACAGCAGGTGATCCGTAGACGCCTCCGCAGCTGCCACATAGTCGATCGACAGCGTCGACACCGTCACGCCCTCAGGCACAGGATGCAGAGCAACCACAGGTACGCCGGCCGCCGCGAACCGCTGGATCGCCGGCTCCACCAGCAACGAGACGAGTACGACGCCGTCCACCTTGCGCTCGATGAACGACCCGATGTGCGCGGACTCCTGCTCCGGATCCCCCGCCGAATCGCCGATCAGCAGCAGGTGGTCGTGCTGGCGCGCGAAGTTCTCCAGGTGCTCGGCAAGCGTGGCGAAGTACGGGTTGCGGATCTGCGGGATCAGCAGGCCGAGCGAGTACGTGCGTCCCGCGCTCAGTGCACGGGCGAGGATGTTGGGCCGGTAGTCCAGCTCCGCCGCGGCCTCGAGCACGCGCCGACGCGTCTCCGCGGACACAGGCCGGGGGCCGTTGTTGAAGACGTAGCTGACGACAGCGGTCGACGTACCGGCCCGCTCCGCGACATCACGAGCCGTCGCCATCGATCTCCCCATGAGGTGCAGCGTATGCCTGCCCTGCCGCCACGATCCGCGCCGTGATCTCCTCAGCCACGGCCTCGGCGTCGACCTCGGTCACGATCCGCACGGATCCACCGGCGTCCGGCGTGAACACACTGCGCCCGGCACCGTCCCCACCAACCTGAATCGCCACCTGCCCAACATCCGACGTCTTGAACAATTCCGGGCGACTCAGCACAAGCACCGCAACCGGATCATGCGGCACGTTCCACGTCTCGCTCCAGTACGCCCACCACTGCTCGATATCCGCACCGAGCGCCGCCCCCAACGCACCAGCCGCCCGGATCCGCTCCAGCCGGGATGCCTCGATCGCCACCTGCTGAGTGATCTCGAGCCCGGTGATCGTCGTCGGAATCCCCGCGCTCAATACAACCTGCGCAGCAACGTCATCGGACTTGAAGTTGTGCTCGGCCTTGTCGTCGCCGAACGACCCACCCATCACCCACAGATGCCGGATCCACCCGGCCACCTGCGGCTCGAGCTGCAACGCCTTCGCCACATTCGTCAGCGGACCGATCGCGGCAACGTCGAGCTCACCAGGCTGCTCACGTAACCGCGCCACCAGCCGCTCCGGCGCACTCCCCGCACTGACCGTCTCGGAGGCCAGGTCGTCGTGCAGCGTGCCCTCATGCCCGGCCCACCAGACCTCACGCCCCGACAACGTCTCCACAGCACCCGGTACGACGACCAGCTCGCGCCCGGCGAGTGCGGCGTACCGGCGGGCGAGTTGAGCGCGCAGCCGGGTATCGCCGTACACCGTGTGGACCTCGAGCAGCTCGAGGTCCGGGCTGCCCATGATCTGGGCGAGCGCCATGGCGTCGTCGACGTCGGAGCCGATATCGGTGTCGAGAATGAGCTGGTGCATGGTCTCCCTATTTCAGGCCCGTGCTGGACACGGACTGGACGAAGTACCGCTGGAAGCCGGCGATGACCACCAGCGGGATGACGGTGAGTACGACGGCGCCCGCGAACACCAGACCGTAGTCCGCGAAGTTCTGACCTTGCAGGTTGGACAGGGCCACCGGGCCGAGGATGTGCTTGGCGTCGGTGCCGATCAGCAGCGGCCAGACGTACGACTGCCACTGGAACAGGAACAGCATCAGACCGGCGCCGATCAGCGCGGGCCGGGACAGCGGCAGGTAGATCCAGCGGAACACACCGAACCAGCCCAGCCCGTCGAGCCGTCCGGCCTCGACCAGTTCGGCCGGGATGCCGAGAAAGAACTGCCGGAGCAGGAAGATCGCCATCCCGTTGCCGATCCCCGGCAACACCAGCCCGGTGAACGTGTTCGTCAGGTGCCAGTCGCGGAACATCGTCGACAGCGGAATCGCGATCGCGTCGAACGGCACCAGGAAGCTCAGTACGACGATGCCGAACACCAGCCCGCGCCCGCGGTACTCGAACGCCGCCAGCCCGAACGCCGCCGACGCACAGACCGCGAGACCGATGACGACCGTGGCCGCGCTGACCAGGATCGAGTTGAGCGTCGCGCGGCCGACATCGCTGCTCAGCAGGGCCGAGTAGTTGTGCAACGTCGGCTTCAACTCGAAGAACGTCTGCCACGACAACGTCAGATGCGCGAACGTCTCCGAACCCGGCCGCAGTGAGTTCGTCAACACCCACAGCAGCGGCAGGAAGAACAGAATGCCGATGACTCCGCCGAGCACCGACAAGCTCGCGCGCTTCACTGGTCACCTCGCAACAGCCGGAACTGCCCGGCCACGATCGCGAGCGTCAGCGCCACCAGGATGACGACCTCGGCCTGCGCCACGTGGATGTCGCCGATCGCGTACGCGCGGGTGTAGACGTCGTACATCAGCAGGTTGCTGTTCCCGTTCGGACCGCCCTTGGTGAGGATCTGCACCGGCGCGAACACGAGCAGATTCGAGACCGTGTCGGCGACAAGGACGAACGCGAGCGGTCGGCGTACCAGCGGGAGGATGACCGACACCATCCGGCGCCAGGCACTCGCACCGTCGAGCAGCGCGGCCTCGCGGACCTCGACCGGGACCTCCTGGATGCCGGCGATCAGGAACAGCATCCAGTACCCGACGCCGATCCATGAGAGCAGCACGATCAGCGACGGCAGCACCTGGCCGGACGACGTCAGGAACGGCTGCGCGGGCAGACCGAGCCGCTCGAGTACGCCGTTCGCGAGGCCGTCCGGGCGGTAGATGACGCTCCAGATCACTGCCGACACCGCAGGCGGGGTGGCTATCGGCAGGATGACCAGAGTGCGCCACAGCTTCGAGCCCGCTGCGCGCTGGGTGAACAGAACTGCCAGGAAGAACGAGACGACGACCTGGATCGGGTTCACCAGCACGGTGAAGAGCAGCGTCACGCCGACCGACTGCCGGAAGTCCTTGTTCGACAGCAGATCCGTGTAGTTGCCCAGCCCCGCGAACACCCGCCCACCGCGCAGCAGACTCTCCGTGTAGAAGCTCTCGACCACGGCCGAGATCGCCGGGACGATCCGCAGTACGGCCAGACACAGCAGCGCCGGCGCGAGGAAGGCAAGGGCGATCAGCCCTTGCCCACGCTTCCTCATCTAATCGACTTCCAAGCGTCGGTGAGCTGGCGGGTCGCCTCCTGCAGCCGCGTGTCGGAGTTCGTGCCGTTGCGGATGTCGGCGAACGCCTTGCCCATGACTTCCTCGAACTGGATGTACCCGACACTCACCGGCCGCGACACCGCGGTGTGCTCACTCTCGTACGCCGTGATCGCCGCGGCGCCGGCCGTCTTCGTACCGGAGAACGCGTCCATCTTCGGGGTGTACTGCTTCTGCGCCTCGAGGTTGGCCGGGATGATCGTCGTCGTACTGGTCGTGGCCAGATTGCCGGCGGCATCGAGCGTCGCGAACTCGAGGAACTTGCGCGCCATCCCCTGCTGCTTCGACGCCGGGTTGATGCCGAGCGACCACGACCCGGTCGGCGTGACCGGCTTGCCGCCCTGGAAGTACGGCAGCGGCGCGACGCCCCAGTCGATCTTCGAGCTGCCGAAGATCTTCAGGTCCCACGGACCGCCGACGAAGAACGCCACGTTGCCGTTCGCGAACACCGGGCCGGTCTGGAACCCGCCGATCCCCCGCGGCGACAGTCCGCTCGCGAAGGTCGCGCCGTACCACTGCATGGCCTTCTTCCAGCCGTCTGTCTCGACCGCCGGGGTCAGCGCGTCGTCGCCCTCGATGCCGGAGCCGCCGCCGAGCGACTCGGCCAGCGGCTGCAGCTGGTAGTACGCCTCGGGCTGCTCCATGAACAGGCCGTACTTCGTGCCGCCGGACTGCATCGCCTTGCGGCCGGCTGCCTCGACCTGCTCCCAGGTCCAGCGCTGCTGCGGATCCGCTGTCGGCGGAGTCACCTTCGCCTTGGCGAGCGCGGTCTTGTTGTAGAAGAGGAACTGCGTCGAGTTCCACATCGGCAACGACCACAGCTTGTCGCGGAAGTGGTTGGTCTTGTACGCCGCCGCGCTGACCTTCGTCTTCACCTGGCCGTCGAGGTCGCTGAGATCGCTGAGGAAGCCCTTCGCGGCGAGCTGCGAGACCCGCGGCTCGTCGACCGTGTACACGTCGATGCCCGCGTCCTTCGCGCTCAGCCGCTGCTGCATGGTCGCGTTGAACTGGTCGAACGGAATCTGCGTGTAGGCGACCTTGATCCCCGGGTTCTTCGCCTCGAAGGCCTTGATCACCGGCTGGTAGGTCTCGGCGTTGTCGGTGCCGGTGAACGTCACGGTCCCGGTCGCCGGGCCGGAGTCGGTCGCAGCCGGCTGGTCGGACGTGCCCGAGCCGCACCCGGCGACGAGCAGGGTCGCCGTGATGACGGCGGCTGGCAAGAGGTTCCGGCGCACGGCGGTCCCCTTTCTGGTGTGGTCTAAGCGCTTAGACTCTAAGCGGTTAGATCTCGCCGTGTCCAGCCATCGGGGCAGAACGCACGAAGGCCCCCGTCCGTGAGGACGGGGGCCTTGTTCTCTGGTAGCCCCGACGGGATTCGAACCCGCGCTACCGCCTTGAGAGGGCGGCGTGCTAGGCCGCTACACAACGGGGCCAGAGTGTTGTCAGCCGGACCTTGCGGCCCGGGCAACGAGGTTGAACTCTACCGATTCTCATCGGTGCGGTCCAATCCGCTGGGGTACTAGGACTCGAACCTAGACTAACTGAACCAGAATCAGACGGGCTGCCAATTACCCCATACCCCAAAGGCATTTCACCGTTGCTGGGAGTTTGTTTCCGCCCTCACCAACCCGGCTCGGAGAGCTTACCCGAGGCGAGGACCGGACACCAAAACGGGCCCCCTCCGGCGCGTTGTCACTCCCGTCACACCAGACTCTTCCGGTTGTCCGTGGTCAGGCCGAGCCGGCGCGCGATCACCAGCGCGACCGCACCGAACGCGACGAACTTCACCACGTCGACCGTCACCAGCGACCACGGCGCATCCTTCACGCCGAGGCTCGCCCCGACGGTGTCGGTGAGCGCCGCGAAGATGAACGTCACCACGTTGTTCGCCGCGTGCGCCGAGATCGACGCCTCCAGACCACCCGTGCGTACGACGAGCACCGCCGCGACCAGACCGAACGCGAGCCGGTCGACGAACAGCGCCGGACTCTGCCACGGCCAGATCCCGTGCGCCGCCGTGAACAGGAGAGCGGTCACGACAACCACGATCGCCGTACTGCGAACCAGCGCGCCCATCGCCTGCAGCAGGTACCCGCGGAAGTAGTACTCCTCCCCCGCGGCCTGGAACGTCGAGGTGAGCAGCGTGACGACGATGACCGCGATCGCGTCCGGCGCCGCGCCACCGCTGTGCCGCTCACCGGTCGCGAGCTGGATATCGCCGAACTGGACCACAGCCAGCGCCAGCAGCTCGATCACGATTGCCGCGACGGCGAACCAGGCCAGCGGCCGCCAGCGCAGTCCGCCGGCCACCGAGGACAGCAGCCCCGGTGGCTGCCGGTTGAGCTTGCGGGCGACGAGCATGCTGAGCGGGATCAGCACGATCAGTGTCAAGTTCGTCGCAAGCAGTCCGAACCAGGACAGCGTGCCCTCGGGGTCCTTCCGGATCGCCTGCTGGATGCCGAGGATGATCACGCTCGCGACCATCCAGCCGACCAGGATGGTCAGCGCGCCCAGGACGACGTACCCGCTCGGGGCATCGGGGTTGCGCAGCAGCCGTTGGTACGACGTACGCGGTGTCAGCTCGCTCATGACAGCGACGACACGGTACGGCGGGCCTGCTCGAGGCGGCGCAGGGACTTCTCCCGGCCGAGCAACTCGAGCGACTCGAACAACGGCGGCGAGATCCGGCGACCCGAGATCGCCACCCGGACCGGGCCGAACGCGTTCTTCGGCTTGAGCCCGAGGCCGTCGATCAGAGACGCCCGCAGGGCCGCCTCGATCGCTTCGGTCGTCCAGTCGCAGTCGCCGAGCGCCTTGGCCGACGCATCCAGTACGGCGCCGGCGTCACCGGTCAGCACCTTCGCGGCGGCATCCGGGTCGATCGTGAACGCGTCCTCGTCGACGAACAGGAACCCGAGCATGTCGACCGACTCGGACAGCGTGTTCATCCGCTCCTGCACCAGCGGTACGGCGGCCTGCAGCGTCGCGAGCTGGTCTGCCGACGGCTCCGCCGGGAGCACACCCGCGCCGGCCAGGAACGGGATCGTCCGCTGCGCGAAGTCGTCCGGCGGCAGCATCCGCATGTGCGCCGCGTTGATCGCCTCGCACTTCTTCGGGTCGAAGCGGGCCGCGTTCGAGTTCACCTTGCGGACGTCGAAGGCCTTCACCATCTCGTCCATTGTGAACACGTCGCGGTCGTCGGCGATCGACCAGCCGAGCAGGGCCAGGTAGTTCAGCAGACCCTCGGGCAGGAACCCGCGCTGCATGTACTCGCCGAGGCCGGAGCCCGGGTCGCGCTTGGACAGCTTCTTGTTGCCCTCGCCCATCACGAACGGCAGATGCCCGAACCGCGGCGTCCGGCCGCCGCCGACACCGATCTCGGCCAGCGCCTCGTACAAGGCGATCTGCCGCGGCGTCGACGAGAGCAGATCCTCGCCGCGCAGTACGTGGGTGATCTCCATCAGCGCGTCGTCGACCGGGTTCACCAGCGGGTAGAGCGGGTAGCCGTTCGCGCGGACCAGGACGTAGTCGCCGAGGTTCTCCGGGAGGAACGTGATCTCGCCGCGGACCAGGTCGTCGAACACGATCGGTCGGTCGGGCATCCGTAGCCGCACCACGGGGCGGCGGCCTTCCTCCACGTACGCCTGGACCTGCTCGGGGCTGAGGTTGCGGCAGTGGCCGTCGTACCCACTGTGCTCGCCGGCCGTGCGGGCGGCCTCGCGGCGCTGGTCGAGCTCCTCCTGCGAGCAGTAGCAGTGGTACGCCTTGTTCGCGGCGAGCAGCTTGGCGACGACGTCGGCGTACACGTCCATCCGCTCGGACTGCAGGTACGGCCCGAAATCGCCGCCGACCCCGGGGCCTTCGTCCCAGGTGAGGCCGAGCCAGCGCAGCGAGTCGTAGGTGTACTGGTAGCCCTCTTCGGTGTTGCGGGCGGTGTCGGTGTCCTCGATCCGGAGCACGAGCTTGCCGCCGTAGTGCCGGGCGAAGGCCCAGTTGAACAGCGCGCTGCGGATGTTGCCGACGGTCAGCAGGCCGGTCGGCGACGGTGGGAACCGAACCCTGACCCCCGCGGGCTCGAGATCTCCCAGTACGTCGTCAGTCACGGACGATCACCCTGTTCGTCAGAGTTCCGATGCCCTCGACGCTGACCGAGACCTCGTCGCCGGGCAGCATCGGGCCGACCCCCGCCGGGGTGCCGGTGAGCACCACGTCGCCGGGCAGCAGCGTGGTGAACGAGGTGATGAAGGCAAGCACCTCGGGGATGTCGAAGATGAACTGCGACGTCCGGCCGTCCTGCTTGGGCTCGCCGTTCAGCTCGGTGCTGACCCGCAGGTCGGAGGCATCGAGCTCGGTGCTGATCCACGGGCCGAGCGGGCAGAACGTGTCGTACCCCTTGGCCCGGGCCCACTGCCCGTCGGTCTTCTGCAGGTCGCGCGCGGTGACGTCGTTCGCGATCGTGTAGCCGAAGATCACCTCGTTGGCGCGCTCCTTGGGCAGGTCGCGGCAGATCCGGCCGATCACGATCGCCAGCTCACCCTCGAAGTTCAGGTCGTGGGTCTGCTCCGGGTAGACGATGCCGTCGCGCGGGCCGATCACGCTGGTGTTCGGCTTCAGGAAGATCAGCGGCTGTTCGGGTACGTCGTTGCCGAGCTCCTGCGCGTGCGCCGCGTAGTTGCGGCCGACGCAGACCACCTTGCTGCGCGGGATGACCGGCGCGAGCAACCGGACGTCGGCGAGCTGCAACCGCTCCCCGGTGAACTGCACCGGCCGGTAGAGCGGGTCCGAGTCGAGAACGTTGACCGTCCCGACGAGTCCCTCGGGGTCATCGGTCTCGACCACGCCGTACTTCGGCTCGTCATCCACAGAGAATCTGGCGATACGCACGGGGCGAGCCTACCGTCGCCTTCGGATGAGACAGTTAGCTGGTGACTGTGGAGATCCGCCTGGCTGTTCCTGCCGAGTACGACGCCGTTGGCGAGCTGACCGTGGAGGCGTACTCGCACGACGGTTTCGTCCGCGGTCAGTACGCGATGACGCTGCGCGCCGCCGCCGACCGCGCCGCCAAGGCCGAGCTCTGGGTCGCGGCGGACTCCTCCGGTCTGTTGGGCACAGTCACCTACTGCCCTGTCGGCTCGGTTTACCGCGAGATCGGACGAGACGACGAGGGCGAATTCCGCATGCTCGGAGTAGCCGGCCGGGCACGCGGCCTCGGCGTCGGTACCGCGCTCACCGAGCGCTGTATAGAACGGTCCCGCGAGCAGGGCCTGCACCGAGTAGTCCTGTGCAGCGCCAGCTACATGACCACAGCCCACCGCATCTACGAACGCCTCGGCTTCACCCGCCTCCCCGAACGCGACTGGGCCCCCATCCCCGGCGTAGATCTGTACGCGTTCGCCCTGGACCTATGACCAGCACGCTCACCTTTGCCGAGTGGTCGTCGTACGCGATGGACCATGCGGCCCGCGTCGACGGGATGGTGGCCGGGCATGTCGAGCGGCGGCAGCGGCGTGAGGCGCATCCGGTGGAGGACTTTCTGTTCACCTACTACTCCACTCGTCCGAACCAGCTGCGGGTCTGGCATCCCGGGCCGGGGGTGCGGTTGCTCGAGGCGTCGGAGTACGGCGATCGTCGGGGTTATCTGGTGGTCGACGGAGCCGCGTCGCTCGACCCGGCTGAGATCGCGCGGCGGGCGGACAACATCGCCTGGATCCGGCGGTTGCTCGCGGCGACGCTGGAGCGGCAGGCGCAGTTCGGGTGTTTCGGTCTGCACGAGTGGGCGATGGTCTACCGGACGTCCGACGTACGGCATGAGAAGTGGCCGCTGCGGTTAGGGGCCGAGGGCACCGATCGGGTCGTCGAGTCGCACAAGGTCGCGTGCTCGCACTTCGACGCGTTCCGGTTCTTCACGCCGTCCGCGCGGCCGTTGAACGTGTTACAGCCGACGCGAGAGTCCCAGCCGGCGTTGGAGCAAGGCGGGTGCCTGCACGCCAACATGGATCTCTACAAATGGGCGACCAAGCTCATGCCGTTCACGCCGAGCTCACTGCTGCTGGACTGCTTCGAGCTCGCCCGCGACATCCGCACGCTCGACATGCGGGCGTCGCCGTACGACCTGGCTCCGCTCGGCTACGCGCCGGTCCGGATCGAGACGGCTGAAGGCAAAGCGGAGTACACGGCAGCCCAACGAGCCTTCGCCGACCGCGCTCGTCCCCTCCGCCGCCAACTCGTGACCCTTTGCGACGAGCTCCTCGGCTAACCTCGCACCATGGGAAAGATCGTCGCCACCGCCATCGCCGCACTCCTCATCGCGATCGGCTGCGTCTGGACCCTGCAGGGCCTCGGCTACGTCAAGGGCAGCTCGATGACCGGCAGCACCCTGTGGGCAACGGTCGGCCCGATCGTGGCCGCCTTCGGTGTCGCCCTCATCTTCGTGGCCTTCCGCGGCCCTAAGAAACGCTGACCACAGCCCACTGGTAGTGCATGGCGCGGTCGTCGTCCCAGGTCGTCCACTCGTCCAGGACGCCGTACCGCTCGAGTGCCGAACGCAGTCCGTCGTCGGTGCGGATGCTGAAGAACCGCCCGGGCCCGAAGCCCGTCCCGTCCTCCCAGACCTGCTCGCCGCCGGTAGCGCTCCCCCACAATCCGATCGCCAGCGGCGCACCCGGCTTGAGCACCCGGACGATCTCGGTCAACGCTCGATCGAGATCCTCATCGGCGACATGCAGCAGCGTGCTCATCGTCCAGCCCGCGTCGAACGCCCCGTCCTCGAACGGCAGCTCCAGCACGGACGCCACCTGAGCCTCCAGCCCGAGCGCCCGGCACGCCTCGACGCTAGCCGGTGAGAGGTCCACGCCGATGTAGGCGAATCCTGCGGCGGCGATCGCCTCGCCGTCGCGGCCGGGACCGCAGCCGAGCTCGATGACGCTGTGTCGGCCTTCGCCGCGCAGCCGTTCGAGGAAGGCGGTCCGATGAGCCACGCGCGGCTCGGGCAGAGCGCGATCGGTGCGCGCCCCGACCTCGTTGGAGTAGTAGGTGATGAGGTCCTGCTCGCGTTCGCTGCGGCTCATGGCTTGGTGACCTTCAGGGCGAAGAGGAGTGGGATGCGGGGTGCGTCGTCCGGGAGGCGCCACCAGCCTTCGGGCGTCTGTTCCATCGTCGACCAGCGCGGCCATGGGAGTACTTCAGATTCGCGGAGGGTCGTGAGGTGGAAGCCGGCTGTGGCGAGGGTGGTGGTGATTTCGCCGAGGCCGTGGCGCCATTCGTAGCTGGTCTGGCGGCCGGGGACCTCGTCGCCGGTGTAGGTGACAGTGGAGTCGTGGGCAATGGGACCGCGGCCTTCGAGGTAGTCGGCGCGAAGGACCAGCTCGTCGGACTCGCCGGGGAGGGAGACCTCGCGGAGTGAGTTCAGCAGCGGGTGGAACTCGACGATGTAGAGCACGCCGCCAGGCTTGAGCAGGCTGTGGACGGCCTCGGCCCACTCCTTCAGGTCAGGCAAGTAACACAGCGCACCTTTGCCCGTGTAGACGATGTCGAACTGCTGTCCACCGACCGCCTCGACCGCGTCGTACACATTCGCGTGTACGTAGTCGACCTCGACGCCCGCCTCGTCCGCGATCCGCCGCGCGGCCTCGAGCGACTCGCTGGACAGATCGAGCCCGCTGGTCCGCGCACCCCGGCGGGCGAACGCGATGGTCTCGGTGCCCAGATGACACTGCAGATGCAGTACGTCGCGACCGTCGAGCGGGCCGAGATCCTCCCACTCGTAGTCGGCGAACCAGAACTCCGCGGGCCGGTCGTAGAAGTCGCTCGCCGCATGCAACGGCGCTCGGG
Organism: Kribbella sp. NPDC058693; assembly: GCF_042715335.1. Lineage (NCBI taxonomy): Bacteria > Bacillati > Actinomycetota > Actinomycetes > Propionibacteriales > Kribbellaceae > Kribbella > Kribbella sp. NPDC058693. Next base: position 219,624 of record NZ_JBHXSQ010000005.1, read on the forward strand.
CGTCCCAGTCGGCTTCGTTGGCGGCCACCATCTCCTGTGTCTGCGCGTCGAGAGTCACAACGAGCAGTTTGCCCACAGGTGGGTCCACAGGCGGGTGCGCTCCCATCCACAGCTCTTGTTCAAGGTTTGTGGATAAGGTTGAATAAGGGTATGGCACGGGTGGAGTTACATCGGTGGCCCGGGCACCCCGACGGGTTCACGCGGGCGGACCGGCTCGGCGGGTCGTACGAGCTGTACTTCCCCGATCCGCTGGTCGGGCGCGAGTTCGACCTGAGTGACGACGTACTCGCGGTGCTCGAGGACGCCGCGGGTGATCTGGCGCGCCTGGATGCGACCGCGGCGGTGCTGACGAACAGCGAGGCGCTTGCACGGCTCCTGCTGCGCGCCGAGGCGGTCGGCTCGTCGCATATCGAGGGGCTCGTCGTCGGGGCGCGGCGGTTGCTGAAGGCCGACGTACTGCGGGCGAGCACGCGGGACGTGACCGCCGAGGAGGTGCTCGGCGCGGTCGACGCGATGACCTGGGTGACCGAGTCCGTGCAGGCCGGCGACAAGCTCGAGGTGGATCACCTGCTCGAGGCGCATCGCCGGTTGATGGCGCAGTCGCCGCACTCGGAGTACGCCGGCGAGATCCGCTACCTGCAGAACTGGATCGGCGGCCGCTCCCCCGCCGAGGCGTACTACGTCCCGCCGCCCGCGCAGCTGATCCCCGAACTGCTCGAGGACCTGGTCAGCTTCATCCGCGAATCGCGGCTGCCGGTGCTCGCGAAGGCCGCGATCGCGCACGCGCAGTTCGAGACCATCCATCCCTTTGCCGACGGCAACGGCCGGACCGGGCGCGCGCTGATCCACCTGATCCTGCGCGCCGAGGGCCTCGTCACGCGCACCGTGCCGCCGGTCTCGCTCTCGCTTGCTACGCACGCATCGGAGTACGTCGACGCCCTGACCGCGTTCCGGTACGTCGGGCGCGCGACGACCCCGAAGGCACGCGCTGCCGCGAACCCGTGGCTGCGGATGTTCGCCATGGCCTGCACGCATGCGACGGCCGAGGCCGCGCGCTTCGAGCGGGCCGCAGTCGATCTCAAGGCGGCCTGGCGGGAACGCGCGGCGCCGGTCCGCGCAGGATCCGCGACCGAGCTCCTGATCGACGCGCTGCCCGCCGCGCCGGTCCTCACGCTCGCCGCCGCGGCGCAGCTCATCGACCGCTCGCAGCAGGCCGCCAACCAAGGGCTCGCGCGGCTGGTCGAGGCGCGCATCCTGCGCGAGGTCACCGACGGGCGGCGCAACCGCGTCTACGAGGCGCCCGAGCTCATCGACGCCTTCACGCTGCTCGAACGCCGCTTCGCCAGCCCGGCCTCGGACACCCGGATCGAGCCGCCTAGCAGACCCGTTCCGGCGAGGCCAGAACCGACACACCAGTGAATTGACTTTCGTCTCCCCGGCGAGCAAGAATTCGAACATATGTTCGATCGTACAGGGGAGAAGTGATGTCGGAGGCGTTCGACTGGGACATCCTGCACAAGCCATCGGCGATGGCCATGGTGCGCGGCCAGCTCGGCTTCAGCTGGATGGTGCTGTCCGGGCGCCTCGCCCAGTTGACCGACGAGCAGTACTTCTGGCGACCGAGCAGCGAGGCGCTGACCGTCGTCCGGCGGCACTACGCCGGCCACTTCCGATCACTCGGGTCCGGCGAATGGGTCGCGCAGTGGCCCGACGAGCCGGACCATCGCGGTCCCCGCACGATCGCCTGGCTGATCGCCCATCTCACCGAGACGTTCTTCGAGCGATGGGAGTGGACATTCGGCGCGAGTCAGCAGGGGCGCGCGGATATCAACCTGCACGGCAACGCGCGCGACGCGGTGGCTTGGCTGACCTATTGGGTCGAGGCCTGGCGCGACGCGATCGCTGCGCTCGACGAGGACGAGGTGATGACGGTCGGGCTGAGCCAGGCCAACGAGCTCGACGCCGGCGAGCCGTTCGGCCACGTCGTGCTGCGGCTGAATCGCGAGCTGATCCACCACGGCTCGGAAATCATGACGCTCCAGGATCTCTATGCGGTCGCGGCGTGAGATTGCGGACCACAAGATGTGCGACACGCGGCGTGGCGCTACCACAAGATCTAGATCGCTCCGCCTAGCATCACTACTGCTGGTGGTTCGGAGTGGCCGGCACCACAAGATGTGGGCCACTTTGAGGCAACAGGGGAATCCGGTGCGAATCCGGAGCTGCCCCGCAACGGTGAGCGGATGTGCTGTCGAGAGACGTCCGCAAGTCCGGATACCTGCCACTGGTACGTGCACCGCCGGTGCATGTGGTCCGAGACCTCGCGGGTGGGTCGCAGGGCGTGACGGCAGTGATCCCGGCCGGTGCTGCCGGTCCCGTCGTGCGCCTGCTCGCGTGGTCCCAGGCCTCCGAACTCTTGTGGAGAGCACACCTGTGACTATTGCTTCCTCAACGGCTGCATCCCCGTCCTCATCCTCAGGGATCGCGGCGGGCCAGCCGGTCGAGCTCACCGTCATCCGTCGCGACGGCAGCAGTACGCCGTTCGACGCGACCAAGATCTCCGTCGCCGTGACGAAGGCGTTCCTCGCGGTCGAGGGCGCCGACGCCGGTGCCACCCACCGGGTCCGCGACCTGGTGACCGACCTGACCGGCCGGGTCGTCGGCGCCCTGACCAGCCGCGGTGACTCGCGCCGCAGCGTGCAGGTCGAGGACATCCAGGACCAGGTCGAGCTGGCGCTGATGCGCGCCGGCGAGCACCAGGTCGCCCGCGCCTACGTGCTGTACCGCGAGGAGCGGACCAAGGCGCGCACACCCGCCGATGCAGCCGGCGTCACCGAGAAGCCGGCGCTGACCGTCCGCGCGGCCGACGGCACCCGGTCCCCGCTCGACGTCGACCGGCTGCGGGTGATCGTCGCGGAGGCGGCAGCCGGCCTCGACGCCGTCGACCCCGAACTGATCCTGAACGAGACGCTCGGCGCCTGCTACGACGGCATCGCACAGCACGAGGTCGAGCTCGCGCTGGTGATGGCCGCGCGCGGTTTCGTCGAGACCGAGCCGCAGTACAGCTTCGCCGCGTCGCGCCTGCTGCTCGACCAGATCCGCCGCGAGGCGCTCGGTCGCGTCCACGGCGAGCCGCGACAGGCCAGCCAGGCCGAGATGGCCGAGGCGTACGCGTCCTACTTCCCGCAGTACATCCGGACCGGGATCGAGGCCGGCCAGCTCGACCCCGAGCTCGGCACCTTCGACCTCGAGCGGCTTGCGGCGGCGATCAGGCCGGACGCCGATCTGGACTTCACGTTCCTCAGCCTGCAGACGCTGTACGACCGGTATCTCCTGCACATCGACAAGGTTCGGTACGAGCTGCCGCAGGCGTTCTTCCTCCGGGTCGCGATGGGGATGGCGCTGCGCGAGGACGACCGCGAGGCGCGGGCGATCCAGTTCTACGAGCTGCTCAGCTCGTTCCGGTTCATGTCGTCGACGCCGACGCTGTTCAACTCCGGCACGACCCGGCCGCAGCTCTCGTCGTGCTTCCTGACCACGGTCGAGGACGACCTGGCCGGCATCTTCCACGGCATCCGCAACAACGCGCTGCTCGCGAAGTACTCCGGTGGTCTCGGCAACGACTGGACCCCGGTCCGCGGTATCGGTGCCAAGATCCGCGGCACCAACGGCGAGTCCCAGGGCGTCGTGCCGTTCCTGAAGATCGCCAACGACACCGCCGTCGCGGTCAACCAGGGCGGCAAGCGGAAGGGTGCGGTCTGCGCATACCTCGAGACCTGGCACATCGATATCGAGGAGTTCCTCGATCTCCGGAAGAACACCGGCGACGAGCGTCGGCGTACGCATGACATGAACACCGCGAACTGGGTGCCGGACCTGTTCCTGCAGCGGGTCGAGGCCGGCGGCGAGTGGACGCTGTTCTCGCCCGACGAGGTCATCGATCTGCACGACCTGTACGGCACGGCCTTCGCCGAGGCGTACGTCGCCTACGAGGCGGCCGCCGACCGTGGTGAGATCCGGGTGTTCAAGCGGGTCAAGGCGATCGACCTGTGGCGGCGGATGCTGACGGTGCTGTTCGAGACCGGGCACCCGTGGATCACGTTCAAGGACGCCTGCAACCTGCGCTCGCCGCAGCAGCACGACGGTGTCGTGCACTCGTCGAACCTGTGCACCGAGATCACCCTGAACACCACGGTCGAGGAGACCGCGGTCTGCAACCTCGGCTCGGTCAACCTGGTTGCACACCTCACCGCAGACGGTCTCGACGCCGACCTGCTCCGGGACACGGTGAAGACCGCGGTCCGGATGCTCGACAACGTCATCGACGTGAACTTCTACACGACGCCCGAGTCGGAGCGCGCGAACCAGCGTCACCGTCCGGTCGGCCTCGGGCTGATGGGGTTCGCGGACGCGCTGTTCGCGCTGCGGATCCCGTACTCGTCCGATGCCGCGGTCGAGTTCGCGGACACCTCGATGGAGCAGATCAGCTACCACGCGATCGAGGCGTCGAGCGATCTCGCCGCCGAGCGCGGTCGCTACTCGACGTACGACGGATCGCTGTGGAGCAAGGGGATCCTGCCGATCGACTCGCTCGAGCTGCTGACGTCCGCCCGCAACGGCGACGTGATCGTCGACGAGAGCAGGCGGCTCGATTGGGACACGCTGCGGGCGAAGGTACTGCGCGACGGCATGCGGAACTCGAACGTGATGGCGATCGCGCCGACCGCGACGATCTCCAACATCTGCGGCGTGAGCCAGTCGATCGAGCCGACGTACAGCAACCTGTTCGTGAAGTCGAACATGTCCGGCGAGTTCACCGTCGCCAACCCGTACCTCGTCGCCGACCTGAAGGCGCGCGGGCTGTGGGACCAGGTGATGGTGTCCGACCTGAAGTACCACGACGGCGTGCTGGCCGGTATCGAGCGGATCCCGGCGGACGTGCGTGAGCTGTACGCGACCGCGTTCGAGATCGACCCGCAGTGGCTCGTCAAGGCTGCGTCGCGCCGGCAGAAGTGGATCGACCAGGCGCAGTCGCTGAACCTCTACATGGCGAAGCCGAGCGGTCGCGCGCTGGACGAGCTGTACCGGTCGGCGTGGCGCTATGGCCTCAAGACGACTTATTACCTGCGTTCCCAGTCAGCGACCCACGTGGAGAAGTCCACGTTGAAGGGCACCGACGGCCGGCTCAACGCAGTGCCAGTAGCAATTCCCGAACCCACCGGAGCCGTCTGCTCCATCGACGACCCTGACTGCGAGGCCTGCCAGTGAGCACCATTTCCGTTGGAGCGGCACGAGTCGAAGTTGCCGACAAGGCGATGATCAACTCGCGGGCAGACGTCAACCAGCTGCTGCCGCTGAAGTACACGTGGGCCTGGGAGAAATACCTTGCCGCGTGCAACAACCATTGGATGCCGACCGAGGTCTCCATGCAGGCGGACATCTCGCTCTGGAAGTCGCGCGACGGCCTCACCGAGGACGAGCGGCTGATGCTCAAGCGCAACCTCGGCTTCTTCGCCACCGCGGAGTCCCTGGTCGCGAACAACATCGTCCTCGCCGTGTACCGCCAGCTGAGCAACCCCGAGTGCCGGCAGTACCTGCTGCGCCAGGCATTCGAGGAGGCGGTGCATACACACACCTTCCAGTACATCTGCACCTCGCTCGGGCTCGACGAGGGCGAGCTGTTCAACATGTACCGCGAGGTGCCGTCGATCTCCGACAAGGATGCGTGGGCGCTGAAGTACACGCAGCACCTGGAGGACCCGGACTTCAGGACCGGGACGCCCGAGGCCGATACCGCGTTCCTGCGCGATCTGATCGCGTTCTACGTGGTGTTCGAGGGGATGTGGTTCTACACCGGGTTCGCGCAGATCCTGTCGCTCGGCCGGCGGAACAAGATGGTCGGCATCGCCGAGCAGTACCAGTACATCCTGCGCGACGAGTCGATCCACCTGAACTTCGGCATCGACTGCATCAACCAGATCAAGCAGGAGAACCCGCACCTGTGGACGACGGAGTTCCAGGCCGAGGTCCGGCAGATGCTGACCGAGGCGTGCGAGCTCGAGGTCGCGTACGGCCGGTCCACGATGCCGAACGGCATGCTCGGCCTCACGTCGGAGCTGTGCGAGCAGTACATGCACTTCATCACCGACCGCCGTGCAGAACAGATTGGTATCGATCCGATCTTCGGTGAAACGCGGAATCCCTTCGGCTGGATGTCAGAGGTGATGGACCTGAAGAAGGAGAAGAACTTCTTCGAGACCCGAGTGATCGAGTACCAGTCCTCCAGCGGACTCAGCTGGGACTGACACCAGATCCACACAGACGGAAGGCCCGCGGAGCTACTCGCCGCCCCGCGGGCCTTCCTTTTCTCGGTCTTCGGCTCAGCCGGCCGACGGCGCGTCGTACTTGCGGATGAAGTCGAGCGCCGTGCGGGCGACCTCCTCCCAGCCGTGGTCGATCACCAGCGAGTGACCCCGGCCCGGGAGCTCGGTGAACTCGGTGATGCCGTCGTTCTTCAAGTGCTGCTTGTACGCCGCGTGGGTGATCGCATGCGGAACAGTGTGGTCCTTCTCGCCCGACACGAGCAGGATCGGCCCGCGGTCCTCCGCCTTGTACTCGACCTTGGTCTCGCTGAACGGGTTCAGGTTCGCGACCGCGGCCTGGAAGATCGGTACGCCGGACGCCGCGACGTGGTACTCGTCGTACAACTGGCGCGCCTCGTCCTCGTCGAGGTTGTTCGCCCAGCCGTACTTGAACTCGTCGAAGGTCAGCGTGACCGAGCGCCGCGCGTTCGCCGGGTTCCCCAGCACCGGCGAGCCCGACTTCAACGCCGACGCAGGCAACGGCAGAACGCCGCGTCCCGGCGCCGGATCGATGGCCACAGTGACCGCCGCAGCGCCCTCCCCCGCGATCTTCTGCGCGATCAACCCACCGAACGAGTGCCCGACGACGGCCGGCTTCCGGTCCAGTCCACGGATCGCCTCGAGGTAGTGGTCGGTGACCGCCTGCACCATCTTGTGCGCGAACACCTCGGGGTGCTCCCGCGCCTCCGCCACCGTCTCCGGATCGTCCGGCCACCCCGGCGCGATCGTGCTGTAGCCGTTCTCCTCGAACAGCTGACGCCACCGGTCCCAGCTGCTGGACAACAGCCACAACCCGTGGATGAACACCACAGGTTGCTTGCCGGACGTGTTTGCCTGCCCGACTTCCGACCGCTCGCGATCAGTCAGCGACATAGTCCCCCTCCAAAGACTCGAATGCTCGCGATGCTAGCCGCGCAACCTCACCGACAACCAGCGATCCAGCAGATGGATCATCGTCAGCCGAGCAGCGCGATGATCTCCGCAGTCGTGCCGGACTCGCCGAGGCGGGGGAAGATTCGGGTCAGCGAGTGTTCGTGCGACTCGGCGGCGAGGTCCGTCATTGCGTCGGTCGCGAGCGTGACGTTGTAGCCGTGCTCGTACGCCGCCCGCGCGGTCGACTCGACGCCGATGCTGGTGGCGACGCCGGTCAGCACGATCTGGGTGATGCCGCGGCGGCGCAGCTGTACGTCGAGGTCGGTGCCGTGGAACGCACCCCAGTTGCGCTTGGTCACGACGATGTCCTCGGGATGGCCGGCCAACTGGTCGACGATCTGGTCTGCGCCGGCCGGCGGCGTACCGCCACCCGACCTGGCCGGCTGCTCGGTCCGGCCGGTCAGGCGGTCGGAGCCGTCGGCGGCGAAGCTGACCCGGACGAGGACGACCGGAAGGTCGTGCTTGCGGAAGGCGTCGGCGAGTTCGACGGTCTTGCCGATGACGTCCGCGGTGCTGTGAGGCTCGCCGGGGAGGGCGGCGACCGCGTTCTGCAGGTCGATGACTACCAGTGCGGTCTTCGGGTCGAGGGTGGTGACTGACACAGGTGGAGCCTCTCTATTCGGGGAGTTGCGTGAAGGTCACCAGCACGAGCAGACCGGCGATGACGAGCAGGAAGATCGCCATGTCGTGCAGTCCGGCCGTCGTTGCACCGTGCTGGAAGAAGTGGGCGTTGGCCGCCGCGGAGATCAGCGCGCCGACGTACACGCAGGTCCGCAGTAGCCCTGCGGATGAGCCGATCCGGGCTGGATCGGCCTGCTGGTAGAGGGCGGTCTGGTTGGCGAGGTTGTTGAGGCCCTGCGGGACACCGGCGATCACACCGACGACGGCCAGGATCCAGATCGACGTACTCGGACCGACGAACAGCTGCGCGGTCGCGGCCACCACCAGACAGATGCTTCCGGCAACAAGTTTGCCGCGGATCGCCGCGCGCCGGCCGGTGGCCAGCGTGACCAGCACCGCGGCCAGGGACAGTGGTAGAAGGAGCAGACCAGCAGCGGATGCACTCAGGCCGCGTGCCTCCTCGAGCCATTGGGTGAAGCCGTAGAGGAACGAGTACGCGCCGACGAACGCGAGCACCTGCCGGGTGTACGTCAGGATCAACGGACGGTTGCCGCCCAGCACCCGCAGGTCGATGAACGGCGCGACGACGCGCAGCTGCGTGACCACGAACGCGACGCCCAGGACCAGTGCAAGCACCAGTACGTACCACCGCGACACCTGCGGCTGCATCAGGAACAGCATCAGCGAGACCAATGTCGTTGTGAACAACGCGATCCCCGCGTAGTCCAGTCCCCCGGCACCACGCGAACGCGCCCGCCGCGGCAACCACAACGAGCCGAGCACCACGCAGATCACCGACAGCGGGACATTGATCGTGAAGATCAGGTGCCATCCCCCCAACCCGATCAACAGGCCGCCCAGCGTCGGGCCGATCACCGCGATCACCTGGTTCGCGACCGACAAGCTGCTCAGGATGACCGCAGGCGTCTCCATCCCGGTCCGGTCGGCCTCGCTGCGGATCAACGACATCGCCGCCGGGTACGCCGCCGACGTACCGAGGCCGAGGAGGACCCGGGACCCGACGAGTACGCCGAGGTTCGGGGCCAGCGCGCCGAGCAGGCCGGCCACGCCGACGAGCGAGGTCGCGATCAGGTAGAGCGGTCGCGGACCGAACAGGTCGACGAGCCGACCCATCACGGGCTGACCGACCGCGGTCGCGATGTACAGCCCGGTGACGAGCCACGCGGTCTGCGACGGCGGTACGCCGAACGCCGCGCCGATCGGGATCAGCGCCACCGCGAGCATCGACGAGTTGATCGGGTTCAGCACCGACCCGACGAGCATCGGTGCGATCAGCCGCCGGTCGAACCTCGAGGGCTCCAAAATCACAGCCCAGTCACCGGGCCGCCTCGATCGCGCGATCGAGCAGCGCCAGCGCCGTGATGATCTTCTGCCGCTCGGCCTCCGTGCAGTGGTCCTGCAATGTCTGCGCCAGCCACTCCTGCCGCACCTTGCGATCCCCCTGCAGGCGGTGACGACCGGCCGACGTCAGCGACACCACCTGCCGGCGACCGTCCTGTGGATCGGGGTGCCGCTGGATCAGGTCGGCCTGGCGCAGCGCGGCCAGGATCGCCGCGATCGACTGCGGCCGGATCCGCTCCGCCGTGGCCAGTTCGCTCGCCGAGGCCGGTCCGTCCTTGTCGAGCCGGCTCAGCACCGAGGACTGCGACGGGGTCAGATCGTCGGTGTCGGCCAGCGCCTTCAACCGCCGTTTGACCCGGCCGAAGACCACCCGCACCTCGCTGGCCGCGCGCGCCGCGGACGCCGATATCTCCATACCGACCACCATAACTCATCAGTCCAGACTGATCAGTTCGGGCTGTCATTGGCCACGCCAACGACACCGGAGGAAGTTTCCGGAATCCCTGGACACGGCCCGCCGGACCGGACTAGCGTCTCAGTCTCAACCAATTCTATTCACCGTGAGAATAAATGGCGAAGCTCGAACGAGGCAGTGTCGGCACCCGGACGGCGAACCGCGGAGCGGTCATCGCCGCACTGCTGTCCGGCGCCGGGATCGACCGGCGGCAACTGGTCCAGCAGACCGGACTGAGCTGGGCCACGGTGGCCCGGATCGTCGACGATCTGCTCGCCGACGGACTGGCTCTGGAGCAGCACAAGATCGTCCGCGACGGCCCCGGCCGGCCGGGAGCCGCGCTCGGTTTCAACCCGCAGTCCGGGCTGGTGTGCGGGATCGACCTCGGCGGCACCTACTGCCGGATGGTGATCGCCGACGGCATCGGTACGGCGATCATCCGCTGCCGCGACGAGACCCCGCGGGACCTGGGCGCCGCCGAGCTGGCGTCCTGGATCGCGACGCGTGTCCTCGGGCTGGTCGAGCGGTACGGCGACGGCGTACCGCTCACGTCGGTGGCGATCGGGTTGCCCGGTGTCGTTGCCTCGACCAAGGATCGCGTGGTCGGCGCGTTCAACCTGCCGCAGATCCTCGGCACCACCTTCGTCGAAACGGTCGCCGCGGAGCTCGGCGTACCGACGATGATCGACAACGACTCGAACCTGGCGCTGCTGGGTGAGCTGCACTACGGCGAGTTGCCCCGGGACGAGACCGTCGTCCTGCTCAGCCTGGGCACTGGTCTGGGCTCGGCGGTCGCGTTCAACCGGCAGGTGCTCGCGGGACCCGAGGGTCTGCTCGGCGAGTTCGGCCGGCTGCGGCTGCCGGGCCGCAAGGAACGGCTGCGGGACCTGCTCTCCGGCGCGGGCCTGCTCGCTCTCGCGCACCAAGCCGGTCACCGCCTCAGGAAGGCCGACGAGGTCTTCGCCGAACCGGACCGCTTCGGCGGCCTGGTCGACGAGATCCACGAGGCACTGCTGCACCTGGTGTCGATCGTTGCCCTGGCCTACGAGCCGAGCACGGTGGTCTTCACCGGTGGCTTCTCCGGCGCGTTCAGCGACTCCGTACTGGAGACGGTGAGCGCCGAGACGTACGAGACGGTCGGCGTTCACTGCGATCTGCGCCGGTCTGTGCTCGGGGATTCAGGCGGTCTGCTGGGAGCGATGGCCGCCGCCCTGAGTGGTTACTACACCGCGATCGGGGTGGCCCGCCACCAGGTCGCCTCGATCACTACGTCCGCCCCCGGTGTCGTGGCCCAGCTGGACGGCTGCGCTGTCGACCCATCCGACACAGAGGAACTCGCATGAAGCCCTGGAAGACCTTGGCTCTCCTCGCATCGATCTCGCTCAGCCTGGCAGCCTGCGGCGGATCCGGCCCGAGCAAGGCCGCGCCGACGAACAAACTGACCGTCTGGATGATGACCGGCGGTCCCGGTGACAACAAGATCATCGGCGACGTCACCAAGCAGTTCAACGAGAAGCACCCCGACGTGAAGGTGACCGTCGAGATCCAGCAATGGGACAACATCGTCACCAAGCTGACCACCGCGCTCGCCTCCGACAACCCGCCCGACATCGTCGAGATGGGCAACACCCAGACCCCGATGCTGACCGCCTCCGGCGCGCTGGCCGAGCTGACCGACAAGAAGGGCGAGTTCGAGTCGTCCGACCAGTGGCTCGCCGGGCTGGCCGGACCGTCGACGTACCAGGACAAGCTCTACGCCACTCCCCTGTACGGCGGCACCAAGGTCGTCATGTACAGCAAGAAGATGTTCGCCGCCGCGGGGATCGCCAAGCCGCCGGCGACCGTCGACGACCTGATCGCGGACTGCGGAAAGCTCGCGAAGGCGCACACGGCGACACCGAACTTCTCGGCGTTCTACATGCCCGGCCAGTACTGGTTCGCCGGGATGCCGTTCCTGTTCGGCAAGGGCGGCACGATCGCCACCGACCAGGACAACAAGTGGACCGCGCAGATGAGCAGCGCGGAGAACCAGGCCGGCCTCGCCGAGTGGAAGAAGTTCCAGAACGCCTGCTCGACGCCGTCCTCGATCGGCGCCAACACCGACAGCCCCGACCAGGACCAGATCTTCGCCGACCAGAAGGCCGCGATGATCTACGTCAAGGCGTGGGAGCCCGGCGCGGTGGCGGAGAAGAACGCGAAGGCGGCCTCGGACGCCGGGTACTTCATCATGCCGGGCTACGAGGCGGGCAAGCCGCTGCCGGTGATCGTGGCCGGCTCGACGATCGGCATCGCCCAGAACAGTCCGAACAAGGACATGGCCGTCGACTGGTTGAAGATCATCACCGGCAAGGCGTTCCAGCAGACGATGACCCGGACGATCCACCAACTCCCGGTGGCCGCCGCGTTCCTGCCGACCGGCAACGTTCCTGAGGTGCTGAAGCTCGGCGCGCAAGCAGCCACCGTCAGCCAGGCGCTGCCGTCCACGCCGGGCGAGGCGACGCTCGAGACCGAGAGCTACAACGAGCAGTTCTTCTCGAAGATCGCCAAGGGCGCGGACATCGCCGGAGCCGCGAAGGACTACGACAAACACGCGACCGAGGCGTTCAACGCCCAGTCGGGCCAGCGCTGACGATGGCTTCGCTCACCGAAGAGGTGGCGGTTGCCCCGCGCACAGGAGGTGCGGTGCGGGGCAACCGGCTGGCACGGTTCACGCCGTACGGGCTGATCGGACCGGCGCTGATCGCGTTCGCCGCCGTGCTCGGGTATCCGATCGTGCGGCTGATCTGGCTGTCGCTGCAGGACTTCGGGCCGCGGTCGCTGTTTACCGGCGAGGCGCCGTTCGTCGGGCTCGACAACTTCACCCGGGTGCTCGGCGACGGCGACTTCTGGTTCACGCTGCTGCGTACCCTGATCGTCAGCGTCGCCTGCGTGAGCGGGCTGATGGTGATCGGCTTTCTGCTGGCGTCCCTGCTGATGCAGGTGTCGGGGTGGGCGCGGGTGATGCTGTCGGTCTGCCTGGTGCTGGTCTGGGCGATGCCGATGGTGTCGGCGACGATGATCTGGCGGTGGCTGTTCGAGCCGCAGTATGGGGTACTGAACTGGGTGATCACGCAGCTCAAGGTGTTCGGCGACTTCTCCGCGCACGACTGGTTCTCGTCGCCGAGTCAGGCGTTGTTCCTGATCATCGCGCTGATCGTGTGGAAGGGCCTGCCGTTCGTGGCGCTCACGCTGTACGCCGCGATGGGCCAGATCCCGGGTGATCTGTACGAAGCCGCCGCGCTGGACGGTGCTGGACGGTGGAACGTGGCGCGGCATGTGACGATGCCGATCCTCGGACCGGTGCTCGCCGTACTCGTGCTGCTCGAAGTGATCTGGTCGGTCAACTCGTTCACACCGATCTGGGTGCTGACGCAGGGCGGACCGGACGGCGGCACGACGACGCTCGGCGTCTACTCGTACCTCGAGGCGTTCACCCGCAACGACTACAGCGGCGGCGCTGCGATCGCGATCATCACGGTGCTGCTGCTCGCCGTACTGTCCGTGCTCTATGTGCGGCGTTTGTTCGCGCAGGACGAGGCGATCGCATGAGGCGCAAGCGGGCTCTCCCGAACACCATCGCGGTACTGGTCTCGCTGGTCGTGATCTTCCCGGTCTACTGGATGTTCGCGACCGCGTTGAAGCAGCCCGGCAAGATCCTGTCGGCGACGCCCGAGTTCATCCCGTGGCCGTTGAGTCTCGACAACTTCCGTACGGCGCTCACGCACGGGCCGTTCCTGCACTACGTCCGCAACTCGTTGCTGGTCTCGGTGTCGACCGTGCTGATCGCGCTGGTCGTTGCCCTGGGCGCCTCGATCGCGCTCGCCCGGTTCCGGTTCGTCGGGCGGCGGGCGTTCCTCGTCGGGCTGGTGCTGGTGCAGATGGTGCCGGGCTCGGCGATGGTCATCCCGCTGTACCTGATGCTGCGGTCGGTCGGGGCGATCGACTTCGTGCCCGGGCTGATCATCACGTACATGACGTTCGTCCTGCCGTTCACGATCTGGACGTTGCGCGGGTTCGTGGCCGGGATCCCGCTGGAGCTGGAAGAGGCCGCGATGGTCGACGGCTGCGGCCGGCTCGGCGCGTTCTGGCATATCCAGCTCCCGCTGCTCGCGCCGGGCATCGTGGCCACCTCGATCTTCGCCTTCATCAGCGCGTGGGACGACTACCTGTTCGCCTACGTGTTCCTGAAGTCGCAGAACAACTACACGCTGCCGGTCTGGCTGGTCTCGTTCCAGACCTCCGACGGCATCGACAACGGCGCCACCATCGCGGCGTCGGCGATCTTCTCGCTCCCGGTGCTGATCGTCTTCCTGCTGATCCAGCGCCGGCTGGTCGGCGGGATGACGGCCGGCGCGGTCAAAGGCTGAAACCCCCTGCACATGGAGGATGTTGTGACTTCAGAGCTGAACCGGCTCGCCCATGGCGTGCTGTTCCCCGCGCTCGGCCGGCCGAAGGTGCCGAATTGGGTCCCCTCGCGGATCGACGCCGGGCTCGGCGGGTTCGTGATCTTCGGCAGGGACACCGTCGACGGGCCGCAGTTCCGGCAGTTGGCGGCTCAACTGCACGGTCTGCGCGACCATGTGCTGCTGTCGATCGACGAAGAGGGCGGTGATGTCAGCCGCATCGCGGACCTCGGCGGTTTCTCGATGCCGGGTAACCGCGCGCTGGGTGAGTTGAACGACGTGGAGCTGACGCGTAAGGCGGCGTACCAGATCGGGCTGTCGTTGGTTGACGCCGGGATCGATTGGGACCTGGCGCCGGCGGTCGACACGGCGGTCAACCCGCTGAGCCCGAACGGGATTCGCTGCTTCGGGTCGGATCGCTCGCTTGTCAGCCGGCATACGGCCGCTTGGGTGTCAGGGCTGCAGGCGGCGGGGGTCAGTGCGTGCGCCAAGCATTACCCGGGGCACGGCATGAGCGGGACCGATGCTCACCTCGCGACGCCGCTGGTCGACGTATCGCGGGAGGAGTTGCTGGCGAGCTACCTCGATCCGTTCCGGGCGGCGATCGAGGCCGGGGTGGACAGCATCATGGTGTCGCACGACCTGGTGCCGCAGGTGGACGACGTACCGGCGACGATCAGCAAGGTGCTGTTGACCGACATCCTGCGGGGTGAGCTCGGGTACGACGGGGTGGTGATCACCGACGCGCTCGAGATGTACGGGATCGCGGACGTGGCGCCGTTGCCGGAGGCCGCCGTACGGGCGATCGAGGCCGGGGCTGACGCGCTGTGTCTTGGGTCGTGGGCATTCCTGGACGACGTGGATGTGGCTGCGGCTGCATTGGTTGAGGCTGTTGAAAGCGGGCGGTTGCCGTTGGAGCGGTTGGAGGAGGCGAACGCGCGGCTGGCCCGGCTCGGGACGCGGGCGAAGGCGGATGTGGCGGAGCGGGACAGCGGGCTGGGCTCGCGGTTGGCTGAGCAGGTTGTGGTGACGCACGGGGATGTGTGGGTGCGGAGTGACGCCGTACTGATCATTCGACTGGAGCCGACGCATTCGCCTGCTGCTGGGTCCTCCGGGTGGGGCGTGGAGACGTTGCTGCGCGATGCGGGGAAGGTTGTCGAGAGCATCGGGTTGTCGGGGTCGACGTACAACGGGCCGGGGATGGCGCGGGCGGGGGTGGGTGAGTTCCGGTCGGAGTACGGCGCTGACAGTCAGGTGGTGCTGCTGGTTCGCGGGGCGCATCGCTTCGACTGGCAGGAGAAACTGATCGGCGAACTCCAGACCCAACACCCGGACATGATCGTCGTCGACATGGGCGTCCCCGGGGTCGACTACTCAGGTTTCACCGGCTGGATCCAAACCTTCGGCAGCGCAAGAGTCTGCGCAGAAGCAGCCGCACGCCACCTGCTTGCCCCGTGACCACCTTCGTCAACGCCCACCTCTGCACACCGGAGCCGGTCCACGGCTGGCTGCAGGTCGAGAACGGCCGAATAGTCGCCATTGGCCCCGGCATGCCACCAGAAACCCCCGCCGGTGCCGGCTACGCCGGCACTGGCGGGGAGGAGGAGATGGGCACCGCGCAGCAGGCGGGAGCGCGGGCTGACGACCAGGCGGGTGGGCGGGCTGACGACCAGGCGGTGGTTGATGCTCGGGGGCGGTGGTTGGTGCCGGGGTTTGTTGATACGCATTGTCATGGGGGTGGTGGGGCGGCGCTGTACTCCGGTGAGGTGGCGGATGTCCTGCTGGCGGCTCGTAGTCATCTTGAGCACGCGACGACGAGTCTGGTTGCGTCGGTGGCGACGATGCGGCTGGATCGGATGGTTCGAGCTGCGGAGGCGATTGCCGAGGCGGGTGCGCCGAACATCCGCGGGATTCACCTGGAAGGGCCGTTTCTGTCGCAGCGGCGGCGGGGGGCGCAGACGGCGGACGCCTTGCTTGAGCCTGATGAGGAGGTGTTTGGGGAGCTGATCGCGGCGGCTGGTGGGCTGGCGGTGAGTATGACGATTGCGCCCGAGTTGCCGGGAGCGATCGAGTTGGTCGAGCGGCATCGAGACGAGATCACCTTCGCCGTCGGGCATACTGATGACGACGGGACCTGGACGCGGCGGGCGTTCGACGCCGGTGCGCGAACCGCGACGCATCTGTTCAACGCGATGCCGCCGATGACGCACCGGCAGCCAGGTCCGGTCGGCGCTGCACTGACGGACGACCGCGTCGCCTGTGAACTGATTGCCGACGGCATCCACCTGTCACCCGAAGCGCTGACCGTCGCGACCCGCACCGCCGGCCTCGACCGAGCCATGCTCGTCACCGACGCAATGGCAGCGACCGGTCTCGGCGACGGTAATTACTCGTACGCCGACCGCCACGTCCACGTCCACGACGGCATCGCCACGCTCCGTGGCACCGACACGCTCGCCGGCTCGGTCCACTTCCTCGCCGACGCGCTGGCAACCGCCGTACGCGTCCTCAAGCTCACCGTCCCCCAAGCCGTCCAACTGGTAGCGACCAACGCAGCCCACCACTACGGCTGGCACGACCGCGGCACGCTTGCCGTCGGCAACGTCGCCGACCTGGTCCTGCTCTCGCAAGACCTCACCGTAGAAGCCGTCTACCTGGCAGGCACCGAGGTCAGCTGACCGACACCTCGAGCACACCGATCACCTTCTCCAGCCGCGCCGCCACCCGCCCGGCGTCGAACCCATTGCCCTCGACAACGATCCGCAGCTCGCCGCGATCCAGCGACAGCTCGAGCTCGCGGACGTCGTACGGATTCAGCAGTACGGCGATCCGCGCCAGCATGCCGCCGGTCTCGACGACCTCGGCGGTGAAGACCGTCATCGTTCGCTCGACCGCGAGCAGACTCATCGTGCGACCTCCTTGTGACGCAGCAGACCGAACGTGACCCCGTCGACCAGCGCCTCCCACGACGCCTCGACGATGTTGTGACCGACGCCGACCGTCACCCACGAGCCCTCGCCGTCCGCGGTCTCGATCAGGACTCTGATAACGGCGTCGGTGCCATGGCCCGAGTCGAGGATGCGGACCTTGTAGTCGACCAGCTCGAACTTGTTCACCACCGGGTACGCGCGCTCGATCGCCGTCCGCAGCGCATGGTCGAGCGCGTTCACCGGACCGTTGCCCTCCCCCGTCACGATCTCCCGCTCGCCGCCCGCGACCAGCTTCACCGTCGACTCGGACACCGCCTCGCCGTCAGCGCGGGACTCGGTGATCACTCGCCACGACTCGACATCGAAGAACGAAGCCCGCTTCCCGGTGACCTCTTCGGTCAGCAGCAGCGAGAACGACGCGTCCGCGGCCTCGAACGTGTACCCGCGCGACTCCATCTCCTTCACCCGCTCGGTCACCCGCGTGACCACGTCGCGGTCGTTCCCGAGGTCGAACCCGAGCTCGCGGCCCTTCAGCTCCACACTCGCCCGCCCGGCCATCTCGGACACCAGCATCCGCATGTCGTTCCCGACCAGCGCCGGATCCGTGTGCTGGTAGAGATCCGGGTCCACCTTGATCGCGCTGGCGTGCAGGCCCGCCTTGTGGGCGAACGCGGACAGGCCCACGTACGGCTGCCGGGTCGACGGCGGCACGTTCGTGACTTCGGCGATCGCGTGCGCGATCCGGAACGACTCGGCCAGGTTCCCCGGCGGCAGCAGTTCGTGCTCGCGCTTCAGTTCGAGGTTGGCGACGATCGCCAGCAGGTCGGCGTTACCGGTGCGTTCGCCGTACCCGTTGATCGTGCCCTGGACGTGCGTGACGCCGGCCTCGACGGCGGCGATCGAGTTCGCCACCGCGCAGCCGGCGTCGTTGTGACAGTGGATGCCGAGCCGGGCCCCGGTGGAATCGAGAACATCCCGTACGACGTCCTGCAGCTCCCGCGGCAAGGTCCCGCCGTTGGTGTCGCAGAGCGCGACCACATCGGCGCCGGCCTCGACGGCTACCCGTACGACTTCCAGCGCATACGCGCGGTTGGCGCGGTACCCGTCGAAGAAGTGCTCGGTGTCGAGGAAGACCCGCTGACCGTGCTCACGCAGATGCTTCACGGTGTCGGCGACCATGCGCAGGTTCTCTTCGAGCGTCGTCCGCAGCGCGCGCTCCACATGCGCATCGTGGCTCTTGGCAACGAGTGTGACGACGCCGGCGCCGGAGTCGCGCAGAGCGGCGACCTGCGGGTCGTCGGCGGCCGCGGTCTCCGGCTTGCGGGTCGCGCCGAAGGCCGCGAACGTGGCGTTCTTCAGGTGCAGCTCGGTCCGCGCCCGCTCGAAGAACTCGGTGTCCTTGGGCACCGCGCCCGGCCAGCCGCCCTCGATGAACCCGACCCCCAGCTCGTCCAGGTACTGCGCGATGGCGATCTTGTCGGCCACGGACAGCGCCAGCCCCTCCTGCTGCGCGCCATCACGAAGAGTCGTGTCGTAGACGTGGAAATCGTCCGAGATGCTCATAGGGGGCCGGCCTTCCGAGGGGGGTGTTGGGCAAACAAAAAACCTCCCGCAAGGTGCGAGAGGTCTGCGCGCTCAGGTACAGCTTGCTGAGCGCGCCTAGGGAATAATGCCCTGGTAGTTCTTCATGACGTTTTGCAGTCTGCCACACAATGTCCGAACGGTGGCGTCACTGTCTCGCATCACGAACATTCAGTACTCCGGCCCGTACTGGAGTTCAGGCGGTAAGCGACCAACCGGGATCATCCCAGGCTGTATAGAAGTCTTCGCGTGACAAAGGCCGCAATCCCCACTCCTCGCGGTCCAGTGCCTGGTCGGTGAGCATGCCCTCGTCGTCCTCGAGCCGCTGCCACCAGTACCGGGTGACCTCGCCGTCCTCGCCCGAGCCGAGCTGCCGGATCACGACCCACTCGCGCTCGTGCCAGACCGCCTCGTACAGCCAGTCGGTCCCGTGGTCGTCGACGACCGCGCCGTACGTCCGCGGCGCCGTACCCCGGTCAAGATCCCGGATCAGCTCGACGGTCGACCGGATCGCCGCCGACGTCTCGTCCGACCATCCCCGACGCTCGGCCAGCTCGACGTAGTAGCCCTCGACCTCATCCGGAAACCCGCTCATGCCGCCCGACCCTACCGAACCGAGGTTGCCGGCAGCGACCACCGGTCCACGCAGCAGACCTGAGAAGATGCTGTGAAAACAGCAGTGGCCCGGCACCGTTGCGCCGGGCCACCAACTGGAAGAACTCAGACGATGCGGGTCATCCAGCCGTGCGGGTCGGCTGCGCGACCGTACTGGACATCGAGAAGGGCGCTGCGGACGGCGGCAGTAACAGGGCCGCCGTTGCCGTCGCCGATCTGGGACTCGCCGTCCTTCCACTTGAGCGAGGCGACCGGGGTGACGACCGCGGCGGTGCCGCAGGCGAACACCTCCTTGACCTTGCCGGAGGCCGCACCCTCGCGCCACTCGTCGACCGAGATCTTGCGCTCGGTGACGGTGTAGCCGAGGTCGGTGACCAGCTTCAGGATCGAGTCCCGGGTAACGCCCTCGAGGATCGTGCCGGACAGCTCCGGCGTCACGACCGTGTTGTCGTCGAGGACGAAGTACAGGTTCATCCCGCCGAGTTCCTCGACCCATTTCTTCTCGACCGCGTCGAGGAACGCGACCTGGTCGCAGCCCTCCTCGATCGCCTCGGCCTGCGCGAGCAGCGAGGAGGCGTAGTTGCCGCCGGTCTTCGCCGCGCCGGTGCCGCCGGGGGCCGCCCGGGTGTACTCCTCGCTCAGCCAGATCCGGACCGGCTTCACGCCCTTGGCGAAGTACGAGCCGGCCGGCGACGCGATCAGGCAGTACGTCACGTGACTGGACGGGCGTACGCCGAGGAACGGGTCGGAGCCGAACATGAACGGGCGCAGGTACAGCGAGGTCTCACCGCCGCCCGGCACCCAGGCCTTGTCGAGCTCGACCAGCGTGTGCAGCGACTCGAGGAAGACCTCGGTCGGCAGCTCCGGCAGCGCGAGGCGCTGCGCGGACCGCTGGAACCGGGTCGCATTGGCCTCGGGGCGGAACAGGTGGATCGAGTCGTCGGGATGCCGGTAGGCCTTCATCCCTTCGAAGATCGTCTGGGCGTAGTGGAACACCGCGGTCGCGGGAGACAGCTCCAGCGGTCCGAAGGCGGTGATCCGCGCGTCGTGCCAGCCCTTCTCGGCCGTCCAGGTGGCGATCGCCATGTGGTCGGAGAAGTACTGCCCGAATCCCGGGTTCGCCAGGATCTGGGCGCGCTGGTCGTCGCTGGCCGGTGTGGTGGTTGGCTCAACGGTGAACTCGCTCATAGCCGCACCGTACCTCTCGACCAACTGGTCATGCGAGCGTCGTGCGCGGGCACCGGTCAGCCCGCCGCGCGCTTGGCGATGGCGTCGCCGATCTCGGCGGTGGTCCGGACGGCGCCGGTGCGCTCTTCGATGTCCGCGGTGACGGCTGCCTCGATCGCGGCCGCGGCCTCGGTCAGGCCGAGATGGTCGAGCAGCAGGGACGCGGAGAGGATGGCCGCGGTCGGGTCGGCCTTCTGCTGGCCGGCGATGTCCGGCGCGGAGCCGTGCACCGGCTCGAACATGCTCGGCGCGGTCCGGTCCGGGTTGATGTTGCCGCTCGCGGCCAGCCCGATCCCGCCGCTGATCGCGGCCGCCAGGTCGGTGATGATGTCGCCGAACAGGTTGTCGGTGACGATCACGTCGAACCGCGCCGGGTCGGTGACCAGGAAGATCGTCGCCGCGTCCACGTGCAGGTAGTCGACGGTGATCTCCGGGAACTCCTCGGCGACCTTGTCGACGGTCCGCTTCCACAGGTGACCGGCATACACGAGCACGTTGTTCTTATGCACCAGCGTCAGCTTCTTGCGCGGCCGCGCCTGCGCCCGGGCGAACGCGTCGCGGACGACCCGCTCGACGCCGTACGCCGTGTTGACCGACACCTCGGTGGCGATCTCGGCCGGCGTACCGACCCGGAGCGCGCCGCCGTTGCCGACGTACGGACCCTCGGTGCCTTCGCGGACGACGACGAAGTCGACCTCACCCGGGTTCGCCAGCGGGGAACCGACCGACGGATAGATCTTCGACGGCCGCAGGTTCACGTAGTGGTCGAGGGTGAAGCGGAGCTTGAGCAGCAGACCACGCTCGAGTACGCCGGACGGGACGCTCGGGTCGCCGACCGCACCGAGCAGGATCGCGTCGTGCTTGCGGATCTCCTCCAGCTCGGCGTCCGGCAGCGTCTCGCCGGTGGCATGCCAGCGCCTCGCGCCGAGGTCGTACTCGGTCCGCTCGAACGTCACGCCGTGCTGTGCGGCTACCGCGTCGAGGACCTTGAGCGCCTCGGTGGTGACCTCCGGTCCGATCCCGTCACCGGGAACGACGGCCAGCGTGAAGTTCTTGTTCTCGCTCACTTCTTGGGTTCTCCCCCATTGTCACGGCGGTTCATGGCCTCTTGGACAGCCTTGACCTCGTCACTGGCCGGGCGGACGGTACGGCGACGGCGCGCCGCCTTCCGCTCCCGGGCGTCGATCGCGGGCCAGTTGGCTGGATACATGTCGTACATGCTGCTCCTTCCCAATATGTCGTGGGCGGCAGGATGCGCACGAATTTACTCGCACGTCCGACTAATTCGCCACTATGCGGGCAGCCTGTCCCGAAATGTGAGATCCCAGTGCTGGTCCTGGACCAGACCTGTGCAACTCTCAGCCGGTGAGTGCTCCTCCAGAACTGCCGCCGCTGGTATCGGCGGCCCTCAGCCTGTCCGGCCGGCGCGGATTCGTCAGCTCCACCCGGAACGAGACCGGCCGGCTGCTCGCCACGCTCGCCGCGTCCAAGACCGGTCTGCTCGGTGAGCTCGGGACGGGCTGCGGCGTCGGCTCGGCCTGGTTGCGCAGCGGCGCCGGGGAGTCGACGAACATCGTCACCGCGGAGAGCGATCCGCAGCTGGCGCAGGTAGTCGCGGAGCTGTTCGCGGCCGACGAGCGGATCGAGGTCGTCTCGGCGGACTGGACCGCGCTGATCGAGCGCGGACCGTTCGCACTCCTGTTCGTGGACGCGCGCGAGGCGAAGCTGTCGGCCCGCGACATCATCGCGGACGTGGTCGAGCCCGGCGGCTTCGTCGTACTGGACGACTTCACGCCGTCAGCGGTCTGGCCGCCGATGTACGAGGGCCGCGTCGACACGCTTCGGCAGGAATGGCTGATGGACAAGCGCTTCACCACCGTCGAGGTGATGGTGGCGCCGGACGCCGCCGTACTGCTGGCGACCCGCCACTAGAACTGAAGCGGGCCCGGGCTATTGAGCCCGGGCCCTTGCCGGCCGCCATGCGCCTGCGGGCGGCTGGCCGCCTCCAGTAAATCAGTCGTTCGTGTGACTCAGGCCTCGAGGTCCACGGTGCGGGCGGTGTCGGCCTGGACCGCGGCGGCGATGTCGTCGAGGACCGCCGGGGCGATCTTCGAGTCGACCGACAGCGCGACCAGGGCCTTGCCGCCCTTGCGGTCGCGGCTGACCTGCATGCCGGCGATGTTCACGTCGGCGTCGCCGAGGATGCGGCCGATCTGGCCGACCGCGCCCGGACGGTCCTCGTAGGTGAGGAAGGCCAGGTGCGCCGCGAGCTCGATCTCGACGTCGTACCCGTCGATCTCGACCAGCCGCTCCGACTGCCGTACGCCGACCAGCGTGCCCGACACCGAGACCTGGACACCGTCGGCGAGCGTGCCGCGCAGCGTGATCAGGTTGCGGTGCTCGGGGCTGTCGTGGTCGGTGACGAGCCGGACCTCGAGGCCCCGCTCGGCCGCCAGCAGCGGCGCGTTCACGTACGAGACGTTGTCCTCGACGACATCCGCGAAGACACCCTTCAGCGCGGCCAGCTCGAGCACCTTCACGTCGTACTGCGTGATCTCGCCGCGGACCTCGACATCGAGCTGCTGCGCGACGCCACCGGCCAGCGCGGTGAAGATCCGGCCGAGCTTCTCGGTCAGCCCGATGCCCGGGCGGACGTCCTCGGCGATCACGCCGCCCTGGACGTTGACCGCGTCCGGGACCAGCTCGCCCGACAGCGCCAGCCGGACCGACTTCGCGACCGCGATACCGGCCTTCTCCTGCGCCTCGTCGGTGGACGCGCCGAGGTGCGGGGTGACGACGACGTTCTCGAACTCGAACAGCGGCGAGTCCGTGCACGGCTCGCTCGCGAACACGTCCAGGCCGGCGCCGGCGACGCGACCCTCCTTGAGCGCGCTGTACAGCGCCTGCTCGTCGACGATGCCGCCGCGGGCCGCGTTCACGATGATGACCTCGGGCTTGACCTTGTGCAGCTGCTCGTCGCCGATCAGGCCGATGGTCTCCGGCGTCTTCGGCAGGTGCACCGAGATGAAGTCACTGGTCGCCAGCAGCTCGTCCAGGGTGGCGAGCCGGACGCCCATCTGCGCGGCCCGGCCGGCCTGCACGTACGGGTCGTAGGCGATCACGTTCATGCCGAAGGCGGCCAGCCGCTGCGCGACCAGGACGCCGATCTTGCCGAGGCCGACGATGCCGACGGTCTTCTCGAACAGCTCGACACCCGAGTACTTGCTGCGCTTCCACTCGCCCTTCTTGAGCGACTCGTTCGCGGCCGGGACGCGGCGCGCGGACGCCAGCAGCAGCGCGACCGCGAGCTCGGCGGCGCTGGTGATGTTGGAGGTCGGCGCGTTGACGACCATCACGCCGGCCTGGGTGGCGGCCTTCACGTCGACGTTGTCGAGACCGACGCCGGCGCGGGCGACGACCTTCAGCTTCTTCGCGGCGGCGAGCGCCTCGGCGTCCACCTTGGTGGCGCTGCGGATCAGGATGGCGTCGACGTCGGCGATGGCCGGGATCAGCTCGGCGCGGTCGGCGCCGTTCGCGTGGCGGATCTCGAAGTCGGGGCCGAGCGCCTCGACGGTGGCCGGGCTGAGCTCTTCGGCGATCAGGACGACGGGCCGGGTTACGTCAGTCATGGAGGAATCTCCTGCAGAAGCGGTAGGGGCTCGTGATCTTCAGAGCACCGCGCTGTGCCCGCTGCCTCGATGGTACCGCGTCCGCATCCGGGGCTGTTGGAGGGCCCGGATGACGGTCAGTCACTGTCGCAGCTCACCGGGGTCGCCATCGGCACGGTCCGGTCGATCAGCAGCTTGCCGTCCACCCGGACCAGCTGGAAGCGCACGTCGAGCCGGTTGCAGTTCTGGCCGCCCGCACCGGTCGCGGTCGGCGCGAACAGGATGTCGTACGCCATCCGGGCGTACGAGCCGTCCGGTGCGACGTCGGTGATCCTCGGGTTGAAGAAGTACGACGTCCTGTGGTTGTTCAGGTCCCGCGCTTCGGTCATGCCCTTGGCGAACCGCGCCGAGTACAGCGACTGCAGTGCCCGGAAGTCCTGCTGGTTCTCCAGCGTGACGTAGTTGCCGAACAACCGCTGCACCTCGACGTTCAGCGGCGTCCTGGCGACCTGCAGAGCCGGAACGACCGCGGCCTGCGGACCGCGCGACAGCGCGCAGGTCCCGGCCGTCGCGAGGTCGAGTCCCAACGGCGACGCGGCGACGTACCCCCGGAGCTTCTCGAGCGGGACGATAGCGCTGGCCTGCACCGTCGCGCCGGTGACGAGCCCGATCAGGCCGCCGGACTTGTCGACAACCGGGCCGCCGAGCTTGGCCGCGTTCATGACCTCGCTCAACGCCCGCGGGTCGGCCGTCGAGCCGACCTGGTTGATCGTCTGCTTGCCCGCGGCGGTGTAGCCGATCAGAGCGCGCTGCGCCTTCGGGTCGGGATCGGCGGCCGCGAGGTGCATCGGCGTACCGTCGAGACCGATCGACTGCAGTACGGCGACGCCGTCCGCGCTGGTGCCGAGCAGGTTCGCTCGCCGGATCCGGCCGTCCGACGTCACGATCACGATAGACCGCGGGTTCGCGACCGCCGACGCCGCGGTCAGGACCCGCCCGTTGTCGATCAGTACGCCGGATGCCTCGCCGCTCGAGCCGCACGTCGTAGCGAGCACCCGGACCACCGCCGGGCCGGCCGACTTCAGGATTTCGTCGGTGTTCATCCCCAGCCGTCGCTCATGGACGAACCAGCCTGCACCCGCGCCGGCCGCGATGATCACCAGCAGTACGACGAACCCGGCCAGGATCCGGCCGAAGAGCCACGGCCGGCGGCCGGGCGGCTGGGGTGCGGCGGGCCGGCTGGGGACCTCCAGCTGCGTCAGCGAACCGGCGTTCGCGGGGATCCGCCGAGGCGGCCGCGGCAGCCCGTTCCTGCCGTCCTCCACCGCCGGTCACCTCCCCCGCAATCACGTGCTCGAACTACAACCGTCACACATTGTGTCAAAGGAAGGGGCCCGGGCCATCCACCTGGATGGTCCGGGCCCCGACAGCTGGTGTGTCAGCGGGCGGCGCTGCCCTCGACGTAGTCGTCGTCGTGCGACTTGACCCACGCCATCAGGCCGCGCAGTTCCTTGCCGACGGCCTCGATCGGGTGCTCCTGGCTCTTCTTGCGGAACTCGGCGAACTCCGGCGCGCCGGCGTCCTGGTCGGCGATGAAGCGGGCCGCGAAGGTGCCGTCGGTGATGTCGCCGAGGACCTCCTTCATCCGGGCCTTGACCGATGCGTCGATGATCCGCGGACCGGACACGTAGTCGCCGTACTCGGCGGTGTCGGACACCGACCAGCGCTGCTTGGCGATGCCGCCTTCGTAGATCAGGTCGACGATCAGCTTGAGCTCGTGCAGGCACTCGAAGTACGCGACCTCGGGCTGGTAGCCGGCCTCGGTCAGTACCTCGAAGCCGTTCTGGATCAGCGCCGACACGCCACCGCAGAGGACGGCCTGCTCACCGAACAGGTCGGTCTCGGTCTCCTCGGTGAAGGTGGTCTTGATACCGCCGGCCCGCAGACCGCCGATGCCCTTCGCGTACGACAGCGCCAGGTCCCACGCCTTGCCGGTCGCGTCCTGCTCGACCGCTACCAGCACGGGTACGCCGCGGCCCTCGGAGTACTCCCGGCGGACCAGGTGGCCCGGGCCCTTCGGGGCGACCATGAACACGTCCACGCCGGCCGGCGGCTTGATGTAGCCGAACCGGATGTTGAAGCCGTGACCGAAGACGAGCGCGTCGCCGTCGACCAGGTTCGGCTCGATGGCCTCCTTGTAGAGCTTGCGCTGGGCCGGGTCCGGCGCGAGTACGACGATGACGTCGGCCTCCTCGACCGCCTCGGCCGGGCTGAGCACCCGCAGGCCCTGGGCCTCGGCCTTGGCCCGGCTCTTCGAACCCTCCGGCAGACCGACCCGGACGTCGACGCCGGAGTCGCGCAGCGAGAGCGCGTGGGCGTGGCCCTGGGAGCCGTAGCCGAGGACGGCCACGTGGCGGCCCTGGATCACCGACAGGTCGGCGTTGTCGTCGTAGAACATTTCAGCTGCCACTTGCGGCACTTCTCCTTAGTGTTGATTCGGTACGGCGGCCGCGGCTCGGCCTGGCGGCGGGCCCGGCACCGGGTGGTGTGTACGTTCGGCGGGTCGTGCCTGCACGGTCGGAGGACCCGACTGGACGTGCGGCGGCGGCACCGGGACCGGCCGCAGCGTGCGGTCGGAGATGGAGCGGCTGCCCCGGCCGATCGCCACCATGCCGGACTGCACCAGCTCGCGGACGCCGAAGGGTTCCAGCACCCGGAGCATGGCTTCGAGTTTCTCGGGATTGCCGGTCGCCTCGATCGTGATCGCGTCCGGTGCCACGTCGACCACCTTCGCACGGAACAGCTGGACGGTCTCCAGCACCTGTCCGCGGGTCAGGGTGTCCGCCTTCACCTTCACCAGCAGCAGTTCGCGCTGAACCGTCTGGCTGGGTTCGAGTTCGACGATCTTGATCACGTTCACCAGCTTGTTCAGCTGCTTGGTGATCTGCTCCAAAGGCTGCTCGTCCACGCTGACCGCGATGGTCATCCGGGACACCTCGGGGTGCTCGGTCGGACCGACCGCGAGCGAATCGATGTTGAAGCCCCGCCGCGAGATCAACGCGGCCACCCGGGCCAGCACACCGTGCTTGTTCTCGACCAGGATGCTCAACGTGTGCTTCGACATTTACAGCTCCTCCCCGTCCCACTTCGGCGCCATGTCGCGGGCGATCTGGATGTCGTCGTTGCTGGTGCCGGCCGCGACCATCGGCCACACCATCGCGTCGCGGTGCACGACGAAGTCCACGACGACCGGCTGGTCGGTGACCGACATCGCCTTGTCGATGGTGGCGTCGACGGACTCCTTGTCCGAGCAGCGCAGCCCGACGCCGCCCATCGCCTCGGCCAGCTTGGCGAAGTCCGGGATCCGGGCCGAGTGCAGGTCGGTGTTCGAGTAGCGCTTGTCGTAGAACAGCGTCTGCCACTGCCGGACCATGCCCAGCGACTGGTTGTTGATCACGGCAACCTTGATCGGGATGCCCTCCAGCGCGCAGGTGACGAGCTCCTGGTTGGTCATCTGGAAGCAGCCGTCGCCGTCGATCGCCCAGACGGTCTTGTCCGGGCGCGCGACCTTGGCGCCCATCGCGGCCGGCACGGCGTACCCCATCGTGCCGAGGCCGCCGGAGTTCAGCCAGTGCCGGGGCTTCTCGAACGGCAGGTAGTGCGCGGACCACATCTGGTGCTGGCCGACACCCGCGGTGTACACGGCGTCCGGTCCGGCGATCTTGCCGATCCGCTCGATCACGTACTGCGGGGACAGCGTGCCGTCCTCGGGTTCGTCGTACGCGACCGGGTACTTCGCCCGCACCGATTCGAGCTGGTTGCGCCAGGCGTCGTACGACGGGGTGCGGCCGGAGGCTGCGATCTCGGTCCGCAACGCGGCGATCAGGTCGGTGATGACCTCCTTGCAGTCACCCACGATCGGGACGTCGGCGGCGCGGTTCTTGCCGATCTCGGCCGGGTCGATGTCGGCGTGGATGACCTTCGCCTCGGGGGCGAACGAGTCGAGCTTGCCGGTCACCCGGTCGTCGAACCGCGCGCCGAGCGTGATCAGCAGATCGGAGCGCTGCAGTGCGCCGACCGCGGACACCGAGCCGTGCATCCCGGGCATCCCGAAGTGCAGCTCGTGGGTGTCCGGCAGCGCGCCGCGGGCCATCAGCGTGGTGACCACCGGAATACCGAGCAGCTCGGCGAGCTCCTTCAGCTCGGCGCTGGCCTGGGCCCGGATCACGCCGCCGCCGAGGTACAGCACCGGCTTCTCGGCCGCGGCGATCAGGCGGGCCGCCTCACGCACCTGCTTGGGGTGCGGGCGGGTCACCGGCCGGTAGCCGGGCAGCGCGAGCTCGGTCGGCCACTGGAAGTCGACGCCCTGGGTCTGCATCGCATCCTTGGTCACGTCGACCAGCACCGGGCCGGGGCGACCGGTCGAGGCGATGTGGAACGCCTCGGCGATCGTGGTGGCGATGTCGGCCGGGTCGGTCACCAGGAAGTTGTGCTTGGTGATCGGCATCGTGATGCCGCGGATGTCCGCCTCCTGGAAGGCGTCCGTGCCGATCGCGGCGCCGGCGACCTGACCGGTGATCGCGACCATCGGCACCGAGTCCATGTAGGCGTCGGCGATCGGCGTCACCAGGTTCGTCGCGCCGGGCCCCGAGGTCGCCATGCACACGCCGGTCTTGCCCGACGCGGCGGCGTACCCCTGGGCGGCGTGGCCGGCGCCCTGCTCGTGACGTACCAGGATGTGGCGGATCTGGGTCGAGTCGAGCATCGGGTCGTACGCCGGGAGGATCGCGCCGCCCGGGATGCCGAAGACGGTGTCCACTCCGGCATGTTCCAGTGCGCGGATCAGAGCCTGTGCCCCGGTCAGCTGCTCACTCATGAGAGAGCCTTCCTGTCCTGTCACGATGTTTGCTTTTGTCGCGACCGATCCATCCTCGCTTGTGGTTGCTGACGTTGCTCATCTGGGTCGCAGATAGTCGCATTGGCAACAAAAAACCCCTTCGGCCGGGTTGGCTGAAGGGGCGCGCTCGACTCGGTGGTCGCGTCAGTCGGCGCGCCGCACAAGTACGAGGAGAATCGATCGCATGTAGGCATTATTCGCCCGCAGACCGCGACCTGGTCAAGTTGGGCGTCTCCGTGTCTCACCATTTGATACAGCCGTCCCTAGATGCAGACAGCTCCTTCGGACGCGGACCGGACCAGCCGCGTGTATTTCCCGAGCACGCCCTTGGTGATCGCCGGTGTCTTCGGGGTCCAGCCCTGCTTGCGGCTCTCGAGTTCTTCGGGAGTGATGTGCAGGTCGAGGGTGCGGTTCGCGACGTCGAGCGTGATCCGGTCGCCGTCGCGGACGAACGCGATCGGTCCGCCGTCGACGGCCTCGGGCGCGACGTGTCCGACGCAGAGTCCCGTCGTACCGCCGGAGAAGCGGCCGTCGGTCAGCAGCAGCACGTCCTTGCCGAGACCGGCGCCCTTGATCGCGCCGGTGACCGCGAGCATCTCGCGCATCCCCGGCCCGCCCTTCGGCCCTTCGTAGCGGATCACGACCACATCGCCGGGGTTGAGATCCGGTACGGCGTCCATCGCGGCGCGCTCGCCGTCGAAGACGCGGGCCGTCCCCTCAAAGACGTCCGAGTCGAAGCCCGCGCTCTTGACGACCGCGCCTTCCGGGGCGAGCGAGCCGTGCAGGATCGTGATGCCGCCGGTGTGGTGGATCGGCTTGTCGAGCGCGCGGATGATCGTGCCGTCGATGTCCGGCGGGGCGATGTCGGCCAGGTTCTCCGCCATCGTCTTGCCGGTGACGGTCAGGCAGTCGCCGTGCAGTAGGCCGGCGTCGAGCAGGGCGCGCATCACGACCGGGATCCCGCCGACGCGGTCCACGTCGGTCATCACGTACCGCCCGAACGGCTTGAGGTCACCGAGGTGCGGAACCTTCTCGCCCACCCGGTTGAAGTCGGCGAGGGTCAGCTCGACCTCCGCCTCCCTCGCGATGGCCAGCAGATGCAGGACCGCATTCGTCGAACCTCCCAGCGCCATCACGACGGCGATCGCGTTCTCGAACGCTTCCTTGGTGAGGATCTGGCGGGCGGTGATGCCCTTCTGCAGCAGGCCGACCACGGCCTCGCCGGACTTCCGCGCGTAGCCGTCGCGGCGGCGGTCGACGGCAGGCGGAGCGGCTGAGCCCGGCAGCGACATACCGAGGGCTTCAGCTGAGGCGGCCATCGTGTTCGCGGTGTACATGCCGCCGCAGGCGCCTTCGCCCGGGCAGATCGCGCGTTCGACCGCGTCGACCTCGTCGCGGGTGATCAGGCCGCGTACGCAGGCGCCGACGGCCTCGAACGCGTCGATGATCGTGACGTCCTTGTCCCCGAGCCGGCCGGGCATGATCGAACCGGCGTACAGGAAGACACTTGCCAGATCCAGGCGCGCGG
Source organism: Kribbella sp. NPDC058693 (assembly GCF_042715335.1). NCBI lineage: Bacteria > Bacillati > Actinomycetota > Actinomycetes > Propionibacteriales > Kribbellaceae > Kribbella > Kribbella sp. NPDC058693. The sequence continues at coordinate 250,184 of NZ_JBHXSQ010000005.1, forward strand.
CCGCCATCAGCATGCCGGGCAACGACTTGTCGCAACCGGCCAGCAGCACCGAGCCGTCGAGCCGCTCGGCCTCCATCACGGTCTCGACCGAGTCGGCGATGATCTCCCGGCTGACGAGGGAGTAGTGCATGCCGACGTGACCCATCGAGATCCCGTCGGACACGCTGATCGTGCCGAACTCCAGCGGATACCCACCGGCCGCGTGCACGCCGTCCTTGACGGCCTTGGCGAGCCGGTCGAGGGACAGGTTGCACGGGGTGATCTCGTTCCAGCTGGAGGCAACCCCGACCTGCGGTTTGACCCAGTCGTCGTCCCCCATCCCGACCGCCCGAAGCATGCCACGACTGGCAGTGGCCTCCAGCCCATCGGTAACCGTCCGACTCCGAGGCTTCACATCGACCATGCGCCTCACTCTATGCCTTCGTAACTTAACGACACTGTGATTGCTTTGTGTGGTTAGTTAATTACATACTCATTGTGCTAGCCGCCTGGGGGGATTTGTCCCAATCCGAAACGGAGCAAGCTGATGCGCCCCACATTGCGACTCCTGTTGTCCGCTGTCGTCCTTTCCCTGCTGGGCTCGCTGTCGCTCACTGCGGCAGCGGCTGATCCCCGGACCAAGATCGTCAACGCCGCCAACGGTGAGGTTGGGCAGGGTGAGACGCCGCCTGGCAGTAACTGCAATCCGTACGGCGCCTGTGAGTCCTGGTGTGCGCATTTCGCCACCTGGACCTGGCGCAAGGCCGGAAGTGACATCCCGAACTACGGCTTCACCGGTGACATCTACACCTGGGGTCAGCGCAAGGGTCGGGCGCACTCCGGGAACAGCGGGATGAAGCCCGGCGACATCGTGCTCTACGGGACCGGGCCGCAGAACACGAGCACCAGTCTGCACACCGGTGTTGTAGTTGCTACTGGCAACGGGAAGATCACGACCGTCGAAGGCAACTCGCACGACAAGGTGCAGAAGCTCGGGCCGTTCGATCCGAAGCACGCGAAGAACGCCGGCCGGCCCGGGAACATCTACGGCTGGGTCTCGGCGCAGTAGTCCCATCGACGAGCCGGTGCGGTTCTCGCCGACCGCACCGGCTCTTATTTCGTTGTCGTCCGGCGGATCCGCTTCTAGCATTCGCGGGTGAGTGACGATGCGTACGGCGACGAGCAGCTGGTGGAGTTGTACGACCTCGACAACCCACCCGGTGATGACCATGCCTACTACCGCGCACTGGCCGCGGATGCCCGCAAGGTTGTGGACTTCGGTTGCGGCACGGGTCTGTTGACCCGTTCGCTCGTCGCGCCGGGTCGGGTGGTGATCGGCGTGGATCCAAGTGCCACGATGCTCGACTACGCGCGCCGTCAGCCGGGCGCCGACGCAGTCACCTGGATCGACGGAGACTTCCGTGCCGTGGAGCCGACGCACGACACCGACCTCGTGATCAGCACGGGCAACACGATGATGCACGTCGGCAACCAGGCCGAGGCGTTCAGCGCGCTCGCGGACGCGCTCCGGCCCGGCGGTGTCATCAGCTTCGAGTCGCGGAATCCGGCAGCACGTGCGTGGGAGCAGTGGACCCGCGAGGCGACGTACGGCGAACGGGACACGTCCGTCGGACACCTCGTCGAATGGCTCGACCTGATCGAGGTCGCCGACGGCCGCGTGGTGTTCGACGCGCATAACGTCTTCCCCGACGGCCACGACGCCGTCTACCGGAACACGCTCTACTTCCGCTCCCCCGAGGCAATCACCGCCGACCTCGCAGCCGCGGGGTTGGTCGACGTCGCGGTGCACGGCAACTGGCAACAGGAGCCGGCGACCGAGGACTCGCGGCTATTGATCTTCCACGCACTCAGGAGTTGACGACCGTGGACCAGCTCGAGGCGTACATCGACGGATGGCGCCGGCACGACAGCGCCGCCGTACTCGAGACGCTGACCGACGACTGCGTCGTGATCGAGTGCTACGGGCCGGTCTACCGCGGCAAACCGCGGGTCGAGCAGTGGATGGATGCCTGGTTCGGCGCGGGCGGGACCGTCGACGCGTGGGAGATCACCTCGCGGGCCGCGGCCGGCGACGTACTGGTTGCCGAGTGGCATTTCGAGTGCACGTGGAAGGGCGAGCCTGGCGCGTTCGACGGGGCGACCGTCGCGCGGGTCGACCAGGGGCGTATTGCGTATCTCCGCGAGTACGCGACGACGGCGCCGCTGTACGACTGGACCGGTGTGTGGACGTAGGCTGAGGGCAGCGCGACTGGCGAGGGTGGGTTACCACCGGGGAGCGAAGAGTAAGGCGTCGTCCGCCTGGGCGCCTCCGAACGAGTTCGGAGGTTGTCGTGCGTTATGGGATGAATCCGCATCAGTCGGCTGTGATGGTGCCGGTCGATCGGGCGCCGTTCACGGTCGTGGCGGGTGAGCCGTCGTACATCAACGTGCTGGATGCGCTGACCGGGTGGCAGCTGGTGCGCGAGGCTGCGTCGGCGTTCGGTACGCCGGCGGCCGCGTCGTACAAGCATGTGTCGCCGGCCGGGGCGGCTCTTGGCGGGAGTGTCGCCGAGGCCTATACCCGGGCGCGGGACGCGGATCCGAAGTCGTCGTACGGCGACTTCGTGGCGGTCTCGCATCCGGTGGACGCGGAGCTGGCGGCTGTGTTGAAGCGGGTCGTGTCGGACGGGATCATCGCGCCCGGGTACGACGAGGGCGTGGTCGAGGTCCTCGCGGCGAAGAAGCGCGGCACGTACCTCGTCCTCGAGGCGGACCCCGACTTCGAGCCGCCGGCCGAGGAAGTACGCGAGATCTACGGCATGCGACTCACGCAGCAGCGCGACGACCTGCCGTTGCCTGCTGACCTCTCCGATGATCTGAAGCTCGGGATGATCGTTGCCCGGTACACCCAATCCAACACCGTCGTGCTGGTGAAGGACGGCATGACCATCGGTGTCGGGGCCGGCCAGCAATCCCGCGTCGACTGCACCCGGCTCGCCGGCGAGAAGGCCGCGCTGTGGTGGTCACGTCGTTCGAGCGAGCCACTCACCGGCGTGTCGATGGTGTCCGACGGCGCACTCCCCTTCGCCGACAACGTCGAGGAGGCGCACCGGTACGGCGTGACGCACATCGCCGAGCCGGGCGGTTCGATCCGCTCGGCCGAGGTCACCGCCGCGTGCGCGGAGTACGGCATCAGCTGGCGTGCGACCGGCGTACGGCTGTTCAGGCACTGAGCAGGTAGTCGCCGGAGGCAACAGCTTTGCGGACCTCGGCGGCCGTCGCGGCGGGATCGAGCGTTGACGTGTCGATCGCGTGCGCCTCGAGCTCGCCGAGGTCCGCGAACGCGCCGTGCAGCCCGGTGAGCGCGTCGACGTCCGTCAACTCGACCCCGTCGCGCGCCTGACCGCGCCGTAGCGTCGTGTCCAGGTCCGGACGCAGTACGACGTACGACATCCGCCAATCGGCCGCCGCCGCGCGGAACGGGCCGAGGAACCACGGCCCGATGATCCCGTCCACCACGACGTCGTACCCGCCGCGTGTGTAGACGCCCACGGTCGCGACGATCGCGTCGACCACCACCTCGTTCTGGTGCTGTGCCTCGGCCAGCCACGGCGCGACGAAGCCGGTGCGGATGGCGCGGTAGAACTCGTCGGTCGTCAGATGCACTGTGGGACCAGAGGCGTCAGTGGCGACGAGTCGTGCCACAGTGGTCTTGCCCGAGCCGGACGGGCCGGTCAGCAGAAGCACATCGCTCATGCCGACCGACCGTACCCGGTCAGACGTGCTCGACCTCCCGAGCCGGCTGCGGCGGCGGTTGCGGACCGCCCTCGAGTTGGATGTCGGGGACGATGCGGTCGAGCCAGCGCGGCAGCCACCACGCCCGATCGCCGAGCAGCGTCATCACCGACGGGACCAGGATCATCCGGACCACGCTGGCATCGATCAGTACCGCGACCGCCATGCCAACGGCGAGCATCTTCACCGTCGGGTCGTCGTCGAGCACGAAGCTCAGGAAGACCACGATCATGATCGCGGCCGCGGTGGTGATCACCCGGGCCGTCGCGCCGATCCCGATCGCCACCGCTCGGTGACTGTCCTTCGTCGCGATCCACGCCTCGTGCACCCGCGACAGCAGGAACACCTCGTAGTCCATCGACAGCCCGAACACGATCGCGAACATCAGCATCGGCACGAACGACGGGATCGGCACCTTCTCGTCGATCCCGACCAGCGACGATCCCCAGCCCCACTGGAAGACCGCCACGATCACGCCGTACGCCGCGCCGACCGACAGCAGGTTCAGAATCGCCGCCTTCACTCCGATCAGCAACGAGCGGAACGCGACCGTGAGCAGCAGGAACGCAAGCACCACGACCGCCCCGATCAGCCACGGCATCCGGCTGCCGACCTTCTCGGTGAAGTCGACGTACCCGGCCGTGGTGCCGACGACGTACGTCGGTTCCTGCTGGCCGGACAGCACGTCGTCGCGGATCCGGTTGACCAGGTCCTCGGTCTCCGCAGCCGACGGCGAGGTGGTCGGGATGACGTTGATGATGGCTGTCGTACCAGCGCTGTTCGTGCTCGGCGGCTGGACCGCGGCGACCCCCGGCGTCTTCTGCAAGGTGGATGAGAGCCCGCTCAGCAAGGTCTGCTTGTCACCCGAGGACGGCAGCTGTACGACGACCGTCAGCGGACCGTTGGCGCCGGGGCCGAACCCTTGCGCGATCAGGTCGTACGCCTTCCGGCTGGAATCGGCGGCCGGATCGGTGCCGGCGTCGAGCTGGCCGAGGTTCATCGACAGCAACGGGATCGCGAGGACGAGCAGCACCAGCGTCGCGGCGATGCCGTACGGCCACGGCCGATCGCTCACCTTGCGGCCCCAGCGGGCGAACGCGCTCTGCTCGTGCTTGGCGTCTCGGCGTTCGCGTTCCTCCGCGCGGTGCTCGGCGATCGCCGTCTCGTCCGGGAGCGACGACTCCAACTCGCGCTCATCGGCGAGGTGATGCCGGTCCTTGCGATTGAGGACCGTGAACTTCGCCAGACCGAGCAGCGCCGGGATCAGCGTGAGCGCGGCGAGCACGGTGACCGCGACCACGATCGCCGACGACAGGCCTAGCGCGCCGACGAACGGTACGCCGGACACGTACAGCCCGAGGATCGCGATCACGACGGTGCCCCCGGCAACCAAGATCGCCGCGCCGGAGGTGGACTCGGCCCGGCCCGCCGACTCGACGACCCCCATGCCGTCGTCCAGCTGCTCTCGATGCCGCGACACCAGGAACAGGCCGTAGTCGATCGCGACACCGAGCCCGAGCAGGGTCGCCACCGTCGGCGCGGAGACCGGGAAGTCCTTCACGGCCGCGAGCAACCCGAGGACCGCCAGCCCGCCGCCGACGCTGAACACGGCCGACACCAATGGCAGCCCGGATGCGACCACGGACCGGAACATGAGGAACAGCAGCAACAGCGCGAGCGCGAGACCGATCGCCTCCGACGGGCCGTCGTCCGCCTGCTTCCCGATCTGGCCGGTGCCCCCGCCGTACTCGACCTGGAGCCCGGCGGCCCGGGCCGGCTGGACGGCCGCGTCCAGCTTGTCGACGTACGACTTGTCGAGCGACGCCGGAACGACCGAGAAGGAGACCGGCGCGTTGACGATGCTGCCGTCCTTCGAGATGTACGCCGTCTGCGAGGTCGCCAGCGGATCGATCGCGGTGACGACGTCGGGCAGCTTGCCGACGGCCTCCATCGACGACTTGACCGCGTCGGCGTGCTCGGACACCGTGCCGGTCTTGGCGTGGAACACGATCGAGCCCGAGTACCCGCCGGCGCTGGTGAAGTCCTTGTTCAGGATGTTCAAACCAGCGGACGATTCACTGCCCGGGACCGTGTAGTTGTTGACGTACGTCCCGCCGAACGCGGACCGCAGTACGAACAGACCGACCACGACCACCAACCAGCCCGCGATCACGAACCAGTGAAAGCGTGCCGCTCCCCGGCCGAGCCGATCCAGAAATGCGTGCATAAGGCGCCCCTCCCCCAGGGCGCCCCCCAGGCGACGGCCCAGCCGTCGGCCCCTTCGGGCGAATGTAAATCGGCACCGGCCAGGCCCACAACCCTTCGGCACCGACAGTCACCACAACGCCATCGGCCGGTGACAGCGGGTTCTCAGCCGCCGGCAACGCTCGGCAGGACCAGCAGCTCGTCGCCGTCGGCGAGCGGGGTGTCGAGGCCGTCCAGGTCGCGGATGTTGTCGTCGCGGAGATAGATGTTCACGTGCCGGCGCAGCCCGCCCTGCTCGTCGGTGAGCCTGCGGCGCAGCGGCGACTCCAGGGCCGCGAACGCCTCGGCGACCGTCGTGCCCTCGACCTCGACCCGCTCGGCGCCGCCGGCGAACGGGCGGAGCACGGTGGGCAGGCGGACTGCGATCATCCGACCACCGCGGCGCGCACCGTGAGTACGTCGGGGAGGTGACGGGCGACCTCGACCCAGCTGTCGCCGGCGTCGGCGCTCGCGTAGACGCAGCCGTCGCGCGTGCCGACGTACACGCCGGCCGGGTCCGCGGCATCGGTGGTCAGCGCGTCCCGCAGTACCGGCACGTAGGACACGTCGGGCAACCCGGCGGAGAGGGCCTCCCAGGTGGAGCCGGCGTCGCGGGACCGGTAGACGCGGCATTTCGCCTCGGTCGGGATCCTGTTGCCGTCCGCAACGAGCGGGAATACGTATACGGTCTCCGGCTCGTGCGGATGCACCACGATCGGGAAGCCGAAGTCCGACGGCAGCCCGTCCGCGATCGACTTCCAGATCTCCCCACCGTCGTCGGAGCGGTAGACGCCGTGGTGGTTCTGCGCGAACAGCCGCTCGGGTACGTCGGGATGCCCCGCGAGCTTGTGCACGCACTGACCGAACTCCGGGTCGGGATCCGGCATGAAGTACGCCTTGATCCCGTGGTTCGCCGGCGACCACGACGTACCGCCGTCCGTGGTCTGGTAGACGCCGCCGGTCGACATCGCCACGCTGACGCGATCCGGATCGGATGCGTGCGGGAGCACGGTGTGGACAGCCTGCCCGCCGAAGCCCGCATCCCACTGGGTCCGGTGCGGGTGGTCCCAGAGCCCGCGGACGAGCTCGAACGTCACTCCCCCGTCGGTCGACTTCCACAGCGCGGACGGCTGCGACCCGGCGTACACGACACCCGGCTGACCGGGAGGCGCCGGCTGGATCTGCCAGACCCGCTCGAGCGAGGCACCGGCATCGGCCGGGAACCCGATCGAGCCCTCCGGCGGCTCGGCCCAGGTCGCGCCGAGGTCGTCGGAGTGGAAGACCGCCGGACCCCAGTGCTCGCTGGTGCCGCCGACGAACAGCCGCGGCTGGTCGCCGCGGGTGTCGATGCCGACGGCGTACACACCCTGCATCTCGAACTCCGGGACCGGCCCGTCCAGCCGCCACTCCGTGCGGGCGGCGTCGCTCCGGCCGATCCAGAGACCCTTCTTGGTCCCGATCAGCAGTACGGCCTCGGACATTCTTGCCCTCCTAGCGTTGCGGACCTGCCACGACGTTGATCAGCGGCTCACCAGTTGCGTAGCGCTCGAGCTGCGCGCGGACCAGGCGGGCCACCCGCGGCGCGAACGCCGTCGACGCGCCACCGCGATGCGGATTGATCAGTACGTTCGGAGCTGACCACAGCGGATGTCCGGTCGGCAACGGCTCAGGGTCGGTCACATCGAGGGCGGCGCTGATCCGGCGCGTGCCGAGCTCGGTCAGCAGGGCGTCGGTGTCCACGACGACACCGCGCGCGACGTTCACCAGCAGCGCACCGTCCTTCATGCTCGCCAGGAACTTGGCGTCCACCATCCCCGTCGTCTCCGGAGTCGCCGGCGTCAGCAGTACGACGACGTCCGCGCGCGGCAGCAGCTCGGGCAGCTCACTCGTCGGGTGTACGCCGTCGCGCTCGCGCCGGGCCACCCGGATCACCTCGCACTCGAACCCGTTCAGCCGCCGTTCGAGCGCCTCGCCGATCGCGCCGTACCCGAGGATCAGCACGGTCCGGTCCGCGAGCGAGTCGTCGACCTCGTCGTACGAGTCCGGCCAGATCTCCCGCTCCTGGTCGCGGACCGCCCGGGGCAGCCGCCGGTACGACGCCAGGATCAGCCCGACCGCGAGCTCCGCCGTCGAGGCGTCGTGGACGCCGCGCGCATTGCACAAGGTCACGCCCTCGGCGAGCCGCGACTGGACGTGCTCGAACCCGGCCGTCTGCAGCTGGACGACCTTCAGCGCGGGCATCTCGCGGACGATGTCGAGCACGTCGCCGCCGCCCATGTAGCTCGGCACGTAGAACTCGACCTGGTCCAACGACGCCGGCCGGTCGCCGCCGGCGTAGAAATCCACGTCGTAGCCCGTGGGCACGCCGCGGAGGAAATCGTCGGGGTCCTCCCAGGGCAGCCAAGCCTTCACGTCAGCCATGTGACGAACCTACTATCCCGTGCCGGACGCGGTGCATCGTCGTACTCTGGATCGGTGCCTTCGACATCGGATCTGGCGGCGACGCTCGCACACGATCAGGCCGTCGGGCGGCTGCGGGAGTCGTACGAGCGCATCCCGCAGGGCGACCCGGTCCGGCTGGCGAAGCGCTCTTCGAACCTGTTCCGGCCGCGAACCGAGCTCGACCGGCCCGGCCTGGACGTATCCAAGCTGACCGGCGTGATCAGCGTCGACCCGGCCGCCCGGACCGCCGACGTCCAGGGCATGTGCACCTACGAGGACCTGGTCGCGGCGACCCTGCCCTACGGGCTGACGCCGATGGTCGTGCCGCAGCTGAAGACGATCACGCTCGGCGGGGCGGTGACCGGGCTCGGCATCGAGTCGTCGTCGTTCCGGGCCGGTCTGCCGCACGAGTCGGTGCTCGAGCTCGACATCCTCACCGGCGCCGGCGACCTCGTCACGGCCCGCCCGGAGGGTGAGCACGCGGACCTGTTCCGGATGTTCCCGAACTCGTACGGCACGCTCGGGTACGCGACCCGGCTGCGGATCGAGCTCGACAAGATCTCGCCGTACGTCGCGCTCCGGCACGTGCGGCTCGGGCTCGACGAGCTGGCTCCGGCGATCGACCAGATCGTTGCCTCCAGCACGTATGACGGGGAGCCGGTGCACTTCGTCGACGGGGTCGTGTTCAGCCCGGCCGAGGCGTACCTGACGCTCGGCCGCAACAGCGACGCCGCGACCCGGACCAGCGACTACACCGGCCAGCAGATCTTCTACCGCTCGATCCAGCAGCGGCAGCAGGACTTCCTCACCGCGCACGACTACCTGTGGCGCTGGGACACCGACTGGTTCTGGTGCTCGGCGGCCTTCGGCGCGCAGCAGCCCGTCGTACGGCGGTTGTGGCCTCGACGTTGGCGGCGGAGCGACGTGTTCCACAAGATCGTCGGCTTCGAGAACCGGCACGGCTGGATGGCAGGTCTGAACCGGCGCCGCGGACAGCCGGACCGTGAGCGGGTCGTCCAGGATGTGGAGATCCCGGTCGAGCGACTTGCGGACTTCCTGCGCTGGTTCGACACCGAGGTCGGTATGCGGCCGGTCTGGCTGTGCCCGCTGCGGCTGCGCGGCTCCGCGGCCTGGCCTTTGTATCCACTCTCGCCCGGCGAGACGTACGTGAACGTCGGCTTCTGGGGCACCGTGCCGATCGCCCCCGGCGCCTCCGACGGCGATGTCAACCGTCGCATCGAGGCGGCCGTGACCGAGTTCGGCGGGCACAAGTCGCTGTACTCCGATGCCTACTACGACCGAGACACCTTCGACCGGCTCTACAACGTCGCAGCGCTGGCCGAGGTGAAGAAACGCTACGACCCGGATGCCCGGCTCACCGGGCTCTACGAGAAGGCGGTGACGCGCCGATGACGACGCTCGCACATCAGGTTTCGATCGCTGATGCCCTCACCACTGTGCTCCCCGACGGGCTCCCGTTCCGCTTCACGGCGTACGACGGCAGCGCGGCCGGACCGGAGGACTCGCAGATCCACATGCACCTGGCCACCGAGCGCGGGCTGTCGTACATCCTGACCGCGCCCGGCGATCTCGGCATGGTCCGCGCGTACGTGATGGGCGACCTGGAGATCACCGGCGTCCACCCCGGCAACCCGTACGAGCTGATGCGGCTGATCCTTGACAGCTTCCACTTCCAGCGGCCGTCCGCCGCGGAGGCACTGCGGATCGTCCGCGGTCTCGGCTGGAGCCACCTGAAGCCGCCGCCTCCCCCGCCGCAGGAGCATCTGCCGAAGTGGCGCCGTACGTTCGAGGGGCTGCGGCACTCGAAGGCGCGGGACAAGTCCGCGATCCACCACCACTACGACGTGTCGAACACGTTCTACGAGTGGGTGCTCGGGCCGTCGATGACGTACACGTGCGCGGTCTACCCGACGGCTGACGCGACGCTGGAAGAGGCGCAGTACGAGAAGTACGACCTGGTCGCGCGGAAGCTCGACCTGAAGCCGGGGATGCGGCTGCTCGACGTCGGCTGCGGCTGGGGCGGGATGGTCCGGCACGCGGCGCGCGAGTACGGCGTACAGGCGCTCGGTGTGACGTTGTCGGCGGCGCAGGCGGAGTGGGGCGCCGCCAAGATCAAGGAAGACGGGCTGGAGGACCGGGCCGAGGTGCGGTACCTCGACTACCGCGACGTACCCGAGCGGGACTTCGACGTGATCAGCTCGATCGGCCTGACCGAGCACATCGGCGTACGGAACTACCCGTCGTACTTCGGGTTCCTGCTGGACCGGCTGAAGCCGGGCGGCCGGCTGCTCAACCACTGCATCACCCGGCCGGACAACCGCTTCCGCCACACCGGCGCGTTCATCGACCGCTACATCTTCCCCGACGGCGAGCTGATCGGCTCCGGCCGCATCATCGCCGAGGCCCAGGACGCGGGCTTCGAGGTCCGCCACGAGGAGAACCTGCGCGAGCACTACGCCCTCACGCTGGCCGCCTGGAACGACAACCTCGAAGCCCACTGGGACGAGGCCGTCGCCGAGGTCGGCCCCGCCACCGCCAAGATCTGGGGCCTCTACCTGGCCGCCAGCCGGGCCGGCTTCGAACACAACACCATCCAGCTCCACCAGGTCCTCGCGGTGAAGCCGGACGAGCGCGGCAACTCGCACTTCCCCCTCCGACCCACCTGGGGAAGCTGAACCATTCGTTGACCTGCGGTGTAGTAAGTAGGCAGGTCTAACGGAGGAGATTGGTGTGCGCGGTCGGGCTGCTGTGGTGGTTGCGGCGTTGACGTTGGTGAGTGGGTGCTCGGAGGCGACTCCGAGCAGTTCGGGGTCTACTTCGGCGCCGCCGAGCAGTGCGAGCACGGTTGGTGGGCCGGCGGCGGTGACGTTGACGGTGGCCTCGACGGTGGCGACCGGGATCGAGGTGCCGTGGGGGCTGGCGTTCCTGCCGGACAAGAGTGCGTTGGTGGCGGAGCGCGACTCGGGGAAGGTCAAGCGGATCGCCGGTGGGCAGGTGTCGGAGGTCGGCACGGTCGATGACGTGAAGTCCTCGTCCGAGGGTGGGCTGCTGGGGCTGGCGGTGGATCCCGGGTATCCGGGCAAGCCGTACATCTACGCGTACTACTCGGGCGGGGACGACAACCGGATCGCGCGGATCACGTACCAGGACGGGAAGCTGTCCGACCAGCAGGTGATCCTCGAGGGGATTCCGAAGGCGGCGATCCACAACGGCGGGCGGTTGCGGTTCGGGCCGGACGGATTCCTGTACGCCGGGACCGGGGACGGCTCGGACCGGCCGAACTCGCAGGACGACAACTCGCTCGGCGGGAAGATCCTGCGGATCACCACCGACGGGAAGGCCGCGCCGGGGAACCCGGACGGGCGGGTGTGGATCACCAAGGGGCACCGGAACGTGCAGGGGCTCGCGTTCGACGGGAACCAGCTGTACGCCGCGGAGTTCGGGCAGAACACCTGGGACGAGCTGAACGTGATCACGCCCGGCTCGAACTACGGTTGGCCGGCCGCCGAGGGGATCAGCCAGCTGGACGGGATGACCGATCCGATCGCGCAGTGGCACACCGCCGACGCGTCGCCGTCGGGGATCGCGTTCGCGCAGGGGCACATCTTCATGGCGTCGCTGCGCGGTGAGCGGCTTTGGGCGATACCAGTTGCCGACGGCAAGCGAATCGGCGAGCCGCAGGCGTTCTTCACCAACAAGTACGGGCGGTTGCGTACGGTCGAGGTGGCGCCGGACGGGTCGTTGTGGGTGACGACGTCGAACACCGACGGTCGCGGGCAGCCGCGGGACGGCGACGACCGGATTCTGCGCGTGACTATCGGCACGTCTTAGGTCGTCAACCGTTTCAAGTCTTGGGTCGTCTGGTACTTGTGAAGTAAGCAGACGACCTGAGGAGGAGATCGGTATGCGGACCGGCCAGGGGCCCGGCGTTCCCAGCAGTGTGATCGCTGCGGTGAGCACCTACGAGGATGCTCAGCGGACAGTTGATTACCTGCGAAGTTACGGGATGGACGCGGCCCGCCTGGAGGTGGTCGGCGCCGGACTCCGCCAAGCAACCAGACACCGGACCGTCCCGGTCGCACGGCTCGCGGGCGTGGGCGCGCTGAAGGGCGCGGCCCTCGGCGTACTCGCGGCCGTCTTCACCACGTTGGTCGCCGAGACGACGCTCAACGGTCTGGCCGTCGTGGTCTGGGGCTTCGTGTACGGCGTGATCGTCGGGCTGCTCTGGGGTCTGTTCCGCGGCCTCATCCGCAACCGCCCCGAGGCGACCATCACCCAGACCCTCCCCACCAGCTACGAGGTCCGCTGCCCCACCGACGACCTCCCCGTAGCCCAAACCCTCCTCGCCGACGCCACGGACGTCGAGGACGGCCGAGTCGAACGCGAGGTCATCGCGAACGCCCCCACAGAACACAAGAACGCCGCCTAAAAAGCACCCGCCCCTCGCTCCGCTCGAGGCGGGGGTGGGTGCTGAGCCGCGCCGGGTGCGCCCGGTGGGCGTGTGCGGGGTCGCCGGAGGCGGCGACCCCGCACACGGTTGTTAGATGCCCAGCTTTTCGTTCAACAGTTGGCGGACCTTGGCGGCGTCGGCTTGGCCTCGCATGTCTTTCATGACGGCGCCGATGAGGGCGCCGGCGGCGGCTGGTTTGCCGGAGTTGACCTTTTCGACGACGTCGGGGTTGGCGGCGATGGCTCGGTCGATGGCTTCGATCAGGGCCGAGTCGTCGGACACCAAGGCCAGGCCGCGCTTCTCGATGATCTCCGCCGGCGTACCCTCGTCGGCCAGCAGACCCTCGAAGACCTGACGCGCCAGCTTGTCGTTCAGCGTGCCTTCGTCGACCAGCTTCTGGACCTCGGCGACCTGGGCCGGGCCGACGCCCAGCGCGTCCAGGTCCTGACCCGACTCGTTCGCCGAACGAGCCAGCTCACCCAGCCACCACTTCTTCGCAGCAGCCGGCGTCACCCCGAGCTCGATCGTCGCCACGATCGGCTCGAGCGCGTTGCCGTTGATGACGTCGCGCATCTCGAGGTCGGTGAAACCCCACTCCTCCTGCAGCCGGACCCGCCGCAGCGAAGGCGCCTCGGGCAGCGTCGCGCGGATCTCCTCGACCCACTCACGCGACGGCGCGACCGGCACCAGGTCGGGCTCCGGGAAGTACCGGTAGTCCTCGGCGTCGGACTTCTCCCGCCCGGACGTCGTGATGCCGGTGTCCTCGTGCCAGTGCCGCGTCTCCTGCACGACCTTCCCGCCGGACGACAGCACCGCCGCCTGCCGGGTGATCTCGTACGTCACCGCACGCTCGACCGACCGGAACGAGTTCACGTTCTTCGTCTCGGTCCGCGTGCCCAGCACCGACGACCCGCGCGGCTTCAGCGACACGTTCGCGTCGCAGCGCAGCGAGCCCTGGTCCATCCGCACGTCGGACACGTCGAGCGCGAGCAGCAGGTCACGCAGCATGCTCACGTACGCCCGCGCGACCGCAGCCGCCTTCTCCCCCGGCACCTCGATCGTCTTCGTGACGATCTCGATCAGCGGGATACCGGCGCGGTTGTAGTCGACCAGCGAGTGTGAGGCGCCGTGGATGCGACCGGTCGCGCCACCGATGTGGGTGGACTTGCCGGTGTCCTCCTCCATGTGCGCGCGCTCGATCTCGATCCGGTACGTCTCGCCGTCGACGACGACCTCGGTCCAGCCGTTGAACGCGATCGGCTCGTCGTACTGCGAGGTCTGGAAGTTCTTCGGCATGTCCGGGTAGAAGTAGTTCTTCCGGGCGAACCGGCACCACTCGGCGATCTCGCAGTTCAGCGCCAGGCCGATCTTGATCGCCGACTCGACGCCGCGGGCGTTCACCACCGGCAGCGCGCCCGGCAGACCGAGGCAGACCGGGCAGGTCTGCGTGTTCGGCGGCGCGCCGAACTCGGTCGGGCAGCCGCAGAACATCTTCGACTTCGTGTTCAGCTCGACGTGGACTTCCAGACCCATGACCGGGTCGTACTGCGTCAAAGCGTCATTGATTTCGAGAACATCAGCGGTCATCGGGTCACCTCCAGCTCCGGAGCCTTCGTCATCAGTACGCCGCCCCACTGCTCGGCCAGCGCGGACTCCAGCGCGGCGCCGACCTGGTAGCACAGGTCGTCGCGCATCACCGGCGCCATCACGTGGAACCCGACCGGCATACCGTCCTCGTCGGCGAGACCGCACGGGAACGACGCTGCCGCGTTACCGGCCAGGTTGGACGGGATCGTGCAGAGGTCGTTCTTGTACATGGCGATCGGGTCGTCGATCCGGTCGCCGATCGCGAACGCGGTCGTCGGCGTCGCCGGCGAGACCAGTACGTCGACCTGCTCGTAGGCCTTGGTGAAGTCGCGGGCGATCAGCGTCCGCACCTTCTGTGCCTGGCCGTAGTACGCGTCGTAGTACCCGCTCGAGAGCGCGTGGGTGCCCAGGATGATGCGGCGCTTGACCTCGGCGCCGAAGCCGGCCTCGCGGGTCACGCTCGTCACCTTCTCGGCGCTGTTCTCGCCGTTGTCGCCGACCCGCAGGCCGTACCGCATCGCGTCGAACTTGGCCAGGTTGGACGAGGCCTCGCTCGGCAGGATCAGGTAGTAAGCCGGCAACGCGTACTCGAAGTGCGGGCAGGAGACCTCGACCACCTCGGCGCCGAGCTTGGTGAGCAGCTCGACCGCCTCGTGGAAGCGCGCCTCGACACCCGGCTGGTATCCCTCGCCGCCGAGCTCCTTGACCACACCGATCCGCAGACCGGCGACATCGCCGTTGCGCGCGGCCTCCACGACGGCCGGGACCGGCTGGTTGATCGAGGTCGAGTCCATCGGGTCGTACCCGGCGATCGCCTCGTGCAGCAGCGCCGCGTCGAGCGTCGTCCGCGCACACGGACCGGGCGTGTCCAGCGACGACGCCAGCGCGATCAGCCCGTACCGCGAGGTGCCGCCGTACGTCGGCTTGACGCCGACCGTGCCGGTGAACGCACCCGGCTGGCGGATCGAGCCGCCGGTGTCGGTGCCGATCGCGAGCGGCGCCTCGTACGCCGAGATGGCCGCGGACGAACCGCCGCCGGAACCGCCCGGGATGCGGCCTAGGTCCCACGGGTTGTGGGTCGTGCCGTACGCCGAGTTCTCCGTGGAGGAGCCCATCGCGAACTCGTCCATGTTGGTCTTGCCGAGGATCACGATCCCGGCCGCCTTCAACCGCTTGACGACGGTCGAGTCGTACGGCGGCTTCCAGCCCTCGAGGATCTTCGAACCGGCCGTGGTCGGCACACCCTCCTGGGTGAGCACGTCCTTCAGCGCCAGCGGTACGCCGGCCAGCGGCGCGAGCTGCTCGCCCGCCGCGCGCTTGGTGTCGACCGCCTTCGCCTGCGCCAGCGCGCCCTCGGTGTCCACGTGCAGGAACGCATGCACGTCACCGTCGACGGCGGCGATCCGGTCCAGATGCGCCTGGGTGATCTCGACCGAGCTGGCCTGCCCGGACGTCATCAGCTCCGCGAGCTCGGCCGCGGTCTTCCTGGTGAGATCTGACATGTCAGTCCTCCTCCAGGATCCGCGGCACCCGGAAGCGCTGCTCCTCCTGGGCCGGCGCGCCGGAGAGCGCCTGCTCGGGCGTGAGGCACGGAACGTTCTCGTCCGCGCGCATCACGTTGGTCAGCGGCAGGGCGTGCGAGGTCGGCGGGATGTCGTCCGCCGCCACCTGGCTGACCTGCCCGACCAGTCCGATGATCTGGTCGAGCTGCGGCGCAAGGTGGTCGAGCTCGTCGTCGCTGAGCTCGATCCGCGCCAGTCGCGCCAGGTGCGCAACCTCTTCGCGGGTAATCGATGGCATGAACTATCCAATGAGTGCAGTAACCGGAGGTGCAAGACCGAGAGGTTCTCGGTGTTACCCCCGCCATCTTAGGGGGCCAGATGACACTGATGTTTCGCCGTCCCCCAGGCTGTGGACAAGACCTCGATGAGATGGGCGCGCGTGTTTGTGGCTACCGCTCTGTAACATGGGCGGCGACAGGGCGTTACGCGCTTGGTGATCGGCTGGGAGATGATCGTTCGGTGTTCTTGCTGCGCTTGATCATCCCCGACCGGCCCGGTTCGCTGGGCACCGTGTCAACTGCCCTCGGCGAGGTGAATGCCGACATCCACGCGATCGAGATCGTCGAGCATCGCCGGGAGAACGGCACGGCCGTCGACGACATCGTGGTCGACCTTCCGCCCGGCGTGCTGCCCGACCGGCTGGTGTCCGCGTGCAACGGCGTACCTGACGTCGAGGTCATCTGGTTCTCGCGGTACGGCGCCGGCGGCGGCCTGCACATGGACCTCGAAGCGGTCGAGCAGATGACGTCTGCTCCCGCGGACGCGATCGACATCCTGGTCGAGCAGTCCCCCGCCGTACTGCATGCCGACTGGGCCGCGCTGCTCGACGGCACCGGCAGTGAGGTGAAGGTCGCGCTGGAGACGAGCGCGACGCCTGAGTTCGGCGATGTGGCCGGCCGGTGGCTGCCGATGGAGAAGGCGACCACGCTGGAAGCTCCGGACCACAAGGGTCTCGCGGAGTCGGTGCTGGTTGCGGCGCCGCTGGAGTCCGACCGCCGGGTCCTGGTGATCGGCCGTCGCGGTGGGCCGGAGTTCCTCGGCTCTGAGGTAGCGCGCCTGTCCTACCTGGCCTCGCTGGCCGTGACGATCCGCGCCACCGCCTGACAAGTCCTACAGACATGCCGAAGCCCCCGCCAACTGGCGGGGGCTTCGCTCTGCGTGGGGTCAGGTGAACTGGAAGTAAGCGAATGCCCAGAGCGCCGCGATGATCAGCAGGACCACCGCGCCGACCAGGGCGACGATCAGGATCGCCTGGCTGTTGCTGCCGTTCTGATCCGGGAGGTCGAACTGCGTGGGGCCCCAGGCCCCGCCGCCGTCGACGCGCCGCCCCGCCTCGGGCGGTGGGGCGACCACCGTCCGCTGCTCCCGCTTCTCCCGGGGGAACTTCATCCAGCCTCCGAAGAACTACACGTAGAACGACTCGTACGTGATCTCGACCTGCTGCGAGGAATAGCTGTCCGAGCTGTTCCCGCGGATCTCGACCCGCCAGCCGGCCACGTAAGAAGCGTACGACTTCCCGTCACTGTGCGCCTGGATGTACGACTTCAGTGCCCCGAGATCGCCGCCCTTGAGCACCCCGAACGCGTCGTTCAGCGCGGTCGGCAGCGCCTTCTTCACATCCGAGGCGTCACCGGAGGCACTGACCTGGATGTCCTTGATGCCCTCGCCGTCGCTGGCGTAGAAGTACACCCGCTGCTGTCCGTACTTGCCGATCTCCTTGGTGCAGGAACTCGTGCACACGTAGGCCTTCGCCTTCAGCGCCGCGAGCATCTGCGGCTTGGTGGTCTCGAAGGTCTTGTCCGGAATGTCGAGCGACTCCTCGCCGGACTTCGCGCCGGACAGCTCGTAGGTGTCACCGTCGTTGCGCAGCTCGAACTCGCCCCAGCTGCTGTCGATCTTCTCCGACTTCTGACCCTGCTTGACCGCGTCCTGGACCTTCTTCACCTGGTCGCCGCCGAACGTGTCGTTGCCGACCGCCTGCAGCACCTGGTCGAACACGACCGCGGCGTTGTTGTTGTTGTCCTCGTTCACCGACTGGAACTGGATCGCGATGATCGTGCCGTCCGACTTGAACTGGAACAGCGCCTCCGCCTGCGAGCGGTCCTCGTACTTGAAGCAGCCGCGGTGTGCGCCTTGCGCGGTGTTGAACAGGTCGCTGCAGCCGAAACCGTTGCCCTGCAGCTTCTCGGTCGCGTTCTTGGCCTGACCGGTCGCGTTGCCGAGCTCGCCGTTCTCGCCGCCCTTGGACTGGCCGCCGGTCGGCTGCTCGGTGGCGGTCGGGTTCGACTCCGGGGTGTCGCCACCACCGAACTGGTGGATGCCGAGGAAGACCAGCAGCGCGATCACGATGATGCCGACCACACCGCCGCCGATCACGAACGGCAGCTTGTCCTTGCTGATCCCGAACGGGCCCTTGTCGCGACCGCCCGAACCACCTGGACCACCGGGCTGCCACGGCGACTGCCCCTGTTGCTGCTGCCAGCCGCCCTGCTGCTGACCAGTCCGCTGCCCCCAGGACTGCTGCTGGTACGGACCGCCCTGCGGCTGCTGTCCCCAACCCTGTGCCGGCTGACCCTGCTGACCACCCTGGCCGCCCTGCTGGGGATGCTGTCCCCAGCCCTGCGGCGGCTGACCCTGCTGGCCGCCCTGGCCAGGCTGCGGACCCCAGCCACCTTGTTGCGGCTGACCGTGCGGGGGCTGACCCTGCGGCGGGTACCCCTGGTGCGGGGGCTGTCCCTGCTGCGGCGGGCGCTGGCCCCATCCGCCGCCCTGCGGCGGGGGCTGCTGCCCCCAGCCCGCCTGCTGCTGCGGCTGCTGCCCGCCGTGCGGCGGCTGCTGGTTACCCTGCTGAGGCGAGTGGCCGCCGTGCTGGCCGTCCTGCCCGTCCTGTCCCCCGTGCTGCCCGCCTGGCTGGCCCCCCGGCTGCCCAGGACCCCATGGTCCTTGCGGCGGCGTCGTCATATCTGCTCCTTCTGACCCACGTCTCGACGTGCAAAGTTAACAGTCCGACGGCTCAGCACAGCCGCCGGATCCACCTCGCACGAGGCAGTTGTGAATCGTTATCCCGCGTCCGGCGAACCGGTGGTCGCGACCGCGCTCGCCGCCTCGGCGCCGTCGGCCAGCAGGACCTCGAACCCGGCCGCGTCCAGGATCGGCACACCGAGCTGGACCGCCTTGTCGTACTTCGATCCCGGCGAGTCACCGACCACCACGAACGACGTCTTCTTCGACACCGAGCTCGCGACCTTCCCGCCGCGCCCGACGATCGCCTCCGTCGCCTCGTCCCGGCTGAACCCTTCGACGGTCCCGGTCACCACGACCGACAGCCCGCTCAGGATCTGCGGAAGGCTCGGCCCGGTGCGCTCCTCGCGCATGACCACGCCGGCCGCGAGCCAGTTGTCCACGATCTCCTGATGCCACGGCACCTGGAACCACTCGATCATCGCCTGCGCGATCGTCGGCCCGACGCCCTCGATCTCGGCCAGCTGCTCCTCGCTCGCCGAGCGGATGTCCTCGATGTTGTCGAACACCTCGGTCAACGCGGCGGCCGCGGTCGGCCCGACGTGCCGGATCGACAACGCGACCAACGCCCGGGACAGCGGCCTCGTCTTGGCCTCCTCCAGGTTCGTCAACAGCTTGCGCGCGTTCGCCGACAGGGCGCCGGCCTTCGTGGTGAAGAAGGCGCTCTCGGCAAGCTTCTCCTCGGTCAGCCCGAACAGGTCGGCCTCGTTCACGATCAGGCCGCCGGTGATCAACGCATCGGCCGCCTTGAACCCGAGCCCTTCGATATCGAACGCCGACCGACCAGCCAGGTAGAACAACCGCTCGCGCAGTTGTCCCTGGCAGTACTGCGAGTTCGGGCAGCGGATGTCGACGTCGGACTCCTTGGCCGGCGCCAGCACGGTGTCGCACCACGGGCACCGCGTCGGCATCTCCCACGCCGGCAGGCCCTTCGGACGCAGGTCCACCACTGGTCCGAGTACTTCGGGGATCACGTCGCCCGCTTTCCGCAGTACGACGGTGTCGCCGGGGCGGACGTCCTTGCGGGCGACCTCCTTGGCGTTGTGCAGCGTCGCGTACTCCACGGTCGACCCGGCGACGCGGACCGGCTCCATGTGGGCGAACGGGGTGACGCGGCCGGTGCGGCCGACGTTCACCTCGATCTCGATCAGCTTGGTGTTGACCTCTTCCGGCGGGTACTTGAACGCGATCGCCCAGCGCGGCGCGCTCGAGGTGGATCCGAGCGCGCGTTGCAGATCGACCTCGTCGACCTTCACCACGACACCGTCGATCTCGTGGTCGACCGAGTGGCGGTTCTCGCCGTAGTACGCGATGAACTCGTTGACTTCCTTGAGCGTCCCGACGCGACGGGCGCGGTCGCTGACCGGCAGGCCCCACGCCTTCAGCTGCTCGTACGCCTCCGACAAGCGGCCGATGTGGTGACCCTCGACCTTGCCGAGTCCGTGTACGACGAAGCGCAGCGGCCGGACCGCCGAGACCCGCGGGTCCTTCTGGCGCAGGGATCCGGCGGCGCTGTTGCGCGGGTTGGAGAAGACGTCCTTGCCGGCCTCGACGAGCTGCGCGTTGAGCTCCTCGAAGTCCTCGACGCGGAAGTAGACCTCGCCGCGGACCTCCAGGAAGGACGGGAGGTCCTTGCCCTTCAGCTGGTTCGGGATGCTCTTGATCGTGCGGACGTTGGGGGTGACGTCCTCGCCGGTGCGGCCGTCGCCGCGGGTCGCGCCGGTGACGAGCTTGCCGTTCTCGTACACCAGGTCGAGTGCGAGGCCGTCGACCTTGAGCTCGCAGATGAACCCGCTGTCGTGGATCTGCTGGAGCGTGACCTCGCGCTCGAGGCGCTTGGCCCACGCCTCCATCTGCTCGGCGGAGAACGCGTTCGCGAGGCTCTCCATCCGCATCGGGTGCTCCACCGGGGAGAACAGCGTGGAGATCGGGATGCCGACCTTCTGCGTGGGCGAATCCGGAGTACGGAGCTCGGGGTACTTCTCCTCGAGATCCTGCAGCTCATGCATCAGCGTGTCGAACTCGGCGTCCGAGATGATCGGGCTGGCCAGGTAGTACCGCGCCCGGTGGTCGTCGATCTCCGTGCTCAGCTCCGCGTGCCGCACCCGCGCCTCAGGCGTCGCAGCGCCCTTCTCCTCCGTGCCCATGAGCTGAACTTACAGGGGAAGACCGACTATTTTGCTCAGGCGTCGGCGGCTTCTCCGACGACGTCGACGATCCGGCGGAGGAGTTCCAGTCGCGTTCTGGCGTCGCTCGGTGACGGAGCGGCGGCGAGGCCGCAGGCCGGGGTGATCACGATCTGTTTCATCAGCTCCGGGTCCAGGCCGAGTTCACGCCAGCGGCGTACTAGCGGTGCGGCGGCGTGGTCGGGCTCCGGGATCGGGCCGGTGGTGGGGACGAGTCCGGCGTACAGGGTCGTGCCGGCTTCGGTGGCGATCGCGATCTGGTCCCAGGCGGCGTGGTTCAGGAGCGAGACGTCTATTGCTACCCCAGCGGCGCCTGACTTGGTGAAGACCTCGATCGGTGGGCGGGCGGCGCAGCAGTGGACGATTGTCGGCGCGGCCGTGGTGAACATGCTCAGGAGCTCCACTGCACCCGGACCGTCGACGGAGCGGTGCTTGCTCCAGCCGGACGCCGTCGGGACCGCTCCAGCGAGTACGGCGGGCAGTCCGGGCTCGTCGACCTGCAACACGAGCTCAGCGCCCGGCACGCGCTTCCGTACCTCGGCCACGTGCTGCTGCACCCCGTCAGCCAGCGCCTGCGCCAGATCACGCCGAGCGCCGTGATCCGCCAGCACCTTGTCGCCACGCGGCCGCTCCAGCGAAGCAGCCAGCGTCCACGGCCCGGTGACCTGGATCTTCAGCGGCCCCTCGTACTCGTACGCGTACTCCTCCAGCACGTCCAAGTCTTCCTGTAGCTGAGCCCGTGCCCGCCGCTGGTCCAGACTCGCCCGCGCATCGCCCCCACCGGTCAGCCGCCAGCCTGCCGGCTGCAGGTCCGCAGCCAGCTCGGTCAGTACGGCGACGGTTCGGCTCAGCATGTCGCCGTACGGGCGTGCCGGCAGTTCCGGGAGGAACGGGATGTCTACCAGCTCGAGTACGGCGCGCATCCACTCGCGAATGTCGTCTCCGGGGACTGAGCCGAGGCCCGTTGTCGTCATACGGCGGAGGCTACGCGCTGAACTGCGTCAATGGTCGCGGAGCCGATCACCCGGGTGCCGTCGTACAGAACGACCGCCTGTCCGGGGGCAACCGCGGCGGTGGGCTCGTCGAAGGAGACCCGCACCTGGTCGTCCTGGACTGTTGCGGTGACGGCGACTTCCTCGCCGTGTGCACGGAGCTGGGCGGTCGCGTGCAGCTCGGCGGTCGGCTCAGGACCGCACCAGCGGGGCTTGGATGCAGTCAGCTCCGAGACGGCCAGCTCGTCGCGGGAGCCGACCGTGACCGTGCGGTCCACCGGGCTGATGTCGAGGACGAACCGCGGCTTGCCGTCCGCCGCCGGAGTGCCGATCTTCAGCCCCTTGCGCTGGCCGATGGTGAAGCCGTGCGTGCCCTGGTGGGAGCCGAGCTTGTTGCCCTGTGCGTCGACGATGTCGCCCGGCGCCTCGCCCAGGTGGTGGCCGAGGAAACCCGCGGTGTTGCCGTCGGCAATGAAGCAGATGTCGTGGCTGTCCGGCTTGGCCGCCACCGACAGCCCGCGCCGCTCGGCCTCCGCCCGCACCTCGGTCTTCACCGTGTCGCCGAGCGGGAAGAACGCGTGGGCGAGCTGCTGCTGGGTGAGAACGCCGAGCACGTACGACTGGTCCTTGGCCGGATCCACCGCCCGGTGCAGCTCACGACCGGACGCAGTGTCCACGATCCGCGCGTAGTGACCGGTAGCGACCGCGTCGAAGCCCAGCGCGAGCGCCCGCTCCAGGACGGCGCTGAACTTGACCTTCTCGTTGCAGCGCAGACACGGGTTCGGCGTACGGCCGGCGGCGTACTCGCTGACGAAATCCTCGACCACGTCGGCGTGGAAGCGCTCGGCCAGGTCCCAGACGTAGAACGGGATGCCGATCACGTCCGCGGCCCGGCGGGCGTCGCGGGAGTCCTCGATCGTGCAGCAGCCACGAGCGCCGCTGCGGTACGACTGCGGGTTCCGGCTGAGTGCCAGGTGTACTCCGGTCACCTCGTGCCCGGCCTCGGCCATCCGCGCCGCCGCGACCGCGGAGTCCACTCCGCCGGACATGGCTGCGAGTACCCGCATCAGGTGTTCCTTCCCACGTTCTGCAGACCGGCGGACTTCGCGCGCTCCACTACCGGTCCGATGTTGTCCAGGACGGCGTCGATGTCGGCCCGGGTCGAAGTGTGCCCGAGGGTGAACCGGAGCGAGCCGCGGGCCCGCTGGTCGTCGTACCCCATGGCCAGCAGGACGTGACTCGGCTCGGCGACCCCGGCGTTGCATGCGGACCCGGTGGACACCTCGATGCCGCGTGCGTCGAGCAGCAGCAACAGCGAGTCGCCCTCGCAGTCGCTGAAGGACAAGTGTGCGTTATTGGGCAAGCGGCCGGCCGGGTCACCCGACAGCTGCGCGCCCTCGACCGTGCTGGTGATGCCCTCGATCAGCGCGTCCCGCAGCTCGGTGAGCCGGCGTGCCTCGTCGGCCTGGTGCTTGATCGCGTGCTCCATCGCCACGGCGAAGCCGGCGGTCGCAGGTACGTCGAGCGTGCCGGACCGTACGTCGCGCTCCTGTCCCCCGCCGTGCAGGATCGGAGTCAGCTTGGTCTCCTTGTGGACGACGAGCGCACCGATCCCGTACGGACCGCCGAGCTTGTGCGCCGACACCGTCATCGCGTCCACGCCCAGCTCGCTGAAGTCCACCGGCACCTGCCCGATCGCCTGCACCGCGTCGGTGTGCACGGGTACGCCGTACTGCTGGGCGAGCTCCGCGATCTCCCGGACCGGCTGGAGCGTGCCGACCTCGTTGTTGGCCATCATCAACGTGATGAACGACACGGACTCCGGATCGCTCTCGACGGCCCGCCGTACGTCGTCCGGGCTCACCCGGCCCAACTCGTCGACCGGCAGCCACTCGATCTCGGCCTGCTCGTGCTGACCGAGCCAGATCGCCGGGTCGAGGACGGCGTGGTGCTCGATACCGCTCAGCAGGATCCGGCGGCGGCGCGGGTCCTCGGCCAGGCGGGACCACCACAGGCCCTTCAGCGCGAGGTTGTCCGCCTCGGTGCCGCCGGAGGTGAACACCACTTCACTGGGCTGCGCGCCGAGCGCGGCAGCGATCGACTCGCGTGATTCCTCGACCGTCCGCCGGGCACACCGGCCCGAGCCGTGCAGGGACGACGCATTGCCGGTGCGGGCGAGGTGATGGGTCATCGCCTCGATCGCAGCCGGGAGCATCGGAGTCGTCGCCGCGTGGTCCAGGTACACCGTGCGGCGGTCGGAAGCAGTCATGTCGGTTTCAAGAGTATGTCCGCCACGGATGTTCCCGCGTGTTGGGCCTGTCAGGCGGACTACCTGCGGATCCGGCCCGGCCAGGCGTGACCGGGGTGCAGGTGGTCGATCATGTCGGCCAACCACGTCCGCTGCGCCCGGCTGAGGAGCGGCAGCGCGGCGGCCAGGTCCTGCTCGTCCTTGGGCCGGGCGAGCTTGGCTTTGTAGGCCAGCGCCACCTCGGGGTTGAGATATCGGATTCCGTCGGGCGCCACCCAGGTGATCTCGTCGAGGGCGAAGTCGAGGCTGGGATCACGGCGGAAGACCCAGCGGCCGTCGCGGTCCGGGTTGACGACCACGTCGAACTCCCACGGCGACAGGGCGTGCTGCCGGAGCCAGATCTGGTCGGCCTCGTCGGGCTGCTCCGGGCGCTGGTCGGTCAGCGGCTGGAGCCGGCCGCCGGCGTTGGACCACAGGTCGTAGGAGCCCTGCAGGTGCTGCCGGAGCGGCTCGATGTCGCGGCGCCACAGCGACAGGTCGACGTCCTCGTGCTCCCGCCGTACGCCGGTGAACGCCTCGATCGCCCAGCCACCGGCGATCCACCACTGGCCGTCGTAGCCGTCCAGAATGCGCTGGGCGTCGGCCGGGGTGGATTGCTTCCAGGGGCCGTAGAGGCGCTGGAAGGCGAGCTCTTCGGGGTCCAAGCCGTCGGGGTAGCTGACCACCGGTCGATCATGGCACCCGTGCTTCGTCGGATCGAACGAATTGCGGTCGGCTCCTCGTTCGCCGGCACCAATACCGGGAGGTGGTCGCGCGCCTAACGTCGGCGCATGGCGACTCTGAGCGAGATCGAGACGTGGCTACAAGACCGGCTGGCGACGCTGCTCGCCGAGCATCAGGTCCCCGGTGCAGCGGTCGGCGTACTGCTGGGCGGCGAGGTGATCGACCACGCGGCCGGCGTACTGAGCAAATCGACCGGAGTCGACACGACACCTGACTCGGTGTTCCAGATCGGTTCGATCACCAAGGTCTGGACGACCACGCTGGTGATGCAGCTGGTCGACGAGGGCAAGCTGGACCTCGACCAGCCGATCCGGACCTACCTGCCCGAGTTCGTCATCGCGGACGAGGCCGCGGCCGCCGTGATCACCACCCGGCAGCTGCTCTGCCACACCGCCGGGTTCGAGGGCGACATCTTCAACGAGACCGGCAAGGGCGACGACGCCGTCGAGAAGTTCGTCGCCTCGCTGTCCACGACCACGCAGCTCTTCCCGCCCGGCGAGATGTTCTCCTACAACAACGCCGGCTTCGCAGTACTCGGGCGTCTCGTCGAGGTACTGCGTGGCACGCCGTACGACGCTGCACTGCGGGAGCACGTCTTCACGCCGCTCGGCCTGGCCCACGCCGCGACCGATCCGTACGAGGCGATCCTGCACCGGGCCGCCGTCGGACACATCCAGCCGGAGACCGACGCCGCGCCCGTAGCCGCACCGATCTGGGCGATGACCCGCGGCATGGCTCCCGCCGGCGCGATGCTGGCGATGAGTGCTCGCGACCTGCTCGCCTTCGCCAAGCTCCACCTGGACTCCGGTACTGCGGCCGACGGCAAGGCCGTCCTGAGCGCCGCCAGCGTCAAGGCGATGCAGGAACCGCAGATCAAGCTGCCCGCCCTCGGGATGATGGGCGAGTCGTGGGGCCTCGGCTGGGAGCTGTTCGACTGGGGCGGTACCAAGGTGATCGGCCACGACGGCGGGACGATCGGCCAGAACGCCTTCCTGCGTGTCGTTCCCGAGCACGGGCTCGCCGTCGCGCTGCCGACCAACGGCGGCGAGACCATCGAGGTCTACAAGAAGGTCTTCGGCCACCTGGTCCAGGAGCTTGCCGGACTGACCCTGCCGCCGCTGCCCACCCCACCGGCCGAGCCGGCGCCGGTGGACGTGGACCGGGTCCTCGGCACCTACAGCTGCGAGGTCGCCGACATCACCGTGCGCCAGGACGACGACGGGAAGATCTGGCTCGACCAGACCCCGAAGGGCATCTTCACCGAGCTCGGTCCGAAACCCGATCCGGTCGAGCTGGTCGGTCGCGACGAGCAGAGCCTGATCGCGGTCAAGCCCGAGCATGGCATGCACCAGCCGCACGTCTTCGTCGGCGACGACGGCTCCGGCCGTGCCCTGTACCTGCACAGCGGCCGGGCCCTCCGCCGCGCAGCTGTCTGACTCCCGGAGGCTTTCATGAGATGGGTACACATCGCCGCTGGTGCACTGGTCGCCGGTCTCGCACTGTCCGCCTGCAGTTCGGGTGAGCAGACCGCGAGTACCAATCAGGCCGCCGAGGGCAAGACGATGACCATGGCGATCAGCGCCGACCCCGGCAACCTCGATCCGCAGTTCACCTCGTTGTCGGTCACCATGCAGGTCGACTGGTTCCTGTACGACTCGCTGGTCGGCATCAGCCCGGACGGCAAGCAGGTGCCTGGTCTCGCCGACAAATTCGAGGGCAACAGCACCACGGCGAAGTACACACTGCGCAAGGGAGTCACCTGCGCGGACGGGAGCCCGCTGACGGCCAGTACGGTCGCGCAGAACATCAACTTCGTCGGCGACCCGGCCAACAAGTCGACGCGGATCGGTGTGTTCATCCCACCGGGCGCAAAGGCGACGGCCGACGACGCGACCGGCACAGTCACCGTGACAGCGCCGGCACCGGACGCCTTCCTGGTGCGCAACGTCGGTGGGCTGCACATCGTGTGCAGCAAGGGGATGAAGGATCGCACCATCCTCAAGCAGGGTTCGGACGGCACGGGCATGTACACGGTCGCGGAGGCCGTCCCCGGCGACCACTACACGCTCACTCGACGCAAGGAGTACGCGTGGGGGCCGGGTGACTTCAAGCAGGGACAGTCCGGTCTGCCGGACAAGGTTGTGCTGAAGGTGGTCAGCAACGAGACCACTGCGGCCAACCTGCTGCTGTCCGGGCAGGTCAACGTCGCCGCGATCGCCGGACCGGACAAACAGCGGCTGCAGGCTCAGAAGACGTTCCAGCGTGAGGCAGGCACCCCACTGGGTGAGCTCTGGTTCAACCAGAAGTCCGGTCTGCCCACCGCGGACATCGGAGTACGCAAGGCGCTTACGCAGGCACTCGACCTCGCTCAGCTGGGCAAGGTGATCACCAGCGGTACTGGTTCGCCGGCTACCCGATTGGTTGCCCCCGGCATGGGCCCGTGCCCGGACGACACCGTCACCGGCAACCTGCCCGGTCACGACCTGGACGCGGCCAAGGCAGCGCTCGACGCGGCGGGCTGGCGACCCGGAGCGGGTGGCATCCGGGAGAAGGCCGGTACGAAGCTGTCGCTGGTCTTCTACTACCCGACCAGCCTCGGCCCGACGCTGCAGTCCGGCGCGGAGCTGCTCCAGAAAGCGTGGAGTGAGCTGGGTGTCGATGTGTCCCTCAAGGCCGTCTCCACTGCCGAGATCAGCACTGTCGTCCTGGCCGGGCAAGGCACCTGGCATGCCGGTCTGATCCCGCTGACCGTGTCCCTGCCCAGCCAGCTGGTCAGCTTCCTCTCCGGCACCGGTCCCCCGAACGGCAGCAACTTCTCCTCGATCAAGAACCCGGAGTACGACGCTGCCGTGGCCAAGGCCGCCGCGATCCCCGGCGCCGATGGCTGCGCGGACTGGGCGACGGCCGAGCGCGCTCTGTTCAAGCAGGTCAACCTGGTGCCGTTCGTGAACGCAACCGTGCCGGTCTTCGGCAAGGGCGCGACCTTCGACCTGAGCGAGGGCAGCGTGATCCCGTCGTCGATCAAGATGCTCAGCCAGTGACGGCCACCGTCAGCAGCCCGGTCCTCACCACACACCCGTGGCTGGGCTTCGCCGTACGGCGGCTCGGCCGGCTGGTCGGCTCTGTCCTCGTCCTGGTCAGCGCTGCCTTCCTGATGATCCACCTGATCCCAGGTGACCCGGTCCGGGGAGCTCTCGGACCAGCTGCCGCACAGAGCCTCGTCGACGCCCAGCGCGCCTCGCTGGGCCTCGACGACCCGCTCTGGCAGCAGTACCTGAACTTCTTGCACCACCTGGTCACAGGCAACCTCGGTACGTCGATCACGACCGGACTGCCCGTCTCCGACGTGATCCGGGATCGCCTACCGGCCACGGTCGAGCTGGCCGTGGCGGCGTTCCTGGTGGCCGTGCTGATCGCCGTACCGCTCGGTCTGGTGATGGGCGTCCTGACTCGCGGAGGCCGTCGGCCACGAGCTGAGCTGGGCTTCACCTCGACCGCTGTGGTGCTCGCTGCGATTCCTGAGTTCCTGTTGGCGGTTGGGCTCGTCTACGTGTTCGCGGTGACGCTGCACTGGTTCCCGGTCGCGGGTCGCGGCAGCGTCGCGTCGTACGTGCTGCCGGTGCTGTCGCTGGCAGTTGGTCCGGCTGCTGTGCTCGCACGGATCTGTCGCGTGGAGTTGCTAGCCGTGCTGCAGACGGACTACCTGCGCACGGCCCGCGCGAAGCGCTTGCCTCCGGCGGCTATCTACCTGCGGCACGCACTGCCGAACGCAGTGACGGCCACGATCACGCTGGGCGGTCTGCTGCTCGGTGGCATGGTCGCCGGGACCGTCCTGGTCGAGAACGTCTTCGGCTGGCCCGGGCTCGGCAGCACGATCGTGTCCTCGATCATCGCGAAGGACTACCCGCTGGTGCAGGGCGTGGTCCTCGTGTACGGCGTCGGCGTACTGCTGGTGAATCTGGCCGTCGACGTGACGCTCGCCCTACTCGACCCCCGATCCACCATCAGGGAGAGCTGATGCGCCGCCGTTGGATGGCAGTACTGCGAACCCCGGTCGGCGCCGGTGCCGCCCTGCTGCTGCTCGTCGTACTCCTGCTCGCCGTCTTCGCGCCGGTCCTCTGGTCAGACCAGGCGAACGCGATAGACACCGACCACCTGCTGCAGGGACCGTCTGCGGAGCACTGGCTCGGCACCGACAACCTCGGCCGCGACATCTTCTACCGTGTGCTCGTCGCATCGCGTACGTCGATCCTGCTGGCACTGCTCGCGACGTCAATCGCAGTGGTCACCGGGCTCGCGCTGGGCAGTGCGCCCGCGATCCTGGGCAGGCGTGGCGGCCGGATCGCGACGGCTGTCGTGAACATCGCGGTCGCGTTTCCCGGGCTGCTGCTGGCGCTGTTCTTCGCCGTCGTGTTCGGAGTGGGCGCGAAGGGCGCCGTACTGGCGATCGGCTTCGCGGGTGCGCCGTCCTTCGCGCGGCTGACGCAGACGCTGGTCGCAGGGGTCGCGGAGCGGGACTTCATCTCGGCGGCGCGGATCGCGGGGGTCGGCCGGTTCCGGATGCTCGTGCGGCACATCCTGCCGAACATCGCCGAGCCGCTGGTGGTCAACGCGACGATCGGCGCGGGCGGCACGCTGCTCGCCTTCGCAGGACTGTCGTTCATCGGGCTGGGCGTGCAGCCGCCGGCGTACGACTGGGGCCGGATGCTGGGCGAGAGCCTCAGCGGCATCTACGTGCATCCAGCCGCGGCACTCGCCCCCGGAGTCGCTGTGGTCATTGCAGGGCTGGCGTTCAACCTCTTCGGCGAGGCGGTGGCGAAGGGTCTCGGCGTACAGGTTCCCCGCGCGCGCTGGACCGACCGTACGCCGGAAGCCACGCCTGCACGTGACGACGACAACGACGCTGTGCTTGTGGTGGAGGACCTGCAGGTCAGCTTCCCCGGACCGGTCACGCCAGTCCGCGGTGTGAGCTTCACGATCCACAAGGGCGAGATCGTCGGCGTGGTCGGCGAGTCCGGCTCGGGGAAGAGTCTGACCGCACTCGCGGTCGCCCAGCTGATCGAGCCGCCTGGGCAGGTACGTGCCGCCGAGCTCTCGTTTCTCGGCGCTCCCCTGCTCGGCCGGCTGCCGGTCCGCAGTACGGCGGCGGTGCGGCGACGGCTACTGGGTACGTCGTTCGCGATGGTGTTCCAGGACCCGATGACCTCGTTCAACCCGACCAAGCGGATCGGCGTACAACTGGCTGAGGGTGCACGCGAGCATCAGGGCCTCACTCGTCGGGCCGCGATGGACCGGGCGATCGACCGGCTGCGGGCGGTACGGGTACCTGCTGCAGAGCGCCGGGCGCGGCAGTACCCGCATGAGTTCTCCGGCGGCATGCGGCAGCGGGCCATGATCGGCATGGGGCTGATGGGTGCGCCGGCGTTGATCGTCGCCGACGAGCCGACGACCGCCCTCGACGTCACCGTGCAGCGGCAGGTACTGCGGTTGCTGGAGACCATCCGCACCGAGGACGACGTCGCAGTGCTGCTGATCAGCCACGACATCAGCGTGGTCTCCCAGATCTGCGATCGCGTCCTGGTGATGTACGCCGGACGCATCGTCGAGGACCTCCCGTCGACGGAGCTGGCCACTGGTGCGCGGCATCCGTACACGCGGGCGCTGCTGGCCGCAGTGCCCGATCTGGATACTCCGCTCGACGAACCGCTCGCGGTGATCCCAGGGCGTCCGGTGGATCTGGCGCGGATGCCGGTGGGGTGTGCGTTCGCGGAGCGCTGTGCGTTCGCGTCGGACCGCTGCCGGGCCGAGGACCCTGTGCTGGTCGATCAGGTGGCGTGCTGGCATCCGCAGGCGCAGGCTGAGTACTCGAACTTCCGGACGGGGCAGCGATGAGCGAACTGCGCTTCGAAGACGTGACGGTCCGGTACGGGCGCGCGCTGACGGCTGTCGACGGGGTCGACCTGACCGTGCCGTCGGGTCAGGTGGTCGGACTGGTCGGTGAGTCCGGGTCGGGCAAGTCGACGCTGGCCCGGGCGGCGGTTGGGTTGGCCGAACCTGCGGGCGGGCGGATCCTGCTGGACGGAGTACCGATGCGGGATCGGCGTCCGCTGCAGATGGTGTTCCAGGATCCGTACTCCTCACTGGATCCACGGATGACCATCGGCGACTCGATCGCCGAGGCGATGCCCGGAGCGGATCGTCGACGCGACGAGGTGGTCCGGTTGCTCGAGCTCGTCGGACTGGAGGCCGACCGGGTGTCGGCGTACCCGGGTGCGCTGTCGGGCGGTCAGCGGCAGCGGGTCGCGATCGCGCGGGCGCTGGCGGGCAAGCCGGAGGTGCTCATCGCCGACGAGATCACCTCCGCTCTGGATGTGTCGATCCAGGGCACGGTGCTGAACCTGGTCCGGACGCTGCAACGCGAGCTGCGGTTGTCGATGCTGTTCATCTCGCACAACCTGGCCGTCGTGCGGTACGTCAGCGACATCGTCGCCGTCATGTACCTGGGCCGGATCGTCGAAGTCGGACCGGCCTACGACGTACTCAGCAACCCTCAACACCCTTACACGAAAGAGCTTCTCGCGGCCGCTCCGCGACGCGGCTCGACCTCGTTGCCGCCACCGGACGAGGACCTGGTCGCCGACGCCGAGCCGGCCGATCCGCATCATCCGCCGGCGGGCTGCCGGTTCCATCCGAGGTGCCCGATAGGTCCGCTGATCCGGACCGACCGCGAGCACTGTCTGACCCTCGATCCCACTCCCGAGGCCGATCACCGTCTGCACCGCGCCGCCTGTCACCACGCA
This sequence comes from Kribbella sp. NPDC058693, assembly GCF_042715335.1. Taxonomy (NCBI): domain Bacteria; kingdom Bacillati; phylum Actinomycetota; class Actinomycetes; order Propionibacteriales; family Kribbellaceae; genus Kribbella; species Kribbella sp. NPDC058693. The sequence goes on from NZ_JBHXSQ010000005.1 coordinate 282,294, forward strand.
GCCGGCGTACTGCGGGCGGTCGGCTCGAACCCGCCTGTACTGCAGGAACTCAAGGAGGACTCCCAGTGACCCGACGTCTGCGCATCGACGACCTGACCGAGCTAGCCGTACCTGAGCAGCCGGCGCTGTCGCCGGACGCCACCCAGCTCGTCTACGTCCTCCGGACCACCGACGTGAAGGCCGACCGCACACTGCGGAGTCTGTGGCGGATCCCGGCCTCCGGTGGTACGCCGCAGCACCTGACCCGCGGCGAATCGGACACCACCCCTGTTTGGTCGCCGGACGGATCGCAGTTGGCGTTCCTGCGAGCCAAGGACGGGCCCGCGCAGATCTGGCTGCTGCCGGCCGGAGGTGGTGAGCCGTCGCAGCTCACCGAGCTGCCGCTGGGTGCGGGAGCTCCGAAGTGGAGTCCGGATGGCAAGCGGATCGCTTTCGCTGCACCAGTCGAGACTGCGGCTGGTGACGAGCACGCGCCGATCGCCACGGAGCGGCTGGACTACCAAGCGGACGGCGCAGGCTGGCTGCGGACGATCCGCAAGCACCTGCACCTGGTGGAGGTCGAGTCGAAGGAGTGCCGTCAGGCCACGGAGGGCGACTGGCACGCCGGCGACCCGGCCTGGTCACCGGACGGGTCCAAGCTCGCCTTCGGAGCAGCCACCGCACCTGACGCTGACCTGACCCCGACTGCTCCGGCGTACGTGCTCGACGCCTCAGATGCCAAGGCGAAACCGCAGCTGGTCGGTCTGGCTGACGGACTGACCGGCACGGTGACATGGACCGCGGACGGCGCCGGACTGCTCATCGTCGGCATGCTCTCCGGACCGGTTGGTCACGCTGGGCTTCTGAAGCTCTCCCTGGACACCGGCGACGTGGTGAACCTGGCGGCGCCGCTCGACCGCAACGTGATGGCCGGCGGACCGGCGTACCCGGGTGCCGTGCCAACCCTCGTGGACGAGGCTGTCCTTCTCGCGGTCCGGGACCGCGGGTGTACGCACCTGTTCTCGGTGCCCGTCGACGGTGGCACGCCTCAGCATGTTTTTGGCGAACCGGGGCAGGTCGTGTCCGGCCTGTCCGTGGCGGCTGGTGTGGCGACGTTCGTGCTCAGCACGCCGACGTCCTTCGGGGAGATCGTCACGCTGGACCTGGCGACCGGCGAGGCGACAACGCGGACGACGTACGGCGAGAAGGTCCCGGACGCGTTTGTAAGAGAGGAGAGGCAGTTCACGATCTCCGACGGGACAGTGGTGTCCGGCTGGCTCGTCCGCGACCCGGCCGCCGACGGTCCGCAGCCGCTGCTGCTGGACATCCACGGCGGTCCGCACAACGCGTGGAATGCTGCAGCCGACGAGGTGCACCTCTACCACCAAGAGCTCGCCGCCCACGGCTGGACCGTACTCCTGCTCAACCCTCGTGGCAGTGACGGCTACGGCGAGGAGTTCTTCAACGCAGCCCTCGGCGCCTGGGGTACGGCGGATGCGCCCGACTTCCTCGAGCCGCTCGACGAACTGGTTGCCGAGGGCATCGCTGACGCCGACCGCCTGGCCGTCGCGGGCTACAGCTACGGCGGATTCATGACCTGTTACCTGACCAGCCGCGACGACCGGTTCGCCGCAGCCGTGACCGGCGGTGTGGTCAGCGACCTCACCAGCATGGCCGGTACGTCGGACATGGGCCACTTCCTCGACGTGTACGAGCTGAACAGCTCCACCGACTACAGCTCGATGTCGCCGTTCGCCGAGGTCAGCAAGGTGGCAACGCCGACGCTGATCCTGCAGGGCGACGCCGACGTGCGCTGCCCGATCGGACAGGCTCAGCAGTGGCACACTGCGCTGCGCGAGAACGGCGTACCGAGCCAGCTGGTGCTGTACCCGGACGCCAGTCACCTGTTCATCGTCGAGGGCCGGCCGTCGCATCGCCTCGACTTCAACCGGCGCATCCGCGACTGGGTCGAGCAGTACGCCGGTGACGCGAGCGGTCCGCGCCGGGCGAAGATCGACGCGGCGCACTGGCAGCGCCGGTTGACCACGCTGGCCGCGCGGCACGGCGTACCAGGTGCGACGCTCGGCATCCTGCGGGTGCGGCCGGGCGTGGAGGACGAGCTGGTGGAGGCGGCGACCGGCGTACTGAACAAGGACACCGGAGTGGCGACCACGACCGACTCGGTCTTCCAGATCGGTTCCATGTCGAAGGTCTGGACGGCGACGCTCGCACTGCAGCTGGTCGACGAAGGACTGCTCGAGCTGGACGCACCGATCAGCCAGGTGCTGCCAGAGCTGCAGCTGGGCGATCCGGACGTCGCGAAGCAGGTGACGATGCGGCACCTGCTCACGCACACCAGCGGGATCGACGGCGACGTCTTCACCGACACGGGCCGAGGTGATGACTGCCTGGAGAAGTACGTCGACCTGCTGGCCGATGTCGTCCAGAACCATCCGCTCGGCGCGACGTGGTCGTACTGCAACTCCGGCTTCTCGCTGGCGGGCCGGGTGATCGAGAAGCTCACCGGCTCCACCTGGGACCAGGCGCTGCGGGACCGGATCATCACACCGCTCGATCTGCAGAACACAGTCACGCTGCCAGAAGAGGCGCTGCTCCGTTCGGCTGCGGTCGGGCACGTGAGCGAAGGCGAAGAGGAGCCGAAGCGCGCACCGGTCTGGCAACTCCCCCGCTCGCTCGGCCCGGCCGGACTGATCACGTCAACCGTGGCGGACGCGCTGGCGTTCGCCCGACTGCACCTCAACGACGGCGTCGCGCCGGACGGCACCAGGCTGCTCAGCGAGGACTCGGTGACGGCGATGGCCGCGCAGCAGGCGGAGCTGCCGGACAAGTACTCGCTCGGTGACTCGTGGGGGCTCGGCTGGATCCGGTTCGGTTGGGACGGCCGTCGGTTGATCGGGCACGACGGCAACACGATCGGCCAGGCCGCGTTCCTGCGGGTACTGCCGGACGAGGGGCTGGCCGTCGTACTGCTGACCAACGGCGGTCACACGCGTGACCTGTACGAGGACCTCTACCGGGAGATCTTCGACGAGCTGGCCGGCGTCTCGATGCCGACGCCGTTGGCTCCCCCGGCAGAGCCGCTGGAGGTCGACGTACGCCGGCATGTCGGCCGGTACGAGCGGGCCAGCACGATCCAGGAGGTGCTGGTCGACGACGAGGGTCCGCTGCTGCGGATGACGATCACCGGGCCGCTGGCCGAGCTGCTGCCCGAGCCGACGGAAGAGCTGCGCATGACGCCGGTCGACGACAGCGGCGACCTGTTCGTGGTCCGAGCGCCCGGGTCGCTCACGTGGACTCCGGTGACGTTCTACTCGCTGCCGACCGGCGAGAAGTACGTGCACTTCGGAGTCCGGGCTACGCCGAAGGTCAGCGGATGAGTGAGTCGGTCTTCGCGGCGCGGTTGCCGCAAATGCTCGCGGATCTCGAAACGCTGGTCACCTGTGAGTCGCCGTCGTCGGATGTCGCGGCGGTGGCTCACAGCGCGGATGTCGTGGCCCAGCTCGGAGCGGAGCGGCTGGGCTCCAAGCCGGAGTACGTCGTGGTCGACGGCTGCACGCATCTGCGGTGGCGGCTCGGTGACGGACCGCGCCGGGTCCTGGTACTCGCGCATCACGACACCGTCTGGCCACTCGGTTCGCTGACCACGCATCCGTTCACGATCGAGGACGGCGTACTGCGGGGGCCGGGGTGCTTCGACATGAAGGCCGGCCTGGTGATGGCTTTGCATGCGATCTCCACGTTGCCGTCGGCAACTGTCACACTGCTGGTGACCGGCGATGAGGAACTCGGTTCGCCGTCGTCGCGGGAGCTGATCGAGACCGAAGCCGCGGGATGCTCGGCCGCTTTGGTGCTGGAGGCGTCGGCGGATGCCGGTGCGCTCAAGCTCGAGCGGAAGGGCGTCTCGGTCTACGAGGTGCGGATCACCGGCCGGGCCGCGCACGCCGGCCTGGAGCCGGAGCTCGGCATCAACGCCTCGGTCGAGGCCGCGCACCAAGTGCTTGCCGTGAGCAACCTTGGCGACGCCGAGCTGGGTACGACGGTGACGCCGACGGTGCTGACCTCGGGGACCACGCGGAACACCGTGCCGGCTGCCGCTGCGTTCTTCGTCGATGCGCGTGCGTGGACGGTCGAGGAGCAACTGCGGGTGGACGAGGCGATGCACGCACTGCTCCCCGTGCTGCCCGGCAGCTCACTGGACATCATCGGCGGGCCGAACCGGCCGCCGCTGGAACGGAAGATGTCCGAAGAGCTGTACGCGCGAGCTTCCCGGCTCGCGGTGGATCTGGCCCTGCCGGCTTTGCGGTCGGTTGCGGTCGGCGGCGGATCGGACGGCAACTTCACCGCAGGCATCGGTACGCCGACCCTCGATGGCCTGGGCGCCGTCGGTGGTGGCGCGCACGCCGACAACGAACACGTCGTGGTTGCCGAACTCGCCCCGCGGACAGCTCTACTGGCCGCTTTGCTGACCGATCTGATGGACCGGCCATGACGCTCGATCTCAGCCCGTCGATTGCCGCCGCGACGGAGGCGGGTATCGACGCGGCGGTTGCGGCCGGAGTGCGGGTGCGTGAGTTGCGGGAGCTGGCTGAGCTGGATGAGGTCTATCAGCTGTACGACTCGATCTGGCGGCCGGATCCGAGCAATCCGCCGGTGACGACCGAGCTGCTGCGGGCGTTGACAAAGGCCGGCAACTACGTCGGCGGCGCGTACGACGGCGACGAGCTGATCGGCGCCTGCGTCGGGTTCTTCTCGGCACCGGCCGAGGTCTCGATGCACAGCCACGTCGCCGGGGTATCGGGGGCTGCGCGCGGACGCAACGTCGGGTTCGCGTTGAAACTGCATCAGCGCGCCTGGGCCTTGCGCCGCGGCGTGTCGACGATCTCGTGGACGTTCGATCCGCTGATCCGGCGCAACGCGTACTTCAACGTGGCGAAGCTCGCGGCGCGGCCGACGGAGTACCTGACGAACTTCTACGGCGATATGCGCGACGGGATCAACAGCGGCGACGACACCGATCGGTTACTGGTCCGGTGGGAGTTGGACACTCCTGCTGTGGGTGCCGCTGCGGCTCGCCGGTCCGCGATCACCGACGTCGGGTTGATGCCTGGGGCAACGGTTGCGCTGGCGTGTGGAGCGGACGGGCGGCCGACTGAAGGTGCACCCGCTGGTGACGTGCTGCTGGTCGCCGTACCGCCTGATGTCGAGGGGTTGCGGCGTACGGATCCGGGTGCCGCGAAGGCGTGGCGGGCGGCGTTGCGTGAGGTACTGGGCGGGTTGCTCGCGGATGGTGCGCGGGTGACCGGATTCGATCGGGCCGGATGGTATGTCGTCGAGCAGAAGGGGTTGTGATGAAGCTGACCGGATTCGAGCTGCGGCGGATCTCGATGCCGTTGGTGTCGCCGTTCCGGACGTCGTTCGGCACCGAGACGACGCGGGACGTGCTGCTCGTGCGCGCCGTGAGTACGGAGGCCGAGGGGTGGGGCGAGTGCGTTGCGATGAGCGCGCCGCTGTACTCGTCGGAGTACGTCGACGCGGCGGCCGACGTACTGCGGCGGTTCTTCGTACCGGCACTGGCTTCGGTGGATTCTGCTGTCGAGGTCGGGCCCGCGTTGAGTCGATTCCACGGGCATCGGATGGCCAAGGCCGCGGTGGAGACCGCCGTACTCGATGCTGAACTGCGGGCCGAGAACAGGCCGTTGGCGCGTGAGTTGGGTGCCGTGAAGGATCGGGTGCCGTGCGGGGTGTCGGTCGGGATCATGGACTCGATCGGTGAGTTGCTGGATGCCGTCGGTGGGTATCTCGAGCAGGGGTACATGCGGATCAAGCTGAAGATCCAGCCGGGGTGGGACATCGAGCCGGTGCGCGCCGTACGGGAGCAGTTCGGCAACATCCTGCTGCAGGTCGACGCCAACACGGCGTACACGCTGGCGGACGCACGACACCTGGCTCGGCTCGATCCGTTTGATTTGTTGCTGATCGAGCAGCCCCTCGACGAGGAGGACGTGCTCGGGCACGCGGATCTGGCCCAGCAGATCAGTACGCCGGTCTGCCTGGACGAGTCGATCACGTCAGCGCGCGCGGCGGCCGCTGCGATCCGGCTGCGTGCTTGCGCGATCGTCAACATCAAGCCGGGACGCGTCGGCGGATATCTGGAGGCGCGGCGCATCCACGACGTCTGCGTCGCCAACGACATCCCGGTATGGTGCGGCGGCATGCTCGAAACCGGCATCGGCCGAGCCGCGAACGTTGCCCTAGCCGCCCTACCTGGTTGCACGCTGCCCGGCGACACGTCGGCCTCGGACCGTTACTACCGGACCGACATCACGCCGCCGTTCACCCTCGACGACGGGTATCTGCCGGTGCCGACGAGCCCCGGCATCGGGATCGAGCCGCTCGAGGCCGAACTGGCCGCCGTGACCACTGCTACCGAATGGCTGCCGCTTTGACGCTTACCCTGGGGGCTCGGAGGTGAGCGGTGACGAATCGACCGCGGGCAAGCCTCGGCCGGGTTCTCGACGACCTGGGCGCGACCTTGCTGGAGCTCGTACACGGTGATCCGGATGGGCCGGCGGAGATCGGCGGGATCGTCATCCACGACCCGCTCGACGAGCCCGTGCTCCCCTCGAACGCGCTCGTCCTGGGCGTCGGGCTCCACGAACCCGACCGGATCGCCGACGTACTGCGTGACCTCGGCCGCCAGCAGGCCGCCGGGCTGGTCGTCCGCTCCCCCATCGCGGCCGGTGACCTCTTGGCTGCTGCTGTGGCCGAGTCGGGCGTCGCGCTGCTGGCGTTGACTCGCGGCGCGTCGTGGGACCAGCTCGCCGTACTGCTGCGGTCTCTGCTCGCCGACGGCGATGTCGGTGAGGTGCAGACTCTGGCCGGCATGCCCTCCGGCGATCTGTTCGCGCTCGCCAACGCGACCGCCGCGCTGCTCGACGCGCCGGTCACGATCGAGGACCGCAGCTCGCGGGTGCTTGCGTTCTCGGGGCGGCAGGACGAGGCCGACAAGGCGCGGGTGGAGACGGTGCTCGGCCGTCAGGTACCGCAGCGGTACTTCCGGCTGTTGACGGAGTACGGCATCTTCCGCGAGTTGTACCGGACCGATCGGCCCGTCCACGTGCCGCCGTTGCCGGCCGCCGGCGAGACCTTCACGATCCCGCGGGTGGCGGTCGCGGTCCGCGCCGGTGACGAGATCCTCGGCTCGATCTGGGCGGCCGTGCGCGATCCGCTGACCGCCGAACGCTCCCAGGCGCTCTGCGACGCCGCGAAATTAGTTGCCTTGCACATGCTTCGCATCCGCGCCGGTGCCGACGTCGAACGCCGCCTGCGCGCCGACCTCGTCAGTACGGCGCTGGAAGGTGGCGCGGGGGCTCGCGCGGCCCTGGACCGGTTGGGCCTGGCCGGCCAGGCTGTCGTCGTACTGGCTCTGGGGATCATTCCTTCCGACTCGGACGAGTCCGTCATGGCCGACGTTGCGGGTGAGTCGCTCGTCAGCCAGGCCGGGCTGGCCGGGGAGCGTCAGCGGCTGGCCGACGCGTTCGCCATGCATCTGGGCGCTGTGCATCCGCGGGCGGCTGCTGCGTTGGTTGGGGATGTTGCTTATGGGCTGATTCCGGTGCGCCCGGACCGGTCCGACGGCGAGGAGCGCGCCGTACGGATCGGCAGGCACTTCCTCGAGCGGATCGGCGATCGCGTTGCCGCCAGCATCGGAGTCGGCCCGGTCGTCGCCGATGCAGCGCACCTACCCAACGCACGTGCGGGAGCTGACCGCGCACTTCGGGTACTGCGAACCGGCCGTGGCGAACCACGTGTCGCCCGGCTCGCGGACGTCCACGTGGACACTCTGCTGCTCGAACTGCGCGATCTGATCGAAGCGCGTGGCGACGAGCCGACCGGTCCGATCGCTCGGCTCGTTGCGTACGACCGTCAGCACAACACCGACCTGGTTGAGACGCTGCGGGCGTGGCTCGACGCCTTTGGCGACGTCGCAGCAGCTGCTGCGGCGGTCTACGTACATCCGAACACGTTCCGGTACCGCCTGCGCCGCCTGGCCGAGGTAGGCGGACTGGACCTCGACGACCCAGACTCCCGCTTCGCCGCCATGCTCCAGCTCCGCCTGGTCCCCACGACTTGATGACCCGGCGGCACGGCATCCTTCCGGAGAGCAACGGCTTCGGAGGGGACCATGACGAACTGGTGGCAGGAACAGCGGCAGAACGAGCAGCTCGAAGATCTGCAGAGCGAGATGTCGTACGCGCGGCAGCAGACCTCGCGGCTGCAGTCCCAGCTGTCCCAGATCCAGGGTGGTCTGCAGGAGCGGGTCAATCGCCTCTCCACCGCTTTCGACGCGTTCGTCGAGCTGTCCGATCTCCGCTACGAGATGGCGGGATTCCTCGAGGCAGCTGAGCTCCGGCGGTATGCGACTCGGGTGCTGACGGCTATGGCTTCCGGTACGCCGCTGCCGCCGGTTGGCGCGGCGGTCCCCCAGTACTGGCTGGGGCCGGCTACTGAGGCGCTGATCGCGGGCCAGGACGAGGCGGCGCTTGGTACGGCGATGGGGCTGGATGAGCGCCGTACGTCGACGTTCCTGGCGCTGGCGTTGGCTGCGCTCGGGCAGCGTCATCAGGTGCGGAGTGAGTGGCTGGATGTGGCGTTCGGCGCACTGGCTGCGGATGGGACGGTTACCCGGGTGCAGCGGGTGCTGTGGGCTACTGCGGCTCGGGGTGGGTTCGGGGCGGACGGGCTGGCGTTGGTGGTGAAGCGGCTGCAGTCTGCCGCGCCCCCTGCGGACGGCTGGTTGCCGAAGCTGGAGAAACGCGGCGAGGCGCCCCGCGCCTCCGGCACCCGCTTCGAAGCCGTCGCCGACCAGGAAACCGCCCGCACCCGCCTCACCCGAATCCGCAACGCCATCGAATCCATAGCCGGCAACACAGAAGCCCGCGAACCCGCTCCGACCCTCAGCTACATCTCCCCCACCACCGACTCCACGAACAACACCGACCGCCCAATCGCACCCGACAACGGACGCGACACCGGGGACGCCTCCAACCGCGACACCATCCGCGATGGCGGGCACGCCGCCAACCGCGCCCTCGACCACGACGCCACACGCGACACTGGGCACGGGCCGGTCGATGGCTCCGGGCGCCAAACCACACGAGACACCCGCCTCGACGCCGCCGGCGGGCACGGCTCGGGCCGTGGGTCCGGGCGGGGTTCCAGGCGCCCGCAGGGCGGGCGTGGTCGGGGTGCTGCGGGTGCCGGTACTGAGGGTGCGGCTGCTGCGGACAGCGCCGCGGGGTTGTTGCGGTTGTTGATCTCCGAAGGGAGTGAGTCGGAGCGTGAGTCGCTGGCACGGGTTGCCGTACTGCGTGCTCAGATCAGCGGTGCCGGTGAATCCGCCGTCGAGCGCCTCGAGGACTCGGTCGGCACAGTCGAGGAGCTGCTAGCCAACGACCTGAGTCAGACCGACGACCCACACCTGGCAGCAGCCGTACTCCGCGTCATCGGCCCGTCCGTTCTCCCGGCGATCGAAGACCTCGCGCAGGTCGCGGGCCAACCGAGCCCGACCCAGATCGACGTGACCAGCGATTCCCACACGATCGTGATCCGCCCCGACGGCCCCGACCAGCTCCAACTGAACACAGCCCTGTCCACGATCAAGCAATCCGCCGGCAGCGTCACACCTGCCAAGCTCGCCGTCCCGGCCGTACTCGTCGGCGTCGGCGCAATCGTGGCGATCGGCCTCGGCTTCGTGAACGCGATCTGGATCGTCGCCGGCCTGATCCTGATCGGCATCGGCGCCTTCCGCTACTGGAGCATCCGCACCGCCAGCAAGAACGACAAATCAGCTGCGGCCGACCGAGCCACCCGCCTCACCGACCGCTGCACCACAGCCGCCGCCCAGCTCGCCAAGCACACAAACGCCACCGAATCCCGCCAGACCGCCGTCACCACCGACCTAACCACCATCCGCCAACACCTCACCACCTAACCCGCCAAACCAGACGGATCCGGCCCCCACCAGCCCATCAGCCGCGGACAGGCGGGACCCGAGCCCATCAGCCGCGGACAGGCGGCACCCACGCCCCCTGAACTACTCCGGCAACAGGTGCAGCGGTAGGACCAGCGCACGCCCCCGACGGCTCGGCCACAGGCTCGGCGCCTGCGACCTGAAGGCTGATCACCCGCAGCGCCGCGGCTGAGCTAGTGGGCGCGCCGGGCAGCGGTAGGTCCAGCGCACGACCCCGACGGCTCGGCCACAGGCTCGGCGCCTGCGACCTGAAGGCTGATCACCCGCAGCGCCGCGGCTGAGCTAGTGGGTGCGCCAGGTGCTGTGGTGGGTCCAGCCAATGATGTCGGCGGCTCGGGTGGTGTCGAACAGGGAGGTGGTGCCCTCGAGGTTCGTGTGGATCTTGGTGTGGGGTGAGTAGGTGGCCAGGAGGTCGGTGGTGGGCTCGTGGCGGCCGGTGTCTTCGGCGGCGATGACGAGGGCGGCGTACGGCTTGTGGGTGCGGGGCTGGAGCGAGAGCGCGCAGGCGCGGGCGGCTTCGGTCAGGTCGACGTAGCCCCAGAGGTTGCGGCGGTTGTCTTCGGGTGGGGCTTCGGCGATGTACCGGCGTACCTCGTCGGGGGTAAGGATCCAGTGGAAGCGCAGGGCTGTGACCTGTACGCAGCGGCGTGCGTACGTCTGCCCCATCCGTTCGAGGACGTCCTTGGTGAGCGCGTACGGGTCGACGTACCGGAGTTCGGTGTTCTCGTCGATGGGGACGTCCGGTGTGCCGATCTCGTCGGGCGACCAGGCGGTACCGTAGATCGATCCGCTGGAGGCGAGTACCGCCGTACGGATGCCTTGTTTCCAGGCTTCTTCGAGGGCGTTGAACGTCGTGATCGTATTGATCTCGAACAGGCGGACCGGCTCGATGTTCTCGGGGCTGGCGATGGCGGCGCAGTGCACGATCGCATCAGCACCACGCAGCGAACGGGCAACTGCTTCCCGGTCCATCAGATCGACCGGGTCAGGTCCGGTGACGTCCGCCTCGATCACCTCGTGGCCGTCGGCAACCAACTGCCGACAGACCTCCGCACCCAACTTTCCTCGTGCTCCACTGACCCAGATCCGCATCTACCGCATGCTAGCCGGGCAACGGCCAAACCAACTGCCTGATGTATGCAGCTGGCCGGCTCCGCAGGAGAGCCGGCCAACTGCACCACGTACTGCGGGATCAGGACTTGCGCTTGGTGACTTCTTCGGTGGCGGTCGGGAGGACCTTGTGCAGGTCGCCGACGACGCCGAAGTCGACCAGCTCGAAGATCGGGGCCTCAGGGTCCTTGTTGACCGCGACGATCGTCTTCGAGGTCTGCATACCGGCGCGGTGCTGGATCGCACCCGAGATACCCGCCGCGACATACAGCTGCGGCGAGACCGTCTTGCCGGTCTGCCCGACCTGGTACGCGTGCGGGTACCAGCCCGAGTCCACCGCCGCGCGCGACGCACCAACGGCCGCGCCGAGCGAGTCCGCGAACGCCTCGACCGGACCGAAGTCACCACCCGTACCGCGGCCACCGGACACGATGATCGCCGCCTCGGTGAGCTCCGGACGACCCGTCGCCTCCCGCGGCTTCGACTCGGTGATCCGCGCCGTCTTCGCCGTATCGGAGATCGACACGTCGAACTCCTCGACCTCCGGCGACGTCTCGGCGGCCTCCGGCGTCGCGGCGTTCGGCTTCACCGTGATGATCGGCGTCCCGTGGGTGATCTTCGACTTGACGGTGTAGTTGCCCGCGAACACCGACTGGGTGGTGACGGGACCTTCCTGCACGTCGACGGCGTCGGTGATCAGACCCGAGTCGAGCTTGACCGCGAGCCGCGCCGCGATCTCCTTGCCCTCGGCGTTCGACGAGATCAGGATCGCCGACGGCTCGACCTTGGCCGCGACCTGCTGCAACGCCTCGGCCTTCGGCGCCACCAGGAACTGCGAGAGCTCCGGGTTCGTCAGCGCGATCACCTTGGTCGCGCCGTACTGCCCCAGGGCCGGCAGGGCATCCTGCACACCCTCGCCGATGAATACCGCGACGGGCTCGCCGAGACGGCGGGCGATCGTGAGGAGCTCGGCGGTCGTCTTGCGGACCTTGCCCGCGGCGTGGTCAACCAGAACCAGAACGTTCGACATAACTAAGACCCCGCTCCTCAGAGGAACTTGTTCGTGGACAGGAACTCGACCAGTTCGGCGGCGCCGCTGCCGTCCTCGTCGGTGACGATCGTGCCGGCGCTACGCGGCGGACGCGCGGTCACCTCGACCACCTCGGTCCACGCCGACGAGCCGCCGACCTGCTCGGGCGTCAGCTCCAGATCGGCCAGCGACCAGGTCTCGACCGGCTTCTTCTTCGCGGCCATGATCCCCTTGAACGACGGGTACCGCGGCTCGTTCGCCTGGTCGGACACCGACAGCACCAGCGGCAGCGTGCCCTCGATCGTCTCGCTCGCGGTGTCACCGTCGCGGCGGATCCGGACGGTCTGCCCGTCGACGGTCACCTCCGAGCCCAGCGTCACGGCCGGCAGCCCGAGCCGCTCCGACACCATCGCCGGGACCACACCCATGCCACCGTCGGTCGAACCCATGCCGAACACGACCAGGTCGGCCTCGAGCCTGGCCAGCGCCTTCGACAGGATCAGCGAGGTGGCGACCGCGTCCGAACCGTGGATCGCGTCGTCGACCACGTGCACGCCGGCGTCGGCGCCCATCTGCAGACCCTTCTTCACCGCGTCAGCGGCCTGCTCCGGACCAACGGTGAGAATCGTCACCTCACCGTCCCCGGACTCCTTCACGGTCAACGCGGTCTCGACGGCATACTCGTCCAGCTCGGACAGCAACCCGTCGACACCGGCACGATCCACCGTGTTGTCCTCGGAGCGGAAGCGGCGGTCCGCCGTGGCATCCGGCACGAACTTCGCGCAGACGACGATCTTCATAGCGTGTGGGACCCCTTCTGGTTAACGGTCTCTCCCAAGCCTGCCACGGATGTTACTCGCGAGAAACATAAGCACCATGCGAGTCCCATCACAGTTCCGGCCACGACTACTCTGACTCAGGTGACCGAGACGTTACCGCTCACCGGCGAGAGGACCGCACCCGGGATCTGGCACGAGAACTACTGGTTCGCGCGCCACGATGCGGCCTATCGCTGGATCACGGCCCAACTTCTGACCAAGCCGACCGGCCGGATCCTCGACGCCGGCTGCGGCGAGGGCTACGGTGCGGAGCTGCTCCGCCTGGCGGGCGCGGACTCCGTGACCGGTCTCGACTATGAACATACGACGTTGCGCCACGTCCGCCGGGTTTATCCACAGACCAATGTCGTCCGGGGCAACCTCGTCCAGACGCCGTTCGCGAACGGCGCGTTCGGCTTCGTCACCTCGCTGCAGACGATCGAGCACCTCTGGGAGCAGCCGCGGTTCATCGCGGAGTGCGCGCGCATCCTCGCGCCGGGCGGCACCGTCGTCCTGAGTACGCCGAACCGCCTGACCTTCCCGAGCGGGAACTGGTATCACACGCGCGAGCTGACCGCCGCCGAGTTCATCGAACTGCTCGAGCCGTACTTCGAGATCACGCACGCGCTCGGGCTCCACCACGGCAAGCGGCTGACGTCATGGGAGGCGCAGTACGGATCGTGTGTGGATGCTCAGCTCGCGGCCGAGCACGACCAGTGGGACGACAACCTGGCCGCGCTCGTGCGGAGTACGACGTACACAGACTTCGAGATCCGCCCAGGCGACCTGGACGGATCTCTCGATCTGATCCTGGTAGCTACGGCCGGATGATGCGCTCGACGATCTTGCCGGCGATCAGGTAGACCAGCGCCGCGATACCCCAGTTGACCAGCAGGGTGTTCTTCGCGGTTTCCAGCCGGAACAGGTCCTTGAACGGGCCGACCAGGTCATGACCGCGCTCGAGGATCCAGCGCACGATCTCGTTGCTCTGGTTGGTCTGGTCCAGCGCGGTGAACAGCGCGCCGAGTGCGAGTACGGCGGCCGCGAGCACCGCGATCAGCCAGATCAGCGAGGCGATCAGGTTCCGCAGCTTCCGGACCCCCGACCCGACCGAGGACAACGCCTGCTTGCCCTTGCCGGAACCCGACGATCCCGACGCGCCACCCCGGGCCGTCGGCGGTTTGTTGCCTGAGGCACCAGTCGGGCCGGATGGCTTCGCCACCGGTTTGACCGCCGCGGTCGCCGAAGTGGTTCCGGTCGCGGCTTTGTCCTTGGTCTCGGCCGGCTGCTCGGGTGCGGCATCCTCCGAGGCGGCCGCACCCGACGGGGCCTCGGCCGCCGCCTTCTCCCGCGCACGCTGTTCCGCGACGATCTCCGCCGCGGTCTTCGGGCGAGCCGTCTTGGTCGCCGTCGCCGTACCCGAGCCGGTCGCCGCGCCCGCTCCACCGGTCGCGTCAGCGCTCAGATCAGCGCTCACCTCGGATCCCGTACCGGCATCCTTGTCCGGCGTCGCGCCGGCCGTGCCCTTCTCGTCCTGCGTACCCACGTCGTCCATCTCCTCAGCCGGGGTCCGTTCCTCGTCCGTGGCCACCTTGCCGGTGGTCACCTCGGTCGCTGCGGCCGGCGGTCTCCTCCGCCGACTGACCGGGACCGGGCGCGGTGACAGCCGGCGGCGGGCACCCGCTACCGGTGCCGGTTCCGCAGTACTGCCGTCCGCTGCCTGTGCTTCGGTGTTCATCCGTCCGTTCACGCCCATGTCTGGTTCGTTTGTTTCAAGCACTGGTTCCAACGTAGCGCCGGCAGGTGCTGACTGCTGCACGACGACCGGTACGACGATCGGCACCGGGTCGACCGCACGCGTCCTGGCCTGTGTGATCGAGTCGTCGGCCGCGGCCTGGTCGAGCAACGACCGGGCGGCCGGATCGGCCGGATCGATCGCAGCCGGGTCCGCCACGCTACTTCTCCTCTCCGACGCTCAACCGGTCGTGGGCGTCCGACCGGACGTGGGGGCCATAGTGCCCGACTGGTGAGTAACTTGAGAACCCCTCGCGGTTCTCTTTTTCACCACCTGCTTCTACCTCATCACCACCCGCATCCGCCTCACCGACGCTCCGAGGAGCCTCCGGCGGGTTTTCAGACGGGTTCTCCGGAGCATCTTCGGCCGGTGTCGGCGTCGCTCCGGCGCGGAGTTGAGCGCTCGTCCGGTCGTTGGCCGCGGCCAGGCCGGCCAGGTACTTACGCCGCTCTGCGTTGGCAGTGAACCGGGCCGTGCGATCGGCCACCACGACGGCCGGGATCCCAACAGCCACGGAGTACGCCGGGATGTTGCCGCGGGCAACGCTATTGGCGCCGATCACGGTACCGCGGCCGATGTCGGCACCGCGGGTGACCGTCACCTTCGTGGCCAGCCAGCAGTCAGGACCGATCCGGACCGGCGACTTCACCAGCCCCTGGTCCTTGATCGGCAGGTCGAGGTCCTCGGTCTTGTGGTCGAAGTCGCAGATGTAGGTCCAGTCCGCGATCAACGTCGACGCGCCGATCTCCACATCCAGGTAGCAGTTGACCGTCACGTCGCGGGCGAACACGACCTTGTCGCCGATCCGCAACGTCCCCTCGTGCGCACGCAACCGCGTCTCGTCACCGAGGTGCACCCACTTGCCGAGAATGATCCGGCCGTGACCGCGCCGCGCCACGATCTCCAGGTGCTTGCCCAGGAAAACGAAACCCTCGGTGATCACCTGCGGGTGGCGCAGCTTGAACCAGGCGAACCGCCAGTAGCGCTTGAGGTAGTACGGCGTCCACGCCCGATGGCGCACCACCCAGCGCAGATTCGCCACGGACAGCAACCGCATCAACACACCCTACTGCGCTACCCCGGTAATGGAGACGTTGTAGTACAGCTCGTCCGGCACGACGGTCGACAGCACCTTGTCCACCTTCGACAGTTGCAGCCACGACTTGTACGCGAACATCCGCCAGCCGAACCCGAGCTTCTGCTCCGGTACGGCGGCCTCGAACGTCCGGATCGGCCACCCGACCCATGCCGCCAGCAACTCTTCCGTCACCGTCTTGACCTGCGAGGCACCGGCCCGCGTCGCCATCCGCGCCAGCGTGTCCGGGTCGAACGTGTGCAGGTCGACGACAGCCTCGAGCGCGGCCGCCCGCGAGGACTCGTCGAGTTCCTCCTGCGGCCGGCGCCAGTGCGCGAGCGCCGGCAGCTTGGTCACGTTCGTCGTCGCCCACCAGGTGAAGCGGGACAGTCGCCGGGCGACGAAATCGCCGTACCGCGTGGGCTCGCCGCAGATCACGAACCGGCCGCCCGGCTTGAGCACCCGCAGCATCTCGCGGAACGCCAGCTCGACGTCCGGGATGTGGTGGATGACCGCGTGCCCGATGACGAGATCGAACGTGTCGTCGTCGTACGGCAGCTTCTCCGCGTCCGCGACCTGACCCTCGATCGCGAAGCCGAGCGTCTTCGCGTTCTTCTTCGCCGCCTCGACCATGCCCGGCGAGAGGTCGGTGACGTGCGCCTCGTCGAGTACGCCGGCGAGCTTGAGGTTCAGCGTGAAGAAGCCCGTACCGGCGCCGATCTCGAGCGACTTCCCGTACGGCCAGCCGCGCGAACCGGCGACCGCGGTGAAGCGTTCGCGGGCGTAGTCGACGCAGCGTTCGTCGTACGAGATCGACCACTTCTCGTCGTACGTCGACGCTTCCCAGTCGTGGTAGAGCACCTGGGCGAGCTTGTTGTCGTTCCAGGCCGCCTCGATGTCCTCGGCGGACGCGGCGGGCTTCGAAGTAGCAGACATCACTTTCCCTTGAACTCAGCTTTGCCAGGACCGTTCTCGACGAACGACGTCATGCCGATCGCGCGGTCCTCGGTGGCGAACAGCGCGGCGAACTGCTGCCGCTCGATCTCCAGGCCGGTGGCCAGGTCGACGCCCAGTCCGGAGTCGATCGATTCCTTGGCCGCGCGCAGTGCCATCGCGGCGCCGCGGGAGAACTGCGAGGCCCAGGCAACGGCCGCGGTGTAGACCTCGGCAGCGGGTACGACCTTGTCGACCAGGCCGATGGCGAGCGACTCGGCGGCGTCGACGAAGCGGCCGGTGTAGATCAGGTCCTTGGCCTTCGACGGGCCGACCAGGCGGGACAGGCGCTGCGTGCCGCCGGCGCCGGGGATGATGCCGAGCAGGATCTCCGGCTGACCGAGCTTCGCGTCGTCGGCGGCGATCCGGTAGTCGGCACAGAGCGCGAGCTCACAGCCCCCGCCCAGCGCGTATCCGGTGATCGCGGCAACGGTCGGCTTCGGGATCGCGGCGACTGCGGAGAGCGAGGACTGCAACGGGCCGGAGCGCTTGGCCATGTCGGCGTACGACATGTCCGCCATCTCCTTGATGTCCGCGCCGGCCGCGAACACCCGCTCGCCGCCGTAGATGACTACTGCGCGTACGGCGTCGTCCTCGGCCGCTGCGGTGGCGGCGGCCCGGATCTCCTCCTGGACCTGGACGTTCAGTGCGTTCATCTTCGGCCGATCCAGCCGGATCGTCCCGACCCCATCACTCACGGTCAGATTGACGAACTCGCCCATAACCCAGCTCCTTCGCGACTACCCACGGGTCACATCTCGGGAACCGTACCGGACCACAGCAAACAACCGCACGCCGCCTCCGCTGCCTGTGGCAGCAGAGGCGGCGAGGAGAGCGGTGGTGCGACTACAGGTCTACGGCTTGGCCAGATGCCGCGGAGCGGCGGGCGGCGTCGACGATCTTGAGGGTGCGGAGGCCTACGGCGCCGTCGGGTTGGGGGATGACGGCGGGGGCGGTGCCGGCCTTGGACGGGCCTGAGGTGCGGACGGCGTCGAGGAACGTGTCGAGCATCGACTCGTCCAGGTTGCCGCCGATTCCGAGGAAGACCTCGCCGTTGGCGTCGGTACCGCCGACGTGCGGGAGGAACGGTTCGATCTCGACCGAGCCGTTGGTGCCGGTCACCTGGAGTGAGACGCCGCCCCAGGTCGGGCCGTTGTCCGGGACGCTCCAGGAGAAGTCGATAGTTGCCATCAGCCCGTTGTCGTAGTTGATCGTGACCAGACCGCCGGTCTCCACCTCCACCCCCTTGTCCTGATGCAGGATGCGGTTCGACGCGGCGTACACGCGGGTGGCGGACGCGCCGCCGGTCAGACCGTCGATCAGGTCCGCGCAGTGCACGGTGTGGTCGACCATGGCTCCCCCACCAGCCTGCTTGGCGTCAACGAACCACTGCCGCGCGGCATACGGGATCTTTCCGTTGTTGGTCCCCAGTACGGCGAACACATCGCCCAGCCGACCCGCTTCGACGTTCGCCCGCAGCTGCAGGTACGACGGCGCGAACCGGACCGGGTACGCGACCATCAGGATCACACCAGCCGCCTCGCACGCCGCGAGCATCGCCTCGCCGTCAGCGACCTCGGTGGCCAGCGGCTTCTCACACAGCACATGTGCACCGGCTGCGGCGGCCCGCTCGACCAGTGCGCGGTGGCCGGCGTTCTCGGACGTCACGATGACGGCGTCGGGTCCCCAGTCGAACAGTTCGTCGTACGTGTCGACGTACGGGATGCCGAACAGCTTGGCCAGCTCGGCGCCCCGCGGCCCCTCGTCCGGTGCGGACGCACCGTCAGGATCGGCGGACAGTACTTCGACGTCAGGCATCGCGGCCAGCAGGTGCGCGTACGACCCGGCGTGGACGTGGGCAAACGAAGCCAGAGCAACCTTCAGGGTCATGCCACTGCTCCACTCGAGACGAAGGTCTTCATGTCGATCGGCTGACCGGACTCCATCGACGCACGCGCCGCCTCGGCCAGATAGACGGCGGTCGCGCCGTCGGATGCGAGCACCCGCGGCTCCGGTCCACCGCGCAGCCCGATGGCCAGCTCACGCAGCTGCGTCAGGTAGGGGCTCTCCCCCAGCGTCGACGCCGGAATCAGCAGGTCGCCGCCGGCACCGCCGTTCTGCAGCTCCTCCTTGTACCCGGTGTCGCCCTCCGACGTGAACTTCAGTATGCCGGTGGACCCCGCCACCTGGAACCCGGTCTGGAACGTCGTACCCGTCGCACCCCAGGTCGCCCGGCAGTGGCTGATCGCACCGGACTCGTGCGTGAGCGTGACATGCGCCGCCACGTTGACCGGGCTGATCCCGTCGACCGTCGGCGGGTTCTGCGCGGCGTACACCGTCGTCACCTCGCCGCACAGCCAACGTGCCTGGTCGAGGTCGTGCACCATCAGGTCCATGATCACACCGCCGGAGTGGGCCACGTCGCGGTACCAGCCGGCACCCGCGGGCGAGGACGCCTGCCGGTAGAACCGTGCCACCGCGACCTCACCGATCCGCCCGGCCTGGATCGCGTCGTACGCCGCCTTGTACTCCGGGAAGAACCGCACCACGTGCGCCGGGTACAACCGGACGCCGGCCGCGCGGGCCGCGTCGATCACCTCGTGCGAGTCCGCCGCGGTCAGCGTCAGCGGCTTCTCGCAGATCACGTTCTTGCCCGCCTTGATCGCGGCCAGCGTGATCTCCTTGTGCGTCGCCGACGGTGTGACGATGTCGACGAACTCGGCCTCGGCCAGGCAACCGTCCAGCGTCGCCGCGACCTCCAGCCCGTACTGCTCCGACAGTTCCTCGGCGCCCTCCAGCGAATGCACCAGGACGCGGGCCCCGAGGGCCTTCCACGCAGCCACGTGGACATGGCTGATGTTGCCCGCGCCGATCAGACCCACGGTCAGACCGGCAAGCTCTTCCGACATGAGATCCCCTACAACCCTGTGGGTAAATTAGTAACGGTCCTTGCGTATCACTGCGCACAGGCGTTCGCAACTACCGTCTCACGAACAGAAGTACCTCACTATCGAGAACTCACCCCGAACTGTGCAGAATGTGCCGGTGAAAGAAGCGACCGCCGCCCCGAGTGCTTCCGGCCCGAGCGCCGGCACTGGTCCGCGTCCGGGCGCAGTGGTCCAGACCGATGGGACCACCTTCACCCTGTGGGCCCCAGCCGCCGAACGGGTCGAACTGGCCCTGGTCGCGGACGACGGCAGCCAGCGGAACCTGGACCTTTCGCACACGGGTGAGTTCTGGACCGGGTTCGTGCCCGGCGTCGGAGCCGGCCAGCGGTACGGGTACCGCGTGCACGGCCCGTTCGACCCGTCGCACGGGCTGCGCTTCAACCCGTCGAAGCTGCTCCTCGACCCGTACGCGCGGGCGGTCGACGGCTCACTCGACTTCTCCAGCCCGCTGATCTACGACTCCTCCGACGGCGATTCCGCCGGCCACGTCCCGGTCGGTGTCGTCGTCGCGGACTCCGAGCCGCCGCCCCCGATCAGCAGGCCGGTGCACTGGGGCGAAACGGTCATCTACGAACTGCACACGAAGGGCTTCACGAAGCGGCATCCCGACGTACCTGAGCACCAACAGGGCACGTACGCCGGACTCGCGCATCCGTCGGTGATCAGGTATCTGACCGAGCTCGGCGTGACCTCGGTGGAGCTGTTGCCGATCCACCACTTCCTGACCGAGCCGTCGATCGCCGCGCGCGGCCTGCCGAACTACTGGGGCTACAACACCCTCGGCTTCTTCGCGCCGCACGCGCCATACTCGTCGTCCGGTTCGCGCGGTGAGCAGGTGGCCGAGTTCAAGGCGATGGTCGCCGCGTTCCATGCCGCGGGCATCGAAGTGATCCTCGACGTGGTCTACAACCACACCGCCGAGGGCGGGTTCGACGGTCCGACTCTGAGCTTCCGCGGGATCGACAACCGTGCCTACTACCGGCTCGCCCACGGCGCCGCGATGTACGACGTGACCGGGACCGGCAACTCTGTCGACACCTCGCACCCGCAGGTGCGGGCCCTGGTGATGGACTCGCTGCGCTACTGGGTCGAGGAGATGGGCGTCGACGGGTTCCGCTTCGACCTGGCGGTGACGCTGGTCCGGAACGAGCGGCACGAGGTCGACATCCCCGGCCATCCGTTCCTCGCCGAGGTCGCGGCCGACCCGGTGCTCGGCCGGGTGAAGCTGATCGCCGAGCCGTGGGACGTCGGCCCGTTCGGCTACCAGGTCGGCAACTTCGGCCCGCCGTGGTCGGAGTGGAACGGTAAATTCCGCGACAGCGTCCGCGACGTCTGGCGGAACACCTCCGACGGCGTGAAGGACCTCGCGTACCGGCTGTCGGGGTCGAGCGACCTGTACGGCGACGACGGGCGGTACCCGTACGCGTCGATCAACTTCGTCACCGCGCACGACGGGTTCACCCTGCGGGACCTGGTCAGCTACGACCACAAGCACAACGAGGCGAACCGCGAGGACAACCGGGACGGCACCGACGACAACCGGTCCTGGAACTGCGGCGTCGAGGGCGAGACCGACGACCGCCGCGTGATCGCGTTGCGCAAACGGCAGATGGCGAACCTGATGTCGACGCTGATCCTGTCCACCGGCGTACCGATGATCACCGCCGGCGACGAATGCGGCCGGACCCAACACGGCAACAACAACGCCTACTGCCAGGACGACGAGATCTCCTGGTTCGACTGGTCGCTCCCCGCAGCCTGGTCCGACCAGCTCGAGCTGACCAAGCAACTGATCGCCCTGCGCTCGGCCCATCCCGCGTTGCGCCAATGGCACTACTTCTCCGGCCAGCCCGTCGTCCCCGGCGGTCGCAAGGACCTGTCCTGGATCGCGCCCCACGGTGGCGAAATGACCGACGCCGACTGGTTCGACGGCAACCTCCGGACCATCGGCATGTTCCTGGCCGGCGACGCCCTGAGAGCCACCGACACCGAAGGCAACGCCCTCACCGACAGCTCATTCCTCCTGGCCCTGAACGCCACCCCCCAAACCCAGCCCGTCGTAGTCCCCGACGCCTCCTGGGCCCCGGCGTACGAGGTAGTCCTGGACACCAGCCACAGCATGGTCACCGAGGTAGAAGCCGGCGCCACCGTCCCCCTGGCCGCCCGCTGCCTGGTCCTCCTCCGCGCCCTCTAACAAGTCTTCACATACGGCCGCGCCCCGAAGTTCTCCCGCCACTCGTCGGCCGTCAACTGCCGCCCGGCCATCCGGCACGCCATCGCGATCGTGTGCTCCAGCCGGGTGTCCCAGTGATAGACGCCGTCGTCGTACGCCGCAATCGCGACGGTACGGCCGTCCGGCAGGAAATCGGCCGTGACGAGTTGCTGGTTCGGCGTCATGATCGTGCCGAGCAACGCAGCCGTCTTTCCGTCGAAGAGCGCGACGCCGCCGTCCCATCCGGACGAGACCAGCAGCGAGCTGTCCGGAGAGAACGCAATCCCATTCACCCACCCCTGGTGGACGATCCGCGGTGCGGCGAGGTTCTCGCCGGTGGTGGGATCCAGTAGCAGTACGTCTCCCTTCTCGCTGCCGACGGCCACCCGTGTCCCGTCCGGCGCGAATGTCACGATGCTGGGGACACTCATCGGGAAGGTTCCGCGTCGGACGACGCGCCCCTCCATCAGGTCTACCAACGCCCACCGATCGGACGGGGCGTCGAGACGGTCGGAGATCTTGCGGCCCCCGATCACCAGGAACGCCGACCGGTTGTCCGGGCTCGCCGACAACCACGCGATCGGTCCACCGACCTGAACGGGCTTGCCGACCGGTCGGAGCGTGGCACTGTCGAGGAGCGCGGCGAGGCCGGACTCGTCACCGACCACCAACCGGCTGCCGTCGCGTCCGCTGTAGTCGAGGTCCTGGATCTTGGCGGCCGTGACCTTCTGCCTGGCCAGGAGGTGGCCGGTGCGGGCATCCTCGACGAAGACTTCCCCGGTGGCATTGCCGAGCGCGAACCTGGCTCCGCTCGGGTGCCAGGTACCGCAACTGTTCGTCGTCTCGCCGAGGGGGATCGCGTCGAACCGGACGAGTTTTCCGGTGACGGTATCGACGAAGACGCCGGCCGGCTGGCCCGGATCGAGATAGGCGGCGTCGGAGTTGAGCAGCCGGAAATAGCTCCTCCCGCCGGGGGCGATGAAGCGGCATCCATAGGCGAAAACGGGCGCAGCCCTTTGCTCGCTCAGAAGCCGGTTGCTGCCGGTGAGATCCCAGCTCCGCAGCGCGCTGTCGCCTGCCGAGGTGTACAGCTTGTCGTCCCGCGGCCCGAAGGCGGCGGTCAAACTGTCGCGTTCGGCGATCGGGATGTTCTCGCCCGGCGCTCCACTGGCCGTGTCCCAGACCACGACCCGATAGTCGGCTCCGACCGACACCAACGACTTGCCGTCATGCGAGAAGTGGGCATTGAGCGGATTGGCCCCGTGACCGTCCATCCGGCGCAGGGTTGCGCCGGTCACCGTGTCCACCAGCACGACCTTGTCGTAGTCGCGGCCGGCGGTATCCCTCGCCTCCCCGGCGAACGCCAAGGTCTTCCCGTCCCGCGCGACATCGGCCTGGGTGAAGACGAGATCCGGTTGCGACCACAGTTGTTTGCCAGTAGCAACGTCGTACGCCGAGGCCGGCTTGCTCAGGTAGATCCGGTCGCCGGACGGGCTGAGTACTGCGTCCTGAACGGATGCGGCCGCCAGCGGCGTGATTCGCCGCACGGACGGCGCGCGGCCCGGGCTGATGTCCCAGATGAAGACGGCGCCGCTGCTGAAGTCGTTCGCGATGCCGTCGCCGTAGTACTGGATCACCGCGACGAGCGAGCGCCCGTCGCGGCTGTAGCCGACGTGCGTCGCGCGGGCAGGTGTCTTGCTGAAGCCCGGCAACCGGCGGCCGGTCGGCTTCAACGTCGCGGGATCGAGCAACACCACCGGTTCGGTGGTCGGGGGCGGCGTCCCGACGGCCAGTTCGCGATCGCCCGGGCTCAGCGCGATGGGGTCCAGGAAGTCGAGATGGTTCGCGCCACGCGATCGGTTCGGCGGCTTGTACGCAGCAACCTGTGTGCCGTTGGTCAGGTCGTAGCTGAGGACATGCCCGCTCGCGGAGTA
This sequence comes from Kribbella sp. NPDC058693, assembly GCF_042715335.1. Classification (NCBI taxonomy): domain Bacteria; kingdom Bacillati; phylum Actinomycetota; class Actinomycetes; order Propionibacteriales; family Kribbellaceae; genus Kribbella; species Kribbella sp. NPDC058693. Next base: position 306,242 of record NZ_JBHXSQ010000005.1, read on the forward strand.
GATGAAGGCCCGGCGACCGTCCGCACTCACCTCGAGGCCATAGGAATCCACTTTCTCGGTCTCGACCGAGGTCATCAGCTGTGGGTGTTTGGCGATCGTGGCCAGCAGGCTGGAGCGGGACTCAGGTGAGTCGTTCATGCGGACCGCGGCGATCGCGAGCAGCAGCGAGGTGTCGATGTCGGTCTCCACGACGGCCTTTGCGCCGGCCCGGCCCGCATCCGCCACGACGGCCGCTCGTTTGGCGGCGAGGGCCTGGCGGTCGGCTCGTTGAGCTTGGCCGGCCGCGAGGAATCCGGCGATCAGGGCCCCGGCGAGGAGAAAGGCGGCTGTGCCGAGCGCCGTACGGAGGCGGCGGTTGACGCGGATCTGGTGGCGCGCCTGCTCCTCGGCAGCTCGGAGTTCCGCGACCGAGAGGCGTTCGCTCGCGGTGAGGAACTCCCGCTCGGTGTCCGTGAGGTCCGGGTGTGCGTCGTCCCGCCACTGCAGCGCCTTCGCGAGCCGGACGCCGCGGTACAGCTCGCTCTCCGGACGCTCCAAGGAATCCCAGGAGTCAGCGACCTGGGTGAGATGGTGGAAGATCCGCTGACCTTCCAGGTCGTCGTCGAGCCAGCCGAGAAGGCGTGGCCAGGCTCTGGCCAGAGCTTCGTGAGCAAGCTCCACCACACCGTCGTCGCTGGTAACCAGGCGAGAACCGATGAGCAGATCGATCAGGAGTTCCGACTCGGGGCCGGTGACGACCGTACGTCGCGGCAGCCTGCTGCGAACGGGTTGGCCGTCGGGGCCGGGAGTGACCAGACGAAGCAGCAGCGCGCGGAACAACGGCCGCTGCTCCGGCGTGAGTTGTGCATAGACCCGCTCGGCGGACTGGGCCACCGCACCTTGGATGCCGCCGGATGCCTGGTAGCCCGCGACGGTCAGGGTGCGGCCTTCGCGGCGCTGCCAAGTCTCGGCGAGGACATGGGACATCAGTGGCAGGGCACCGGGCCGGCCGGCCACCTCGCTTACCAGCAGGTCGACCAGGCCCGGTTCTACGACCAGAGCGGCTTGCCGCGCGGGCTCAGTGATCGCCGTCCGCAGCTCTTCGTCGGACATGCCGGTGAGCAGGTGCAGGCCGTCTTCCAGCGTCCGGGCGAAACCGGGGTGCGTTGCGATGTCGGCCAGCCGATCGGCGCGGAACGACAGGATCAGCGACGCGCTGGTCGCGTGCGCTGTCAGGCGGGCAAGGAAGGCCTGACGTTCGCTGACGTCCTGACACACCGAGAAAACCTCTTCGCACTGATCGACAACCAGCGTCGGCGACGGTCCCTCGCCAGGCATCGCGGCGGCGAGTGCCTGCATCGGATGGAGGCCGGGCGTGATCGTCACTATCCGGCCGCCGTCCTGCTGCAAGGTTGCGGCCACACCGGCCCGGATCAGCGAGGACTTGCCGCATCCGGACGGCCCGACGACCGCGAGGATCGAGCGATCGGACAGCTTCCTGAGTCCGGCGGCGACCTCGGTGTCGCGGCCGAAGAACAGTTCGGCGTCGTTGACGTCGTACGGCTTCAGGCCTTGGTAAGGACAGCTCGCACTCGGTTCCGGCAGCGCGGCCGCTCCGAGCAGGGCCGGGTCCTGGCGCAGGATGCCCCGCTCCAGCGCGTCGATCTCCGGACTGGGGTCGAGTCCGAGCTCCCGGCCGAGCACCATCCGCAGCCGCCGGAGCGTCTCCAGCGCCTCGCCCTGCCGGCCGGTCTGGTACTGCGCTGTCGCCAGCAGAGCCCATCTCCGTTCGCGCAGTGGTGCCTCCGCGGTCAGCGCCTGCGCCTTGGCCAGCACGCCGTCCTGACCACCAGAACGCAAGGACGACTCGACGTACATCTCCTCGGCGACCTGCCGTAGCTCGGTCAGCCGGGCAGCCTCGATCCGGGCGGAGTCCCACTCCGCGACCTCGTCGAACGGTGTGCCGCGCCACAGCGTCAGTACGTCTGACAGCACCACAGCAGCACGCTCTGCCTCACCACCAGCGAGCAGCACCCCGGCCCGCCCGACGGCGCGTTCGAAGCGTTGGCTGTCTAGTTGGTCGTGCGGGATGGTCAGGCGGTAGCCGTCCGGCGATGTTTCGATCGAGTGGCTGCCGAGGACCTTGCGTAGCCGGACCACGCAGCCCTGGATGACTTTGGCCGCCGAGGCGGGCGGTCGTTCTCCCCATAAAACATCAGCTAGAACCCCAGCGCTGACAACCTCCCCCGGGTGCACTGCGAGCGCGGCCAGAACGATCCGGTCCCGCCGTGCGAGGTTCTTCCACTCCCCCTCGATGGTTAGTGGGCCGAGTACGGCGATACCCACTCTTCGACCCTCCACCCGCTGGGAACACCCGTCAAGGGCACCGGCCCCGGGCTGATACCGGGCTGATACCGGCGTCCGCCGGGCCGATACCGCCGAGCGGGACAACGGATCCAAACCTCGAGGCGCAACCGGATCGCCGACCACGGAGATCCCGCCGGAAGAGGAGAGGAAGCCATGAACACCAAGCACGCAGGTAACTCGAAGCAGTCCATGACCCGCCGACTCAGCCGGCTGGCCGCAGGCGGAGCGCTCGTCGCCGCCGCCCTGACCACAGTCGCTCCGGCGATGGCGTACCAGCCCCGGGATCCTTCCCCGCACGGTTCGTACGTGGCCCCGACCGACCCGCCGGTGCCGTCGCAGCCGCCGGCATCCGCAGAGGTCTCCGACTCGGTCGACCTGAGCTCGGCCGGGCTCGGGGTACTCGCCGGAATCGCGCTCGGGGGCGCGGGCCTCGGCATCTCGTTGGGAATCCAGCGCCGCCGCGACCGCTCCGCTTGAAACCGGAAGAGCGGGCCGGGCTCGTCGTCAGGGCCCGGCCCGCAGTTCTGAAGGTTGTTAACCTTCCGCCTGTACATTCATCGGTCACCTGCTGTTCACCTCTGGGGGGATCGATGTTCTTGCTGCAGCGAGGGCGTGAGCGGACTACGCCTATTGGGGCTTTACATCGCGGGATCATGCGGTGGGGGCAGGCTGAGCGGACCAGTTCGCGGTTGGCGATTCAGCGGTGGGTGGATGGCGTGGCGTACGTCGATGTGCAGGCGCGGACGTATGCGGAGTACTGGAACCGGCAGAACTCGGCCGCCCTGTCGGCCGACGGACCACTCTGGGTCGTGCTGGGTGACTCGACGGCACAGGGGCTGGGTGCCTCGTCGCCGCTGCACGGGTACGTCGGGCAGGTTCTCAATGCACTGCGTCGGAAAGGCACGCCGTGGCGGGTGCTGAACCTGTCGCGGTCCGGTGCACAGACGCGGCATGTGCTGGATGATCAGCTGCCACTGCTGGACGGACTGGCTCCGGCGCTGGTGACCTGTGGCATCGGCAGCAACGACATCCTCGCTACGCCACCGAAGCGGCTCCGCGACCACCTGCGCCAGGTGATCGACCGGCTCCCCTCCTCGTCGGTCGTGATGGACCTGACCGTTCCAGACCGGCTCTGGCGAGTAGGTGGAGCAGTCAGCCCGTACGTCGCCGGCATCAACCAGCTGATCAGCAACTCGGCCACATCCCGCGGACTGCCCGTCGCCGAGGTCTCCCGGTACGCCCGCCCGCCATGGCGCGGCATGCTCGCCCCAGACGCCTTCCACCCGAACAACCTGGGTTACCGCCGCCACGCCGACGCCCTGCTCGCCGCACTGCCGGCCGGCGTACTCAAGCCCTGAGCAAGCGCTCCAGACGCTCGAAGGTCCTCACACTCTCCTGCCGGACCCGGATCGGCACGATCGCCGCACGGCCCGGTACGCGAATGCCACCGGTAAGGGCGACACGAGTACCACCGCCCGGCTCGGCCGCGACCGCCATGCCGATGATCACGAACCGGCTCTGCAACCAGCACCACCCCGGCCGGAACTGCCCCACCAGCCGAGCACGTTGGCCGCGACGCCCCTTCGCCAGTACGACGACGCGGTCGCCGGAACGCTCGAGCACAGTCGCCGACACGAAGTCGGCCTGGATCTCGGCGAAGACATCCAGGTCGGCAAGCATCGCCTTCACCTGATCGGGATCGGCAGGCAGGACGCGCTCAGTCACCGCGGCACCGGGCACGCCCGCGGCGAGCGCGCGGAACCGCTCGACGTCGGTCAGTTCGATGGTCGGCCAGTCCGTCATGATCTCCACGCCTTCCGAAAGCTCGCCCGCGCCCGGTGCAGCCGCGACTTCGCCGTACCTGCTGGGACATCGAGTACGGCGGCCGCCGCCTCCTCGCCCATTCCTTCGAGGTCCCGCAGTACCAGGACCGCACGATGCTCCGGCGACAACCGCCGGAGCACATCCCGTACGTCGACCAGCAGCTGCGGATCGTCAGCCGCAGGCAGCTCCGACAACTCAGCCGGCTCCTGCCGCTGCCCGCGCTGTGCAACCCGAACCGCCTCGCGTACGGCGATCGCGCGAGCCCAGCCGAACAGCGCGGCCGGATTCTCCAGGCCGCGCAGTCCACGGAAGATCGCGATCAACGCCTCCTGCGCCGCGTCCGGGCCGTCGTTGAGCGCGATCGGCCCGCAGATCCTCCCGACGTACGGCGTGAGCGCGTCGAGCACGTCGTTCATCGCGACCGTGTCGCCGCGCTGCGCTGCGCGGACGAGTTGCTCGTCGATCATCTGACGAAGGCACTCAGCAACGGGGTCACCCGGTCCGCGCAGTCGACGGTGAGCGCGTGTCCACACCCCGGCAAGATCCGGACGGTTGCGTTCGGCAACAACTCTCCGAAGCGGGCGGCCTGCGCGACCGGCAGCACGGTGTCGTGGTCGCCCCACAGCACGAGCGTGGGCTGCCGCGTCGACGGGAGTGCTTTCTCGGTGACGCTCCAGTCGAGGCCGCGCTCGAGGGCGTACATGGATCGCACGTTGTCACGATACGTTCCGGGGATCCACATCGAGTCGACGAGCTGCGGCGTAACCAGGTTCTGGTGCACGAACAGGCTGCGAACCGCCGACTCGACCATGCTGCGGTTCACCGTGAGCTTGGCGAGTGCCTCGCCGATCAGTGGCTGTTTGAGGATCTCCCAGCTCCAGACGTCCGACACGTCCAGACCGGACGGGGCCAGCAAGACAAGCTTGCTGACCCTGTCCGGATGCTGTTGTGCATAAGCGAGTCCCCAGCCGCCGCTCCACGAGTTGCCGCCGAGTACGACGCTCTCGAGCCGCAGTGCGTCAAGGAACTGACCAATCGCGTTGGTCATGCCGTCCAGATCGAACGCGAACCGCTCGTCGTGCAGACGAGTCTCACCCTGGCCGGGAAGGTCTACGGCGTAGACGGTGTGGTCGTGTGCGAGAGTCGCGAGCTCGGCATCCCATGCAGTGGCAGGCGACGCGCCTGGTGCCAGAAGCACCACGGGCGAGCCGGTGCCGCGTTGCAGGTAGTGGAAGCGGGCCAGCGGCGTCTCGACGTACCGCGAGTGAGCCGACTCGGCCGGGTGTGCCTGCTCCGCCGGCTGGTAGACGTAGGCGATCAGCGTAAGCACTGTCACCACGGCCACTGGGCCGGCGACTACGGCTGCCTTCAGCCAGCGCACTCGCAGCAGCCTCACATCGGCAACACACAGCGCGATGCAGGCCGGTGTGTAGACCAGCAGATTGAGCCAATAGAAAGCGCTGTCGGTAAAGATCCACACCAGGCCGAATGCGGCCCGGGCGGCCAGCCCCGCTGCGAGGCCGGCTACTACGGCACGGCAGAGAGCGGACCGGTCGGACCGGAGTACCGCGAACGCCAGTAGTAGGTGCAGCGCTGCCAGCGGCAGCACCACCTGTGGAGCGAATGACAGTTCAACACCGAGGACCGCTCGGGAGAGTGATCGCTCGTCGGGCGCGGGCCAGGTGGCGCCGGTCGCCCAGTAGATGTGCAGCGCCGCAAGCAGGACATGCACGCCTGCGACGATTCTTCGAGACCCCATCCCGACCCCTCCTCAGATGTACCTGACATCTGCGAAGAGGAGTCGTTCGGTCAGGACGTTCCCTGCGGTGACGCAGGTCTCAGTCCTCGGGGTCCTGTTCGGTCTGGATCGGGGCGTCAGCCAGCAGCAGGTAGAGCGAGCGGCGTGCTTCGGCCAGGATCTTGGCAGCGGCGGTGCGCTGCTCTTCGGAGCCGGTGCGAGCGACCTGTCGAGTGGCTGAGGCCAGCTCGTCGAGCAGTCCGCGCAGGTCGGCGCCAGGGGCAGTGCTTGCGAACGGCGCGAACGGGTCGACCGACGTCTCGCGGCGCCCTTCGACGTACTCGCGACCGGCGTCGGTCAGTGTGACGAGCTTGCGGCCGGCTTCCGCGGTCACGGTGACCAGGCCCTCGTCCTCGAGTTGGTTGATGGTCGGGTAGATCGCGCCGGGGCTGGGGGTCCAGCGTCCGTCGCTGCGGTCTGCGATGGCCTGCATCAACTGGTAGCCGTGCATCGGCTCCTCGGCAAGCAGCATCAGGACGGCCGCTCGGACATCGCCGCGCGGGGCGCGACCACGGCCGGAACCGCGGCGTGAGCCACGCTCCGGTCCCCGGCCACCGCGGCCCCGGGGGCCACCGCGTCCGCCGTGCATCGGCATGCCTTCTCCCATTCGCGGTCCACCGCGACGGGGGTGATGGTGGCCGCCTCCGCGGCGGCCTCTGATCTCGTTGGGGGTGTTCATAATATCCTCCTCGATATTGTTCATGACACTAACGATATATCGTTACCGTCTTCTACACAACCCCCTTCCGGAAACTCGGTTGCGGGCGGCCCCCGCCGTACCGAACGTGGGGAGATGGACACCTTCGAGGAACTGATGGGTGAAGTGCTGTCGACCGCCGAGCGGTTCGGCCACCGCGAGCACGTGCGGCTGACCTGGCTCGCCGTACGACGTTGCGGGACGGCCGGCGCGGTCGATCTGGTCAGCAACGGGATCCAGCAGACGGCGCGCTACGCGGGCGCGCCGCAGAAGTACAACGCGACGGTCAGCCGGGCCTGGGTCGAGCTGACGGCGTACCACATGAACGAGGCGCCGGACGAGAGCTTCGACGAGCTCGTCGGCCGCAACCCGGGCCTACTGAACAAGCGCCTGCTGACGCACTTCTACGAACCGCGGACGCTTGCCTCACAGGAGGCCCGAGCGGGATGGGTCGAGCCCGATGTGAGGCCGTTCCCGGTGTGACACCCCCACAACCGCCACGAGCGAAGCGAGTGGCGGTCTTTACCTTGCCCTTGGGGCAAAGGGTTTGATGAGCGTGTGTTGACGATCAGTGAGTTCGGGAAGCGGGCCGGGCTTTCGCACAAGGCCTTGCGGCTGTACGACGTGTCCGGGCTGCTCGCGCCCGCTCAGGTCGACCCGGCCAACGGCTACCGCTTCTACGACGAAGCGCAGCTGGAGCGGGCCCGGCGGATCAGCGTGCTGCGGCAGTTGGACATGCCGCTGACCACGATCGCCGAAGTACTGGCGGGAACCGACGAGGAAGGCTTGATCCGGCTCGACCGCTGGTGGGCCGCCGAGGAGGCGACCACGGAGGCCCGGCGGTCGACGTTGCAGTACCTGCGCGACCGCCTGTCCCGATCCGGTACGCCGGGACTCGCGCCGCGGCCGGTGCTGACCCGCGACGTACCGGCGACCAAGATCGCGTCGATCCGTGCCGACACCAACCAGCAGCTGCTGGTCGGCGTGATCGTGACGTGCACCGACGAGATCATGTCGTACCTGACCGCCGCCGGCGCAAGCGCGACCACCGGGTCGTGGGTGATCTACCACGGCGCGGTGACGCCCGAGGGCGAGGCGACGGTCGAGGTGTGCGTGCCGTTCGACGGTCTCGTGGACCCGTCCGGCCGGATCGCGACCAGGGTCGAGCCGGCCCATCGGGAGGCGTACTGCACGATCACGATGAACGAGTGCGCGTACCCGCGGATCATGCTCGCCTACGACCTCGTGACGGATTGGGTCCGGGCCACCGGCGTACCCGAAGCGGGTCCGCCACGTGAGGTGTACCTCCCGGACTGCCAGCTGATCCCCCGCGACGAACCGGCCGTCGACATCGCTCTGCCCATTCTCGAGAGGAACGCCTGATGGACTACACGACCCAGACCCGGTTCAGCGACCCCGGCGACCACGCCGGACTGTTCGACGCGCTGCCGGACGACATCCCCGGAATCGCCGCGGTGGTTCGCAACCTGCTGATCCACTACCGCGGCGGCGGTATCGAGTTCACCGGCGAACGGCTCGCCGAGATCGACAATCGCTGGGTGTCGGCGATCCTCGCCACGGACCAGAAGCGCAACGGTACGGCGCTCGCCGTACCGCGGGAGCCGATCGATCGCGTCGTCGGGTGCTGCCGCGACTACACGCTCACGTTCGTGTCCGCGCTGCGGCACAAGGGGATCCCGGCGCGCAGCCGGATCGGGTTCGCGGACTACTTCACCGATGGATTCAACCCCGACCACGTGGTCGCGGAGTACTGGAACGGCGACCGCCGGGTGATGATCGACGCGCAGCTCGACCCGGCCGAGGACCGTCCGTTCGATGTGCAGGACATGCCGACCGGGCCGTTCCGGTCAGCCGCCGAGGTCTGGCTCGGGATCCGCGCCGGCGACCTTGATCCCGACCTCTTCGGTGTCGACCCCGGGATGCCGATCGGTGGCGGGTGGTTCGTGCGCAACTACGTGCACTACCAACTCGCACATCTGAACGGCGACGAGCTGCTGCTCTGGGACAACTGGGGTGCGATGTCGGACCGGCTCGACGGCGCCGATGTCGACCTCACCGACCGGATCGCGCACCTGATGGTTGCCTCTGACAACGGTGACGAGACCGCAACGAAGGAGGTCAACGAGCTTTACCGCACCGACCCCGAGCTGACCTTCGCCGGACGCTCGTTCATCACCTCGCCGACCGGCGCGCCGTTCGCCTGGATCGACGTCAACTGACGAGGTCTGCGACCACCTGGTCGATGCTGTTCAGCAGGGAGAGGTGGCCTTCGCCCGGCAGGAAGTGGAAGGTGCAGCCCGAGACGTGTGCGGCCAGCCAGTGGCCGTGGTCGGCGGGGACCATGCGGTCCTGATCGCCCTGCCAGATCGCCACCGGAGTGGTGATCTGATCCAGCCGGAAGCCCCAGTCCTTCACGAACGCCAGATCATCGTCGCGCCAGCCGGCGATGCTCTCGGCAACAGATCGACGCGACGAGGCCGCGAGCCAGTCCAGGATCGGACCGGTCATCGCGGCCTTGTCGACGTCGGAGACCAGATCGCCGAACGCGGCCGCGAGGTCTTCCGGTTCGGCACCGGCCAGCGCGCTCGACATTTCCTCGAGCACTGGCTCGAGCGCATCGCGCCCCTCGAAGGCTGCGCCGAACTCGGCAAGGTTCTCCTCCCCCATGCCGACCATGAAGTCGAGCCCGTCAGCGTCGGCCGGTCCCACGCCGGCCACAGAGGCCGCCGCGATGCAACGCTCCGGGAGCAGCGCCGCGCACGCCAGTGAGTGCGGTCCCCCACCGGACATGCCGATGCTGTAGAAGCGGTCGGCGCCGATCGCGTCGAGCAGGCCGGCGGTGTCGGCTGCCACATCCGCGATCGACCGCCCAGGGTGCGGGGTCGACGCGCCGTACCCGGCCCGGCTGGGGCTGACCAACCGCAGCCCGTGCCTCTCGGCCGCCTCCGCGAGCGGCGCGAACCGCACCGCAGCACCTGGGGTGCCGTGATGGAACACGAGCGGTACGCCGTCCGCCGGTCCCTCGATCAAGTACTCCAACTTGCGGCCATCGGCGAGCTGCACGAACTCCATGCCGGAAGCGTAGCCCGCTACCCGACCCCGTTGCGGAGGCCGTCGAACAACCGGTCCAATCGGGCGCGATGGTCGGCCGCCACATCAGCGTCTCCCGCGGTCACGCGGCGGGCAGTCTCGACGAGCACGGCGGTGTAGCCGGCGATGAAGAACGCGGCCAGGAGCTCCGGGTCGCCGTCGAAGTCCGGGTCGCGATCGAGCTCCTCGGTCAGGACCTGCTGCAGCTCGGCCGCGATCTCCCTCGACCGGGCGATCAGCGCGGGCGAGGCTGCGACGGTCCGGTAGAACGGGACGGATCCGTCCTTGACCCCGGAGAGCGCGTGCTCCTCGTCGAGGAGACGGACGGTTGCCTGCTGCAAGGACGTCAGTACGTCGGTGCTGCGGTCGCGTACGGCCGAACGCAGTACCTCGACCGCGTCGTCCGTGCGGTCCAGGAGCAGGTCCTCCTTGCGCGGAAAGTGCTTGAAGACGGTCACGCTCGAGACGCCGGCCTCGCGCGCGACCTCGGCGACTGTGACGCCGTCGAACCCGCGCTCGAGGAACAACTGCGTCGCGACGTCCGAGATCCGGGCGCGCGTCTGCGGCCCGCCGCGCGCATCGGTTCTAGGCATGTGACCTCACTCTCTTGTGTCACTAAGCTTAGTCAGTTAACTTAGTGGCATGACCTCAACCCAGACAACCGTCATAGCAGCTCACCGGCCCCGCTCGCTGCGGGACGCGTGGGTGGCGCTGGCCGGACTGTCCGCGGTGTTCCTGGTCGAGATGCTCGACAACTCGATCCTGAACGTCGCGCTGCCCACGATCGGGCGCGAGCTGCACGCCTCGACGACCGCGCTGCAGTGGGTGACAGGCGCGTACGCCGTGGTGTTCGGCGGGCTGATGCTCTCGTTCGGGGCGATCGCGGACCGGTTCGGGCGGCGACGGATCATGCTGGTCGGGCTGGCGCTGCTCGGTGTCGCGAGCCTGGCGACGGCGTTCGTGTCGAACGTGGAGCAGTTGATCGCCGTACGGGTGGCGATGGGGGTCGCCGCCGCGATGACGACGCCGGGGTCGCTGGCGTTGTCGTTCCGGCTGTTCGAGGACGACGAACTGCGGGTGCGTGCGACGACGCTGATCTCGACTGTCGGGCTCGTCGGGCTGGCGGTCGGTCCGACGGCGGGTGGTTTCGTGCTCGCGATCGCGCCGTGGCAGGTCCTTCTGCTGGTGAACGTGCCGATCGCCGCACTCGCTCTGGTCGGGGTGCGACTCGGGATCGCGGCGGATGTCGCGACCGAGCTGCACCGGGATCCGATCGACATCGCCGGTGCGGTGCTGGGTACGGCGACGATCGTGCTCGCGCTGGTCGCTCCGACGCTGTTCGTCAACGAGGGCGCTCAAGCGTGGTCTGCGTGGGCGACGACTGCGGCTGCTGTTGTTACGGCCGTCCTGTTCTACCTACGCGAGCGGTCGGCGCGGTACCCACTGCTCGACCCCAAACTCGTTGCCCACCCACTGGTCTCCAGCGGCCTGGCCTTCAAGGCCGCAGCGGGCCTGGCGACCGCCGGCCTCGGCTACCTCGTCACGCTGCAACTCCAACTCGACTGGGGCTGGTCCCCCGCGCTGGCCGCGATCGGGATGCTCCCGCAGGTTGTAGTGCTCGTCGCCGGCGGCGCGCTGATCGGCCCGTTCGTACGACGCGTCGGCCTTGGCCGTGCTGCCTGGATCAGCGCTGCTGCCGTGGTCTTCGGCCTGGCCGTCTACGGCTCCCTGAACCGCTTCGGCTACCTCTGGGTCGCGGTCGCTTTGGTGCTCGTCGCCGCCGGCATGCGCGTCGTCGGAGTGGTTGCCGGAGTCAACGTCCTCCGAGGCCTACCCGAAAACCGCACCACAATCGGCGCAGCCCTCACCGACACGGCCACCGAAGTAACCTCCGCCGCCGGCATAGCCATCTCCGGCACCCTCCTGGCCCTCCTCTTCACCGGCCCCATCACCACCCCCAACTGGACCACCCACCAAACCACCCAGTTCCACCAGGCAACCACCACCGCAGCCCTCACCCTCACCGCCCTAGCCGCAGCACTAGTTGCCTACGGCATCATCCGCACCCGCGGCGCGACACAAACAAACAACCCCGCCTGGTGAGGCAGGCGGGGTTGTGTCTTTTGTGTTGGGGTTAGAACTCCGAGCCGGCTGGGAGATCCGGGGTGGAGGGGTCGTCGGGGTCGGACGGGCCGGCGGCGAGGCCCAGTTCGGCGACGCTGGCCAGGCCGGCGTGGTTCGGGACGACGCGGACGGTGTAGCCGAACGGGCCGGTGCGGTCCAGTTTCAGTTCGCCCTCGTAGCGGTGGCGGTTGCCCTCGTACGTCTCGGCCAGCGACAGCGACGCCCGGACCGGGTCCGTGATCTCGTCGTTGGCGTCGACGCGACCGTGCAGGACCTCGACGCAGATGTCGGCCGGAGCCAGATCACCCAGCGCAGCGAACGCGCGGATCCCGACCGTCGTACCGAGCTGCGGTACGTCGCCAAGCCCCTGCAGCTCCACGTGGTCGACACGGATCTGCGGCCAGGCCGCAACCACCTTCTGCTTCCACGCCGCCAGTTCACGAGCACCGTCGTACGTCGAGTTGAGCGAGCGCGACGACTTCGCGGCCGGCACGTACAGCTGCTCGACGTAGTCGCGCACCATCCGGGTGGCGAGCACCTTCGGGCCGAGCTCCTTGATCGTGTGCCGGAGCATCTCGATCCAGCGGCCCGGGACCTCACCGTCGTAGAAGCGCGGCGCGACCTGCTTCTCGATCAGGTCGTACAGCGCGTGCGCCTCGAGGTCGTCGCGGCGGTCGGTGTCTTCGATGCCCTCAGCGGACGGGATCGCCCAGCCGAACTCGTCGTCGTACCACTCGTCCCACCAGCCGTCGCGGATCGAGAGGTTCAGCGCGCCGTTCAGCGCCGCCTTCATCCCCGACGTACCGCACGCCTCGTAAGGACGCAGCGGGTTGTTCAGCCAGACGTCGCAGCCCGGGTACATCGGCTGCGCCAGCGCGATGTCGTAGTCCGGCACGAACACGATCCGGTGCCGCACCTCCGGGTCGTCGGCGAAGCGGACCATCTCCTGGATCAGCTTCTTGCCGCCCTCGTCGTGCGGGTGCGCCTTGCCGGCGATCACGATCTGGACCGGCCGCTGCTGGTGCAGCAGCAGCGACTTCAGCCGGGCCGGGTCGCGCAGCATCAGCGTCAGCCGCTTGTACGACGGAACGCGTCGCGCGAAGCCCATGGTCAGGACGTCCGGGTCGAGGATCGAGTCGACCCAGCCGAGCTCGGCCTCGCTCGCCCCGCGGTTGATCCAGGACTGCCGGACCCGCGACCGGGTGTCGTCGATGAACCGCTGCCGGAGCAGCCGCTTCGTCTCCCAGATCTGCTGGTCGGTGGTCTTGTCCAGGCCGTCGAAGATGTTCTCGTCGGCGGTGTAGTTCGCGTACGTCAGGTCGTGGATCTCGCGTGCCACCCAGGTCGGCGCATGTACGCCGTTGGTGATCGAGGTGATCGGCACGTCGGTGGAGTCGAAGCTCGGCCACAGCCCGGAGAACATCCCGCGGCTGACGACGCCGTGCAGCTTGGACACGCCGTTGGCCCGCTGCGCCAGCCGCAGACCCATGATCGCCATGTTGAACAGCGCCGGGTCGCCGCCCTCGAAGTCCTCGGCGCCGAGCTCGAGGATGCGGTCGATCGGCACCTCGGGACCGAACACGTCGGCCGAGAAGTGCTGCTGGATCAGCTCGACCGGGAACCGGTCGATACCGGCCGGGACCGGGGTGTGGGTGGTGAACACGGTGCCGCCGCGGTTGACCTCGAGCGCGGTGTCGAAGTCGAGGTCCTTCTCGGCGGCCAGCTCGCGGATCCGCTCGACACCGAGGAAGCCGGCGTGGCCCTCGTTGGTGTGGAACACCTCGGGCGCCGCGTGACCGGTGATCCGGCAGTACGTGCGGACGGCGCGGACACCGCCGACGCCGAGCAGCAGCTCCTGGAGCAGCCGGTGCTCGGTGCTACCGCCGTACAGCCGGTCGGTCACCTCGCGCTCGGACGGCTCGTTCTCCTCGATGTCGGAGTCGAGCATCAGCAGCGGGACACGGCCGACCTGGGCGACCCAGATCTGCGCGTGCAGCTCGCGGTTGCCGGGCAGCGTCAGCGTCACAGTCGCCGGCGCGTCACCATCGCGCAGGAGGCTGATCGGCAGGCCGTCCGGGTCCACCAGCGGGTACCGCTCCTGCTGCCAGCCTTCACGGTTCAGCGACTGCGCGAAGTACCCGTGCCGGTACAGCAGGCCGACGCCGATCAGCGGTACGCCGAGGTCACTCGCCGCCTTCAGGTGGTCACCGGCGAGGATGCCGAGACCACCGGAGTACTGCGGGAGGACGTGGGTGATGCCGAACTCCGGGGAGAAGTAGGCCACCGCGTTCAGCGGCGATCCCGCACTCTGGAACCACCGGTCCTCGGTCACGTAGCTGTCCAGGTCGGCTACTGCCAGTTCCAGCCGGCGCAGGAAAGCGTGGTCGTTGGCCAGCTCGTCGAGCCGGGCCGCCGGTACCTCACCGAGCAGCTTGACCGGGTCACCGCCGGTGCTCCGCCACAACTGCGGGTCGACGGCCTCGAAGACGTCCTGCGTCTCCGGGTGCCAGGCCCAGCGGAGGTTGTTCACCAGGGTGCCCAGGCCGGTCAGCGGCGCAGGCAGGACAGGGCGGACGGAAAATCGTCGTATCGCTCGCACCGGGACACCGTACCGGGCCGGGGTGCGCAAAACACCTTCGGGATGCATCGATCTTGCAACGCGAGCAAGATTTTGCAGGCCCGTGTGGCACAGACGACTACTGGGAACCGATAACGTCAGTCCTGTAGTTCGGCAAACGTACAGAACCGTCGGATCGACATTCGGAAAGCGAGTTCACCTACGCCATGACTGGGCGCATCCCGATCACCGAGGTCACCCCGACCGTCGACGCCGGAGCGTATCCGGCCAAGGCGGCGGTCGGCGAGACGTTCACCATCGCGGCCACGGTTTTCCGCGAGGGCCACGACGCGGTGAACGCGAACGTCGTACTGACGTCGCCGTCGGGACAGACCAGACGGATGCTGATGAGCCCGGTGGGCCAGGGCTCCGACCGCTGGACCGTCGACGTGACGCTGCAGGAGCAGGGTGCGTGGACGTTCGCGGTCGAGGGCTGGAGCGACCCGTACGGCACGTGGCGGCACAACGCCGAGATCAAGGTGCCGGCCGGTCTCGACGTCGACCTGATGTTCGCCGAGGGCGCAGCGTTCTTCGATCGGGCGGCGGCCGGCGTACCGCCCGCGGTGCGCGCGGATCGCGGCACGTTGAGCGATGCCGCGCACGCGTTGGCGAACGGCGCGTTGCCGCCGGAGGCGCGCTTGGCCGCGGGCATCTCGCCTCAGGTCCGGGCCGCGCTCGGTCGGTACCCGGTGCGTGAGCTGATCACGTCGTCCGAGACGTATCCGGTGTGGGTCGACCGGACGCGTGCGCTGTACGGCAGCTGGTACGAATTCTTCCCGCGCTCCGAGGGTGCGAAGTACGACGAGGAATCGGGTCAGTGGACCTCGGGCACCTTCCGTACTGCGGCGCAGCGGCTCGAGGCCGTCGCGAAGATGGGCTTCGACATCCTCTACGTGCCGCCGATCCACCCGGTCGGCCACTCGTTCCGCAAGGGCCCGAACAACACCCTCGACCCGAAGCCGGGCGACCCGGGTTCGCCGTGGGCGATCGGCTCCGAGGAGGGCGGGCACGACGCGATCCACCCGGAGCTCGGCACGTTCGAGGACTTCGAGTACTTCGTCGGCCGCGCGCGCGAGGTCGGACTCGAGGTCGCGATCGACCTTGCCCTGCAGGCGTCGCCGGACCACCCGTGGGTGAAGGACCACCCGAAGTGGTTCGCCAAGCGCGCCGACGGTTCGATCGCGTACGCCGAGAACCCGCCGAAGAAGTACCAGGACATCTACCCGATCAACTTCGACGACGACCCCGAAGGCATCTACGCCGAGGTACTGCGGATCGTCCGGCTGTGGATCTCCAAGGGCGTCACGGTGTTCCGCGTCGACAACCCGCACACCAAGCCGGTCAACTTCTGGGAGTACCTGCTCGGCGAGATCCGCAAGACCGATCCCGATGTGGTGTTCCTGTCCGAGGCGTTCACGCGGCGGCCGATGATGCGCGAGCTGGCGAAGGTCGGGTTCCACCAGTCGTACACGTACTTCACCTGGCGCAACGAGAAGTGGGAGCTCGAGGAGTACCTCACCGAGCTCACCAAGGAGACCGGGCACTACCTGCGCCCGAACTTCTTCGTGAACACGCCGGACATTTTGACGGCGTACCTGCAGTACGGCGGGCCGGGCGCGTTCAAGATCCGCGCGGCGATCGCGTCGACGTCGTCGCCGGCGTGGGGTGTGTATGCGGGGTATGAGTTGTTCGAGCATGTCGCGTTGCGGCCCGGGTCTGAGGAGTACTTGGACACGGAGAAGTTCCAGCTGCGGCCGCGGGACTGGGCTGCTGCGGAGGCGGAGGGGCGGTCGTTGGCGCCGTACCTGACGCTCCTGAACAACATCCGCCGCCGGCATCCGTCGCTGCAGCAACTGCGCAACCTGTCCCTGCACACGGTCGATGACGAAGCAATCATGTGCTACTCGAAGCGGTCCACGGCGCCGGACGGGCACACGGACACGGTGATCGTCGTGGTCAACACCGACCCGCACTCGGTCCGCGAGTCGATGGTCCACCTCGACATGACCGCGCTCGGCATGCGCCCCGAGGACACGTTCACCGTGTACGACGAGATCAGCGGCGCAACCTGGCGCTGGGGCCAACAGAACTACATCAAACTGGACCCGAACGCCGAGCCCGCCCACATCCTCGCGGTACGCCGCGGCCAAGCCTGACCGGTGTGATGGGTGGGGGCTAGAAACCCCCTCGCGGTGCTACGCACGACTCCTTCGTCGCCGTGCTACGCGCCGCCCCACCCACCCCCGGGCTTATCGCCCGGAGCATCCCTTCCGGCTATCGCCGGAGGTGGCGAGCTGCCGCTCGCGGGCGAGTACACCCGGTCCGCGGCATGCTGTGATTCGTGAACGGATCGCACTCGGGGCCGGGGGCTTGACCGCTGCCGGGCGGGCGCGGCTGGGTGTGTGCAGCTGCACCCGAAGCGATCGACGTGGCGGTCGATCGCGGGCTCAGCCGGCAAACCGTCACGACAGCGGCAGCACGCGGCGATAAGCCCGAAAGGGAATGCACCGCGATGAGCGGGGGTGGGTGGGAGCGCGGGGGGCCGACTACATCAGCTCGGCAGCGGCACGGTCTCCGGGTATTTGAGGCCGGCGCCGGTGTTGAGGGCTACTACCTGGTCGTCGGCTCGGATCCAGCCGGATTCGCGCAGCGTGCGGATGGCGGCGAAGTTGGCTGCGCCTTCTGGGCAGATGAAGGAGCCTTCCATCCGAGCCACCTTGTGTTGTTCCGCGAGGATGTCTTCGTCGTCGACGGCGACCGCGCAGCCATCCGTCTCCGCGATCGCCTGTAGGACGAGGAAATCGCCGAGCGCCTTCGGGACGGTGATGCCGAAGGCAACAGTTTTCGCGTCCGGCCACGGTTCGCTCTCCGGCAAACCCTTCTCCCACGCGCGGACGATCGGCGCGCACCCCGTCGATTGCACGGCGACCAGCCGCGGCAGCGGCCCCGAGATCCAGCCCAGCTCGCGCAGTTCCAGGAGGCCCTTCCAGATGCCGATGATGCCGACGCCGCCGCCGGTCGGGTACACGATCACGTCCGGCAACTCCCAGTTCAGCTGCTCCGCGATCTCCAGCCCCATCGTCTTCTTGCCCTCGATGCGGTACGGCTCCTTCAGCGTCGACGCGTCGAAGTACCCGGGCTGTTCCCGCACGTACGCCGCCGCATCTCCGATCAGCCCGTCGATCAACTGCAGCCGACCACCCACCACCGTCACCTCGCGCCGGCAGATCTCCGGCGCCGCGATCGGCATCGCGATCAACGCCTCCATCCCGGCGCGCGCGGCGTACGCGGCCCACGCGGACCCGGCGTTCCCGTTCGTCGGCATCGCGATCTTCCGTACGCCGACCTCGTACGCGCGCGACACCCCCACCGCCGCACCGCGCGCCTTGAAGGTACCCGTCGGGATCAGCCCCTCGTCCTTCATCAGCAGACGATCCACCCCGAGCTCAGCGCCGTACCGAGGCAGAGGCAGCAGCGGCGTCATCCCCTCCCCCAGCGTCACCACGTTGTCCGGCGACCGCACCGGCAGCAGCTCGTGGTACCGCCACAGGTTCGGTGCTCGATCAGCCAACGAAGCAGGCGTCACCGTCACCGACGGCAGGTCGTACCGCGCGAGCAACGGCGACCCGCACGGGCACAGCCCGATGATCTGGTCGGCGTCGTGGGTCGCTCCACAACGAGGGCATTCGAGATGACTCAGCGCAGAGAAGGAGGTCACATCCGAAGAAACTACCCCGCGCGCAGATCGGTGATCATCGGGCGTTGGTGATCCGTGAGACGGAAGCCGATCCCACGGACGGCGTCGATGGTCACCGTCGTACCGAGTTCGTCGAGTTTGCGACGCAGCCGCTTCACCACCGAGTGGACGTCGGCGGTGCCGCGGACGTTGAGGTCACGCCAGACGGTCTGGTGCAAAGCGTCGTACGACCAGACCCGCAGCGGCGTCGACATCAGCCGGGTCAGCAGATCGTGCTCGAGGTCGGTCAGCTGGATCTCGCCGCCGCGCCAGCGGGCGACCGAGCGGGCCCGGTCGATCGTGAGTACGTCGGCGTCCGGCTCCTCCACCGTGGCTCGGACCGCGGCGGCATCGACCGCATCGGGCTCCGGCGGTTCGGGGCGCTCGGGCGCGGCGGGCGGTGGCTGCTGGGCGGGAACCAACAGTCGGCGCAGTTCGTCGAGACTGGAGACCAGCAGCAACGGTGCGACGTCGTCGACGAGCTCGGCCAGGCGGACGCGCTGCTCAGCAGAGGCCGCGACCGCGATCAGCAGCGGGAACGGCTCTTCGTCGGGTCCGGTCGTGGTCAGGTCTATACGGGCGGTGACCATCTGATCACGATGTCAACCTCTGCCTCAGATCGTCAACGGATTGCCAGCCTTTGCCCAGGTTGCCTCGATTCGCGCGACAGCTAGTCACATCTTGCTCACCAGGTGTGCTTGTTACCACGTTGTTCTGACACATAGATTCCTCGTCAGGCTTGCGGTGTCACATGCCGCGACCTGGGGGGCACAGAGCGTCTTCGCGCCCTCCTGCAGCAAATGACTCGGGGGAGTCGAGCTCGGGGTCGTTCAAGTGAGGGGCTGCAGAGATGTCACATCCACGAAAGGGACTCGCCAGATCCGTGGTGAGCACCCTGGCGGCGCTGGCCGTCGTCGCGACCGGGATGGCCGCCGCCGGCCAGGCCCAAGCGTCACCGCCGACCAAACCGGAAGCCACGCCATCGCCCGCCGCCAAGATCAAGCCGGAGCTGAAGGCACAGCTGGAGGGCAAGGAAGCCAAGTCCGCGACGGACTACTGGGTCCGTTTCGGCGCGAAGGCCGACCTGACCGCCGCCAGCAGGATCACCAACTGGAACGAGCGCGGCACGGCTGTGGCCGCCGCGCTGAAGGAGGCCGCAGCGGACAGCCAGGCGTCGATTCGCGCCGAGCTGGACGCGCAGCACGTGAAGTACCAGGCGTTCTGGGGCACGAACGCGATCCGGATCGAGAGCGGATCGCTGGCCCTGGCGCAGGACCTGGCCACCCACAACGAGGTCGAGGGCCTGTACGCGCCGGTCCAGATCGAGGTACCGAAGGTCACGCCGGGCCAGCAGGAGAAGGCGATCCAGGCCGTCGAGTGGGGCGTCGCGAACATCAAGGCGAACCAGGTCTGGTCGCAGTACGGCGACAAGGGTGAGGGCATCGTCGTCGCCAGCATCGACACCGGGGTGCAGTACGACCACCCGGCGCTGGTGAACCAGTACCGCGGCAACAACGGTGACGGCACCTTCAACCACAACTACAACTGGTTCGACGCGGCCGGCACCTCGCCGAACGCACCGTCCGACGGCAACGGCCACGGCACCCACACGATGGGCACCATGGTCGGCGACGACGGCGCGGGCAACCAGATCGGTGTCGCCCCGGGCGTGAAGTGGATCGCCGCGAACGGCTGCTGCCCGAGCGACGCCGCGCTGATCTCGTCCGGCCAGTGGATGCTCGAGCCGACCGACCTCGCCGGGCAGAACCCGGACGCGAGCAAGCGGCCGAACGTCATCAACAACTCGTGGGGCTCGACCCTGCCGTCGAACGACCCGTTCATGGAGGACATCACCCTGGCCTGGACCGCGTCCGGGATCTTCGGTGCGTTCGCCAACGGCAACAGTGGTGAGGGCGGCTGCAACACCTCCGGTTCGCCGGGCAGCCTGACCAGCAACTACTCGGCCGGCGCCTACGACATCAACAACAACATCGCGTCGTTCTCCGGTCGCGGGGTCGGCCAGGACGGCACCATCAAGCCGAACATCTCGGCCCCCGGTGTCAACGTCCGGTCCAGCCTGCCCGGTAACACGTACGGCGCTTTCAACGGTACGTCGATGGCAACGCCACACCTGACGGCAACTGTCGCCCTGCTGTGGTCGGCATCGCCGTCCCTGAAGGGTGACGTCGCGGCCACGCGCGCGCTGCTGAACCAGACCGCGATCGACACGCCGAACAGCCAGTGCGGCGGGACCGACGCGAACAACAACGTCTTCGGTCAGGGTCGTCTGGACGCACTCGCGCTGCTGAACGCTGCCCCGATCGGCGACACCGGCACGCTGTCCGGCACGGTCACCGCCGCCACCGGTGGCGCTGCCCTCGCGGGCGCCAGCGTGACGGTGCACCAGGACGGTCAGGCCGACAAGACGCTGACCACCAGCAGCAACGGCACGTTCTCGTCGGTGCTTCCGGCCGGCGACTACACGCTCACGGTCGCGTCGTTCGGGTACAAGACCCAGACCGCCACGGCCACCATCACCACCGGTCAGACCACCACCAAGAACTTCGCCCTGGAGAGCACTCCGCAGGTGAGTGTCGGTGGCACCGTCACGGACGGCTCCGGCCACGGCTGGCCGCTGTACGCGAAGGTGTCGGTGGAGGGCCCGGGTGGCGTGTTCGACTACACGACCCCGAGCAACGGCCGCTACAGCCTGAAGGTCCCGTCCGGTGCGGCGTACTCGCTCAAGGTCGAGTCGAAGTACCCGGGCTACCAGACCGTCAGCCAGCCGATCACGGTCGGCAGCGGCAACCTGACCAAGAACATCTCGGTACCGGTCACCGCTGACTCCTGCACCACCGCGCCGGGCTACAAGTACGGCTCGGACGGCGTCTACCAGACCTTCGACTCGGGTGCGACCCCGAGCGGCTGGAACCTGGTCGACAACAAGGGCAACGGCCAGGTGTGGCAGTTCAACGACCCGGGCAACCGGACCAACCTGTCCGGCGGCAACGGCGGCTTCGCGGTCATCGACAGCGACCACTACGGCCCCGGCGGTTCGCAGGACACCTCACTGGTCAGCCCGGTGGTCGACCTGAGCTCGGTCACCGCTCCGGTGATCCGGTTCAACCAGGACCTCAACTGGCTCGGCGGCGAGAAGGCCGACGTCGACCTGTCGATCGACGGCGGCGCCACCTGGGCCAACATCCTGACGCAGGCCGCGGACGCCCGTGGCGTCAAGGAGATCGCCATCCCGCAGGCGGCGGGCAAGTCCGCCGTACAGGTGCGGTTCCACTACTACGACGCGTCGTACGAATGGTGGTGGGAGGTCGACAGCGTGCTGATCGGCAGCCAGATCACCTGTGAGCCGAACGGCGGCGGTCTCGTCGTCGGCAACGTCAAGGACGCCAACACCAGCGCTTTCGTGAACGGCGCGGTCGTCACCCGTGACGGCTCGTCGGAGAGCGCGACCACCGTCGCGACGCCGGAGGACACCGGCCTGAACGACGGCTTCTACTGGCTGTACTCCTCCGTGGACGGCGACCAGGGCTTCACCGCCAAGGCCGGCAACTACGTCAGCTCGACCGCGACCGTTCCGGTCGAGGCCGACTGGACCACCACGGCCGACTACACGCTGAAGGCCGGCCAGCTGTCGGTCACGCCGGGCAGCATCACCGGCAACCTGAAGCTGCCGACCGGCACCGTGACCAAGTCGTTCAAGGTCACCAACACCGGCGGCGCGGATGTCGACGTGAAGTTCGGTGAGAAGGACAGCGGCTTCGTCCTGGAGAACGCGAACGGCACCAAGACCAGCAAGGCCGAGGTGGAGAGCGGGACCGGCGCGCCGCTGCAGCGGATCGCCGTGAACACCTCGTTCGCCCGGATGATGTCGGGCAAGACCGGCACCGCGCCGGTCGCCGCGAAGCCGCAGGCGGCTCCGTGGGCAGACATCGCCGACTACCCGGCGACCGTGATGGACAACCGGGTCGTCAACCTCGACGGCAAGGTCTACTCGATCGGCGGCGGCAACGGCAGCGCGTCGACGGCCAACAGCTACGTGTACGACCCGGCCACGCTCGCGTGGACCGCGATCGCCCCGCTGCCGGGTGCTCGCAACGCCATCACCGTCGGCGTCGTCGGCGGCAAGATCATCGCCAGCTCCGGCTGGGCGGACGCCGGCCCGGCGCCGGAGACCTGGTCGTACGACCCGGCCGCCAACGCCTGGTCCGCACTCGCTGCCAACCCGGCTCCGCGTGCGGCTGCCGGTGAGGCTGTGCTCGACGGCAAGCTGTACGCCGTCGGCGGTTGCACCACGTCCGGCTGCACCCCGATGAGCAACACCGTGGTGAGCTACGACGCGGCCAGCAACACCTGGGCCACGCTGGCGAACTACCCGCAGTCGGTCGCGTTCGCATCCTGCGGCGCCATCGACGGCAAGCTGTACTGCGCCGGCGGTAACGACGGCGTGAACTCGCTGAAGTCGGCGTACGTCTACGACCCGGGAGCAGACTCCTGGACCGCGATCGCGGACGCTCCGGCCGACCACTGGGCGGCGTCGTACGCCGTCGCCGGTGGCAAGCTGCTGATCGTCGGCGGCGTCCAGGCCGGTGCGGTGACCAACGCAGGGTTCTCGTACGACCCGGCGGCGGACAGCTGGACCGCGCTGCCGAACTCCAACCTGCCGCGGTACCGCGGTGGCGCGGCGTGTGGCTTCTACAAGGTCGGCGGCTCGTCCGGCGGCTTCACCGCGACCGCGGACAGTGAGGCCCTGCCGGGTCTCGAGGACTGCACCGAGTCGTCGGCCGACGTGAGCTGGCTGTCGCTCGACAAGACCGAGGCCACGCTGGCCCCGGGACAGTCGACGACCGTCAAGGTCACGCTCACCGCGAATGTCGACCAGCCCGGCGCCTACACCGGTGCCGTGACGATCGGCGAGAACACCCCGTACAACGTCGCAGCGGTCGGCGTGACGATGAACGTCACCCCGCCGAACACCTGGAGCAAGCTGCTCGGCACCGTCACGGGCGTCAGCTCGTCCGGCGCCACCGCCGCCCTCCCGGGTGCGATCGTCGAGGTGGACTCGTGGGCGCAGTCGTACACCTTCATCACCGACAAGGACGGTAAGTACGCCTACTGGCTCGACCGTCGCAACAACCCGCTCACCCTGATCGCCGCCAAGGACGGCTACAAGCCACAAACCCGTACGACGAAGCTCGTTGCCGGCACGCCGGTCACCGAGAACTTCGCACTGAAGTCGATCAAGTAGTCAGGCAGTAAAGAGCTCGGCCCCCGGACCGCATGGTCCGGGGGCCGAGCCCTTTCTCAGGCCGTCGGGAGAAGGTGGAAGCCGACGCCGCGGACCGCGTGGATGGTGACGGTGGCGCCGAGGTTCGTGAGCTTCTGGCGCAGGCGTTTGACGACCGAGTGGATGTGCGAGCCGTGGCCGAGGTGCTCGTTGCCCCAGACCGCGTGGTGCAGACGCTGGTACGTCCAGACCCGTCCGGGCTCTGTCACCAGGCAGTGCAGGAAGTCGTGCTCCAGCCGGGTCAGCGGCATCTCGCGGTCCTTCCAGCGGACCACGCGGCGGTCGACGTCCAGCCGCAGTTCGGCCACCGGTTCTGGCACCGCCCTGATCGGCTTGGCGACCGGTGCGACGGTGGGAGCCAGCACTGCCGAGCTCGGCGCGATGCTGACTCCGGTGAGCTCCAGGAACGCGCGGGCCTGGTCCGCGCTGGACACCAGGAGCAGTGCGTCGGCTTCACCGAGCAGACGAGCCAGGTGTACTCGTTCGGCCGTGGACGCGGCCACGCCGATGATCAATGACGAATCGGACGACCTCTCCATCGACTCCATCGACACCACAGCAAGCCCCTCCCACTCGATCCGGCCCGCCATAAGTACGGTTCACGGCGCGAACTAAGTCAAGGGATTCACTGCGCACCGAGCTGGCACATATGCGTCCTGTCCGAGACAGGACAGCTCCCCAGACGGCTTCCGCAGAAGGAAAAACGGCGACGCTCCCCGTTGGAGTGTGCGGAGCCGGGGCGATGCGGAGTAGTCTCCTCGCGCACGGCCACTCTGATCGCATCCACGGAGGAACAGTGCCCGGTCTGGTTCGGCGGCCGCTCGTCATCTGGTTGCTGGCGGCCCTCGCAGTACCTGTACTGCTGACGGCTGTGCTGATTCCCGCCAGGGCCGGCACCACCGAGGACGATCTGCGCGACCGTACGGTCGCCGCGCTGAAGGCCCGCGGGATCGAGAACGCAGCGGTCGATTTCGACGGCCGGGACGCGAAGATCGTCGTACCTGATGCGGTGGATCCTGCGCAGGTGCAGGAGATCGCGGCCGGGGTCGAAGGAGTTCGGTCGGTCCGGATCGAGGGTGGGGCCAGTCCGACGCCGACACCGACGGCGACGAGTGCGCCGACGGAGGAGTCCGCCGTACCGGCGTTCGAGGTCGGGCGGACGGATCGGTCGATCCGGGTGCAGGCGCCGGTGAAGAGCCAGGCGGTGAAGGACGCGTTCTCCGCGGAGGTTGAGCAGTTGCTCGGCCCGGACCGCGAGTACGACGACCGCACCACGATCGACCCGGCCAACGGGTTCGCCGATGCGGCGACGATCTCCGCGCTGCTGCGGGCGCTCGCGATCGGGACGGGCGACGCTTCGGTGCGGTACGACGGGGACACGGTCACGCTGTCGGGCGAGGTGCCGGACCAGGCGACCAAGGCGACTGTCGGACGGGCCGCTGCGAAGGCGGTGCCCGGCGCGGTCGTGGCCGACCAACTGCAGCTGCCGGCGCCGTCGAAGTCGACGGTGAGCGAGCCGTGCCGTACGTTCCCGACCCGGCTGGCCGAGTTCAGCCGGCAGTACAAGATCAACTTCCTGTCCGGTACGTCGATCGTGAACGACGCGTCGAAGCCGTCGGTGGCGCGGGCGGCCGCCGTACTGAAGTCGTGTACGACGATGCGGGTCGAGGTTGCGGGTCACACCGACGACCTGGGTTCGCCGGCGACCAGCCTGCCGTTGTCCGAGCGTCGCGCCGCCGCGGTGAAGGCGGAGCTGGTGCGGCTCGGGGTGAACGCGGACCGCATCCTCGCGCACGGGTACGGGCAGGCCTTCCCGATCGCTTCCAACGCCACCGGCGCCGGGCGGATCGCGAACCGCCGGGCCGAGCTCCGAGTAGTGCAGGGGAACTGAATGAGTTGGCTGATCGCCGAGACCTGGATCCTGCTACTGGTCGCCTTCGTCCTGGGCAGCGCGGCCGCGTGGCTTGTACATCGCCTGGTGAGGGAGGCGCGCGGATGAGCTGGCTGTTACGCCACAACTGGCTGTGGTCGATGCTCGCGTTCTTTCTCGGTGCGGCGATCACGTGGGTCCTGCTGGATCGCCGCAAACCCGCCGCCGCTCCCCCGCTCGAAGAGCCCGCACTCGAGCCAGAGCCAGTGCTTGTTGGCGCCACAGCATCCCAAGCAGCCCCAACACCACACCCCACCCCGGCCGCTCCAGCCACCCCGGCAGCACGGGCGACCCCGGCAGCGCCGGCGAGCCCAGCTGCACCGGCCGCTCCGGTCCGGGAGACGGTCGAGCCGGTCTTCTCTCGGGTGATGGACTCTGAGCCGACCCTGTTCGACGCGGAGATGACTGCGCCTGAGCGGCAGGCGACCGTGGTGCAGCCCGGGCGGTACGGCGAAGGTTCGGCCGAGGCGGTGCCGCACCAAGGGCCGCCGGACGGGTTCACGATCAAGGGCAACGCGCAGTCGAAGCTGTTCCACACGCCGGATTCGCCGTACTACGGGCGTACGAAACCTGAAGTGTGGTTCCGCTCCGAGGCCGATGCCGAGCGGGCCGGCTTCACGAAGTACACCCGCCGCCCCCGCAAGTCCGCGGACCCCCGCGACTGACCACGAGGAGACGCAGTTGCCCGAGCTCCACGTCCCCTACGTCGTCGAACAGGACGAGGACGGCACCTGGCTCGCCGAGGCAGCCCTCACCCCCGACATCTTCCTCCAGGGCGAAGGCGAAACCCGCGAGCAAGCCCTGGAAGACCTCCGCACCTCAATAACCCAAGCCACCACCGACACCGGCATCCCCGACCACCTGGTAATCACCCTCCCCGACTGACCCACCCCCAGCCCTACGATCGCAACAACACTCAGCAGCCAGGAGGCCAGGAAGTCGGCGTGCCCGAGCAGTTGGTGGTGACGGTCGAGGACGCCGCGGGAAAGAGGGTTGGACTGTGAAGAGCGAGGTCACTGTCCCCTACACGATCGAGCAGGACGAGGACGGTGTTTGGTGCGCGCACGCGCTCCTGCGCCATGGCGTCGGCGCGAACGGTGAGGGCGATAGCCCGGAAGCAGCCGTCGAGGATCTCCGAGAGGCACTGACCGGACTGATCAAGTCGTTCGGGGTGCCGAACCTGATCACCGTCACCGTCGAAACGCCCTGATGGCCAGCAACATCCCGGCGATGCGCGGCGCCGACGTCGTCGCCGCTCTCGAGAAGTGGGACTTCACCGTCGACCGGGTCGAGGGCAGCCACCACATCATGAAACATCCGGACGGTCGCGGTACGACCGTGCCGGTGCACAACCGGGACGTGGCCAAGGGCACGATGGGCAGCATCATGCGAGACACCGGCCTGACGGCCGAGCAGCTCCGCAACCCGAAGCTGGCCAGGCGCCAAGCGCGGGAGTTGACCCCGCAGGAGGTCGCCCAAGGAAGCGCGCCCGCGGCACAGGCCGTGCAGTCCGGGGACGGAACAGGTCGCCCCGGCGGGCGCGGGGCAGCGAGACAGCCGTCGCGGGAGAAGGGCGAGCGAGGCCGCCGCAGGTAGCTCGCATTGCCGAACAAGGGAGAGAGGCCGATGGAGCCGGACGCGACGGAACCCCTCGAGCCGGATCAGGTGTTCACGGCTGAGGAGTTGCTCAGGCAGCGGGACCCGCGGGACGGGGTCGCGGATGCCAACGGGGCGGTCAAGAGACGGCCCCGGTTGCGCCGCGGAGCCGGTCGGCGAAGTACCGCGCAGGGGGCCGAACGGCAGAACGAAGGCCGTCGTCGCTGAGTGAGTGCGTGCCTATTTGCTTGTACTGGCAAAGGGCCGTCAGACTATGCGGAACGCCTTGCGGGACCGTCCGACCGACGGCGTCACCACATCACCGGAAGCGTCCGGATCTACGTACTGCTCCTTTTAGGTGCGCCCTGGTGGGGTACCTGAGATCAGTGCATGTCCAGGGCGGGTCCACACACCGTCGTCACGTTCGTGGCGGCGTGCCGTAGTACAAGCCGCAGTACCGCTAGGTTTGGAGACACCCGATGGAGGTGAGCGTGACCGACATGCTGCCGGAGCAGCACCACGGACTGACGAAGAGTGACCCGCTGTGGTTCAAGCGGGCCGTCTTCTACGAGGTCCTCGTGCGGTCCTTCAAGGACTCGAACGCCGACGGCATCGGCGACCTGCAGGGTCTGACCGAGAAGCTCGACTATCTCGAGTGGCTCGGTGTCGACTGCCTCTGGTTGCCGCCGTTCCAGCCGTCCCCGCTGCGCGACGGCGGTTACGACGTCTCCGACTACACCGGCGTGATGCCGGAGGTCGGCACCGTGCAGGACTTCGAGGAGTTCCTGGTCCAGGCGCACGCGCGCGGCATCCGGGTGATCGTCGACTTCGTGATGAACCACACCTCGGACCAGCACCCCTGGTTCCAGGCCTCCCGGCAGGACCCGGACGGCCCGTTCGGCGACTTCTACGTCTGGTCCGACACCGACGACAAGTACGCCGACGCGCGGATCATCTTCGTCGACACCGAGAGCTCGAACTGGACCTGGGACCCGGTCCGCGGCCAGTACTTCTGGCACCGGTTCTACGCCAACCAGCCGGACCTGAACTTCGAGAACCCGGCCGTCGGCGACGCGATCGTCGACGCGCTGAAGTTCTGGCTGGACCGCGGCGTCGACGGCTTCCGGCTGGACGCGGTGCCGTACCTGTTCGAGACCGACGGCACGAACTGCGAGAACCTCCCCCGGACCCACGAGTTCCTGAAGCGGATCCGCAAGGAGGTCGACGCGAACTACGAGGACCGCGTCCTGCTCTGCGAGGCGAACCAGTGGCCGGCCGACGTGGTCGAGTACTTCGGCGACCGCGACTCCGGCGGCGACGAGTGCCAGATGGCGTTCCACTTCCCGGTGATGCCGCGCATCTTCATGGGCGTACGGCGCGAGTCCCGCTTCCCGATCTCGGAGATCCTGGCCCAGACGCCGGAGATCCCGGACACCTGCCAGTGGGGCATCTTCCTGCGCAACCACGACGAGCTCACGCTCGAGATGGTCAGCGACGAGGACCGCGACTACATGTGGGGCGAGTACGCCCAGGACCCGCGGATGAAGGCGAACATCGGCATCCGCCGCCGGCTGGCACCGCTGCTGGACAACGACGTGAACAAGATGGAGCTGTTCACCGCGCTGCTGCTCAGCCTGCCCGGCTCCCCGATCCTGTACTACGGCGACGAGATCGGCATGGGCGACAACATCTGGCTGGGCGACCGCGACGGCGTCCGTACGCCGATGCAGTGGTCCCCGGACCGCAACGCCTCGTTCTCCACCGCGACGCCCGGCAAGCTGAGCCTGCCGGTGATCATGGACCCGGTCTACGGCTTCCAGGCGGTGAACGTCGAGGCCGAGATGGAGAACGCCTCGTCGCTGCTGCACTGGACCCGCCGGATGATCCAGACCCGCAAGCAGCACCCCTGCTTCGGGATGGGCACGTTCACCGATCTCGGCGGTTCGAACCCGAGCGTCCTGTCGTACGTGCGCGAGTTCGGCGACGACGTGGTGCTGTGCGTGAACAACCTGTCCCGCTTCCCGCAGCCGATCGAGCTGGATCTGCGGCAGTGGCAAGGAGTGGAGCCGATCGAGTTGCTCGGCGGTGTGCACTTCCCGACGATCGGGGAGTTGCCCTACCTTCTGACCCTCGGCGCCCACGGTTTCTACTGGTTCCGGCTGGCGAAGCCGGCTGACCACGAGGAGAGCATGTAGTGAATTCGCATCTGGACCAGGTCCAGTCCTTCTGCGCGGGCCAGAGGTGGTTCGGGGAGAAGGGACACGACGTCCGCGTCGAAGCGATGGCCACGTCGGTGTGGCTGTCGGACGAGGGCGCCTGGCCGGCGGTCCGGATCGGGTTCGTCTACTGTGCGGGTCCGCCTGGGGTGGAGATCCCGATCCGGGTCTACCAGCTGCCGCTCAGCTACCACCGCACACCGGTCGACAACCTCGGCCATGCGCTGATCGGTGAGTGGGTGGAGCCGGATCTCGACGACGCCGAGGTCTGGGTGTACGACGCCTTGCACGACAAGGAAGCAACGCCGTACTGGCTGGACGGGCTGACCCACGGACGGCAGCTGGACGGGCTGGAGTTCCATCCCGTCCAGGCTCCGGACCGCAAGATCGAGGTGCCGGAGGACGCACAGTCGCTGGTCCTCACCGTCGAGCAGAGCAACACCTCGCTGGTGTTCGGCGATGTCGCGCTGCTGAAGGTGTTCCGCCGGCTCGAGCCCGGGAGCAACCCGGGGGTCGAGATCGAGTCGGCGCTCACCGAGTCCGGGTCCGAACTGGTCCCGGAGGTGCTGGGGTCTGCGCGCGGTAGGTGGCCGCGCGCCGGCGGCGGCACCGACTCGGGCGAGCTGGCGATGATGACGGCGTTCCAGAGCAACGCCACCGACGGCTGGTCGTTCGCGACCTCCTCGGTGCGGGACCTGTACGCCGAGGCCGACCTGCACGCCGAGGAGGTCGGCGGCGACTTCGCACCCGAGTCGCACCGGCTCGGCGCGAGCACCGCGCAGGTGCACTCGGAGTTGGCCAAGGCGCTCGGCACCGACATCTGGGAGCCGGCCAAGCTGGTCGAGCACGCGGACGCGATGCGCCGCCGGCTCGACAAGGCGGCGGCCGCGATCCCGGAGCTCGCGCCGTACGCCGACGGGCTGACGCGTGCGTTCGACGCGCTGGCGGCGTACGACCAGCCGGTCACTGTCCAACGCATCCACGGGGACTTCCATCTCGGACAGGTACTGCGGACGATCGACGGCTGGAAGCTGATCGACTTCGAGGGCGAGCCGGCCAAGTCGCTGATCGAGCGGCGGGCGCTGGACACCCCGGTGAAGGACATCGCCGGGATGCTGCGCTCGTTCGACTACGCGGCCCGGTCGTTGCTGGCCGATCATCGCGGCGACCAGCAGATCGCATACCGGGCGACCGAGTGGGCGGCCCGCAACCAGCAGGCCTTCTGCGACGGGTACGCCGAGGTGGCGGGCACCGATCCGCGTGAGCAGACCGTGCTGCTGAACTCGTTCCTCGCCGACAAGGTCATCTACGAGGTGCTGTACGAGGCGCGGAACCGGCCGACCTGGCTGCAGATCCCGCTGTCCGCAGCGGCGCATTTGGCCGGACAGTAGTACCCCAAATCTCTGCCAAGTAATCCAACTCCGGCGGAGAATTACAGAGCGTGGGTGGCCGACCACTGTAATACTTGCGGGTATGCCTCCCGAGCCGCTGCTAGAGGTCCGTGTTCTCGGCCCTCTGGTGGTCAGGGTTGGCGGCACCCCGCTCTCGGTCGACCGCCCGCTGGAACGGGCGCTGCTCGTCCGGCTCGCGCTGGCCGGTGGCATGTCCGTTCCGGACAACCGGCTCGCGGCCGACCTCTGGGGTGACGTCGACCTGGCCCGCCCGACCGAGCGCCTGCGCGTCCTCGCGTCCCGGCTCCGGTCAGCTCTCGAGCTCCCTTCACTCCTCACCCGCTCGAACGGCGGGTATGCACTCGCCGCCCGCGTCACCGACCTAACCGAGGCGCGAGCCGCAGCCGAGCAGATGCACGCAGCCGTACGGTCCGGTGACCACGCCCTCGTCCGTACGTCGGCCCGCGCGGCGCTCTCCCACTGGCGAGGCCCATCCCTCGCCGACCTACGCACCGTCCCGTACTCCGTTGCCGAGGGCGAACAACTCGACGCGTGGCGCCTGGCTCTCCAGGTCGAACTCCTGGACGCCGAGCTAGCCCTGGGCCACGCAGCCGAAGCCGCCCGCGAGCTCGAGGCGCTGGCGGGCGAAAACCCTTTACACGAACGCCTCTGGTGCCTACTAGCCCTCGCCCTCTACCGCACCGGCCGCCAAGCCGACGCCCTCTCCCGCCTCTCCAAACTCCGCACCCGCCTAGCCGAAGAACTAGGCGTAGACCCCACCCCAGACACAGCGGCGATGGAACTCCGCCTACTCCGCCAAGACCCAACCCTCCTACTCAAAACCCCGAAGACCACGGTTTCACCACCTCCTCCTGACACCCCAACGGTTCAGCTGCCGGCGCCTCTCACCAGCTTTGTGGGGCGGGACGCTGAGCTCTCCTCGCTCGTGCGGCGGTTGGAGCAGCCTGGGTTGGTTACGTTGACGGGTGGGCCGGGGAGTGGGAAGTCGCGGTTGGCGTTCGAAGCTGCGCGCGCCACGAAGCGGGTCGTGCGG
The DNA here is from genome assembly GCF_042715335.1 of Kribbella sp. NPDC058693. NCBI lineage: Bacteria > Bacillati > Actinomycetota > Actinomycetes > Propionibacteriales > Kribbellaceae > Kribbella > Kribbella sp. NPDC058693. The sequence goes on from NZ_JBHXSQ010000005.1 coordinate 337,984, forward strand.
GTTGTGGAGTTGGCGCCGTTGCAGCGGGAAACCGCAGTACTGGAAGCGATTGTGGGGGATGACGCCGGCGGGCACGATCCGATTGGGGCGGCTGCGGCGAGCCTGGATGGGTCCGTGTTGGTGCTCGACAACGCGGAGCACGTCGTCGAGCAGACGGCCGAGATCGTCGCCGGACTGCTCCGTCAGGCGCCCGCCCTGACCATCCTGGTCACCTCCCAGCGACCACTCCAGCTGGCAGCCGAGGAAGTCTGGCCGATGCGCCCCCTGGACGCACTGGACGCGGCCAAGCTGTTCACCGAGCGCTGCGCCACCGACGCCCACAGCGCCGACCCCGAGCAGATCGCAGCCATCTGTACGGCGGTAGACCGCTACCCACTAGGCATCGAGCTGGCCGCCGGTCTCACCCGCACCCTGACCGTCCCCCAACTCGCAAAGCGCCTGGCCGACCGCATGCGACTACTGGTGGCCGGCTCCCGCGACGCCCAGCTCAGACACACCAGTCTGGTCGCCGCACTCGACTGGAGCCATCAACTCCTAGGTGACCGAGAGCGCGCAGTACTCCGCCGCATAGCCGTATTCGCCGGTGGCTTCACCCTCGAAGCCGCCGAACAGGTCGCCGACGACCCCCGCGACGTAGCACCGGCCCTGACCGAGCTGGCCGACCGCTCCCTCCTCACAGTCGAAGCCGTGAACGGCCGCCGCTTCCGCCTCCTGGAAACCGTCCGCGACTACGCACTGACCAAGCTCGAGGACGCACGCGAGACCGACCAAGCCCGCACAGCACAACTCGACTGGGCCCTCAGCTTCGTCCAGACAGCCGCCCGCGACGACGACTTCGCATCGGCCGACTCCGTCACCGAAGTCTTCGCCGAATGGCCCAACCTGCTCGACATCCTGGACCGCGCCCCAGGCACAGACCGCGCCGTCGTAGGCCTCCGACTAGCCCTAGCCCTCCACACCCCCTGGCTGATCAGAGGCTGGTACGCCGAAGCCGCCCGCCACTTCGCAGCACTCGCGGACGCCCCGAACGCAACCACCGCCGAACGAGTTGCCGCCCTCAGCAACCACGGCTTCGTCCTCACCATGCGCGGCCGCTTCGACCAAGCCGCAGAAGCCCTCACCGAAGCCGAAGCACTGGCCCGAACACAGGACGACGACACCCTCACCCTGACAGCGCTCTACTACCGCAGCATCGTCGAGATCGAACGCGGCCATCTCACAGACGCGTTCACCCCCTTGCTGGCAGGCCAAGCACTCGCCCGGACCTCACCGCAACACGAACGCAGACTCTCCGCCTGCACCGACGCACTGGGCACCCTCTACGTCTACACAGGCCAACCTGCGAAGGCCCTCGAGTGCTACGAGACCTGCATCGTCGCGGACCGCGAGTACGGCGACGAGCACGGCCTGTCCCGCGGCCTCAGCAACCTTGCCGGCGCACTCGTCAGCCTCAACCGGTACGACGAAGCACTCAAGGCGGCCGCCGAGTCCGACCACTACGCACGCCGCCTCGACGACCGCCAGATCCTCCCGCTCAACGAGGTGATCCGCGGCGTGGTCGCCGTCGCCCGCGCTGACCTCGACGCCGCCGAGAAGTACCTACGGTCCGCAGTCGAGTACGCCGTTGCCGACGACAGCGGCGTCACGCACGCGTACATCGACCTGGCCGATCTCCTCATCCTGCAAGGCGAAGTGGACGAGGCAGCCGCACTCCTCGACGCAGTCTTCGCCGAGACAACCGAGCAGAGCACCTCCTGGCTGGCGGCTCGGGCAGTAGCCACCGCGCTCGCCGTCGCACAGGGCAACGGCCCGCAGGCCGCCACGCTGCTGGCCGAAACCACCACGATCTACACGCAGACAGGCTTCGCCTGGCCCCGGTACGCCGCCCGCCTCAACGCCGTACGAGAAGCTTTGGCCGACTGAGGATTGTGTACGTCGGGACTCGGCGGGTACGGGGTGCAGTGAAGACGGGGTTGATCGGGCAGGATGGGATTCATGGGAGAGCGCGAAGCTTTTGAGGAGCCTGTGGTGGCGGTTGAGGAGCCTGTGGTGACAGCGGTACCGGTCGATCGGACCGAGCTGGAGAGACTCGTCGGCGGCACGTACCACGATCCTCATCGGGTGCTCGGCCCGCATCTCGGTGAGCACGGTGTGACGGTGCGAGCGCTGCGGCCGTTCGCGAAGAGCGTCACCGTGCTGTACGACGACCACCGCCTCGATCTCCGGCACGAGTACGACGGCATCTGGGTCGGCGTACTCGACGTCGACAAGGTCCCGGACTACCGCCTCGAGGTGACCTACACCGACGGTCCCGCGACCGTGGTCGACGACCCGTACCGCTATCTCCCGTCGCTGGGCGAGGTCGACCTGCACCTGATCGGCGAGGGCCGGCACGAGCAGCTGTGGACCGTGCTGGGTGCCCACGTCCGGCGCTACGACGGCCCGACCGGGACCGTCACCGGTACGTCGTTCGCGGTCTGGGCCCCGAACGCGCAGGGGATCCGGCTGACCGCGGACTTCAACTTCTGGGACGGCCGCGCCCACCCGATGCGCTCGCTGGGCTCTTCCGGCGTCTGGGAGATCTTCGTGCCCGGCGTCGGCGCCGGCACGCGGTACAAGTTCGACATCTGCGGCCGCGACGGCGTCTGGCGGCAGAAGGCCGACCCGATGGCGAACCTGGCCGAGACTCCCCCGGCGAACGCGTCCGTCGTCACCGAGTCGGCGTACGAGTGGAGCGACGCGGCCTGGCTGGAGCGGCGCGCGCAGGCCGAGGCGTACGCGGAACCGATGAGCGTGTACGAAGTACATCTCGGCTCCTGGCGGAAGGGCCGCTCGTACCGCGAGCTGGCCGACGAACTTGTTGCCTACGTCAACGACATGGGGTTCACCCACGTCGAGCTGATGCCGGTGATGGAACACCCGTTCGGCGGATCGTGGGGCTACCAGGTCACGTCGTACTTCGCGCCGACCTCGCGCTTCGGCGACCCGGACGACTTCCGCCTGCTCGTCGACCGGCTGCACCAGGCCGGCATCGGCGTGATCGTCGACTGGGTGCCCGCACACTTCCCGAAGGACGCCTGGGCCCTGGCCCGCTTCGACGGTACGCCGCTGTACGAGCACCCGGACCCGCGCCGCGGCGAGCAGCCGGACTGGGGCACGCTGGTCTTCGACTTCGGCCGGCCGCAGGTGCGGAACTTCCTGGTGGCGAACGCGATCTACTGGGCCGAGGAGTTCCACATCGACGGCCTGCGCGTCGACGCGGTCGCCTCGATGCTCTACCTGGACTACTCGCGCCAGGACGGCCAGTGGGTCCCGAACCAGTACGGCGGCCGCGAGAACCTGGAGGCCGTCTCGTTCCTGCAGGAGATGAACGCGACCCTGTACAAGCGGGTCCCCGGCGTCATCACCGTGGCCGAGGAGTCGACGTCCTGGCCGGGCGTCACCCGCGGGACGCATCTCGGCGGGCTCGGCTTCGGCTTCAAGTGGAACATGGGCTGGATGAACGACTCGCTCCGCTACCTGGAGCACGAGCCGATCCACCGCCAGTACCACCACCACGAGCTGACGTTCTCGATGATGTACGCGTACTCCGAGAACTTCGTCCTCCCGCTTTCCCACGACGAGGTCGTGCACGGCAAGGGATCGCTGCTGCGCAAGATGCCCGGCGACCGCTGGCAGCAGCTGGCGAACCTGCGTGCGTACCTGGCGATGATGTGGGCGCACCCGGGCAAGCAGCTGCTGTTCATGGGCTGCGAGTTCGGCCAGGAGTCGGAGTGGTCGGAGAAGGGCGAGCTGGACTGGTGGCTGCTGGACCACAGCGACCACCAGGGTCTGCAGCAGCTGGTCCGCGACCTGAACCGGGTCTACAAGGACACTCCGGCGTTCTGGCGCACCGACCATGACGCGGAGAAGTTCAGCTGGATCGACGCGAACGACGCCAGCAACAACATCTTCTCGTTCGTCCGGTACGGCGGCGAGGGCGAGCCCAGCGTGGCGTGTGTCGCGAACTTCTCCGCGATCCCGCACCACGGCTACCGCCTCGGCCTCCCGTACGCCGGCCGCTGGGAAGAGGTCGTCAACACCGACGCCAACACGTACGGCGGCTCCGGCGTCGGCAACTTCGGCGCCGTCGAGGCCGACGGACCGGAGTGGCACGGGATGACCACCAGCACCGAACTGTCCGTCCCACCCCTGGCAACGGTGTACCTACGCTTCACCGGGTAGCGTTCAGGGGTGACCGCCGTGGACCCCCTGTCAGATGGTGAGCTGACGCTGCGACCTTCGCCGCCGAACGGGCAGATGACGACGTTCACCGTCGAGCACATCCATCCGGGCGGCCCGGAACACGCGGGAGACACCCTGGGCACGGTCGAGGTACGCCGGACCACGCCCGGGGTCGCTCTGGTCGTCTGGTCGCTCGACGGCGGCCCCGGACCGGCCCAGCAGGCGCTGCGACTCGTGTCGGAGTACGCGTTCGCCGAGCTCGGGCTGGAGCGGCTGCAGGTCGAGGTCGACCCCGAGCTGCACTCGAGCGCCCGGGTGGCGATCCGGTCCGGTTTCCGGCGTGAGGGCGTGTTGCGTGGCGGCGCGCTGGTCGACGGCGAGCGCCGGGACGTCGCGATCTACGGGATGCGCAAGGACGACCCACGGCCGGACTCGGTGACGGGCTGGACGGCGTTGATGGACTCGACCCTGCCCAAGAAGCGGGTGATCGCCCACGTCGTCGTACGCGACACGGCCGGGCGCGTCCTGCTGTGTCAGGTCAGCTACAAGAAGGACCTGGAGCTGCCCGGCGGTGTGGTCGAGCCCGACGAGGACCCGGCGACCGGTGCGTCCCGGGAGATGCAGGAAGAGATCGGTACGGCGCTGCCGCTGCTCGCCGTACTAGCGATCGACTGGCTACCGCGCTGGGAGGGCTGGGGCGACGCAGTCGAGATCCTGTACGACGGCGGCGTACACGACCCGTCACTGATCGACGAACTGCATCCGGACGGCTTCGAGATCCGCGGCCTGTCGTGGCACGCACCCGAGGAGCTGGAAGGCCTGGTCTCGCCGCTGAATGCCAGGCGGCTCCCGATGCTTCTGGCCGCGCCGGACCAGCTCCACAACCTGCGAGCCGGCGTACCGATCACTTCGTGAGCTGGTTGACACACCAGAGGTAGTGGCCGTCTCCGGCGTTCTCGTCGTAGATGGTCGCGGTGATGATCGCGTACGCCTGCCGGTAGAGCCGCATCCGCTCCCGGTCGTGCCCGAGCTCTTCGAACCGCCTCAGCAGCAGCTCGTCCAGCCGCCGTGCCTCCGGCCCGTACATGTCGAAGAACCCGGCCGCCAGCGACGCCTCGAACGTGTTGTCCCCCGCGGTCGACAAGAACCCCCAGTCCAACACCGCCGCGACCCGTGCGCCGTCCATCAGCACGTTGGGCGGGCAGATGTCGCCATGCACCACACTCAACGTGAGGTCAGGCAGGCTGCACAGCCCCTCAACCACCTGCTCCAACAGCCGAGGGAAACCAGGCACGTCCCGCTCGAGGTGAACCTTCGAGGCCGCCGCGCGACGCCCCACCAAGCCCGCGAGGCTCTCGCCCCAGGACTGCTTCCAGAAAGGCTCGTTGATCACGGTCATCGCCGTGGCCGCCGGACCGGGGTGGGTGGATCGCAGCGCTTCGACGACCAGCACGAACGCGTCGAGGGCCTGCTCCTCCGCCAGACCGGCCTCGCGCAGCGGTACGCCGGTCAGCTTGTCCTCCACGCTGACCGCCAGCCCGTTCTCGCCCACGCCGACCTCGCGGATCCGCGGCGTACGGAACGGCAGCTCCGGCAGCTCGTCCAGGAACGCCTTCAGGGGCAGCACATCCTCCGGCCGCCGGTCGAACCAGACCTTCCGCACGGTCCCGTCCCCGAGGTCGTAGACCGCGCCTTCCATGCCCTGGCCGATGAGTTCCACCGGCCCGACCCTAGCGGACCGTCAGCGGATGAACCTGATCGTCAGCGGATACCGGTAGTCCTGCCCGCTCGACGCCGCGATCGTCGCCATCACGATGACCACTACCGCCGCGACCGCGCCGATCACGATCAGCGGCACGATGATCAGCACCCCGAGACCGAACGTGATCAGTACCAGCACCACCGCGATCGCCGTGTAGATCAGCAATGAGATCTGGAAGTTCAGCGACTCCACCGCGTTCTTGCGGACGAACTCGGACCGCCCGCGGAACAGCAGCCAGATGATCAGCGGACACAGGAACCCCATCGCGAACCAGGCCGCGATGAACACCCCCACATGCGCGAGCATCGCCCACGTGCGTTCTTCCGAGGCCGACAGCGCCGACCCTGAGCCCGGAGTGCTCATGCTCCCAGTGAAGCACGCCGATTCCTTTTCGCGGCAGCGCTGGTCAGTACCGATAACGACCAGCAACGAAAGGAACCACGATGGCGAGCAAGGAGTCGGAAGCAGTCCGCCGGCATTGGGCCAAGTCGCGGGCAGCGGCCGAGCAGGACACCCGCGAAGGCGACCAGGAACTGGACGACCATCGCTGGGCCGAGCTGACGACCGAACCGTCGGACGTGGACTACCTGTCCGTCGACGGCCGCGAGGCGCTCTGGATCAACCCGCACAACGCCGCCACGGACCGGGTCCTGCTGTGCCTCCACGGCGGCGGCTACGTCGGCGGATCGCGGTTCTCACACCGGAAGCTGTTCGCTCACCTGGCTAAAGCAGTCGGGTCCCGTGCGCTCGTCTTCGACTACCCGATGGCGCCCGCGCACACGCACCCGGCTCAGCTCGACCACGCGGTCGACACCTACCGCTGGCTGCTGAACCAGGGCCTCGCACCCGAGCACATCGTGTTCGCCGGCGACTCGGTCGGCGGCGGCATGGCCATCACCACCCAGCTCCGCGCCCGCTCGATCGGCCTGCCGCTCCCGGCCGGTGCGCTGCCGTTCTCCCCCGCGGTCGACTTCGAGGCGACAGGTGCGTCGTACGACGGCAACCGCGACCGCGACGCGTTCTTCCACCGCGACCTGGTCCGTGGACTCGCCTACCTCTTCCTGGGACCGGACGGCTCGCCGCGGGACCCGTTCGTGAACCCGCTGTACGGCGACCTCACCGGGCTCGGGCCGATCTACATCCAGGTCGGCGGCGACGAAGTACTGCTCGACGACGCGAACATGCTGGCCGAGGCGGCGGAGAAGGCCGGGGTCGACGTACGGCTGGATGTGTTCCCGGAGATGCAGCACACGTTCCAGATGGCGGCGGGTCGCGCGCCGGAGGCCGACGATGCGATCCGGCGGATGGCACGCTGGGCACGGCCGGTGCTGGGCCTGTGACGATCGAGGAGGTTGTAGTGAGTGACTTCGGTAGCCGGACGGAGCCGTTCCGGAAGGAGCTGCTCGCCCACTGCTACCGGATGCTCGCTTCTGTGCACGAGGCCGAGGACGCCGTACAGGAGACGTACCTGCGGGCTTGGCGGTCGTGGTCGGCCTTCGAGGAACGGTCCTCAGTGCGGGTGTGGCTGTACCGGATCGCGACCAACGTCTGCCTGACCGCACTCGAGCAACGCGGCCGCCGCGCCCTGCCGTCCGGTCTCGGCGCTCCAGCCACCGACCTCTCCCCCGGCACACCTCCCGACGACCCGTCTGTGCTCTTCGTGGAGCCGATCGCGGAGTTGCTGGTGCACGACCCGGCGACCATCGTGACCACGCGGGAGAGCCTGCGACTGGCGCTCATCGCGGCGCTGCAGTACCTGCCGGCCAAGCAGCGCGCCGTGCTGATCCTGCGCGAGGTGCTGGCGTTCCCGGCGGCCGAGGTCGCCAGCATGCTCGACACCTCGGTGGCGGCGGTGAAGAGCACGCTGCAGCGAGCGCGAGCCCGACTCGACGAGAACCCGCCCTCAGAGGTTGTCGAGCCGGACGACCCACAGGCCCAAGCCCTGCTCGCGGATTACATCTCCGGCTTCGAGAACGCCGATCTGGCTGCTCTCGAACGGGCGCTGCGCGCAGACGCGGCGATCGAGATGGTCGGTACGACGGCCTGGTTCAACGGTCGGGTGATGTGCCTGCAACTGCTGGAGTCCGCGCTCGGCGAGCCCGGGGACTGGCGGATGATCCCGATCGTCGCGAACGGTCAGCCTGCGGTCGGCGCCTACTTCAAGGGCGAGGCGTACGGCGTCGCCGTACTCACGCCGACGGCCACTGGTCTGACCGGCATCCACGTCTTCAGTACGCCGAGCCTCGTCCCGTACTTCGGTCTGCCGCTCACACCGCCTGCGCGGTAAGGAGCGCTCGGCGGCTCGTACTCACCAGGGCCAGCGCCAGTACGACGAGTCCCATCGCGATGATCGGCCACCAGACCAGGTGGGCGGCGTGGACGAACGCCTGCGGATCGGTCGTCGCCTTGGCACCGACGATCGATCCGGCGATCGCGACGCCGAGCGACGTACCGGTCTGCCGGCCGACCGACGCGAGCGATGCCGCAAGGCCGGTCATCGAGGCGGGCATGCCGGAGACCGCCGAGTTCGCGATCGGCGGGTTGATCGTGCCGAGGAAGACGCCGAACAGCAGGAAGATCGCGAGGATGACGGGCAGTGGAGTGGAGACACCGATCGTCATCGACGCGGCCGCTCCGAGTGTCAGCGCCGTACCGGCGACGACTAGCGGCCAGCGTGGGCCGTGCGAACCGACCACGCGGCCGGTGAGCGGCGACAGTACGCAGATCAGCAGACCGACGGGCAGCAGGGACAGGCCGGCGTCGAGCGCGGACAGGTTCCGCACGCTCTGCAGGTAGAGGGTCGTGACGAAGAGGAACGCGCCGAAGCCGCTGTAGGCGAACAGCGCGATCAGTACGGCGGAGCTGAACGGGACGCTGCGGAACAGGCGAAGCTCGAGCAACGGCTCCGCCCGCCGGCGTTCGTACGCGATCAGCGCGACCGCCGAAACCGCTGCGATCACGAGCAGACCGACGATGAACGGCGTACCCCAGCCGTGCTTCTCGGACTCGATGATCGCCGACACGACGCCGCCGAGCACGAAGATGACGAGAAGCTGACCGACCGGGTCGAACCGCCGGCCGTGCGCGGCGCGGGACTCCGGGACGAACAAGCTGGTGAAGACCACCGCGAGTACGACGATCGGAAGGTTCACCCAGAAGATCGACCGCCAGCCGAGACCGTCGACGAGAGCGCCGCCGACGATCGGACCGAGCACCAGCGACAGGCCGGCCGTCGCACCGAAGATCCCGATCGCCCGCGCCCGCTCGGCCCGGTCCGGGAACACCCCCACCACGATCGCCATCGCGACCGGGTTCAGCATCGTGCCGCCGACCGCCTGCACCGCCCGCGCGGCGATCAGCCAGCCGATCCCCGGCGCCAGGCTGCACAGCAGCGAACCGATCCCGAACACGATCAGCCCGAGCCGGAACATCCGGCGCCGGCCGAACCGATCCGCGGTCGAACCGACCAGCAACAGGAAGCTCGCCAGCACCAGCGTGTAGGCGTCGACGGTCCACTGCAGCCCGGCCGTCGAGGCCCCGAGCCCGTCCCGGATCGCGGGCAGGGCGACGTTCACGATCGAGATGTCCATCACCGAGATCAGCAGGCTCGCGCAGCAGATCACGAGGACGGCGTACCGGCGGGCACTGGTCAGACCAGTGTCCTCGAGCGTTGAGAGGGTCATACCGACCACGCTAGGATTTAGAGCGTGCTCGAAGTCAATGAACGCGGGATCAGCATCGCCGAGGCCGCCGAACGCACCGGCGTCAGCGTCCACACGCTCCGGTACTACGAACGCGCCGGCCTGGTCGTCACCACCGTCGACCGCACCTCAGGCGGGCGCCGCCGCTACCGCAAGATCGACCTGGACTGGATCAAGATCTGCACGAAGTTCCGGGCCACCGGGATGCCGATCCGCGTGATCCGGCAGTACGCCGAGCTCGTCCTCGCCGGGCGTGGCAACGAGAAGGACCGGCTCGAACTACTCGAGCGGCACCGTTCCGACGTACTCACCCAGCTCGCCGAGCTGCAGGAGAGTCTGGAGCTCATCGACCACAAGATCGACGTGTACCGCGGCCGGATGGAAGCCGGCGACGCCGATCAGCTCTGGGCGCCCCGCGCCTGAAGCCTCGCCGTCAGGAAGCGGCGCTCGGTCTCGTTGGCGGTGAGCTCGATCGCCTCCCGATAGGCGTCGGCGGCCTCGTCCGCGCGACCGAGGCGGGTGAGCACGTCTGCCCGGGTCGCAGGCAGGTACGCGTACGCCGCCAGCGCGGGCTCCTTGCTCAAGGCATCCAATTCGTCGAGGACCGCAGCGAGGTCCGCGCCGGGCACGAGGCTGTGTGCGGCAGCCCGATTGAGCGCGACGATCGGGGTCGGCCAGCTCACCATCATCGCGTCGTACATGCGGACCACCTGGCGCCAATCCGTCCTCTCCCACGACGGCGCAGTCACGTGCAGCCCCGCGACGGCCGCCTGCAACGCGAAGCGCCCATGCCCTCGCTGGAGGGCCGAGGTCGCCCGCGAGACGCCCTCCGCCAGCAGTGGCGCGTCCCACCGCGAACGGTCCTGATCCGCGAGCAGAACCAGCTCGCCGTCCGCACTCACCCGCGCATCACCACGCGCCTCGGTCATCAACAGCAACCCGAGCAACGCCTGCGGTTCCGGCTCGTCCGGCATCAACCGCTCCAGCAGCCGCGCCAACTCCACCGCCCGACCGGTCAGATCCGACCGCGTCAGCTCAGACCCGGCCGCCACATGACCTGCCGTGTAGACCAGATGTACGACGGTCAGCACGACGTCCAGCCTCTTGGGCAGCTCGTGATCCGCGGGGATCCGGTACGGAATACCCGCGGCCGCGATCTTCTTCTTGGCCCGGGTGATCCGCGCCGCCGCCGTCGATTCGCTGATCAGCAGGACGGCCGCCACCTCGCGGGTCGTCAGCCCGCAGATCAGCCGCAGCGTCAGCGCCACCTGTGATTCGCGCGCCAGCGCCGGGTGGCAGCAGGTGAACACCAGCCTGAGCGGGTCCGTCGGCTGCTCGACCTCGCCGGGCTCCTCGACCAGCAGCGGCAGCTTCCGCCACAGGTTGGTCTCCCGCCGCAGCCGGTCCAGCGCGAGACGCCGGGCGACCGTCGTCAGCCAGCCACCCGGATTCGACGGGATCCCGTCCGGCCAGGTCCGCAGCGCCTGCACGAACGCGTCCTGCGTGCAGTCCTCGGCCAGGTCGAGGTCGCGCGTCAGGCGCACGACCGACGCGAGCACGGTCGACCAGCTCTCGCGATGAGCCTGGTCGACCACTCGCGTGACTTCTACCGCCTCAGTCATCGCTCGTCCCCCGCGGGTACGCCGACGGGACGGAACGTCGGCGTACCCGGCTCAGGCATGTCAGGCCGACGGCTGCGAGTCCGACGAGGTGTCCATCACCGGACGGACCTCGACATTGCCGGACGGGCAGATCTTGGCCAGCTCCAGCGCCTGGTCGAGATCGCGGGCCTCGATCACGTAGTAGCCGCCGAGCGCCTCCTTGGTCTCGATGAACGGACCGTCGGTGACCAGCGGCTCGGCACCCTCGCGCTGCTTCACCGTGCTCGCCGTCGTGGACCGCTCGAGCGCCTCCCCGCCGAGGATCCGCGCCCCGGCCTTCTCCACCGCCTCGGCGAACGCCCCGTGCAGCTTCATCGCCTGCTGCCAGTCGTCCGGCGTGACGTTGTCGTACCACTCTTCGCTGTCGTACAGCAGGAACATGTACTGCGCCATCTCAGGCTCTCCCTCGTGTAGGGCTTGTACTGAACATCTTGCTGACGATCGCCGCCACACGGAATCGACAACACCCGGGAAGAATCTTCATTACTGTTGAGTACTGTGAGTTCCATGGAGCACTTCGACGTGCTGGTCGTCGGCGCGGGGCTGTCCGGGATCGGCGCGGCGTACCGTCTCCAGACCCGCTGCCCGGACCGGACGTACGCCGTACTGGAGGCCCGAGACGCGCTCGGCGGCACCTGGGACCTGTTCCGGTATCCGGGGGTGCGGTCGGACTCGGACATGTTCACGCTCGGGTTCCCGTTCCACCCGTGGAAGGCGGCGAAGGCGATCGCGGACGGGCCGTCGATCCTCGACTACCTGCACGAGACGGCGTCGACGTACGGCATCGACAAGCACATCCGCTTCGGGCAACGCGTCGTACACGCCTCGTGGTCGTCCTCGGATGCGTTGTGGACCGTTGAGACTGGCGACTCGCTGTACACCTGCTCGTTCCTGTACGTGTGCAGCGGGTACTACGACTACGACTCGGGGTATGTGGTCGACTTCCCCGGGCAGAGCTCGTTCGAGGGCCGGATCGTGCACCCGCAACACTGGCCGGCCGATCTGGACTACACCGGTCAGCGAGTGGTCGTCATCGGCAGCGGTGCGACCGCGGTAACGCTCGTGCCCGCCATGGCCGGTGCGGCGGAACACGTGACGATGCTGCAGCGTACGCCGAGCTACGTCGCCTCCCGGCCCGCCCGCGACGCGTTCTCGGACCGGCTCCGCGCCGTACTGCCGGAGAACCTCGCGCACCGGGTGATTCGCGGCAAGAACGTTGCCGTGAGCACCGCGCTCTACAGCGCGTTTCGCAAGTGGCCGGCGCATGCGGCGTGGTTGCTGAACGCCGGTGTGGCCCGAGAGCTGCCGGAGTCGATCCCGGTTGATCCGCACTTCACGCCGCAGTACAAGCCGTGGGACCAGCGGTTGTGCCTGGTGCCGGACGCCGATCTCTTCAAGGCGTTGCGGGACGGGTCGGCGTCGGTGGTGACCGACGAGATCGTCCGCTTCACGCCGACCGGTCTGTTGCTGCGGTCCGGCGCCGAGCTCGATGCCGATCTCGTGGTCACCGCGACCGGGTTGCGGATGGTTGCGCTCGGCAACATCAAGGTGACGGTCGACGGGCGGCCGGTCGAGCCGCACGACACCTTTGTCTACAAGGGCATGATGCTCAGCGGCGTACCGAACCTTGCCTGGTGCATCGGGTACACCAACAACTCCTGGACGTTGCGCTCCGACCTGACCTCGCAGTACGTGTGCCGGCTGCTCAACCACCTGACCGCGACCGGCACGCGGATCTGCGTCCCGGAGGTCGACCCGGCCGAGTACGACGCCCCGCCGCGGCCGGTGGTCGACCTGTCGTCCGGGTACATCCGCCGGGCGGCCGCGATCCTCCCGCGCCAGGGCAGTCAGGGGCCCTGGCGCCTTCGGCAGAACTACCCGCGCGACCTGGTGACGCTCCGGTTCGGTGCGGTCGAGGACGGGGTCATGCAGTTCGTCGCTTAGTTGATCGGGGCCGGCGGTTGCGGGCCGACGTACGTGGCGATCGGGCGGATGATCTTCGGGTCCTGGGCCTGTTCGAGGATGTTGGCGGACCAGCCGATGATGCGGCTGACCGCGAACGTCGGCGTGAACATCGCGCGCGGGATGCCACAGAGCTCCATCACGACGCCGGCGTAGAACTCGACGTTCGCGTAGAGGTTCCGGCCGGGCTTCAGTTCGGCGAGGACGTCGACGATGCGTTGCTCGACGGTGGTCGCGAAGTCGACCAGGTCGCCGCCGATACCGCGGGCGATGTCGCGGAGCATCAGCGAGCGCGGGTCCTCGGTTCGGTAGACCGCGTGGCCGAAGCCCATGATGCGGTCGCCGGCGGAGACCTTCTCGCGGACCCAGGCGTCGATGCTGTCCGGCGTACCGATCTCGTCGAGGCTGGCGAGGGCGCGGTCCGGGGCGCCGCCGTGCAGCGGTCCGGAGAACGCGCCGATCGCGCCCGCGACGGCGGAGACGACGTCGGCGCCGGTGGAGGCGATCACGCGGGCGGTGAAGGTTGAGGCGTTGAAGCCGTGGTCCAGGGTCGAGACGAGGTAGTGCTCGATCGCGGTGGCGTGTACGGCGTTCGGCTCGGTGCCGGTGACGAGGTAAAGCCAGTTCGCGGCGGCGGAGAGGTCGGCGCGGGGCTGGAGCGGCTGCTGACCTTCGCGGAGGCGGTAGAGGGCGGCGAGGATGGTCGGGGTGACCGCGCAGACCAGCATCGCGTCGGCCTTGCGGCGGGCTGGGTCGATGTCCCACAGCGGCTTGAGACCACGGACGGCCGCGAGGAGCGAGAGCGCGGTGCGAAGACCGGCGAGTGGGTTGAACTTGTCGCCGGCGGCCGCGATCGCGGGCAGGACCGCGCTGACCTCGTCGGGAAGGACGCGCAGCGGGGCGACTTCGGCGATGAACCGGTCGCGCTCGGCCTCGGTCGGGAGGTGGCCCTCGAACATCAGGTACCAGACGTCTTCGAGCGTCTTCGACTTGGCGAGATCGATCGCCGAGTACTGGCGGTAGTGGTAGAACCCCTCGTCCCCACGGACGTCACCGAGGGTCGTCTCGGTGACGACGACGTTGCGCAGACCGGGCGGAACATTGATCACTGTTGACATAGCTTCAGAGTTGACAGCCAATCAACTATTGTCAATATTGATCCAGTCAATGTGAATCCGTTGGGGAGCGTGGATGACCGCCGAAGGTGACGAGAATTACCTGACCACCGCGGAGGTCGCCCGCCGCCTCCAGGTCAAACCCGAAACCATCTACGCCTACGTCAGCCGAGGCCTCCTCACCAGCACCCGCGCCCGAGGCCGCCGAGGCAGCCTCTTCCCAGCCACCGAAGTAGAACGCCTGGCCAGCCGCTCGGTCGACCACTCCGGCGTAGTAGAACGCATCGAATCCCAACTAACCCTCCTCCAGAACGACGAACTCCACTACCGAGGCCACCCAGCCAGCACCCTCTCCACCACCTGGACCGTCGAACAAGTAGCCCACCTCCTGTGGACCGGCGCAGCCCCGAGGCCCTCCCCCACAGACGCGACGTCCGCAGCCAGCACCACCGGGGCAGCGTCAGCCGGCCCTCCCGGGACGGCTGGAGCGACCTCCGCCCTCAGCTCAGCCGCGAGCGCGGAGGCGGGGGCGGGCTCCGCCGTCAGCTCAGCCGGGAGCGCGGGCGGCTCGGCCGCGAGCGCGGCCATGTTCGCGGCCGGCTCTTCCGGGGGCACGGGGGCGGCCTCCGCCGCGGGTGCGTTTGTGGGGACGGATGATGGGGTGGAGCTTGCTCGGGCGGCTGTTGCCGTGGTGCCGGAGGGGGCTCGGTTGACGGATCGGGTGCGGGTTGCGGTGGCTGTACTTGGGGCTGC
This sequence comes from Kribbella sp. NPDC058693, assembly GCF_042715335.1. Taxonomy (NCBI): domain Bacteria; kingdom Bacillati; phylum Actinomycetota; class Actinomycetes; order Propionibacteriales; family Kribbellaceae; genus Kribbella; species Kribbella sp. NPDC058693. Next base: position 353,162 of record NZ_JBHXSQ010000005.1, read on the forward strand.
GGATCCGTTGCGGTTCGACTTGTCGGTGCCAGCAGTTACTGCTGCGGCCGGCAGGCTGATCGGGACTCTGGTGACAGCGCTGCCCGACCTGACCGAGCAGCCGCGGGATCACGGTGACTACGCGGCCCCCGACACGACCCTCGGGGCACGGCTCTGGCCCAAGCTGTCGGACGAACCGGCTCGGCCGGAGGTGCTTGATGCGGCTCTTATCCTGCTGGCTGACCACGGGCTTGCTGTTTCGACGGTTGCGGCGAGGGTTGCCGCCAGCGCACGCGCGAACTTGTACGCCGTCATCTCCGCCGGGCTCGGCGCCCTCGACGGGCAGTACCACGGTGCCGCGCCGACCCTCGCCTACGAGTTCCTCCAACGCGCACAGCAGGACCCCCTGAAAGCACTCTCGGACCAACTGCGATCAGGCGAAGCCATCCCCGGCTTCGGCCACCGCATCTACCAGCACCGCGACCCACGCGCCGAAGTACTGCTAGGTCTCCTCGGCGACCACCCGATCGTCGCCACGATCGCCGCCATCACCGAGCGCGCTCCGACCTTCCCGAACAGCGACCTCGCCATCGCCGCGATCATGCACGCGTACAACTTCCGCCCGGACGCCGGCGACGCCCTGTTCGCGCTCGCCCGGATGATCGGCTGGACCGCGCACGCCCTGGAGGAGTACGCGGCCCCGGCCCTGCGCTTCCGCGCGATGGGCATCTACACCGGTCAGACCACCTGACTACTTCACGCCGAGCTTGACCAACGTCGCCGCCCCAGGAGCCAGCGAGACCTGCACCGGCCCGACCCGCTGCGACACGTACTTCCCCCTCGCCGGCTGGAACACCCCAACCGACCCAACCGTCTGCTCGTTCACCGCCAGAACCACCCGAGCCCGCGCGCTATGCGACCGGTTGGCAACCAACACCCACCGATCACCCAACGAGGCATCCCGCGACCGGAAGGTGCCCACGACAACCGAATCCCCCGAGACCGCCGAGACCAAGGCCGTCGGCGTGAACCCAACCGCACCGTTGGGCAACGGAGTCTCGTTGGCATGCACCACGGACTCCGACACCAACGGCTTCAGCTCCCGCCCGACCTGATGCAACCAACCGGTGTTGATCTGCTTCGCAGCGTCGTACCGCGCCGTCCGCTTGCCGTCGACCGTGATCAGCGCCGGCCCGAACCCCTCACCGCGAGCAGCCTCCGGCGTCCAGTACGTGAAGTACTGGATTCCCTTCGCGCCGTACGCAAGGCTGACGTTGATCTGCCAGAGCAGCTCGGCCGCGGTCGGTTCGCGATGGTTGTTGTAGGCAAGCGTCTGGATGTAGACCCACGCCGGGATATCGCCGTACAACGCCGCGTCCCGGACGATTGCCCAGTTGTGGAAGTAGTTCTCGTCCTCGCGCCCCTCGGACAGCAGCGGGTACCGGTCGAAGGAGATCAGCGACGGCTTCACCACGTCGACGAAGTTGCGATAGTACGTCGCGTCGTCGGACGGCAGCAGGTTGATGTACGGCAGCAACTGCGGCGCGAGCTCACGCGAGATCGCAAGCGCCTTCGCCAGCGTCGCGAACCAGCCCGCGCCCGGCTCGTCGTAGAAGTTGAACCCGGCCAGCGACGAGTACGGACCGTACGCGTCACGGGCTCGGATGTAGAGCGCACTGGCCTCGGCCGGGGTCACGCTGAGGAAGTCGGTGGTGGTGTCGGAGATCGAGAACCAGCGGGACATGTTGCGGATCTGGATGTCGTCCGAGATCAGCATCTTCAACCCGGCGTCGCGGGCGAGGCCGAGCTGGTACTGGAAGATGTTGCCGTCACCGGCGTAGTTGCCGGAGATGACGAAGTCGAACCCGGCGTTCTTGATCTCCGCGAACCGCTGCGCGGTGCTCGCATACGGGTGCGGCGGCCAGAACAACCCGATCGGAAAGTCAGGCCCACCCGTCAACGGCAACGTGTCCGGCGACGGTACGGCGGCAGCCGCGACACCACCCGCTGCAGCGGAAGCAGCCGAGGCGCCTCCCGCCGCCGACGCCGCTCCTGCCGACGCCGCTCCCGCCGAACCGGCCCCGGCGGCAGAGCCGGCTCCGGCGGAGGTGGTCGAGGCGGCTGCGGTTGTGGCGGATGCGGCGCTCGCTGCGGCTGCAGTCAAGGCAGTGGCGCCGGCGCCGAGCAGTAGGCTGCGGCGGCTGGGGCCAAGGATCTGGTGCGGACTCTGCATGATTCTCCTTCGGAAGGCGGACGAACGGAGCTTGCGGCAGAAGGCGTTTCAGGATCGTTGACGGTGATCGGCGACGGCCTCGGCAGTGGCGTCGAAGGCCTGCTCGGCCAACGGATAGTCGCGCTGTGCGACGCCGAGATAGAGCGCATCCAGCACGATCATCTGCGCGTGCCGGCCGGCCAGATCCCCGGTCCGGAACGTGACGTCGCGCGCCGCGGTGACCAGCACGATGTCCGCCGCCCGCGCCAACGGCGAGCGCGGATAGTTGGTGATGGCAACAGTCGTCGCGCCCTGCCGCCCGGCACGCACCACCGGTTCCAGCACCTCGATCGTCTCGCCACTGTGCGAGATCCCGATCGCGACATCACCGGACCCGAGCAACGCGGAGCTGGCGAGCGCGGTATGTACGTCGCTCCACGTACTAGCGCCCCGCCCGATCCGATGCAGCCGCAACCGCAGGTCCTCAGCGACAGCCGCCGACCCCGCCACGGCGTACAGGTCGATCCGGCGCGCGTCCGAGATCGCCCGCACCGCACGCCCGAGCGCATCGACGTCGAGAGTCGCGACCGTGTCCTCGAGCGCCCGCGTGTCAGCACGCAGCAACGTCCGGAGTACGTCGTCAAGCGAGTCGTCTGGTCCGACCTCCGAACCGGTCCCACGCTCCCAGCTGAGACTGGTCCGACCAGTCTCAGCCGCCAGCGCGAGCCGCAGCTCGGCGTACCCGGACAGGCCGAGCGCGAGGCAGAAGCGCGTCACGCTCGGCAGCGACGTACCGCAGCGGGCTGCCAGCTGGCCGATCGTCGAGCCCGCGACCGCCGCCGGATCCCGCAGTACCTCGGCGGCGATCCGGGCCTGCGCCGGGCTCAACGCCGGCAGCAGGCCGTGGATCCGCGCCTCGAGACTCGGCGGCGGCGACGCGACAGCACTCATGTGAAGAATTCTCAGAGCACTTCAGTACCAATTACAAGAATTCACACTGTCCGATTCCGGCCAGCTCAGCTCACCCCCATCCGCCGGATAGTGAACTGGTCAGACCAGCCGCCCGCGATCAGCACATCGATCCGCCCACTCAGTACGTACGTCCCGTACGGCGTGATCGCAGCCGTCGTCGGACCGGAGACCGGCCACGGCTCGACCGACCGCACCTGCGCGGTCCGGTAGTTGTCCCGACTGCTCAGCACCGTCGCCCGCTCGACACCCGCTGCCCCGAGCTTGTTGGTGATCGCGATCAGCCGCCCGTCCCGCTGGAGCGCTAGGCCGTCTCCCCCGACCAGTGCACTGGTCAGACCAGTCGTACTGAGTTCACCCCGCAGCGAGATCCGGAACAGCGTGCCCACGTCATACCGGACCACCAGCAGATAGCCGCCCGGATGCCAAACGATGCCGTTGGGCCCGATCGTGTCGCTCTGCAGCCGCGCATCGCGGACGAGAACCGACGCCGAACCACCAGGCGTGATCCGATAGATCGCGTCACCCGACGGATCGGTGACATAGGCGTTGCCCACGGCATCGATCGCCAGATCGTTCACGCTATGGCGACCGCCGGCCGGATTCAGCCGCGGCGTGTTCAGATCGACCTTCCGCTCGAGCCGGCCGGTCCGCAGGTTGTAGATCGCAACCCCGGACTGCTTGTAGAGCGTCGCATCCGACGACCGCTCACCGTTCCCGATGTCGGCGTACGTGACGAGCACACGGTTGCGCACGGCATCGACATGCAGCCCGAACGTCGACACGCCCGGCGCGACAGCGAACGGATGCGGTACGCCGTCCCGGCCGACCACCGAGATCCGCCCGGTGGCCAGCGACCCGATCAGGAACGCCTGCCGGGTCGGATCCCACGCGATCCCCTCCGGATACCTGTCCGCCGTCCGGCCGTCAATCTGCACGGGAATCCCGTGCGAAGCGGCGGCCTGGACGGGTACTGCGGCCGGCGACGCCGACCCTGCGGCCAGGGCAAGGAGCGCCACGGCCACCACACGAAACTTCATCAAGAACCCCTCCTCGAGATGAATACGAGCACAGAGATTAATCAGAGCTCTGATGATCGTCAATGCATATATCATCAGCGCCGTTCGTAGGATGGTCCGCATGCGGATGTCCTTCGACGAACGGCTCGGCAGTCACCTCAAGCGGGTCGAGCAGGAGCTGCAGGCCGCGAAGTCAGCGGCGGTGAAGCCGGCCGGACTCACGGTTCCGCAGTACGCCGCTCTGTTCGTGCTGGACGAGCAGCCGGGAATCTCGGCGGCAGAACTGGCTCGCCGCTGCGCCGTCACCCCGCAGACGATGACGACGATCCTGCGGAACCTGGAGGCCGGCGGCCTGATCGAGCGCACGCCGCATCCGCTGCACAAGCACGTGATCGAGACCCGCCCGACGTACGCCGGGCGCAAGGCTCTCGATCAGGCGGACAAACGGGCCACCGGCGTCGAACGCCGGCTCGCCGCAGCCTTCAGCGAGGAGGAGGCGGAGACCCTCCGCGCCCTCCTCGCCCGGGTCTCAGAAACCCTGACAACAGATCCGATACTGAAGGGCTAGAACAGGGCCGACATCAGCCGACGGCGGGCCTTGATCACCCGGTCGTCGTCCGCGCCAACGACCTCGAACAGCTCGAGCAGATGCAGCCGGACGGTGTTCCGCTCGTCGCCCGAGGTCGCCTGGACCGTGCTGATCAGCCGCGCGAAGGCGTCGTCGACATGCCCGCCCATCAGGTCGACATCGGCGACCAGCATCTGCGCCTCGACATCGGCCGGGTTGTCGGCCGCACGCGTCCGTACGTCGGCCGGCACGTCCTGGGTCCGCTTCACCAGCTGCACCCGGGCCAGCCCGGACTTCGCCTCGGCGTCGGCCGGCGTCTCCTTGAGCAGCTCCTCGTACGCCGCGATCGCGCCGTCCAGGTCGCCCGCGGCGACAGCGTTCTCGGCCTTCTCGTACCGCGGGTTCGGCGGCGGCTCCTCGGCCGAGTCGGCGTCGGGATCAGCCGGACCGACCGGCTCGGCGCGACCGGTGATCCCGTTCGCCACCGCCACAGTCAGCAGCTGGTCGAGGTACTGCCGTGCCTCCGGCTCGCCGAGCGCGCCCTGGAACAGCGGCACGACCTGCCCCCGCAGTACGGCGATCACCAGCGGAACCGTCTGTACGCCGACCGCCTGGGCCAGCTGCGGGTTCGCGTCGATGTCGATCCGCGCGAGCAGGAACTTACCGGCGTACTCCGTGGACAGCCGCGCGAGCACCGGGCCCAGCGCGACCGATCCCTGCGAGCGCTGCGACCAGAACTCGACCACGACCGGCACCTGCAGGGACCGCTCGATGACGTCGCTCTGGAAGGTCGGCTCGCTCACGTTCAGCACGTACGACCCCGCGGCGCCGCCACCGCCCTGACCGCCCGGCGCGCCGGGTGCACCAGGAGCCGCACCGGCCGGCTTGCGCAGGCCCGACAGGTCGATCGCCCCGGGACGGGAGAAGTTGGACTGGCTCACCACTGTCCTCGCATTCCGTGCGCACTACGTACGTTCACAGGTCCATCCTCTACGACGATGCCGAACTCTGCTGCCCCCGGGTCGCCATCAACAGCCGAGCCAGCCCACTCCGGGTCCCGGCAACCGCCATCCGATCCCCCGCCCGAAGCTCCCGCTCAACCGCTGGCACCCGCTCCACCACCGGCGCCCGCCCCGCGGACCGCGACTCCCGCTCGCCGGCCGGCCCACGCCCTGCCGCGCGGGGCTCCCGCTCAGCTCCCGGCCCGCGCCCACCCGCCCGCGGCTCCCGCTCGCCCGCCGGCACCCGACCGTTCTGCCGCGCATCGCGGCCGTTCTGGCGCTCGCCGCCCGACGTCGGACTCCAGTCCCAGGGTTCGCCCAGGTCCTGCCTCGCCAGCACCCGCAGTCCCCCGGCCTCGTCCAGCTCCCCCATCCGCTTCCCAACGGCGATCGACCCGGGCTCAACGGTCACCTCGGTCAGCAACAGCACCCGCCGACCAGCAGGCACAGTGACCTGACTCCGCCGGTTTGCCACCGCGGCAGCCACGGCCGGAGCGACCAGCATCGACACCGACCGGCTATGACCAAGACCGAGCCGCCGTTCAACCCGCTGCGCCAGGTCGTGGTCGAACATCCGCATCGTGATCCAGGCATCCGGGTTCAGATCCCGCGCCATGATCGCGCACTCCAGGTTCGTGATGTCCCCGTCGGTGATCGCAAGCACCGACTGACACCGCTGCACCCCCGCCGACCGCAGCGTCTCCTCATTGCTGCTGTCCCCGACCACCACCGGAATCTTCAACCGATGCGCAGTCTGGATGCCAGGAGCCTCGTCATCCTGATCCACCCCCACCACCGCAACCCCACGCTCGGTAAGAATCTCCAGCACCCGCGACCCAACCGTGCCAAGCCCACACACCACCACATGGTTCCGCGGCCGCCCACGAACCCCACCGATCAACCGCGACAACCGCGCACCAATCAGCGAGTCGACCACCACCGCCGTCAGCAGCGCCATCAACACGATCCCGGTCAGCTGCACCAGAACCGCACTCACCTTCACCCATGGCTGCGCGTCGTTGAACTTGTCGTCGTCGATCCCGGCCGACGTCACCACCCCGGCCGCGAGGTACAGCGCCCGCCACCACTCGATCCCGCCGAAGAAGTGAATGACCCCCGTCCCGGCCACGATCAGGAACGCCATCACCGCCGCGATCTTCCGCACCCGGCTGTCGAGAATGTCCCGCAGCGCCATGAACCAGCCCGCCGGCCGTACGTCGCGACTCCGCCAAACCGTCCGTACGCCGGTGCCCAGCACGATGTCGCCATCCGGATCCGAACTCGACAACGGCAACAACGTCGGCGTCGCAGACGAACTCGTATCCGCCAGCACAGTCAGATGCGGCTCCCGAATCAGATCGGCCTGCCCCGCCACCAGCCGACGCCCGCCAAGATCCAGCCAGGTCAGCTCGTCGTCCTCCAAGGCATCCGACACGAATGCCGGCGCAGCCAGCGACGGCCCGTTGATCACCACGCAGTCGCCGAGCAGCCGGTTCATGTGCTTACCCAGCCGCGGATTCACCATCTGTACGACGATCCGCAGCTCCGGATCCATGTCGCGCGCGGTCAAAGCCGTGTGCACGTTGTGAACGTCGTCGTTGTCCAGCAGCACCAGGGCGCGCGCCGTGGACGGCGCCCCGTCATCGGCAGCGTCGACCCCGGCGCGGCGCAGCAGCGATTCGCTGATCACGCGGGCGCCCATCACGTTCGCGCCCAGCTCTTTGATCCGGTCGTAGTGACGGGAGTCCGGGTTGACGATCGCGGTGACCCGCTCGCCCGAACTCACCAGCTCGGTGGTGACCCGCAGCATCGTGCGGTCCGATCCGCAGACCACCACGCGGCGTCCGTCCGGCGGCCCGATCGCGCTGGTCGCCGCGGCAGTCAGGTCGGGCGGTGACGGCTCCTCAGAATCGGGCGGGCTCTCGGTACTCGCCCCACTGTTCCCGAAGAACGTGACAGATTTCCCCCATCGTGGCCTCCGCACGCACTGCCTCCAGCATGGGTTCGATCAGGTTGCCAGTGCCGCTGGCCGCCTCCACCAGAGCCGTTAGCGTACGCCGTACCAGGTCCTCGTCACGCCCTGCCTTGCGTTCCGCGAGCACCCGGCACTGCTCGATCTCGACCTCGTGCGAGACCCGGAGGATCTCCAGGTTGCCGGACACGGTGTCGGTCAGCGTGTTGACGCCGACAATCTTCTTCTCGCCCTTCTCGAGCTTCTGCTGGTACTCGAACGCGGCGTCGGCGATCTCGGCCATGAACCAGCCGTCCTCGATCCCGCGCAGGATGCCGCCGGTCATCGTCTCGTCCGGGCTCATCTCCTTGATCCGGGCGAAAATCTGCTCAGCCTCGGCCTCGATGGCATCGGTGAGCGCCTCGACGTACCAGGAACCGCCAAGCGGGTCGGCAACGTTCGTGACCCCGACCTCTTCCATCAGCACCGACTGCGTCCGCAGCGCGATCTCCGCGGACTCCGCGGTCGGCAGCGCGAGCGTCTCGTCGAGCGCGTTGGTGTGCAGCGAGTTCGTCCCACCGAGGACCGCGGCCAGCGCCTCGACGGCCGTCCGTACGACGTTGTTGACCGGCTGCTGCGCGGTCAGGGACACGCCGGCCGTCTGGGTGTGGAACCGCAGCGACTGGGCCTTCTCCGTCTTCGCGCCGTACACATCGCGCAGCCAGCGGGCCCAGATCCGGCGGGCCGCACGGAACTTCGCGATCTCCTCGAAGAAGTCCAGGTGGCTGTCGAAGAAGAACGACAGGCCAGGCGCGAACACGTCGACGTCGAGCCCGCGGGACAGCCCGAGCTCGACGTACCCGAAGCCGTCGGCGAGTGTGTACGCGAGCTCCTGCGCAGCCGTCGAGCCGGCCTCACGGATGTGGTACCCGGAGACGCTGAGCGGCTTGTACGCCGGGATCGTGGTCGCGCAGTACTCCATCAGGTCGCCGATCAGGCGCAGATGCGGCTCCGGCGGGAACAGCCACTCCTTCTGCGCGATGTACTCCTTGAAGATGTCGGTCTGCAGCGTCCCGTTGAGCTTGGTGATGTCCGCGCCCTGCCGCTCGGCCGAGACGAGGTACATACAGAACGCCGGTACGGCGGGGCCGGAGATCGTCATCGACGTCGTGACGTCCTGCAGCGGGATGTCCTTGAACAGCCGGTCCATGTCCGCGGCCGAGTCGATCGCGACGCCGCAGTGCCCGACCTCGCCGAGCGACTTCGGGTCGTCGGAGTCGCGGCCCATCAGCGTCGGCATGTCGAACGCGACCGACAGGCCGCCGCCACCGCCGTTCAGGATCATCCGGTACCGCTCGTTGGTCTGCTCGGCGTTGCCGAAGCCGGCGAACTGACGGATCGTCCAGGTCCGGCCGCGGTACCCGGTCGGGTACAGCCCGCGGGTGAACGGGAACTCCCCCGGCCAGCCGATCCGCTCCATCCGCGGGTCCTCGACCCCCTCGGGCGGCCCGTAGACAGGCTCGACCTCGGTGCCGGAGAGCGTGGTGAAATCCGCCTCCCGCTTGCGCGCCGCGTCGTACCGCTGCTGCCACCGGGACCGTCCGGCGGCAATCTGCTCGGCATCCATCAGTCAGACCTCCTCGGGAACTGGTCCCAAAATACTAGGACGTCCAACTATTTCCAACCGCGGAGCGACCGGGAAGCCTCGATCAGAAGTCGCCGGCGTTGTGGCGGAGGGGTTCCAGCACGGTCCAGAGCATCTTCAGTTGCTCGTCGGTGAGGCCGGATACGGCGAAGTCGGCGGCTACCAGGTCGGCGGTGGCGCGCTCGACCAGGTCACGCCCCTCGGGAGTGATCTCGCACAGGATCGCGCGGCCGTCGTCGGGGTGCGGCGTACGCGTCACCAGGCCGGCCGCCTCCAGCCGGCGGACGATCGAGGTCACCGATGTGGGGTGGACCTGCAGGCGCTCGCCCATCTTGCCCAGCGGCAGCGAGCCGCGCCGCGAGAACGTCAGCAGCACCAGCGCCTCGAACCGCGCGAACGTCAGCCCGTGCTTGCGGAGGATGTCGTCCAGCTCGTTGATCACGATCTGCTGCGCGCGCATCAGCGACGTGACGGCACGCATCTGCTCGACCGCGCCCCACCGCCGCCCCCACTGCCGCGACGCCTCGTCGATCGGATCGAACGGCAACGCCCTCTTCCTCGCCATGGGCCGAAGATTAGCCCGACACTAGGCAGACCATGTCGAAACTCAGAGATTCGGACTTCCCCGCCCTCGGGACCGAGACCCCCGCCGAACAGCTGATCAGCCTCCGGTTCCAGTGGTACAACCGGCAGGCCAACTGGGCCCGCATCGCCTACCGCGGCCTCGGGACCGTGCAACTCGTCGCCGCGCTGCTGATCGCGATCTCGGTCGCGTTCGACATACCCAAGTGGCTGGCGCCCGCGCTCGGTGGCGTGATCGCGCTGGCCGAAGGGATCCGGACGCTGTTCGGGTTCAAGGACTCCTATCCGACCTATCGCCGTACCGCGGAAGACCTGCGGAACGAGGCGTGGCTGTACGTCCAGCGCGCCGGGCAGTACGCGACCGCCGACGATGCCGGGAAGTTGCTGACCCAAAGGGTCGTCGAGATCAGCCACTCGGAGACTTCGGATTGGGAGGAGGCACTCAAGGCGCGGAGTGTATGAAACTGTCCGCGGGGTCTGGGAGGGTGCGGGCATGAGATTTCTCGAGCATGTGCGGGCCGAGAGTGCGCGGCTGGGTGAGGTGGCGCGGATGGGGCTCGACGCGGCCGTGCCCAGCTGTCCGGGGTGGACCGTGGACGACGTTGTTCGCCATGTGGCGATGGTCTATGTGCACAAGGTCGAGGTGCTGAAACTCGGCGCCCGCCCCGACCCGTGGCCGCCGGACTTCACCGGCAACGAGACCCTCGCGTGGTACGACGAGGCGCGCGCGGCGCTCATCAGCGCACTGGAGGCGGCCGGGACCGATACGGAGACGTGGACGTTCAACCCGCGCGACACGACCTCCACCTTCTGGTACCGGCGGATGGCGCACGAGAGTCTCATCCACCGCATCGATGTCGAACAGGCCCACGACGTCGTCACGCCGATCGACGCCGACCTGGCGCTCGACGGCATCGACGAGGTGCTGTACCCGAATCTCGCCGGCCCGTGGTGGGAGGAGGGCGACACGGAGTACCCGATCGATGCCACGCTCCGGATCACCGCGGCCGGCCGGTCCTGGACGATCAACGCCGACGCGACGAGCATCGACGTACAGCAGGGCTCCGAGGGTGAGGCGGCGGCGGAGATCTTCGGTGATCCGGCGCCGATCTACCTGTGGCTGTGGGGGCGGGTCGGCGAGGACGCGATCCAGACCGTCGGCGACCCGAACGTCGTTCGTGCGTTCCGCGGCAGGATCTCGGAAGCCACGCAGTAGCGATGTCCTCTGCGGGTCCTGCTGTTCGTTCCTTTGACGAGAGACCACAGTGGTCTCAGCGAGAAGGAGGACTCCGATGGCGCAGTACCTTGCACTGACCTACACCGCGGACGTCGATTGGTGGGCGCCCGAGCAGGCCGAGGAGCTGGCCGAGTACCGGAAGTTCGGTGTCAAGTACGCCGAGCAGGTCAAGGCGAGCGCCGTGCTGCATCCGACCGCGACGGCGACCGTCGTCCGGGTCGAAGGCGCACGCGGCGGGCCGGTGATCACCACCGACGGCCCGTACGCCGAGACCAAGGAAGCGCTGACCGGCTACTACCTGATCGAGGCCGACGACCTCGAGGCGGCGGTCAAGATCGCGGCCGAGATCCCGGCAGCGTGGGGCGGAGCGGTCGAGGTGCGGCCGGTCATCATCGCCAAATGAACCAGCGGGCCAACTTGAACGAGCGGTTTGGCGCCGTTGCCGACACGATCCGGATCGAGGGGACGCGGATCCTCGCCACCCTGATCCGGACCGTCGGCGACGTGCAGCTCGCCGAGGACGCCGTCCAGGAGGCAGCCCTGGCGGCGCTCGGCGCGTGGGAGGTGACCGGCGTACCGCCGGAGCCGCGCGCCTGGCTGACCGTGACCGCCCGGCGTAAGGCGATCGACATCATCCGCCGCGAAGGCGCCCGCGCCGGCAAGGAACGGGCCGGCGCCGACCTGATCGAGCTTTCCCGGGGTGAACCAGACTCGGACGAGGTCGTGCACGACGATCTGCTGCGACTCATCTTCACCTGCTGCCACCCGTCGCTCTCACCGCCGACCCGGGTCGCACTCGCCCTACGCACGCTCTGTGGGCTCTCTCCCGCGCAGATCGCGGACGTACTGCTCACCACCGAGGTCGCGACCACCAAGCGGCTGGTCCGTGCCCGGCAGAAGATCGCCGCCGCTCGCATCCCGTACCGGGTCCCGCCTGAGGCCGACCTCCCCGAACGCCTGCCTGCGGTCTGTGCGGTCATCCACAGCCTCTACACCGCGGGCCATGCTCCGTCCGAGGGCGAGGCGGCGTACGACGTCGACGTCTGCGCGGAGGGGATCCGTCTGGCCGAGCTCCTGCACACGCTGCTGCCGGACCAACCCACGCCGACTGCGGTGTTGGCGCTCCTGCTCCTGACGGAAGCTCGCCGGCCGGCTCGTGTCGACGAGTCCGGTGAGGTGGTGACGCTGGACCTGCAGGACCGCTCCCGGTGGGACCAGAGCCTGATCACGCGCGGGGTCGGGCTCCTGAACGAGTCGCTGGAGCGCTCGGATCGTCAGGCCGACGCGTATCAGCTGCAGGCCGCGATCGCGGCCGAGCATGCGCGCGTCCCGAGCTATACGGCGACCGACTGGCGCGAGATCGTCCGCCTGTACGACCTGCTCGTCGAGGTCTCCCCCAGCCCGGCCGCCGAGCTGGCCCGCGTGGTCGCGATCGCCGAAACCGGCGAGGTCGATACCGCCCTCAACCTGCTGGACGCCATCCCACCCAGCTCACGCCGGCACGCAATCCGCGGCGAGCTCCTCGCCCGCCACCACCGCTACGCCGAAGCCGTCCAAGAGCTGGACGAAGCACTAGCCACCGCCCCGGCAACTCACCCCGAACGCGCCCACCGCGAACGCCGCCGAGCCCACTTCCAACAACTAGCCGCGCGTCCGGCTGGTTAATCCTCGTCGGTCCAGTTGCCGCGTTCGCTGTTGAAGATCGACTTGGTGGCGGACGGGGACGACGAGGGGCGGGCCTGCGGTGCGGTGGTCGTGATCACCGGAGCGGTGGCGGTGACCTCCTGTGCCGAGTCCATCCCGATCGGACCGGTGCCGTCGTCGTCGGAGTCCTCGTCGCCCTGCAGTACGTCGACGCTCGCCGACGCGCGCAGACCGGTGCGCTGGATGACGCGCTGGATAGTCAGGTCGCGGTCATCGGGCCGGCTGACCCATTTGATCTCGCGGAAGCCCTGGTCCTGCGCGGCCGACTCGAAGACGAAGTGGCCGTAGCCCAGCATCCGTCCGATGATCGGCTTCTGCAGCGTGATGTCGAGGACCCGGGCGATCGGGGTGGTCGCGACGGTCTGGGAGAAGACGCCGCGGATCCGCATCACCCGCATGTTGGTGACCACGAAGCGGTCCCGATGGTGGGTGAGGAACTGCCAGAAGGCGTGGGTCAGCAACACCAGCACGATCGCCAGCAGCACCGGCTGCCCACCGATCGCGGTGGCGGCCATCGTCAGCAGCAGCGCGGCCGCCAGCGCAACCTCGAGCATCGGCACCGAATACACCACCCAGTGCTGCCGCACCTCGTCGATGACGACCTCGCCCTCGTCCGAGATCAGGTGGCGCCGGACCTTCGGGTCGAAGATCCGGAACACGCCTATGCCGGCCATCCACTCACTCCCCTGGCGCGCTGTTGTGTGACCCCGTACAGCCAAGTGTCCCGCACGATCGCTCGCAACGGGACACTCAGACGGCAGATCAGCTGAACAGCGCGGTCAGGAAGGTGATGACGCTCCCGAACGCGTCACCGACGGCCGAGAACGCGCCTCCCACCGCGTTGGCGGCGTTCGCCGGCTGAGTGAACAGATAGAAGCCGGCAAAGGCGATGAGCGACCAGATCAACAGCTTCTTCGGCATGTCGCCACTCCTTGTTCCTAACCACTCGGTCGACTGTGTTGGAATTTGTATCACGGACCGTCACCAATTGTCACTGACTGAACACAGCCCACCGCACAATGCTCACCAGCTACAAGGTCCATTCTGTAACGGATTCGGGGGCACGGCAGCCACCGGCGCGCCGCCCTGAGACGCGTATCGGCTGGCGGAGCGTAAATCCTGCGGCATTTGCCCGAATTCGGCACAACATCCGATGAACGGAAAGCAAAGACACAATGTGACACTGCGTGGTCGAGTGTTCCAACAGTGCGACCGAGGTCACAAAGCCGCGATCAACTCGTCCGCCGCAGAATACGGGTCGGTGCCGCCGTCCGCGACCTTGGCCGCCAGTACGTCGAGCCGCGCGTCCCCGTGCAGATGCGCGAACCGGGCCCGCAGCGCCGTCGTCGCGATCGCCTCGATCTCGTCCCGGGCCCGAGACTGCCGGCGCTCGGTGAGTACGCCGTTCCCGCGCGTCCAGACCAGCCGGTCCTCGATCGCCTGGACGACCTCGTCGACGCCTTCATTGCGCGAGGCAACCGTCTTGAGGATCGGCGGCGTCCAGGCGCCCTCGGACCGCTCGGCCAGCGCGAGCATCGCCCGGAGATCCCGGGTGACCGACTGGACGCCGTCGCGGTCCGCCTTGTTCACCACGTAGATGTCGCCGACCTCGAGGATCCCGGCCTTGGCCGCCTGGATGCCGTCGCCCATCCCCGGCGCCAGCAGGACCAGCGTCGTGTCCGCCATACCGGCGATCTCGACCTCGGACTGCCCTACTCCGACCGTTTCCACCAGCACAACGTCGAATCCAGCCGCGTCTAGGACCCGGAGCGCCTGCGGCGTCGACCACGACAGCCCACCGAGATGCCCGCGCGAAGCCATCGACCGGATGAACACGCCGCGGTCGGTCGCGTGGTCCTGCATCCGCACCCGGTCCCCCAGCAGCGCACCGCCGGAGAACGGCGACGACGGGTCCACCGCGAGTACGCCGACACGCTTGCCGGTCCCGCGGTACGCCGAAACCAGCGCCGACGTCGACGTGGACTTACCGACGCCGGGCGAGCCCGTGATGCCGACGATGTGGGCGTGGCCGGCATGCGGCGCCAGCGCGGCCATCACCTCGCGCAGCAGCGGGGACTCGTCCTCGACCAGCGAGATCAGCCGAGCAACCGCGCGCGAGTCCCCCTCGCGGGCACGCTCGACCAACTCACCGACCGGTGGCGTCCGCCGCGGCATCAGACCCCGTGCCCCTCGACGAGCGAGCGGCACGGCTCCGACCCGGCGGGCGAGTGCGGGACCAGCATCAGCTCTTCGGTACCCGGACGATCAGCGCGTCGCCCTGACCGCCGCCACCGCACAGGGCCGCGGCGCCGACGCCACCGCCGCGGCGGCCGAGCTCCAGCGCGAGGTGCAGCACGAGGCGGGCGCCGGACATGCCGATCGGATGGCCGAGCGCGATCGCGCCGCCGTTCACGTTGACCTTGTCGTCGCCGACGTTCAGCTCGCGCGCGGACGCGATACCGACCGCCGCGAACGCCTCGTTGATCTCGATCAGGTCGAGGTCGGCGGGCTCGATGCCTTCCTTCTTGCAGGCCTTGGCGATCGCGTTGGCCGGCTGGCTCTGCAGCGTCGAGTCCGGCCCGGCGACCGAGCCGTGCGCACCGATCTCGGCGATCCAGCTCAGCCCGAGCTCCTCGGCCTTCGCCTTGCTCATCACGACGACAGCGCAGCCGCCGTCGGAGATCTGCGAGGCCGAACCGGCCGTGATCGTGCCGTCCTTGCCGAACGCGGGCCGCAGCTTGGCCAGCACCTCGACCGACGTGTCGCCGCGGACACCTTCGTCGCTGTCCACCACGATCGGGTCGCCCTTGCGTTGCGGCACCTCGACCGGGACGACCTCGTCGGCGAACACGCCGTTCTTCCACGCCTCCGCGGCGCGCTGGTGCGAACGAGCGCTGAACTCGTCCTGCTCCTCGCGGCTCAGCTTCTCGTCGGCGTTGTTCTTCTGGTCGGTCAGCGCGCCCATGGCCTGATCGGTGAACGCGTCCCACAACCCGTCGTACGCCATCGAGTCCACCAGCGGCACATCGCCGTACTTGAAGCCCTCGCGGGACTTCGGCAGCAGGTGCGGCGCGTTCGTCATCGACTCCATGCCGCCGGCGACGACGATCTCGTACTCGCCGGCGCGGATCAGCTGGTCGGCGAGCGCGATCGCGTTCAGCCCGGACAGGCAGACCTTGTTGATCGTGATGGCCGGAACGTCCATCGGGATACCGCCCTTGACCGCGGCCTGGCGGGCGGTGATCTGACCGCCACCGGCCTGCAGCACCTGGCCCATGATCACGTACTCGACCTGGTCCGGCGCGACGCCGGCCTTGTCCAGCGCGCCCTTGATCGCGAAGCCGCCGAGCTCGGCGCCGGTGAAGCCCTTGAGTCCGCCCAGCAGCCGCCCGATCGGGGTCCGCGCGCCGGCGACGATAACGGTGGTGTTCCGCGTGTCAGACATATCGTCACGATACCTGCGACGGCACTGGTACGCCGCTGCCCGGACGCGTCAGACGGGTCACACGGATCGTGTCGGCTGGGCCACTTTCGATGGCCTGCCGAACCGGGTTTACGCCACCCTGGCTGGATGGATCAGCTGTTCGACGCGATCGACCATGTCGGTATTGCGGTCGCCGATTTCGACGAGGCCGTCCGGTACTACGCGGACGTGTTCGGCATGACGGTGACCCACGAGGAGATCAACGAGGAGCAGGGCGTCCGCGAGGCGATGCTCTCGGTCGGCGACTCGGGTTCGTCGATCCAGTTGCTGGCGCCGCTGTCGGACGCGTCGCCGATCGCCAAGTTCCTCGACCAGCGAGGCCCGGGCATCCAGCAGCTCGCGTACCGGGTCAGCGATCTCGACGCGGTCTCCGAAGTACTACGGGAACGCGGCGCCCGACTCCTGTACGACGAACCGCGGCGCGGGACGTCCGGATCACGGGTCAACTTCATCCACCCGAAGTCCGCCGGCGGCGTCCTGGTCGAGCTGGTCGAACCGGCCTGACAGCGGGTTTGAAAGCTGATTGACTCCGGTCAGGCAGCGGCCGCGGTGGGAGGGTGTGTCGGTACGGCGTTCTCGGGGACGCTCGGGGCCGGCAAGGCGATCTGTAACGGGAACTATCTGGTGCGGATGCAGACCAACGGGGACCTGGTGCTGCGGGTGATCTCGACGGGTGCGGCGTGCTGGGCGAGCGGGACCGCGGTCGCGCCCGGTGGTGACACGTCGGCGACCTTCCACGGCGGTCCGGTCGGGGCGCCGTTCGTCACCATCGACAGCGTCTCCCAGGGCCAACTGAAGCAGATCGTCGGCGCGCACACCTATCTCCACCTGGGGACGAACGCCAACGTGAACACCAGGGGCGAGTTCTGGATCGGCTACAAGAAGATCGCCGCCTGCTAGCAGCGGCCCGGGGCCCAGTGTTACGGGTCGCCGACAGGGTGTGACGGCACGCGCAATTAGCCTGCTCGGTTGCTCCGGGCGGACTACTCTGTTCAGGTGCTGAAGGACAGCGCCACCGACTCCTTGCACGGTGCGCCGGCCGGGTTCAAGCATGATGCCTTCGTCCATGGAACAGACGAGGAGTTCGTGCTGCGCGCGGTCGCGTTCGTTCGCGAAGGGCTGGCGGCGGGGGAAAAGGTCGTGGCCGCGCTACCACCGGAGCGGATCGCGGTACTGCGTGACGCCCTGGAGTCACAGTCGTCCGAGGTGACGTTCGTCGACATGACTGTTGCCGGGGGCAACCCTGCGCGGCTGATCCCGTTCTGGCGGGCGATCCTCGAGCAGGAGCCCGGCCGACGGGTGCGCGGTCTCAGCGAGGCCGCGTACCCGGGCCGGAGCGCCGCGGAGTACGACGAGGTCCTGCTGCACGAGGCGTTGAGCGAGATCGCTTTCGCCGCGGACCGTTCGTTCCGGCTCTGCTGCGGGTACGACGCGTCCGTGGGTATCGACCCGACCGCGACCCACTCGGGACATTCCGGCACAGAAGCCCTTGCGGACAAGGCGTTCCGGACGGCGCTGAGCGACGTACCGGATCGTGCCGAGCGGTGGGAGTTCGGTCCGGACGAGCTCGGGCAGGTGCGGCAATGGGTCGGCGGCCAGGCGTCGTCGCATGGGGTGTCGCGGGACCGGCTCGAGGATCTGGCGCTGGCGTTGCACGAGATCTGCACGAACAGCATCCGGTTCGGCGGCGGTCACGGGGCGCTCGCGGTGTGGATCGCGGACGGTGCGCTGATCTGCGACGTGACCGACCGCGGCCGGATCGACGACCTGATGGTCGGACGGGTGCTGCCGCCGCTGGACGGGCTTGGCGGGCGGGGTGTCTGGCTGGCGAACCAGCTGTGTGACCTGGTCCAGTTGCGGTCCGGCGACGACTTCACCCAGGTTCGGTTGTACACCAGGCTCCGGTAAGACCACTGACAACGGTGGACTGCAAAAGTGACGGTCGTCTCAACCGTCGCTCGCTGTGTTACAGGGCACAGCCAGGCGTGCATACTCAGCGGTAAGTTCCGCTCACCAGGCCGCCGCTGCAGGAGGTTACTTTCGTGAAGCAGATCCTCGAAGCGATCTTGTCCGGTGACACCGCCGCCGTCGGCGAGCTCGACGTACCGGAGCACTACCGCGGCATCACCGTGCACGCCGATGAAGCGGGCATGTTCGAGGGCCTGGAGAGCAAGGAGAAGGATCCGCGGAAGAGTCTGCATCTGGACGACGTACCGACGCCGGAGCTGGGGCCGGGCGAGGCGCTGGTCGCGGTGATGGCGAGCGCGATCAACTACAACACCGTGTGGACGTCGATCTTCGAGCCGGTGTCGACGTTCTCGTTCTTGAAGCGGTACGGGAAGCTGTCGCCGCTGACGGCCCGCCACGACCTGCCGTACCACGTGGTCGGTTCCGACCTGGCCGGCGTCGTACTGCGAACCGGGCCGGGCGTGAACGCTTGGAAGCCGGGCGACGAGGTGGTCGCGCACTGTCTGTCGGTTGAGCTGGAATCGCCGGACGGGCACAACGACACGATGCTCGACTCCGAGCAGCGGATCTGGGGATTCGAGACGAACTTCGGCGGTCTCGCCGAGCTCGCACTGGTGAAGTCGAACCAGCTGATGCCGAAGCCGGCCCACCTGACGTGGGAGGAGGCGGCGTCGCCGGGGCTGGTGAACAGCACGGCGTACCGGCAGCTGGTGTCGGCGAACGGCGCCAACATGAAGCAGGGCGACGTCGTACTGATCTGGGGCGCGTCGGGCGGACTGGGGTCGTATGCGACTCAGTTTGCTTTGAACGGCGGGGCGATCCCGGTCTGCGTGGTGTCATCGCCGGAAAAGGCGGAGATCTGCCGGGCGATGGGGGCTTCGTTCATCATCGATCGGTCGGCGGAGGGATACAAGTTCTGGTCGGACCCGGTGACGCAGGACCAGAAGGAATGGAAGCGGTTCGGGGCACGGATCCGCGAGCTGACCGGCGGGGACGACCCGGACATCGTGTTCGAGCATCCGGGCCGCGAGACGTTCGGGGCTTCGGTGTACGTCGCTCGCCGCGGCGGGACGATCGTGACGTGTGCGTCGACGTCCGGATTCATGCACGAGTACGACAACCGGTACCTGTGGATGAACTTGAAGCGAATCATCGGCTCGCATTTCGCCAATTACCGCGAGGCCTGGGAGGCGAACCGGCTGATCGCCCGCGGGATGGTGCACCCGACGGTCAGCAAGGTCTATGCACTCGAGGACACCGCGCAGGCGGCGTACGACGTGCATCGCAACCTGCACCAGGGCAAGGTCGGTGTCCTCACCCTCGCACCCGAGGAGGGCCTCGGCGTCTCCGACCCGGCGCTGCGCTCGGAGCATCTGGACGCTATTAATCGCTTCCGCAACAGGTAGTTGTCCCCAGCACTCGATTGGCTGGTTTCGGGTGGGTTCTGACAGGCTTATGGTGGGGGATTCACGCTGAGCCGCCAGAAGGGAATCTCGGGAGATGCCTGACGAGTCGAGCCTGCCGTTCTTCGACCGCACGGCGACCGCGGCCGGGGGCTTCCCGGTCAGCCGTCGTGGGTACGACAAACAGGCGGTGGACGACTATGTCCGCGCGCTGGAGATGCAACTCGTGCAGGCGCGTAACCGCGCCGACGAGCTCCAGCACAGTGTCGCGCCGATGCAGCACCAGCTCGAGGAGACGCGACGCCAGCTCGAGGCCAGCGCCAACCCGTCGTACGCCGGACTCGGCGACCGGGCCGCGCAGATCCTCCGGCTCGCGCAGGACCAGGCGTCCGAGGCGCTCGAGGAGGCCAAGCGCGAGGCCGAGGAGCTGCGGGCGAACGCGGCCAAGGAGGCATCCGCGGCCCGGGCGACCGGTGACCGCGAGGCCGAGGACATCCGGACCGTCGCGCTCAACGAGGCCGACAGCATGCGGCGTACCGCCGAGGGTGACGCGGCGGAGGTCCGGCGTACGGCAGAGACCGAGGCGGCCGAGGTGCTGGCTGCGGCGCGGCGGAAGTCCGAGCAGCTGCAGCTGACGGCCGAGTCGCAGGCGAGCACGCTGAAGAACGGCGCGCTGCACGAGGCGGAGAAGATCCGGACCGCGATCCAGCGCGAGTCGGCGGCGCTGCGGGCGCGGCTGGCGGACGAGCGCGAGCAGCAGGCCAAGGAGCTCGCGGACAAGCACCAGCAGATCGCGGCCGACACCGACAGCCTGACCACCCAGATGAAGGACGCCGCCGAGGCGTCCGAGCGCCGGGTGGCCGAGGCGACCGAGCAGGCCCGCAAGATCCGCTCCGAGGCCGAGGAGTCGGCCGAGCGGACGTTGTCCCGCGCCCGTCGCGAGGCCGAGCAGCTGCTGACTACCGCGCGGACCCGCGCCGAGGCCGAGCTGGCGAACGCGGCCGACGAGGCGGAGCGGTCCCGGACGGTCGTCGCCCGCGAGACCGAGCGGCTGGCCAAGCGCCGCGACGGCATCCTCACCCAGATCGCCGGGCTGAACGAGATCGCCAGCAACATCGCGCGGCAGGCAGCCGAGCTCGACTCCGAGACCGCGGCACCGGCGTACGTCAACCCTTTCGCCCGACCGAACACCGGCCCCACCACTGGTGGAGCCGGCACCGCTGACGCCTCGTCCGGCAGCCCTTTCAGCTCCACCCCCGGCTCCGGAATCGGCAGTCCGTTCGCCACCACCGACCCGTCGGACGCCTCGTTCACCCCGGGTGCGGCAGGCGACAGCCCGTTCAACTCCGGCACCACGCCGTCGACCGACAACGGATTCGGTGGCGGGGCGACGTCCTCGCCGAGCACGTTCGGCGCCGGGGCAGCAGGCTCGGGCGCCAACTCGCTCGACTCGGACACGACGGACTCGGACGACAACCCGTTCGGCGCTGGTACGGCGTCCTCGTCGGCCAGCGCGTTCGGCGCCGGAGCGGCGGGCTCGAGCGGCAGCACCCTCGACTCGGACGCATCCGACTCGGACGACAGCCCGTTCAGCGCCGGTACGGCGTCCTCGCGGAGCAACTCGTTCGACGTCGGTTCAGCCGGCGCGGGGAGCTCCCTCGACTCGGACGCATCCGACTCGGACGACAGCCCGTTCGGCGGCGGTACCCCGTCCTCGCCGGGCAGCTCATTCGACGCCGGTTCGGCCGGCGCGGGCGCGAGCTCGCGCGCCGCGGACGCGGCCGACTCGGACGACAGCTCGTTCGGGGCCGGTGCGGCTGGTTCGGTGGCGCCTGGTTCGACGAGCGACGACAACCCGTTCCCGGGTGCGACGCCGGCTGCGAGCGGGTACGCGTCTTCGGACGCCGCAGGTGATTCGGCGTACGACGATGGGGACGGACCGTTCACCGGAGCCAGCCCGTTCGTCGGGATCGGTGCCGGCGACGCGCGCGTCGACGAGACCCGCATCGACACCGCTCTGCGGGTGGACCCGAAGGACGCGTCCGACCTGGCCGACAAGACGAGCAAGACCGCAGGCGGCCCGGCCGACTCCCCCGTTGCGCTGAACGGCTCCGCGAGCGCTGACGCCGACTCCGACGACGCCTCGGACGAGGAGGACGAGCCGAAGGATTCGACGAAGGTGGACGAGTTCCGGCTCGATGACCTCGCCGACGAGGAGACTCGGGTCCAGACGCGGTCGTCCGCCTCGGCGAAGTCCTCCGGGGGCAAGTCGTCCGCCGACGACAAGACCGATGCGGCTACCTCGAGCGCACGATCCCCGAAGGACAAGATGTGACGCCAGCCGGCGACGACACCTCCACAGCGACCGACCCGGACCTCGCGGAAGCCACCCGCGCCGCGGAGACCGCCGCCGCCCAGGCCGAAGCCGCCGCCGACAAGGCCGACGACTCGGCCGAAGAGGCGGAAGCTGCTGCTGGACAAGCCGCCGGCGCGGCAAAGGCCGCCGACTCCTCCGCGGACAAGGCCGATGAGTCCGCTGACAAAGCCGACGAATCCGCTGACAAGGCCGACGACTCTGCCGACAAGGCTGATGAATCTGCTGAAGAGGCGGAAGCGGCCGCGGATGCTGCCGCTGAGAAGGCTGCGGCAGCGGCCAAGGATGCGGACGCCGACGGGGACTTCGTCGACGAGATGCTGATCGAGGAACGCCACCCGTCCGTCGGGATGGGCGTTCCCGGTCCGCCGCTGCGGCGCGGCAACCCGTTCACGTTCGGGTTCTTCGCGGCGCTCGGCGTACTCGTCGCCTGGGGCTTGTGGAACGCGGCCGGCCAGGCCCGTTCGGTGCTCATCCTGCTGCTGGTGTCGATGTTCATCGCCGTCGGCCTGAACCCGCTGGTCGAATGGTTCATGCGCCGCGGCCTGAAGCGTGGTGTGTCGGTCGCCGTGGTGTTCCTGCTGATGATCCTCGCGGTCGCCGGCGTCGGGTTCGCGATCGTCCCGGTCGTCACGGATCAGATCGACAGCCTGATCAAGAACGCGCCGGGCTACCTCGACCTGCTGCAGAAGTCGAAGACGCTCAACCAGCTGGACGACAAGTACCACTTCATCCAGAAGGCCCAGGACTACATCCAGGACCCGGCGCTGGCGCAGCGCGCGTTCGGCGGCATCCTCGGCGTCGGCAAGGTGGTCGCGAACGCGCTGTTCAACACGTTCACGATCCTGGTCCTGACGCTGTATTTCCTCGCGTCGCTGCCGTCGGTCAAGCGCGCGGCGTACAGCCTGGTCCCGCGCACCCGCCGTACCCGCGTCTCGATCCTCGGCGACGAGGTCCTCGGCCGCGTCGGCGGGTACGTCAGCGGCCAGTTCCTGGTCGCGCTGTGCGCCGGCGTCTGCATGTTCATCTTCCTGGAGATCGCCGGCCTGCGTGACTACGCCGTCGCACTGGCGATCGTGGTGATGTTCTGCGACTTCATCCCGATGGTCGGCGGCCTGATCGGCGTCGTCGTGGTAGCCCTGATCGGCTTCACCACCGGCCTCTGGACCGGCATCGCCTGCCTGATCTACGGCATCATCTACCAGCAGGTCGAGAACTACATCGTCGCCCCCCGCATCATGCGCCGCGCCGTAGACATCCCCGGCGCCGTAACAGTCATCGCCGCCCTCCTCGGCGGCGCCCTCCTAGGCGTAGTAGGCGCCCTCCTAGCCATCCCCTCCGCCGCCGCCATCCTCCTAATAATCCGAGAAGTCTGGGTCCGCAAAGCCGACGACTCCTAGAACCAGCCAGCCCATCGCGGTGCTACGCGCGACTCCTTCGTCGCCGTGCTACGCGCCGCACCCGCCCACCCCCGGGCTCATCGCCCGGACCATCCCATCCGGCTACCGCCGGCACCATCCGGCTGTCGCCGGGACCATCCGGCTGTCGCCGGACTTGCGGGCTGGCGCCCGCACCCGTGCGCGCTACCGCGCGTCCGACCGCAGCGTGGTGCCGCGGGCTGCGAATACCTGATCAGATGCGGTGGCACATCCTCGCGTCGTGGCGGCACCTGACGTAGATACGTGAGGCGAGCGCGGCGTCCTGCCGCGAACTGCGACCTCGCGTGCCTGCACGTGTCGTGCCAGGTCACGGTGACCCGTCGAGACGTGGTTTACGCGGCCGCTGGCAAACGGCAGACGAGGCGGAGCGCCGGATGGGTCAAACGCGCTCCGCCTCCCGCGTCACACGCTCTGCTTTTGCGAAGCCGACCGGCTGGCCGGGCGCTTGGCAGGGCGGGGGTGTGGCGCCTTTCGAACCGATGGCCCGCTCCCCTGCTGCACAGGTTCCTTGGACTGCCGGTTCTTCTTCGGCCCGGTCACCTCGACGAGTCGCACGGCTCGGCCGTCGGCGAGTTGGATGACGAGGTCGTGGGCGAACTCCTGTCGGGACTGTCGGATCACCTTCGTTGAGTCGCCGTCGCTCTGCGCGGCTGCCTGTACCAGTTGCGAGACGCGTTGGTGGGAGATTCCGAGTACGTTGCTCACGTCTCTTACCGGAACACTCGCGTCCGTCAAGGACGACGCAACCTCGCGGGTGAGCTCGGCGATCATGGCTTCGAGGTCCTTGGCCCGGCGACGCAGTCCGTCCACGAGAGTCTTCGCTTCGAGCAGATCCTGGCCGTCGGCGGCGATGCCGGATACCTCGACGGCAACCCGAGAGAGCGGAACGTCAGTCGTAACGGCGATGTATTCGCGGGCCATCTGCTCGACCTCGTCCAGCCTGCGCGCTTGGGTCAGACCATCGAGCTCAGGCACCGCCACCATCCACCATCGGCCGTCACGCTCAACCGTCACCTCGTATGTCTTCACTGGCCTGTCCCCTCACATTCAGCGAGTGCCTTACCGGCCTTCCGCACGACGCCCGGTGAGATCATCCGATGGCCGTCCGGCAAGGCGAACGCGTGCTGACCACAGGAGCACTCGTACAAGCTGTGCGACCCTTCCGTCCTGATCTGCCGCCAACCAGCATCCTTGAACGCCTTCACGACCTTCCGTGTCGGCTGCTCACTAACCATGCATTTTAGTCTAGGAAGCTAGACAGTTTCAAGGCAAATCGTATAGACAGAACTCAGTTGGTGACGTTGAGGATGAAGTGTTGGGCTGGGGTTAGGCGTTTGTAGGTTTGTACGCGGATGTAGGACTGCTGGTCCAGCTGCTGGGGGAGGTGGCGGAGGGCGAAGTAGGAGTGGAGGGCTCGGCGGGGGGATTGGGTTTGGTTTTGGGTGCCGCCGTGCCAGAGGTGGCTGTTGAAGATGACTACGGTGCCGGCTTTGCCGGTTAGTTGGATCTGGTCGGGGTGGGGGTCGCCGGGGTTGGGCATCTCGTCGCCGGGCAGGGTGCCGCGGCGGTGGGAGCCGGGGACTACTCGGGTGGCGCCGTTCTCGGGGGTGAAGTCGTCGAGGAGCCAGATCGAGTTGCAGACCTCGTATTCACCTGGTTGGACAGGATGCCCGGAGTCCGCATGCAGCCCCTGGTGGCCCTCGCCGGGTAGAGCCGCGCGGCTGTTGAGGGACGACAGTTTGAACTCGCCCAGCACGTGCTGCATCGCGGCCAGCACTCTCGGATGGCTGAAGCAGACCTCGAACTTCGCGTCCTTGTTGACCAGGTCGGCGAGCCGGTCCGTGCCCTTCTCCTGATGTACTTCGAGACCGGCCCGATCGCCTTCCGCCGCGGTGAGCTCCGCCAGCCGTTTGTTGAGCGCGGACACCTCCTCCAGCGTCAGGATCCCCTCCAGCGGGAGGAATCCGTCGCGGTCGAGCTTGTCCTTCTCGGCTTGGGTGAGTACGTCGTCGGTCACGCCGAGGTCGCGTAGTGCGGTCGCCATATCCATCACAGCTCTCCTTCCCAAGATGCACGAATCGATGCCAGCATCAATCCGACGTACCCGAGAAACAATGCAGAAGGCGACAGGGCTTATGCACAAATCGCTACGGCTGCTCGGCGCCGGCGTACACACCGCAGCGCCAGGCAAGGACTACCCGCTGCACGCGCACACGTCCTGGGAGCTCGTGTACTACGTTCGCGGCCGCATCACCTGTCCCGTCGGCGAGGAGACGTACGCCGCGACGCCCGGCACCGTACTGCTGACTCCGCCGAGCACCTGGCACGCCGAACAGAGCCGCACCGGGTACGCCAACCGCTTCCTCCAGGTCGACGCGGCAACGACCCACCCCTGGCCCCGACTCTGCTACGACGACGCCGACCACACGCTCGGCCGGGTCTTCGACGCCCTCGTACGCGAGAACAACGACGACCTCCGCGCGCTCCTGCTCTCCGAGCTCGACCTCCGCCTGAGGCGCGCAGCCGCAGCCCCGCCCACAACCCCGGCTGAGCAACTAGTCATCGAAGCAGAACGCATCTTCGAGGAACGCTTCGCCAGCGGCCTCCGAATCGCCACCGTCGCCGCCGACCTGGGCATCTCTCAGTCCGGCCTGCGCGCCGCCTTCACCCGCCTCCGCGGTACGAGCCCGCAAGCCGCACTCCAAGCGGTACGCCTACGCCACGCGCTCTCGCACATCCGGAACTCGACGCTCCCGCTGCAAGCGATCGCGGACCTCACCGGCTACCACTCCGTCAGCCACCTGACCCGCCACATCAAGGCAGCCACCGGCTCACCGCCCGGGGCTCTCCGCAGTACCGAGTTCGCCCTTGAGCAGTGAACCGATCCACGCATCCACCCGCACCCCGCGATGCACCAGCCCGCTTGCGCAACTCCCCCTCCATGACGAACTCAGCAACGCGACGCATCGTTGCCGATCTCCGCACGCCATTCGACGAGCTCCAAGCACTGCGTCTCCATCAGGGCCGCAGCAGCAGCCGGCCTGCGCTGATCACGAGAAGGCGGCGGCGACCGTTGTGAGCTCGATGCCGCGTTCCTCGATTGCCTTGCGGATCTCGGGATCGGTGACGAGTTCCTGGTCGGACAGCCGGTACTCCTCGGCCCAGCGATACGTGTAGGACCCGGGCTTGTGCAGTGCCCCGAGCTCAGGCTCCGCCGCGGCGCAGTGCGTCACGAGCAGATGCACTCCCGGCGTCAGCTTGTCGAGGTACTCGAGCAGCCACGCCCGCTTCACGTCCGCGTCCCGATCGCTCAACGTCTCGATCGACCCGAACCGCTGCGACTCCACCGCCCCATAAATGAACGGCTTGCCCGCCGCGCGAGACACCTCGTCGTACGCCGCGGGCGTCGCCGACTGACCCATGTGTACGTCGAGGTACTCGATCGCCAGCCCCTCCGCCGCGAACTTCGCGACCTGAGCGTTCAACTCGGCCACCGAGTCCTCATAAGTCACCGACGCCTGCGCCTCAGCCACCGACCGCAGGAACGTCCCGTCCTCCCCCACCAACGACGCCCCATCCGTCAACGGCCGCCACCGCAGGAAGTCCCACTCACACGTCAACGTCTGGTGCACACCCAGCGGAATCCCGAACTCCCGCGCCAACGCCGCCGCCTCGGTAAACCAAGGACAAGCCGCCATCGTCGACACCTGCGTGACGATCCCGTCCCGAAACGCCTCCACCGTCCCGACGTTCACGGCATGCAACATCCCGAAGTCATCCGCTTGCACAACCAACCGAACCTCAGCCACGCCCACTCCATCCATAGCCGACAGAACCGCCTACGACCGTACTTCCTGCATGCCGTCGACCGCACCGCGAGATCTACGGACCGGCGAGTTTGGTGACCTCCGGGGTCTGGTTGGTGTGGAAGGCGCAGGCTCGGGGGTAGGACGCCAGGCAGCCTCGGGTGGTCATCAGGGCGGTGTAGTAGTCGATGTAGCGGAAGCCGTAGGTTTCGCCGCGGGCGAAGGCTTGGTGGCGGATGGCGGAGACCCAACGGTAGAAGGCCTCGTCGGGAATGGGGACGTAGAGGGACGGCGTGAAGCCCTCCATGTCCTCCCAGTTCTCGGCGTGCAGGAAGCTGCGTACGCCGTGTCGCGGGAGGGCAGCGAGCTTGGCCACCAGGTCGGCGTACGGCGTGGCGAGATCGTCGGTCGGATCGATCGGTAGCCCGGCCAGGAAGCGGGCGCGTTCCGACAGGGCGGCGGCGTTCTCGTGGTCGCTGTGGATGGAGTGTTTCCAGTGGGTGATGATCGTGTCGGGCTGCTTCTCGCGGATGATCCGGGCCAGCTCCAGCGCCACGTCGTCGGTCGCTCCAAGGAACCCGTCGCTCTGGTCGAGGACGACGAAATCCGCGCCGATCGCGTCCGCGAACGCCGTACCCTCGGCGATCTTCTGCTTCTTGTACTCCGTCGGCGTCAGCCGCGGGTGACCGCGTTCGCCCGGCGTCAGCGCGACGATCGTGGCCGACGCGCCTTCCATGATCAGCTTGGCCAGCGTCGGCCCCGCGGTCAGGTCCATGTCGCCGATGTGCGCCCCGATGGCGAGCACCGTTCTGTTCACAAGGGTCACAACCGTCTCCTCATTTCAGGCCACTGAGTACGACGCCGCGCACGTAGTACTTCTGGAACAGCAGGAACACGACCAGCACCGGCAGCGTGCTGATCACCAGTCCGGCCATCACGATCGGCATCGTGCGGTCCGGGTCGAGGAAGCTCTGCAACAACTGGATGCCGACCGGCAGCGTCTGCAGGTCGGGGTCCGAGGACGAGATCAGCAGCGTCCAGATGTACTCGTTCCAGGTGCCGATGAACGTGATCAGGCCGAGCGTGATCGCCACCGGCTTGGTCTGCGGCAGCACGATCAGCCGCCAGGTCTGCCACTGGTTCGCGCCGTCGATCTTGGCCGCCTCGAGCATCTCGTCCGGCAGCGACACCATGAACTGCCGCATCAGGAAGATGCCGAACCCGCTCACCGCGAACGGCAGGATCAGCGCGACCAGACTCGTCGTCAGCCCGCCGTCACCGCCGCGCCCGAGGATGTCGTTGCCGCCGGCAAGCGGCCAGTTCAGCATGATCAGGAACGTCGGGATCAGCAGCAGGAACGGCGGCAGCATCATCGTCGCGAGGATGAACCGGAAGATCACCGCCCGGCCGCGGAACCGTAGCTTCGCGAGCGCATAGCCGGCCATCGACGACGTCACCAGCACCGACACCGTCACGCTCACGGTGACGATGACGCTGTTGCGGAACAGCCGGAGCAGTTCCAGCTGCGAGAACGCCTCGCGATAGTTGTCCAGGTTGAACGACTCAGGCAGGAGCTTGTACGGGATCACGCCGTACTCCCCCGGGCCCTTGAACGAGCTCATCACCATGTCGAGAAAAGGCATCACCATCGCGATGCCGCCAAGGATCACCACCAGGTACGCAAACCACGGAAATCGTCGTTTCACGAGGTCTCCTCTCCGCGCCGCCGGGCGATCCACAGCTGCAGCAGCGTGATCGCCAGGATGATCACGAACAGCACCATCGCCATCGCGCTGGCCGTCCCCCAGGCGCCGAACTTGAACGCCCGCTGGTACATCTCGAACGCCGCCACGTTGGTCGCGTTCACCGGCCCGCCGTCACCGGTCATCACGATGATCAGCGCGAACGACTGGAGCCCGCCGATGAACTGCGTGATCAGCACGAACAGCAACGCCGGCCGCAGCAACGGCAACGTGATCGACCAGAACATGTGCCACGAGTTCGCCCCGTCCACCTCGGCGGCCTCGTAGTACATCTCCGGGATCGCCTTCAGGCCGGCGGTCAGGATCAGTACGGCGCCGCCGATCGACGCCCAGGCGTGGACGACGGTGACCGACGGCAGCGCGTACGACGAATCGGACAGGAACCCGACGCTGTTCACCCCGAGCTTGTTCAGTACTGCGTTGATCAGGCCGGCCGGCTGGTACATCATCTTCCACACGTTGCCGATCGCAACCACCGTGGCGACGACAGGCAGGAAGTAGAGCACCCGCCAGAATCCCTGGAACGACAAGCGGTCGATGCAGTAGGCAACCAGTACCGAGCCGAACGTTGCCAGGAACACCGATCCGAACGCGAACAGCAACGTGTTGACGAGGATCGGCTTGACGAACGTCGCGTCGAAGCTCAGCACGTCGCCGAAGTTCGAGAACCCGGCCCACTTCAACGTCCTGAGGTCGAACCCGCCCCAGTCCGAGAACGCCAGCACGATCGCGAAGATGAACGGCAGGATCAGGAACACGCAGAAGAACAGCAACGCCGGTGACAGGAACAGGTACGCCGCGAGCCCCTCGCGATGCAGCCTGCCGACCCGCCGGGCCGGCGTGGCGGCCATGCCGTCAGTGCCGACCCGGCCGACCGCGGTGGTCATTGCGGCTTGACGGCCTTCGCCGCCTGCGCCAGCGCATCGTCCGGATTCTTGCCATCAGCAAGCACCGTCATGATCGCGTTGTGCAGCGCGGTCTTCGCCTCGTACGCCCCCGGCTGGTTCGGCTCCGCCATCGCGTACGTCGCCGCGTCGTAGATCGGCGCCAGGTTCGGGTCCGACAACGACTTCTTGTACTCCGCCTGGTCCGCCGTCCGCGGCGGGATCAGGCCCTGGTCGGCGAGCCACTTGCCGGTCTCGGTCACGCTGCCGCCCTGAGCCTTGTGCTCGTTCATCCAGGTCAGGAACTTCCACGCCTCGTCCGCGTGCTTGCTTCGCTGGTTCACGCCCATGAAGAACCCGTACGCCAGCGAGCCCTTGCTACCCGGCGTCGGTCCGGGGATCGCGGTCACGCCGACGTCCGAGCCGTACTTGTCCTTCATCTGGGTCTTCAGGCTGCCGATCCACCAGCCGGCCTGGATCGCCATCGCGACACCGCCGCTGCGGAACTGCTTGGTCGGCGAGATCGAGGTGTTCGACGCCTTCGCGGCGGCCAGATCACCCTCGAACTTCAGCGCCGCCTTGCCCTGGTCGTTGTCGAACTGCGGCGTGCCGTCGGGGCCGAGGAACTTGCCGCCGGCCGAGTCGAGCAGCGACAGGAACGGGTGCACGGACTTGTTGTCGCCGTCCTGGATCAGGCTCAGGCCCTCGACCTGGATGTTGCCCTTGGCATCGCGCTTGACCGTCTTCTTGGCGGCGTCGGCGAGCTCGGCCCAGGTGGTCGGCGGCTTGGTGATGCCGGCCGCGGCGAGGATCTTCTTGTTGTAGAAGAGCACGTAGGTGTTCAGCTCGGTCGGGTAGCCGAGGAGCGTGTCGCCGGTGGTGACCGCGCCGAGCGCGGCCGGGCTGTACTCCGCCTTGATCTTGGTCGCGATGTCGTCCGGCACCTTCGCCACGACGTTCGCCTTCATCAGCTGTCCGCCCCACAGGCCGTACGCGCTGACGATGTCCGCGCCGCGACCGCCGGTCTGGCGGACCGTCATCGTGGTCAGCAGGTCGTCGAACTTGACCACCTGCGCTTTGACCTGGATCTTCGGGTTGTCCTTGTTCCATTCGGCGATCATCTTGTCCAGCCCGTCCTTCGACGGGCCGTCGCTGTAGTGGCTCAGCAACGTCAGCTCGACCTTGTCGCCGCTGCCGGAGTCGCTTCCACCTCCGCAGGCGGCGCTCGTAGCCAGGAGCCCCAGGACAACGGCAAGCCGCAAACCTCTGGCAATGCGCATGTCACTCCTCAAAGTCAGCCGGGCGCAGGGGCGCCCGGAGAATGGTGAACGTGCGGGTGATGTCGAACCCCGTCTTCAGGTACAGCTGCCCGGCCGCGGACTTCTCCCCGGTCCACAGGAACCAGGCAGAGTGGGCGCCGGCGGCAACCATCCGCTCGAGCGTCAGGTGCAGCAGCACCTTCCCGAGTCCGGTGCCGCGCGAGCTCGGCAGTACGCCGAACGGGCCGAAGCGGTCGATCACTCCTTCATAGGTGCCGTGCATCGCCCAGCCGAGGATCGCCCGGCCGGGGTCGCGCGCCACGACAATGCGCTCCAATGGCAGACCGGAGACGACGCCTTCGCGGATCGCGCGGGCCCAGTCCGGGTTGAACTCCGCGCCGGCGATCGTGATCAGCGCGGTCAGCTCGTCATCGGTTGGTATACCAAAGCCGTAGCCCTCGGCCGTCAGGGCATCGATCCGCTTCCGGACCTCGTCCGGAATGGCATACCCGACCAGACCGCGGTCCATCGCGACCGCGTCGTACTGCCGCTCGAAGCCCAGCTCGGCCAGCAACCGGGCGGCGGACGGATAGCGAGCGCTGTCGAGGCCGGGGAGGAAGTAGTTCGGCGTGTACGACGAGAAGAACACCTCGGACCGGCCGTGCGACCGCAGCCAATCCATTGCCGCCGACAACAATGAGCGACCGATGCCGCGCCCGCGGTACTCCGGATGCACGAAGAAGAACGGGATCCAGCCGGCCGTGGGCTCGAGGTCGTCGGCGTCGACCGCGATCAGGCGGCGCACCGCGTACGCAGCTCCGACGATCCGATCATCGGCCACGGCAACCTGCAGACCGGCAGCGTCGAAGTTGCGATCGAGCAGGAACAGGTCGCGGAACCGCTGATAGGAGATCGGGTCGGCGGGCGCCGCGGCGGTCCAACAGTCGGCGAGAGTCGGTCCGTCGCCGACCTGGAACGAGCGGATCTTCACATCCGACGACGTCATCGGGCAGTCCCTTCGTAGAGCAGCACGCCAGGTCGTACCCACCCGGACGGCGTCGTTGCCGCGGGCAAGAGATCGACCGGGTCGTCGCCGGCCTCGAGCGCCTTGCGCAGCGAGTCCGAGCCCCACAGCCGATCGAGCGACGGCAGCATCCCGAAGTTGTCCGGGTACAGCTCGTTCAGCACCCGGAGCATCACCAGCGCGGTCCGCACCGGCTCGAACGCATCCCGATCGACAACATGAAGCTGTACGCCGGACACCGCCTGGCCGGCGTACTTACTGAACACCGGCTCGAACCAGGTCCGCCGGAAGATCACGCCCGGCAACTCACACGCAGCCAGCGCCGGCACCAGCCGATCGTCGACGTACGGCGCCCCGATCGTCTCGAACGGCCGCGTCGTACCGCGGCCCTCGCTGAGGTTCGTGCCTTCGAACAAGCCGGTCCCGGGGTATACCAAAGCTGTCTCCGGCGTCGGCATGTTCGGCGACGGCGGCACCCATGGCATACCGGTCCCCCACGACCCGGGCGTCCAGCCGTCGACCGGGATGACCGTTGCCTCACCCAACTGTCGCGCGAGCTCGCCAACAGTCAGCCCATGTCGCAACGGAATCGGCGCCCGGCCGACGAAGCTCTCGAACCCCGGCTGTAGCACCGGTCCCTCGACCCGCACGCCCCCGAGCGGGTTCGGCCGGTCGAGGACGACAAATGGCATACCAAGCCGAGCGGCTGCCTGCTGGCAGTCGTACATCGTCCAGACGTAGGTGTAGAACCGAGTCCCGATGTCCTGGATGTCGAAGAGCAGCACGTCGACACCGGAGAACAGGTCGTCGAGCTCCCGCCCGTGCCGCAGATAAGTGTCGAAGACCGGGAGGCCGGTGTCGGGATCGACGCCTTCACCTTCACTCGCACCAGCTTGCGCCGTACCGCGGAGGCCGTGCTCGGGACCGAACAACGCCGTCAACGGCAGGCCGGCCGCACGCAACGCGACCGAGGTCGGCGTGAGGTCCGGCAGTACGCCGGTGAAGTTCGTGATCAGTCCCAGGCGCCCGTCGGGCACCAGCCCCCGGTCCTCGGCCAGACGCTGCGCGCCGGTCCGGACCACCATCGCCGCCACCACCAAACCCCAGATCATGGATCCTGCAGGAACTGGGTTGAAAACTTACCGATGATGTCAGGCGGAGGTCAATGGATTACGGACAAACGTTTACCAACGTCAGGCAAGGAACGGCGTGAGGGCTGCCAGGAAGTCGTCGAGCCGCTCGGCGTGGACCCAGTGCCCGGCCTCGGGGACCTCGGCGTACTGGACGTGCGGGAAGTAGGCGGCGATCGTCTCGCGGTGGTCCTGCTGCACGTAGTCGGACTTCCCACCGAAGATGAACAGCGTCGGCCCGTCGTACCGCAGACCGGCCGCCTCCGCGGGCCAGCCCGAGATCGCCGGCAGAGCGGCCTCGATGACCGGGAGGTTCGGCCGCCACCGCGCACCATCAGCGTCGAGGATCAGGTTCTGCAGCAGGAAGGCGCGCGTCCCCGGCGTCGGTACGGCGGACACCAACTGCGCGTCCACCTCGGCCCGACGACTCACTGACGACAGGTCGGCGTTCCGCATGGCCTGCGCGTACTCGACGAAGGCCGGCGGATACACGACCGGAGCTGCATCAACCACAACCAGACGCGAGACCACTTCCGGATACTGCAGAGCGGTCAGCATCGCGGTCTTACCACCCATCGAGTGACCGACCAGGGCAACCGGCCCGACCCCGAGCGACTCGATCGTCTCGCGGACATCGGCCGCCATCTCCGGGTAGCTCATCGTGTCGACGTGCGGCGAGGTCCCGTGATTGCGCAGGTCGAACGCGAACACCCGGTGCTTGTCGGCGAGCCGGCGCGCGGCAGTCATCCAGTTCCGCCCGGAGCCGAACAGTCCGTGCATCACCACAACAGGCGTCCCCGACTCGCCGTACGACGTGACCGGAAGCTTCATGCAGACACCTTTCAACGGCTCCGTTGCCAGCACGCGGTATGCCAATGGCGCCGCTCGTCGAGAGACTGGGCGCCGCCGATCGCGCCGAGCAGGCTGGGGTTCTCCGGCCACACGACGACGTGCGGGGTGGCCGGCAGGATCTGCTGGTCGCAGCCCGGGCAGCGGTACGACTTGGCGGACGCCGACCCGGAGACCCGCCGTACGTTCCACTCACCGTCGGCCTTGGCCTCACGGCTCTGGGTACCACCGAGCAGCGGGGGGGGCCGGTCCCGGCCCGGCGCCGGGGGGGGGCGGGGGGGGGGCCAAAACCCCCGCTCGTATAAAAAAAATGAGCCGCCCCCCCAAAGAAATTTTTTTTTATAAGTGGGGGGGGGGGGGATTAA
>NZ_JBHXSQ010000005.1:387786-599663 GCF_042715335.1 Kribbella sp. NPDC058693
TACTGGGCGCCCCCCCCCCCGGCCACCCGCCTTAGGTCCCAAACCCCGGCGCCTTTGGCAACCGGCCTGGGGTAACCACCGCCACGCGGCCGTTCACTGCCCGGCCGCTGCCACTTGGAAGGCCTTCTGCGCGACATAGCCCCTCAAGGCTAGTCGTATGACCTAGCTCACCCTTACGACGAGGCCCGCGCCACCGCGTACGCCGCG
Source organism: Kribbella sp. NPDC058693 (assembly GCF_042715335.1). Taxonomy (NCBI): domain Bacteria; kingdom Bacillati; phylum Actinomycetota; class Actinomycetes; order Propionibacteriales; family Kribbellaceae; genus Kribbella; species Kribbella sp. NPDC058693. Next base: position 387,994 of record NZ_JBHXSQ010000005.1, read on the forward strand.
CACCCGATCAGCTCCATCGAGACCTGCAGCCGCTCGAGACTCACGTTCTTCGCGATCGTGTCCTCCGGCGAGTGGTACGGCGGTTCGAGGTACGACGGCGCGAGCTCGCCCCGCCAGGAGAAGTTGGCCGCCGCGATCCCGACCTCCTGGAACGACTGGTGGTCGGACGCGCCACGCTCGACTGGTCCGACCAGCTGCGCGTCGTACCCGAGCCGCTGACCGGCTGCCCGCACCGCATCGGTCGCGGTGTTCGCGAGCCCGGTGAACGACAGCAGCCAGTACGTGACGGCCGGATCCCAACTCGTCGCGACCATGTCGTTCTGGAAGACGGCCCTATACCGGTCTCGCTGATCTTGGGCGAGCTGCGCGACGTGGTACCGCGAGCCGATCAGCCCCTGCTCCTCCGAGCCCCACAAGGCGAATCGCAAAGTGGCATCGGTAGGGATCCGCGCGAAAACCCGCGCCAGCTCGATCGTGAGCACAGTGCCCGACCCGTCGTCGTTCGCGCCGGGCGCACCGATCACCGAGTCGTAATGACCGCTCACCATCACGATCGGCCCGCCGGACTTCCCGCGCCGCTCGCCGATCACGTTGTTCGATATCAGGCCACGGTGTGCAGCCGTACTGATCCGCAAAGGCAAGGCAGTGACGACCGCAAGCGCCTCGCGGATCAACCGCTTCTGCACCTGAGCGAGACCGATGACGGGGATCGGTGCACTGGTCAGACCACTCGGCGAGAACGCCGACGCCCGGCGCGGATACACCTGATCGGCGGGGAGCAGAATCACCCCCACCGCACCTCGCGCGGCCGCATCCGCGACAAACGCGGGCCGAGCCGCCGCGGTGTCATCGGCGATCACGATCGAGCCCGCGACATCAGCCGGCCAGACCGGCGCAGTAGCAGGGCCGACGTCGCGCACCGGCCCCTCGACAGTGACGTCCAGCTTGCCGCCCGGAGCAGCCCCGGCCTGCCAGCACAGGTCGTCCGGCAACATGCCGCGGACATCGGTGATCTGGGCAAGGAACTTGTCCGCGACCGGGAACGGCTCGAGCTTGGTGCGGTAGCCGAACTTGTCGAGCTGTCCCGCGATGTAGTCGGCCGCGCGCTTCTCGCTCGCAGTACCGCCGATGCGTGGACCGATGCGCCCCGACAACACCTGTAGGTGTTGCAGTGCACGCTCGGAGGACAGGCCCGACACGATCTGCCGGTCGTACTTGTCCAGCTTCGGCCGGGTCACCGCCCCCGGCCGAAGATCGTCAGCACCCCACGCGGGCGCAACAGGTACGGCGGTGGCGGCGGCAACGCCGGCGATCAGCAATCCACGGCGACTCAGACCGGATCTGTCGGTCATGAAGGTCTCCTCACAAGGTGGGCGGCCCCGAGAAGCCAGACCGTAACCCACCTGCGACTGAGTCGCCTAGAGGTTCCTAGCGATTGCTAAGCATTGGTACGAAGTTCCTCGCCGACCTCGTGCATATGGCGCAACCCCATTCGGTACGAATCGATCAAACCCGTTGAAATATAGGGCATTCCGATGCGTTCGCAGTACGCCCGCACGATCGGCTGGGCGAACCGGAGGTTGGCCCGCGGCATGCTCGGGAAGAGGTGGTGCTCGATCTGGTAGTTGAGTCCGCCCATCATCCAGTCGGTGACCAGGCTGCCGTTGACGTTGCGGGAGGTCAGCACCTGCTTCTCCAGGTGACCCCAGTTGCTGTCGTCGTCGGGCATCTCCATGCCCTTGTGGTTCGGCGCGAACACGCTGCCGAGGTGCAGCCCGAACACCATGTGGTGCACCAGCGCGAACACCAGTGCCTGCGCCGGCGACATGATCAGGAACAGCGCGGTCAGGTACAGCACCACGTGCGCGGCCATCAGCCCCAGCTCGAGCCGATGCGTACGGCGACGCGCCAGCAGGAAGCGGATGCTCGACACCTTGAGGTTGAAGCCCTCCAGCGTGAGCAGCGGGAAGAAGACGCGAGCCTGGTTGCGGGTCAGCCAACCCTCCAGCCCCTTGCGGCCCTCGGCCTGCTGGAGAGTCCAGACGAACACGCCCTCGCCGACGTCCGGGTCCTTGTCGGTGTGGTTCGGGTTGGCGTGGTGGCGGTTGTGCTTGTCGTTCCACCACGCGTAGCTCATCCCGAGTACGACGTTGCCGTGCAGCATCCCGATCCAGTCGTGCAGCTTGCGCGAGCTCGCGATCTGCTGGTGACCGGCGTCGTGCCCGAAGAACGCCGCCCGGGTGGTCAGGATCCCCAGTGGGAGCGCGAGCAGCACCACCCACCACGAGGCGCCGACCGCGGCGATCGCCGCCCAGGTCAGTGCCATCAGGGCCACGTTGATCCCGATCGCCATCGCGTACGCCGCCGTACGGCGCTCCAGCAGTCCGGCGGCCTTGATCTCCCGCAGCAGTGGCGAGAAATCGCTGCCCTTGGTCCCAGGTGGGGTCACTGTCGCTGTCATGCATCCAGCCTCATCCTCGGCACCGCGGAAAACATGAGCGCTACTACCCAGATGCCGGGGGGTGGCAGGCCTCCGGCCAGAGGGGAGTTAACTCCACCGCGCCTGAGCACACGCTGAGTCATGATGGAGGCATGAGCACCGTCGTGACCACCGAAGCACCGCCGACGCGGTATCCCAAGCTCGCCCAGCCGTGGATCGCGCTGTTCCTGGCGATCCTGGCCGAGCTGGGGATCGCCCTGTTCGTGCTCAGCGTGGTTTCCGTCCCGCTGATCGCGGTCTGGGTCGGGATCCCGTTGCTGCTGGTGGTCGTACCGGCCGCCCGGTGGTTCGCGAACTGCCACCGCACGATCCTGGCCGGCTTCCTCGGCGAGCGGATCCCGCGGCCGTACAAGAAGCCGCCGATGCCCGGCATGCTGATGCGGCTGCGGACCATCCTGACCGACCCGCAGACCTGGCGGGACATCATCTGGCTGCTCGTGAACGCCGTACTCGGCTTCACCCTGTGCCTGCTGAGCGCCGTGCTGTTCCTGGCCACGCTGTTCTACCTGGTCTACCCGCTGCTCGTCGGCGTGACGCCGGAGGGTGTGTTCACCGAGCCGTTCGGCGGGCTGCTGACCGTGAACTTCTGGACCAGCTTCCTGCTGATGCCGGTCGCGCTGATCGCGTTCCTGATCTGGCAGGCGGCCGGTGAGCGGCTGCTGAAGGCGAACGCGTTCCTGGCCCGCTCGCTGCTCGGCCCGACCGAGAGCGCGAAGCTGGCGATGCGGGTCCGCGAGCTGGCCGAGTCCCGCGCCGAGACCGTCGACACCCAGGCGGCCGAGCTGCGCCGGATCGAGCGTGACCTGCACGACGGCGCCCAGGCCCGCCTGGCCGCGCTGAGCATGAACCTCGGAATGGCCGAGGAGATGGTCGCCCGCGACCCGGCCCAGGCCGCCGCCCTGCTCACCGAGGCCCGCCAGTCGGCGAGTACGGCGCTGTCCGAGCTGCGTGACCTGGTCCGCGGGATCCACCCGCCGGTGCTGGCCGACCGCGGTCTCGACGGCGCGGTCAGGGCGCTGGCGATGTCCTGCCCGTTCAAGGTCGACGTGACGTACGACGTACCCGGTCGCCCGCCCGCGCCGGTCGAGTCCGCGGCGTACTTCGCGGTCGCCGAATGCCTCGCGAACGCGGTCAAGTACTCCGCCGCGACCACCGCGTGGATCCAGATCACCCATGAGGACGAGAAGCTGCACATGATCGTCGGCGACGACGGCATCGGCGGTGCCGTGGTCAGGCCCGGAGGGGGTCTGTACGGTATCGAGCGGCGGCTGGCCGCCTTCGACGGTACGTTGACCGTGGTGAGCCCGAGCGCCGGGCCGACCACCGTGATCATGGAGCTGCCTTGCGAGTCCTCATCGCTGAAGACCACGCCCTCCTCCGGGACGGCCTGATCCGCCTGCTGGAGGCGCACGACTTCGAGGTCGTGGAGGCGGTCGACAACGGACCCCGGCTGGTGCCCGCACTCGTGGAGCACCGGCCGGACGTTGCCGTGGTCGACGTCCGGCTGCCCCCGACGTTCACCGACGAGGGCCTGAAGGCGGCGATCGAGGCCCGCAGCCAGGTCCCCGGCCTGCCGATCCTGGTGCTCTCGCAGTACGTCGAGCAGCTGTACGCGCGCGAGCTCCTCACCGGCGGTGGCGGCGGCGTCGGGTACCTGCTGAAGGATCGCGTGTCGAACGTGGCCGAGTTCCTCGACGCCGTACGGCGGGTTGCGGCCGGCGGTACTGCGATGGACCCGGATGTGATCGGTCAGCTGCTCGCGCGCAACACCCGCGACGAACCGATCGGCCGGCTCACGCCACGCGAGTCCGAGGTCCTGGGCCTGATGGCCGAAGGACGCTCGAACGCCGCGATCGCGAGCGCGCTCTTCGTCACCGAGAAGGCGGTCAGCAAGCACACCAACAACATCTTCGCGAAGCTCGACCTGCCGCCGTCCGAGGACGACAACCGCCGCGTGATCGCCGTCCTTACCTACCTGTCGTCCCGCTGACCCGACTCAGGAACTCCCGGGTCCGCGCCTCGCGGGGTGCGTCCAGGACCTGGGCGGGCGGGCCGACCTCGAGCGGGCGGCCGTGGTGGAGGAAGCAGACGCGGTCGGCGACGTCGCGGGCGAAGGCCATTTCGTGCGTGCAGACCAGCATCGTCATGCCTTCGGACTTGAGCTCGCGGAGCAGGTCCAGGACCTCGCCGACAAGCTCGGGATCGAGCGCCGAGGTGACCTCGTCGAGCAGCATCAACTGGGGCGAGTTGACCATCGCGCGCGCGATCGCGGCCCGCTGCTGCTGACCGCCGGACAGCTCGTCCGGCTTCGCCGCGGCCTTGTCCGCGAGCCCGACCCGTTCCAGCATCTCGAGCGCGCGGGCCCGCGCGACCTCCCGCCGTACGCCGTGCACCCGGATCGGCGCGAGCGTGATGTTGTCGAGCACGCTCAGATGCGGGAACAGGTTGTACGCCTGGAACACGATCCCGATCCCCGACCGCACCTTGTCGGCGTCGACCCGCGGATCCGTGATGTCCACCCCGGCCAGCTCGACCACGCCGTCGTCGACAGTCTCGAGCAGGTTCACGCATCGCAACAACGTCGACTTCCCGGATCCCGAGGCGCCGATCAGTACGACGCACTCCCCCGCGTCCACATCCAGATCGAACCCGTCCAGTACGACGTTCTCGCCGTACACCTTTCGTACTCCGCGCAGCGACAGCAGGCTCACACCAGACCACCTCCCCCGCCGTACCAACCCTGTCGGCGGGCGACGTAATCGGTCAGCCGGGTCAGCGGGATCGTCAGCGCGACGAACAGCAGACCGGCCACGACGTACGGCGTGAAGTTGAAGTCCTCGGCCGTCTCGAGCTGCGCGGCACGGATCGCGTCGATGACACCGAGTACGGCGATCAGGCCGGAGTCCTTCTGCAGGCTGACGAAGTCGTTGAGCAACGGCGGCATGACCCGCCGTACGGCCTGTGGGAGTACGACGAAGCGCAGCGTCTGGCGATAGGTCAGCCCGAGCGACCGCGCCGCCGCTCGCTGGGACGGATGGACCGATTCGATGCCGGCGCGGAACACCTCGGCGACGTACGACGAGTAGGTCAGGACGAGCGCCGCGCCGCCCCAGATCACCGCCTGGTTCGGCAGCCCGCGCAACTGGAGAGCCGGTACGCCGAAGCCGAGCAGGAAGATCACCAGCAGTAGCGGGAGTCCGCGGAAGATGTCCGTGTAGGAGGCTGCGAACACCCGCAGCGGGAAGAAGATCGGGCCGCGCAGCGTGCGCATGATCGCCAGCGTCATGCCGAAGATCACGATCAGTACGGCGCAGATCAGCATCACCCGGATGTTCAACCAGAGGCCCTGGGCAACGACCGGCAGCGCTTCCCAGCCGCGGTGGAAGTCGAAGAACGTGTCCCGGACCCGCGGCCAGCCCGGCGTGGAACCGATGCCCACGGCAACCAGCGCGAGCAGCACCACCGAGCTGACCAGGGCGATCAGGGTCGATCGCCGGGCCCGCCTACGCCGGTACGCGATCCGTTCGAGCTGAAGCGCCGAGGGCTGCCAGTCGGTCACGACAGTTCTGGAGCGCCGGACTCGGTCAGGTACTGCTTCTGCAGGTTGGCCAGGGTGCCGTCCGACTTGAGTGCATCGACCGCCTGGCTGACGCAGCCGGTCAGCTTCGAGCCCTTCTCGAGCACGAATCCGAACTGCTCGGTGGTCCCGGTCGACGGCAGCTGGCCGACGATCTTGCCGTTGTCGAGCTGCGCCCCGGTCATGTAGAACGCGGTCGGCAGGTCGACCACGATGCCGTCGATCTGCTTGTTCTTCAGCGCCTGCACGGCCAGGTCGTTGGTGTCGAACACGGCCGGCGTCTGCTTCGGCTTCACCTGGTCGCGCAGTGCGGTGTAACTCGTCGTACCGACCTGGGCGCCGAGCTTCGCATCCACCAGGTCGGCGACCGACTTGGCGTTGGCGATCTTGCTCCCCGCTGTCGTGATCACGGTCTGCCGGACGTCGTAGTACCCGGACGAGAAGTCGACGGCCTTGCGCCGGTCCTCCGAGATCGACACCTGGTTCACGTCCAGGTCGAACGCCTTCGTGCCGGGCGCGAACGCGGTGTTGAACTGCACCGTCAGCCACTTCACATTGGCCTGCTCGAACCCGAGCTTCTTCGCCAGGGCATAGGTGACGGCCGACTCGTACCCCTTGCCGTTGCTCGGGTCGTTGTTGCTGAACCACGGTTCGTACGCCGGTTTGTCGGTCCCGACCGTCAACGTGCCGGCCGTCTTGACTGCCAGCTTGTCCTTCGCACAGGCATCCGCCCCGGACGGCGTCGAGGACCCCGACGACGAGTTGTCCTCCGGCGCACACGCCCCGAGCCCCACGGCAGCCAGAACCGCCACGCCCACCACCACTGCACGCGTTCTCATGGCGAGAAGCCTAAGACCTCTTCCGGTAGGCGGTGGGGCTTGATCCAGTGTGTAGACGGAAGCGTGTCGAGAAGTAGAGCGGGTCCGCGTAACCGACCTCGGCCGCGACCGACGCGACCGAGCGGCCAGTGAGTTCGAGGAGGCGGGCCGCGGCGTCGAGGCGGCGGCGTTCGACGAACTGTTGCGGGCTGACGCCGAGCTGGTCGCGGAACAGGTGGGCGAAACGGGATACCGACAGGTTCACCGCCCGTGCCAGCCGCGGGATGTCGAGGTTGGCGGTCAGGTCCTGGTCGATCAGCTCGATCGCGCGGAGCAGGCGATCGTCGATCTGGGCGGCCTTCGGGTTCTGGGTGTCGCACCACAGCAGCGCGGCCTCCAGCGAGTTCGCGCTCAGCTGCTCGGACTGCGGGAGCACGCTGCGTTGATGGCGTACGGCGTCGCGGAGGTGGTCGGCGATCCGGTCGAAGGTGGGGCCGGCCGGCTGCAGCTGAACGATGCCGGGAGCAACTTCTGGCCAGTCGAGCAGCGGGAGCCAGTCGGGCTTCGGGTTCATGTGCGCATACAGGAAATGCCAGCGATCACCGACCGTGGCGTAGTCGTGCAGCGTGCCGGGCCGGACCAGCGTGACGCTGCCCGGCACGGCGGCGACATGACCGAATCGTCCCTGGCCGTCGAGGGTCTGCACCAGCAGCCAATCCGTCGTACCGCGGCGCCGGTACGTCGCGTAGTCAGGGCCTTCCTCGAACTCACCGGTCGCCACCCGGCGCACTACCGGGATCGGCGAGTCAGCAGGATCTCGAAGGTTCACAGCTCGATAGCGTATCGCTGGCAAGCGCTCGCCGTCGCACTCTAGAGCTATGACAGTCGTGGACATCTACCAGCGGGACGGCATCGTCCAGGTTCCCCAGTTGTTCGACGCCGCTGAGGTCGAGCGGATCAAGACCGTGTTCATGGAGCAGGTCGCCGTCGATCATTCGCTCGCGATCGACGACGGCGTACCCGAGGACGACCCGCTGGCGAAGTACCCGCGGTTCGTGCATCCGCACCGGCGTACCGACGTGGAGGCCGGCCGGCTCTCAATGGAGCTGATGCTGGACAGCCGGATCCTCGATGTCGTCCAGGCGCTGATCGGTCCCGCGCTGGGCGCCCAGTCGATGTTCTACTTCAAGCCGCCGGGCGCGCGTGGACAGGCGCTGCACCAGGACAATACGTTCCTGCGCGCCGATCCGGAGACGTGTCTCGCCGCGTGGATCGCGGTCGACGACGTCGACGAGGAGAACGGCGGGCTCGCGGTCGTGCCGGGTTCGCACAAGACCGAGCTGGTCTGCCCGGAGCCGGCCGACCTCACCGAGTCGTTCACCACCGTCGAGGTCCCGATCCCGGACGGCCTCAGCAAGGTCCAGACCAAGATGAAGGCCGGCGACGTGCTGTTCTTCCACGGCAGCGTGGTGCACGGATCACGTCCGAACGGTACCGACGACCGCTTCCGGCGTTCGCTGATCTTCCACTACATCCCGGAGGACAGCGTCGAGATCGCCGCCTTCTACAACCCACTCGTCAAACTCGACCGCCGCGAAACCGTACTCCCCGAAGCCATCGGCGGCGGCCCCTGCGGCGACTACGCCCAGGCCGAGCCGTAAACCGTCAGCTCAGATCGGCGCGGAGGCGAGCCAGGAGGTCCGGATAGGTGCGCAGGACCTCCTGCCGCTCTGCGGCCGACATCGAGATCTGCCGGCGGGACTCCTCGGTGTACAACGCTTCTTCGGCCTGGAGTTCGGCTCGGCGGGTCTCGTCGGCCTCCTGGCTGACCAGAGCGCGGTAGCACGACAGCACCGCCTGGATCAGGTTCCGCACGCGCTCCCGCTCCACGCGCTCCTCGTCCGACGGCGCGACGTACCGACCACCGAGCGCCTCGGTGATGTGCTTCCTCGGCTCCTCGCCGTCCGGCATGGTCGGATCCTCCCGTGCAGTGTGCGTGCCAACGCTAGCCGGTCAGCGATCCGGCGTCCGGTCCGGCGACGGCCGGCTCATCGGCTCGCGGGTCGAGCCGGTCCGGTCCGCCTGATCCGTACGATCCGCCCTGGGTGAACCGATGGTCCGTGCCGAAGCTATCCCGGCCCCGGTCACCCGGTGCAGCTCGGCCAGCCCCTGATCGAGGCGTACCAAAGACCCGCGGGCGTCCGGCACAGGCGGCGGACGCAGCTCGTGCAGCTCCCACGCACGCTGGACCTCCTCCGCGACAGGTCGCAGGAGTTCGCCACGACGGTCCAGCAGCGGTACGGCGGACGCGACGAACCGCTCGTACTCGGCCGGCGTCGGCGGGCGGCCGAACTCGTCGAGGATCGCCTTCCTGGCCTGCCACGGGCCCGGCATCCGGCCGTCCTGGTCGCGGTGGTTCTCGTACAGGACGAAGCCGTTCCGGTCGACGATGTACAGATCGTCGGCGTACGCCGTGGATTCGAGGAAGTGAGCCGTCTCCGGGACCAGTCCGTCCGGACGACGTGCCACGGCCGGATCCACCCATCGACCGATCCCGGTGTCGTCGTACGCCCGCTGGAACCGCTCGGCCCGGCCGAGCATGCTGTTGGCCGGGTGCGTCACCGCGTAGGCGACGACGATCCGGTACTTCGCCGACCGGAAGTCGTCCACCCATCCCCGCACGAGAATGTCGCGGTGCAGCGGCGCGCTGGCGAGGATGTCGTACTGCGGATCACCGCGCCGGAGATGCTCGAGCAGCTGGAACCTCAGGTTCCGCGGCAGCTGTTCGGTCACCGCCTGATGACCCCGCAGCCCCAGCGTCCGCATGATCCGGTCGAACCGGGGATGGGCCGCGGAGTCGTCGTCGAAGTCGTAGACGGCGAGCGAGTCGGCGCCGAGCGACTGCTGGATCTGCCATTGCAGAGTGGTCTTGCCCGTGCCCGGCGTACCGCCGATCAGGATCACCGTCGGCCGGACCCCGGCCGGGCGGTCCGGCGGCACCGGCGGGGTGATCTGGGCCTTGCGGAACGCGATCAGCGCAGCGACCTCGCGCGGTGTCAGCTCGAGGTCGGTCGGCCGCATGGGCCCAGGCTACAAGCGGATCAGCTCGCGTAGTCGCGGAAGCCTCGGCCGGTCTTGCGGCCGAGGTAGCCGGCGGTGACCAGGTGTTCGAGGAGCGGGGCCGGGGCGAAGCCGGGCTCGCGGAACTCGAGGTACAGGGTGCGCTGGATCGCGAGGGCGACGTCCAGGCCGACCACGTCGAGCAGGGCGAACGGGCCCATCGGGAGGCGGCAGCCGAGCTTCATCGCGGCGTCGATGTCGTCGACACCGGCGTAGTGCGCCTCGAGCATCCGGACCGCGTCGTTCAGGTACGGGAACAGCAGCGCGTTGACGATGAAGCCGGCTCGGTCGCCGCAGCGCACCGGGTGCTTGCCCGCGGCAACGGCCACGGCAGCCACGGTGTCGGCGACCTCGGGAGCGGTGCTGACCGTGCTGACGACCTCGACCAGCTGCATCACCGGCGCCGGGTTGAAGAAGTGCAGACCGACCACGTCGGACGGCCGCTTGGTCGCCATCGCGAGGTCGATCACCGGCAGCGAGGACGTCGTGGTCGCCAGGATCGCGCCCGGCTTGCAGATCTCGTCGAACGTCTCGAACAACGCCTGCTTGACGGTCAGCTCCTCGACCACGGCCTCGATCACCAGGTCGACGGACGCGAGGTCGTCGAGCTTCGCCGTACCGGTGACCCGGCGCAGCGCGGCGTCGCGCTCCTCCGAGGAGAGCTTGCCGCGCTGGACGCCCTTCTCCAGCGAGCGTTCGAGCGCGGCGCGGACCCGGTCGACCTTCTCGGTACCGCGGGCGACGTACAGCACGTCGTACCCGGCCTTGGCCGCGACCTCGACGATGCCGACCGCCATCGTGCCGGAGCCGACCACGCCGACCTGCTTGACCGGGCGGATATCCGGCGCGCCTCCCGCGGTCGACGGGGTGTGCTCGTCGTCGACCACGACCGGCGAGTCCGGCCCTTCGTAGGTGTAGAAGCCGCGCCCGGTCTTCCGGCCGAGCAGTCCGGCGGTGACCATCTGCTTGAGGATCGGCGCCGGCGCGTGCAGCCGGTTGCGGCCCTGCTTGTACATCGTGTCGAGGATCTCGTACGCCGTGTCGAGCCCGATCAGGTCGAGCAGCGCCAGCGGACCCATCGGGTACCCGCAGCCGAGCCGCATCGCCGCGTCGACGTCCTCACGGGTGGCGTAGCGGGACTCGACCATCGAGACCGCGTGGTTCAGGTACCCGAACAGCAGCGCGTTGGCGATGAAGCCGGCCCGGTCGGCCGCGACCACCGGGACCTTGTCGAGCCGGCGAGCGAGCGCCTGTACGTCGTCGACCACGTCCGGCTCGGTGACGACGGTCTTGATCACCTCGACGAACTCCTGCACCGGCGCCGGGTTGAAGAAGTGCATGCCGACGACGCGGCGCGGACGCTGGGTGGCGACGGAGATCTCGGTGACCGACAACGACGAGGTGTTGGTCGCCAGGATCGCGTCCTCGCCGACGATCTTGTCCAGTGCGGCGAAGATCTCGCGCTTCAGCTCGAGCCGCTCGACGACGGCCTCGATCACCAGATCGCAGTCGGCCAGCGCCTCCATCGTGGTGGCGAACGTGACCCGGTCGAACAGCGCCTGCTGGTCCTCGACGGACAGCTTGCCGCGCTTCACGGCCCGGTCGGTCGAGTGCTGGATGTGGCCTCGGCCGCGCTCGGCGGCCTCCTCGTCACGCTCGACGCCGACCACCGTCAGCCCGTTCCGCGCGAACACCTCGGCGATCCCGGCGCCCATCGTGCCGAGACCCACCACACCCACAGTCGTCAATTCCCGAGCCATGCTCTGCACTATGCCAGTCCGGCCAGTGGTCCGCCCATGAGTTGCATCACCGGCGAGGCCAAGCTCACACGTTCTCGTCGTACACGACCGGCGTGTCCATCCAGCCGTCCAGCAACCACTGCGGATCCGGGGCCGCCACGAGTGCCGCCGCGATCGGCCGCGGCCGCAGATCCCGCCCGGACAGCTCGGGCAGCGGCAGCCAGACGGCTCGGTAGCTCCCGCGCTCCGACTCGGCCGGGCTCGCCAGCTCCGGGCCTTCGCCGGTGCCGAACTCGCCGCCGATGACGTCCGCGCAGAAGTAGTGCTGCGTGCTGTCGCCGAAGTGCACGACCGCGACGACGCTGCGGATCTTGACCAGCAGCCCGAGCTCTTCGTAGATCTCCCGCCGCGCAGTCTCGGCCGGGCTCTCGCCTTCTTCGACCTGGCCGCCGGGCAGAACGTAGTACGTCATCCCGTCCCGGACGCGCTCGATCGCGGCGATCCCGTCGTCGGTGAGCAGTACGACGCCGGCCCGGATCATGCGCGCGTCGCCAGCACGTGGAACCACATCCCGAGGTTGCCCTCGCCGCGTTCCAACCGCTGTACCTGCCAGCCGGTGCTCGTCAGTAGCTCACGCAGCGCATCCTCCTGCCAGTGGACGAAATGTCGCGGCAGATCCAGGTTGCGATCGGACCACTCCTCGCCTTTGCCTTCACGCGTCGAGAACGCCAGTACCGGAGCCGATCGCGCCGCTTTCTTCAGGACCTGGGCCAGGTCGGGGCGGTCGAAGTGCAGGAACACCGCGTCCGCGAACACCGCCTCGTACGGTCCGCCGAAGTCGTCGGTCAGCGCGTTCAACCGGTCGACGGCGTACCCGTCGGCGCGCATCATGTCGATGAACGCCTGCGTCGCGTCGGTTCGGCGTACGACGAAACCGCGGCGTTCCAGCTCGAGCGCATCCCGTCCGGTTCCGCTGCCGATCTCCAGCACCCGCCCACCAGGCTGGATCAACTCGGCGAGCAGATCGATCAGCGTGTTGTTGGGCTCCGTCGGGATCGAGGCGCGGAACTTCTCCGCCGCCTGCTCGTACGCCGACAACGTCACCTCGTTGTCGGTCGCGACCCGCATCCACCCGTCGCCGTTGTGCTCGACCGTCGCCGGAAGCTTGAGGCCGAGATCCACACCGAGTACGACGACCGTCTCGCCGCGATGCAGGTCCGCGATCGACTGCAGCTCCTCGTCCGGCCGCTGCGTCAACTCCGGTACGACGGTCAGCCGAACCCCGAGCCGCTCCGCCAGCCGCGACCCCGCAGCCGCCTCGAACGTCCCGGCGTACACCTGAACAACCCGCTCCCCCACCGCCGCCTCCTGCACATCACCAGGCAGCAGCAGAATCCGGGCGGGACACATGAGGTTCACGCATCCACCCTCCCACTCCGGACGGTCGGTGCACTACGGTGCTTTCTCGTGCGCTTGGTGATTGCTACGTGTTCTGTCGACTACTCGGGGCGGCTGACGGCTCATCTGCCGATGGCGCCGCGGCTGCTGATGGTGAAGGCGGACGGATCTGTGCTGATCCACGCCGACGGCGGGTCGTACAAACCGCTGAACTGGATGTCGCCGCCGTGCAAGCTGACCGAGGAGGAGGGGGTCTGGAGCGTCACCAACAAGGCTGGTGAAGAGCTCCGGATCACGCTCGAGGAGGTGCACAGCGACACGTCGTACGAGCTGGGCACCGATCCCGGCCTGATCAAGGACGGCGTCGAGGCGCACCTGCAGGAGCTGCTCGCCGAGCACGTCCAGACCTTCGGCGAGGGCTGGACGCTGGTACGCCGCGAGTACCCGACTGCGATCGGCCCGGTCGACCTGCTCTGCCGCGACGCCGACGGCAAGCACGTCGCGGTCGAGATCAAACGCCGCGGCGAGATCGACGGCGTCGAGCAGCTGACCCGGTACGTCGAACTCCTGAACCGCGACCCGCTCCTCGCCCCGGTCCGCGGCATCTTCGCCGCCCAGCTGATCAAACCCCAGGCCCAGTTCCTCGCCACCGACCGCGGCCTCGAATGCGTCACCGTCGACTACGACGCCCTCCGCGGCATGGAATCCGACGTACTCCGGCTGTTCTAGATCCTGACAAATCAGAGAATTTGCCCGATTTCGGGCAGAAGCTTTGCGCTGACCCTGGAAAGACTGCATGGTTGACGGGTGATCAGTGAGGCGGCGGCTGTGGAGCCGGTCGACGAGTTGGCCGATCAGGTCAGCCGGACGACCGGACTGTCGGCGGATGTCGCGCGGCGCGTGGTCGCCGACGTACTGGCCTATTTCACCGAGACGACCGAGGAGTACGTCCGGCGCCGGCACCGTGAGTTGCAGACCTACGGCGCCCGCAACGACGAGATCTTCGCCCGCCTCGGCAGCGAGCTCCGGCACTGGCCGGTCCGCTCGCCCGAACTCTCTGCCCGCCAGCTGCGACGGATCGTCTACGGCTGACGCGGGACCGAACCCATACGAAAGGCACCCACTACATGTGCGGAATCGTCGGGTACGTCGGCACCAAGCCGGCCGCGCCCATCCTGGTGGACGGACTGGCCCGGCTCGAGTACCGGGGCTACGACTCGGCGGGTGTCGCCGTACTGGGCTCCAGCGAGCTGAAGGTGCACAAGGACGCCGGCCGGGTCCGTGAGCTGGAGGCGTCGCTGCCCAAGCGGTTCGGCGGCAAGCTCGGCATCGGCCACACCCGGTGGGCCACGCACGGCGGCCCGAGCAAGGACAACGCGCACCCGCACGCCAGCGGCAACGAGCGGATCGCCGTCGTACACAACGGCATCTTCGACAACGCCGGCGCGCTGCGCACCCAACTCGAGGACGCCGGCGTCAAGCTGCGTTCCGAGACCGACACCGAGGTGCTCGCGCACCTGATCGAGCAGTCCGACGGAGCCACCCTCGAGGAGAAGGTGATGGCCGCGCTGCGCCGGATCGAGGGCACGTACGGTATCGCCGTCATCGACCTGGACTTCCCGGACCGGATCGTGGTGGCGCGCAACGGCAGCCCGCTGATCCTCGGCATCGGCGACGGTGAGATGCACGTCGCCTCCGACGCGGCCGCGCTGATCCGCTACACCCGCCAGGTCGTGTACCTGGACGACGGCGAGCTGGCCACCGTGCGCGCCGACGGGTACCGCACCTTCACCCAGGACGCGTCGCCGACCACCAAGACCGCGAAGACGGTCGAGTGGGAGGCCGAGGAGTTCGAGCGCGGCCTGCACGAGCACTTCATGATGAAGGAGATCCACGAGCAGCCGGACGCGGTCGGCCGGGTCATCCGCGGCCGCCTGGACGAGCGCTTCCACACCGTGCACCTCGGCGGCCTGAACATGGACGCCCGCGAGGCGCGCGAGATCAAGCGGGTGAAGATCCTCGGCTGCGGTTCGGCGTACTACGCGGGTCAGATGGGCGCGCAGTTCATCGAGGAGGTCGCGCGGATCCCCGCCGACGCCGAGCCCGCGTCGGAGTTCCGGTACCGCAACCCGGTCGTCGAGCGGGACACGCTGTACGTCGCGGTGTCGCAGTCCGGTGAAACCCTGGACACCCTGGTCGCGGTGCAGGAGCTGAAGCGCAAGGGCGGTCGCGTGATCGGCCTGGTGAACGCGGTCGGCTCGAGCATCGCCCGCGAGGTCGACGGCGGTGTGTACCTGCACGCCGGCCCTGAGGTCTCGGTCGCGTCGACGAAGGCGCTGACGAACATGGCAGTCGGGTTCGCGATGCTCGGCATCCACCTCGGCCGGATCCGGGACGTCTCCCCCGCCGACGGTCGCCGGCTGATCGACGGCCTGAAGAAGCTGCCGGAGGACATCGCCGCGATCGTCGCGCAGGAGGAGGAACTGGCGAAGATCGCCGGCCGGCTCGCGCAGCACGAGTCGCTCTTCTTCGTTGGCCGGACCCGCGGTTATCCGGTCGCCCGCGAGGGTGCGCAGAAGTTGAAGGAGATCTCGTACCGGCACGCCGAGGCGTACCAGACGTCCGAGCTGAAGCACGGTCCGCTCGCGCTGATCTCGCCGGATGTTCCGAGCGTCGCGATCGTGCCGGACGACGAACTGCTGGATCGCAACATCGGCGCGCTGCATGAGATCGGCGCGCGGTCGGGTCCGCTGTACGTCGTCACGCACCCCGGCGTCGAGGTGCCGGACGGGGTCGCGGCGAAGATCGTCGTACCGAAGAACGAGGCCGAACTCGACCCGATCCTGCTGACGATCCCGCTACAGATCATCGCGTACTACGCGGCCGTCGCCCTCGGCCACGACGTGGACAAGCCCCGCAACCTGGCCAAGTCCGTCACCGTCGAGTAGCAGCTGTACGTGTTCGGCCCCCGCCACGCTGAGCGTGGCGGGGGCCGCTGCTGTTCTGCAGAACCTGTGTCAGAGGTGCTGGGTTGATTGTGCTGCGCGGCGGGTCGACGCCGTGCCGGCTCGCTCGGTGTCGGCGCTCTGGACCTTGCTTCCGGTTCCAGGCCTGGCCAGGCCACCCAGCGCGCGGTCGGCGGCGCTTGCTGCTTCGGCTCGGCGGTCTGCTTCGTTGAAGGTGCTGGCGACGCGCGTGCGCTCGGTGTCCAGGCCGCGGTACGGGTGCAGGCCGAACTCGTTCACGAACCGCTTGCACACCTCGACGCCGCGGACCGAGTTGCCGGCCGCATCCAACCTCGGCGAGAACGTCACCACCGCCAACCGCTTCGACGGCACCACCATCATCACGTTGCCGGACACACCGCTCTTCGCCGGCAGCCCGACCTGGTCGGAGAACTTCCCGGAGTCGTTGTACATCCCGCTGTGCCCCATCACCGACAGCACCCGACCCGCGGTCTCCCGCGAGAACACCTGCTCACCGGAGTACGGCGAGACTCCCCCGTTCGCGAGCGTCGCACCCGCCGCGGCCAACCCCTGCGCATCCACCTCGAGCGAACAGATCTGGAAGTAGAAGTCGGCCGTCCGAGCCGCGCCGTCTTCACCCGGCTCGGCCTTCAACATGTCGGCCGCCTTCATCAGACTCGCCAACCCACGGTTCCCGTCACCGGTCGCCTTCTCGGCCAGGTACGTCTCCTGGTCGAATCCCGGCGGCCGCCCCATCATCGCCGTCCACGTCTCGCGCACGGTCCGGAACCGGTCGCTGGTCTGCTTGCCATGATCAACCAACGCGAGCGTCGCCATCGCGCCCGCGTTGATCATCGGGTTGTGCGGCCGCCGTCCCTCGCCGAGCGACAGCCGGTAGTCGTTGAACGTCCCGCCGCTCTGCTCCTGACCGACCCACTGATGTACTTCGGTCGGCCCCACCTGCGAGAGCGCCATCGCGTAGTTGAACGGCTTCGACGTGGACTGCACGCTGAACCCCTGCTCGGCATCACCGATCGAGAACAGCTGCCCGTCCGCCGTACAGATCGCAATCCCGAACCGCTCCGGATCCGCGTCCCGCAACGTGGGGATGTAGTCCGCGACGTTCCCGTCCCGGTTCGGCAGCAGGTCGGCGTACATCGCCTCGATGCTCCGCGCGTACTCCTGGAACTCGTCCGGCGAGACCGCAAGCTCGCCGGCCAACGCTCGATGCACGATCCCGTCGCCGTGCTGCGCGATCCCGGCGTACTGCCGGAAGTCGATCTCGACCGGCTGGATGTCGACCCGGATGCCCGACCGCCCGTCAGCGTCGCGGACATCGGCCAACGCCGCGCGGACGCGCGCATCGTCCGGCTGGATCCCCGCCTGTCCAAGCTTCGCGAGCAGCTCCCAGGCCCAGATGCGGCCGTTGTCGTCCTTGTCGATCGACGTGAACGTCCGCAGGAGCTCCGACTCCGACACATCCATCGTGACTTCCTTCCCCAGGCAGATGTGGTCACGCGACGACGCTGTCGGCGAGAGAGCAGCCTCGCCGACTCGTGTTTCCGCGCGAGTCACCTGGTGTTACGGCGGCGTCAATCCGTGCTCTTGTTGGACAAGTTGATGACTTGTACGATCACTGGCCATGGATCGCATCCGCCAGGTGAAGCTCTCGTCCGTGGTCCTTCCGCTGGATCAGCCGATCAGCGACGCGAAGGTGCTGACCGGGCGGCAGCGGCCGATGACCGAGATCGTGTTCCTGTTCGCGGAGATCGCGACCGAGCAGGAGCAGCACGGAATCGGGTTCAGCTACTCCAAGCGCGCCGGCGGTCCGGCGCAGTACGCGCATGCCAAGGAGATCGCGGCGGGGTTGATCGGCGAGGATCCGTCCGACATCGCGAAGGTGTACGACAAGCTGCTCTGGGCCGGCGCATCGGTCGGCCGATCCGGCGTCGCGACGCAGGCGATCGCGGCGATCGACATCGCACTCTGGGACCTGAAGGCGAAGCGGGCCGACCTCCCGCTGGCGAAGCTGCTCGGCGCGCATCGCGACTCGGTCCGTGCGTACAACACGTCCGGCGGCTTCCTGCACGCGCCGATCGAAGAGGTCAAGGAGCGCGCCTCGAAATCACTTGCCGACGGCATCGGCGGGATCAAGATCAAGGTCGGCCAGCCCGACACCCGGATCGACCTCGAACGGGTCCGTGCCGTCCGCGAGCACCTCGGCGACGACGTACCGCTGATGGTCGACGCGAACCAGCAGTGGGACCGCCCGACCGCGCTGCGTTTCGGCCGCGTGCTCGAGCAGTTCGACCTGGTCTGGATCGAGGAGCCGCTCGACGCGTACGACGCCATCGGTCACGCGGAGCTGGCGGCGGCGCTGGACACTCCGATCGCGACCGGCGAGATGTTGTCGAGCGTCGGCGAACACGTCCGGCTGATCGAGGCGCGGGCCGCCGACATCATCCAGCCGGACGCACCGCGGATCGGCGGCATCACGCCGTTCCTCAAGCTCGCGACGCTTGCCGACCACAACGGCCTTCAGCTGGCTCCGCACTTCGCGATGGAGATCCACCTGCACCTCGCGGCTGCTTATCCGCGCGAACCCTGGGTCGAGCACTTCGAGTGGCTGAATCCCTTGTTCAACGAGCGTCTGGAGACGATCGACGGCCGGATGCTCGTACCGGACCGGCCAGGGCTCGGCTTCACGACCAGCGAGCAGTGCGCGCGGTGGACGGTCGACAGTTGCGAGTTCCGATGAGCGGTTTGGCATACCAAATCGTTGAGGAGCTGAAGCAACGAATTCTGAGCGGGGAGATCAGGCCCGGCGAGAAGTTGCCGGGTGAGAACGGTCTGGTGGAGGAGTTCGGCGTGAGCCGGACGGTGGTGCGCGAAGCGGTCTCCAGGCTGCAGGCGGCCGGGCTGGTGGAGACGTTCCAGGGGCGCGGTTCGTTCGTGCTGGAGGTTCCGGAGCGTACGTCGGGGTTGCGCGAGGTGCGATCGCATCGGGATGTGCTGGAGCTGATGGACTTCCGGATCGGCGTGGAGAGCGAGGCGGCCGGGCTGGCGGCGGGTCGACGGACGGAATACCAACTGAAGGGGATCGAGCGGGCGCTGGACGACTACCGGCGGATCGGGGACGACCCAGCCCGGTCGGTGGAGGCGGACTTCGCGTTCCACCTGAAGGTTGCGGTTGCCTCAGGCAACCGGTTCTACTCCGACCTGATCGCTGACCTCGGCCCGATGATGATCATGCTGCCGCGCACCCGGCTCGACCCGGCGTACGAGATGTCCGACGCGACCCATCTCACCCGCGTCATCCTCGAACACGAGAACATCTACGCCGCCATCACCCGCTCCGACCCCGAAGCAGCCCGCGCAGCGACCCGCCTCCACCTCTCAAACACCCGCCACCGCCTCACCAACGGGACGTAATCACGCCGGGCAGTCCCGAGCCAGCCAGGCGGGACAGCCACCGCGGCGAGGCTTCGGTCGCGGTGTTCATGCACTCCGAGGCGGGTCGGGCGTGGAGTGATACCTTTTGGGAATCATGTTTTCGCTCGACCAGTTGGGCGCCTTTGTCGCTGTCGCCGAGGAGTTGCACTTTGGGCGGGCAGCGGAGCGGCTGAGTATGACCCAGCCGCCGCTGAGTCGGCAGGTGCAGAAGCTTGAGCGGGCCGTCGGGGTGCGGTTGCTTGAACGGGACAACCGTAAGGTCGAGCTGACCGAGGCGGGGCGGGCGTTTCTGGTTGAGGCTCGACGGCTGCTGGCGCTGGTTGAGACCGCGGGTGATCTGGCGCGTCGGGTCGACCGGGGCGCGGCCGGGACACTGCGGCTCGGCTTCACCGCGACCTCGGCGATTCGTACGCTCGGTCCGCTGCTGCGTCGGCTGTCGGAGGAGTTGCCCGACGTCGACGTGATCCTGCACGAGCGAGTCACGCCCGCGCAGCTCGACGGCCTGCTGCGCGGCGAGCTCGATCTCGGCCTCGGGCGGCCGCCGTTCGACACCGACGTACTGGACTCGCGGGTGGTATACCGCGAGCCTCTCTGTGCTGTTGTCCCCGGCAACCATCGGCTAGCGGCTTTCAGCCGGCCGTTGACCGCGGCCGACTTCGCGGGTGAACAGGTGATCAGCTACTCGCCGACCCAGGCGCGCTACTTCCACGAACTGACCGTGCGGTTCCTCGCCGAGTGTCACCCGAGGATCGAGCAGCGGGTGCAGCAGATCCTGACTGTGATCCTGCTCGTCGCAGCCGGACGCGGCGTCGCACTGGTCCCGGCGTCAGCCCGCAGCCTCGGCGTGGAGGGCGTTACGTACTGCGACCTCGAGGACGCCGGCGACCCGGTCGAGCTGCACGCGATCTGGCGGCGGGACACGACCACTCCGGTGCTGCGACGGGTGCTCACGATGCTCCCAGAGCATCGCTAGATCCAAAATCGATCTTGGACAGGTATCCACCAGCCTTCCTACGCTGACCAGCGTGACCCACTACTCCCCCACCGAGCTGGCAGCGCAGCTGAGGACCGGCTTGCTCTCGTTCCCCGTCACGCATTTCCACCCGGATCTGAGCTTCAACGAGGCCGCCTACCGCGAGCACCTGTCGTGGCTCAGCCAGTACGACGTCGCGGGCCTCTTCGCCGCGGGCGGTACCGGCGAGGGCTTCTCGCTGACCACGGCCGAGATCGACACCGTCGTACGGACAGCTGTGTCGGAGGTGAACGGACGGGTCCCGGTGATCGCACCGGCCACCGGCGGTACGGCGACCGCGATCGCGGGAGCGCAAACGGCCGAGGCTGCTGGAGCGGACGGGATCCTGCTGCTGCCGCCGTACCTGACCGAGGCGGGGCAGCGCGGTCTGATCGAGCACGTGACGGCGGTATGCCAAAGCACGAACCTCGGCGTGACCGTGTACAGCCGGGCGAACGCGATCCTCAACGACGTCTCGGTCGCCGAGCTCGTGGAGCGGAATCCGAACCTGGTCTGTCTCAAGGACGGGGTCGGCAACATCGAGATGATGACGCGGACGTACGCGCGGGTGGGTGAGCGGCTCACGTACATCGGCGGGCTGCCGACGGCCGAGACGTTCGCGCTGCCGCTGCTGCAACTCGGGTACAGCACGTACTCGTCGGCGATCTTCAACTTCGTGCCGGAGTTCGCGCTCGGCTTCTATGCGGACGTGGTCGCGCAGGACCGTACTTCGGTATACCAAAAGCTGAACGAATTCGTGCTGCCGTACCTGGACATCCGGGATCGGGTGAAGGGGTATGCCGTTTCGATCGTGAAGGCCGGCGTGAACGCGATCGGACGGTCCGCAGGGCCGGTGCGTCCGCCGTTACAGGACCTGACCGCTGACGAACTGGCGCAGCTGACCAAGTTGATCGGCTTGATCGGGAAGGTCAAATGACACCGACCGTTGCATCCGTCGAGGTCGTGCCGGTCGCCGGGTACGACAGCATGCTGCTCAATCTGAGCGGTGCGCATGGCCCGTTCTTCACCCGGAACGTCGTGATCGTGACCGACAGCTCAGGTAATACCGGGCTCGGCGAGGTGCCAGGCGGCGAGAAGATCGCCGACACCATCCGCGAGGCCGCGCCGCTTCTCGTCGGACAACAGCTCAGCCGGCATCGGAGTCTGCTCCGCGAGGTCTCCACGACGTTCGCGGAACGGGACAGCGGTGGGCGCGGGCTGCAAACCTTCGACCTCCGCACGACCGTGCACGCGGTGACAGGGCTCGAGTCCGCGTTGCTGGATCTGCTTGGCCAGCACCTTGGTATACCAGTCGCCGAACTGCTCGGGGACGGGCAACAACGCACCGCAGTCCCAGTGCTTGGTTATCTGTTCTACGTCGGGGATATAGCGCAGACAGACCTGCCCTACCGAACCGATGACGGTGGCAGCAAGTGGGAGGAACTGCGGCGGCGGCCGGCGTTGACGGCGGAGGCGGTTGTTGCTTTGGCGGAGGCTGCTCAGGAGCGGTACGGGTTTGCGGACTTCAAGCTGAAGGGCGGCGTGTTCGACTCGCAGGTGGAGATCGACGCGGTCCGCGCGCTGCATGAACGCTTCCCGTCGGCGCGCATCACGGTTGATCCGAACGGGGCCTGGTCGGTCCGCGAGGCTATCGCGGTCTGCTCGGGACTGGACGACGTACTCGCGTATGTCGAGGACCCGTGCGGCGCCGAGCCCGGGTTCTCCGGCCGGGAGACGATGGCCGAATTCAAGCGGTATACCGGACTCCGCACGGCGACCAACATGATCGCGACCGACTGGCGCGAACTCGCGCACGCGATCCGGATGGACGCCGTCGACATCCCGCTGGCCGACCCGCACTTCTGGACGATGGCTGGATCGGTGCGGGTCGCGCAGCTCTGCAACGACTTCGGGCTGACCTGGGGTTCGCACTCGAACAACCACTTCGACATCTCGCTCGCAATGTTCACGCAGGTCGGCGCGGCCGCGCCCGGCGACATCACCGCGCTCGACACGCACTGGATCTGGCAGGACGGCCAGGCCCTCACGAAGGAGCCGTTGCAGATCAGCGGCGGCGAGATCGCCGTACCCACCCGCGCCGGCCTCGGCGTCGAGCTCGACCGCGACGCGGTGGACGCAGCACACGAGCTCTACCTGGAGCACGGTCTCGGCGCCCGCAACGACGCGATCGCCATGCAGTACCTCATCAAGGACTGGACCTTCGACCCGAAACGGCCCTGTATGGTGCGCTAGATGAGGGTCTTCTTGTCAACGGACATGGAAGGTACGGCGGGCGTCGTCGACTGGAGTCAGTGTCGCGGACCCGGTCCGGAGTACGAGTACTACCGAGGTCAACTGCAGGCCGAGGTCAACGCCGCGATCGACGGCGCGGTGGCTGCCGGCGGCACCGAGTTCCTCGTCAACGACTCGCACTCGACCATGCAGAACCTGCGTCCCGGCGCGCTGCACGGTCGCGCGAGCTACCTGTCCGGCAAGCACAAGCCGCTGTACATGATGGAGGGTCTCGACGACTCCTACGACGCGGCGTTCTTCGTCTCGTACCACGGGTCGGCCGGCTCGACGGGGTCCGTACTGCACCACACGTACAACCCGCGCGCGATCGCCGAAGTACGCCTGAACGGCACGATCACCGGTGAGGCCGGGATCAACGCGCTGGTGGCGCTCGCGTACGGCGTTCCCGTCGTACTGATCTCGGGCGACCGGGTGACGATCGACGAGGCGCAGCCGTTCTGCCCGGACATCGAGTCGGTCGTCGTCAAGGACTCGGTCTCGCACAACGCCGCGCTCTCCGTACATCCGGAACGGGCCCGCGAGCTGATCCACGACGGCGCCCGGCGCGCGCTCGCGCGGCTGAGCGACATCAGGCCGCCGAGCATCACACTGCCGGCCGAGCTGACCGTCCGGTTCCACAGCCGGGCGTTCGCCGAGCTGGCGTGTGCGCTGCGGAACGTCGAACGCCGCGAGGACAAGGTCATTGCTCTGCGCAACGATGATCCGCTGGAGCTGTACCGGACCTTCATCGCGACCGTGCTGCTGAGCCGCGGTGTGAGCGAGTAACCGGGCGTTCAACTGCTGTTGCGCAGGATAGGTTTTGATCGGAGCCGTCGTCTCTCGCTAGGAGCCTGGAATGCGTTGGCAGAAGCCGTTCGCCGCAGCAGTTGTGCTGACCGCTCTCACCACGACGCTGACCGCGTCCGCGACACCTGACAACCACCACGGCAAACCTGGCAGCGGCGGGGCCTGCTCGCCGGACGCCAGCTTCCTCGGCTTCAGCGACGCGCTGGACAAGACCACGTTCGACGGCCAGCCGGTCGCCGGCCTGTCGGCACTCAACGTCACCGGCCCGCACAGCGCGCTCGCGCTGGTCGACAACGTCGGGACCACGCCGGCCCGCGTGTTCGACCTCAAGGTCAACAGCAAGCCGACCTCGGTACGCGTCGACGGGATGACGATCCTCACCCGCCCGGACGGTACTCCGTACAACGGCGGCGACTTCGACGGCGAAGGCCTGGTCGTCGAGCGGGGCGATCGCACCATCCTCGCGACCTCGGAGCGTGAGCCGTCGATCCGCCGCTTCCGGCTGTCGGACGGCAAGGAGATCGCGTCACTGCCGGTCCCGAGCCGGTTCCAGGTCGCGCCGGCCGGCGAGGCGACCAGCAACGCGACGTTCGAGTCGCTGGCGGTCAGCCGCGACGGGCTGTCGTTGTTCGCCGGCATGGAGGGCCCGCTCGCGTCGGACGGCACGGACGCGAACAACCGCACTCGCAACCGCATCATTCGGTACTTCGGTCTGCCGGGGCATCAGTACCGGCCGATCGCGCAGTACGCCTACAAGCCGGATCCGGGCCTTGCGCTGGTCGAGCTTGCGTGGGTGAGCCCGACCGAGCTGGTGTCCATGGAGCGGACGTTCACCGCGGGTGTCGGGAACACGATCCGCGTGTTCACCGTGTCGCTGCGGCGGGCGTCGGATGTGACCAAGGTGGCGTCGCTGGCCGATGCGCCGGAGAAGGTCTTCCTGCAGAAGAAGCTGCTGTTCGACCTGGTGAACTGCCCGCCGTCGGGCGCGGTCGCCAAGCAGCCGCAGCCGAACCCGCTGCTGGACAACGTCGAGGCGCTTGCTCTGGGTGGAAACCTGCCCGGCGGGCGGCGGCAGCTGTACCTGATGTCCGACGACAACAACGGCGCCACCCAGATCACCCGCTTCTACTCGCTGGCGGTCAAGCTGTAGCACGCTGGCGTGATCACGGTGCTTGGGTAACACTGTGTGAATGCGCGTGATCGTGGTCGGTGCGGGCGTGATCGGGCTGAGCTGTGCCGTCCGGCTCGCCGAGGGCGGGTACGACGTGGCCGTGTTCGCCCGGGACCTGCCGTTGGAGACGACATCGTCCGTCGCGGCCGCGATCTGGTACCCGTACCTGTCGGCGCCGGAGGATCGGGTGGCCGGCTGGTCGCGGGCGTCGTACGAGGAGTTCGCGAAGCTGGCGGAGATCGAGCCGTCGGTGCAACTGCGGCACGGGCGGGAGTTCCTGACCGAACGTACGCCGGATCCGCGGTGGGCCGACGTACTGCCTGATCTCACGCGGCTCGGGTCGCCGCCGGAGGGGTTCGTGGACGGGTGGTCGTTCACGGCGCCGGTGATCGACATGCCGGCGTACCTGCCTGCGTTGGTGAAGCGGCTCGAGCAGGCCGGCGGGACATTGACTCGGGCGGCTTTGTCCGCGTTGCCGACCGGGGCCGACCTGGTCGTGAACTGCACGGGACTCGGCGCGCGACTGACCGCGAGTGATCCGACGGTGACGCCGGTGCGTGGTCAGGTGATGACGGTCGAGCCTTGTGGGCTGACCGAGTGGTTGCTTGCGGATCGGTCGCCGACCGAGCTGACCTATGTGGTCCCGCGGGAGAAAGACGTGGTCGTCGGCGGCACGAGCCAGCCGGGCGACTGGAACCTGGCCGTCGATCCTTCGACCAGTTCGGCGATCCTCGAGCGCGCGGCGGAGCTCGTTCCCCAGCTCCGCAAGGCGAAGATCATCCGGCAGCGGGTCGGTCTGCGGCCGGCGCGGCCGACGATCCGGTGCGAGCTCGTGCGTACGCGGACGGGCGAGCCGGTGATCCACTGCTACGGGCACGGCGGGTCGGGCGTCACACTGTCGTGGGGCTGCGCGGACGAGGTCTTCGAACTTGTCCAAGGCCTCTGACGGTTTGGTCATCCTCGACGGTGGTCTCTCGAACGCTCTCGAGGACCGCGGTCACGACCTGTCCGACGCGCTGTGGTCGGCGCGGTTGTTGCGGGACGATCCGGCGGAGATCGCGGCGGTTCATCGTGCGTACTACGAAGCAGGCGCGATGGTCGCGACGACGGCGAGCTACCAGGCGAGCGTGGTCGGGTTCGAGCGGGCCGGCGTTGGGCGGGCCGAGGCGGAGCAGCTGATCGCGAGCAGCGTGCGGATCGCGCGGGAGGTGCGCGACGAGTTCCCCGGGAGACTGGTCGCCGCGTCCGTCGGCCCGTACGGCGCGATGCTGGCGGACGGCTCGGAGTACCGCGGTCGCTATGGGGTGACCTCGGCCGTCCTGCGCGACTTTCACGGGCCGCGCCTCGAACTGCTGATGAACGCCGGCCCTGACCTGATTGCCATCGAAACCATCCCCGACGCTCAGGAAGCCGAGGTGCTGGTGGAGCTGTTAGCCGAGCTGGACTACCCGGCGTGGTTCTCGTACTCGATCGACGGCTCGCGCACCCGCGCCGGCCAACCACTGCGGGACGCCTTCGCGATCGCGGCCATCGACCAGGTGGTTGCCGTAGGCATCAACTGCTGCCGGCCGGACGACGTACTGCACGCCGTGGAGACAGCTATCTCGGTCACGGGGAAGCCGGCGATCGCCTACCCGAACAGCGGCGAGTCGTGGGATGCCATCGGGCGACGGTGGACAGGCGACGGTACGAAGCTGGCCGTACTGGCGTCGGAGTGGGTGGGAGCCGGGGCCACGTACGTCGGCGGTTGCTGCCGGGTCGGTCCGGACGACATCCGGGAGCTACACGCCAAGCACCTGGCACAGGAGGTCTAGGGCTCCGGGGTAGGCGTGGTCGGGTGGGGTGCCGTAGCCGACGATGACGGCTTGGCGGGTGGCTGGAGTTGGGTTGAAGTGGTACGTGGAGAGGTTGGCCAGGCCCAGGCCTTGGCGGGCGGCTCGAGTGACGATGTCCTCGGCGTCGCCCGGTACGTCGAGGAGGACGTGCAGGCCGGCGGAGATGCCGGCTACCTGGACGTTGGGGGCGCGGACGGCCAGGAGTTCGACCAGGCGGTCGCGGCGGCGGCGGTAGTGCAGGCGGGAACGGCGTACGTGGCGGTCGTAGTGGCCGGAGGCAATGAATTCGGCGAGGATCAACTGGTCGAGCGTCGCGGTCTGGTAATCCGCTGTGCGCTTCGCGGCGACCACCGGTTCGATCAGGCGTTGCGGCAGCACCATCCACGCCAGTCGCAGGCCGGGCGCGAGACTCTTGCTCGCCGTACCCGTGTAGACGACCCGCTCCGGATCGAGCGCCTGCAGCGCCCCCACCGACTGCCGGTCGTACCGGAACTCGCCGTCGTAGTCGTCCTCGATCAGCACCGCGCCGCTCTCCCGCGCCCACTCGACAGCAGCGGTACGACGCTCCGGCGCGAGCGGCACGCCCGTCGGCATCTGGTGCGCCGGCGTCAGCAACACGCCCTGCCCGGTCAGCCGCGCCGTCTGCGCACCCAACTCGTCGACCGGCACCGCCACAGCCGACAGACCACGCGCCCGGATCACATCCCGATGCAGCCCGTACCCGAACTCCTCGACCGCGATCGTCGTCCCGCCGAGGTTCTTGATCGCCTCGCCCAGCAGACTCAAGGCCTGCACGTACCCCGAGCAGATCAGGATCCGCTCCGGATCCGCCCGCACCCCGCGAGCCCGGGCGAGATAGTCCGCAAGCTCCCGCCGCAGCTCGATCCGGCCGCGCGGATCGCCCAGCCCGAACGCCTCGTTCGGCGCCAGCGTCAACGCCTTGCGTGCCGCCGCCAACCACTCCGTCCGCGGGAACGTCGCCACATCCGGAGACCCCGGCGTCAGGTCGTACCGATACGACCGCTCCTCCGGGAGCACCACAGCCGTCATCGACGGTACGGCGGCCCGGTTGGCAACCACCGTCCCGGACCCCTGCCGCGCAGTCAGCCACCCCTCGGCCACCAGCTGCCCGTACGCATCCGCGACCGTGTTCCGCGCAATCCCGAGATCCTTCGCCAACGACCGCGACGACGGCAACCGAGTCCCGGCGGGCAACCGCCCCGTCCGGATCGACTCGTGCAAGGCATGCACCAGCTCGTTCCGCCCCCGCGCGGCGGCCAGATCCAGATGCAGATCCGCCCCCGCCTCGGAATCCTCCATGAAACCGGACTTTATCGCGCCTCAGCCCGCGACCAGTTCCTCACTGATCCCCCAGAGCCGCCCCGCGGCGACCTCGTCATAGCTACGTACCGAGGACCTGCCCGGCCGGCCGTTGGTGAAGAACCCACCCGTCACCCGGCTGAGCGCAGGTGCCGAGGACAAGTGGATCGAAGTCATCGCGCCCTTGGCCGCGGACCTCATGAACGGCCGCAGGAACGGGACCACCATCCGCTGCACGCCGCTGGGATCCTCGGCCCCGAACGACGTACTCACCACCCCCGGATGCAGCGCGTTCGCCGTGATGCGGCCGGATCGCACCCGCCTGGCCAGCTCGTAGCTGAACAGCAGGTTGGCGAGCTTGGACTGGCTGTAGGCAGCTGCACCGGAGTACAACTGCTCTCCTTGAAGATCGCCGAAGTCGATACGCCCGGCGGCCTGGGCACTCGACGACACCGTGACCACCCGCGCCGGCGCGCTCGCCTCGAGCCGGTCGAGGAGGAGGTGCGTGAGGAGGAACGGCGCGAGGTGGTTCAGCGCGAAGGTCCGCTCGAGGCCGTCGGCGGTGAGGTGCCTCGTGTCCCAATACCCGCCGACGTTGTTGACCAGTACGTCGATCCGCGGCAGCTCGGCCAGTACGGCGGCGGCCAAGCGGCGTACCTCCGACTGGGACGACAGGTCGGCCACGAACACGTCCACCTGCGCACCGGACCTCGTACGGATCTCGGCCGCGGCCGCCTCGGCGCGCGCCCGGTCGCGACCGGTGATCGCGACGCGGGCGCCGAGGATGGCCAGGCCTATGGCGGTTGCCTTGCCGATGCCACCGGTGCCGCCGGTGACCAGGACTGTTCGCCCGGTCATCCGGCCCTCTCGATTCGTTGTCACTTGACCTCTGCTCGCATGACCATTCGGAGTCCGATGAGTAGCGGGATGACGAGCCAGACGATTCCCGTGACACCGATGTTGGCCCATTGCTCGCCGGTGAGGGATTTGTCGAAGACGAACAGGCCGCTCTGAGCGAACTGGATGTCGACCCACGGCTGCAGGTTGTGGAACCAGTGCGAGCCCGCAGCCAGCAGGCTGAAGACCGTCGGCAGCAGGAAGGTGAGGACGAAGTACGCCACCACCGCCCCGATCGAGGCCCTGATCAGGACGCCCAGCATGAAGCCCACCAGCAGACTCAGCACCATGCCGAGGACGTAGTACAGGCATTGGGTGATCGTCACGTCCCAGACCAGATCGGCACCGGTCACGGCTGCACCGATCAAGTTGCCGAGGGCACCTACTGCGAAGGTCAGCGCCATCGCCGCGATCGCGATGACGACCGACGAGATCGCCTTGGCGGTGATGATCCGACCCCGGTGCGGGACGAGCGTGAACGTGGTCAGACCGGTGCGCTGGCTCCATTCACTGGTGACGGCCAGGATCGCGACCAACGGCAGGATGATCACCACCGGGAACCGGATCGCGGTCGCGAAGGTCGAGTATGTGAGCTGGGCAGGCTCGGCGAACAGGATCACCCCGGTGGCCGCGAGTACGGCGGTGATCGCGATGCTGGCGATCAGCCAGAAACCGGATCGGGTGTCGAACATCTTGCGGAGCTCGACCGCGATGATCCGGGTCAGCGGGACCGATGGGACGACGGCCCGGCGCGGCCGGACTGCTTCTACTGCGACGGCGGTCATGCCGGTGCTCCTTCGCGCTGGGTCGTGGATGTGAGCTCGAGGAACATCTCCTCCAGGCCGGCGCCCTCCGCGGCGCGCAGTTCGGTCAGCGCGATACCCGACTCGAGCGCCACCGTCCCGACCAGTGCGGCGTCCGCGTCGGTCCGCAGCGCGCCGTCGCCGGTCGCGCTCGCGGTCAGTCCCCAGTCCGTCAGAGCCTGCTCGAGGCGGGCCAGATCGACGGCGCGAACGATGGTGCCGGCGGCGTGCAGTAGTTCGGTCTTGGTGCCGTGCGAGACGATCCGGCCGTGGCCGATCATCACGATGTCGTCGGCGATGACCTCGATCTCGTGCAGCAGATGCGAGGACAACAGGACGGTCCCGCCGCGGTCGGCGTACCCGCGGAGCAGGTCCCGCATCCAACGGATACCGGCCGGGTCCAGCCCGTTCGCAGGCTCGTCGAGGATCAGTACGTCGGGGTCGCCGATCAGCGCGGTCGCGATGCCGAGCCGTTGACGCATGCCGAGCGAGTACTCCCCCACCCGGCGGGAGGCCTCGTCCGGGGTCAGGCTGACCGTGGTCAGCATCTCCTCGACCCGTGTGCGCGGCAGGCCCATCAGGCGCTGCGCCAGGGTCAGGATCTCGCGTCCGGTGCGACCGGCGTGTTGTGCGGACGCGTCGAGCAGGACTCCCACCTCGCGTCCCGGGTTCGGCAGGTCCGAGAACTTCCGTCCGGCGATCGTTGCCGTTCCGGAGGTGGCTCGGGTCAGGCCGACCATGATCCGCATCGTGGTCGATTTGCCGGCGCCGTTCGGACCGAGGAATCCGGTCACCCGGCCCGCGGCGGCGGTGAAGCTGACGTCGTCGACCGCAAGCGTGCCGCCGTACTTCTTCGAGAGTCCTTCGACGGTGATCATGCGGACATCCCGGTGATCGCGATCTTGCCGCGGGCCTTGCCGGTGGTCAGGTGGCGCATGGCGTCCCCGACCTGGTCGAGCGGGTAGGTGCGGTCGAGGCTCGGGGTGACCTTGCCGGTCTCGATCAGGGCGGTGAGTCGTTCGAGGTCGCTGCCGCGCACACTGTTGACGAAGAAGGTCAGCCGTTGGCGCACGAACAGCGACAGGGCCAGTGCCCGGAACTGCCGGTTCATCCCGCCGCTCGGGCCGCCGCCGTCCTCACCACCGGTGATGACAACCGTGCCGGTCGGCGTCAGTGCGCGTCGGAGCCTGGAGAGCGTGGGGTTGCCGGCGATATCGATGATCAGGTCGTAGCGATCGCCACTCGCGGCGAAGTCGTCGCGCGTGTAGTCGATGACGTGATCGGCGCCCAGCGCCCGGACGAGATCGAGCTTGGAGGTGCTGGCCACGCCGGTGACTTCCGCCCCGAAGGCCTTGGCCAGCTGTACGGCGAAGCTGCCGACGCCGCCTGATGCACCGATGACGAGGACATGCTGCCCGGCCTCGACCCGGCCGGTGGTCAACGCGTCCAGCGCGGTCAGCGCCGAGATCGGGACGACGGCGGCCTCCTCGAACGCGAGGTTGGCCGGCTTGTGGGCGAGCTTGTCCTCACGGGCGACGGCGTACTCCGCGAACGAGCCGGGCGCCTCGCCGTACACCTCGTCCCCGACGGCGAACTTGGTGACACCGGAGCCGACGGCCTCGACCGTGCCGGCGACGTCGCGTCCGGGGACGGGGTTGCGCGGGCCGCGGAATCCGAAGGCGAGCCGGAGCAGGTACGGCGTACCCGTCATCACGTGCCAGGTGCCGCGGTCGAGGCCGGCGGCGTGCACGCGGACGAGCACGTCGGTCGCGGCCGGTTCGGGACGGGCGATCTGCCTGACCTGCAGGACATCGGCGTCGCCGTACCTGTCCTGCACGATCGCTCTCATGGTGGTCGTGGTCGTGCTGGCCATGGTGTTTCCCCCTGGTGTCCTGGATGTCGGAGCCCCCAGCGCCGATGGCCTTTCGTACTAAGTACGGCGACCGTATCGTACTTTGTACGAAACTGCTATGGTCCAGGGGTGGAGAAGTCAGCTGGTGACACAGCACAGGGCCGCCAGCGGCTGAGCCGGGAGCGGGTGCTGGCTGCCGCCGTCGGGGTCGCCGACGCGGGCGGGATCGGGGCTCTCACGATCCGTTCGCTGGCCCAGGAGCTCGGGGCGAAACCGATGTCGGTCTACTACCACGTCGCCAACAAGGACGCGATCCTCGACGGCATCGTCGATGTGGTCTTCAGCGAGATCGACCTGCCGTCACCCGGCGGCGACTGGCGCTCCGAGCTGCGCCGGCGCGCGGCGTCGGCCCGGCAGGTACTGCGGCGGCATCGCTGGGCGATCGGGCTGATGGAGTCACGGACGACCCCAGGGCCGGCGACGCTCCGCCATCACGACGCGGTCATCGCGACTCTTCGGGCAGCGGGCTTCTCATTGGAGATGACGGCGCACGCGTACGCGCTGATCGACAGCTATACCTACGGATTCGCGCTTCAGGAAGCCGGACTCCCCTTCGAAGGCCCCGACACGGTGGCGCCGGTCGCGGACTCGATCATGGAGCAGTTCCCCGCGGGTGACTACCCGCATCTCGTCGAGATGGCCACCGGCTACTACTTCAAGACCAGCTACGACTTCGCCGACGAGTTCGACTTCGGCCTCAACCTGATCCTCGACGGTCTGAGCAGCTCACTGCACGGCTAGCGCTTTCCGGTCCATACAGGCGTACTGTGGCGGTAGCTCCGGAACGACGACATCCCACCCTGTGGTGAAGCCAAACCGGCCCTCCCGTTAGGGAACGTCATGTCCGATTCTCAGAGCACGCCCGAGACCCCTGCCCCCGTCACACCGCAGCCGTCGCCTGTCGACGAGCTGATGAAACCGCTGACGAAACGGGCACCGCGTACGCCGTTCCGCACCGCGTGGACCCAGCTGCGCAACCTCGTCCGCCGCGACAAGGCCTGACAACTTGTCGTAGCCGCGGACCGCATTGGCCCAGGGATCTGCCGTGGGAATGGACCACGTACCTGGGCCGATCCGGTCATAGCGTGAGGGTATGAGTTCAACGACGCGGCGGGTCAAGCTCGCCAACCTTGCCCCCGACTTCTACAAGGCCATGATCGAGCTGGACAAGGTGTCCGACGCCGGGCTGGACCCGAAGTTGGCGCACCTGGTCCGGATCCGGGCCTCGCAGATCAACGGCTGCTCGTACTGCACCGACATGCACTCGCTCGACCTGCTCGAGTTCGGCGCGGACCAGCAGCAGCGGATCGCGCTGCTCCCGGTGTGGCGCGAGGCGGACAAGTTCTACACCGAGCAGGAGAAGGCAGCCCTGCACCTGACCGAGGCGATCACGCTGATCAGCGTCGACCACGTCCCGGACGACGTGTACGAGGTCGCGGCCGCGGCCTTCAACGAGAAGGAACTGGCCCAGCTGATCGCGCTGATCATCACGATCAACATGTGGACCCGGGTCGGCGTGACCGGGAAGATGGAGCCCGGCCATTACAAGCCGTGAGGTGCTCACGATGACTGCCGAGCTGTTCAGAGCCATGCATCACGGTGGTACTCCCCTGGTCCTTCCGAACGCGTGGGACCCGGTGAGCGCCCGTCTGATCGCAGAGGCCGGCTTCCCCGCTGTTGCGACCAGCAGCGGGGCGGTCGCCCGCGTCCTCGGGTACGACGACGGGCAGCTGACGCCACCGTCGGCGATGTTCGCGGCGGTCGCGCAGATCGTCCGGGCGGTCGACGTACCGGTCACCGCTGACATGGAGGCCGGGTACGGCTTGCCGGCGAAGGAGTTCGCCGAGCGGTTGCTGGAGACCGGCGCGGTCGGTTGCAACCTGGAGGACTCGCTCGACGGCGGGCTGGTCGAAGTGGCACAGCAGGCCGACTACTTGGCCGAAGTACGCGCGGCCGCGGGAGCCGAGCTGGTGATCAACGCTCGGGTGGACACGTTCATCCGGCCGGTCGACGATCCGGTTGGGGAAGCGGTACGCCGGGGGCATGAGTACCGTCGCGCCGGAGTTGACTGCGTGTATCCGATCCTCGCGCCGGTTGACCAGCTCGCTCAGGTGGTCGAGGGCGTTGGCGGACCGATCAACGCGCATGCTTCACCGGGTGGACCGACGCCGGCAGAGCTCGCGGCTGTCGGCGCGACGCGGATCTCTTACGGGACGAGCGTGCACACGTATTTGATGACCAAGCTGCAGGAGTTGCTGCCGACGTTGGGCTAGCCGTCGAGGGTGCGCGGCAGACCGAAGTACGACGCGACCGTGGTGTCGAAGTGGACGATCTCGTTGATGCGGTCGCCGGTGATGCTGATCACGACCACGCCGATCAGGTGGAGGCCGCCGGTGACCGGATCACGGATGTACTCGCCCCAGGCCGGCTGACCGTTCGCGCCGACCGGGACCATCGCTGCGATCAACCGCCGGTGCGCAGCGAGCGCGGTGAAGAATCGGTGCGCGGCCTCGGTGCCGTGGTACTCGAACGGCAGCGGCGGCATCCGCACCCACGCATCGCTGGTCATCAAGGCGACCAGCGCATCGACGTCCTGCGCGGTGAACGCCTCGACGAAGCGGTCGGTCAACTCGCGCTCCTCCGCGCCGCCGACGCCCGTGGATCGATCGGCAGCGTCCATCGTCGATCGAGCACGAGCAAGTGCGCTGTTGACGGCCGCCTCGGTCAGACCGAGCAGCTCCGCGGTCTCACTGGCTCGATAGCCCAGTACGTCGCGCAGCAACAACACCGCGCGCTGATTCGGCGGGAGCAGTTGTACTGCGGTGACGAACGCGAGCGAGATCGCCTCGCGCGACTCGTACCGTGCTTCCGGTCCCGGCAGCTGATCTGGTATGCCATCCAGGAGGACATCGGGATAGGGCTGCAGCCACAGGACCTCGCCCGAACGGTAGGGCTCCGGTGCCGGGACCGGGAGTGGTGCCGTCGGCAACGGTCGGCGTGACGACGAGCGCAGTACATTCAGGCACCGATTGGTCGCGATGCGGTAGAGCCAGGTGCGGACCGACGACCGGCCCTCGAACCCGCTCAGTCCGATCCATGCCGAGAGCAACGTTTCCTGCAGCGCGTCCTCGGCGTCCTGCAACGACCCGAGCATCCGGTAGCAGTGCAGCTGCAGCTCTCGGCGATGCGGCTCGACCAGCGCCGCGAACGCCTCCCGGTCACCTTCCCGCGCACGCTGGAGCAGGTCGTCCGGCATGAGTCACCTCCGTCGTCATTCATCCTCGCACTGGTTGTGACACCGGCGCGGGCCTGAACTGATCGGTCCCCGGGCGAGCAGTTCCGGTCGTCGGTGCGGTCTGTCCTCTCTGCAAGGACAACCGAAACGGAGAACGCCATGTCCATCGAGAACCGCACCGTCCTGATCACCGGCGCCAACCGAGGCATCGGACGCGCCTTGGTCGAGGAAGCCCTGCGCCGGGGCGCCAAACGTGTGTACGCCGGAACCCGCGTCGTGCGCACGCACCCGGATGAACGGGTGACGTATCTGAGCCTGGATGTGACCGACCAGGCCCAGATCGAGGCCGCGGCGAAGGCCGTCGAGTCACTCGACGTACTGGTCAACAACGCCGGCCTGGCGGCGTACGACAACCTCTCGGACCGCGGGCAGCTGGAACAGCACCTGGCGGTCAATCTCTTCGGGCCGCATGCGATGGCCTCGGCGTTCCTGCCGCAGCTCGTCGAGTCGCGCGGCGCGATCGTCAACGTGCTGTCCGTGGCAGCGCTCGCGTCGCTGCCGATGATCCCGGCGTACTCGATCTCGAAGGCGGCCGCGTTCTCGTTGACTCAGTCGCAGCGTGCGCTGCTGGCGCCGCAAGGTGTGCGGGTGCATGCCGTCCTGACCGGGCCGACGGACACCGAGATGTCGCGAGATCTCGACGTGCCGAAGGCGTCACCGGAGTCGGTCGCGGCGGCGATCTTCGACGGGGTCGCGGCGGGCGATGAGGAGATCTTCCCGGATCCGTTGTCGGCTCTGCTGGCTCCGAGTTGGGTCGGCGGATCCGTGAAGGAGCTCGAGCGTCAGAACGCCGCGCTCCTGAGCGCATAGACGAGGGCCCAGTCCTGGTCGTTGGCGAGAGGGTCGGCGAGGTGCGCGGGCTGGCCGTTGACGCAGCTCGGGTAGACGAATGCGCACGTCGCCGATCCGTCCGCGTTGAAGCTGACCAGGTTCGCGCGGAGGATCGCGTCTTCGGCGGCGTCGAGCCAGGCGGCTTGTTCGGGCGTGACGAGTTCGCGCGGCCAGGCGGCGTACACGACTGCGCTCAGCGCTGACCAGTAGTGCGGGAAGACGTCGCCCCACAACCGCAGCCGGCCGAACCAGTAGCCGTCCCAGTGCCGGATCGGGACGTGCCGCAGCCGTACGTCGGGTTGGTCGGCGGCGAACGCGGTCAGCCAGGGCAGACGGCGGGTCAGCTCGGCGCCGTCAATCTCGTCCGGCGCGATTTGGTATGCCGAAACGAGCAGCTCGAGGAGCGGGGCAACCATCGACTGCTCGTAGTTGACCTCGTGGGGCGGCAGTTCGTCGCCGTACCCGATGAAGGTTTTGGTATGCCGGATCAGGTGCTCGTGCAGGCCGAGCTCGCTGAGGAGCGGGCCGAGGTCGAACGCGAGGAAGTGGTCGCCGCCGAGTTCGTAGTACCGGTTGAGGATGCGGGTCGCGCCGGACCGGTCACCCTGGCCGATCAGGAAGCGTGCGAACCAGGGGAAGTTGTACAGGCGTACGTCGTTCTGATGGACGCTGTCGTCCTGGATCGTGCCGGCATCGTCGAGCAGGTACTCGCGGACGAACTGCTCGTAGCCGTCGAGCGCCGCGTCCAACTCGACGCGGTCGCCCCAACCGCGGTCGCGGACCTCCTGCAGGAGAAGGGCCATCCCTACTCGCTCGCGCGCGTCCGACCAGTCGCGCCAGGCGCTCGACAGGACGGTCAGGCCGCTGTCGTTGTCGTACGGCACGAAGGCGTACCTGCGGCTGCCCGCCAGCTCGGGGCGGCGTTGGCGGTCGAGGACGAAGCGGACCCGGCGCTCGGCGATCTGCCGGAGCGGTTCGTGGAAGAGGAGCGCGATCCGGGACCGGCCGTCAGCTGATTCGACGTACTTGATGCCGGGCTCGGTCGCGGTGATCTCGCGGCCGTCGTGGAGCTGGATCGTCTCGTTGAGCTCGGCTGCCAGACGGTCGGCACCGATGAGTGGTGCGCGATCCGCGTGGAAGGCGGGCAGATCGGTATACCAATCGAGCTGCCAGGTCCACCGGTAGGAAGCACCTGGCTCGAGCGTGATCACCGGTTGGCCTCCCATCGCGTGCGGCGCGCGGGCGTGGTCGGTGACGTGGAGGTAGATGTGCCCGCGGATGTTGCTGCTCGTGCCGGGCTCGCGGGACTCGACGGAGTACGCCCAGAGCTCGCCCTCCTTCAGCTGTAGTCCTAGGCCTGGTCCGCTCCCGTCCATCGGCACCGCCCAGACCCAGGCGTCCGCGCCACCGGTCCAGACGTGCGCATGTACGGCGCCGGTGAGGCTCTCGCGGCTGGACGTGTAGACGTCGCGGTACGGCGTACTGATCGCGAGCGAGCCGATCTCGATGGACTCGGCGCTCGTGTTGCGGAGCTCGTACGTCTCGGTCCAGTGCTCGCCGAAGCGGCGGCCGACGCGCAGCTCCAGCTCGCCGAACTGGTACATCAGGTCGATGCCGCTGCTCCGCCACCGCGTGAACGCCGGGTTGTCGAAACGGTATGCCGCCCGGTCCGTGATCACGAATCCCTTGCCCCAGGCATGCAGACTGTCGTGCACGACCCCGTCGTCCAGCAGGACCCGTCGGCCGTCGGGGTGCAACACCTGCACCACCGCGCCGTCATCGCCGACCTCAACGAAACCTGGACCGAATCTGAAACTCTCCACGATTCGCCAACCTATCGATGTCGAGAACCGCTCAACGGCTCCGTCCCCTTGATGAGAACACGCTCACGACGAAAGGTTGACTCCGATGAACCAGCAGCAGATCGCCGAGATCCTCGCCAAGCCGTACGCGCAGGAACTGCTCAACGGTCCCGAGCCGGCCCGTCTCGCGTACGACGGGCTGGACGGCGACCCGCGCGTCATCCCGATCGGCTTCTGGGTCGAGGGCGAGCAGATCCTGGTCGCCACGGTGCCGAAGGCCGCCAAGGTCGCCGCGATCCGCAAGAACCCGAAGGTCGCGCTCACGATCGACACCGGCGCGTTCCCGCCCAAGGCCCTGCTGATCCGCGGCACCGCCGAGGTGGAACTGGTCCCGGGCGTCACGGAGGGCTACCTGACCGCCGGCCACAAGGTGATGACCGACGAGCAGTACCCGGACTGGGCCGCCGGCGTCCAGAGCCTGTACGACGCGATGGCCGTCATCACGATCACGCCGACCTGGGCCAAGCTGCTCGACTTCGAGACCACGATCCCGAAGGCGGTCGAGGACCTGATCAAGGAGAAGAGCGCGGGCTGATCACAGCCGGTGGCGCAGAGTGTTGCGCGCGTGCGGCATCCTTGGGTGGTGGTATACCAAATCCGGGAGAAGTCGATGAGCGACAGTCGAGAGTCCGAGACCGAGCGGGTCACGCGGCAGCTGCGGGACGAGATCCTCGACGGCGTCCGGCCACCCGGTGACCGGCTGGTCGAGCGGGACCTCGCGACCGCACTCGAGGTTAGCCGAGTGCCCGTCCGGGAGGCGCTGAAGGTGCTGGTGAGCGAAGGGCTGGTGACGCCACGGCCCCGCTCCTGGTCGGTCGTCCGCACGTTCACCGATTCCGACATCGCCGATCTGACCGAGGTCCGGACCGCCTTCGAGCCGCTGACGTTCCGGCTGGCGGCCGAGCGCCGTACCCGCGAAGGGCTCGATCGGCTGCGAAAGACTTTGGACGAACAGCTTGTAGCAGCACGAGCGAAGGACGCCGTGGTCGCCCGGCGGAAGGCAGCCGACTTCCATGAGCTCGTCACCGAGCTCGCCTCGAACGAACTGCTGATCGAGATCGAGCGGCCGCTGCGAAGCCGGATGCGCTGGCTGCTGACCCAGCACGACGACCTGATCGCGGTCGCGGGTCAGCACCTGGAGTTGTACCGGGCCATCGCGAACCGCGACGTCGACGAGGCCGAGCGGCTGGCGAGCGAACATCTGGCCCAGTCGCAGATCCTGTTCCGGTTCAGCCGCGGCATGGACTGACGGGGGCTCCGAGCCAGTCGGAGCGGTCGGCAATTTGGTATACCATTCTGTTCATGACCTCCTTTCTGCTTGCTGACGTGCGCCCGTGGGGCGGTGCCCCGGTCGACCTCGCGATCGCCGATGGTGTGATCACAGACATCACCCCGGCCGGCCGTCAGACAGCAGCAGATCAGCAGGTCGTCGACGGACGCGGTCTGCTCGCACTGCCGGGCTTCGTCAACGCGCACGCACACGTCGACAAGAGCTGGTGGGGCCAGCCGTGGGTCTCGTACGGCGGCGAGCCGACGACCCAGGGCCGGATCGCGCACGAGCGGGCCGAGCGCGACAAGTACGGAATCCCGAGCGTCGCGGGCGCGACCGCAGTACTGCGTGAGTTCTTGCGGCACGGTACGACGGCCACCCGCACGCACGTCGATGTCGACCTCGGCGTCGGGCTGCAGGGGATCGCGAACGTGCACGAGGCGGTCGACGCGCTCGGCGGCGCGGTCGAGGTGGAGATCGTCGCGTTCCCGCAGGACGGCGTACTGCGGCGTCCCGGCGTACTCGAGCTGCTGGACAAGGCCGCGGCCGAAGGCGCCACCAGCATCGGCGGACTCGACCCGGCGTCGATCGACCGCGACCCGGTCGGCCAGCTGGACGCGCTGTTCGAGATCGCGGCCCGGCGTGAGGTCGGGATCGACATCCACCTGCACGACCGCGGCGACCTCGGCGCGTTCCAGTACGAGCTGATCGTCGAGCGCACCAAGCAGGCGGGCCTCGGCGGCAGGGTCAACGTCTCGCACGGATTCGCCCTCGGCGAACTGCCCGAGCAGCGACGGGCGGAAATGGTAGACCAGCTCGGCGAGGCCGGGATCTCCTGGACGACGGTCGCGCCGATCAACTCGGCGCCGCTCCCCTGGCGCGAGATGCGTACGGCGGGCGTCGCGGTCGGCCTCGGCACCGACGGCATCCGTGACCTCTGGTCGCCGTACGGCGATGGCGATCTGCTGCAGGTCGCCCGCCAGTTCGCCCGGCTGCACGGGCTGCGCGCCGACGAGGACCTGACCTACGCGATCGAGCTCGCGACGACGTACGGCGCCCCGTTCGTCCATCGCGAGAACTACGGACTGACGCCAGGAGCGCGTGCGGACGTCGTCCTGCTCGACGCCGAGAACGTCCCGGATGTGCTCGTCCGGGCGCCGCGTCGTGAGCTGGTCATCGCGGGCGGCCAGGTCGTCGTACGCGACGGCGAACTCCAGGTGTGAGTACCAACTCTGTCGTCGAGCGGACGCTTGGCTCGCTCCGGGACAGCCGCCCGTTTCGCCTGTTCTGGTTCTCGAATCTGTTCTTCTTCGGCGGGGTGTGGACGCAGACGCTCGTGCTCGGCTGGCTCGCGTACGAGACCACGCATTCCGATTTCCTCGTCGCGGTGTTCGGTGCCGTGCGGCTGGCGCCCTTGCTGCTCGGGCCGTTCGCGGGTGCGTTCGCGGATCGGCACAACCGGGTCCGGCTGCTGATCATCGCGGCCTCGTGGGCGCTGGTCGCGGTCAGCGCGGTGGCCACGCTGGCGTCGCTCGGGCGTGCGACGTACTCGGTGCTCGTGCTCGGCGGGTTCGCGATCGGGCTGGCGCAGTCGCCGTCGCAGCCGGCCCGTGCCTCGCTCGTGCTCGACCTGGTCGGGCGTCAGAACCTCAGCAACGCCAACGCGCTCAACGCGATGGCGCTGAACATGACCCAGGTGATCGGTCCGGCGATCGGCGGCCTGATGATCACCGGCCTCGGTGCGCCGACCGCACTGTGGGTCTCGACATTTTGGTATGCCATTTCTCTGGTGACCCTGCTGCCGTTGCGCGAGTACGGCCAGGTGGTCGGCGGGCACACCGCATCGGCGGTGCGGATGGTCACGAGTGGCTTGCGCGAGATCGCCCGGAACCGGCTCGCCTCCACCGTCCTCCTGATCACCCTGGCCGCGAACACTCTGCTGTGGCCGATCGCCCAGTCGTTCATGCCGGTCTTCGCGCAGGAGTCACTCGGCCTCAACGCCGCCGGCCTCGGCTGGCTGCTGACCTGTGGCGGCGTCGGCGGTCTGGCCGGCTCGCTGGTGATCGCCTGGCTCGGCGACTTCCGCTTCAAGGGCGGCATGTTCGTCGTCGGCACGGCCGCGTGGGGGATGTTGTGGGCGCTGTTCGGCCTCTCCCACAGCGTCATCGCGTCGTTCGTCCTGATGACCGCGATCGGCGTGCTGAGCGCGGCGTTCGGCGTACTACAAACCACGCTGCTGCTGATGACCACGCCCGAGTCACTCCACGGGCGGGCGCTCGGCGTACAGGAGCTTGCCATCGGCATCATGCCGGCGGCGTCCCTGGTGCTGGGCGCTTTCGCCGAGCGCTACGGCGTCGACATCACCACGTTCGTCAGCGCGGTTCTGCTTGTCGTCATGGTCGGCGCCCTCGCGATCTGGACACCGCCGCTTCTCCGTTACGGCGGCGAAGGAACTACCGTGGACCGATGACGGTAAGGGTTCGGCGGGTGTACGACCCGGTGGAGGACGACGGCGGGCAGCGGGTCCTGGTCGACCGGCTGTGGCCGCGCGGCCTCAGCCGGTCGAAGGCGCGCATCGACGAGTGGTGCAAGGACGTTGCCCCGTCCACCGAACTGCGCGAGTGGTACGGGCACGACCCCGCGCGGTACGACGAGTTCGCGAACCGGTACCGCAGCGAGCTCGACGACCCGGTCCGCGCGGCCGCCCTCAGCGAGCTGCGTGAGCTCGCCGGGAACGGCACACTGACGTTGCTGACCGCAACGAAGGACTTCGCGATCAGCCAGGCCGCCGTGCTCGCCGAGCTCCTCGAGGACTAGCCCCGCAGTACGACGCTGGACTCCGACGTGAGAGCGAGGAACGTCAGCGACTCCTGCAGGTACAGCTCGACGGTGTCGGCGTCGTGGGACAGGTAGCCGATCGACAGGTCCTGACCGAGGTGCAGCTCGTAGTCACCACCGCGCGTCGACACCAGCAGAGCGCCCTCGAGCGCAGGCGCCCAGATGATCTCGCCGTCGCCGACGAGCCGGGCCAGGTGATCGCGGATCGGGTAACCGTGGTCGGTCGTCTCCGCGACCGCGGTGTACAGGTCGGCCGACAGCAGCAAGCTGTACGGTCCGTCGACCCCGGCCAGCCGGAGCGCCCGCAGCGCCTGGGCGACGGAGTCAGGCAGCTCGCGAGCCTCGGACGGCAACGTGAGTACGTCGTTCGAGCTGCTCGGCGCGAGACCCTCGATCCCGGCGGCGCCGGAACCGTGGAAGACCAGGTGGTCCTCGGCGTACGCGATCTGCTTCGCGGCGTCCTTGACCGGCTGCCAGTCCGAGTCCTTCGCGCCGCGCTCCACGTCGTCGACGGCCTGCCGGGTGACGGTGAACGGGACGCGCAGCTCGATGATCGGCTGGGACAGCCGCCGGCGCGCGATCACGCCGTCGCCCGGCGCCTCGACCGTCTCCAGGTGGCCGGTGCCGACCGAGGACAGCTCCGGGCCGGACGGGCCGACCAGGTCGACCACGCGGCGCCCGGCGATGTCGCGGGTGAAGGTACGGCGAGCCTCCTCCTCGATCTCGCCCCAGGCGGCGTCCGAGACCGGGGCCAGCTCGCGGTGCAGGTTGTTCGTCATGTGCGACTCCTTCTGAGGCTGCCGATTCCCAGCGATCCGTCCGCCGGGTTCGTAGTGGTCCGGGCGGACGTGGTCGCAGCGGGCGCCGGCGACGGGTCTTCGAGGAACTCCGCGGTCGGCACGAAGAACAGACTGCCGGTGACCGCGGTCGAGAAGTCAAGGATCCGGTCGTAGTTCCCGGGCGGCTCACCGACGAACATCCGGTGCAGCATCCGCTCGATCACGTCCGGCGTGGCGGCGTACCCGATGAAATAGGTGCCGAACTCGGCGGCGCCGGGTGAGCCGAAAGCCATGTTCTCGCGGACGATCTGCCGCTCGGTGCCGTCCGGGTCGACGATCGTGTTCACCGCGACGTGCGAGTTGGCCGGCTTGTCCTCGTCGGACAGCTCGAAGTCACTGAGCTTCTCCCGGCCGATCACGCGCTCCTGCTCGGCGACCGGCAGCGCCTGCCAGGCGTCGAGGTCATGCAGATACTTCTGTACGACGACGTAGCTACCGCCGGCGTACGCCGGGTCCTCGTCGCCGACGGTGATCGCGGCGACGGCCTTCGATCCGGTCGGGTTCTCGGTGCCGTCGACGAAGCCGAGCAGATCGCGCTCGTCGAAGTACTTGAAGCCCT
The DNA here is from genome assembly GCF_042715335.1 of Kribbella sp. NPDC058693. Lineage (NCBI taxonomy): Bacteria > Bacillati > Actinomycetota > Actinomycetes > Propionibacteriales > Kribbellaceae > Kribbella > Kribbella sp. NPDC058693. Next base: position 431,108 of record NZ_JBHXSQ010000005.1, read on the forward strand.
GAACTTCGTCGAGCACCTTCACGTGGCCGGCCAGCCGCGCCATCACCTGGCGGGCGAGCTCGAAACACAGGTCGAGCCGGCGGGCGCGGATGTGGAACAGCAGGTCGCCGTGCGTCGCCGGCGCGGTGTGCTTCGCGCCGGACAACGCCCGGAACGGATGCAGGTCGCGCGGGGCCGGCGCCCGGTAGAGCCGGCTCCACGCGGACGCGCCGATGCCGACGACGCAGCTGAGCTGGTCGTCCGGCGCGCGGAACCCGACGGCACGCGTGAGCCCGGCGACGTCCTCCAGCAGGGCCCGCGCGGTGTCCTCGGATCCCGGACGTACGGCGAGCACCAGGAAGACGGCCGCCTTCGCGGGCTCACGCAGTACCTCCTGAATCAGGACCACCACTTCCCGCTGCTGGACAGGGCGTCCGCCGTCCGGTGCGTGGTGTCGAGGGCGTCGAGGTCCGCGATCGCGGCGTCGTCGAGCTCGAAGTCGAAGACGTTGAAGTTCTCGATGATCCGGTCCTGGTGGGTGGACTTGGGGATGACCGAGAGACCCTTCTGGATCGCCCAGCGGATCAGCACCTGCGCCGGGGTGTGGCCGGTGGCTTCCGCGAGGCGGGCCACGACCGGACCGTCGAGGTGGCGGCCGGTGCCGAGCGGGCTGTACGCCTGGGACACGATGTTCGCGTCGTCACCAGCGGCGACCAGGCCGGCGCGGTACTCGAACGGGCTGAACTGGATCTGGTTGACGGCCGGCTGGATGGTGGCGACCTTCGACAGCTCCTGGATCTCGTCGGCACCGAAGTTCGAGATGCCGATGCCCTTGGTCAGGCCGGCCTCGACGGCGGCCTCCATCCCCGGCCAGGCCCAGGTCGGCCCGCCCTGCGGCCAGTGGATCAGGTACAGGTCGAGGTACTCCGTGCCGAGCCGCTCGAGACTCTTCTCCGCCTCGACCCGCGCATCCTTGCCGCCCGGGTAGAACTTCGTGGTCAGGAAGATCTCCTCGCGCGGGATCCCGCTCTCGCGGATCGCCTTCCCGACGCTGGTCTCGTTCCGGTACGCCTGGGCCGTGTCGATCAGCCGATACCCGGCCTCGAGCGCCCAGCTGACGGCCCGCTCGGTCTGCGCGCCGTCCTCAACCTGCCAAACCCCCAGCCCCAGCACCGGGATCTCAGTTCCGTTCGAGAGCTCACGAGTGTTCGCAGTCATGTACTTCTTCTACCACGCGCGAGCTACAGCTTGTTGGCATGGCGGATTACTTGGACCACATCCGCCATCATGCCGGTGAGGTCGTAGTCCTTCGGCGTGTAGATGGCGGCTACGCCGGCCGCGCGGAGGGACTTCGCGTCGGTGTCGGGGACGATGCCGCCGACTACTACCGGGACGTCCTCCAGGCCTGCCTCGCGAAGGCCCGCCACGACCTGCGGGACCAGTTCCATGTGGGAGCCGGACAGGATGGACAGGCCCACGCAGTGGACGTCCTCCGCGACGGCGGCGGCGACGATCTGTTCGGGGGTGAGGCGGATGCCTTGGTAGATGACCTCGAAGCCGACGTCGCGGGCGCGGACGGCGACCTGTTCGGCACCGTTCGAGTGGCCGTCGAGGCCCGGTTTGCCGACGAGCAGACGGAGCCGGCCACCGAGCTCGTCGGAGGTGGCCGCGACGTCAGCGCGTACGGCGGCGATCTCGGCGCCGCCGGCGGATACGCCAACCGAGCCGGACACGCCGGTCGGCGCGCGGTATTCGCCGTACATCTCCCGGAGGACCCCGGCCCACTCCCCCGTGGTCACACCGGCGCGAGCGCACTCGAGCGTGACGGGCATGAGGTTGTCGGTCCCCTTGGCGGCAGAGCGCAGCTTGCCCAGCGCGGCCTCGACCGCGGACGCGTCGCGCGACGCACGCCAACTCTCCAGTGACGAAAGCGCAGCAGACTCGGCGGCGGGGTCGACGGTCTGGATCGCCGTGTCGAGGTCGGCGGTCAGCGGCGACGGCTCGGTGTTCTCGAACCGGTTCACCCCGACGACGACCTGTTCGCCGGACTCGATCCGCTGGCGGCGTTCGGCGTGCGACGCCACGAGCGCCTGCTTCAAGTACCCGCTCTCGACCGCCGCGACGGCCCCGCCCATCGCCTGCACCCGGTCGATCTCCTCGCGCGCCCCCTCGACCAGCGACGCCACCTTCGCCTCGATCACATGCGAGCCGTCGAAGATGTCGTCGTACTCGAGCAGGTCGCTCTCATAAGCCAGCACCTGCTGCATCCGCAACGACCACTGCTGGTCCCACGGCCGCGGCAGACCGAGCGCCTCGTTCCAGGCCGGCAACTGCACCGCCCTTGCCCGCGCATTCTTCGACAGCGTGACGCCGAGCATCTCGAGCACGATCCGCTGCACGTTGTTCTCCGGCTGCGCCTCGGTCAGCCCGAGCGAGTTCACCTGTACGCCGTACCGCAACCGCCGCGCCTTCGGATCGGTCACGCCGTACCGCTCCAGCGTCAGCTCATCCCACAGCTGCACGAACGCGCGCATCTTGCACGTCTCCTCGATGAACCGCACGCCGGCGTTCACGAAGAACGAGATCCGCTGTACGACGTCCCCGAACCGCTCCGGCGGCACCTGGCCGCCGTCGCGGACCCGATCGAGTACGGCGATCGCCGTCGACAGCGCGAACGCCAGCTCCTGCACCGGCGTCGCGCCCGCCTCCTGCAGGTGGTAGCTGCAGATGTTGATCGGATTCCACTTCGGCATCTGCGCGACCGTGTACGCGATCACGTCGGTCGTCAGCCGCAGCGACGCATCCGGCGGGAATGCGTACGTCCCGCGCGACAGGTACTCCTTCACGATGTCGTTCTGCGTCGTACCCGTGAGCTCGGACGGCAGGGCGCCCTGCTCCTGCGCCGCGACCTGGTAGAGCGCGAGCAGCCACATCGCGGTCGCGTTGATCGTCATCGACGTGTTCATCTGCGCGAGCGGAATCTGCTCGAACAGCGCCCGCACGTCGCCGAGATGCGCGACCGGTACGCCGACCTTCCCGACCTCACCCTTCGCCAGCGGATGATCCGCGTCGTACCCGGTCTGCGTCGGCAGATCGAACGCGACCGACAGCCCGGTCTGCCCCTTCGCCAGGTTCCGCCGGAACAACGCGTTGGACTCCGCCGCGGACGAGTGGCCCGCGTACGTACGCATCACCCAGGGTCGATCCGAGGTCGCCATGTACCCGAGAGTAGGACTGTGTGCCCTTGTGAGTCTGCCCCTCGTGACTGGTGTCACCAGGGGCGTGGATCACACTCAGGCACTGAGCGGTAGAGGTGTTCGCTCGACCTTGAGGACGCGGTGCAGGCGGGTGACGGCGAGGATGCGGACGACCGAGGGCAGAGGGTGCCAGAGCACCAACTGCCGGCCGAGGGACTGGGTTCTGCGGTGGGTGGCGACCAGGAGGCCGAGGCCGGTGGCGTCGACCGCGTCGACCTCCTCCAGGTCGACGATCACGTCGCCGTCGGAGGTGTCGATCAGGTGGTTGAGAGTTTGGCGGACGTCGCCGACGGACCGGACATCGAGGATGCCGGTCAGGTGTATGACGTTGTCAGGCTCAGCTGATGTTCTGTGGGTCGGTGCCAGCATGTCCGTGCCCTCCGCTCTTCCGGCGGCCCCCGAGTGATCGGCCGCGTGGCAGCGTCTTGATGGTAAAGACTCCCCGGAGACACGGAAGGTTGCCAAGACCTCGCGATCTTTTGTTTCGCGAGACAATGGTGTCCGTGTTCGCCGAGCATTACTTCCTGTTCCCGGTGGTGGCCATCGCCCTGGCCGGTGTGATGGTGCTGCTGTGCCGCTGGGCCTTCTCGAAGGCCAAGGGCGGATCGCTGGTGCGGCGCGTCGATCACCGCCCCGCCGAGCGCGATGCGTTCGGCCTGCTCACCGACATCCGGACGGTGGCGAACTACAACGAGGCCCGGGTTCTCGTGTCCCGGCTGAAGGATTTCGGCATCAAGGCGACCGCGGCCCACACCAAGGACGGCTGGACCATCTACGTCTGGCCGCGTGACGAGGCCGCCGCCCGCGGGCTGCTCGACCACTCTTAGACCTGCTGTCATCCAGAGAGCGCTCTCGCGCGTCCTTTAGCGACGACGGGGGTCGCGAGAAGGGGTCTGGGGACATCGGACAAGAGCAGAGTGAGCCCACGAGGAGGACCATGACGCCCGAGGTGGCCCTCGCCGCCGTCACGCTGCCCAGCCGGGTACGCCGTGACGCCGTACCCGCGGACGACGACGGGTCGGAGCTCGAGGCGTCGGTGCGCGAGCCGGAGCGGTTCGCGGCCATCTTCGACCGGTACTTCGGCCAGGTGCACTCGTACGTCGCCCGCCGGCTCGGGAGCGACGTCGCGGACGATCTGGCCGCGGAGACGTTCCTGATCGCGTTCCGGCAGCGCGCCCGGTTCGACCGGCGCAACGGGGTCGTGCGGGCGTGGCTGTACGGCATCGCGACCAATCTGATCCGCCGGCACCGTCGGGACGAGGTACGGGCGTGGCGTGCCGCCGCGAAGCTCCCGCTGCCGGTCCCGGCCGCGACACATGAGGACAGGGTCGCCGCTCAGGTGACAGCGGAGGGCGCCTCACCTGAACTGGCAGCCGCGTTGGCGAAGCTGAACGCGAAGGACCGGGAGGTCCTCCTGCTGGTGGCGCTCGGACAGCTCACGTACGACGAGGTGGCGGCGGCGCTCGGGATCGCGTACGGGACGGTGTGCTCGCGGCTGTCGCGTGCGCGCCGGGTAGTACGGGCGGCCGTGACGAACCCCGCGGAGGATCCGGCATGAACGAGTTCGACGTACTGCGGAAGGCGTTCCCGGAAACGGACGGTCCGACGCCGGAGGCAACCGACGCCGCCCGGCGCCAGGTGGAGGAGCTGATCCACCAGGCCAAGCCGGCCAGGTCCTTCACGACCTTTGTCCGGGCCGGCTGGCTCGGGACTGCTGTTACTGCGGCGACCGCGCTGGTGGCCGTGGTCGGCCTGGGTGGCGCGCTGGTGGTGGGACAGAACGGCGGGACAGAGCCGGGTGCACCGACCACCACCACTGCGCCGCGGCTGACCGCAGCAGCCGAGGTGCTGATCGCGGCGGCGGTGCACCAGGAGAAGGACGAGAAGGTGTCCGGGAAGTACTACCGGGTGCGCAGCCTGCAACTGAACCCGACGACCCGGGTCGGCAACCCGAAGTACACGCTCGAGCGGCGATCGATCACCGAGAGCTGGATGCCGATGAAGCCGGGCGTGGAGTCCTGGTTCGGCTGGGTGAACCTCGGCTATCAGCTCGTCAGCCCGGCCGACGAGGCGAAGTGGCGGGCGCAGGGTTCGCCGACGTCCTGGCAGCTGCCGTACGAGCGGACTCCGATCACCATGTCCGACGGCGTACCTGTGGTGAACAAGATGTCGTTCCGCGACGTCCCGCCCGGGTACTACCTGACCGGCGACAAGCCGCTCAGCGCCGAGCAGATCGCGCACCTGCCAACCAGCCCGATCCAGCTCCGCCAGTACCTCGACAACACCGCCGCCAGGGACGTGCCGGCAGCAGACCGCGAGTACGCCGTCTTCGCCGCCGCCGGGCGGCTCCTGTTCGAGATGCCTGCTCCCCCGAAGCTGCGGGGCGCAGCGCTCCGCGTGCTCGCCACCCTACCGGGGACCCACATTCGCACCGGTGTGAAGGATCCGCTGGGCCGCGTCGGCACGGAGGTCAGCCTGACTGCCGCGCTGAGCAAGCCGAGCGGCGACCGGACCAGCCTGTTCTGGAGCGGAGCGACGTACATCATCGACCCGACCACTGGCCGGCTGCTGAGCTCCACGATCGGCGGGCCGAAGCCTGGCTCGACCGTCGTGCTGCAGTCCGGCTGGACCGACGACAGGCCGACTCCGCCGTCGGCCGCCATCCGTTGACCGGTTGGGTCCAGCGTCTAGGTTGGGTGCATGGGGACTCTCCTGGAGCTGGATCTGACCCGTGGTGTTCTCGAGACGCCGCCTGCCTCTCCGGTGGCGGCCTTTCGGGCCCGTCATCTGCCGACGCTGCGCGAGCTGGTGTCTGCCTTGCGGAAGGGCGCGCGGGACGACTCCGTCGTCGGCGTTGTCGCCCATCTGGGTGGCAGCCGGCTGTCGCTCGCGCAGGTGCAGGAGCTACGCGAGGCGGTAGCCGACTTCCGTACGTCGGGGAAGCCCGCAGTCGCCTGGACCGAGTCGTTCGGCGAGTCCGGTCAGGGCACGGTTCCCTATTACCTGGCCACCGCGTTCGACGAGATCTGGCTGCAGCCGTCCGGCGACCTGGCCATCACCGGCGTGACCGTGCAGGCCGTCTTCATCCGCGGCGCGCTGGACAAGGCGGGCGTGATCCCGCAGTTCGGCAAGCGGCGTGAGTACAAGACGGCGGCCGACACGTTCACCGAGAAGGAGATGACCGCGCCGGGACGCGAGATGGCATCGCGGCTCGCGGAGTCGGCGTACGAGCAGATCGTCGAGGGCATCGCCGTACGGCGGCGTCTGGACACCACGCGGGTCCGGGAGCTCGTCGACAGCGCCCCACTGCCCGCACAGGACGGTCTGGACGCCGGACTGGTCGATCGACTCGGCTACCGGTCCGACGTGTACGACGAGCTCGAGAAGCAGCTCCAGTCCGACGACCGGCTGCTGGCCGAGCGCTACATCCGGCGTGGCCCGCGCAGCCTCGAGGACCTGCGTAAAACGCTCCCCTGGCCGCAGAAGCCACTCGTAGCCGTCGTCCGCGTGACCGGTGGTATCTCGGTCGGCCGCAACTCCAACAGCCCGATGGGCGGCCCAGGGTCCGGCTCCGACACCGTCGGCGCCGCACTGCGTGCTGTAGCGGCCAACGAGCACGTGAAGGCCGTCGTACTGCGAGTGGACAGCCCAGGCGGCTCGTACGTCGCATCCGACGCGATCCGCAACGAGGTACTGCGGCTCCGCTCGACCGGACGCCCTGTGATCGCGTCCATGGGCAGCGTGGCCGCGTCAGGCGGGTACTTCGTGGCGATGCCGGCGGACGTGATCGTGGCGCAGCCCGGCACGATCACCGGGTCTATCGGCGTACTGACCGGGAAGGGCGTCGTACGCGACGCGCTGGGTCGGATCGGGATCTCACGGGACGCCGTGTCCGAGGGCGCGAACGCGCAGATGTACTCGGCGCAGGAGGAGTTCACCGACGAGCAGTGGGCGCGGCTGGAGGAGACACTCGACCGCATCTACAAGGACTTCGTCGCCAAGGCCGCTCAGGACCGCGGGCTGCCCGAGGAGCGGCTGGAGGCGCTTGCGCGCGGACGGGTCTGGACCGGCTCCGACGCGCACGGCCACAAGCTCGTGGACGAGCTGGGCGGCTTCCAGCACGCGCTGACACTCGCCTGCAACCGCGCCGGCCTGGACCGCGACGAGATCGGCGTGATCGCTGCGCCGCACCGCAACCTGCTCAGCCAGCTGCGCGCGCCTGTGACGACCGATGATCTGGCCGTCAGTGCGGCGCCGCTGACGCTCGACGGCCTGACCACCGGTCTCTACAGCGCACTAGGCCTCCCGCCAGCCGGAGTTCTCCGGATGCCGTTCAACTGGGAGATCAGCTAGTCGCGCTCGCCGCCCGGCACCCAGAGGACGTCGCCGCCGGAGGACAGGTTGGCGACGCGGCCGAGGATGAAGAGCAGGTCGGACAGGCGGTTGAGGTACGTGAGCGCGAGCAGGTTGACCGACGGGCCGTGCGCCTCGACGGCAGCCCAGCCGGCCCGTTCGGCACGGCGTACGACCGTGCGGGCGACGTTCAGGTACGCCGCGCCCTCGGTGCCGCCCGGCAGGATGAACGAGCGGAGCTTGGTCAAACGACCGTTGTAGTCGTCGCACCACGCCTCGAGCCGGTCGATGTAGTCCTGGGTGATCCGCAGCGGCGGGTACTCCGGGTCAGGCGCGATCGGATTGCACAGGTCGGCCCCGACGTCGAACAGATCGTTCTGGATCCGGGTGAGCAGCACCACGAGTGTGCTGTTCAGGTGACCGGCCGCGATGGCCACACCGATGGCGGAGTTCGCCTCGTCCACCTCGCCGTACGCCGCCAGGCGCGGATCCGTCTTCGAGGTCGTGGAATTGTCGCCCAGGCGGGTCTCGCCGGCGTCACCGGTGCGCGTGTAGATCCGCGTCAAGTTCACAGCCATGCCAGGACTCTACGCAAAGCCCGACTCGGTCAAACGCTACAGTCGACCGGTGGAACGGTTTCGGATCGCAGGTGAGGCACGGCTCGACGGCACGGTCGAGGTAGCCGGGGCGAAGAACAGTGTGCTCAAGCTGATGGCGGCTGCGCTGCTGGCAGAGGGTACGACGACGCTGCGGCAGGTGCCGGGGATCCTGGACGTCACGTTCATGGCCCAGCTGCTCGACACCCTCGGGTGCTCGGTGAAGGTGGATCCGGACGGGCGGCTGGCGACGATCGCCGTACCGGCCACGGTCAAGCACCAGTGCGACTACGACCTGGTGCGCAAGCTGCGCGCGTCGATCTCGGTGCTCGGCCCGCTGCTGGCCCGCTGCGGTCAGGCGGAGGTCGCGCTGCCGGGCGGCGACAACATCGGCTCCCGCGGGCTGAACATGCACGTCGCCGGCCTGGAGTCGATGGGCGCGAAGGTGCATATCGAGCACGGTTTCGTGATCGCCGAGGCACCGCAGGGCCTGCACGGCGCCGAGGTGTGGCTGGACTTCCCGAGCGTCGGCGCGACCGAGACGATCATGATGGCGTCGGTGCTCGCGAAGGGTACGACGATCATCGAGAACGCCGCCCGCGAGCCGGAGATCCAGGACATCGCCAAGATGCTCGTGGAAATGGGCGCCCAGATCGACGGCGCCGGCTCCCCGCGGATCGAGATCACCGGCGTGGACGGGCTGCTGAACCCGGTGGATCACGTAGTGGTGCCGGACCGGATCGTGTCCGGGAGCTGGGCGTTCGCGGCTGCTATCACCAAGGGTGACATCACGATCGCGAACGGCCACGCGGAGCACCTGGAGCTTCCGCTCGACAAGCTGCACAAGGCCGGCGCGGAGATCACCGTGCTGAACCCGGGCTTCCGGGTCCGGATGCACGACCGGCCGAAGCCGGTGGACGTGGTGACGCTGCCGTACCCGGGGTTCGCGACCGACCTGCAGGCCTTCGTGATCGCGCTGAACGCGCTCAGCGACGGCGCGGCGATGGTGACCGAGAACCTGTTCGAGGGCCGGTTCACCTTTGCGCAGGAGCTGACCCGGTTGGGTGCACAGATCCAGACCGACGGGCATCACGCGGTGGTTCGCGGCGTACCGCGGCTGTCCGGTGCGCCGGTCGTCGCCTCCGACATCCGCGCGGGCGCGGCACTCGTGCTCGCCGGTCTTGCGGCCGAGGGCGAGACGCTCGTGTCGGCCGCGCATCACGTGCACCGCGGCTACACCGACTTCGCCGGCAACCTCCGCCGCCTCGGCGCCGACGTCATCGTCGAGCCGGACGACGCCGAGATGTATTGGAACTGATGGCTTAAGGTCGTGCGCATGACTGAGCGCGTGATCAAGCCCCTCGGCCGCGGTTTCCTGTTCCTCGACTCCCATCCGGCCGGCTGCGCCCGGATCGTGCGGGACATGGCCGGGCAGGTCGAGGCCCGTACGCCGGGACGCCGTACGGCGCTCGTCATCGGGTCGAGCTCGGGCTACGGGCTGGCGACGACGATCGCGGGTCTGGCCCGGTACGGCGTCGACGGGATCGGGGTGTCGTTCGAGAAGGCGCCGACAGCTCGTCGTACGGCGACCGCCGGGTGGTACCGGACCGCGGAGACGGCAGCGCTGGCGGCCGAGCTCGGGCGCTCGTGGAGCTTCGTGAATGCGGATGCGTTCGCGGACGACACGAAGAACGACGTACTCGATCGGGTCGCGGAGCTCGGCGGGATCGATCACCTGATCTACAGCGTGGCCGCGCCGCGACGGGTCGATCCGCGCAACGGCGAGACGTACCAGTCCGCGCTGAAGACGATCGGTGCGCCGTACACCACCAAGAGCCTCGCGTACGAGGACGGTGAGCCGGTGTTGCAGGAGGTCTCGATCGACGTCGCCACCGACGACGAACTCGCACAGACCGTGAAGGTGATGGGCGGCGAGGACTGGGCCCGGTGGATCACCGCACTGCAGGAGCGCGGCCTACTGAAGCCTGGGTTCAACACCGTCGCCCTGACCTACATCGGCTCCGAGCTGACCGGGCCGATCTACCGGCAGGGTTCGATCGGCGCGGCGAAGGCCGACCTCGAGCAGACCGCACTGAACCTCGCGAAGGACGGCGTCACCGCGATGACGTCGGTCAACGGTGCGGCCGTCACCCAAGCATCATCCGCGATCCCCGGCATCGGCCTGTACGTCAGCATCCTGCACAAGGTCCACGGCCTGCAGACCCCTGTCCAGCAGTCGATCTCGCTCTGGGACCAGCTCACCGGCGAGGCCCCGCTGGATCTCGACGACGAGGGCCGCATCCGCCTCGACCGCTGGGAACTCACCGACGACGTCCAGTCCGCGATCCGCACCCAGTGGGAATCCGCGACCGCAACCAACATCGGCGAGGTAGCCGACACCGAGTGGTTCCTGGCCGAGGTGCGGCGCCTCTACGGCTTCGACGTACCGGATGTGGACTACGAAGCCGAGACCGAGGTCGACGTGGAGTGGCCTACAAAGGCTTGAACGAGGCCAGTTCCAGGACGAGGTCTCCGGCTTCGTCCGACGCGGCCAGGTCGACCGACGCGCTGATGCGCCAGTCGTGGTTGCCTTCGGGGTCGTCGATGATCTGCTGAACTTCCCAGTAGCCGGGATGTTCCTCGACCATGAACAGGGCGGGGCCGCGGGCGGCCGGGCCGGTGTTCACCACGTCGTGCTCGGCGTAGTACGCCGTACCCGCCTCGGCCCAGCGTGCGGCGTCCCAGCCGGCGTCGGCGTCCAGTTGGCCTAGCTCGGCCCAGCGGTGCAGGGCGAGGAGCTCGACGCGGCGGAACATCGCGTTGCGGACGAGGACGCGGAAAGCCCTTGTATTCAAGGTGATCCGGCGCGGACCGGTCGGCGTGACCTCGGCCTCCGGCTCGTCGGTGGGGTTGGTGAGCTCCTCCCACTCGTCGAGCAGGCTGGAGTCGGTCTGCCGGACGACCTCGCCGAGCCACTCGATCAGGTCGGTCAGATCCTCGTTCACCTTGTCCGGCGGCACGGTCTGCTTGAGCGCCTTGTACGCGTCGCTCAGATACCGCAGTACGACGCCCTCCGACCGCGCCAGCCCGTAGAACCCGATGAACTCGCCGAATGTCATCGCCCGCTCGAACATGTCCCGGACGACGGCCTTCGGCGACAGCCCGGCGTCGGCGATCCACGGATGCGTCTGCCGGTACATCTCGAACGTTGCCTCAAGCAACTCATTGAGCGGCTTCGGCCAGGTGACGTCCTCGAGCAGCTCCATCCGCTCGTCGTACTCGATGCCCTCGGCCTTCATCGCGTTCACCGCCTCGCCGCGGGCGTGATGCTCCTGCGCCCACAGCACCGCGCGCGGATCCTCGAGCGTCGCCTCGACGACCGACACCACGTCGAGCGCGTACGACGGATCCTCCGGGTCGAGCAGATCCAGCGCGGCCAGCGCGAAAGTCGACAGCGGCTGGTTGAGGCTGAAGTCCTTCTGCAGATCGACGGTCAACCGCAACGACCGCCCGTTCTCGTCCGGCTCGTCCAGCCGTTCGACCACGCCGGCGGTGAGCAGCGTGCGGTAGATCTGGATCGCCCGCCGGATCAGCCGCACCTGCGCACGCGAGTCCTCGTGGTTGTCGCGGAGCAGATGCCGCATGCTCGCGAACGCGTCGCCGTCGCGGGCGATGACGTTCAGCAGCATCGCGTGACTGACCCGCATCCGCGACTGCAGCGCCTCGGGCTCGGCCGCGACCAGCCGGTCGAACGTGTCCTCGCCCCAGGTGACGAACCCCTCCGGCGGCTTCTTCCGCTGCACCTTCCGCTGCTTCTTCGGATCGTCGCCCGCCTTCGCCAGCGCCTTCACGTTCTCGACGACGTGGTCCGGCGCCTGTACGACGACCGTCCCCGACGTGTCGTACCCGGCCCGGCCGGCCCGCCCGGCGATCTGGTGGAACTCGCGCGCCTTCAGGATCCGCTGCCGGCGTCCGTCGTACTTGCTCAACGCCGTCAGTACGACGGTCCGGATCGGCACGTTGATGCCGACGCCGAGCGTGTCCGTGCCGCAGATCACCTTGAGCAGCCCGGCCTGTGCCAACTGCTCGACCAGCCGACGGTACTTCGGCAGCATGCCGGCGTGATGCACCCCGATGCCGTGCTTCACCAGCCGCTGCAACGTCCGGCCGAAGCCCTTGCTGAACCGGAAGTGGCCGATCAGCTCGTTGATCTTCTCCTTCTCCTCCTTCGAGGAGACGTTGATGCTCATCAGCGCCTGCGCGCGTTCCAGCGCGGCCGCCTGGGTGAAGTGGACGACGTACACCGGGGCCTGATGAGTGGTGAGCAGCTCTTCGAGCGTCTCGTGCAGAGCAGTGGTGACGTACTTGTAGATCAGCGGGACCGGGCGTTCGCCGGACGCGACGATCGCAGTCGGGCGGCCGGTCCGTCGCGACAGGTCGATCTTGAACCGATCGACGTCGCCGAGGGTCGCGGACATCAGCACGAACTGCGCCTTCGGCAGCTCGAGCAGCGGGACCTGCCACGCCCAGCCGCGATCCGGCTCGGAGTAGAAGTGGAACTCGTCCATCACCACCTGGCCGACGTCCGCGTCCTCCCCTTCCCGCAGGGCGATGTTGGCGAGGACCTCCGCCGTACAGCAGATGATCGGCGCGCCGGCGTTCACGGATGCGTCGCCGGTCAGCATGCCGACCTTGTCCGCGCCGAAGACATCACAGAGCGCGAAGAACTTCTCCGACACCAGGGCCTTGATCGGCGCCGTGTAGAACGTCCGCTGGCCGTGCGCGAGCGCCGCGAAGTGCGCACCGGTCGCCACCAGGCTCTTCCCGGAGCCGGTCGGCGTGGACAGGATCACGTTCGACCCCGTCATCACCTCGATCAACGCTTCTTCCTGAGCCGGGTACAACGAGATGCCCTGCTCCCCCACCCAACGCGCGAACACGTCGTACAGGTCGTCAGGCTCGGTCGTCCCCGGCAGTTGCTCAGTCAGCGTCATCGTCACCCATTGTCCCCGAACGGCCAATCGGCGGGCTGCGCCGGGTGCCGCGTGCGCCCCCGGGACAGGCGGCGCACGCGGCCGGGTTACTTGTCGCCCTTGATGGCCAGGGCTTGTTCCAGTTCGTCGCGGATGGCGTCGGCGCCGGCTTTCCGGTAGTCGGCGACCGCGTCGTCCCAGGCGTCCAGGTCGGCCCGGCCCAGCTGGATGTCCTTGGTGAGCGAATCCATCCGGGTGTCGAGGATCTTGCCCTTGGTCGACTGGGTGGGTGAGTACAGCCCGTACGTCGGCGGCATGATCGCCGTCGGCAGGATCGCCTTGAAGTGGTTGTACGCCGTGTCGACCGCCTCGGGATGGCCGGGGAAGTACGCCGGGTACGGCCCGTCGGCGAGGTACTGGATCGGGAACTCGCCGAGGCACACCTCACTGCCGCCGTCCTTGGTCAGCACCGGGTCGGTGCCGTTCAGCGTGTAGTGCCGACCAGGTAGACCGAACTTCCGGAACAGGTACTCCTCGGTCCCGAACGGCGCCGCGAACCAGTTCAGGATCCGCAGCAGCGTCTTCGTCCGCTCGGGCGAACTCGGCCGGATCGCCGCGATCGAGTTGTTCGGCGCTCCGAGCAGTACCCGCCCGACCTTGCCGTCCGCGGCCCGCGGCACCGGGATCGAGATACTGAAGTCGTCGTTCGTGGCCCGTCGGTAGAAGCTCTGGATCGACGAGTAGGTGTCCTGCGTCATCACCGCCGACCCCTGGGTGAACCAGACCTTCTGGTTGTTCTTCGCCACCCCGTCCGGATGGATCACGCCGTCCTTCACCATCTGCCGGGTGATCGCCAGCATCTCCTTGTGCTCCGGCAGTTCCCGGCTCTGCACCAGTTTGCCGTCGCGTACCTCCCAACCGTTGGGCAGACCAAGCATCGCGCTGACCGCCGCGGTCGGCGGCACCGCGAAGGCCCACCGGTTCTTCTTCCCGTCGGTGACCGCCTTCGCCGCCTTCTGCAGGTCGTCGACGGTCGCCGACCCGAGGTCGACGCCGAACTTGTCCATCAGGTCCTGGCGGACCAGCAAGGTGTTCGACGACATGATCCCGCGCTGGATCGGTACGGCGCGGATGCCGCCGGAGAACACGCAGCCCCGCCAGGACGCCTGCGGCGCGTTCGCCAGGAACGGGTACTCGAGGATCGCGTCGCCGGACAGGTACTCGGTCAGGTCCTGCGCCCGCGCCTCAAGGAACTGCGGGAGGTACGCGAACCCGCTGTCCACGTTGAACAGGTCGCCCAACGTGTCGCCCGCGACTGAGGTGGCGAACTTGTTCGGGTAGTCGGTGGCCGCCGTGATGTTGAGCTCGAGCGGCGCTCCGAGTCGCTTGTTCAGCTCCTGCCAGTACGGATTGCGGTCGGCCGTCGGCGGGATCGGGTTCGACGTCAGCGTCGTACCCGTGACCGTCTGACCGTTGCCCGGCGCTCCGTTCGTCACCTTCGTCGGATGCTGCGGGAACCGGTAGAAGCAGTCCGGCATCAACGGATGGCTCCGCGGCAGGTCCGGCTTCGGCCCGTCGAACCGCTTGTACGTCGGCAACGCGACCGGCTTGTTCAACGCGGCGATATCCGTCGACCGGGTGACGGTCGAGCAACCGCTCAACCCGCCTGCCGTCGCGACCGCGGCCAGCGATCCGCCCAGGAATCTCCTGCGGTTGATCGTCATCCCTTCACCGCCCCGGTCAGCATGCCCTTGGCGAAGTGCCGTTGCAGGAACGGATAGACGATCAGGATCGGGACGAGCGATACCACCAGGATCGCCATCTGGATCGATTCCTGCGGCGGTAGCTGATCGGCCGCCGCGCCACCGAGATCACCGCTGCTGAGCTCGGTGTTGTTGATGACGTACGTCCGCAGTACCAGCTGCAGCGGCCATTTCGCGGTGTCGCTGATGTAGAGCATCGCGTTGAAGAACGCGTTCCAGTACCCGACCGCATAGAACAGCCCGACGACCGCGAGCACCGCCCGGGACAGCGGCAGCACGATCGACCAGAAGATCCGGAAGTCGCCGGCGCCGTCGATCCGGGCCGAGTCCAGCACCGAGTCGGGGATGCCCATGAAGAACGAGCGCAACACGATCACGTTGAACCCGCTGATCGCCGTCGGCAGGATCAGCGCGAACAGCGAGTCGAGCAGCCCGAACTGCTTCACCACCAGGTAGTTCGGGATCAGGCCCGGGCTGAACAGGATGCTGAACAGCACGATCATCAGGATCGGCCGCTGCCCGAACGACCCCGGCCGGCTCAACGAGTACGCCAGCATCGTCGACCCGGCCAGACTGATCAGCGTGCCGCCGCCGGCGACCACGATGCTGACCAGCAGCGCCCGCTGTACGACGCCGCCGTTGAAGATCGACTTGTACGCATCGAGGTTGAACGCGTCCGGCCAGAGCACGAAGCCGCCGGAGTTCGTGACGTGCTCCTGGCTGGCGATGCTGGTCGAGATCACGCCGAGGAACGGGACGATGACGACCGCGCAGCAGACGACGAGTACGACGGTCTTGAGCACCCGCGACGACATCGCCGGTCCGTCGTCGATACCGTTCTGGAATTTCTGAACCGTGCTCATTTCTGGTACACCCCCGCCTCGCCGAAGATGTGCGCGATCTTGTTGGCGCCGAGCACCAGGACGACGGCAACAAGTCCCTTCACCAATCCGACCGCGGCCGAGACACCCCATTGACCCGCCAGCACGCCGTTGTTGTAGACGTACGTATCGAGTACTTCGGAAGCCGGTCTGCCGACCAGGTTCTGCTGCAGGATGATCTGCTCGAAGCCGACGGTCAGCGAGTCGCCGAGCCGCAGGATCAGCAGCAGGATGATCAACCCGCGGATGCCGGGCACCGTGACATGCCACAGTTGCCGCCATCGCGACGCTCCGTCGACGCGGGCGGCCTCGTACAGCCCGGGATCGATCTGGGTGAGCGCGGCCAGGAACAGGATCGTTCCCCAGCCGGTGTCCTTCCAGATCACCTGGCTGGTCAGCAGCGCGATGAAGCCGTCCGGGTTGCCGAGGAAGTCGATCGTGCCCATCCCGTGCGAACGCAGGAAGTTGTTGATCAGGCCGCTGCCGCCGAGGAGTTGCTGGAAGATCGCGATCACGATCACCCAGGACAGGAAGTGCGGCAGGTACAGCACCGACTGCACGACCCGCTTGATCCGCTCCGAGAGCAGGCTGTTCAGCAGCAGCGCCAGCGCGATCGGCGCCGGGAACACGAAGATGACCTGCACCAGGGTGATCAGCAGAGTGTTCTTGAGGGCGTTGAGGAACTCCGGGTCGCCGTTGAAGATCACGGCGAAGTTGTCCAGGCCGACCCATGCGCTGCGTCCGAACGGGACGAACGGCAGGTACTCCTGGAACGCGATCAGGTTCCCGAGCAGCGGCAGGTAGTGGAACACCAGCAGCAGGACCAGCCCGGGAAGGGCCATCAGCAACAAAACCTTGTCCCGGCGGGCACGACCCCACCAGGACAGCGGTTTACTGGCCGAGCGCAGCCCCGCGCCACTCTCAGCGGCTGCGCCCGGTGGTCCGGAACCGGTCGCCCCGGCGCTATCGCTCGGGGTGGTCCGGTCGGTCTGGAGGCTGTTGATTGCATCAGTTCGAGCCACGCGAGACTCCCTGGGTGGTTGTCGTCGCTCCCGCAACGGAGAGCGTTTTCCGTTCCCCTTTGTTCGATGCTGTCGTGTCTTGGGGAATCGCGCAGCTCCGTTCGGAGCGTCACCCGGGGATTACTGCCCGGTGACCACCGGACGTGATCAACCTCAACAGACGGTTACTGCCAGGTTCCGGCCGGTGGTTGCTGGCCGATACCTGGCTTCGACCAGTCGCAGACGCCGCCGGGAAAGATCGTCCGCAGCCGGGTCCACTGGGCGTCGGTGAAGCCCGGGTAGTCCGACCGGACCGGGGCGCGCAGCGCGCACTTGATGATGTCGGCGGCGACCCCGGCGCCGGCGACCTCGCGGGGGAACGACGCCGACGGGAAGAGCTGCTCGCAGCGTGACGCGGGGTCGCGGTTCAGCGGCTGGGCGATGAAGCCCGACGGCCCGCGGCAGCCCTCGCGCAGGCTGTCCGGCTTCGCGGAAACGATCTTGGCGATGCGCGGCCGGGAGGTGGCGTCGGCGTCCAGGACGGTCAGCCAGCGGTCCATCTCGTCGACGGCGTGCTGCAGCAACGGACTGCCGGTGCTGAACAGTCCGTAGCCCGCGTCCTCGAGCAGACTCACCTGGTTCGCCGACGTACCGTTCGCCTTCTCGAGCCGGGCTCGCATCGAGAACGTGTGGTACCGGACGTGGATGTCGCCGTACGACTGGGTGTCGAAGTAGGCGCGGTAGTCGATGATCGGGACGTCCTTCAGCCCTCCCCCGCCGTTGGTCAGCCGCCCGGTGCGGTACGCCGTACGCACGGCCTGCGGGTCTGCGACGGTGCGCGCCGGCACGAGGTTCGCGTCCGCGTCGAAGCCGCCGACGTGCTCGTTGAGGTCGAGGAACTGCGACGGCGTGATCACGCCGGACTTCAGTACGCCGAGCCCGTACTGCACGCCGACGTTGTCCAGGGGCCGCCGTACGAATCCGGTCGCCGGATCCACGCCGTACGTGTTGATCGCATGGTCGAACACGTCGCACCGGACGCCGCGCGGGTTCGACGCCGGGTCGTAGCGCTGCGCGGCCGGGACGATGTCGCAGTTGCGCCGCGGGTCGATCCGGTTCGCGCTGGCGGCCATGCTCGGCAGGGTCGCGTACGTCGCGAACCCGGCCACCTTGCGTTTCTGTTCCTGGGTCCAGGCGAGGCTCGACTTGTTGAAGTACGAGTCGAGCAGCCACGAGTCGCTGATGAACGAGATCGTGCCGAACCCGACCTCCGGGAACGAACAGCCGACGATGATCCCGTCGAAGATGCCCGGGTAGTTGTCGGTGATCTGATGCGCCTGGTATGAGCCACCGGAGCATCCGAAACCGACCGTGAACGACGGGTTCCCGTAGTGCTCGACGAAGAACTCCTTCGTCATCATCGCCGACTCGGCCGCGGTCAGGTCGTTGCAGTTCTGCCCGAAGACGTTCAGCGACGACGACATCAGCGCATACCCACGACCGAGCAGGAAGGCGTCGGTCACACCACCGGTCGTGGACCCCGACCGGTGCCACCCGCCGGCGCAGCCGCCGCCGAGCGTGAAGATCGCCCGCCCGTTCCAGCTCGACGACCGCCGGGTCGGCGTCGGCGTTGCCTCACGCAACGGATCGTGCAACATCGTCGTCTGGACGACGGCCCGGTTCGCGCTGCCCGTCTCCATCCGCACGATGAACGGATCACCCGCATCCGTCTTCGCGAGATCGGCCGGGTACGACGTCGTACCGGCCGGCCACTTCACGAAGGCGCCCGCGGTCGTCCGGTAGAAGTAGTCGATCCGCGGCTTGACCGTGCAGTCGGCGTCGAGCGGCGCACCGAGTGTCCCGCCGATCACCGGGATCGTGAACTGCTCGGTCTCACAGACGAACGGCTGCTCGTGCGGCCCGGAGAACACCGGCCCCTGACGCGGATAGTTGCGCACGTCAAGCGTCGTACGACGTCCGTCGGCCTCGGCGCGGAGGACGTTCGATCCCAGGCGCAGGCCCCCGACCAATCCGGTCACACCGTGCTCGTCCTCGGTGAACACCGACGACACGTCCTTGCCGTTGAGCGTCACGCGGACTTGAGCGTCCGGTGCGTCGACATGGACGAGCGCGTCACCGCCGGTGATCTTGTCCGGGCGGCTGGACAGGATCTCCAGCTTCACCTCCCGCGACGCCACGGCCGGAACCGCGGGAAGGACAAGCGCGCTGGCGAGCAGGACGACGGCCAGCCGAACTGGTCGGGAACCGGTCACGAGTCCTCCTAGTGGGCGGCCACCTCGTAGACGCGGGCGATATCAGGAGTCGTGCTGGACGGGTCGGTGATCGTCAGCCGGATCTGGTCGATCGCCGCCGACGTCACCGGGGTCGAGACCAGCGCGCGGGTGTTCGCGGTATAGCTCCCGAGCTGGACCCAGCCCGCGGACGTATGCCCCTCGACCTTGAAGGCGGTCAGGACGGTGCCGGTGGCAACATTCGGGTAGCCGTACCCGCTGTAGACGTCCACCTGACTCACATCCTTGTAGGTCCCCAGATCCACTGTGAGCACCGGCGCGGTGTCACCCTCCGCCGACATCCAGCGTCCGCTGTCCAGACAGGAGCCGTCAACCGCTTTCGGCGCGCCCGAGTTCGCGTCGTACGTCGACGACGTGGTCACGGTCGCCCCGCGCGCGAGGTGATCGGAGCACGGCGACTCCGCCGGCGCACCGGCCAGCCAGTCGCGGATGAACGCACCCTCGTACTCGCCCGACAGCAGGTTCCAGTTCTTGTCGAACATCACCGGAGCCCAGAAGTTGTCGAACACCCAGCCGAGCCACCCGATCTGCGGACGCGCGTCCAGGTACTGCCGCAGCGGCAGTCCCCAGCCGGACGTCGTACCGGCCGTGACCTGGTTCGCCGACGGCGACGGATCCCAGCCGAACTCAGTCAACACAACCGGCAGCGTCGCCGAGGCGTTGCCGAACTTCGGATCGAGGCTGGCCGCGGTGGCCGGCCCTTGGTTCGGATAGAGGTGGTAGACGTACGCGATGTTGCCACCAGTGATCGGGTCCGTGAGCGCGCCGTTGAGTCGGGTGCTCCAGGACGGGCTGCCCCTCAGGATCACGTTCGACGCGACCGACCGGATCGAGTCCACGACCGGCTGGATGTACGACTTCCAGGTGGCCCAGTTGTCCGGCGCGATCGGCTCGTTGAACACCTCGAACAGCACGTTCGGGTTGTTCGCGTACCGCGGCGCGATGAAGTCCCAGAAGCCCTTCACGTCGGACTGCGGTACGGCGCCGGCCGCGTCACCGTAGTTGCGGACCAGATGCAGGTCGATGATCACGTAGAGGCCCTTGGCAACGGCATGGTCGACGTACGGCTTGATGTACGTCGCGTCGTAGGCGTTCAGGTCCTTGCCGATGGCCTCGGTGACGAGCAGGTGGAGGACCTTCGAGTTCCAGCCGTTCGAGACCGTCATGTCGATCAGGTCGTTGATCGGCTTGGAGTTGCAGTCGGTGCAGACGTCGTTCTGTTCGGGAGCGATGACGGACAGACCTTTGAGGGTCACGGCGGTCCCGGCGCTGTTCTTGATGCGATTGCCTTCGGTGTGCAGGGCGGGGAGGGCGGTGGTGCTCGCCGTGGCATTCACCAGGGAGGCAGCGGAGAACACCAATGCGGTACACAGGGCGGCCAAAGACTTTCGGAGCGCATGATGGGGCACAGCATCATCCTTTTCAGTCGCGATGGGTGCGGATCTCCTCCGGCCAGGCGATCCGGGTGCCGAGGCCGTCGGTGAGGAGGCGTTGGTAGTCGGCCAGGTGGGTGGGATCGTTGCGGACCTTGCGTGGTGACAGGCCTTCGGTCAGGCAGAAGCTGACCAGTGCGCCAACCGCCTCGCCGATGCTCCACTCGACCGGGTGCAGGCGGTAGCAACCATTGGTGATGTGCGTCGTGCCGATGTTCTTGTTCGCCGGCAGCAGGTTGTCGACACGGACCGGGATCAGCGCGCCGAGCGGGATCTGGAACGGGTAGGCCTCGATGTCGACGTACGTCCGGCCCGCCGTACTCGGGTGCAGATCGATCCGGTACCGGCCGAGCCCGACAGCATCCGCGAACACCTCGCTGCCCGCACCGTACGGCCGGGCTTCCACGCCGACGTGCTGCTCGAGCACGGTGAACTCGGCCTGGATCCGGCGCGACTCGCGGATGTACGGCGTCTTGGCCAGGCCGTCCGCAGTACCGGTGATGTCCGGGCGCAACCGCAGGCCGGGATAGCCACCCTCGGTCTGCATCCAGTAGAGGAAGGACAACGACAGGTCCCGGCTCGCAGCCAACGCCTTCGCGGGGTCAGGCCTGCCGAGCAGCGGCTGCTCCCAGTAGTCGAGCTGCGGCCAGTTCACCACCGTGACATCCGGGATCACCTTGTCGACAAAGTTGCTGCTGGCAAGGATTTGTCGATAACGCCAGAGCGAGAACGGCGCTCGCTGATCCGGATTCGCCTCGAGCAGCTTCCACTCACGCTGTTCCAGCGTCACCGGTACGACGTCCGTCCAGGACAACTGCGGCCCCGGCCAGAACGGCGCGACCGTGTCCCGCCAGTGCTCGTAGCCGGCCGGGCGGTCGATCGTGTGGTCCTCCCCCGGCCGGTGCTCGAGCGCGAAGCACCACGAGAACGCCTGCTGATCAAGGGGATTCGCGACCTCTGGTGCATGCAGCTCGCCGGTCTGATCGCGTCCTTCCGCGCCGATGACGTGCTCGACGTCCGCCAGCTCCAGCAGGTCGCCGAGCTCGGTCGCGTCGACGACGTACGTCGCGGCCACCGTCACCTCGTCACCGCTGCGCAGGTCCTTGAACGTCACCGCCTCGACCTCGTCACCGTTGGCCTCGGCAACGATCGCGTCGTGCTCGAGCAACAGGCGGAGCCGGCCGGACGCGCGCCAAGGAGCGAGCATCTCTTCCAGGACCGCGGCAGCAACGCGCGGCTCGTGGCAGAACCGGCTGACGACACCGAGACCCGGGTCGAGCAACGGGTTCGCTGCGGCCTCGGGTGTCAGCGGGTAGTTGCGGCGGTAGTAGTCGCGGATCCGGCGGCGGAGTTCGGCGTACCCGCTGGCGGCGTACTCCTCGATCCACGGGTGCTCGTCGGGTGGCACCAGTTGGCTGGTCAGCTGCCCGCCCAGCCAGTCCGTCGGCTCGGTCAGTACGACGCGGTGACCCAGCCGTACTGCGGTCAACGCGGCCGCGACCCCTCCGAGTCCACCGCCGACGACCAGGACATCCGTCTCGAGTTCCACCCGTTCACTCCTCTACTCGGGGCGCGGCGACGGTTTCGCCGGCCACCAGATCACAGGCCACCAGTTGGCTGACCGGTTCCGCGTCCGGGTTCTCGACCCGCGCCACCAGGGCGTCGATCGCGATCCGGCCGATCTCCTTGCGCGGGATGACCAAGCAGTCCCAGCGGTGACCGGGCTCGTCTCCGGATCCCTCCAGGACCGCGACGGACACGTCCGCCGGGATGCTCAACCCGCGCGCTGCCAGGCCGGTCCGCAACTGCTCGGCGAGCCCGATGTTCTCGGCGACCACGGCCGTCTCCGGTCCGGCAGCCAGTTCGTCCAGCCACTCCTCGGTCAGCTCCGGCTCGCCGCGATACCCGGGCGAGCGGTCGTTCAGCCCGAGCCGCTCGATCGCGTTGCGGTAGCCGGCCCGGCGATCGGCGTACGCCTCCTGCTCGATCCCGGAGCGCAGGTACGCGAAGTGCCGGTGACCGCGCTCGGCCAGCGACGCGACGAGACTGTCGGCGGCCGAGACGTAGTCCGGGATGATGCACGGGATCTCCGCGCCGGCGACCTCGCGGCGGCCGATGTGGACGAACAGGTACCCGTCGTGCCACAGCCGGGCCAGCTCCTCGCGATCGGTCGCGGCACCGAGCAGCACGGTGCCGTCGGCGAGATTGAGCCGGTTCGTGCCGTCGCGGTAGATGCGGCGGCGGCCGTCGCTCGTCCCGGTCGAGGTGAACAGGACCAGGTCGTACCCGATCTCCTCGGCGCGCTCCTCGATCCCGAGCAGGAACTCGAAGTAGAAGTCCTCACGCGCATGCGGGAACACCGACTCGAAGGTATGGACGCCGAGCAGCCGGTTGCGCTTGTTGCGGAGGTTGCGGGCGGCTGCGTTCGGGACGTATCCGAGCTCCTTGACCGCGGCCCGGATCCGCTCCTGGGTCTCCTCCGGGATCCGGTCGATGTCCCCGCTGACGACGCGGGACACGGCGGACTGGGAGACACCCGCGAGACGGGCGACATCGGCTTGTCGTGGCGCTTTCATGCGTTCTCCTGCAACCAGCAGTGGGTCCAGCGGCCGTCCGGCAGTTCGGTCCGGGGCGGCGTTTCGGTCCGGCACACGTCCATCGCGAACGGGCACCGCGGGTGGAACCGGCACCCCGTCGGCGGGTCGATCAGGCTCGGCGGCTCGCCGAGATCCTCCGCAGCGAAGAGGTCCGGTCGGTCCCTGCGCTCGGGATCGGGTGACGAGTCGATCAGCAGCTGCGTGTACGGGTGCAGCGGGTTCGCGATCACGTCCTCTTTCGGACCGCCTTCGACCATGCGTCCGGCGTACATCACGACGATGTCGTCGCACAGGTAGCGCGCGCTGGCGATGTCGTGGGTGATGTACAGCAGGGCCAGGCCGTCCTCGGTACGGAGCCGGTCGAGCAGGTTGAGCATCTCCAGCCGGATCGATACGTCCAGCATCGAGATCGGCTCGTCGCCGAGCAGGACCTTCGGCTCGACCGCCAGCGCCCGCGCGATCACCACCCGCTGCCGCTGCCCGCCGGACAACTCGTGCGGGAACTTGTCGAGGTACTGCTCGGTCGGCGTCAGACTGACCCGTTCCAGCAGCTCGGTGATCTTCTGGTCCAGCTCAGCGCGAGAACGTACGGCGTGATGCAGCTTCACCGCTCGCTCCAGGTTGTACCGGACGCGATGCAGCAGGTTCAGCGAGCCGAACGGGTCCTGGAAGATCAGCTGTACGTCGCTGTAGTACGACCGCGCCCTGCCCTTCACGGTCTCGCCGTGCAGCCGGATCTCGCCCGACGTCGGCGGATAGAACCGCGCCAGCAACCGCGCGAGCGTCGTCTTCCCGCTACCGCTCTCACCGACCAGCGCGACGATCCGGCCAGGCTGCAACGCGAGCGTCGCGTCCTCCACCGCCCGGACCGTCGACCGGCCCGCCGGGAAATGCTTCGAGACCGCCCGGGCCTCGAGAACAGGTTGGCTCATAGCTGATCATCTCCCGACGGGTAGAGCCGGCAGGCGACGGCGTGGTCCTCGATCGTCAGTAGTTCG
Source organism: Kribbella sp. NPDC058693 (assembly GCF_042715335.1). NCBI lineage: Bacteria > Bacillati > Actinomycetota > Actinomycetes > Propionibacteriales > Kribbellaceae > Kribbella > Kribbella sp. NPDC058693. Next base: position 455,251 of record NZ_JBHXSQ010000005.1, read on the forward strand.
GGTCGTTGCTCGTCGCAACCGTCGAACCGGTCCGCACAGCGCGGGTGGAACGGGCAGCCGGGCGGTGGATTGCGCAGGTCCGGCGGGCTGCCGGGGATGCCGGTCAGCTTGCGGAGCGGCGAGCGGAGTGGTGGGAACGAGTCGCGCAGACCGCGGGTGTACGGGTGCCGGGGCTTGGTGTAGAGCGATTCGGCCGTGCCGATCTCGACGATGCGGCCGCCGTACATGATCGCGATGCGGTCGGCGAGCTCCAGGAGGAGCGAGAGGTCGTGCGTGACGAAGACGACCGCGAAGCCGAGCTCGCGGCGCAGTCGCAGTACCTGGGCGAGGATCTGGCGTTGCATCACCACGTCGACGGCTGTCGTCGGCTCGTCCATGACCACGAGCTCGGGACCGCAGGCGAGGGCGAGGGCGATGCTGGCTCGTTGACGCATGCCGCCGGACAGCTCGTGCGGATAGCTACGCACGCGGTCCGCGGAGATCCCAACCATCGCGAGCAGTTCGGCGGCGCGATCCCACGCGGCCTTCTTGCCGAGGGTCTTGTCATGGGAGCGCAGGACGTCGACGAACTGGGCGCCGACCCGCATCACCGGGTTGAGCGCATCCATCGCACTCTGCAGCACGATCGCGAGCGAGGTCCAGCGCAGCGACCGCAGCTCGGCCGGCGCCAGGCCGACGAGGTCCGTGGGCTCGCCGTCGCGCGGATGGAACTCGATCCGGCCGGCGGTGGTGACGGCCGGTGGACGCTGGAGCCGGGTCAGTGCGGTGATCAGCGTGGACTTGCCCGACCCCGACTCCCCCGCCACCCCGAGGATCTCGCCGCGCCGCAACTCGAACGACACGTCGTCACACGCCCGCACGGGCCGATCTGCGGTCACGTAGTCGACGGTGAGTCCTTCGACCGCGAGGACCGTGGTCCGCGTCCGTGGCTCCGTGATCGTCATGCTTCCACGACCTTCCTGGCCCGGACGAGCACCGACCGGCGGGCCTGCCGCAGCTTGGGGTTGGACACTTCGTCGACGCCGAAGTTCACCAGCGTTGCCGCCGTACCGATCAGGGCGATGCACAACCCGGGCGGTACGAACCACCACCACAGACCCCGCAGTACTGCGCTCTGCTGCTGGGCGGCCTGGATCATCGTGCCCCAGCTGATCGAGCCGGAGTCGGTGATGCCGAGGAAGGCGAGCCCGGCCTCGGCCATCACGCCGCCGATCATCCCGTGCAGGAACATCGCCGAGATCCAGCCGGTCAGATGCGGGAGCACCTCGAAGAAGATCAGCCTCCGATGCGGCTCGCCGACCATCCGCATCGCGAGCACGAAGTCACGGCTGCTCAGGCTGAGCGACTGCGCCCGCAGGGTCCGGGCGCCGCCCGACCAGCCGAACAGGCCGATGATCAACGCGATCACGAACGGCCCGGTGCCCTGCACGTACCCCGCGACGATCAGGATCAGCGGGAGGACCGGCATCACCAGGAACAGGTTGGTGAGGAAGTTCAGGCCGTTGTCGACCGCGCCGCCGAAGTACCCGGCCGGTACGCCGACCAGGATCGCGATCAGCGTGCCGATCGCCGCGGCCAGGATCCCGACCAGCATCGAACCGCGCGCGCCGGCGATCGTCTGCGCGAGCACGTCCTGGCCGAACTGCGTCGTACCGAAGAGGTGGTGCGCGCTCGGCGGCTGTGAGATCGCGCTGATGTCGTTCGCCCGCGGATCCAGCGGGAGGAGCGGGCCGAAGATCGCGAGCAGTACGAAGGAGGCGAGGACGCCGAGGCCGAAGCGGACCTTCCAGCTCTTGAGCATGGTCATCCCCTCGCCCGGATGCGTGGATCGAGCAGGACGTAGGCCAGGTCGGCGACCAGGTTGGCCAGCAGAACGGCGAGCGTGATCAGCAGGAAGACGCCCTGCATCATCGGGTAGTCCCGCTTCTGCAGCGACTCGTAGAGCAGGTAGCCGATGCCCGGATAGCTGAACACGATCTCGGTCAGCAGCGCGCCGCCGACAACCCCGCCCAGCGCCATCGCGAATCCGGTGAAACTCGGCAGCATCGCGTTGCGAGCGGCGTACCTGAACATCACCCGCTTCGGTGACAGGCCCTTCGCCTGGGCGAGCAGGACGTAATCCTCGCGGACCGTGGTGACGGTCATGTTCCGCATGCCGAGCAGCCAGCCCCCGAAGGCCGAGAACACGATGGTTGCTGCTGGCAACACTCCGTGATGCAGCACGCTGACGGCGTACGCGAGGCTGAAGCCCTGCGGCAGGTCGGCGTCGTACCCTCCGGACAGCGGCGTCCAGCCGAGGACGAAGCCGAAGATCCAGAGCGCGAGCAGGGCCACCCAGAAGTACGGGACGCTGCTCAGGAACGTGGTGAACGGCGTGAGGATCGCGTCGAGGCGACTGCCTGCCTTCCAGCCGGCGACGACGCCGAGCAGGGTGCCGATCGCGAACGCGGTGATGGTCGTCGTACCGACCAGCAGCAGCGTCCACGGCAACGCCTGCCAGACCAGGTCGGCGACCGGGACCGGGAAGTTGACCACGGAGACGCCGAGGTCACCGTGGGACAACTGGCGGAGGTAGTCGGCGAACTGCTGGGCCAGGTTGGCGTGCGGGTTGCCGAAGATCGCGCGGATCGACATCAGCGTCTCGGCCGGGACCTGCTGACCGCTGACGCGCTCCAGTTCCTCGACGATCGCCGACGACGGGTCGCCGGGCATCAGTCTGGGAAGCAGGAAGTTCAGCCCGATCGCGGCGGCCGCGGCGGCCAGGTAGAAACCCAGCCGCCGGGCCAGGAAAGCCCACCGCATCGGTCAGCTCCCCCGGCGCTGGAGCTTGAGCATGGTCAGGATCGTGTCCGGACCCATCCCGACGAACGGGATGTGGTCGAAGCTGTCCGGCGTCGGCCAGCCGGTCCAGCGGGTCGCGTTGATGTCGACGAAGTAGAAGTTGTTGTAGATCGGGCTGAACGGCACCTTGTCGACGACGATCTTCTGCAGTTCGCGGCCGAGCGTCTTCAGCTGATCGACGTTGTCGGTGCGCTCCATCGCGGCGAGGATCGAGTCGGTCTTGGGATCGCTCCATCGGCCCTGGTTCAGCGTCGCCGACTTGCCGATCGGGACCTTGAACGAGCTGCTGAGGAAGCGGTACACGCCGTACACCCCGGAGCCGCCGGTGGATGCGGCGGCCAGGTCGAACTGGCCGAGGTTCTGCTTGTCGTAGTACCCGGCGCTCGGCTGGCCGGCGCCTTTCACCTGCAGGCCGAGGGTCTGCTTCCAGGTGTTGATCAGGATGTCGGCGTAGTTGCCCCAGCCCCAGTCGGAGTTGAACAGGATGCTCGGCTGGTACCGCTTGCCGTCCTTGACCAGCGCGCCGTTGTCGATCGTCCAGCCGCCCGCGGCCAGCTCGGCCTTCGCGGCCGTGGCGTCGACGTTCTGGACCTTGCCCTTGTACGCCGGGTCGAGCCAGTCGGCGAACAACTGATCAGACAGGCCGGTCGGGCCGGCCTCGGTGCCGGGGCGTTGGAGGGTGGTGACGACGGCGGTGCGGTCGATCGTGACCGCGAGCGCCCGCCGTACGTGCACGTCGTCGAAGGGCGCCTTGGCGGTGTTGAAGAGGACCGACATCGCGCCGCCGTTGGAGTAGAGCTGGTAGAGGTGCTTGTCCGGGTCCTTGGCGACGTACTCCTTCTCGCCGTTCGGCCAGCTCGCGGAGGCCCAGTCGATATCGCCCTTCAGCAGTTGGGCTTTGAGAGCGTCGGCGCTGGTCGGGATGATCTTGTACGTCGTCATCGGCAGCTTCCCGCCCCAGTAGTCGGTGCGCGCCTGGAGCGTGATCTGCTGCGGCTTGAACTCCTTGAGCGTGAACGGACCGGTGCCGATCGGCTCCGGGTTCGTCCAGGTGTTGAGGTTCTGCGTCGACCAGATGTGCTTGGGGACCATCGGGAGCAGGATGTTCGCGAACTGGTTCAGCGTCGCGTACGACGGCTCGGCGAAGACGACCTTGACGGTGCTGTCGTCCACCTTCTGCACCGACTTGTAGGTGACACCCGCGATGCTGAAATCGGGCTTCTCGATCGGCAGACCGAGCGAGTAGACGACGTCGTCCGCGGTGAACTTCTGCCCGTCCGACCAGGTGACGTCCTTGCGCAGCTTGATCGTCAGCTGCTTGCCCTGCTCGGAGAACGTCCAGCTCTCCGCCAGCCACGGCTTCACGACGCCGCCGTCGCCGTAGTCGACCCGCATCAGCGGCTCGTACACGAGCTCCATGTTCGGCGCCTTGTCGGTCGCCGGGCCCATCACGTTGTAGTTGCGGACGAACGTCGTACCGCCGTCGGTCTTCGCATAGACGATCGACGCGTCCGCCGCGCCGCCACCACTCGCCGGCTTGGCGACGGGACCTGAGCATCCCGCCGCCAGCACTGCACCGACCACCAGCAAGACCCGCCACCGACTGCGCATATCTCTCACCCCAGAACTAGAGCGGCTGCACGTTCATACGTATGAGCGCTCTGGTATGTGCTATTTCCGAGTTGCTCTTACGTATGCGCAGAAAGTTACGAACGTTACGCGCGCATGTCAAGACCGAGACGGCACCGCAACCACAATCCGCGGATGCTGCCCCGCGACGGACAGGTCGTAGGTGGCCAGCACATGCCAACCGCGGGTGACTTGAGCGGCCTGCGTCTGATTGAGGATGGCGACCAACCGCCCTCCCGGCCGCAGCACCCGACGCCACTGACGGACGTACGGCCCGAGGTCACCGATGCTCAGCCGGACATCCCACGGCGGGTTGGTGATGACGCGATCGGCGGTCACATCCAACCGCCGCGCATCCCCCACCCGCCACAACACCCCGCCAACGCCCACCCCCGCGCCACGTTCTCCCGCGCCGCCCGCCTCCGCGTCCCTCGACCCCGCGCCCCTCGACCCCGCGGCGCCCGCTCCGGGCGCGTTCGCCCTGGCCGCGTCGACCGCGGCGGGGTCGCGGTCGATGCCGACGTACGTAGCTCGTGGCTCGACCGCGTGTGCTTCGAGCAGCACCGTCCCGGCGCCGCAGAACGGATCGAGGACCGTGTGGTCGGGAGTGATGCCGGCGAGGCGCGCCATCGCGGCAGCAACTGGCGGGTGCAGACTCCCCCGCACGGTCCGCGTCCGCCACGCCCGCCGATGCAGCGGTACGGCGTACGGCCGCAGCCCGACCCACAACGTCTTCCCGTCCAGCACGACCCGCCACTCGTCCCGCTCGACCGGCGGCACGGCACCACCTCGCCGCGAGTAGTACCGCCCACCGAGCCGCGCCCCAACCAGGTCCTCGATATCGAACCGGTTGAAGTTCCGCGCCCCGACAAACGACGCGCTGACCGCGAACGCACCAGACCCCGCCGGCAACTCCAGCGACCGAATCGCCGCCACCAACGCGTCCCTGGTCCGCCCAGGATCAACCACAGCGCCATGTACGACGAACACATCGTCCGCCAACCGCGGCGGACTGCAGTCGACAGCGCCGTACTCAACCACCAACTGCCGCTTGGACACCTCGACCACCCGATGCCCAGCAACGACGACTTCCTCAGCCGCCAGTCCTTCCAACCCCGTGACAGTCCGCACCAGCACCAAGTGCATGGAGAATCTCCCGGATAGCACCCGGGAACAACCAACCGGTCACTCCCGCATCGCTGACCGCGGGAAACACCTCGAACAGGCCAGCGGAAGCTAGGTCCTGTCCGGTGATCCAGCGCCGTAGCGAGGAGGTGCTCGGTGCGGTGCATCGGCGCGCGGGGGCGAAGGTCTCGATGCGGAGCATCGTGGCCTTTGCACCCGTGCGGCGAGGTGCCGTGCCGAGTGCCCCGCAGTAGGCGCTGGGTCAGCGGACAGGACCTACGCCCACGCGGAAGAAGTATGTCTCCATGGCGGAGATCATGGCATGCAGCGGACCCGCGGCCCACTGAATTACCCCCGACCGTTCGCCGCAGATCACGGACCGCCGATCGACGGGACCGGCCGCAGTCTTGAGGAACCAACCTGAATGGTTTCAACTTCAGGTGGTCGCCCGGCGACCTGCTGTGACCAGGAATCCGTCCCCGCCCCGGAGGTTTCTCGTGCACGCAAAGCTGTCCTGGCTCGGCCGACGAGCGCTCCTCGTCGCCGCCGTGTTCCTCGGAGTCTCTCCCCTCGCACCCGCGCAGGCGGTGCCCGCACCGACCACAGCGACTGTCCAGAGTGCGCTCCATAGTGCGCCGCGCGGCGCCGAGGTCGTCGCAGTCCGGCAGGTCGCCGACCGGCTGACCGATCTGACTGTGCGGTCCCAAGCTCTCGGTGGCCGCACCGTCAACGTCCGGCTGCTCACGCCGGACGGCTGGAATCCGGCCGACCGCCGTCAGCACTGGCCGACGTTCTGGCTTTTGCACGGCTGCTGCGGGGACTACACGTCCTGGTCCGGCACCGACATCGCGACCATCCCGAGCCTGCGCAAGGTCCTCGTCGTGATGCCCGAGGCCGGCTGGAACGGCTGGTACAGCGACTGGTGGAACTACGGCGCCGGCGGCGACCCGGCGTGGGAGACGTTCCACACCGTCGAACTGGCGCACCTGCTGCAACACGACTGGGGCGCAAGCTCGAACCGTGTCGTGGCAGGCCTGTCGATGGGCGGCCAAGGAGCCCTGCTGTACGCCGCCCGCCACCCCGGCATGTTCCGCGCAGCCGCGGCGTACTCCGGCTCGGCGCATCCGCTGCTGAACGACGAGTCGATCAACCGGATCATGGGCTTCTTCGCCGGACAGGGCAACGACCCGCTCCGCGTCTGGGGAGACCCGATAGCGCAGCGACGGATCTGGGAGGCGCACGACCCGTACTACCTGGCGCACCGGCTCAAGTCGCTGCCGGTCTACCTCTCCTGCGGCGACGGTACCGCCGGACCGTTCGACCCGCCCGGGAAGACCGACGCGCTCGAGGCCGACTTCAACCGCCAGAACCACGCCCTCGCTGCCCAACTGGAGCAGGTCGGCGCGAAGCACCTGACGACCAACTTCTACGGACCGGGCACGCACGGCTGGGCCTACTGGCAGCGCGAACTGCACGCCTCCCTGCCCATGCTGCTCAAGGCGCTCGGCGTCCGTTGAGCTACAGGTAGGTCTGGGTGCTGGGAGGTGCGGATTCCATCCAGGCCAGGACGCCGGTGAGGGCTTCTTCGGTCATGGCGAAGTGGACGGTGCGCTCGTGCAGGTCGGCGTCGACGATGACGTGGCCGGCGTACGTCACGAGCGGCTCGTTGCCCATCGGGCGGCGGGTGGCGATGCCGTCGAGCTGGCGGCGGTTGACGACGAGCTTGGGCCACCAGGCCAGGCTGAAGACGCGGAACCACTGCAGCTCGTCGCCGACGTAGCGGGCCAGGCCGAGGGCCCAGCCGCGGCCGTGCTCCTTCTCGGCGAGCTGGAGGCTGCAATCAAAAGTTCCGCCGTCCCTGGACAACCAGCGACGGCGGAACGCGACAAGCACGATGAACAGTACGGCGGCAAGCAGACAAACCCCGACGACGTCGAGGACTGTCCTCATACCTTGCCGACCCTTTCCGGTGCCCGATGTCCGGTACACCCCGGGCACCGGAGGAGAACCGTACTGTCAGTGACGATATTCGATTATGGCAGGAGGATCAGGACGTCTGCTCGGCGGCCCGGACCCTGGCCTCGGCGAGTCGCACCTCGTCGGCGTCGGCGTCGGCCAGGCCGGCCGCCATCGCCTCCTCGAGCTCGCGCCGGGCCTCTTCCAGGTCGATGTCGTGACCCATCTCGGCGTTCTCGGCCAGGATCGAGACCCGGTTGTTGGCGACCGAGATGAAGCCGTCCGGCGCGGCCGCGACGAAGTACTCGTCGTCGACGGTCCGCACCTGGACGGTGCCGCCCTGCAGCAGACCCAGCAACGGCGCGTGGCCGGGCAGGATGCCGACGTCACCGTCCGTGGTCCGGGCGATGACGATCTTCGCCTGCCCCTGCCAGACCGTCCGCTCGGCGGCGACGAGCGCCACCTCCAAGTGGTCAGCCATCTCAGTTTTCCTTCTGCAGCTCGGCCCACTTGCGGTCGACGTCCTCGAGTGAACCGACGTTGAAGAAGGCCTGCTCGGCGACGTGGTCGTACTCGCCCTCGGTGATCTTCTTGAACGACTCGATCGTGTCCTTCAGCGGCACGGTCGAACCCGGGATGTTGGTGAACTTCTCCGCCATGTAGGTGTTCTGCGAGAGGAACTGCTCGATCCGGCGCGCCCGCGCGACGGTGATCTTGTCCTCTTCGGAGAGCTCGTCGACACCGAGGATCGCGATGATGTCCTGCAGTTCCTTGTTCTTCTGCAGGATCTGCTTCACCCGGACGGCCACGTCGTAGTGCTCCTGGCCGATGTACTGCGGGTCGAGGATCCGCGACGTCGAGGTCAGCGGGTCGACGGCCGGGTACAGACCCCGGGCGGCGATGTCACGCGAGAGCTCGGTGGTCGCGTCCAGGTGCGCGAACGTGGTGGCCGGCGCCGGGTCGGTGTAGTCGTCGGCGGGCACGTAGATCGCCTGCATCGAGGTGATCGAGTGACCGCGGGTCGACGTGATCCGCTCCTGCAGCACGCCCATCTCGTCGGCGAGGTTCGGCTGGTAACCGACCGCGCTCGGCATCCGGCCGAGCAGCGTGGAGACCTCGGAACCGGCCTGGGTGAACCGGAAGATGTTGTCGATGAACAGCAGCACGTCCTGCTGCTTGACGTCGCGGAAGTACTCCGCCATCGTCAGCGCCGACAGCGCGACGCGCAGCCGCGTGCCCGGCGGCTCGTCCATCTGGCCGAACACCAGTGCGGTGTCCTTGAAGACGCCGGCCTCTTCCATCTCGTTGATGAGGTCGTTGCCCTCACGGGTCCGCTCGCCCACGCCGGCGAACACCGACGTACCACCGAAGTTGTGGGCGATCCGGTAGATCATCTCCTGGATCAGAACGGTCTTGCCGACACCCGCACCGCCGAACAGACCGATCTTGCCGCCCTGCACGTACGGCGTGAGCAGGTCGAGCACCTTGATGCCGGTCTCCAGCATCTCGGTCTTGGACTCGAGCTGGTCGAAGGCCGGCGCCTTGCGGTGGATCGGCCAGCGCTCGGTGATCTCGAACTCGGACTCGTCCTGGTTCAGGCACTTGCCGGTCACGGACCAGACCCGGCCCTTGGTGACGTCGCCGACCGGCACGGAGATCGCCGCGCCGGTGTCGCGCACCTCGGCGCCGCGGACCAGGCCGTCGGTGGGCTTCATCGAGATCGCCCGGACGATGTTGTCGCCGACGTGCAGCGCCACCTCGAGGGTGATCGTCTGGGTCAGGTCGCCCAGGGTGATGTCCACCTCGAGCGCGTTGTACATGTCCGGCATCGCGTCCACAGGGAACTCGACGTCGACGACCGGGCCGATCACCCGGGCGACGCGACCGGTGCCGGTGGCACCCGCCTCGTTGTTCTTCTCGGTAACCGTGGCAGTCATCTCTCTCACTCGCTCCCGGCGCTCGCGTCGGCCAGCGCGCTGGCGCCACCGACGATCTCGCTGATTTCCTGGGTAATTTGCGCCTGCCGGGCCTGGTTCAGGTCCCGGGTCAGGCTCTCGATCAGGTCCTGCGCGTTGTCGGTCGCGGACTTCATCGCCCGCTGCCGGTTGGCCAGCTCGGAGGCCGCTGCCTGCAGCATGCAGTAGTGGATCCGGCTGGCGACGTACTTCGGCAGCAGTCCGTCGAGCACCTCTTCGGCGGACGGCTCGAACTCGTACAGCGGCAGCACGTCGTCCGCCGCCGGCGCCTCCTCGCCCTCGACGACCTCCAACGGCAGCAGCCGGATCACGTCCGGGCGCTGGGTCAGCATCGACACGAACCGGGTGAAGACGATGTGGATCTCGTCCACGCCGCCCTCCTCGGTCGGGGTCAGGAAGGACTCGATCAGGGCGTCGGCGATCTCCCGGGCGCGGGCGAACGACGGCGCATCGGAGTCACCGCTCCACGAATCGGCGACGTCACGCTGCCGGAAGTGGTAGTACGCGATGCCCTTACGGCCGCTGAGGAACGAGACGATCTCCTTCTCGTCCTCGCGCAGCATCTGGTGCAGCCGCTCCCCTTCGCGGATCACGTTCGCCGAGTACGCACCGGCCTGACCGCGGTCGGAGGTGATCAGCAGTACCGCGGCCCGCTTCGGGTTCGGCTTCTCGGTGGTCAGCGGGTGGTCGACGTTCGAGAACGTCGCCACCGCCGACACGGCGCGGGTGAGCTCACGCGCGTACGGACCGGCCGCCTGGGCGCGCTGCTGCGCCTTGACGATCCGGGACGCCGCGATGAGCTCCATCGCACGGGTGAGCTTCTTGATCGTGGAGACCGAGGCCTTCCGATCACGAAGCTCCCGCAAGTTGGCCGGCATCGGTCAGCCCCGCTTCTGCTTGACGATCTGCTCCTGCTCGACGTCCTCTTCGTCCATCGCCTCGGCCTCGGCCTCGGTACCCAGCAGGGTGCCCTCGGAGGTCTGGAACGTCGGCTTGAACGCCTCCAGCGCGTCGGTGACGGCCTGCGCCTCGTCGTCGCCGAACAGGCCGGACTCGCGGATACCCTCGAGCACCTTGCTCTCGCGCCGCAGGTAGTCCAGGAAGTCCCGCTCGAAGCGGAGTACGTCGTTGACCGGTACGTCGTCGAAGTGGCCGCGGGTACCGGACCAGATGGAGACGATCTGGTCCTCCACCGGGTACGGCGAGTACTGCGGCTGACGCAGCAGCTGGACCAGCCGCTGACCGCGGTCGAGCTGCCGGCGGGAGGTGGCGTCGAGGTCGGACGCGAACATCGCGAACGCCTCCATCGCACGGAACTGGGCCAGGTCGATCTTCAGCGAGCCGGACACGTTCTTCATGCCCTTGACCTGCGCGGCGCCGCCGACCCGGGAGACCGAGATACCGACGTCGATGGCCGGCCGGATGTTGGCGTTGAACAGGTCCGACTGCAGGAAGATCTGGCCGTCGGTGATCGAGATGACGTTGGTCGGGATGAACGCCGAGACGTCGTTGGCCTTGGTCTCGATGATCGGCAGACCGGTCATCGAGCCCGCGCCGAGCTCGTCGGACAGCTTCGCGCAGCGCTCCAGCAGCCGGCTGTGCAGGTAGAAGACGTCACCCGGGTACGCCTCGCGGCCCGGCGGGCGGCGCAGCAGCAGCGACATCGCGCGGTACGCCTCGGCCTGCTTGGTCAGGTCGTCGAAGACGATCAGCACGTGCTTGCCCTGGTACATCCAGTGCTGGCCGATGGCCGAGCCGGTGTACGGCGCGACGTACTTGAAGCCGGCCGGGTCGGACGCCGGGGAAGCGACGATCGTCGTGTACTCCATCGCGCCGGCCTCTTCGAGCGAACCGCGCACAGCGGCGATCGTCGAGCCCTTCTGGCCGATGGCGACGTAGATGCAGCGGACCTGCTTGTCCGGGTCGCCGGACTCCCAGTTCGCCTTCTGGTTGATGATCGTGTCGATCGCGATCGCGGTCTTGCCGGTCTTGCGGTCGCCGATGATCAGCTCGCGCTGACCGCGGCCGATCGGGATCATCCCGTCGATCGCCTTGATACCGGTCTGCAGCGGCTGGCGGACCTCCTGACGGTCCATCACGCCGGCCGCCTGCAGCTCCAGCGCGCGGTCGCCCTCGATGCCCTGGATCTCGCCCAGACCGTCGATCGGCTTGCCCAGCGGGTCGACGACCCGGCCGAGGTAGCCCTCGCCGACCGGCACCGACAGCACCTGGCCGGTACGGCGGACCTGCTGGCCCTCCTCGATCCCGTCGAACTCACCGAGTACGACGACACCGATGTCGCGGACGTCCAGGTTCAGCGCGATCCCCCGGGTGCCGTCCTCGAACTCGAGCAGCTCGTTGGTCATCGCCGAGGGCAGACCCTCGACGTGCGCGATACCGTCACCCGCGTCGACGACGGTGCCGACCTCTTCGGCGGCCGTCTCGGCCGGTTGGTACTCGGTGACGAACCGATCCAGGGCGTCCCGGATCTCCTCCGGCCTGATCGTGAGCTCAGCCATTGTGTTTCCTGCTTCCTTGACCCTTGCTGGCCTGTTGTGGCTCTAAAGGCTTTCCCGACCCTTAGCGCCGCTGTATGTCGTTAAGGGGGTTCAGCCCGCGATGCGCCGTTGCGCTTCGTCGAGCCTGGCCGCGATGGTTCCGTCGATCACTTCGTCGCCGATGTCCACCCGGACGCCGCCGACCACGTTCGGGTCGACGATCACGTTCAGCTGGATGTCCCGGCCGTACTGCCGTCCGAGCGCCGTCGCGAGCCGGGTACGTTCGGCCTCGCTCAGGTCGGCTGCCACCCGCACGGTCGCGATGCTGGCGTTGCGCCGGGCCGCCGCGGCGACCTGGTACGACCGCATCGCAGCGGCGAAGCTGCGGCCCCGGCCGTCCACCGCACGCTCGGCCAGCCGCACCGTGACGGCGTCGGCCTTGCCCTGCAGCAGTCCGCCGAGCAGTTCCTGCCGGGCGTCGACGGGGATCCTGCGGTCGCTGAGCGTCTCGCTCAGTCCCCGCTCGGCCGCGACGATCCGGTCCAGCCGGAACAGCTCGTCCTCCACGTCGTCCAGCTTGCGCCGGCCGTCCGCGAACGCGACCTCGGCCTCGATGCTCAGCTGGTCCAGCGCGTCCGCGAGATCGCGGCTGCTGACCCAGCGCCCGGCTGCGGCCACGGACAGGATCTCCTGCGTCTGGGCGGAGATCTTGCCGCCGAACAACTGCTGCACCAGGGCGACCCGGGCGTCCCGCGGCCGGGCCGGATCGGTCAGCGCACGCCGGAGCGCGCCGGTACCGTCCAGCAGCTTGGCGACCGAGAACAGCTCGCCGCCCAGCCCTTCGGACACCGTGACGCCCGCCAGGGCCTCTTCGGCCCGGGCGAGTGACTCGTGCGACGCGCCGCGCATCAGCCGTCCGTTCCGACGGCCTGACGAGCCGACTCCGACTCCTCCAGCTCGGCCAGGAAGCGCTCGACGGTGCGACGCTGACGCGCCTCGTCCTCGAGCGACTCACCGACGATCCGGCCGGCCAGGGTGGTCGCCATCGTGCCGACCTCACTGCGCAGCGAGGCGACCGCCTGGGCCCGCTCGGCGTCGATCTGGGTGCGCGCGTGCGTGACGATCCGCTCGGCCTCCACGTTCGCCTGCTCGCGCATCTCCGCGATGATCGCCGCACCCTGCTCGCGGGCGTCCTCGCGGATCTTCGCAGCCTCCTGGCGGGCCTCCGCCAGCTGCGCGTTGTACTTCTCCAAAGCAGCCTTCGCCTCGGCCTGGGCCTGCTTGGCCTCTTCCATCCCGCCTTCGATGGCCGCGGTCCGATCGGCGTACGCCTTCTCGAACTTCGGGACGACGACCTTGGCGAAGAGAATGGCCAGCAGGACCAGGAAGACGAAGCCAAAGATGATCTCTGGGGTGTGCGGCAGCAGCGGGTTCACGTCCTCACCGGCTGCCTCGCTGAGCGGTAGCACCAACGTCGTCATGTCTGCGTCCTGTCAGTCAGTCCGGAAAGGGGTCAGCTGGCCTTGAAGACGAAGGCGAGCGCGATACCGATGATCGCCAGAACCTCGGTGACGCCGAAGCCGATCCACGCGATCGACTGCAGCTTGCTCTGGGCCTCCGGCTGACGCGCGGTGCCGTTGATGACGGCAGCGAAGATCAGACCGACGCCGACGCCCGGGCCGATCGCGGCGAGGCCGTAGCCGAGGACTGCGATGTTGCCGGCAATCTCGAGAGCCATTTCAGGTGTTTCCTTTCGGTACGGATAGGGACTATCCGGGTTTCCGTTACTACGGGTCTGGTGGGGGTACTGCGGATCAGTGGTCGTCGGCGATGGCGCTGCCGATGTACTGCGCGGTCAGCACCACGAAGATGTACGCCTGGATGCACTGGACGAACAGCTCCAGCCCGGCGATCGCGAGGCCCATGATGAACGTGATGATGCCGACGCCGCCGAGGAAGATCTTCCCCGACTCGAACACCATGTAGTGGCCGCCGAGCACGAACACCAGCAGCAGGATGTGACCGGCGAACATGTTGGCGAACAACCGCAGGCTCAGCGAGATCGGCCGGACCAGGATGTTCGAGATGAACTCGATCGGGATCATCAGCGGCATCAGCCAGATCGGCACGCCGGCCGGCATGGTCTGGTGCTTGAAGTAGCCCCAGACGCCGTGCTTGCGGACACCGACCGCGTTGTAGATGACCCAGCTCATGATCGCGGCCACGTACGCCCAGCCGATGTGGCTGAAGGTCGGGAACTGGACCAGCGGGATCGTCCCGGCGACGTTGTTCAGCAGGATGAAGTAGAACAGGCCGCACAGGTACGGCACGTACTTCATGTACTCCTGGCTGCCGATCGCGTCGCGGGCGATCGAGTTACGGACGAAGTTGTAGCCGAGCTCGCCCGCGAACTGCAGTTTGCTCGGGACGATCGCGGACTTACGGGACGCACCCCAGTAGAACCAGGCGATCACGACGACGGACAGCGCGGCCACCAGCACAGGCTTGGTGAACCAGGCCACGCCATCGATGATGGGCGGGGTGTCGAAGCTCTGGGGACCGGGCGGGATGAACTCGGTCGGAACGCCGGCAATCACCGGGTCTCCTCTCGCGTCGTGCTCAAGTCGGACGCCTTGTACGTAAGGGCAGGGCGGCTCAGGGCATGGCGGTCAACAACGTCAGACCCGGTGCGGATCGCGCCGTACCCCGAAGGGATCAGGACTTTCCGTACCGGAAGTGCAGCATCAGGATGGTGAGCCCGGCACCGAGGACGATGCCCACCGGAAGCAAGAATTCGGTACCGAAGAGGCGATCCAGCCCGAAGCCGATGCCCCCGTAGATCAGGACACCGCCGATCAAGTAGGACAGGACCCGCCAGCCGTCGCCCGAGTTCGGGGGTGATGGCTTCGGATCCTGATGCTCGCTCATTGGCACCCGAAACGTACCAGTTGGCGACAGATGCGGTCACATCGGGCCCCGTAATCTCCACCACAGCAGGGAAATCGTTACCTAGGGTGCTCATGCGGTCACCTCTTTGTCGAGGTCGTAGATCGGCACGCGGAGCCGGGACCAGGCCCAGATCTCGCCGGCCATCCAGCCCATCACGACGACCAGGGCGACCAGGCCGAGCACGGTCAGATTCACGTGCCTGGCCAGGCTGTCCGAGCTCAGCGCGACCGCGAGCAGACCGCCGAAGATCGCGATCCGGCCGGTGTACGACGCCATCGCGACCGCGAGCTGCATGGTCGGAGAAGTCTTGCGGGACAGGTGCAGCGCGATCAGGCCGGCGCCGGAGAAGACGATCACCATCAGCAGGCCGAGCAGCGCGCCCCAGAGACCGGCGACACCGGCCGCGACCGTGGACACCGCGGTCGCGTTGACTCCGACGACCAGCGCGGCGATCAGCGCGCCACGCAGCATTGCCAGCGCCGGGTGCTTTGTCGCTTGTCCGGCGGTTTTCGGGCTGTGGGCCGTAGGAGCCATCTGGTGGTTCCGTCCTGCTGGCGAAACTGGCTCGCGGCCAGTTCGTCGGGTGGGCGGGGTCAGGGGTGTCGCTGTTCTTTGCTGGTGCTTGTGAAAACTAGCACAAAGTCTGCACAGTCAGCAAAACGAGGTTCCCTCCCGCTGTACAGCCACACCTTATCGGTATGCCAGGAAGGTGAGTGGTCTGGTCCCGGCCCGCGGGGATCAAACCTTGGCGAGCGGTTTCCGGGATCGCCTCGGAAGACCGGTCGTGAGCAGGACCGCGGTGACCGCGACGGCCAGCACGATCAGGGCCGTCCACCAGTACAGGACCAGGCCGAGCACCACCACGCCGTACGCGATGAGGGCGGTCCAGAGGTACATCAGCAGGACGGCGCGGCGGTGTGAGTGGCCGCGTTGCATCAGGCGGTGGTGGAGGTGCTGCTTGTCGGCCGCGAACGGCGAGCGGCCGGCCTTGGTACGGCGGATGTAGGCCAGCGTCAGGTCCAGCGCGGGGATCGCGAGGATGGCGATTGGTAGCACCAACGGAAGCAGTGCGGGCAGCAGGCTCGAGCCGCCGACCTCGTACGGGACGGCGTTCGGGTCCATCTGGCCGGTCAGGCTGATCGTCGACGCGGCCAGCATCAGGCCGATCAGCAGGGCGCCGGAGTCGCCCATGAAAACCCTTGCGGGGAAGAAGTTGTGCGGCAGGAAGCCGAGGCAGGCGCCGGCCAGCGCGACCGTGATCAGCGTCGAGGTGGTTGCCCGGTCGAGGTTCTCGTGGAAGTTCAGCAGGTACGAGTACGCGAAGAACGCGGTCGCGCCGATCGCGGTGACACCGGCCGCGAGCCCGTCCAGGCCGTCGACGAAGTTCACCGCGTTGCAGGAGACCAGCAGGATGCCGGCCGTCAGGACCGCCAGCTGTGCCGGTGAGGGCGAGATCACCCCGCCGGGCAGCGGCAGCCAGTACAACTGGATGCCTTGGACAACGAGTACGCCGACTGCGAGCACCTCACCGGCCAGCTTGGTGATCGCGTCCAGCTCGTACAGGTCGTCGACCACGCCGACCGCGCAGATCACCACGCCGCCGATCAGGATCGCCCGGGCGTCGTGCGCGACCTGCAGGCTATTACCCAGGAACGGCAGGCTGGAAGCGACCGCGAACCCGGCGATCAGGCCGCCGAGGATCGACAGGCCGCCGAAGTACGGGATCGGTACCTTGTGCACGTCCCGGGCCCGGACCTTGGCGACCGCGCCGTACCGCAGCGCGATCTGCCGGGCCACGCCGGTCAGCAAGAAGGTCGTGGCCATCGCCACGAACAGGACCAGCAGGTACTCGCGCACTAGTCCGCAGGCCTCGCATCGGGATCGGTCGTGTCCTCGTCGTCCTTCTCGGACTTGGACGCCTCGACCGGCTCATCAGTTGGCTCGGCTTCGTCCGGCTTGGTCTCGTCGGGCTTCGGTTCGTCGTCCTCGGTGCTTACCTCGGGTACGACGACGCGCAGCTGCTCGAGCGAGAGGGCGCCGACGCGGACCACCCGGGGTGTGTCGCCGGTGACGTCGACGATCGTCGACGGCTCCCCGCCGGTGACCTGGCCGCCGTCGAGGTAGACCGCGACCGACTCGGCCAGCTGCTCCTCGGCGTCGTACACGTCCATCGCCGCGGGCTGACCGGACTTGTTCGCCGAGCTGACCGCGAGCGGTCCGGTCCGGGACAGCAGCTCGCGGGTGTTCTCGTGATCCGGGACCCGCAGCGCGACGGTGCCCTGGGTCTCCCCCAGGTCCCACATCAGCGAGGTCTGCGCGTGGCAGATCAGCGTCAGCGGGCCGGGCCAGAACTCCTGCGCGAGCTTGCGGCCGTTGTCCGGTACGTCGGTGGCGAGCGCGTCCAGCGACTCGACCACCGAGATCAGCACAGTGGGAGGCAGTTGACGGGTGTGGCCCTTCGCCTCAAGCAGCCGACTGACCGCATCGGACTTGAACGCATCGGCCGCCACCCCATACACCGTATCGGTCGGCATGACAACTAGGTCTCCCGCCTCGATGGCATCTACAGCTGCGCGAAACGCAGGAGCCAGTTCCTCGCCCGTGAACTCGTAGCGATCACTCACGGAGGCATGGTGTCACCCGAGCCGGTCCGGCCACCACTCGGCCCCACTGAGACTCTCGACTGCGCGCTGGCAAGATTCTTACGCGACGTCACAATGCGTCAGGACATCTCGAGGCAAGTTGCGGTAGCCTCGTGTCGCCTGAAGCTGGTCAGGCAAGGGATGGAACGGCAGGGCAATCATGCCGAAGAAAGTCGAAGTCTTCAGGCTGCATACGTCCGGCCTGCTTCGCCATGGCGACGTGTTCCACACGATCGAGACGCTCAAGACTGGGGGGTTGTGCGTCGTCCCGTCCGACACGTCCTACGCACTTGCGGGAGCTCCGATGGTCCGCGGCGTGTGTCGGGATGTCAATCTCATATTGTCCAAAGGCGATCAGAAGATTCCCTTGGCCTTCGGGACACAGGTCATGGCCGAACGTTATGTTTCGTTCAACCGGCGTGCCTTACACCTGATTGACCAGGAAACGCCGGGTCCAATAACCATCGTGGCACCGATGTCGACACGACTGTCGGTCGAGCGACGGCAGGCTCTATCTCGCGCGCTAAACACAAACAATGAGATCGGCGTCCGCTTCTCGGAATCGATCATTGAGAGCCGATTGTCAAGTGAGATCGACATGCCGCTCACGACCTCGGCGATCCTCTATAGCAATGGCACGGCGGTCAAGAACTTCGACGACGCCGTCGAGATCGTCCAAGAGGGAATGGACAATAGAGAGATCCACCGCGAATTGGTAGCGATCCGGCGTGGATCGCTGATTCGAGCAGGCGAACTGAGCACGGTTGTCGAGCCGAGACCAATGCTCCGAACAGGTGATGGGCCGTCTCTCGTTATCCATCGAGAAGGATCGATTTCCGAGCAAAAACTGCTGCGCTCTGTTCGAGCCCTCGAACGGTACAGCCTCCGGGACGTCAGTGAATGGACATGAACCCGGTCCGCGCCGCGGCAAGTGATGCGGCACTGGTCGCTTCGAGCATCTTCGCGAGTGATGACGAACAGGAGACTGCCCAGCGACTCCTTGCCGTCGTCGAGGCAGGTGCGTCTGACGCGCCCACCGCCTTGGACGAGTTGAAACTGCTGGCCCAGGACGTCGAATCGCGCCAGCACGGCTTTCGCGGCGATTGGTCGGAGAACCGCCAGCAACTGGACGAGAGCATCTCGCAACTCGAGGAGCGACTCGTTCGTGAAATCAAGGACCGCAAAGAGCAACAAGCAAGGGACGCGCAGCGACTACTCGCTGCGGTCATCTGCAGCGGCCTGGCTACGATGGCCGCCGCCGCATACATCCTCGTGTTCGCGGCCGATTCCGATGCCTACTTCGCGGCAGCCGCCGTTTTGGTCCTCGCGTCGACTCTGAGTCTATGCCTGATCTTCGCACGCCTATTCCAGAACACCCGCGAAGCCCTTGAGCGCCTTGACGAAAAGATAGTTGCTGTCAGGTTTCTCCGGATGGCGCTGCATCCTAATTGGACAGGCTCAGAGAGCGATCGTCTGCTTGGTCCCGCTGTCGCGATGTTCGCACAACATTTCGCGCCGACGTCTCAAACGCTCGGAACCGAGGACATGTCTCAGCTCGGCCTGACCTCAAAGGTGGGTAAGCCTTCAGCCTGACCTGCGCCGTCGGCGAGCGGGCGGATCGATTTCGATCTCTGGGGCGATCTCCTGGAGCGCGTTAAGATCAATCCCGCCAGCTCGGACCAGGCGCGGTTTGTTTCCGGTGAGCGCGACGATCGTCGACGGTTGACCGCTTGTGGCCGGACCACCGTCCAAGTACACCGCGACGGCCTCCTGCAACTGCGATCTCGCGTCATCGATATCGACAGCGGCCGGCAGTCCAGACAGGTTCGCCGAACTGACAGCGAGCGGCCCCGTCCGCGACAGTAGCTCACGGGTGTTCTCGTGGTCCGGAACCCGAAGTGCGACGGTGCCATCCGTCTCGCCAAGATCCCAGGACAAGGCATCGTGAGCGCGGCAGATGATGGTGAGCGGCCCGGGCCAGAACTCTTTGCACAGAACCCGGCCGACGTCAGGCACATCGACGGTCAAAGAGTCAAGCGCGTCAACAGTCGGGATAAGGACAGGCGGTGGCATGTCTCGACCTCGGCCCTTCGCGTCCAGCAAGCGCTGAACCGCGTTGGCTTTAAATGCGTCCGCTGCGATTCCGTAGACCGTGTCAGTGGGGAGAACCACTAGATCGCCGGCCGCGATGGCATGCGCTGCCGCACGAAAGGCAGGCGTGAGTTCATCTCCGATGAAGTCGAAACACACACTCACCCCCGCATACTCGCATCATTGGGCGCCAGGGCTCCACCCGGGCCCGTAGAGCGGACCCGATCCCACGATGCGGGACCTCCTGAGAACTGACAAGGGATTGTTAGCTTCCGGGCAGCTCGGTCGCGAATTCTCTTAGGATCCCGGGCATGACTGTGTCGCGTGAGTTCCTGGCCGGGTTGCCGAAGGCCGAGTTGCATGTCCACCACGTCGGGTCCGCGTCGCCGCGGATCGTCGCCGAGCTCGCCGCGCGGCACCCGGGATCGCCGGTGCCGGCCGATCCGGGCGCGCTGACGGAGTACTTCAAGTTCAGCGACTTCGCGCATTTCATCGACATCTACCTGTCCGTCGTCGAGCTGATCAAGACGCCGGAGGACGTGCGGCTGCTGACGTACGAGATCGCCCGCGAGATGGCCGAGCAGCAGAACCTCCGGTACGCCGAGCTCACGGTCACGCCGTACACCTCGGTGGTGCGCGGGATCCAGGCCGAGGCGTTCTGCGAGGCGATCGAGGACGCGCGGGTCGCGGCCGAGAAGGAGTTCGGCCTGGTGCTGCGGTGGATCTTCGACATCTCCGGTGAGGCAGGGATCCCGGCCGCCGACGAGACGCTGCGGATCGCGACCAAGATCCGTCCGGAGGGGCTGGTCGGCTTCGGGCTCGGCGGCCCGGAGATCGGCGTACCGCGGCCGCAGTTCCAGCCGCATTTCGAGGCGGCGATCGCGGCCGGGCTGCACAGCGTGCCGCACGCGGGCGAGACGACCGGGCCGCAGACGATCTGGGACGCGGTCCGGATGCTGAAGGCCGAGCGGATCGGGCACGGTACGTCGACGATGCAGGATCCGGAGCTGGTCGAGTACCTGCGCGAGCACCGGATCCCGCTGGAGGTCAGCCCGACGTCGAACATCGCCACCCGCGCGGTCGCGTCGTACGACGTCCACCCGCTGCGCGCGATGGTCGACGCCGGCCTGGTCGTCACGATCAACTCCGACGACCCGCCGATGTTCGGCACCGACCTCAGCAACGAGTACGTCGTCGCGTCGCAGCTGCTGGACCTGGACGCGACCGGCGCCGCCGAGCTGGCGAAGACCGCCGTGCGGGTGTCGTTCGCCGATGAATCGGTGAAGGACTCGCTGCTGACCGAGATCGACGCCTACCTCGAGCAGAACAAGCAGTAGCTGACAGACTATGCACCGTGACGGATGACCTGCGGCTGGACCTCCTGGGCCCGCTGCGCGGTTGGGCCGGTGAGCGCCGGCTCGATCTCGGGCCGATCCGTCAGCAGACTCTGCTCGCGGTCCTGGCGCTGCGGCCGAACCAGGTCATCTCCGCCGACGAGTTGGTCGAGCTCGTCTGGAGTGATGCGCCGCCGTCGACGGGCGCCAAGATCGTTCCGCCGTACATCTATCGGCTGCGCAAGTTGCTGCCGGAAGGCGTGCTGGTGCATACACGGGACGGGTACAGCTTGCGGCTGGCTCCTGGTGCTTCGGACCTGGAGCGGTTCGAGAGCCTCGTCAGCGCTGGTCATGCGGATCGGGACAAGGACCGGGCCGCGGCGAGGCTGTCGGAGGCGCTGGAGCTGTTCACCGGCGAGCCTTTCAGCGGTCTCGCCGGGCATTACCTCAGCGTGCAGCGCCACCGGCTGACCGAGCGGCGCTTGAAGGTCCTGGCCGAGCGGATCGAGCTGGATCTCGAGCGCGGCCGGTACGGCGATCTCGTGCCGGAGCTGGTCGCGCTGGTGGAGGAGGACCGGCTGCGGGAGCAGTTCGCCGGGCAGCTGATGCTCGCGTACTGGCGCAGCGGCCGGATCTCCGAAGCGCTCGACACGTATGCGCGCACACGGCAGGAGTTGATCGAGCAGCTCGGCGTCGAGCCCGGTCCGGAGCTGCGTGCGATCCACGAGCGGATCCTGCAGAACGACGAGCCAATTGCGCGTCCAGCGGTGCGTGACGAGCTGCCCTACGACGGTGCCGCGTTCGTCGGGCGGGACGACGTACTGAAGCAGGTGGTCGACGCACTGCACACTGCAGGGCCTGCGGTCGTTGCGATCGACGGTATGGCGGGTGTTGGGAAGACTGCGCTCGCTGTGCGCGCTGCACGGCAGCTGGGCGACGTGTATCCGGACGGGCGGCTGTTCATCGATCTGCACGGGTACACGCCGGGGCATGAGCCGGTGTCGGCGTTGCAGGCAGTGGATCGGTTGCTGCGCACGCTGTCCGTCCCGGCTGAGCGGATCCCGGCGGACCTCGAGGAGCGGGCTGCGCTGTGGCGGTCTGAGTTGGCGGGGCGGCGCATCCTCGTCGTACTCGACAATGCGCCGGACAGTGCGGCCGTGCGGCCGTTGCTGGCGGGCGGTCCGCGCTGTGGCGTGCTGGTGACGAGTCGACGGCAGCTGACTGGTCTGGACGCGACCGCACGGCTGGCGCTCGACGTACTGCTGCCTGAGGATGCGCGGGAGTTGCTGGCGGAGATCGTCGGACCGGACCGCGCAGGCTCAGCAGGCGCGGCGGCCGAGGTGGTGAGCCAGTGTGGTCATCTCCCGTTGGCAATCCGGGTCGCTGGAGCGCGTCTGCGGCACCGGCCGAGCTGGACGATCGAGCACCTGTCCAAACGACTCGACGCCGAGGACAGGCGGCTGGCCGAGCTCAGCACGGACAGTGGCGGGGTCTCCCCCGCATTCGCCTTGTCCTACGACAGTCTGCCGCCGGACCAGCAGCGCCTGTTCCGTCTGCTCGGTGCGATGACCGGACAGGACATCGAGATGTACGCCGCTGCCGCACTGGCCGATCTGGACGTGGTGGAAGCAGAGGACCTGCTGGAGCAGCTCGTCGACGCCAATCTGCTGCTGCAGCTGCGTCCTGGGCGTTTCCAGTTCCACGACCTGCTGCGGCAGTACGCACGGACGCTGGCGCCGGAGCCGGACGCAGTACGGCGTTTGGTGGACTACTACCTCTACGCGACCGCTGAGGCGAGTGCTGCGATCTTCGGCAGTCGGCTGCACCCGCTGCCGGAGCCGGCCACGGTCCGGTTGCCTGAGTTCGCCTCGGTGGCAGAGGGACTGGCGTGGATCGACGCTGAGGGCGCCAACGTGCTGGCGACGATTCGGTACGCCGAGTCGAGCGGTGCGCTGGAGCACGTGTGGCGGACCGGTCTGTCGGTGGCGTCGTGCTTCTTCCAGCGTGGCCGGGTCTACGAGCTGGACGAGGCGCACCAGCTGAGCCTGCGTGCGGCTGAGGGTGATGCGGAGGCGGAGTCTCGCGTGCTGCTGTCGATCGGCAGTCTCGGGCGTTACCGGTTGGGCGCGGAGGAGAGTCTGCGGACGCTGCTGGCGGCGCGAGACAAGCTCCCGGAGAACGCGGACCTGACGCTGCGGGCGCGGTTGCTGGCGTCGATCGGGTACAGCCAGGCGAAACTGCGGCCGGACGAGGAGGCTCTCGCCGTACTCGATGATGCGCTGCAGGCGTCCCGGCAGGCGGACGACCGGAGCATCGCGGCGCGGGTGCTGGCGTATCTCGGGGTGACGTACAGCGATCGGCTGGAGTTCGCGCAGGCCTTGACGGCGTACCAGGAGTCGCTGGCACAGGGCGATCTCGGCGTACAGCCCGAAGTACTGAACGGGATCGGCGAGTGTCTGCTCGAGTTGGACCGCGTGGACGAGGCCGTCACTGCATTGACGAACGCGCGCGACCTCGGCGTTGAACGTGGGTCCGACTACAGCCTGATCTACACCTACGCCTTCCTCGGTACGGCGTACGCGCGGCGGCGGCAGTGGAACGAGGCGCTCGACTTCGGGCGCCAGGCGGTCGAACTGGCGCAGGACAGCGACTCGACGGAGTCGCAGCAGAACGCTTACGTGCGGCTCGCCGAAACGCTGCTCGCCAAGGGAGATCTCGCCCGCGCGCGGCCGCATTTCGCCCGGGCGATGGAGCTCGCGGTCGTCGACGGACAGGAGTCGATGATCCTGCGCGCGGCCAGTGGGCTCGCTCGGACCAGCCCGGCTGCGTGAGTGGTGTGGTTGGCTGGTGCGGTGCGGAAGGTGTGTGGGGTGCTGGCCGTCGGACTGCTGTGCCTGGCGGCCTGCAGCGACACACCCTCCCCCGCACCGGCCGGCTCGCCGTCGCCGACACCTGTGCGCAGTACGGCGACTCCGCCTCCTCCGCCGGCGGATGGTGAGCTGCCGCGGGGCGGGCGGGTGATCTTTCCGAAGTACCAACTGGTCGGGTACGTCGGCCTGCCGGGATCGCCTGCGCTCGGGCCGCTGGACAAGGACCTCGACGCGAAGGCGGCCAAGCTGGAGAAGCTGGCGCAGGCGTACGCGGCCGGTCGGACGCCGCAGCCGGTGATGGAGCTGATCGCGGTCGTCGCTCGTGGGTCTCGCGGCAAGGACGGGATGTATCGCGGGCGGCTGGAGGACTCGGCGATCGAGCAATACCTGGCGGTCGCGCGGAAGCACAAGATGCTGCTGCTGCTCGACATCCAGCCGGGGCGGGCGAAGATCCTGCCGGAGGTGAAGCGGCTCGAGCGGTGGTTGAAGGAGCCGGACGTGGGGCTGGCGTTCGATCCCGAGTGGGCGGTCGGTCCGGGGCAGGTGCCGGGTCGGGTCTTCGGGCATACGACGGGCGCGGAGCTCGACAGCATCGCGGCGTACCTCTCGGGGCTGGTGACGGCGAACGACCTGCCCGAGAAGGTGTTCGTGTTCCATCAGCTGTCAGCGCGGATCGTCAGCAACGAGAAGGCGCTGAAGCCGCATCCGGGCGTGGTCACGATCAAGTCGGTCGACGGGATCGGCGCTCGGACGGACAAGCTCAAGACGTGGGTCAAGCTGACGACGAGCCTGCCGCCGGCTGTGCACGCCGGGTTCAAACTCTTCTACACCGAGGACACGCGACACGGTCCGTTGATGACACCACCGCAGGTGCTCGCGCTGAAACCGCGCCCGGAGTTGGTGATCTACGAGTGATCACCTTCACGAACATGGCCGACAGTCGTTAGATTCGGCGGCCGGTGGTGAAGCGGTGGCGGTTGGCGAGGTCTAGTTGGTCTCGGATTTCGGTGAAGGAGGCGGTGGTGGTGAAGACGGCTGGGGCCGACTCGCCCTGGACGTCGGCGTGTTCGCAGGCGAACCAGCCGCCGGGTTTGAGCAGGCGGGCCGCGGTGGCGGCGACGACCTTGATCTCGTCGAGGCCGTCGTCACCGGACCAGAGTGCGAGCGCCGGGTCGTGGTCGCGCACCTCGGCGGTGACGGACTCCCAGGCGGTCAACGGGATGTACGGCGGGTTGGAGATCACCGCGTCCACCTGCCCGTCGAACTCCGGCAGACAACCATCGATGTCACCCTCGTGCAGGACCGCGCCGGTGCCCGCCAGATTCCGTCGGGCCCAGACACATGCCTCGGGCGACAACTCGACGGCATGCACGATGCTGTCCGGTCGCTCGGTCGCCACGGCACCCGCAATCGCGCCCGATCCGGAGCAGAGGTCGACCACCAACGGGTTCTTCACGCCGGCGATCCGCTCGAGCATCCACCCGACCATCACCTCGGTCTCCGGCCGCGGCACAAACACCCCCGGCCCCACCGCCAGCTCCCGATACCGGAACCCCGCCGTACCAGTCAGATGCTGCAACGGCTCCCGAGCCGCCCGGCGCGCAATCAACTCCTCATACGCCCGCAGTTGCTCCACCGTCGGCTCAACCAGATGCATCCGACTCGACCCAGTGACAAACGCAAGCAACTCAGCAGCGTCGTACTCAGGCGAAGCCACCCCAGCCGCAGTCAGCTTCGCTGCAGCCTCCGCGAGCAGAGTTCTCACTGGGATTCGACGGCCTCGAGGCGGGCGGTCAGGTCGGCCTCGGTGAGGGCTGTGATGACGGGCTCCAGCTCGCCGCCAAGGACCTGGTCGAGGTTGTGGGCCTTGTAGCCGACGCGGTGGTCCGAGAAGCGGTTCTCGGGGAAGTTGTACGTGCGGACCCGCTCCGACCGGTCGACCGTCCTGATCTGCAAGCGACGCGCGTCCGACGCCTCCTGATCAGCCGCCTCCTGCGCAGCAGCCAGCAGCCGCGAACGCAGTACCCGCATCGCCTGCTCGCGGTTCTGCAGCTGGGACTTCTCGTTCTGCATCGACACCACGATGCCGGTCGGCAGGTGCGTGATGCGTACGGCGGAGTCCGTCGTGTTCACGCTCTGCCCGCCCGGACCCGACGACCGGAACACGTCGATCCGCAGGTCGTTCGGGTCGATCTCGACATCGACGTCCTCGGCCTCCGGCAGCACCAGCACGCCGGCCGCGGACGTGTGGATCCGCCCCTGCGACTCGGTCACCGGCACCCGCTGCACGCGATGCACGCCGCCCTCGAACTTCAGCTTCGCGTACGGCGCATCGCCCGGCTCCGGCGTACCTTTCGCCTTCACCGCGACCGTGATCGACTTGTACCCTCCCAGGTCGGACTCGGCCGAGTCGAGCACCTCGGTCTTCCAGTTCTGCGACTCGGCGTACTTCAGGTACATCTTCAGCAGGTCGCCGGCGAACAGTGCGGACTCGTCGCCGCCCTCACCCGCCTTGATCTCGAGGATCGCGTCCTTGTCGTCGTTGGGGTCCCGCGGCACGAGCAGCGTCTGCAGCCGCTCCGCCAGCTCGTCGCGGCGGGCGGTCAGCCGCGTCGCCTCCTCGGCGAACGCCGGGTCCTCGTGCGCCAACTCCCGCGCGGCCTCGATGTCGTCCCCGGTCTGCTGCCACTCGTCGTACGTACGAACCACCGGCGCCAGCGCGGCGTACCGCTTGCCGACCCGGCGGGCGTTGGCCTGGTCGGAGTGCAGCTCCGGCTGAGCCATCTGCCGCTCGAGCTCGGCGTACTCCGCCTTGAGCGTCTCGACTGCCTCGAACATCTCGCACTCCTCCTCTCGGAACCACCGCTGACAACACAAACCGCGCGCCGGTCCCGCCCATGACAGGCGGAACCGGCGCGCGGCAGGAAAGCTACTTCTTGGCGTACCGCTTCTCGAAGCGGGCGACCCGGCCGCCGGTGTCGAGGATCTTCTGCTTGCCGGTGTAGAACGGGTGGCACTGCGAGCAGACGTCGGCGTGGATCACGCCGTTCTCCGCGGTGGAGCGGGTCTGGAACGTGGCGCCACAGGTGCACGTCACCGTGGTCTCGACGTACGTCGGGTGAATGTCAGCCTTCACAACAAGTCTCCTAGGAAGTATCAAGCGCCCCGGGTCGTCCACACGGGCGTGAACGTGAACCGGAACCGACGTACCAGTTTGCCATCCGCGGACGGCAAACTGGTAATCGAGGGTCGATCAGCTCTGGTCAGTCGCCGTTGGTCGTGCTGTGCGACGTACCAGTTGACGGGGTGGTCTTGTTGACCTGGAGCAGGAACTCGATGTTCGACTTGCTCTCCTTGAGCTTGCCGATCAGCAGTTCCAGCGCCGCCTGGCCGTCGAGTGCGGACAGCACCCGACGCAGCTTCCAGACCACCTGGGTCTCGTCCTTCGACATCAGCAGCTCCTCGCGGCGGGTGCCGGAGGCGACGACGTCGATGGCCGGGAAGATCCGCCGGTCGGCGAACTCGCGGCGCAGCCGGAGCTCCATGTTGCCGGTGCCCTTGAACTCCTCGAAGATCACCTCGTCCATCTTCGAGCCGGTCTCGATCAGCGCGGTCGCGAGGATGGTCAGCGAGCCGCCGTCCTCGATGTTGCGGGCCGCACCGAAGAACCGCTTCGGCGGGTACAGCGCGGACGAGTCCACACCACCGGACAGGATCCGGCCGCTGGCGGGTGCCGCGATGTTGTACGCACGGCCCAGCCGGGTGATCGAGTCGAGCAGTACGACGACGTCGTGGCCGAGCTCGACCAGCCGCTTGGCCCGCTCGATCGCCAGCTCCGCGACCGTGGTGTGGTCGTCGGCCGGCCGGTCGAACGTCGAGGCGATGACCTCGCCCTTGACCGTGCGCTGCATGTCGGTGACCTCTTCGGGCCGCTCGTCCACCAGCACGACCATCAGGTGCACTTCGGGGTTGTTCGTGGTGATCGCGTTCGCGAGCGCCTGCAGCACCATCGTCTTACCGGCCTTCGGCGGCGAGACGATCAGGCCGCGCTGACCCTTGCCGATCGGGCTGACGATGTCGACGATCCGGGTGGTGAGGATTCCCGGCTCGGTCTCCAGCCGGAGCCGCTCGGTCGCGTACAGCGGGGTGAGCTTGTTGAAGTCTTGCCGCTGCTTGGCGATCTCCGGGTCGGCGCCGTTGACGGTGTCGATCCGGACCAGCGGGTTGAACTTCTCCTTGCGCTCACCCTCCTGCGGCTGCTTCACCGCACCGGTGATCGCGTCGCCCTTGCGCAGGCCGTAGCGCTTCACCATCGAGAGCGCGACGTACACGTCGTTCGGGCCGGGCAGGTAGCCGCTGGTCCGGACGAACGCGTAGTTGTCGAGTACGTCGAGGATGCCCGCGGCCGGGACCAGGACGTCGTCCTCGCTGATCGTCGGCTCGGCGTCGAACCGCTCGCCGCGACCACGGTTGCGGTTGCTGTCGCGGCCGGTGTCACGACCGCCGTCCCGACCGCTGTCGCGGTTGGTGGGCTGGCCGTCGCGGTTGCGCTCACGGTCGCGACCCCGGCGGCGACGACGGCGTCCGTCGCCTTCCTCGCCGCGGTCGTTCTGGTCCTGGCGGTTCCGCTGGTCACCCTGACCGTCGCGGTTCGTGTCCCGGTTCTGGTTGTCGCGGTTGCGGTCCCGGTTGCCGTCGCGGCCGCCATCACGGTTGCCGTCGCGGTTGCCCTGACCGTCACGCTGACCGTCACGCTGACCGTCACGCTGACCGTCGCGCTGGCCATCACGCTGACCGTCGCGGCTCTGGTTGTCGCGGTTGCGGTCCCGGTTCTGCTCGCGACCCTGGTTGCCGTCGCGGTTGTCCCGGTTGTTGTCGCGGCCACGGTCCCGGTTGCGGGCCTGGCCGTCACCGCGCTCGTCGGCACGGTCGTCCGTGCGATCGTCGGCGCGGTCGTCGCCACGGGTCTCGACCCGCTCGGCGGCGCCGTTCTGGGCGGCGGTGCCGGCGTGCGGCGCAGCGGCCGACGCCTCGGCCGGAGCCGTGGCAGTGGCGGCGGCAGTCACCTCAGGGGCGGCGCCGTTCTGCGCCGGCTCGTCCTTCGGGGTGTCCTTCTGGGCCGCGGCGCGGGTCCGGCGACTGCCGCCCTCGCGCTTGGCCGGCGCCTCGGCGGTCTTCGCCGCGGGCGCAGATGACTCGGCGGCCTCGTCCAGGGTCGGCTGGGTCGCCTTCGCCCGGGAGCCACCGGTCGAGCCGCCCCCGGCGGTGGAACCGCCGGCCTGAGCGGCCTTGATCGCCTCGATCAGCTGGCCCTTGCGCAGTGCGCCGGTGCCCTTGATTCCGAGCGTCCCGGCGAGCTGCTTGAGCTCGGGGAGCAGCATGCCCTCGAGGCCGCCGCCAGCTTTCCGGCGACGCGGCGCGGTGGTCGCCGCGGCGTCTCCTGCGCTGGAGGCTTCTACAGTTTCTGTCACGTGAGGTCCTTCCCACACGGATCGTCGATGCCGATACGGCTCATCGACCAATTTCATTCCACCCACGGCCGCACAACGGGCACGCGGGGTACAAGAGGCTCTCGCTCGATCTGAGTCCCCCCGGACTTCTCCGACGCAGGCGGCGCAAGGTCACATCCACAGGAGGGTCGCCACACAACACAGGGTGCCGGGAGCACAGCCCGGATCGTGACGAGAGTTCACCGATCACCTGGAGGGGATCGGGTGAGTCGAGACTAGCACCACTACGGGTCGTCCGGTTGACTCGGTACGTACAACGCGTGTCAGCGGCTCAGGATTCCCCGCCTCAGCCGGCTTCCATGGACCAGACCTGTACGCCGACTGGTTCAATGCCCAGCTCGTACTTCGTCCAGCCGTCCGGCGGCTCCGGCGTACTCCGGAAGAAGACGCTCTGACCTGCGCTTTTGCTGGCGTGACCGCCGAGTACGGCGACCGTCGGGCCGGCTCCGCTGACGATCGCGGCCAGACCGCTGCCACGCAGTTTGTGCACCAGCGCGAGGCTCTCGGGCATGGCCGGCTCGCGGTACTCCTGGTGCAACCGGTCCTCGGTCGCGGTCAGCAGCAGTTCCAGCCGGCCGGTCATCGCGGCGACGAGCAGTGCGGCCTTGCCTGCGTTCGCGGCGGCGTCGGTGTGGGAAACAACGCCTGGCAGCAGACCGCGCGCCTCTTTGGTCAGCACGCGGTTGTCCGGTACATAGGCAACGGCAGCCAACCCGTCCGCCGGTTCCAACCGAACTGCGCGGCCGGTTTCGCCTTCCGTCCAAGCGATCGTGAACCCACCAAGGGCTGCTGCGGCGACGTTGTCCGGATGCCCTTCGAGCTCGTTCGCCAGTACGACGAGACGCTCGCGATCGACCGGCTCACCGGCCAGCGCGTACGCCGCCGCGAGCCCCCCGACGATCGCTGCCGACGACGAACCGAGCCCGCGACCGTGCGGGATCCGGTTCTCGCACCGCAACGTGAACCCGGGCACCGATGCACCCAACGCCTCGAGCCCGGCCCGGATCGACCGCACCACAAGATGCGTCTCGTCCAGCGGTACTTCGCCTTCGCCGCAGCCGCTCACCTGAACGGTCACCCCGGACGCGCACGGGGTGACGATCAGGTCGTCGTACAGCGTCAGCGCGAGCCCGAACGCGTCGAAGCCCGGCCCGAGGTTGGCACTCGTCGCGGGCACCCGCACCCGGACCTGGTCACACGGTCGCCGGCCGGCCTTCGCCTCCGACCGCTCCGCGGATCCCGTCGCGTCGTCCACCTTGCTCTCCACCGCCCTGACCTCAGGCGAGTCCGGCGACGCGGGCGACGGCGTCGGTGTCGGCCGGGGTGACCGGTGACTCGTCGACGGTCGCGTGATCGAGCGCCGTGTCGATGTCCTTGAGGCCGTGGCCGGTCACCGTGATCACCACGGTCGAGCCGCCCGGCAGCCAGCCCTGGGCCTTCGCGTGCAGCAGACCGGCGACTCCGGCCGCGGAAGCAGGCTCCACGAACACGCCTTCACGTGCGGCGAGCTCACGCTGCGCGCTCAGGATCTGCTCGTCGGTGACGATCTCGATCCGGCCGCCGGACTCGTCCCGCGCAGCCTCGGCCAGCGTCCAGGACGCCGGGTTCCCGACCCGGATCGCGGTGGCCGCGGTCTCCGGCTTCTCCACGATCGCGCCGCGCACGATCGGCGCCGCGCCCTCGGCCTGGAAACCCCACATCTGCGGGGTCTTCGAAGCCAGCTTGTCCTTCGCGTACTCCTGGTAGCCCTTCCAGTAGGCCGCGATGTTGCCCGCGTTGCCGACCGGAAGCAGGTGCAGATCGGGAGCGTCGCCGAGCGCGTCGCACACCTCGAACGCCGCGGTCTTCTGCCCTTCCAGGCGGACCGGGTTGACCGAGTTCACCAGGGCGACCGGGTAGTGCTTGCCCAGTTCACGGACGATCCGCAGGCAGTCGTCGAACCCGCCGTCGATCTGCACGAGCTTGGCGCCGTGCACGACCGCCTGGGCGAGCTTGCCCTTGGCGATCCGGCCGGCCGGGATCAGCACCAGCGGGACCATCCCGGCCCGAACGGCGTACGCCGCGGCCGAGGCCGACGTGTTACCGGTCGAGGCGCAGACGACCGCCTTGTCGCCGGCCTGTGCGGCGAGCGAGATCGCCACGGTCATGCCGCGGTCCTTGAACGAGCCGGTCGGATTGTTGCCCTCGACCTTCAGCCAGACCTCGCAGCCGGTCTGCTCGCTCAGCCACTGCGCGGCCACCAGCGGCGTACCGCCCTCGCCGAGCGTGACGACCGGCGTGTCCGCGGACACGGGAAGCCGGTCTCGGTATTCCTCGATCACGCCCTGCCACTGGTGAGCCATAGTTCTACTCGCCTTCCACCCGCATCACACTGCTGACTTCCCGAACGATGTCCATGTCGCGCAAGGCCTCCACGGTCGCGGACAACGCGGCGTCGGTCGCGGTGTGCGTGACCACCACCAGCTCCGCGTCACTGCCCCGGCCTTCCTGGCGGACGGTCTGGATCGACACGTCGTGCTCCGCGAAGGCCTGGGCCACCGCCGCCAGCACACCGGCCTTGTCGGCCACGTCCAGCGACACGTGGTAGCGGGTCATCGCGTCGCCCATCGGCCGCACGGCCCGCTGGGTGTACGACGACTCGCCGACACCCGGCACGCCCTTGAGCCGGTTGCGCGCGGCGGACACCAGATCCCCGAGGACTGCACTGGCCGTCGGGGCGCCGCCGGCACCACGACCATAGAACATCAGCCGCCCGGCTGCCTTGCTTTCCACGAAAACCGCGTTGTACGCGTCCCGAACACTGGCCAACGGATGGGTGACCGGGATCATCGCCGGATACACCCGTGCGCTGACCGAGTCGGTCGTCTCGTCGAGCTCGCAGATCGCCAGCGACTTCACCACGCAGCCCATCTCGCGGGCCGACGCGATATCGGTCGCGCTCACCTCGGTGATGCCCTCGCGGTGTACGTCGGCGATCGACACGCGGGTGTGGAACGCCAGGCTGGCAAGGAGTGCTGCCTTCGCGGCCGCGTCGAATCCCTCGATGTCCGCGGTCGGGTCGGCCTCGGCGTACCCGAGCGCCTGGGCCTCCTCGAGCGCCTCGTCGAAACCGGCGCCGGTGGTGTCCATCTTGTCGAGGATGTAGTTCGTGGTGCCGTTGACGATGCCCATCACCCGGATCACGTCGTCACCGGCGAGCGACTCGCGCAGTGGCCGCAGGATCGGGATCGCGCCGGCGACCGCGGCCTCGAAGTACAGGTCGCGCTGGTACTTCTCGGCGGCGGCGAACAGCGTCGGGCCGTCCTCGGCGAGCAGCGCCTTGTTGGCCGTGACGACCGAGGCGCCGTGCTCGAGCGCGGTCAGGATCAGGCTGCGAGCGGGCTCGAGGCCGCCGATCACCTCGATCACCAGATCCAGGTCGCCGCGCGACACCAGCGCCTGCGCGTCGGTGGTGATCAGTTCGGGGTCGACCGCGATGTCACGCGCGCGGCCGGGACGACGTACGGCGATGCCTGCGATCTCCAGGCGCGCGCCGACCCGGGCCGCGAGATGGTCCGCCTGCTCGGTCAGGATCCGCACCACCTCGGTGCCGACCACTCCGCAACCGAGCAGGCCCACCTTGAGCGGTTTGTTGTCGTTCATTCGGCCCCCATATCAAGGCGCAGCAGGTCGTCTTCGGTCTCACGGCGTACGACGACCCGCGTTCGACCGTCCTTGACCGCGATCACCGGTGGCCGCGGCACGTGGTTGTAGTTGCTCGCCATCGACCGGCAGTACGCGCCCGTCCCCGGCACCGCGATCAGGTCGCCGGGCTGCACGTCGGCCGGCAGGAACTCGTCCTTCACGACGATGTCGCCGGCCTCGCAGTGCTTCCCGACCACGCGGGCGAGGGTCGGCTCGGTGTCGGAGTACCGATTGGCGAGCGTGCAGGAGTAGTCGGCGTCGTACAGCGCGGCGCGGATGTTGTCGCTCATCCCGCCGTCGACCGACACGTATGTCCGCGCGGCGCCGGCGTCGAGCTCGACCTCCTTGACCGTGCCGACCGAGTACACCGTGCACATCGCCGGGCCGACGATCGCGCGCCCTGGCTCGATCGACACCTTGGGTACGTCGACCTCGAACGCGCGGCACTCGTGCTCGACGATCTTGCCCATCTCGGTTGCGAGCTGCGCCGGGTCGGACGGGTCGTCCTGGGTGGTGTAGGCGATCCCGAATCCGCCGCCGAGGTCGAGCTCCGGCATGTCGACGCCGAGCTCCTCGGAAACCCTTGCGTGCAAGGCGATCACGCGCTTCGCGGCGACCTCGAACCCGGACGAGTCGAAGATCTGCGAACCGATGTGCGAGTGCAGGCCGAGCAGCTCGAGCTCCGGCGCTTCGTTGACCCGGGCAACGGCTTCGAAGGCCGCACCGGAGGTGATCGAGAAGCCGAACTTCTGGTCTTCGTGCGCGGTCGCGATGTACTCGTGGGTGTGCGCCTCGACGCCCGCGGTCACCCGGATCATCACCGGCGCGACGACCTTGCGCTCCCCCGCCAGCTCGATCAGCCGGGAGATCTCGTACTGCGAGTCGACGATGATCCGCCCGACGCCGGCATCCAGCGCGCGGGCCAGCTCGGACTCGGACTTGTTGTTGCCGTGGAACCCCAACCGCTTCGGGTCGGCACCGGCCCGGAGCGCGACCGCGAGCTCGCCCCCGCTGCAGATGTCGAGGTTCAGGCCCTCTTCCATCACCCAGCGGACGATCGTCGTACTGAGAAAGGCCTTGCCCGCGTAGTAGACGTCGAAATCCTTGAAGGCGTGCTTGAACGCGCGCGCCCGGGCCCGGAAATCGTCCTCGTCCAGCACGTACGCCGGGCTGCCGTGCTCGGCGACCAGGTCGCGCAGGTCGACACCGCCGACCTCGAGCGCGCCGTCACCGTTCTTCTTCGCGGTGTTCGACCACAGCGAAGTAACCAGGTCGTTGGGGTCCCGCGGCGCGCGCAGCCACGGCGGAGCCTTGTGGCCGATGTCGGCGTGCAGCGCGCCCGCCTCGTGCGCCCTCACATCCGCTCCGGTGCGGAGACGCCGAGCAGGTCGAGCCCGTTGGCGATCACGGTCCGGGTTGCGGAGACCAGGGTCAGGCGGGCCTTGTGCACCGGCTCGACCTCCTCGTCGCCGCGCGGCAGCACGCGGCAGCTGTCGTAGAACTTGTGGAACGCCGACGCCGTGTCCTCCAGGTACCGCGCGATCCGGTGCGGCTCGCGCAGCTCGGCGGCGGTGGCGACGATGCGCGGGAACTCGGCCAGCGCGCGGAGCAGGTCGCCCTCGCGCTCGTGGCTGAGCAGGCCCGGGTCGAACTCGTCCAGCTTGATGCCGAGCTCGTCCGCGTTGCGCAGGATCGAGGCCAGCCGGGCATGCGCGTACTGCACGTAGTACACCGGGTTCTCGCTGGCCTGGCGGGTCATCTCCTCGATGTCCAGGGTCAGCGGGGAATCGGTCGGGTAGCGGCAGAGCGTGTAGCGCAGGGCGTCGACGCCGCCCTCCTCGACCAGCTCGGCGAGCGTGACGATCGTGCCGGCCCGCTTGGACAGCTTCATCTCCTCGCCGCCCTTGAGGATCTTCACCAGCTGGCCGATCAGGATCTCGATGTTGTGCTCGGGGTCGTCGCCGGCGCAGGCCGCGATCGCCTTCAGCCGGTTCACGTAGCCGTGGTGGTCGGCGCCGAGCATGTACACACAGGTCTCGAAACCGCGCTCGCGCTTGTTCACGTAGTACGCCGCGTCGGAGGCGAAGTACGTCGGCTCGCCGTTCGAGCGGATCAGCACGCGGTCCTTGTCGTCGCTGAAGTCGGTGGTCCGCATCCACAGCGCGTCGTCCGCGTCGTACAGATGGCCCTGCTCGCGGAGCTTCTGGATCGCGTGGCCGACCCCGTCCTGCTCGTGCAGGCTGCGCTCGGAGAACCAGACGTCGAACTTCGTCCGGAAATGCTCGAGCTGGGACTGCTGCTCCTTGAGCTGGCGCTCGTACCCCGCCTCGCGGAACGCGATCTGCTGCTCGTCGTCCGGCAGCTCGGTGATCCCCGGCACCTCGGCGACGATCTGCTTGGCCAGGTCGAGGATGTACTCCCCGTGGTACCCGTCCTCGGGGATCGGCTCGCCGTGCGCCGCGGCCTTCAGGCTGGCGCCGAACTTGTCCATCTGGGCGCCGCGGTCGTTGATGTAGAACTCGCGGGTGACGCTCGCGCCGGCCGCGGACAGCACCCGGGCGAGCGCGTCGCCGACGGCGGCCCAGCGGGTGTGGCCGAGGTGCAGCGGGCCGGTCGGGTTGGCCGAGATGAACTCGAGGTTGACCGTGCGGCCCTGGAGGCTGTCGCTCGTCCCGTACTGCGCACCCGCGTCGAGGATCGACTGCGCGATCTTGCCCTGGGCATCGGCGGCGACCCGGAGGTTGATGAACCCCGGCCCGGCGATCTCCACCGCGGTGATCGCGTCGTCGTCCCGGAGCCGGGCGGCAAGCAGCTCGGCGAACTGCCGCGGATTCATCCCGGCGCGCTTGCCGAGCTGCATCGCGACGTTGGTGGCGTAGTCCCCGTGCTCGGGGTTCTTGGGCCGCTCGACCTTCAGCTCGCGCGGCAGCCCACCCTCGACGGTGATGGCACCATCGTCGGCGAGCGCGGCCAGGGCCTGCAGGATCTTCTCAGCGAGCTGTTCCGGAGTCACCGCCTCAGCCTAATGGCCCACCCCCCAAACCCTTGACTCGCTATCCACAGCCCGGTACGCGGGGTCACTCCCAGGGGTTGACGAGCCGGATCCCCGTCCCGGCGAAGTCCTTGGTGTTCCGCGTCGCCAAGGTCGCATCCGCAATCCGGCAGATCGCGGCGATCTTCGCGTCGGCGTCGTCGATCGGCAACCCGGCTTTGAACCGGCCGACGACCACCTGCGGATAGAGCACAGCTGCCACCACGTCGAACGGCAGGACGGTGGCGGAGAACGCGGTGAAGGCCTCGCCCGCGGCCTCCGCCATCCGCGTTTTGCGTCGGCCGTCCGGCATCTGCTCGATCCCCAGCCGGATCTCGGCCACAGTGATTGCGGTCGTGTACATGCCGTATTCCTTGTGCGCCAAGGCCCAGCTCAGAACCGTTTCATCCGGCGTCGCCTTCATCAGCTCTGAAACGACGTTGGTGTCGAACACGATCATCAGTCGAATTCCACGATCCTCGGGGCGCTGTTCCGCGGCGGAATGTCGAGGTCGACGCCGCCGAGCTCGGCGAACCGCTCGTGCAGTGCCATCAGAAGGTTCTTGGGCTCGTCCTCGCCGACAGCATCGATGAGGATGGCTCGCACCTCGGCCTCCATCGACCGGCCGTGCCGTGCGGCTCGGACCCGCAGCCGCTGCTTGACGTGATCATCCAGATTTCGCACCGTGATCGCTGCCATCATCGACCACCTCCTCTGCATCCGATGCTAGCAGGAGATGCCGGAAATGATTGCACTTCAGTGACGCACTGTGATGGCAACCTTCGCTTTCGGAGTCAGCGGGGTGTCCCAGGCAGCGGGTTGGCCGTTGACGGTGATCTTCAGGTTCTTGCAGGCGTTGGTGAGGCAGGTGGCGTTGTACTTGAGGCCCCAGAGGGTGAAGAACTGGGCGAGGGTGGGGTGGTCGGAGGTGGTTTTGGATTCGACCCAGACCAGGCCGTCGGTAGTGTGGGTATGGACGGCGGCCTGTTCGGCGCGGAGTTTGTCGATGCCGATGCCGGCCGGGACCTCGACCGGTCTGCCGTCGACGGTGACTGCGATGGTCACGGTGTACGGCGAGGGGCCGGAGAAGTCGAGTGGGAGGCGTTCGAAGCCTGCCTTGTCGATGTACGAGACCGCGTCCCGCGGGGCGTCCCAGGGCGGCGCGCTGGTCCGCAGTACGGCGGGAGCGGGTTGGGCGGGTCCGACCTGGCAGCCGCCCACCACGCTGCTCGTAAGCAGGAGGGCGGCCGCCGTTACGGCCGTTCGCCAGCTGCCTGCTCTCATGCAGAGCAGGTTGCCATGCGGCGCGGCGTACGCCGTCGGAGGGTCAGCGCTCCGACGGCATCAGCACCCACAGCACGATGTAGATCAGGAACTGCGGGCCGGGCAGGAGGCAACTGACCACGAAGATCAGGCGCATCGTGTTGGACGAGATACCGAACCGGCGAGCGAGTCCGGAACAGACACCGCCGATCCAGCGATCATTTGACGGGCGGACCAGAGAGCTTGCCATGAGTACCGTTTTCCTTTCCACCGTTGAGCCTTTACAACCACTATGACGGTGCCAGTACCCGATCCGATCCCGCCGCACCGGTGTTCCAGGGTCCACTCAGGGGTCCCCCGTACGACGATCGACACGGTCCCCAATTCGGGAAACGGGTGAACTTCCTGCTACTGTTCTGCACGTTCCTGAGCCCCCGTAGCTCAGGGGATAGAGCACCGCCCTCCGGAGGCGGGTGCGCAGGTTCGAATCCTGCCGGGGGCGCGACCGATCTGGCCGATCCTTGTGTGCAGAAAGCGCGCACGCGGATCGGCCGCCGTGTTTTCCGGGGGTGCAACCCCCGGTCCCCGCCCGGCGGGGCTTCGCCCCCCGGACCCCCTCGGTGGTCGCCTTCGTCAGTCGCTGAGCCCGGCTGCTGTTCGGCAGTAGGACCACATCTTGAGGCGGTCTGCTTCGGTGTCCTGGGTTCGGGTGAGGTAGTGGGTGGGGCGGATGTCTCGGTCGTGCCAGAAGTGGCCGGTGGGTAGGGCGTGGGTTGTTGCTGTTAGCCAGATGGTGGTGTCGGCTCCTTCGGCGGGGGTGCGGAGGAGGGGGCTGGTGAGTTTGGTGAAGAGTGGGAGTGAGCTGGTCAGGCCCGGTGTGGTGGACCAGCCGGGGTGCATGGTGGCTACGAAGGTGGGGGCCAGGTGGGTGGCCAGGAGTGGGGTCAGGGCTACCTGGATGCGTTTGGAGCGGGCGTAGGCGGTCGCACCCCGGTAGGTGCCGTTGCGGTACTCCGGGTCGTCGGTCGGCAGCTGCTGCGTGTACATGCCTCCGGACGCGACGAGGATGACGCGACCGTTCAGCAGCAGGGGTTTCAGGAGCTCTGTCAGGAGTAGCGGGCCGAGGACGTGGGTGGCCAGCGTGAGTTCGTGGCCCTGGGGCGACTCGGTGCGTTTCGGTGGCATGACGCCGGCGTTGTGGATGAGCGCGTGGATCGGCTCGGTCAGTCGGCCGGCGTAGCGGCGTACGGCGTCCAGGTCGGAGATGTCGCACTCGTCGACGACGAACGTGGCGCCCGGGACCTCACCACGCAGATCCGCCACTGCGTCCGCTGCCTTGGCCGCGTCACGCACCACCAGCCGCACGGTGGCGCCCAGCCCGGCCAGCCCGGATGCGGTCGCTTTGCCGAGTCCGCTGCGCGCACCGGTGACCACAACGGTCTTACCTTGCAGGGCGCCGCGTTCAGGGTCGTTGTCCGGCCAACCACGGCTGCGGAACAGGTAGCCGAGTTTGC
Organism: Kribbella sp. NPDC058693; assembly: GCF_042715335.1. Lineage (NCBI taxonomy): Bacteria > Bacillati > Actinomycetota > Actinomycetes > Propionibacteriales > Kribbellaceae > Kribbella > Kribbella sp. NPDC058693. Next base: position 494,164 of record NZ_JBHXSQ010000005.1, read on the forward strand.
TGTAGCCCGGAATGACAGTCCGGTCCAGGAGCGTATCCAGCGTGCTCATGCCGCCAACTTCCCCAGCGCGTCGCGCAGACCTTGCTCGGCTTCCTCGCCGAGGCGGTCGAACGGCCTGCGGAAGAACGGTTCGGCCAAGCGGGCCAGACCTTTGAGCTGGAACTCCGCGCGATAGATGACCCGGGTGATGTGCGCGTCGATGCGGAACGACATGGTGTCGTGAGCAACGACCGTGCGGTTCTCACCCCGCAGGACGATGCGGTCCGGCCGGATGTACTCCACCACCTCGTAGATCAGCTCGGTCTCCCGACCGGAGAAGCGCGAGGTGTTGCGGTACGTCGTACCGATGCCGCCGTCCCCCTGCAACAACTCGGTCCGGACCGTACCCGGGTCCCACTCCTCCGTGGTGGTGAAATCGGCCAAGTAGTCGAAGACTCGTTCCGGGGTGGCGGCAACGGCTACTTCGCGTTCGATGACGATCATCGGGTCTCCTCGGCTCGTTCGGCGGCGTGCGCGATGTTGCGTTGCATGCCGCCGAAGACGACGTCGTGGAACGGCCGGATGGCCGCCCAGTACAGCTCCCCCGGCAGACCCCGTGGATGGAACAGCGCGCGCTGCCGGAACAGCGTGCGCCCGTGCTCGTCGGTTCCCGCCCGCAGCTCGAGCCAGGCCTCACCCGGCAGGCGCATCTCGGCCCGCAGCCGCAGCAGCCGGCCGCGCTCGAGCGTCTCGACCCGCCACCAGTCGAGCGGATCACCGACCGACAACGTGTCCGGATGCAACCGCCCGCGCCGCAGTCCGGGCCCGCCGACGATCCGGTCGAGCAGTCCGCGGGTCCACCAGCCGAGGCGCCACGAGTACCAGCCACGGTGACCGCCGATGCCCTCGATGACCTTCCAGAGCCGCTCCGGTGGCGCGTCGACCGCATAGTCGCGTTCGTCGACGTACAGCGAGCCGCCAGACCAGTCCGGATCGCTCGGCAGCGGATCGCTCGGCGCACCCGGTGTGGAGGCAGACGCCCACGACGTACTCACGTCGAGGTCCTGCACCTTCTTCAGTGCAAGCGCGACGGCGCGGTCGAACCCGATCCCGCCGCTCCGACGCGGCCCGACGTACCTGTCGATGTCGTGGTCCTTGCAGACCACCTCGTGCACCAGGCTGTCGACCAGCGGCCGTGCGATGCCGGTCGGCACCGGCGTGACCAGACCGACCCAGTGACTGGACAGTCTCGGCGTCAGCAGCGGCACCGTCCGGATCCGGCGCGGACGCAGGCCCGCCACGGCGGCGTACCGCTGCATCATCGCGCGGTACGTCAGCACGTCCGGCCCGCCGATGTCGAAGCCGCGGTTCACGTCGGTCGGCATCCGGGCTGACCCGACGAGGTAGTGCAGTACGTCGCGAACCGCGATCGGCTGGATCCGCGTATCCAGCCAGCGCGGCGTGATCATCACTGGCAACCGCTCGGTCAGATAGCGCAGCATCTCGAACGACGCGGACCCCGAGCCGATGATCACCGCCGCCTGCAGCACCGTCGTCGGTACGCCGCTCGCGAGCAGGATCTCCCCCACCTCACGACGAGAGCCGAGATGCGGCGACAGCTCTTCGTTGTCCGGGTGCAGACCGCCCAGGTAGACGATCCGCCCGACGCCGGACTCGCGGCAGGCCGCACCGAACGCCAACGCCGTACGCCGATCACGCTCCTCGAACCGTCGACCGGCCCCCATCGAGTGGATCAGGTAGTACGCGACGTCGACGCAATCCAGTGCTCTGGTCAGCACGACCGGGTCGGACGCGTCACCCTCGACCACGTCGATCCGGGACCGCCACGGACGCGTGTCGAGCCGCTGCGGGTTCCGGGCCAGGACGCGGACGTCGTACCCGGCTGCAAGCAGTTCCGGCACCAGCCGACCGCCGATGTAGCCAGTAGCTCCGGTCACGAGGACGCGGGTCATCGGTCTGCCCACTGCTCGGCGGCGGTCACCGGGTCGGAGTCGACGTACTGCGCGCCGACGGCGCCCGCGAGCTCACTGGACGCTCCAGGCCCAGCCAGAGCGACGGACCAGTCGCGCGACAGCTGAGTCAGGTCGGACTGCACTCGCTCGAACTTCTGGGGATCAGAGGACGACAGCATCACCACATCCGGCTGCAGCACCGTGGCGGCGTGTTCGATATCGACCATCGGCGAGTCGGAGCCCAGGTAGATCACCCGCCAGCCGGACCGGCGCAGTACCAGTCCGAACGACAGCAGCGCGATGTCGTGGAGCTCACCGGGCGGGCAGGCCAGCAATGCCCGCGGGCCCTGGCCCCCACCCCACCCAGGGGCCAGGCCCGCCAGCCGGGACCGGATGAGGTTGCTGGCGAAATGCTCCTGTCCGACAGTCACCTCACCGCGGTCCCACCGGTCACCCAGCTCGTGCAGGTAAGGAATCAGCACGTCCCGGATGACAGCCTCGATGGTCAGCGCTCCGAACAGCTCGTCCAGCACGTGGTGCGCCGCCCGCTCGTCCAAGTCGTCCAAAGCCGATCTGAGACCGGCTGCACCCCCGGCCTCCGCCTTGCGTACGGAGGCCGGGTCGGCAGCCACGGTCGAGCGTTCTGCGAGTACTGCGCGAGCCGCCTCGGCCGCGGACAGCCCCTGCGCGAGGAACGCGCGCATGCGTTGCACACGGCGTACGTCGCTCTCGGAGTACAGCCGGTAACCGCCGGACGACCGCGTCGGCGTCAGCAGCCCGTACCTGGTCTCCCAGGCACGGAGGACGTGCTCACTGACACCGGCGCGTTTGCTCAACGCGCCGATCCGTAGACCGCTCGGCACCGAAGTCTCCACAGGGACACTATACAAACTCTAGACACACCTTTGACGAAGTCAAGCTAATCTGCCTAGTCTCTAGACAGACCTTAGACAAACGTGAGGGACCACCGATGCGAGAGACCGTGGCGGTGGTCGGCGCCGGAGTGTCCGGGCTGACCGCCGCATATCTACTGACCCCCAGGGACGACGTGACGCTGTTCGAGGCCGAGCCGCGGCTGGGCGGGCACGCCCACACCCACGACATCACCGACCCCGCCGGCCGTCCGCTCGCGATCGACACCGGCTTCATCGTGCACAACGCCCGTACCTATCCCCTGCTGCGTCGCCTGTTCGCAGAGCTGGGTGTCCTGACTCGGCCGACCGAGATGAGCATGAGTATCAGCGACCCGGCCAGCGGCCTGGAGTTCGCCGGCGGCCGCGGGCTGACCGGGGTCTTCGCCCAGAGCCGCCGCCTGTCGGATCCGCGCTTCCTCCGCCTGCTGACCGAGGTACGCCGCTTCCACCGCCGCGCGACCGCCTACATCGAGCGGACCGGCGATGACGATCTCGCGACCTTCGGCGAGTTCCTTGAGGCCGAGCGCTTCAGCCCGGCCTTCGTCCGTTTGTACGCCGTCCCGGTCGTCTCCTGCGTCTGGTCCTGCGGCGGCGGCTCGGCGCTGAGCTACCCGGCGCGCTATCTGTTCCGCTTCCTGGACCACCACGGCATGCTCTCGGTCAGCGGCTCGCCGGAATGGCTGACCGTCACCGGCGGCTCCCGGCAGTACGTCGATGCGCTCGCCGGCCGGCTGGACGCAGTACGGACGGCTCTCCCGGTCCGGACCGTCAACCGCCATCCCGATGGCGTCGCCTTGACCGTTGCCGACGGCAACACGATGGACTTCGACCGGGTCGTGCTGGCGACGCATGCGGACCAAGCGCTCGACCTGCTCACGGATGCGATGCCGGCGGAGAAGACGGTGCTCGGCCAGTTCGAGTACAGCCGCAACGAGACCGTCCTGCACACCGACTCGTCGTTGCTTCCGACAACGAAGAACGCCCGTGCCAGCTGGAACTACGTCGTCCGCGGCGACGCACCGCTCACGACGTACTGGATGAACCGGCTGCAGGGCCTCGAGACCGACGAGACGTACCTGGTCACGCTGAACGACTCCGGGGCCGTCGATCCGGCGAAGGTGATCGCGCGGATGGAGTACGAGCACCCGATCTACACCCCGAAGGCGGTCGCCGCGCAGAGCAAGCTGGCGGCGCTGAACACCGGCCGGATCGCGTTCGCGGGGGCGTACCACGGCTGGGGCTTCCATGAGGACGGCTGCCGCGCCGGGGTCGCGGCGGCGGAGTCCTTCGGGGTGCGCTGGTGACGATCGTCGGTGAGATCCCCACCCTCCCGGCGGTCGTCACCGGCTTCGTCCGGCATGCGCGGTCGATCCCGATCCGGCACGCGTTCCGGCACCGGGTCTACCAGTGGCTCGTCGATCTCGACGACCTGCCCAGGCTGCCGTGGTACCTGCGGCCGCTCGGCGGGTTCGACGTACGCGATCATCTGGGCGGCGACGGTCCGACGATCAAGGCCGGAGTACGCCGCTACCTGGCCGAGCAGGGCATCGAGTACGACGGCCGGATCGTGATGCTGGCCAACGCCCGCGTCCTCGGCCATGTCTTCGACCCGATCACCGTGTTCTGGTGCGTCGACAGCCCGTACGTCGTCGCCGAGGTGCACAACACGTACGGCGAGCGGCACGCCTACCTGCTCACACCGGACGCGGAAGGCACTGCCGAGACGGCAAAGAAGTTCTACGTCTCGCCGTTCAACGACGTGTCGGGCGACTACCAGCTCCGGTTCGAGCTCGATCGCAGCCGGGTACGGGTCCAGGTCAGTCTGTCACGCGGCCACCACAGAGTGTTCGGCGCGAGCTTCGACGGCGTACCGCGACCCGCTACCCGCCGAGCGGTGCTCGCGGCCGCCGTACGAATGCCACTGATGCCACAGCGGGTGTCGGCGCTGATCCGGATGCACGGGGTGTGGTTGTGGGCCCGGCGCCTCCCCGTCGTCAAGCGGTCACCGACGCTGCGTGGGCGAGCTGCGCGGTCGATCGTCGACCGCATCCTCGATCGGGTGCCGGTCCGCGCGGTCTACCCGGACGGAACCGTCCACGGCTGCGGTGGACCCGACGCTCCGACCCTGCAGCTCGACCGGCCGGACTCGATGTTCGAACGGCTCGCGGAGAACCCGAAGATCGGCCTCGGCGAGGCCTACACCGCAGGTGACTGGTCTGCTGCAGCTGGGACAGACCTCGGCGAACTGCTGACTCCGTTCGCTGAACGCCTCACCAAGCTGGTCCCCCGTCCGCTGGTCCGCTTCCGCACTCTCGTCGACCAGCGCGTCCCCGACCGGTTGCGCAACACCCCAGACGGTGCCCGCAGCAACATCAGTGCGCACTACGACCTCAGCAACGGCTTGTTCGCTGCGTTCCTCGACTCCGGGATGTCCTACAGCTCAGCCATGTTCGAGAGCCCCGAGGACTCACTGGAGGACGCACAGACCCGCAAGGTCGAGCACATCCTCGACCTGGCCGGCGTACGGCGTGGCAGTCGCGTGCTCGAGATCGGTATCGGCTGGGGCACGCTCGCCATCGCCGCCGCACGCCGCGGCGCCCGCGTCACCGGCATCACGTTGTCCAGGGAGCAGCTGACGCTCGCCCGCGAACGCGTCGCCGACGCCGGGCTGAGTGATCGCGTCGACCTGCGGCTGCAGGACTACCGCGCGGTGACCGGCTCGTACGACGCGATCGTCAGCGTGGAGATGATCGAGGCCGTCGGCGAGGAGTTCTGGCCCGAGTACTTCGGCACCCTGGACCGGCTGCTGGCGCCCGGCGGATCCGTTGCACTGCAGGCGATTCTGATGGACCACAACCGGATGCTCGCGACCCGGAACTCGTACAGCTGGATCCAGAAGTACATCTTCCCGGGCGGTCTGATCCCGTCCCGGACCGCGATCGACGAGACGCTGGCGCACCACACCGCCCTGGCGGTGCAGGCCGATCTTCGCTTCGGTCCGGACTACGCCGAGACCCTGCGCCGCTGGCGACGGCAGTTCATCGCGAACTGGCCGGCCGTCCGCGCGCAGGGGTTCGATGAGACCTTCCGGCGTACCTGGGAGTTCTACCTCGCGTACAGCGAAGCCGGCTTCGCGTCCGGCTATCTCGACGTCGGCCAACTGCTGCTCAGGCGGTCCGATCCTCGCCCGGAGTCCGGCCGAACGCCTGCTGGTAGGTCCGCGTGAAGTGGGCCGCGCTGGTGTAACCGACCCGGAAGCCGACTTCGGCCGCGGTGAGGGACTGGGTGCGAAGCAGGATCCTGGCCTCCTGCAGACGGATCTGTTTCTGGAACTGGATCGGTGTCATCGAGGTCGCCGCCAGGAAGTGGCGGTGGAAGGTCGAGGCGCTCATGCCGGCCAGGTCGGCGAGGTCTGCGACCAGGAGTGGCTCGTTGTGGTGATTGCGGATCCAGCTGATCGCTCGCGAGATGTGCGCGAGCATCCCGTCGGCCAGACCGATCTGCCGGACCAGTCCGCCCTGTTCACCGGTCAGCAGCCGCCAGAGAATCTCCCGCCGGATCCCGGGCGCAAGCACGCGTACGTCGTCGGGCCGGTCCGCGATCCGCAACAGCCGTACGACGGGATCGAGCAAGTCAGGTGTCGCGTCGCTCACCACGAGACCGGCGTACTGCGGCTTCCGTTCCGGGGCGTCGAGCAGCAGCGGCGCGATCTCGACCGGGTCGAGTCGCAGGCTGACCACGGCGAACGGTTCGTCCGCGCTGGCCTTCAACGCCTGGCCGACCACTGGCAGATCCAGCGAGGTGACGAGGAACTGGCCGACGCCGTACTCGTAGGGGACGCCGTTGAGCAGCGTCAGTTTGACGCCTGAGGCAACGATCGCGACCGACGGCTGTGCGATGCCCGCGGTCAGCTCGGTCGGTTCGTCGCGCCGGCTGATCTGCACCCCGTCGATCAGCTGCACGCTGGTCCCACGTTGGCCGACCGCGTGCCGAATGATCAGGGTCCGGAGTTCGTCGAGCAGGTCCACCTCTCCAGTGGAGCGACTTCGGCAGGATCGCGCAAGCCGGTGCCAGGATGAGGCTCACGCCCGGACGTCGCGCGGTGCTCTGATGGAGGCATGAATCGCAGAATCCTCGGCGCCACCGGCATTTCCGTCAGCGACCTCGCCCTCGGCGCGATGATGTTCGGCGCGATGGGCAACCCCGACCACGAAGACTCGGTCCGGATCATCCACCGCGCCCTCGACGCCGGTATCAACCTGATCGACACCGCCGACGTCTACTCGGCCGGCGAGTCCGAGGAGATCGTCGGTACGGCGATCCGCGGCCGGCGCGACGACGTCGTACTGGCGAGCAAGTTCGGCCTGCCGATGGGCGCGGACCCGAACCAGCGCGGCGCCTCCCGCCGCTGGATCAGGCAGGCGGTCGAGAACAGCCTGCGTCGGCTCGGCACCGATCACCTTGACCTGTACCAGCTGCACCGTCCGGATCACGACACCGATGCCGGCGAGACGTTGTCCGCGTTGACGGAGCTGGTCCAGGCGGGGAAGATCCTCGCGTTCGGTTCGTCGATGTTCCCGGCCGAGACCATCGTCGAGGCGCAGTGGACGGCGGAGCGTCGCGGCACCCACCGGTTCGTCACCGAGCAGACCATGTACTCGATCCTGACCCGCCGGCCGGAGGCGTCGGTGTTCCCGGTGGCTCAGCGGCACAATCTCGGCGTACTGACGTTCGGGCCGCTCAACGGCGGCTGGCTCTCCGGCCGGGCGAACCAGGCGTCGTCGCACCGGGCGTCGACGCGGCCGTCCAGCTACGACCCGAGTACGCCGACCGGTCAGGCGAAGACCGCGGCCGTCACCAAGCTCGCCGCGCTCGCCGCCGAGGTCGGGGTGACGCTCCCCCAGCTCGCGATCGCGTTCGTCCGGGCGCACCCGGCGGTCACCTCCGTCCTGATCGGCCCGCGTACACAGGACCATCTCGACAGCCTGTTCCCGGCCGCCGAGCTCGAGCTGACCGGCGACGTCCTCGACCAGATTGACGAGATCGTTGCACCAGGCACCGAACTCGACCCGGCCGACAACTACGCGGCCACCCCGCCCGCGATCGAGCACGCCTACCTCCGTCGCCGCTCCTAGACGTCGGGAAGCGCGACCAGCGACAGCACAACCCGATCCTTGCCGGGCGCCTCCTGCAGATGCGGCTCGAGGACGGCGTTGATGCCCTCGCGGATCGCGTCCAGGTCCGCGGCGTCGACGTACACAGCGAGTTGGCTGTAGCCGAGCTGCGCCAGCCGGGTCTCCAGGTCGCCGCGTTCGACGGCGCGGTCGAAGTCCGCGGCCAGGCCGGTGAGCATCATCAGGAACGCCTGGCGGTGCTGCTCCGGCGTCATCGCGCGCGCCTCACGTTCGTCGATCCGGCCGACCTTGGTCTGGTCCAGGCTCAGCGTGCGTTCCGTCGTACCGCGGACCTTCCGCTCGCGGACCACGGTCAGGAACCCGGCGTCGATCAGTACGGCGACGTGGCGGTACAGCGACGTACTCGGTACGTCGGGGAGGTCGCGCTTGAGGTCGGTCGTGGTCAGCTCGCGGCCGAGGACGCGCTGGACGATCCGCCAGCGGATCGGGTGCAGGAGCAGGTCCGACACCGGAGTGGATGACTCGTCCATCAGGGTCGCTCCAGGGTTCTCACGGGTCTCCATTGGTACCAAGTTTGGTAATAATAGCGTGAACGGAAGCATTTCCCCGTCGCCCAAGGAGAACGTGCTGTGTCGCTCACCCGTCGTACCGTGCTCAAGTCCGCCGCTGCCGCTGTGCCGGTCGCCGCGCTGTCTTCTCTGCCCGCATCAGCCACCGCCACAACCACGCGTGAACCGGTCGCGATCGGGCGGCTGGCCGACAAGATCGAGGCGGGGATGGCGAAGTACGCGATCCCCGGTGTCGGTCTCGGCGTCTGGCATCGCGGTCGCGAGTATGTCCGCGGCTTCGGGGTCACCAGCGTCGACACCAACGAGCCGGTGTCCGGCGACACCGTGTTCCGGATCGGCTCGACCACCAAGACGTTCACCGCGACCGCGATCATGCGGCTCGTCGAACGCGGGCGGGTCAGTCTGGATCGGCCGGTGCGCGCGTACCTGCCTGATTTCCAGACGGCCGACCCATCCGTTGCCGCGCGGGTCACTGTGCGCCAGCTGCTCAACCACACCGCCGGCTGGCAGGGCGACTACCTTCAGGACTACGGCGAGGGCGAGGACGCGCTGGCGAAGTACGTCGCCGGTATGGCGAAGGTCCCGCAGCTGACGGCGCTCGGGAAGGTGTTCGCGTACAACAACGCCTCGCTCGGAGTGGCCGGCCGGATCATCGAGGTAGTGACCGGCAAGCCGTACGAGCTGGCTGCGCGCGAGCTCGTGGTCGATCCGCTTGGTCTCGACCACAGCCGCTTCTTCCGGAGCGAGCTGGGCGGATTCAGCGTCGCCGCCTCGCACAACATCGTGGACGGCAAGGCGGTGGTTGAGCCGACGTTCGATGCGATTCCACGCAGCCTGCAGTCGATCGGTGGACTCATCTCGAGCGCCCGCGACCAGCTGCGGTACGCGCGGTACCACCTGGGGCACCGCGGTCTCCCCCACCTGCTCAGCGACCGCAGCCGGTTGGCGATGCAGTCACACCCAGGTCCCGGCGGCACGCTGTTCGTCGAGCTGAACGGTGTGGGCGTCAGCTGGATGCTGCGTCCCACTGCGCAGGGTCCGACGGTCGTGCAGCACGGCGGCGACTGGTCCGGTCAGCACTCCGGCTTCCTGTTCGTACCGCAGCGGGACTTCGCCATCACGCTGCTGACGAACTCCGAGAGCGGTCCGTTGCTGGTGGCCGAGTTGTTCGCGGACGACTGGGCCTTGCAGGAGTTCGCCGGCGTCAACAACCTTCCCGCCGTACCGCGTGAGCTGCCGCCGCGCCGGCTCGCGGAGTACGAAGGCACGTATGTCTCGCAGCAGATCGGTCTCGACGGCAAGCCGGAGGACCTGGCCCTCGACGTGACCGCTGACAACGGCTCATTGGTCGCAGGGGCGGGTGGGCAGGCCTTGCTCCGTCTCGCCTTCTACCGCAAGGACTACGTCCTCGCCCTGAACCCGGACGGCACGCAGACCCACACCCGCGCCAACTTCGTCCGCGGCACGGCCGGCCAAGTGGAGTGGTTCAGGTACGGCGGACGCCTGTTCCGTCACCACCCCACTGGGACCGTGCAGACCACCGCCCGCGCAGCCAACCTCCACCTGCTCTAGACCACCGTCGGGACCCGGCGTGCCGTGGCCATGATCAGGTCGGCCACGGCGCGCGGGTCGTCGCTCATCGGCACGTGGCCGCAGCCGGGCAACAGCTCGAGCCGAGCGCCAAGCGGGAGTTGCTCGACGTGGCGTGAGCGACGCCGGAGCAGGAGATCCCGCGTGCCGAAGGCAACCGTGATCGGCACCTCCGGACCCGGCTGAGCCAGGTAGTGCCGATTGCGGCTGGCCTCGAGGGTGGCGTCGAATCCGGGACCAGCCGCCATGTCCCACACCATCTCCCGGGCCAGCTCGGGATTCATCCGGAACGGCCGGCCGATGACCTGGCGCATCACGAGCGCACGGCCGAACTTGTGGTTCACCAGCCGCGACACAGGTTCGGCCCAGTGGTACGCGAGCCACCTCGTCGCCCGCAGACTGAGCCGGTTGTACGTCGGCGTACCCCACGGCCACAGGCCCGCCGGGGAGATCAGCACGAGCGAGGCGGTCGGCCGGACCTCGGCCAACTCGAGCGCGACCCACCCGCCGAGCGAGTTCCCGGCGACGGCCGGCGCAATGATGCCGAGGGCATCGAGAAAGCCGGCGACCTCATCCGCGAGCGCGGCCGGATGCGGTTCCACCTCTGGGTCCAGCGGCGGCGACTCCCCGAAGCCGGGAAGGTCGACAGCGATGACGTCGAAGTGTTCAGCCAGTGCGTCGATCACCGGAGACCACACCCGGCGCGACGACCCGATGCCGTGCAGCAGCACCAGCGGCGGTCCGGTTCCGGTTCGCTCAAAAGCAAGTCCGGTCATCGTCAGGCACCTTCCTGGACCTGGAAGATCTCGTCCGCGACCAGACCGTGCGCTTCGCGGTGCACCGTCGACGCCGCCTCGGCCGACGGGGCCTCGACCAGGCAGAACACCTTGCCGTGCGGCTCGTTCACCCAGTACCGCAGGTAACTCACCTCGTACCCGGCTTCGGTCTGCAGATCGGCGGCGTGCGCCTTGGCGACGTCCTCGGCCGAGACGCCGTCGGTGAGGTGGTGGATGTCCATGTACAGCGGCATGATTCGCTCTCTTCCGTTCGTTGATTCGTTTCCGCAACGAACGTAGGGCGACGCCTGTGGTCGAGAGATCGGTAGTGACTGCCCAGGTTCTACGGGTGGCGACCTAGTTTTCGAGCAGGCCGCGGCGGCGCGCCTCGGCTTCGACCAGCGTTCGCGATCCGACGCCGAGCTTGGCGAGGACGGCTGCGACATGGTGCTCGACGGTGCGCGGGGAGATCACCAGTTGCGCGGAGATGGTCGCGTTCGACTGGCCGGCCGCGACCAGCGTCATCACCTCGCGCTCGCGGCGGGTCATGCCGGCTGCGTCGGAGCGGGTGGACTGATGGGCGCCGGAAGGGATGCCGCGCAGGCCGAGCCGGCGCATCCGTCGACGGGTCAGCATCGCGGCGGCGGGCGCCCCGCCGGTGTCGAAGCGGCTCAGGGCTTCCCGCATCCCTTGCTCTGAACCGGAATCGAGGAGGGCCAGCGCCGCGTCGTACGAGCTGCCGATGCCGTCCCAGAGTTCGGCGGCTCTTTCGAAGTCCCCGCTGATCAAGCGTGCGTGGGGCTCCGGGAGCCTGGTCGGCGTGACGGTGACGTCGAGACGCGCCTGCCAGGTCGCGAGCTGGCCCTGGATCCAATCGTGGGCGCGGTCGATGTGGTTGCTTCCGACGGCGATGTCCTCCAGCGCCTTGTCAGGATTTCCGGCCAGCCAGTGTGCCTCCGCCCGCGCGCAGCGGGTCAGGCCGATGAGGTCGGGACGCCCGGTCGCGTCGGCGCTGGTCACCGCTTCGTCCAGGTACGGCCACGGGTCGCCGTCGCCGCGTCGGGCCAGGATCCGGCCGAGCACGATCGCAGCCGAGAGCCGGTTGAGCGGCGATGCGCCGCTCGCGAGAACCTCCCGGCACACGTCGACGGCCTCGTCCCATCGGCCGACTCCGAGCAGGATCTCGCCCAAGGTTGCGCGCAGCGAGAGCCCGAGCCGGATCATGCCGGTCTCCTCGCAGAAGGCGGCGCCCTGCGCGTAGTACGACTCCGCTTCGGCGTAGCGGCCGAAGTCGCAGAGCGCGGTACTCAGGTTCGCGTAGGCACGGGCGGTCTGCTCGCGGGATCCCTGGTCGATCGCGATCTCCAGTGCGCTGGTCATCAAAGGCATCCAGTCCGCGCCGGACATCCACGCGACCACTGCTGCGGTGTTCGCGACTTCGCTGCGGAGGTCTCGGAGGTCTCCCGCCTGGCGGAGCAACGCCGTGGCTGCCTCGATCTCGCCGTAGTGGCTCTGCAGCTGCGCCAGATGCGCGTAGGCACGCTCAGGCGTCGTACCGACTTCAACAGCCGCGACGGCGAGCTGCATCGATTCCGGTCCGCGGCACAGGCGCCACATGGTCGCGGACAACGCGCGCATCGCATCGCTCTGGCGGGGTGGATCGGCGATCGCGGTCCAGAGGTCCAGCGCTCGCTGGCCGGCGTCGAGTGCGAGCTCCCAGCGTTCGACCACCGACGCCTCGGTGGCCAGCCGGGAGTACAGGTCGGCCGCCGTTCGCGGCTCGACCTGGTCGGCGAAACGCAACGCTGCCTGGAAGTGCTCGACGGCTTCCCGGTGTGCGCCCAGCTCAGCGGCCCGCTCCCCCGCTGCCGGTGCATAGCGCAGTACGGCGTCCCGGTCTCCCGCACCGTCTGCGTGAGAGGCCAGCACGGCCTCGTCGGCGCCTGCGCGCTCCAAAGCGGCGAGGAGCAGCGCGTGGATCGCCGCCTTGCGATACACCGGGATCTCGCTCTCGACGGCCCGCCGGTTGAGCTCGTGCCGGAACCGCAGCGATCGCGACTCGCTGACCAGCGCACCGACCACGACAAGCTCGTCGAGATCGCGAACCGGAGTGTCCAACGACTCGAGCAGACCCACATCAACGCGGTATCCAGCGACGGCGACGACATCGAGCACAGCCCGCGCCGACTCGCTCAGCCGCGCGACCCGAGCCAGTACGGCGTCCCGCGCGGAGGCGGGCAACTCGCTCGCGGACTGCACGATCTCCTGGACGAAGAACGCGTTCCCGCCGCTCAGCCGGTAGACGTCCTCGGCCGCAAGCCCGGAGCCGGCGGCAAGCGTCGCGACCGCCCCCGCCGACAATGCGGGCACGGTCACCCGACGCGTCGCGCGTTCGGCGGCGAGCCCGCCCAGGGCGATGCGCAGCGCCTCGTCGGACCGGATCGCGTCGTCGCGAAAGGTGACGAGCAGCAACGATCGCGTCGTACGGATGCGTCGGCCGAGGAACCGCACCAGGTCGAGCGTGGATTCGTCCGCCCAGTGCAGATCCTCGATCGCGACGACGACCGGCGTACCCGGAGCGGACAGACGACGCAGCAGTACGGCGAACAGCTCGTCGCGCCCCGCGTCGCGGTTGCACGCCTCGAGCAGTTCACCGCCCAGCTGCTCGGCGATCTCGAACAACGGGCCGAGCGGCCGGGGAGTGATCAGGCCGTCACAGGTCCCGCCGACCCAGCTGACCTCGTCCAGGTTCTCCCGAAGCTGCTCCAGCAAGGCGGTCTTCCCGGCGCCGGCCTCGCCCGAGATGAGTACCACCCGTCCCTCGCCGGCCCGGGCCTGTGCCGCGTACTGCGACAACGCCTCCAGAGCGCTGTCGCGCTCGAGCAAGAGCATGAGGCCAGTGTGGGACCGGTTCAGACCACCGTAAACAGCCTGCCCGGGAATGGGTGACGCCCTACGAAAGGTAGGTGGATCGCCCGCCGAGATAGGCATCGGATGCCGATTCGCACCGCTGTGCCTCTGCCTGACGCTCATTCGAAGGAGCGGTCGTCGCTCCAGTCAGTTACGGAGGAACTCATGCATCCCTACATCGGCAAGGCACTCGCCGAAGCCCATCAGAACGAGCTGCTGCGGCAGGCCGAGCAGCATCGCCTCGCCCGTTCGGCGCGGTCCGGTCGGCAGTCCTGGCTCAGTCGACGGCTCCAGGCGCTGCGAGCAAGACGCATCCGGCCTACGGCAGCTCCCAGTGTGCTTCGGCCATCCAGAGATGCCCGTCTGGGTCGGTGAACGTCGCCATGTACGCCCACGGTTGGCGGACTGGTTCGGTGACCATCGTGGCGCCGGCCTTCAGTGCCTGAGCGGCCAGCGCGTCGACGGCCTCCTCGGTGTCGACGCTCACGGTGAGGATGCACTCGCTCTGCCCGCGCGGAGCGGCGGGTTGGTCGCCGAGGACCCAGCCGAACCCACCGGTCGGGATGAGCATCAGGCGTACGCCGTCCGCCAGGGCGAACTGCAGGGGCTCGGGGATGCCGTCCTCGTCCAGCTCACCTACTGGTGTCAGGCCGAGTGCCTCCTGGTAGAAGGCGTACGAGCGGGGCCGGTCCTCGATCGGGAGGCTGATGATCATCGGGTTACTCCTGCGGTGAATCGGGCGGCGTCGGAGCCGGACAAGTGGTTCGGTGGGAGGGTACGGCCGCAGAGCACCAGCAGGAGGTCCTGGGCGGCGCCGGTGAGCGGTGTGCCGGTGCCGTAGGTCCAGTCGAGGTCGGTGGCCTGCAGTTGGATGCCGGTGAGGTCGACGCCGAAGTACTTGACCTGGCGTGGGTTCATGTCGTCGAGAATGTAGTGCAGTCGCTCCGCGGGGACCTGGCGATCGATGCCTAGTGCAACGGTCACGTCGAGGCCGTGGATGACGTCGTGGGACAGGGCGCCCACGTAGCCCCCGCCTGGTGGCTTCCACGGGTGGTTGACGTTCTGGCGCAGGCAATCGACCAGCTCTGCCGATGACAGCTGACTAGCGTCGGCGCGGGCCTGGCGATCGGCGTACCGGTCGAACTTGCCGCCGGCTCGGATCATCCCGGCGAGGAACCGTGGCATCGAGATGCGGTACGGCATGGTGATGTGGGCAACCAGCTCGCGCACCCGCCACTCCTTGCACAGCGTGGACCTGTCCCAGTCGTCCTCCGGCAGCCCGGCCAGCACCTCCGCCAGCTCGGTGCGCTCGGCCGCGACCGCAGTTCTGATATCCGTCATACCCCACCGACGAACGTCTCAGGTCCGCACAGACACCTCTCGCAATCTTTTCTGCAGATACAGCCGCTCCGCGTCCGTGGTCGCGAGTTCGAGGGCCTCTTCGTACGCCGTCTTCGCCTCCGGCCAGCGTTCCAGGCGGCGGAGGAAGTCGGCGCGGGTGGCTGGGAGGAGGTGGTAGCCGGCCAGCGGGCCTTCGGCGAGCTCCTCGACTAGGCGTAGGCCTACGGCTGGGCCGTCTGCCATGCCGATGGCTACTGCGCGGTTGAGGGTGACGACCGGAGTCTGTGGGAGCTGGGCGTACAGGGCGGCGATCTGGGGCCAGTCTGTGTCGGCTGCGGTGTGGGCAGTCGCGTGGCAGGCGGCGATGGCGGCCTGGACCTGGTACGGGCCTGGAGCTCCACGGTCGAGTGCGGAGTCCAGCAGGTCGACGCCCTCCTTGATCTGGCTGTGGTCCCAGCGGGTGCGGTCCTGGTCATCGAGGGTGATGAGCGCGCCGTCCTCAGCAAGCCGCGTGTCTCGTCGCGCGTCATGCAGCAGCATCAGAGCGAGGAGTCCTGCAGCCTCGTGCTCCGATGGCATCAGCTGGACGAGCAGTCTGGCCAGTCTGATCGCTTCACCGCTCAGATTGGTTCGGACGACGTCGGAGTACCCCTCGTTGAAGAGCAGATACAGAACCGCGAGTACGGCGGGCGTCCGCTGCGGGAGCAGATGCGCCGGCGGGACGCGGTACGGGATGCCGGCGTGCTGGATCTTCTGCTTGGCGCGGGTCAGTCGCTTGGACATGGTCGTTTCCGGGACCAGGAACGCCCGCGCGATCTCCGCAGTACTCAGACCGGCCAGTGTGCGCAGCGTCAACGCGACCCGCGCCTCCATAGCCAGTGCGGGGTGGCAGCAGGTGAACATCAGCCGCAGCCTGTCGTCCGGTACGTCGTACGGCGGATCCGCGTCGTACGCGATGGCCGCGACCTCACGCAGCTTGGCGGCACCCACTGACTCACGGCGTATCCAGTCGATCGCACGGTTGCGTGCGGTCGTGGTCAGCCAGGCACCGGGCCGGTCCGGTACGCCGTCGACCGGCCACCGCTGCAGCGCCGCTGCGAACGCCTCCTGGGCGCACTCCTCCGCCAGCTCCCAGTCGCCGGTCACCCGGATCAGGGTGGCGACAACCTGGCCCCACTCCTGCCGGTAGATGTCCTCCAACGTCACACCGGCGGCTCCAGCACCGGACGGATCTCGATCGTGCCGTAGCCGGCCGCAGGGTGTTTGGACGCGATCTCGATCGCCTCGTCCAGGTCGGCGCAGTCGATCAGCACGAAACCGCCGATCTGCTCCTTCGTCTCCGCGAACGGCCCGTCGGTGAGCAGAAGCTCGTCGTCACGCACCCGCACCGTGGTCGCCTCATGCGGCGGCCTAAGCCCCGCGCCGCCTGCCACCACGCCCCGGGCCTCCATCTCCTCCGTCCAACCGCCGCACCCGGCGTCGGCGTACTCGGTCGCGGAGGCGTCTCCACAGATCATCAGCAGGTACTTCACCCAGCCATCGTCGCAGGTCTAGCGTCGACAGCAAGGGAACTTCAGGCGGGAGGGCATGCGATGACCGGACGGATCGTGCATTTCGAGGTGCCGTACGACGACGGCGAGCGAGCGCGGGCGTTCTACCGCGAGGCATTCGGGTGGAACCTGATGGAAATGCCCGAGATGAACTACACGATGGTGTCGACCGGACCGGTGAACGAGCAGTCGATGCCGGCCGAGCCCGGGTTCATCAACGGCGGTATGTACCAGCGCACCGGCGAGCTGACCCGCCCGATCCTGACCGTCGACGTCCCCGACATCGACGCCGCCTGGAAGACCATCGAGAGCCTCGGCGGCGAACGCGTCGGCGAGAAGCTCCCGGTCGGCGACATGGGTTACGCGGCGTACTTCAAGGACCCCGAAGGCAATGTCCTCGGTCTCTGGCAGACCGCCTAGCCGTTCAGGTCGACGTACACCGTTAGTTCACAGTTGAGTGCCTAGACTGCGGGGTGTGTTGGCTCCGGTGGCGTCCTCGGGAGGACTGAATGCCTGACCGTATCCAGACCATTGCCTATCCGGCACCGGGATCGCGGCCTTCGCGGCGGGATCCGGATCCGCTCGCGCCGCATGTGATCGTGCTGTTCGGGGCGACCGGTGACCTGGCCAAGCGCAAGCTGCTGCCCGGGCTGGCCTATCTGCAGCAGTCCCGGTTCACGCCCGACGTACGCATCATCGGTACGGCGACCGAGGAGCTGACCTCGGAGGAGTTCCGGGCCCGCGCCCGGGAGGCCGTCGAGATGTTCGGCATGCACAAGCTGACCGACGAGCAGTGGTCACAGTTCTCCGAGACGCTCGACTACGTGCCGGTGACGGCCGGCCCCGAGGCGCTGGCGACCGCGGTGAAGGCGGCCGAGGGCCATCTCGGCCCCGACGTACGGCGGCTGCACTACCTGTCGGTGCCCCCGAAGGCGGCCCAGTCGGTGATCGCGATGCTGCGCGACGCGGACCTGGTCGACCGGGCCCGGGTGGTGATGGAGAAGCCGTTCGGTGACGACCTGGCCAGCGCGATCAAGCTCAACGACTTCGTCCACGAGACGTTCGACGAGTCGCAGATCTTCCGGATCGACCACTTCCTCGGCAAGGAAGCGGCGCTGAACATCCTCGCGTTCCGGTTCGCGAACGGCCTGTTCGAGCCGATCTGGAACCGGAACTTCATCGACCACGTGCAGATCGACATCCCGGAGTCCCTCGGGCTGGACCAGCGCGCCACCTTCTACGAGCCGACCGGCGCGTTCAAGGACATGGTCGTCACGCACCTGATGCAGGTGATGTCGTTCGTCGCGATGGAGCCGCCGACCGCATTGGAGCCGCGGGCGATCTCGGAGGAGAAGAACAAGGTCTTCCGGTCGATGCTGCCGATCAGCCCGACCGACGTGGTCCGCGGTCAGTACTCCGGCTACCGCAACGAGGAGGGTGTCGCGCCGGACTCCGACACCGAGACGTTCATCGCGCTGCGGGTCGAGATCGACAACTGGCGCTGGGCCGGTACGCCGTTCTTCCTGCGCACCGGCAAGAAGATGGCCGAGGGCCAGCGGATCATCTCGATCGCCTTCAAGGAGGCGCCGAAGACGATGTTTCCGTCCGGCTCGGGTGTCGGCTCGGAGGGCCCGGACCACCTGACCTTCGACCTGGCCGACTCGTCCCGGGTATCGCTGTCGTTCTACGGCAAGCGCCCCGGGCCGGGGATGCGGCTGGAGAAGCTGTCGATGCAGTTCTCCACCCAGGAGACGGAGAGCGCCGGCGACGTACTCGAGGCGTACGAGCGTTTGATCCTGGACGCGATGCGCGGCGACCACACGCTGTTCACGACCGCGGAGGGCATCGAGTCGCTCTGGGATCGTTCCTCTCATCTGCTTGAAGACCCGCCGCCGGTCAAGCCGTACCAGCCGGGAACCTGGGGCCCGAATGCGATCCACCAGCTGATCGCACCGCGTGCCTGGCGCCTCCCCTTCGAAAGGGAATGGCGGGAGTAGTTAGGCTGCCCGGCATGCGGGAGATTCTGGTCATCGGCGTCGGGGCGGGCGATCCGGAGCAGGTGACGATGCAGGGCGTGTCGGCGCTGAACCGGGTCGATGTGTTCTTCGTGCTGGACAAGGGCGAGGTGAAGCAGGAGCTGGTCGACCTGCGGTCCGAGATCCTGCGCCGGTACGCGACGTCGAAGGATTACCGGGTCGTCGTCGGCCGGGACCCGGAGCGGGATCGCACGGCTTCGGCGTACGTCGAGGCCGTCGACGACTGGCGACGGCGCCGGGCCGATGTGTGCACGGAGATGATCGCGTCCGAGCTGGGCGAGGACCAGGTGGGGGCGTTTCTGGTCTGGGGTGATCCCTCGCTGTACGACAGCACGCTGGCGATTCTGGACGACATCCTGGCGCGGGGTGAGCTCGCATTCGCGGTCGAGGTGATTCCGGGGATCAGCAGCGTGTCGACGCTGGCCGCACGGCACAAGGTCGGGCTGAACCAGGTGGGTCGGCCGATCCAGATCACCACCGGCCGACGGCTCGCCGCCTGTTGGCCGGAGGGTGTGGACGACGTGGTCGTGATGCTCGACGCGCAGACGGCGTTCACCGAGTATCTCGACGCTGACATCTATTGGGGCGCGTATCTCGGCACGCCTGACGAGATTCTCATCTCCGGACCGCTGCGCGAGGTCGCGAGCGAGATCGAGAAGGTGCGCGCCGAGGCCCGGGATCGTAAGGGCTGGATCATGGACACATACCTGCTGCGGCGAGCTAGGTAAAAGAACGCCGCCTTCGGCGGCGGGTGGGAGGGGGCGCCGACCTATACCAAAGGTGTAGGCGGTTTGGCCTTCGGGTCGACGCGGGGATGCCGGCGGCTCGACCACGCTGCAGGCATGAAGAAGAAACTCTTGGTGATCATGACGGCCGCCTTGGCGCCGGCGGGCCTGTTGGTGGGCCTGGCCGGGCCGAGCGACGCGGCCCAGCAGGATGTCGTACGAACTGATGGCGGACTGGTTGCGAGCAAGACGGTCGGGGACG
The DNA here is from genome assembly GCF_042715335.1 of Kribbella sp. NPDC058693. Classification (NCBI taxonomy): domain Bacteria; kingdom Bacillati; phylum Actinomycetota; class Actinomycetes; order Propionibacteriales; family Kribbellaceae; genus Kribbella; species Kribbella sp. NPDC058693. The sequence continues at coordinate 513,924 of NZ_JBHXSQ010000005.1, forward strand.
CAAGGGTCTTCGACGGCATCCCGTACGCCGCTCCCCCGGTCGGCCCGCTGCGCTGGAAGGCGCCTGCGCCGGCCAAGCCGTGGACCGGCGTACGTGAGTCGAAGCTCGGCAACGTCTGCCCACAGCAGGCGAACTCCGAGGCGCCGGACGGGTCGTCCACCGAGGACTGCCTCTACCTGAACGTCACCACCCCGACCAAGCCCTCCCCGAAGCCGCGCGCCGTCGTGGTGTGGATCCCCGGCGGCGGGTTCTTCTCCGGCGCCGGCAACAGCTACGAGGCGTCGAAGTTCGCCGCCCGCGGCGACGTGGTCGTCGTGACGGTCAACTACCGGCTCGGCATCTTCGGCTTCTTCGGGTACCCGGGTCTGCCAGGATCCGGCACCTATGGCATCCAGGACCAGCAGGCCGCGCTGCGCTGGGTGCAGCGCAACGCCCGCGCGTTCGGCGGCGATCCGCGCAACGTGACGGTCGCGGGTGAGTCCGCCGGCGGCATGAGCGTCTGCGCCCAGCTGACGTCTCCCACGTCCACCGGTCTGTTCTCGAAGGCGATCATGCAGAGCGGCTCGTGCGAGTTCAACTGGGCCGCCAACAGCCAGTACCCCGGTCAGGCCGCGGACTCGCCCTGGATTCCCGCCAGCACGGTGCAGGCCAACGGCAAGGAGTGGGCCGCCGACAACAAGGACAAGCTCGGGTGCAAGCCCGGCCAGTCCATGCTCGACTGCCTCCGCGCCGCGAAGTCCGACGTACTGGTCGACGAAACTCTCAACTTCACCCAGATCGGGTACGGCGGGACCGCCGTCGTACCGCTGTCACCTGCGCGTGCGTTGAAGGCCGGACTGTTCCACCGGGTGCCGATCATCTCCGGCAACAACCACGACGAGGCGAACGGCTGGCTGGCTGCCTTCGGCGACATCAAGGACTACCCGCAACTGGTCAAGAACATGGTCGGCGCCGAGAAGGCTCCGCAGGTACTGCAGCATTACCCGCAGGCTCGGTACGACTCCCCCGCTGCGGCGTGGGGCGCTGTCACCACGGACCGGATCTGGTCGTGCACACAGGTCGCTTCGGACCAGCAGGCGGCCGGGAAGGTACCGGTGTACGCGTACGAGTTCGCAGACAAGCACTCTCCGATCGCCTCGCCCGGACTGGGTGCGGCACACGCCATGGAGCTGCCGTACCTGTTCCGGCTCGGCGGGTACGACTTCCCGATGTCGGCGGCACAGCAGACGCTGTCGAACCAGATGATCGACTACTGGACGGCGTTCGCCCGGACCGGCAACCCGAACGGTCCGGATCGACCGCAATGGTCGCCGACCGGCGTACGAGAGGTCAAGGGCCTCTCACTCGCGCCGAAGGACCAGACCGGCATCCAGCAGGTCAACCTGAGCACCGAGCACCAGTGCGGGTTCTGGTCACACCTTGGCTGACGTTCTCCGCCAGATCGGCATGAGGATCGGCGACAGGAGCAGGAGGAGCAACGCGTAGAAGTTCACTCCGGGAACGAAGGCCGCCAGCAGGAAGGCGACCACGGTCAACCCGGTCAGGATCAGGGAGCCGACCAGGCCCTCTCTGCTGACCGGATTGTCCGGGTTCTCGAGCTCCTTGTGCCCGTGGATCATCCAGGCGATCGCCGACTGGCAGATGCTCAGCGCCAGGATCGTGCCGGTGTAGAACCCGGCGGTGAACCGGTTGCTCGGGAAGGCCCCGATGATCTCGGTCGGGAACGGCAGGACGACGATCATCAGCAGCCAGAGCAGGTTCAGGCGGATCATCGGGGTCGTGTACGCGCGAACGTGTTCGAACAGCCGGTGATGCCCCAGCCAGAAGTTGGCGATCACGACGAAGCTCAGCAAGAACGTGAAGATCTCCTGCCAGTGGTCGGTGACCACATTGACCGCGTCGCCGCCCTCCGCCCTCACCTCCGGCACCAGGTCGACCAGTGGCAGCACCAGCAGCGTGATGGCGATCGCGACCACCGCGTCGGTGAACAGGACCAGCCGGTCGGGGTCTCTCGTCATACTCACGGCCGAAAGAGTAGCCGTCAGGTGTGTCGTTCGCGGAGCAGGCTGATCGACAGGACCACCGCGGCGAACACGAATCCGGCTGCCGCGAGCCATGCTGCGCCGTACCCGTCCCTGAGCGCTTTCAGGGTGCCTTCGGTCGCTCTGTGCGCGGTGGTCGATGCTGCGAGCGTGGCGAGCACTGCGGTGCCGATCGCCGCGCCTGCCTGTTGCGCGGTGTTGTTGAGGCCCGAGGCGAGTCCGGCGTCGCTGGGGTCGGCGCCGGACATGGCGAGCATGATCGCGGCCGGGATGGCTACTCCGATGCCCGCGCCCATGACTGCGAGCACCGGGCCTACGTTGACGACGTACGAGCCGTCGACCGGTGCCTGACTGATCCACAGCAGGGCCAGGAGGAACACGACCAGTCCGGCGATCAGCATCTTGCGGGGGCCGAAGCGGACGGTGAGGCGTGGGGCGATCGACAGCGACATGAGTGCGTTCATGAGTGGCGCTGGAAGGAACGCTAGTCCGGTGGTGAGGGAGTCATAGCCGAGAACGCGCTGCACGTACAGCGCAGTGGTGAATTGGAAGCCGAATCCGGCCGCGAAGAGCAGGACGACGACTACGTTGGCCACGCTGAGCTGACGGCGCCGGAAGATGCGCAGGGCAAGCAGTGGGTTCTTGATGCGCGCTTGGCGTACTACGAACGCTGCCAGGAGTGCTATCGACGCAGCGGCCTGTAGGAGCGTGCGGGTCAGGGTGGCCGTGGGCTCTGCGGTCTGGACGATCGTGTAGACGCCTAGTGAGAGTCCTGCGGTCACCAGCACAGCACCTAGTACGTCGGCGCCCTTTGCGAGACCGAGTCCTGGCTGGTGTGCCAGCAGCCGTACTGCGAACGCCAGGGCGATTGCTCCGATCGGGACGTTGATCAGGAACGCCCAGTGCCAGCCGATGGTCTGCGTGATCACACCACCGAGAATCAGACCTATCGAGGCACCGCTCGCGGCGGTGAAGCTGTAGACGCCCATGGCACGCGCCTGCTCGCCCGGCTTGGGGAACAGGTTGACGATCATCCCGAGAATCACCGCGGAGGCCAGCGCGCCACCTACGCCCTGGAGGAACCGGCCTGCGATCAGCACCTCCTTGTCGGCCGCCAGGCCACACAGGAGCGAGGCCACGGTGAACAAGCCGAGGCCTGCTAGGAAGATCCGCTTGCTCCCGATCAGGTCGCCTATGCGGCCGGCGAGCAGGAGGAGGCCGGCGAACGCGATCAGATACGAGTTCATCACCCACGCCAGACCCGCCTGCGAAAACCCCAGATCCCCCTGAATCGTCGGCAACGCAACCGTCACCACAGTCCCGTCGAGAATGATCATCAACTGCATCACACACAGCACGACAAGCGCCTTACCCCGCCCCCGCGCCGCCTCCACCACCACGTCCACACTCACAGGCCTTCTCCTCAGTTTGATCGCTCAGAACGACCATAACAGATAGTCCTGTAATAGACGATCTCTTATCAGATGAACTTCTGATCAGGTGAAGATCGAGCCCATCGCGGTGCTACGCGCGGCTCCTTCGTCGCCGGGCTACGCGCCGCACCCGCCCACCCCCGGGCTCATCGCCCGGAGCATCCCTTCCGGCTATCGCCGGGACCTTCCGGCTGCCGCCGGACCTGCGGGCTACCGCCCGCACCCGTGCGCGCTACCGCGCGATCGACCGCCCCCGTGGTCCGGCCTGCTCGTACCTGGCGAGGTGACTGCAACAGGCCCGTCCACACAAGCGCATCCCGTCGCCGTCGAAAACCACCTGACCCATACGCACCCGACGATTAGGGTCACAGGGTGAGGGATGAGCCGGCAGAGATCTCGTGCGAGCTGGTGGCTGGAATCCTCAATGGACATTGGGGTTTCGACGTCGCCGCCGTGTCCTATGCTCCCGTGGGATTCGGCAGCTACCACTGGATCGCGTCCACAGGCAAGGGACCGCAGTGGTTCGTGACCGCAGATCGAGTCGCCACGAACGGCAGGCGGGCGATCACCGCCGCCATGCAAACCGCCCACGAGCTAGCCAGCCACGGCTACGAGTTCGTCGTACCTCCGCTACCTGATCGCACCGGCAACCTTGTTCACGAATCGATCGCTGGCTGGGCATTCACAGTCCTGCCGTATCTGCAGGGATGGAGCACACCTGACGGCGCCTGGGACGACCCGGCAGAACGAGAGCAGATCGCACAGATCCTCGGCCGCCTACACGCAGCTCCGCCTCCAGAAGCCTTGCAGCGTTGGGACTTCGCGATACCGGACCGCGACAATCTCCTGGCCGCGCTCGCGGACCTCGACCGACCTTGGTCCACCGGTCCGTACGCGGAACCGACCCGTCTCCGCCTGGCCGCCGCCCACGACTACGTGCACAACAAGCTGAAACACTACGACGCACTAGTCCGCCAACTAGAGGCATCAGACGACCCCTGGGTCATAACCCACGGCGAACCCCACAGCGCAAACGTCCTCCGCACCACCAACGGCATGCGCCTGGTCGACTGGGAAACCGCCCGCCTCGCACCCCGCGAACGCGACCTGGCCGCCATCCTCGACGGCTCCATCGACGTACTCCCGGCCTACCAGTCACAGGCCGGCCCATTCACCCCACGACGAGAGGCCCTAGAGCTCTTCGACGTCTGGTGGTCCCTGGACGAGATCGCCTCCGACGTCCACCTCTTCCGCGAACCCCACCCCCATTCCGAGGACACCAAACTGTCCTGGCAAGAGCTGACGGAGCATCTGCCCGGCTGACGCCGCGGCGCCTGGACGTGGCTTGATCGGGTGGCTCGGCGGCGTGAGACTACCGAGATGCCTCGAGATCTCGTCGAAGTTGCTTGTCGTTGGGTCGACGCGTTGGAGCGAGCGGACGTGCCGGCGGCCAACGCGGTTAGCGGTCTGCAGGGTTGGAATCCAGGTCCGTGGATTGGCGAGGCGTGGCAGCCAAGGGTGGAGGAGCTCGCGGGTTCGGATCGGACGGTGGGTAGTGCGCGGCAGGTCAACGACCGCATGGTTCGCGTCGTTCTGGTCGGCAACCGTGGACAGGCGTTCGCGAGCGTGGTGCTCGACGAGGTCGGCAAGGTCGTCGGTACGTCAGTCGACGCGGACGAGCAGGACGGGCGATTCTGGGTCGTCGTGGGCTGCCCCGAGGAACGTGAGGACGAGCTGCGAGCGTTCTACTCAATGCTCACCGATGGACGGATCGGGCCAGGCGAGGGGCCGATGCGCCCTCCACGCTGGCGCGACCCGGCGAAGCCGACGCAGATTCACATCGATGTGCAGGTCGCCGACCTGGAGGCAGCTGAGCAGGCCGTCCGGGAGCACGGCGCGACGAAGCTAGAGGACTTCCCCGGCTGGCGCGTGTATGCCGATCCGGTGGGCCATCCGTTCTGTCTGTACTCCGGCCTCGCCGAGCCCACGGACCGGCTCGGCACGCTCGTTCGCGTGGTGATCGACTGCGCCGATCCAGCACCGCTGGCGCGGTTCTGGGGCGCTGTGCTGGAGATGCCCCGTACGGTCGAAAACTCACCCGACCGGATCGTGATCGCCCGCGACGACGACAGGCTGCCGATGCTCGCCCTGCAGCGCGTTCCCGACTACCAACCGCCACGGTGGCCCGACCCCGACTACCCGCCACAGATGCACTTCGACATCGGCTTCGATGACCGGACCGAGAAGGAACGCATCGCCCTCGAGTTCGGAGGGACACGGCTGCCCCCGCAGGGCGGCAGCTGCCCCGTGTATGCCGACCCTGCCGGCCACCCGTTCTGCCTTTGCTACAAGGGCGAGTGAGCTGACGACGACGGTCGTCAGATGGCATGGCGTCGCAGCGCAGGCCAGCCGCAGTCACCTCGCCAGATACGAACCAGCCGCACCACGGGGCAGTCGAACGCGCGGCAGCGCGCACGGGTCCGGGCGATAGCCCGCAGGTCCGGCGACAGCCGGAAGAACCCGGCGATAGCCGGAAGGGATGCTCCGGGCGATGAGCCCGGGGGTGGGCGGGTGCGGCGCGTAGCACGGCGACGAAGGAGTCGCGCGTAGCACCGCGGGGGTGTTCTTCTTTCAGCTGGTGCGTTGGCGGGAGCGGCGTACGGGTTGGGCTGTGGTGGGGGTGGAGAGGGGGCCGTCTACGAGGGTGGTGATTGCGTCGACGAAGGGTTTGCGTTGGGGGGTGGCGAGGGCGTTGAGGGCGTCGGCGTGGACTCGGTCGACGATTTTCTGGCCTTCGGCGGCGATTTTGGCGCCGGCGTCGGTGACGGCGATGATGCGGGCGCGGCGGTCGGTGGCGGCGGGTTTACGTTCGGCGTAGCCGGCCTCCTCGAGGGCGTCGACGGTGACGACCATCGTGGTCTTGTCCATGTAGGCGAGCTCGGCGATCTGGATCTGGGTGCGTTCCGCCTCGAGCGCGTGCCGCAGTACGCACTGCATCCGCAGCGTCAGGCCGATTTCCGCCAGCGCCGCGGACAGCTGGGTCTCCAGGACATGGCCGGCGTGGGTGAGGTAGCCGGTCAGGTCGGGCACGGTACGTTCCGGAAGCTGCGCCATACCTTCGAGAGTAGCGCGGGATCGTCTGTCCGCAGATGATCCGGAGTTAGATCATTCTCCGCGGGCGCCGTCGATCAGCTCGCGGATCACGTCGAGGTGGCCGAGGTGCCGGGCCGACTCCTGCAGTACGTCGAGCAGCAGCCGCTCGACCCGGATCGGTCCGCGATACCCGTCGATGAACCCGCTCCAGTCCACCTCACGCAGCGTCTGCTGCGACCGCTCCCACTCCGCGTCGTACGCCGCCACGACCGAGGCGACCGTCTCGTCCGGCCCGATCCGGAACTCGTAGTCATGGTCGTCCGAACGCCACAACGACGGCAGGTCCTGCCCGCCGATGGTCCGCTGGATGTGCTGCCGTTGTACCGCGGTCAGGTGCTTGATCAGCCCGAGCGGATTCATCACCGGCGATGTGGCGAGCGGCGTCGCGCGTGCCTGCTGCTCGTCCAGCCCGTCGAGTTTGTTCACCGCGGTGGTGTGGATGAACTCGAAGTACCCGATCACCGACTGCGCGAGTGTCAGGTCGTCATCCGGCCACGGCCGGTCTCTCAGCACCATGCGCCGCACCCTCCCACCCGGCACCGACAATCGCGGAAATGCGACGGCTTGCTCGCCGACCACCGCGGTGTCGCAAAACCGCGAGCCTGGCGTTATTGCAACTAGTTCGCTCGACACTATGACTCTTCTGGAAACCCGTACGCCGACTGTCCGGTGGCTCGGAGTCGTCGCGGTGACGCTCGGGATCTTTGCGATCGTGACCACGGAGATCCTGCCGATCGGCCTCCTCACACCGATCGGCACGGACTTCGCGCTCACGCCCGGGCGCACCGGTTGGCTGATGACAATGCCCGGACTGGTCGCGGCTGTGGCCGCACCGGTCGTCACCGTCGCGACGGCTCGGCTGGACCGCCGCCTGATGCTCTGCGTGCTCATGGTGCTGCTGGCGATCGCAGGACTTATCGCGGCGACCGCACCGGTCTTCTGGCTCGAGCTGGTCGCCAGATTCCTCGTCGGACTGACCATCGGCGGCTTCTGGTCGATCGGTGCCGGCCTGGCTGGGAGGCTGGTCCCGGAGCGGTGGGCACCACGGGCGACGGCTGTCATCTTCTCGGCGGTGCCGCTCGGGTCGGTGCTCGGCGTACCGGCTGGCACGTTTGTGGGTGAGTTTGCTGGCTGGCGTACGTCGTTTGCTGCGCTCGGAGTACTAGCTTTAGTGGCCCTGGCGGTACTGCGGACCACGGTGCCTCCGCTGCCGCCGTTGCAGGTCACGCGGGCCGCGGTACTGCGTGATGCGCTCCGTGGGAGTCGGAATGCGCTCGTTGTGACCTGTCTGATTGTCACGGCGCAGTTCGCGACCTATACGTATGTCACGCCGTTCCTGCGCGACGTCGTACGGCCGGAGCTGATCGGATTGTTCTTGCTGGTCTACGGAGCTGCGGGTCTGGTGGGCAACGTGATCGCTGGTACGGCGGCGGCGCGGAACCTGAGGGCGACGTTCGCCACCTGCGCAGGGCTGATTGCAGCTGCGACGCTGCTGCTGCCGCTGGCGGGTCACACGGCGGCGGGTGCGCTTGTGCTGCTCGTGGTCTGGGGGCTGGGGTACGGCGGGATCCCGGTCTGCTCGATGAGCATGTTCGCGCAGGCGACGCCGGAGTCTCGGGAGGCGGCGACGGTGTGGTTCACATCGTCGTACCAGGCTGTGTTGTCTATCGGTGCGCTGCTCGGCGGGCTGGTGGTGGACGCGTGGTCGATACCCGTCGCGATGGTGGCTGGTGGTGGGTGTGCGGTGTTGGCGGTGGCGGTGCTGCTGTGGTCCAGAACACAGGAGGTTCCGGGGACGTAGCATCGCGGGCATGGCGCGGACCGAGACCGATCGATGCCCTGGTGTGCTGGCGGTGCACCAGGCGGCGGACGGCGGTCTTGCGCGGGTCCGGTTGCCGGGTGGGGTGGTGAGTGCGGAGCAGCTGGAGGTACTGCGGGTTGCTGCCGCTGAGCTGGGTGATAGGCGGCTGGAGCTCACCTCTCGTGCGAACGTGCAGATCCGCGGGTTGGACGCGCGAGGGCCGAGGGAGTTGTCGGATCGGTTGTTTGGCGTGGGGCTGTTGCCGTCGATGGCGCACGAGCGGGTGCGGAACATCCTGGCGTCGCCGCTGTCCGGGTTGGATGCGGTGTCGCGGTACGACGTACTCCCCGTGGCGACTGCGCTGGACCGGGGGCTGTGTGCGCGGCCGGGGTTGGCGGAGCTGCCCGGGCGGTTTCTGTTCGCGCTGGATGACGGGCGGGGGGATCTGGCGGATGTACGGGCGGATGTTGCTGTGCGTGCGGTGGATGAGCGGAGTGCTGTTCTGAGCCTCGGAAGGCTTGGCGTGCGGGTGTCGTGGGGCGAGGTGCCGGAGCTGATGTTGGCTGCGGCGGAGGCGTTCCTGGCGGTGCGGGATCAGGAGTGGCGGATCGCTGAGGTACCTGGTGGCGAGGAGCGGATCCTGGAGCGGCTCGGGCTACAGGCGGACGAGCCACTGGACACCAGCACCACCCGGGTGACGGCTGGTGTGCACGGCTCGGCCCTGGTGGTAACCGTCCCCCTCGGAAGCCTCACGCAAGACCAGGCAGCTGTACTGGCCGCTGCGGTGGGTGGGGTGCGGGTTACGCCTTGGCGGTCTGTTGTGGTGCCGGGGGGAGCTTCCGGGCTGGAAGGGGTTGGGTTGGTTAGTACGCCTGGCTCGGTTTGGGAGGGTGTGACCGCGTGTGCTGGGAGGCCGGGGTGTTCGAAGGCGTTGGGTGATGTGCGGGCGGATGCGGCCAGGCTGATGCCCGCCTTCGAGCGGGATGGGCGGCGGGTGCATTGGGCTGGGTGTGAGCGCCGGTGCGGGAAGCCTGCTGGCGAGTTTGTGGACGTGGTTGCGGTAGGCGATGGGTATCTGGTGGATGGGGAACGGCTGTGAGCTACGAGTACGTGCGCGACGGCGCGGAGATCTATCGGCGGTCGTTTGCGACGATCCGGGCAGAGGCGGCGCTGGACGGGTTGCCGGCGGACGTGGCGCAGGTTGCCGTGCGGATGATTCACGCCTGTGGGATGACTGACCTGGTTGGCGATCTCGCCTGGTCGCCCAACGTCGTGAAGAGCGCGCGGGCTGCGCTGCAAGGTGGTGCGCCGATTCTGTGTGATGCGCAGATGGTGGCGGCCGGAATCACGCGGCGGCGGTTGCCGGCGGAGAACGAGGTCATCTGCACGTTGCAGGATCCTCGGACTGTCGGGCTCGCCCAAGACCACCAGACCACCCGGAGTGCCGCCGCGGTCGAGCTGTGGGATGACCACCTGGCCGGGGCGGTTGTTGCTATCGGCAACGCTCCGACGACGTTGTTCCACCTGCTCAACCGGATTGCCGACGGCGCACCGAGGCCGGCGGCGATCCTTGGCATTCCGGTCGGTTTCATCGGCGCGGCCGAGTCGAAGGACGCGCTCGCGGCGAACGAGCTCGGCCTCGAGTATCTGATCGTCCGCGGCCGCCGCGGCGGAAGTGCGATCACCGCCGCCGCCGTCAACGCAATCGCAAGCGAGGAAGAGTGATGACCGGGCGGTTGTGGGGAGTCGGACTCGGGCCTGGGGATCCTGAGCTGGTCACGGTGAAGGCGGCGAGGCTGATCGGGGCCGCCGACGTGATTGCCTTTCACAGTGCGCGGCACGGGCGGAGCATTGCGCGCGGGGTGGCAGCGCCGTACCTCACCGACGGCCAGGTCGAGGAGCACCTCGTTTATCCGCTCACGACTGAGACGACCGATCACCCCGGTGGCTATCAGGGCGCGATGGATGACTTCTACGAAGACTGTGCCGCCCGGCTCGCAGCGCACCTCGATGCCGGCCGCGATGTCGTCGTGCTCGCGGAAGGGGATCCGCTGTTCTACGGGTCGTACATGCACATGCACAAACGCCTGGCCGACCGCTACCCGTGTGAGGTCGTCCCGGGTGTGACGTCGGTGAGTGCGGCAGCCGCAGTACTGGGACGTCCGCTGTGTGAGCGCGACGAGATCCTCACCGTCCTCCCCGGCACGCTGCCGCCGGATGTGCTGGCGGACCGCCTCAGAGAAACCGACGCGGCGGCCGTGATGAAGCTAGGACGCACCTTCGCCAACGTCCGCGAAGCCTTCGAGCTGGCCGGACGTGCAGACGAGGCCTGGTACGTCGAACGCGCCACCACCGACGCCCAGCGCACGGCGCCCCTCAACGACGTAGACCCGGACGACGTCCCGTACTTCTCCCTCGCCCTCCTCCCCAGCCCCATCAACAACACCTTCACTCCCCCACAGACCAGGACCGCGACCGAAGGCTCAGTCACCGTCGTCGGCCTCGGACCGGCCGGACCGGAGTGGATGACCCCCGAGGCCCGCGCTGCGATCGCAGGTGCCGACGACGTGATCGGCTACACCACGTACGTCGACCGCCTCCCGGACCGCGCTCGTCAGCGCAAGCACGGGTCCGACAACCGCGTGGAGTCCGAGCGGGCCGCCTTCGCCCTCGACCTCGCCCGCAAGGGCTCAAACGTTGTCGTGGTCTCGTCCGGCGACCCCGGCGTCTTCGCGATGGCCAGTGCGGTCACCGAGGTCGCGTCGGAGCCGGAGTACGCCGATATCGCCGTACGCGTGCTGCCCGGCATGACCGCAGCCCAGGCCGTCGCCAGCCGGGTCGGGGCGCCGCTCGGGCACGACTACTGCGTCCTGTCCCTCTCCGACCGCCTCAAGCCCTGGGAGGTCATCGCCCAACGGCTGACTGCGGCCGCAACGGCCGACCTGGCGATCGCGATCTACAACCCCGCCTCGAAGTCCCGCACCTGGCAGGTGGCGGCGACCCGCGACCTCCTGCTCGAGCACCGCTCCCCCGGTACGCCGGTGGTGATCGGCCGGGACGTCGGTGGGCCGGAGGAAACGATCACCGTGACAACACTGGCCGAACTCGACGCTCAGACGGTTGACATGCGGTGCCTGCTCCTGATCGGCTCGTCGCAGACCCGTACCGTGTCCCGCCCCAATGGTCCGTTGGTCTTCACTCCCCGCCGCTATCCGGGCACGGTGAGTGAGTCCACGCCAGGAGCCGGTTAAATCCGCTCCCGGGCTGTGTCAGGCGCCGTACGGACGGGTAGGGACCCGCGCGGAAGCCGACCAGTGAGGAGCCAGCGGACATGACTCAGCAGTACCCGGGCGACCAGGGCAGCACCGCCACGATCGCCACACCCGTCGGCGAAGACACCACCACGCAGCGGTACGAGGAAGCCCGGGCTGCGGCGAGCCGGGCGATGAGCACGATCTCGATCCCGGAGCCGCCGGGCGCGGCTCCCGCGGAGCCCGACGTCGCGCCGGAGCTGCTGTCGTACCGCGGGTTCAAGTTCGGCGCGGCGTTCTTCGGCTGGCTGATCGCGATCTCGATGTCGGTCCTGCTGCTGGCAGCCGTGTCCGCGGCCGCGCTCGGCACCGCCGAGGTCCTCGACTACACGACCAGCGACGCGAAGGCCCAACCCGGCGCGGCGTTGATCACCGCAGCGGCGGTGTCGATCTTCATGCTGATGATCGCGTTCTACACCGGCGGGTACGTCGCCGGCCGGCTGGCCCGCTTCGACGGCGGGCGGCAGGGATTCGGGGTGTGGATGATTGCGCTGGTGGTCGGTGTGATCGTGGGTGGCGGCGGCTGGGTGCTGGACAACCAGTACGACCTGGTCGGCCGGATCAACTGGCCGGACGTGGCGCTGGCCGACAACACGCTCCTGCTCGGCGGCATCGCCGCCGCGGCCGCGCTGCTGGTCCTCACGCTGCTGATGGCGATCCTCGGCGGCAAGAACGGCCGGCGGTACCACGACCGGATCGACGAACTGCTGAGCTAGAGGGTTTCGCTGCGGGGTACCGGACGGCTGCACGGGGCTGTCTGGTGAGGAGACAACTGCTATGACCCAGCAGCATCAGGAAGAGACACGGATCGATCCGTCGGAGAAGTACGACGACGATCGAACGACTACAACCGTCGACCGGACCACCGTGGCGACGAAGGATCGGGTCGATCCGTCGTACCGCGGGTTCAAGGGCGGCGCGGCCTTCTTCGGCTGGATCGTCGCGATCGGGCTGATCGCGCTGCTCACCGGGATCGTCGGGGCGCTCGCGGCCGCGGCCGACTACGCGCTCACGATCGACTGGAACAACTCGGCCGGCACGATCGGGATCGCCTCCGCGGCTGTCCTGCTGGTGATCCTGGCGATCGCCTACTACAACGGCGGGTACGTCGCCGGACGGCTGGCCCGCTTCGACGGCGCCCGGCAGGGGTTCGGCGTCTGGATGATCGGCGTGATCGTGACGGCGGTCGTGGCAGGGCTGGCGGCGCTGGCCGGTTCGCAGTACGACGTACTGGACCGGGTGGATCTGCCGTCGGTGCCGATCGATGACCACACGCTCACGACAGGCGGAGTGGTCGTGGTGATCGCTGCGGTCGTCATCACGCTGCTCGCTGCACTGGTCGGCAGCATGGCCGGACAGCGGTACCACAAGCGGATCGACGTGAGCTGACAAGCGGCAACCCGGACGGCGGATGACTTCGATCCGCCGTCCGGGTCACGCTTGTCGGACCGCACAGCAGCCTGCAGGATGCGAGGCATGACACGCACCGCGCTGGTCGTCGGAGGCACCAGCGGCATCGGCGCGGCCACAGCACGCCGCCTCGCGGCAGACGGTCTGCACGTCATCGCGGCCGGCCTGAACGCCCACACGCCCGAAGCGAGCGCGCCCCACCCCGTCCAGGTGGAGCTGGATCTGCGCCAGCCCGGCGACCTCGAGGGACTGATCAGTTCGCTCGGGGCTCTCGACGTCCTGGTGAACGCAGCCGGCATCATCCGGCGCGGCGACGAGCACCAGCCGGACGTGTTCCGTGAGGTCGTGGAGATCAACCTGACCGGCGCTATGCGAGCCGCAGAGGCCGCACATGACCTGCTCGCGGCCAGCAGCGGCTGCATCGTCAACGTGGCCTCGATGCTCAGCTACTTCGGCGGTCCGCTCGTACCGGCGTACAGCGCCTCCAAGGGCGGGATCGTCCAGCTGACCAAGTCCCTCGCCGTCGCATGGGCTCCGGACGGCATCAGAGTGAACGCCGTCGCTCCCGGCTGGATCGCCACCGACCTGACTGCCGCGCTGCAGTCCGACCCGGTCGCCTCCGACCGGATCCTGTCCCGTACGCCGATGGCCCGCTGGGGTACGCCGGACGAGGTCGCGGGCGTGATCGCCTTCCTGTCCGGCCCCGACGCGGGCTTCGTCACCGGCACCGTCGTACCCGTCGACGGCGGCTACCTGAGCATGTGAGGAGAACCCGATGATCCCCGTATCCGCAGGTGTCCCGCCGGAGATCGCCGTACAGGCCGTGCCCGATGACGATCGGCTCTGGGTGCAGCAGGCGCCGGACGTGTGGTTCCGGCCGTTGATGCTGAACACGATTACCGGCCAGTGGTGCAACCTGCTCAAGGTCACCCGCGCCGGCATCGTTTCGCGGCACCGCCACCCGAGCGCGGTCTTCGGCTATGTGATCAAGGGCAAATGGCAGTACGACGAACACGACTGGGTCGCCGACACCGGCTCGTTCGTGTACGAACCGCCGGGCGAGATCCACACCCTGCGCGTCCCCGAGGACTGCACCGAGATGATCACGTTCTTCAACATCTCCGGCGCGATGATCTACGTCGACGAGGCCGGCAACCAGATCGGGTACGAGGACACGTTCACCAAGATCCAGCTCTGCCGCGACCACTACGGCGCCAACGGGCTCGGCGCGGACTACGTGGACCAGTTCATCCGCTGACCTCCCGGACAGCCTCGATCACCTGGTCGAGCGACGGGGAGTGCACGCGGTCGCCGCGGGTGAACAGTCCGACCTGACGGTCCACACCGGCGTCGTGGATCGGCACGAGCTTCACGCCGTCGAGATTGGCGGTCGTGACCGCCAACTGGTTGGTCACGCCAACGCCGAGACCGTGGCGGACGAGCGACAGCAGCGTTTGCGGCTGGTTGGTGCGGAAGGCTGACTCGGGGTTGAGACCGGCGGACGCGAACGCCAGATGGGACTCGAACTGCCGCGGCTGGTCTGCCTCGCCGATCGAGATCAGCGGGAGCTCAGCGAGCTGCTTGAGGCTCACGGACTGCGTGTCGGCGAGCGGGTGGTTGGCCGGAAAGACGGCGGTGAGCGGCTCGCGCCAGAGCACCTCGTGGACGAGGGACTCATCGGTGACGAGAGGGTGCACCGGTCGGATCGCGAGGTCGATGTCGCCACGCAGCAGTGCGCTCTCCAGGTCGATGCTCGGTCCCTCGACCAGCAGGAGCCGGATGCTGTCCGGCAGGCGGCGTACGACTCGGGGGAACAGCCAGGCGGCCGCGCTCGGGTAGGCGCCGAAACGGACCTCTCCCCCGCCGTTCAGGCTCTGGAGGTTGCGCAGGAGCTCCTCGGCCCGTGGGAGCAGCGCGCGGCCCTCCGGGGTCAGGCTGGTTGGATGGGTGCGGTCGAAGAGCTGTACGCCGAGGGCACGCTCCAGCTCGGCGACATGCTCGCTGATCCGCGACTGACCGCGGTACACCGCCTTGCCGGCCGCGGAGAACCCGCCGTACCGGGCGACGGCGACGAAGCTCACGATCCAGTCCATCCGGAAGCCGTACGCCGCGTTGAGGTCCACGCGCGTCACGGTAGCGCGGGAAGACGAGCGCCTGCCCGGGCGTTGACGCTGGTGTGCTCGAAGTTGCGGTGATCGGTGCGGGACAGGCGGGGCTGTCGGCTGCGTACCACCTGGTGCGGCTCGGATTCACGCCGTACGACGAGGTCGTCGTGCTGGACCGGAATCCGGCACCCGGCGGCGCCTGGCAGCACCGGTGGGACTCGCTGACGATGCACGACGTCCACGGGATCGCGAACCTGCCCGGCGTACCGGTGCCGCCCAGCGCTGATACGGAGCGGGCCAACGCGTTCGTCCCGGCGTACTTCGCGGACTACGAGCAGCGTTTCGACCTGCCGGTGGTGCGGCCGGTGGCGGTCGAGAGCGTGCACGAGATCGCTCACGGCTTCGAACTGCAGACCTCAAAGGGCGTGTACTCCGCGGCCGCGCTGGTCAACGCGACCGGGACGTGGGACCGGCCGTTCATCCCCTGGTATCCGGGGATCGAGACGTTCAAGGGCCGGCAGTTGCACACCGCGGACTACGCGGGCGCGGCAGAGCTCGCCGGGCAGCACGTGCTCGTGGTCGGCGGTGGCGCGTCGGCGGTGCAGTTGCTGGCGGAGATCTCTGCTGTTGCGACCACGACCTGGGTGACGCGGCGGCCGCCGGAGTGGCGGACGGGTGACGACTTCACCCCGGAGTACGGGCGGCAGGTGGTCGCGCGGGTCGAGGAACGGGTACGCGCCGGTCTGCCGCCGCGCAGCGTCGTCAGCGTGACCGGCCTGCACCTGCGCCCACAGGAGCAGGCCGCCTGGGACCGCGGCGTCTACACCCGCCACCCGATGTTCACCCGCATCACGCCGGACGGCGTCGAGTGGGCAGACGGCCGCCACGAACACGTCGACACCATCCTCTGGGCGACCGGCTTCCGCGCCGACCTGGCCCACCTCGCCCCGCTCCACCTCCGCGAGCCCTCCGGCGGCATCCGTATGAACGGCACTGCGACAGCCGCCGACCCCCGTATCCACCTGGTCGGCTACGGCCCCTCCGCCAGCACCATCGGCGCCAACCGAGCCGGCTTCACCGCCGCCCGAGCCCTGCGCGACCTCCTGAAGTCCCAGGCCGCTTAGCTTTGCGGGCGGCAGACTTCGCCCTGGATCGTGGTGACGAAGTGGTCGGTCTGCCAGTGCTGGTTGAGATAGGTGTAGCCGGTGGCGTTCTCGTAGCGTCCGGTGCCGCCAGTGAACTCCTGCGTGCCGCCGGCGTGCCCGGTGCCCGTGGTGGTGTTGACGTTGCCGATGCTCGTCTCGAGGGCCGTCAGCGTCGAGCCATCCTTGAAGGTGTAGGTGATCGTCCCGCTGACCGGGCGGTAGCCCGGTGCGGTCGGCGGTGCCTCGCCCCGCGAGCCCAGGATGAAGACGGTCGTCCCGTCGAAGCCATGCTTCCCGCGGACCGTGCCGGCCACGCAGACCTGGGTCGGCGGCGGGCAGCCCACGTCGACGACCTTATCGGCGATGGTCGCGTCGACCTCCTCGCAGCGCGGATGCGCGTTGGCGACGGACGAACCGGCGACCACGCCGGCACTGGCGAGGGCAACGGCGGCGATGCGCAGGGATCTCATCGGGTCCTCCTGTGGTGAGTGTCCGCGGCAGCCTAGGAACGGACTCAGGCCGGTGGAGGTGCCGGTTCGCGACGTACTGCGCCAGTCCAATCTCGATCAGATAACGCGGCGCAGCGCGGCCAGTCCGGCGGGGATGCGGTCGGCCGCGATCGCGCCGTACCCGAAGACGAACCCATTCGGACCGCGGCCCTCGATCCCCCAGCGCGAGACGGTCCCGACGTTCACGCCCGCCGCCAGGGCCGCGGCGGCGAGCGTCGTGTCCGGCGGTTGCCCGGGCGTCAGGAGCGCGGCCATGTGCGTGCCGCCGCTGGACTCGATCGGCTCGAGTACGCCGTCGAAGTGTTCCCGCAAGGTGCTGATCAGCACGTCGTGCCTGCGTTCGTACGCGCGCCGCATCCGTCGGATGTGGTGCGCCAGACCGCCGTCGTCGATGAACGCGGCGAGCGCTGCCTGCACATGCCCGCCGGTGCCGTAGTCGGCGACGAACTTCGCTCTCCGCGCGGCCTCCGCCAGCGTGTCCGGTACGGCGAGGAACCCGACCCGGAGCGCCGGCAGCAGCGTCTTGGAGAACGACCCGACGTACAGCACCCGCCCTTCCGTGTCGGTCGCCTGGAGCGGCGTGAGCGGACGCCCGCTGAACCGGAACTCCGAGTCGTAGTCGTCCTCGACGATCGCCGCGTCGTGGCGCGCGGCCCAGGCGAGCAACGCCGTACGGCGGGAGTCCGACAGCGGCATGCCGAGCGGGAACTGATGCGACGGGGTCACGTACACGAGCCGCGTCCCGGCCGGGATCCGGTCGACCACCAGGCCCTCGCCGTCCACCGGCACCCCGACGACCTGGGCGCCGTGGGCAACGAATCCCCGATAGGCCGGCAGATAGCCCGGATCCTCCATCGCCACCGTGTCGCCCGGCTCGAGCAGGATGCGTGCGGCGAGGTCGAAGGCCTGCTGCGCACCCGTCGTGATCACCAGCTGCTCCGAAGCGATCCGGACCGCACGACTTACGACCAGATGCCGCGCGAGCGCCGTACGCAACTGGGCCGAGCCTGCCGGATCGGCGTACCTGACCTCGGTCCGGGTACGCAGCTGATCGTTGAGCAGCGCCCGCCACCGCGCGAACGGGAACTGCGTCCGCGCGGGAACACCCGGCGCGAAGTCGAACTCGGTAACCGGCGCAACAAGATCCGGTACGGCGAGCCGCTCGGCGGTCCAGATCTCCCGAGGCCGCAGCGGCGACGCAGGCGGGGTGGTCGGCGCAGGGACCCGTTCGCCGGTGACGACCGTCCCGACCCCGGCACGAGAGCGGATCAACCCGTGCGCCGCGAGCCGTTCGTACGCCGCAACCACCGTCGCCCGCGACACCGACAACCGCCCGGCCAGCTCCCGTGACGACGGCAGCACCGTCCCCGCCGGCAAGACACCGGTGCTGATCCGCTCGTGCAACTGCGCGTAGATCTGCTCGGCCAGCCCGCCCTCCCCCAACCGCAGATGCAGATCCATGCAGGCATTCTCGCCAACGAATCAGCTCACAACGAGGTCGCGCTGTTCGGTGTTCGCGCGGTGGCCGGCGACCGTGCCCGGGATCAGGAGACCCGCGACGAGGAAGAGAGCGCCAACGAGCAGCCATCCGGGCCAGCCCCAGGAGACGGCGACCGTGGTGAGGAGCAACGGCGCCACGAGGTCGCCGAGTTGACGGCCCATCGCATACGCGCCCTGGTACTGGCCCTGTGCGCCGGGCGGCGCGAGCTCGAAGCTGATACCCCAACCGCCCGCCGACTGGAGCATCTCGCCGAGCACATGGAACAGCGCTGCGACGATCAGCAGACCGACCGTGACCACGCCGGACGTGGTGTCGGTGAGAGCGAGCACGACGCAGGCGCCGGCGAGTAGCAGTCCGGCCCGCCGACCGGCTCGGGCGGCGCCGGAGAGATGTTCGGTGCCGCGCGCGACCCTTACCTGCAGCAGGATCACCGCGACCGAGTTGATCACCAGCAGGACCGAGATCATCCACCGCGGCGCATCGGTCGCGGTCGCCACCCAGAGCGGGATCCCGACCTGCGCCAGCGCGGCGTGCATCGTGAGTACGCCGTCCAGTGCCACGAACACCAGGAACCGCCGGTCCGCCAACGCGGTCAGGCCCGAGGGCCCGTCGGCCACCGGCACCTTGTCCACCTCGGGCATGCCGAAGCGGACAAGTCCGGCCGTGACCAGGTACGTCGCCGCGTTCGCGAGCAAGGCGATCACGTAGACCTCTCGACGGTCGACCGCGAGCACGATCCCGGCCAGTCCCATGCCGGCACCCATGCCGACGTTCGTCGCGACCCGGAGGATCGCCCGGGTCCGCACCCGCTGGTCGGCCGGTGACAGTCCCGCGATCAGAGCGCCCTTGGCGCCGCGCTGCCCGGAGTCCGCGATCGCGGTCACGCCGGCGACCACGACGTACGGGATGAAGGAACGGACCTGGGTGAGTGCGGTCATCGTGAGCGCCTGGAGCAGCAGGAATCCGACGTACGCCCGGTTCGGGCCGAGGCGATCGGCAACGACACCGAGCGGGGTACTCGTCACCAGACCGATCAGTGCGGCCACAGTCAGCCCGATGCCGACATGCCCCACGGACAGGCCGACCGACCTGGTCAGGAACAGCGCTCCGACGGCCGCGTAGACGCCGTTCCCGAGCGTGTTCACCAACGTTGCCAGAATCAACCGACGCACGGCAGGCGGAAGAGAAGTCACCTGCTCACTCAAAGCCAGGCGGCCCGGTCCGGCCGTTGGATTGCCGACTTCTGTCAGTCCATCAGCGCATGATGAGTCTCAGGAGGTCGGTGCCGAGCGTGGTCAGGGCGGATTCGTCGAGGCGGTAGGCGACGAAGCGGCCCTGGCGTTCAGCCGTGACCAGGCCGGCTCTGGTCAGCGCTCTGAGGTGGCGGGTGACCTGCGTGGGGTGCAGGCCCCAGAGCGCGGCGATCTCGCCGGCGGTGCGGGGTTCGCTGGCGACGGCTCGGCAGACCTGTAGGCGGTCCGGTGACGCAAGTGCATCCAGCCGGGCGCGGATCTGTTGAGCGGTCGGTACGGCGGTACTGCGGCCGCTCAGCGGGTAGATGATCGTGATCGGTTCGCCGGGGATCTCGCCGACAAACAGGTGCGGAGCGATGTAGTTGCTGGGGACAAGCAACAACGAGCGCGTGCTGACGTCGATCCGCTTGCTCTGCACCTTCTGTACGACGACGCTGTCCGCGTCACGCAGGTCGATCGAACCGTCCAACGACCGCAGCATCGCTCCGGCCCCGTCGCGGATCGCCAGGTCGCGGTCGTGCCGGCCGCGGGCAGCCAGCTCGTCCCGTGACGTCGACCAGACCTCGCCGAACCACTCCTGCCAGCAGGCATCCAGCAGGTCGACAAACCGCCGTACCGGATCTGCAGGGGACGTCACGAGCGACTCCACCAGCCCAGCCACCGCACGGCCTCGGCTGCGAGCCCAGTGCAGTATGGCGTCGGTGTCGACGGTCCGGCTGCTCAACGGGCGACCGTGCAACGGCCGGACCAGCTCGGCGGCCACCTCCTCCGGCGGGCGCGACCGGAGCGCGGCCAGCTCATCGGACCACGAGGGCATGCCGGTAGCAGCTGTTGTCGCGAAGAAGCGAGCACGGACCGCGCGGACCGTCCACGACCACTGCGCCAGCTCGGAGCGCAGCTCGGCGGACAGCGGTACGGACGCCGCCCACTCGACCCGGTCGTGGTGAGTGGGCTCGGCCAGCACGTGCAGAGCGCAGCCGAGTTCGATCAGCGGCGACGCAACATGCCGAATCCGCTCCGGCTCAAGCCGACTGACGCCGGCCAGAACTGTCGGCACTCAGTCTTTGACCTTGAACTGGAGGTCCGTGTCCCAGTCGTTCATGTCCGGGACCTCGCGTGGGTCGGAGCGGTAGATCTCCAGGCGGGCGGTCCAGTGGTCGCCGTTCGCGTCCCACTCGACGCCCTGCTCCTCGCCCCATGCCAGCAGGTCGCGGGTGGCCGCCATCAGGCCGTCCGGGTGGCCGTGGTGGCTGACGGTCGCGTACCGGCCGGCCGGGAGTACGCCGGTGACGATCTCGCCCTCGCCCGAGCGCAGGTCGTCGACCGGGAACCCGATCTCCATCACCAGCCCGGCGTCCATGTCGACCACGTCGTACTTGAAGAACGGCGCGTCGTTCGGGGCGATCTCCTTGGCCGCGAGCCAGTCGATCACCTCCCGCATCCGGTCCGCGAACGCGGCGATTCCGTCCATCGCGACTTTGCCCCGCAGCGCGACGTACGGGCGTTCCTCCAACTCGACGATCTCCGGCATCGGTCCTCCAAATACTCGATGGTGGCCTCAACCTACCGCCCGGCGATTCCTGAGGGTCTACTGAGACCAGGGGGTCACCATGCTGAAGCTCAAGGTCTTGCTCGCCACCATGGCGCTCTCGGTCGCCGTCCTGCCCGCGTACGCCGAGCCGACGACGCCGATCACCTACAACGCGGGTACCACGGCGACGCGGTTCACCGGGCTGGCGTTCGACACGTGTACGGCGCCGACGCTGGCGCAGATGACCGCGTGGAAGGCCTCGCCGTACAAGGCGATCGGCATTTACTTCGGCGGCGTCAACCGGAGCTGTGCACAACCGCAGCTGACCCCAGCATGGGTCACAGCGGTCACTGCGATGGGCTGGCGGCTCGTGCCGATCTATCTGGGTCTGCAGGCCCCCTGTGGCACGCGCACGCACAAGATGTCGACGACCGCGTCCAACCGCGAGGCGGTGCGGGACGCGGACGATGCGGTCGCGAAAGCCAAGGCACTGGGCCTCCTGCCGGGTAGTGCGCTCTACAACGACATGGAGAACTACGACCACACCAACTCGGTCTGCCGGTCCGCAGTGCTGCACTACCTGTCCTCCTGGACGAAGGAGCTCCATCTGCAGCGCTATCTGTCCGGCGTCTACGCCAACCTGGGCTCAGGCGCGCCCGACCTCGCCGCGGCGTACAACTCCCCGTCGTACGCCCGGCCGGACGCACTGTGGATTGCGCGCTGGGACAACAGCAGCCTGCTCACCGGGTGGGCCGGTATCCCCAACACGTTCTGGGCGGTCGGACAGCGTGGCAAGCAGTACGTGGGCGACCACACCGAGACGCACGGCGGCGTGACGCTCAACATCGACAACGACCGCTTCGACGCGCCGGTCGCGTCCGTCGCCTACAACTACACCGTCCGTACGACGATCCACTCGTACTCCGGTCCGTCGACCGCGTACCCGGTCCGCTCGACAATCGCAGCGAATGCCGGCGTCCGGGTGGTGTGTCAGACGTTCGGGCCGAAGATCGGCACCAGCTCGGTCTGGGACAAGCTGATCGACGGCACGTACGTCACCGACTACTACGTCCGCACGCCGAGCAAGCCCGGTTACAGCGCACCGCTCCCCGGCTGCAGCTTCCCCTTCCAAACAACGATCGGCGGGCTGAGCCGGCGGCACGGCCCGGGCGCGGCGTATGCGGCGTACCCGAGCACTCTGCCCGCTGGGTCGCTGGCCTGGGTCACCTGTCAGGCACCCGGGTCCAGAGTCGGCACCACCTCGGTCTGGGACCGGCTGAGTGACGGCAGCTGGGTGACGGACTACTACGTCGCCACGGCGAGCAACACGACGTACACCGCACCGATCCGTCGCTGCTGAAGGCTTACTGTGCCCAGGGCGGCTGGACCGCGGTGCCGTCGGCCATGTAGCCCGTGAAGCCGGCGGTGATGGCGACGTACAGCTCCGCCGGACCTTCGCCGAGGTTGGTCAGCGAGATCGGCTCACCGGCCGGTACGACGACGGCGTCGCCCGGGCCGAGCTTGTCCGCGCCGAGTGACACCGTGCCGCTGATGACCATGAACACCTCGTCGCGGTCGAGCGTGTGCGGCGCGTCGCCGCCGTGCCCGGGCTCGACCGTGAGTTTCCACGTGCACAACCCGGCCGAACCGCGGCTCGGCGCGGCCAGCCCGGTGAACTCGACCCCCGGCAGCTGGAACCGCTGCGCCTCGGTCGCGCGAATGACGTGCATCTCGTCCCCCAAACAATTAGACAAGCTGACTTGACCAAGTCAGCTTGTCTATCATGACTGTCATGACGCGATCGGGCAAGCCGGATATCGGGATCTTGTTGCTACTGGCGGACCAGGAGTTCGTCCGCGAACTGCGCGCGCACACGGCGGCGCTGGGGTACGAGGACCAGGGCCGGTCGGACGGATTCGTCCTGCGGACGCTCGGCGCCGGCCCGCGGACGATCAGCGGACTCGCGGAGCGGCTGGAGATCACCAAGCAGGGCGCGGGCCAGATCGTCGACGACATGGAGCGCCGCGGGTACGTCGAACGCCGCCCGGACCCGTCGGACGCGCGTGCGAAGCTGCTGCACCTGACGGCGCGCGGTGAGGCCGCGCTGTCAGCGGCGCGGAAGTTCCATCAGGCGTACGAACGCCGCCTCCGCAAACGCTTCGGCGACGAGGCGATCGACACCCTGCGCGACGTACTGACCGACATGGCCGGCGAGGCCCAGATCAGTACGCCGCACTTTCGGGCGTTGATGTTCTAGCTGAAGTACGTCGGGAACAGGTCGTTCGTCGGCCAGGACTTCACGCCGTTGGCGGCGGTCCACAGGGCGGCGTCGATGTCGCCGTACGACTTGCCACTGGCGTCGTCGCGGCGGTTGAAGAGGGCGGCCCAGCTCATCCCGTTGTACGTGCGGACGACGATCGTGAACGTACCGGGCATGCTGCCGGTGTGCCACGTGTTGCGACCGGTGCCGCCGGTCGTGACGGGGCGGATCTGCCAGCCGAGGCCGTAGTACCAGCCGTCGGGGTTGACGCCGATCGACGGCTTCGCCCAGACGTGGCCGAGTGAGGTGCTGTTCAGGACGCTCGACGGGGCGTCGAACATCTTCGCCCAGCGGACCAGGTCCGGCGCGCTCGCGATCCAGCCGCCGTTCGCGTCCTGGATCCGCATGCTGAACGTGCCGTACGGTGCGGGCACCGTCTTGCCGGACATGTCGAGCACGGTCGGCCCGGAGTACTGCGACTCGTACGACGTCTCGCCGCTGTGCTTGGCGATCGAGTAGCCGAGCGACATCCGCTTGATCTTCAGCGGGGCGAGCAGCTTCTGCTTGACGTAGTCCTCGTAGCTCAGGCCGCTGACCTTCTCGATCACCCGGCCGGCCAGCGTGTACCCGAAGTTGGAGTACGCGTACTTCGTGCCCGGGGCGAAGTCGAGCTTCTGACCGGCGACGTACTTGATCACGTCGGCCTGGTGCAGCTCCATCGGCACACCGAGCGTCCGGGAGATGGTGGCGTCCTTCCACTCCGGGTCGCCGGAGACATCGCGGTCCCAGCCGCCGAGGTGCTGGAGCACCTTCCACAAGGTGATCTGCGACCAGCGCGGATCCCTGGTCAGCCCGGTCGCGGGCGTGATGTCGATGATGTTCGCGACCGGCGTGGACAGGCTCACCTTCCCGTCCTGCACCAGCTTCACGATCGCGGCCGCGGTGAACGACTTCGACAGGCTGGCGATCCGGAACAGCGATGTCGGCTGCACGGTGATCGCGGTCGACGTACTGTAGCCGCGGGCAAGCACCAGACGACCCTTGTACGTCACCGCAACCTGCCCGGCCGTGATGCCGCGGGCCTGCATGAACGCCTTCATCTGGTTGTCGAACCCGGCCAACGCCGGCACGGCGGTCCCGGTGGTCTTCCAGGTAGCAGCGGCATCAGCCGGCCGCCCGATCGAATAACCGACCCCGGTGCCGACCGCCGCGGTAGCACCAGTAGCAACAGCCAGCTTCCCGAGATTCCGGCGCGACAACTCCACGAACGTCTACTCCTTCAAGGCAGAGGTTTACAACCACTCACAACGTTGAAGGAAGTCTTTCACCCAAGAGGTCTACTCGACCATCGAGGCGTAGGAGATCACGCCGCGGCGGATCTGGTCGACGACCGACCGGGCTGTTTTGCGGAGCGGGGTGTCGCCGGCGGCGTCGGCGATCTGTTCGGTGAGGTCGATGAGTTGTTTGACCCACCGGACGAAGTCGCCCGCGGCGAGGTCCGACTCGTACAGCACCTCGGCCAGCGACGCACCCGACGCCCACCGGAACGCGGGCCAGCAGAAGTTGAGGTCCATCGACCGCAGGAAGTCCACCCGCATGTCCCGCTCCAGCGCGGACAGGTCGCGCCAGATCGACCCCATCCGCTCGAGCGCTTCCCGGACGTCGCCACGCGGCAGCCGCGGTGACGTCGGCTCGTCCTTCGACCGCGACTCGTAGACCAATGCGGCCAGACAAGACGCCAGCTCCGGGACGGTGAGGTCGTCAAAAACTCCTTGCCGAAGGCACTCAGCCGCGACCAGATCCAGCTCGGTGTAGATCCGGGCCAGCCGATCGCCGGCCTCGGTCGTCTTGTCGCCGTCGAGGTAGTGCAGCGCGTCCAGCACCTGGCAGACCCGGTCGAACTGGCGGGCGATCGTGTTCGTCCGCTGCTCGATCTTCCGCTGCACCTCGCGGTTCTCCCGGTCGAGCCGGAAGTACCGCTCCGCCCACCGCGCGTGGTCCTCGCGATCCGAGCAGCCGTGACACGGGTGCGCACGCAACTGCGCGCGCATCTCCTGCAGCTCGGGATCATCCGCGTGCGCAACGGCGTCGCGACCACGGGTACGCGACGGCGGCCCGTCCTCGCCGAGGAGGTCGGTCCGCGTCCGCAGTACCTGGGCCAGTTCGCGACGCTGCTGCGGGTTGCGCGGGTTGAACTTGCGCGGGATCCGCAGTACGCCGATCGCCTCGACCGGGGTCGGGAAGTCGACCATCGACAACTTCCGCACCTGCCGGTCCAGCGTCAGCACTGTCGGCCGCGGCCCTTCGCGCTCCGACCGCATCCCCGGGTCGAGCACCAGCGCCCAGCCCGCGCTGCGGCCGGCCGGGATCCGGATGATGTCGCCGGTCTTCAGTTTCTCGATCGACTCCTGCGCCTCGACCCGCCGGTCGAGCTTGCGCCGCTTCGAGCCGGACGCCTCGCGATCACCGATCCGCCGGCGCAGAGCGGCGTACTCGAGGAAGTCGCCGAGGTGGCACTCGATCGACTCCTTGTACCCCTCCAGCGCCTCGGTGTTCCGCTGCACCTGTCGCGCCAGCCCCACCACGGCCTGGTCGGACTGGAACTGCGCGAACGACAGCTCGAGCATGTCCCGCGCCCGCGTCCGCCCGACCTGGCGCACCAGGTTGACGGCCATGTTGTACGACGGGGAGAACGACGACCGGAGCGGATACGTACGGGTCGACGCGAGACCCGCGACCTCGCGCGGATCGAACCCGGGCTGCCACAGCACGACCGCGTGTCCCTCGACGTCGATCCCACGACGCCCGGCCCGCCCGGTCAGCTGCGTGTACTCCCCCGGCGTGATGTCGACGTGCGCCTCGCCGTTCCACTTCGACAGCTTCTCGAGTACGACCGTACGCGCCGGCATGTTGATGCCCAGGGCAAGCGTCTCGGTGGCGAACACGACCTTGATCAGGCCGCGCGCGAACAGCTCCTCGACGACCTCCTTGAACGCCGCCAGCATGCCCGCGTGGTGCGCCGCGATCCCGCGACTGAGCGCCTCGGCGAAGTCGTGGTACCCGAGCACGCCGAGGTCCTCGTCGGGCAGATCCGCCGTCCGCTCGGCCACCACCCGCTTGATCTCGTCGCGCTCCGACGGCTTGGTCAGCCGCAGCCCGGACCGCAGGCACTGCACGACCGCATCCTCACAACCCTTGCGGGAGAAGATGAAGAAGATCGCCGGCAGCAACGCGCCCGCGTCCAGCTCCTCGACCACATCCGAGCGGTACGGCGTGAAGTGCGACCGGGACGGCCGGCTCTTCGGCAGATCCCTGCGCCGACGGGGTTTGCGCGAATCGTCCCGGAAGATCCGGTTGTCGTCGCGGGCGATCCGGACCAGCTGCGGGTTGACCAGGTCCTTCACGTCGGCCTTGACCGGCGCGTTTGCCTTGGCCGGATTACCCGATTTGCTGGGCGCACCGACGCGCGCGGTCGGCGCCTCGCCGGCGAACAGGTCGTGCAGCCGCTTGCCCACCATCACGTGCTGGAACAGCGGCACCGGCCGCTTCTCCTCCAGGACGACGACGGTGTTGCCGCGGACCGTCTCCAGCCAGTCGCCGAACTCCTCGGCGTTGCTCACCGTCGCCGAGAGCGAGACCACCGAGACCGAGTCCGCGAGGTGGATCAGCACCTCTTCCCAGACCGCGCCACGGGACCGGTCGGCCAGGTAGTGCACCTCGTCCATCACGACGTACGACAGACCGAGCAGCGTCTGGGATCCGGCGTACAGCATGTTGCGGAGGACCTCGGTGGTCATCACGACGATCGGGGCCTCGGAGTTGACCGAGTTGTCGCCGGTGAGCAGGCCGACCTTGTCAGCGCCGTAGCGGCTGACAAGGTCGCCGTACTTCTGGTTGCTGAGGGCCTTGATCGGGGTCGTGTAGAAGCACTTCTGGCCGCGCTCCAGGGCGAGGTGGACGGCGAACTCGCCGACCAGCGTCTTCCCGGAGCCGGTGGGTGCCGCCACCAGCACCTGGTGGCCGTCCTCGAGGGCGGCGCAGGCACGCAGCTGGAACTCGTCCAGCTCGAAGTCGTAGAGCCCCCGGAACTCCTTGACGGCCGGATGCTCCTGGTCCGAGCGAAACGAGGCATATTTCTCGGACGGGGTACTCATGACCCCAATCTATGCGACGGCACCCACAAAACCCGCGTCAGCCAGCTGCTAGCCGGGTCTTGATGAACGTGGCGGCGTGGTCGAGGGCTTCGTCGGCCTCGGCCATGGCGCCGGCGAAATACTGGAAGACGTGCGGGGCCCCGGCGATCACGTCGAGGCTGACGTCGACGTCCTGCTCGGCGGCGCGCGCGACCAGGCGGAGGGAGTCGTCGAGCAGGATCTCCGCCGTACCGACCTGGACGAGCAGGGGCGGCAGACCCTTCAGATCGGCGAAGACCGGGCTCGCGAGCTCGTTCTGGGGGCTCGTGCCGCCCAGGTAGAACTCGGCGGACTCGGCCATGTTGGCGCGGCTGAACAGCGGGTCGTCGTCGCCCCGGCTGTCCATGCTCGGGCTCTTCAGCGACACATCGGTCCACGGCGACAGCAGGACCGCGCCCGCCGGCAGGGCCAACCCTTCGGCCCGTGCCGCGATCATCGTCGCCAGCCCGAGCCCGCCACCGGCCGAATCGCCGACGATCACGACCCTCTGACCGCTCTCGACCAATTCCCGGTACGCCGCCAACGCGTCGTGGATGCCGGCCGGGAAGGGGTGTTCGGGAGCGAGGCGGTAGTCCAGCGAGACCGCCGGAACACCACTGCGCCGAGACAACGGCGCCGCGAGGTTGGCGCCGGTCCGCGCGGAACCGACGACGTACGAACCGCCGTGCAGGTAGAGGATCACCCCGTCCGCATCGGCGCCGTCGACGTGGACGTCCAGTGCCGGTACTCCGCCCAGCGTCCGCTCGACCACCTTGACGTCGTCGCCGAGCGGGCGGCTCGCGAACAACTCGTCGAAGCCGGCCCGTTGCTCGTCCGGCGTCCGCCCGAGCTCGGCCTTCTGCATCATGCTGCGTGCTGCTTCACGTTCTTCAGCGCTCATCCGTCCGTCTCCTGGTGATAGATTCCGAGGAATATAGTTCTCTCCAACTACATTCCGAGGAATCTAATTCCGTGACTGATCTCACAGCATTGTTCACGGACCTGGTCCGGTTGGAAACGCGGCTCTACAACGTCCTCGACACCCGCCTGAAGGCCGAGCACGACCTCCCCCTCGGCCAGTTCGAGTTCCTGCGCTTCATCGAGAGCCACGGCACGGCCCGGGTCTTCGACCTGGCCCGCGCGATGGCCATCACCGTCGGCGCCACCAGCAAGGCCGTCGACCGCCTCGAGTCCGCCGGCCGCGTCCGCCGTACGGCGAACCCCCACGACCGCCGCTCCTCCCTCGTCGCACTGACCCCGGCGGGCGAACACGCGCTGGCCGCAGCCGCACCCACGGTCGAGTCCGAGCTCAACACCTGGGTCGGCTCGGTCCTACCGGCCGGCGTTCTCGAGCAGCTCGCGACCAGTCTCTCGATGCTCAGACAGCGCGCCGAGGCCGACTCCCGCACGGACCGCCGCGAGGTGTTCAAGACGTGACGCAGCCGGGCTCCCTTCCCTGGTGGTCCGATGGGAGCCCGGCTGCGCGCCTGGGGGCTAGCTGATGTGGTACGGGTCGCCGTACACCTTCCAGTCGAGCGGGGTGTCCAGGTTGAAGTTGCCGTTGCGGAGGAACACCCGCTGGGCCGTATCGACCCGGCTGGTGTCGCTGTGGGCCTCTTCCTGCTTCATAGCCCACACCCGCGCATCCAGGAAGGCGTTGAGCCAGGTGGTTTCGTTGCCACCCTGCGACGGCGGCTTCGCCTTGCCCAGGGCGCGCTTGCGGATCCCGCCGAAGCTGGTCGAATCGTTGCCGGGACCGTGCATGACGATCGCGTCGTAGTAGCAGAACTGGCCGAGGGTGCGGACGCCGTCGGACTTGCCTTGCGCGACCGCCGGGTTGAAGTAGACCCGGTCGCGCTCGTCGTTCTGGCAGCCCTGGAAGACGGTGTCTTTGGCCGCGGTCTTCCAGTCCTTGGTGTAGTTCGGGTCGAGACCCTGGTGCGAGTCGCCGCCGTTCACCTTGCGCAGCGCCGGCAGGTACTTCTGCAGGACGTTGTTCGGCTTGCGGTCGGCGTAGAGCTCGACCAGCTCCAGCATGTCGCCGGTGCCCGAGCAGAACCCGATGATGCCGGCGGTGTAGCCGCGGCCGTCGTCGATGTCCTCGATGTACTTGTACTGCGCCTTCCAGTCCAGCGACGAGTTCTCCGCGCTACAGACGATCTCCATCGCGATCTCCTTCTTCGCGGGATCGTCGAGACCGGTCGCCTGCACAGCGGCGTCGGCGTGCGGGGCGTAGCGCGAGACGGCCAGGCCTGCGGGGACGGCCGCTAGCGACAGTCCGAGCAGCAGTGCGTTCCGGCGGGTGGGGCGGTTCTCCATGACTCCTCCGAGGGGCGTCCGAGGCAGCAACTGTTAGGAAGCTTTCCTATCAGACGGAGGACGGAAATGAGAATAGCTCGAACGTTAAGGTTTTCAGGCGAAGACAGTCAGGGCGCCGGGCGCGATGCCGATGTCGACCGGCAGCTGGCCCAGCGGCTCACCATCGGCGTACGCCGTGATGCCGGGCGACTCGATCCGGACCGACCGGCCCTGGAGCGTGCGCACCGCCGGGTGGCCGACGTGGGTGCCCTTGGACAGCTTCGGGAACAGCTGCAGCAGCGTCAGCCGGGACACCGGCTGGATGATCGTGACGTCGAGCAGGCCGTCGTCGATCGTGGCGCCGGCGCAGATCTGCAGTCCCCCGCCGTACGTCGGTCCGGTGCCGACCGCGACGAGCATCGCGCTCGTCTCGATCGGGTCGCCGTCGACGGTCACGACGTACTCGAGCGGTTTGAACGTGCGCAGCTCGGCCAGGGTCGCGACCGTGTAGCGGGAACTGCCCTTCGGCCAGGACATCGCGTTGGCCCGCTTGTTCACGAGCGAGTCGAAACCGCCGGCGACGACCGTGGTGATGAAGACGTCCTTCGCGGTGGCGAGGTCGATGGTCCGGGTCTTGCCGGCCACCACCAGATCAGCCGCCGCGAGCGGGTCCTTGAGCGGTACGCCGATACCGCGCGCGAAGTCGTTGCCGGTGCCGGCCGGGATCACGCCGAACGGCATCCCGGAATTGGCCAGCACCTGCGCGCCGAGGTGGATCGTGCCGTCGCCGCCGATCAGCGTGACCGCGTCCGCCCCGGACGCGACCACCTCTGCGGCAATCCGGCCGACGTCCTCGGCGCATGTCGTGGCGTGAACGTCAACCGTCAGCCCGGCCGCAGCCAACCGGTCCCGAACCACCGGCGCAATCCGCGCACCCAGCCCACGACCGCTGGTGGGGTTGACCACCAGCGCGATCCGACGACTCATCAATCAGCCAGGAGTTCGTCGCTGCGCGCCTTGCGGCGTTTGTCGTTGATCCGCGCGATCACTTCGGAGGCGAAGAACAGCACGCACATCGGGAACGCCAGCAGACACATCGTGAACGGGTCACCGGACGGCGTCGCCACCGCGGCGAACACGAAGATCACCAGGATGATGTACGGCCGGAACTTCGACAGCGCACTGGCCGGCAGCACCCCGACCATGTTCAGCAGGACGACGACCAGCGGTATCAGGAACGCTATGCCGAACACCAGCAACGTCCGGATCACGAAGTCCAGGTACTTGCCGAGCTCGATCAGGTTCTGCACCTGGTCCGGAGTGAAGCCGAGCAGGATCTGGATGCCCTTCGGCAGGGTCCAGTAACCGAGCGCGATACCCGTGGCGAACAGCGGCGCCGCGATCGCGGCGAACAAGTACGCCCACTTCTTCTCGCTGCGATGCAGACCCGGCGCGATGAACGCCCACAGCTGGAACAGCCAGATCGGCCCGGCGACGACCAGGCCGAGCAGGGCCGACACCTTGATCCGGAAGGTCAGCGGGTCGCCGACGCCCTGGAAGGTCAGCTGCGGCTTCAGGCCGCGGTTCTCCGCGAACGGCTTGACGGCCGTCTCGAACGGGTGCTTGAGGATCTCCAGCGCCTGGTAGTAGATGAACCAGGCCGCGATCGTGCACACCACGATCGCGAGCACGCTGATGAGCAGCCGGTTTCGGAGCTCGACAATGTGCTCGCGTAGGGTCATGCGACCCTCTGGGTCCCTCGGGCGACGGTCCTGCTTGTCCTTCCGTCGCCCGAACTTCACCATCGACACAGGTGGGGCGTTCGGCTCAGTTGGCGGTGTGGGTCGGCGGCAGGCCGTCGCCCGGCGCCTGGCCGTTCACCTGGTTCGGCTGAGCCGCCTGGGCCTGCGGGGCCGGCTGCTGCGCCGGAGGCTGCGACGCCTCCTGGGTCAGTTCCCCGTCCTTCTTCTTGGGGCCGACCTCCTCCTCCCAGATCTTCTTCGACTTGCCGAGCTGCTTCACGAGTGCCGGCAGCTTCGCCGATCCGAACAGCAGCACGACGATCGCGAGGATGACGAGCCACTCTGCGCCTTGGGGCATACCGAGGAGCGGTGCCATGTCGATCTCCCTTTCCAACATCAACTCGAAGCTCGAGCCTGAGTTCGTGGCCGAATACTACGCCGGAGCGTGCGCTTCCTCGCGGGTCTGTCCAGACCCGGTGGTGGACTGCGCAGCGTCCAGCTTGGACTGGGCGGCGACCAACTCACGCGTCAGTGCCTTGGCCTGGCCCCACAATTTCTTCGCGAGCAGGGCGAGGACGAATATCCACACCGCCACCACCGCGAGGAAGAGCAGGAACCAGTACATACCCAGGAGCCTAGCCGGTTCCCGGCGATCGCCCACGCCCGCCGGGGCGTCTCTGCGGACAACGGTGTCGGAACGTGATGGTAAAACCGAGTGTCTCCGCAGTGTGACAGCGCGGGACAGCTGGTACGACAACGGCTTCAGGATCGGCCGGGTGAGGGAGCAAGGATGGCGCGGATCGGCGTCGACGAGCGGCGGGCACGGCTCGGGCGGAGGCATCGGCTCGGGGCGGATTGCCAGGCGGCCGACCCGGTCGAGGCGGCCGCGTCGATGGTCGCGCTGCACGCCACTGATCCGGCCACGGTGCACCTGAGCGTCGCCGCGCGGGTGCCAGGGAGTGACGTCGCGGGCACGGAGCGTGCGTTGTACGACGACCGCTCGCTGATCCGGATGCTCGGCATGCGCCGTACGGTGTTCGTCGTACCGACGCCGTTTGCGCCGGTCGTGCAGGCGGCGTGCACGGACGACATCGCGGTCAAACAGCGGAAGCTGCTGGTCAAGCACCTGAACGAGGCCGGGGTCGCGGAGGACGCTGAGGCGTGTGGACGCTGGCTGGCCGCCGTGGAGGAGTCGACCGCGACGGCGCTGGCGCTGCGCGGGTCTGCGACGGCGCAGGAGCTGTCCGCGGACGAGCCGCGGCTGCGGACCAGGCTCAGCATGGCGGTCGGGAAGACGTACGCCGCTCAGCCGTACGTGACGAGCCGGGTGTTGTTCCAGCTGTCCGCGGAGGGGCGGATCGTGCGTGGACGGCCGCTGGGGACGTGGCTGAGCGGCCAGCACCAGTGGTCGCCCTCGGCCGACTGGCTGCCCGGCGGGCTCGGTGACCGGCCAGTGGCGGAGGAGGCGCGGGTCATGCTCGCGCGCGCCTGGCTGGCGTCGTTCGGCCCGGGTACGGCGGCTGATCTGCAGTGGTGGGCGGGGTGGACCGGCGGGCAGACGAAGAAGGCGCTGGCAGCGGTCGAGGCGGTCGCCGTGGATCTGGATGGGCAGGTGGGCTACGTGTTGCCCGGCGACGAGGCACCCGAAGTACCTGTCGAGCCGTGGGTCGCGTTCCTCCCCGGCCTGGACCCGACGCCGATGGGCTGGAAGGAACGTGACTGGTTCCTCGGCCCGCACAAGTCCAAGCTCTTCGACAACACCGGCAACATCGGCCCCACGATCTGGGCCGACGGCCGCATCATCGGCGGCTGGGGCCAACCCGAATCCGGCGAGGTCCGCTACGAACTCCTGGAAGACGTAGGCAGCGACACCACAGCGTTGGTCGAATCCGAAGCAGCACGCTGGACAAACTGGCTGGCCGGCGTCCGCGTCACCCCCCGCTTCCGCTCCCCCTTGGAGAAGCAGCTCAGCCAGGGTTAGTCGTCGTACGCCGACAGGGCGTCGCGGGCGGTGGCGGCGATCTGGGTGCTGAGGTCGGGTGGGTCGAGGACTGTTGCAGCGCCGCCGAGGCGGAGGACGAGGCGTTGGAGCCAGGCGGTGTCGGCGACGCGGAGTTTGACGATCAGTGAGTCGTCGGGGCCTTCTTCGACGGACTCGTTGGGGTAGTACTCGGCGACCCAGCGGGCCGGTGGGGCCAGCTTCACGGTGGCGAGGAGGTCCTGCTCGGAGGGCTGGAACATGCCGTTCGAGAGGTCACGTGGCGTGGCCTCAGGCGGTGGCTCGCTCGGTAGGTCCAGGAGCTTGACCGCGGCGATGCGGTCGAGGCGGAAGAGTCGGACATCCTCGGCCAGGCGGCACCAGGCCTCGAGGTACGTGCGGCCCTCGGAGACAACCAGTCGCATGGGGTCCACGTCGCGCTCGGTCGTCTCGTCGCGCGACGGTACGTCGTACGTCAGGTGGAGCCGCCGCTGGCCGGCCAGGCCGCGGTTGACGGTCTCGGCGATCTCAGGCGCAGCCGGCTCGACGTGGACGTGCGCTGCTGAGCCCTCGCTCGCCGCAGCCGCCTCGCCCGCTGCTCGCTCCAGCTTGGCAATCGCCCGGTCAACCGCGTCCCGGTCCGTGCCGGCTGTGACCTCGCGCAACGTGCGCAGCGCGGTGAGCAGCGCGAGCGCCTCGGCCGCAGCCAGTCGCAGCGGACGCGCCAGGTAGTCCGCGTTGTTGATGTGGATGACGCCGTCGCCCTCGGCCGCCTCGATGTCGATCTCGATCAGATCGCCCATCTGCGCCCCGGGCAGGCCGCAGAACCACAGCACCTTCAGGTCCGCGATGATCTGCTTCGGCCGTACGCCGAACTCCTTGGCCACATCGTCGACGCGCGCGCCGTCGTTCTCCCGCAGGTACGGCACCAAAGCCAACAGCCGCTGCACCTGGTCACGCGCATTGCTCATGCCCCGGCCACCGTCCGCAGCCGCCAGAGCACGCCGTCCAGCACATCCCCAGGACCTTCAACGACCGCATCCGGCCCGTACGACGCGATCTCCTCGGCCAGGACGGACGAGTCGGCGTACGGAACGTGCAGCAGGTCCCAGCCCTCTTCGTACTCCTCGATCGCGTTCGCGCGACGACGCAGGCTCACACAGGACCCGGTCCGCGCCCGGACCTTCGCTTCGGACGTCGGACGCGGCGGAGCCAGCTCTGTCACCAGCGAGCGCAGGTCCGTCCCCTCGGGCACCGTGAACGCGCCCGGCTCCCCGACCGTCTTCACGTTGCCGCCGATCCGCGACATCCGGAACATGCGGGTCGCCTGACGGTCACGGTCACGACCGACGACGTACCAGCGGCCGTGCCAGGACACGATGCCCCAGGGCTCCAGCGTCCGCGTGGTCGGCTCCGACGCACCACTCCGCAGGTGCTGGAACCGCACTACCTGCCGCGCCACGACAGCGGACCAGAGTGGGTCGAAGGCCGGCTCTGACGCGCCGACGTGCGGCTCGATGGCGCTCAGCGCGGACTGGTCGGTCTGGATCCCGGCCGCCTTCAGCTTGAGCACGGCCGACGTGGTGGCCTCGGACAGGCCGGCGTGCTGCCAGACCCGGGCGGCCACGCCGAGCACGGCGGCCTCGTCCGGCTCCAGGTGTACTTCGGGGAGCTCGAAGACGTCGCGGCGGATCCGGTAGCCGACCTCGTCGGAGAAGAACTTGTCGATCGTGCCCATCTCGATCGGGATGCCGAGATCGCGCAGCTCGTCCTTGTCCCGCTCGAACATCTTCTCGAACGCGTCGTCGGTCTGGCCGGCGTACCCCTCGACGACCTCGCGGATGCGTTCCTTCGTCACGTAGGTGCGCGCGACCAGCAGGCAGATGACCACATTGAGCAGTCGCTCACTCTTCCGCGCCGACACCCGACCACCTTACGGCCTCCGGGCGTCCAAAACCCGCCTTTCCGCACCGAAACTTCGAACACACCTTCGACGCGCTGAAGACACGCTATGGTCGCTCCGTGATTCGCTGGCGGGACGGTGTGGTGGCGCAGGTCGGCCGGAGCTGGGCCGGGGCAGTTGAGCTGACTGTGACGGTCGGTGCGCAGACTGTGCGCGCCCTGGCGTACCCGGACCTGGTCGGTACGCCGGTGCCGGGCGACCGGGTGCTGCTCAACGTGAGCGCGCTGGACCGCGGCCTGGGAACAGGTGGGTACGCGCTGGTCGTCGCCGTACCGGACCGGCTGCCGGAGGACCCGCCGGAGCGCGGGCACCTGGTCAAGGCCCGCTACACGCCGCTGCAGGCGATGGTGCTGGGCGCCGACGAACAGGACTCCCCCGACCACGACGTACTGCGGGACGCGGACGACCTCTTCGGTACGCCGGTCGTCGTCGCGGACCTGCACTCCGCCCTGCCTGCGGTGCTGGCGGGCATCTACGAGGCTCGACCGACCACGCGGGTTGTCTACGTGATGACAGACGGCGGAGCACTTCCCCTGGCGTTCTCACGGAACGTGGCGACGCTCCGGGACGCCGGCTGGCTCAGCGGGACCGTGACCGTCGGCCAGGCGTACGGCGGGGACCGGGAGGCTGTCACCGTCCACACCGGGCTGTTGACGGCAGTGCAGGTCCTGGCCGCAGAGGTGGTCGTCATCACGCAAGGGCCGGGCAATCTGGGCACGGGCACGCGCTGGGGCTTCTCCGGCGTGCAGTCAGGCGAGGCGGTCAACGCAGTCGGCACGCTGGGCGGTCGGGCCGTCGCGTCGCTCCGGATCTCCGAGGCCGACCCGCGTCCGCGTCACCGGGGCATCTCGCACCACAGCCTGACCGCGTACGGCCGCGTGGCGCTCCAGCCGGCCGACGTCGTCGTACCGGACCTGCCAGGCGACTTCGGAGACGCCGTACGGGATGCGGCCGAGCCGTTGAAGGCTCGGCACCGGGTGGTGCGGATCGGGGTGGATGGGTTGTACGAGGCGATGGAGGCGGCGCCGGTCAAGCTGTCCACGATGGGCCGCGGCCTGGACGAGGACCGCGCGTACTTCGAGGCCGCGGCCGCGGCCGGACGGCATGCGGCGGGGCTGGTGGATGTACCTCCACCCGGAGTGGGGACGCAGTACTCCTGATCCTGCGGGCCTTCGCGGCCACGCTGGGAGCATGAGAACGATTAGTCGGGTTGAACCGCCGCTGACCGCCCGGTCCGCGACGATGATGTGGTTGCTGGCGGTCGGCGCCGGGGTCGTGGAGACCGTGGTCCAGGTCGGGCTCGCGCTGGCCGACGACGTCTCGACGTCCGCGATCGTCGGTCAGATCGCGGTTCGCGCGGTCATCTACGGCGCTTTGTTCGTGATCATCGACCGGTACTTCCGCCGGGGCGTGCGCTGGTCGCGGTACCTGCTGGCCGGCGTACTCGGGACGGTCGGCGTGGTCTCACTGGTCACCGAGCCGATCAGCTGGCTGATCGACAACGGCGACTTCACCACGATCGACTGGTCCGTCAGCTTCGTCACGATCGCCGCGCTCCGCGCCGTACACCTCACCGCCGTGATCAGCGCGCTGTTCCTCACCTTCCACCGCGACACCGCCCGCTGGTTCAACGCCGAAGGCCGGTCTCCCAGGTAGGAGAGACCGGCCTTCGATGAGGAGCAGTGACTACTGGCCCGTCTGCTTCGGGGCCGGGAAGGCGTTCAGGATGTCGATGACGGCGAAGGCGTTGACCGTCTTGCCGGCCTGGTCCTTCGAGGCCGGGAGCTCGACCAGGACGCGGCTGCCGACCGGTACGCCGGCGAGGCCGTCGAGGGCGCCGGTCTGGCCGGTCGCACTCGGGCCGACCTGCAGCTGGTCGGTCGGGGCGCCCGGCTGGGCGGGGCTCTGCGCGGTGGCGGGCTGGCCGTCCCAGGTGCTGGCCTGCTTCTTGCCGGTGTAGTCGTACACGACGTAGCGGCCGACCAGCTGGCTGGCCTTCTCGATCGGCTTGCCCTTGCCGAGCGCGAACACGACCGGCTTGCCCGGCTTCGCCGGCGGCTTGGTGCCGGCCGCGACCGTCACCTTCGGCTCGGCGTTCAGCGGGCCGCTGACCGAGATCTTGGTCGGCGTCGAGGGAGTCACCGGGTTCGCGTCCAGCGGGGTGTCGTTGGCGGCCTCGCCGACCAGGTCGACCACGAAGATCAGCGTGTCGTCGCCCTTGATACCGGCGTCGGTGTTGCCCTGCTCCTTGTAGCCCTTGTCGGCCGGGATCGACAGCAGCACGCGGCTACCGATCTTCTTGCCGACCAGACCCTCGTCCCAGCCGGCGATGACGCCGCCGACCCCGATCGGGAACGACGACGGCGCGCCGCGGTCGTAGGAGTTGTCGAAGACCTTGCCGTCGCGCCAGATCTGGCCGAGGTAGTTCGCGGTGAGCAGCTCGCCCTTCTTCACCTCGGGACCGTCGCCCTCCTTGAGGACCTCGGTCACCAGGTTCTTGTCCGGCTCACCGTCGCGGTGGGTGACGGTCGGCTTCTGACCGAAGTCGGAGGTCACCTTGACCCCGGCGGCCCCGAAATCGTCCTTCTTGTCCGATCCGCACGCCACCAGGGACGACCCCAGCGCCGCAACCACGACCAGACTCAACAACTTGCGCACGAAACCAGCACCTCGAACCATCCCGGCGCGATCCGCGCCGCTAGCCTCCGGTCAACAACGCCGCCCACCCTAGCCTGGGGGTTCAACCGGGTGGGCGGCTGGCTGCGTCACCGTTGAGTCACACCACGTACAGTCACAGGCTCAGAAACCGACGGCGTTGTGCGGTGCGCGCTCGGTTCGGAGTACTGCGTCGAGGCGGGACACCGCGTCTGGTGTGTGTTCGTCGATGCGGCCGGCGTGGGACAGCTCACTCGCACGGACCCCGCCGAGGTACAGCGAACCCAGCTCAGCAATGCCGAGGGACAGGTCTGCAGTCTGGTCCGTACGTGCGCAGGTGGCTCCATCCGGTCCTGCGTCCAGTCGCCAACGGCAAGAGCCGAGCAGGTCGTCCGACACGTCCAGCACGAGCGAATCGGTCGCGGCGTACGTGCGAGCCTCCAGAGCTCCTTGTACGTCGAGGATGCGCAGCCACAGGTTGTCCCGCGTCCGGGTGAGCTTCAACGCCCGCGGATTGGTCAGCATCCATCGCAGCGGCTCGTCGACCGGCCGGCGTGCAGCGACCACGCGCTTGGTGAGGTCGAAGTCGAGCAGCAACCCCCACAGCGCCCGGTACGCATCAGACGTCAGCGCCTCGAACGCCTCTACCTGCAGTACGCCGGCCTGTGCCGGATCCGGCGACCACGGCAACCGGAAGATCGCAGCGCCGTCCAGTGTCCCCGCAGCATCACGATGCATCAGGTGATGCGCCGGCCCCGACCCGTCCGCCGGCAACGCACCCGACGGGAGCCCGTCCCACTTGCCCGGCAGCGGACTGATCTCTCCCACGCGCTGCGCCCTCACCTGCTCATGCAGCACCGGCCACACCTCCCCCGCCACCACACCATCCACCAACTCGAGCTCACCCGAGTCCGTGAACTCCGACCGGAAGGCGACGTCGGTACGCCGTACCTCCCAGCGGTGCTGGAATGTCGCCGGCGAGAACCCGTACCGCCCGTAGATCGTCCCCTCGCTCGCACTCAGCCCGGCCAGGAACTCACCACGCTCCCGGCAGTCCGCCAGCATCGCGGACATGATCTTCCGCAGCAGCCCACGCCTCCGGTACGTCGGAAGCACAGCAGTGGAGGTCACGCCACCGAGCGCCAACTGCCGGCCACCCGGAACGGTGACCTGCACCGACACGATCGCTGATCCTCCTGCGATCTTGCCGTCGACGAACGCTGCCTGCGGACGGATCCAGTCCGCCTGCAGTTCCTCGGCGTACCGCTCGAGGTCGGCCGGGGTCGGCGGGACCTGCGGTGGCCAGGCAGCTGTTCCGGCGTACCAGGCCGAGGGCTCGGGCTCCTCCTGCGGGAAGCCGTTCACGTACGGCAGGACGCGCAGGTACTCCAGGGATTCGGCCGAGGTGATCGGCCGGATATCAATCGCCATGCGCCCTTTCTAAGCAGCGCATGGCGACGAGGCACTCTATTTAGTGATCACCTACATGCTGGCGATCAGCTTCTCCACCCGCTCGTCGTGGGACTTGAACGGGTCCTTGCACAGCACGGTGCGCTGGGCCTGGTCGTTGAGCTTCAGGTGCACCCAGTCGACGGTGAAGTCGCGGCGGCGCTCCTGCGCGCGCTTGATGAACTCGCCGCGCAGCCGGGCCCGCGTGGTCTGCGGCGGCACCGACTTGGCCTCGAACACCCGCAGGTCGTCGACGACCCTGGTGACCGCGCCCTTGCGCTCGAGCAGGTAGTACAGCCCGCGCGGCCGGTGGATGTCGTGGTACGCCAGGTCGAGCTGCGCCACCCGCGGGCTGGCCAGGCCGAGGTTGTTCTGCGCGCGGTACCGCTCGATCAACCGGTACTTGATCACCCAGTCGATCTCGCGCTCGATCCCGGACATGTCGCCGGACTCGATCGCCTTCAGCGTCCGCTCCCACAGCGACAGCGCCCGCTCGACCGCCGGCGTCCCGAGCTCGCGGCGGTCGACGAAGTCGCGCGCCTTGGTCAGGTACTCCGTCTGGATGTCCAGCGCCGACGCCTCGCGGCCGTTCGCCAGCCGGACCTCGCGGCGACCGGTCATGTCGTGGCTGATCTCGCGGATCGCCCGGATCGGGTTGTCCAGGGTCAGGTCGCGCATCACGATGCCGGCCTCGATCATCCGCAGCACCAGGTCGGTGCTGGCCACCTTCAGCAGCATGGTGGTCTCGGACATGTTCGAGTCGCCGACGATCACGTGCAGCCGGCGGAACCGCTCGGCGTCCGCGTGCGGCTCGTCGCGGGTGTTGATGATCGGCCGGGACCGGGTGGTCGCGCTGGAGACCCCTTCCCAGATGTGCTCGGCCCGCTGCGACACGGAGTACACCGCGCCGCGCGGCGTCTGCAGCACCTTGCCGGCGCCGCAGATCAGCTGCCGGGTGACCAGGAACGGGATCAGCACGTCGGCCAGCTTGGCGAAGTCGCCGTGCCGGGAGACCAGGTAGTTCTCGTGGCAGCCGTAGCTGTTACCGGCCGAGTCGGTGTTGTTCTTGAACAGGTAGACGTCGCCGAAGATGCCTTCGTCGTGCAGCCGCTTCTGCGCGTCGACCAGCAGTCCCTCCAGGATCCGCTCACCGGCCTTGTCGTGCGCGATCAGGTCGGTGACCGAGTCGCACTCACCGGTCGCGTACTCCGGGTGGGAGCCCACGTCGAGGTAGAGCCGGGCCCCGTTGCGGAGGAAGACGTTGCTGCTCCGCCCCCAGGACACGACCCGCCGAAAGAGGTACCGCGCGACCTCGTCCGGGGTCAGTCGTCGCTGCCCGCGGAACGTACAGGTCACGCCGTACTCGTTCTCCAGACCGAAGATTCGCCGGTTCACATCACCCACACTACGGCGCGGTTCCGACAAGCGGGCCAGATCTCAGGCGCGCCGTCGTCCGGCGTTACCCCTTTGATGCACCTTCGCGACGCAACAATCAGCTGTCCGCCCGCATCGAGTTGGTTGCGAGGAAGGACTTCTACATGACCAAGAACAGGCGGGCGCTCGGCGCGATCGCCACCGGGGTGCTGGCCGCCGGCACCCTGGTATCCACACCGGCCACAGCCAGTACGACGAGCCCATCGGCAGTCTGCTCGATGCGACTGGGCTCGATCACCCCGAGTGGCGACCACACCCAGCAGACCATCACCGCGACCCCGTCGGCAGGCGCCCGCCAGGTCGGCCCGAAAGACCTCTATCCGGACGGCAAGGCCCATCTGCCCACCGCGGTCCGCACGGAGCTCGTCGTACCGGCCGGCGAAGAGCGCACCGGTCTGGCCGTCGTCGGCGTGCAGCTGTACGGCACCAGCTACATCACCGACGGCACCGGTACGGCGATCGTGCCGGGGACTCTGAAGCAGACGCTGGTCGGTGGCGGCTGGGACGACCTGCACAAGTACGTCGAGCTCAGCCGGTCCAATGCCTACTCGTTAATCAACCAGTTCACCGACGGGCTGATCGCCCGGTGGACGGTGACCTCGAGCGGCTGGAAGTACTACACGACGTTCGGTGGCTTCAAGGCGGTCAAGACAATGACGCTGATCGGTCAGGGCAGCACCTACGACACCTTCCTGGCCACCACTTACGGCGGCGCGCTTTACACCGTCAAGGTGCCGACCGGCTCCGGCAAGCCCGTGGTCACGAAGGTGCGCACCTCGACGTGGCAGAGCTTCGAGACGCTGATCGCGGAGAAGTGCGGCAACTACGGCACCCTGCTGCTCGGCATCGACAAGGACACCGGCTCCGGCTACCTGTACGCCGTCGGCCACGCCAACGGCGCCGCGACCGTGATCAAGGGTCTCGGCAACGTCCCGACCACCTTCCCGGCCACCGACTCGTACTTCCGCTACTACACCGCCGGCGTCAATCTGACGGGCGCCTGACGGATGCAAACTGGTCTACCGGGTCGTCCGGCGAGCCCTAGCCTTTCGGCCATGACAAGACTTCGGATCGCGGCGGGGATGCTCGGCGCGACGATGGTGGCGGCTGCACTGGTGCCCGGGTCGGCTCAGGCCGCGAGTGCACAGGCAAGCGCGGCGTGCAGCCTCACCCTGGGCACGGTGACGGTGCAAGGCGATCACAAGTTCCAGACGATCACGGCGACGTCACCGGTGACCGCCGGTACACCTGTCGTCCGCCCGAAGGGGCTGTTCCCGGTGGACCAGGTGCGGCTCGCGTCGTCGCTCGGCTGGGAGCCGGATCCGCCGTCGGCCATGCTCAGCCGCGGCTACGTGACGATCGGGACCGACCTGTACCGGTTCAGCTACGCCATCGACAACAGCACCGGTCAGCTCGACCCCACGTCGTACGTGAAGTCGAAGGTGGGTGGCGGCTGGATCCACCAGACGTACCTGGACCAGTCGACGTTCTACGGAACCCGCACCCGCACGAACACCTATGCCCTGCAGGACGACGTGATCACGCGCTGGACCGTGGAGGGATCGGCCTGGCGCAACAAAGCGGCGTACAGCGGGTTCTCGGCGGTGAAGACGATGGCGCTGATCAGCCAGACCGCCACGTACGACTCCTTCCTGGCCAACACCAGGGGTGGGGCGCTCTACACGATCAGGATCCCGGTGAGCGGCGCTCCGGTGGTCAAGAAGGTGCGTACGTCGACCTGGCAGACCTTCGACACGCTGATCGCCGAGAGGTGTGGCAAGCAGAGCACTCTGCTGCTGGGCATCGACAAGGACACCCGCACCGGCTACTTGTACGCCGTCAGCCACGCCAACGGGGTCGCTACGGTCATCAAGGGTCTGGGCAAGGTGGGCAACCAGCTCGTCGGGCCCGAGGACAAGACGTACTTCCGATACTTCGCCGGCAGCTCTGAGGCCGACGACCTTCTCTACGGGGAGTGAGCAGGATGAAGAAACGTGCAGCTGGGCTGCTGGGGGTAGTGATGGCTGCCGGGGCGCTGGTCCAGGCCGCACCGGCGAGTGCTGGTACGACGGCGCCACCGCCGTTCTGCCAGTTGGCGCTGGGCTCGACGACGAGCGGTGGGGACCTCATCCTCCGGGTGCTGTCGGGGACCGTCCCGCCCAGCGCCGGCGCGAGCACCTGGGGCGGCAAGGACCTGATGCCGGACAACCAGATCAAGGTGGCCGGTGGGCTCGGTCTCCAGGTCAACGCCGACCAGTCCGGAGTCAGCCGGCGTCAGTACGTCGTACTGGGCTCCACACTCAACCTGCTCACGTACGACGTGAAGGGCTTCAGCGGCGAGGTCGATCCGGCGTCGGTGAAGCGGACGCCGGTGGGCGGCGGCTGGGGCGACGCGCGGTACATCGAGAACTCCCGCTACAACATCGGCAACAAACTGGCCCGCAACAGCGCGTACGCCGTCATCGGTGACAACATCCTGCGCTGGACCGTCGACGGCACGTCGTTCACCCGCAAGGCGACGTACGCCGGGTTCAGTGCGGTCAAGACGATGACGCTGATCAGCCAGACCGCCACGTACGACACGTTCCTCGCCAACACCCGCGCCGGTGCGCTCTACACGATCCGGATCCCGGTGACGGGCAAGCCGGTGGTGAAGGTCGTACGGCGGACCACCTGGCAGGGGTTCGAGGCGCTGGTCGCCTCCAAGTGCGGCACCGGGACGATGCTGCTGGGCGTCGACAAGGAGACCGGTGCGCCGTACCTCTACACGATCGGGCACGCCAACGGGACGGCGACCGTGATCAAGGGTCTGGGCAAGGTGCCGCGCACGTTCGGTGAGGTCGCCTACTCGCGGTACTACGACGACACCCAGGACTACGACCAGCTGTCCGGCGAGTGAGGCCGATTGTCTGGTGAGTTTCCGGTGCCACACTGGAACTCACCAGACTCAGCTGGGCGATCGAGGGGCAGACGTGGGCCGGACCCGAGTGGCAATTGCAGACGACGACGTGCTGCTGCGCGAAGGTCTGGCCAGTCTGCTCGAGCGGTCCGGCTTCGCCGTGCTCGGTACTGCGGGCAACGCCGAGGACCTGCTGGAGCTGGTACGACGTGAGGGGCCGGAGCTCGTCATCGTCGACATCCGGATGCCACCCGGTCTCTCGACGGAAGGGCTCGACGCGGCCGACGTCATCCGCCGGGAGCACCCGGAG
The DNA here is from genome assembly GCF_042715335.1 of Kribbella sp. NPDC058693. Classification (NCBI taxonomy): domain Bacteria; kingdom Bacillati; phylum Actinomycetota; class Actinomycetes; order Propionibacteriales; family Kribbellaceae; genus Kribbella; species Kribbella sp. NPDC058693. Next base: position 558,278 of record NZ_JBHXSQ010000005.1, read on the forward strand.
ACCGCCGTCCTGCTGCTGTCGGCGCATGTGGAGGTCGAGCACGCGCTCCAGCTGATGGCTGCCGGGCAGGGGGTCGGCTACCTGCTCAAGAGCCGGGTGACGGACGTCGACGAGTTCCTCGAGAGTCTGCGCCGGGTCGCGCGCGGCGGGTCGGTGGTCGATCCGGCGCTGGTAAGGGAGCTGGTCGACGCCCGGCGCCGGCATGACCCGCTGGCCGCTCTCAGCGAGCGCGAGCGGGAGGTCCTCTCGCTGGTCGCCGAGGGCCGCTCGAACGCCGGGGTCGCGCGGCGGCTGTGGGTTGCCGAGGGCACCGTCGAGAAGCACGTCCGCAGCATCCTGACCAAGCTCGACCTGCCCGAGACCGACGACGACCACCGCCGTGTGCTGGCCGTGCTCACCTACTTGGACGGCGTGCACCGCCCGGCGACATGAGGGCGACGTGATCGGCGGAGTCGCCCGGCGGGTGCTGGTCGCGAGCGGGCTGTTGATGGTGCTGGTCGGCTCCGGGTTCGTGGTGCTGCTCATCTCGGTGCAGGGACTGCGTACGTCGGAGCACCAGGCCCGGCACACCGCGGCTGTGCTCACCAGCGCACACCAGGTGGAGCGGCTGGTCAGTGACCTGGCAACCGGTCAGCGCGACTTCGTCATCACCGGTCAGGAGAAGTTCTTGCAGCCGTGGCAGTCGGCGCAGGCACAGCTGCCTGCGCAGACCGCGGCGTTGCAGCAGTTGGTTGCCGGCAGCCCGGATGAGCTCACGCGGGCGGAACAGGTGAGCCAGAGCGTCACGTCGTACCTGCATGACTACTCGATGCCGGAGATCGAAGCCGCGCGTCTCGACCCGGACGCTGCCCGGACCGAGGCTGCTACTGCCGAAGGCGCGCAGCGGGTGGCTCAGATCCGCTCGGTGCTCGACCAGCTGATCGGCTCCGAGCAGCAGTTGTCGGTGACCGAGCAGCAGCACTCCGACTCGGTAGCCAATCAGGCAGTTCTTGCCGCGGTCGTCGGGCTGGCCGGTTCCGTCGTACTCATCCTGGGCTTCACGATCTACCTGACCCGCGCGATCGTGCGGCCGGTGCGTGTGACGGCGGCGATGGCGAAGCAGCTTGCGGCGGGCGACCTCGGCGTACGCGTGCCGGAAACGGGCGTCGGTGAGATCCGCACGCTCGAGCGTACGTTCAACACGATGGCGACCTCGCTCGGTGCGGCGAGTGCCGACGTGGCCGCGTCGCGAGCGCGCATCGTGCGGTCGGCGGACGAGACGCGGCGCCGGATCGAACGCGATCTGCACGACGGGATCCAGCAACGGCTCGTCTCGCTGACCCTCGACGTACGGGCGATCCAGGCGGACACCCCGGTCGTGGAGCTGGACAAGGTGGCCGACGGATTGGCGTCGACCCTGGACGAATTGCGAGAGATTGCCCGAGGCATCCATCCCGCGATCCTGTCCGAGGGCGGCATCGGCCCAGCGCTGCGGATGCTCGCGCGCCGGTCGAAGGTCCCGGCGGAAGTCACGGTCGGCTTCACGACCCGCCTCCCGGCGCCGATCGAAGCAGCCACGTACTACGTCGTATCCGAAGCACTCACCAACGCGGCGAAGCATGCCGACGCGTCCGTCGTACTCATCGAAGCCGACGTTGCGGACGGCAAGCTGCTACTGCGAGTCCGCGATGACGGACGTGGCGGCGCGGACCCGACAAGGGGCTCCGGGCTGATCGGGCTCGACGACCGGGTGCAGGCTCTCGGCGGCACGTTGCTGGTCGACAGCCCAACAGGAGCAGGTACTACGCTCTCGGTCGCGCTGCCCGTCACCGTCTAGTACAGGCAGCAGGAATGCCACCGCGTTGTGTGCCTGCAATGCTTGGTCCATGCGGTGCCTGATCGTCGACGACAGCCGGCACTTCCTCGATGCGGCGCGCGGCCTGCTCGTGCGCGAAGGCGTCACAGTCGTCGGTACGGCGACGTCGGCCGCCGAGGCCGGTGAGCTGGTCGAGGACCTGCGGCCGGACGTCATACTCGTTGACATCGACCTCGGCGAAGAGAGCGGCTTCGACCTGATCGCACACCTGCGGTCGGCCGGCTCACCGCCGCCGATGATCCTGATCTCGACGCACGCCGAGCAGGACTACGCGGACTTGATTGCCGCGAGCCCTGCGATCGGCTTCGTGCCGAAGACGAACCTGTCCGCCGCCGCGATCCAGCGGCTGCTGGACCGGGTCTAGGTAGAGCGGCCGCGGCGTACCACGGCGTCGAATCCGGCAGCCAGCAAGAGGACTGCGCCCGTGACGACCCACTCGTAGCCCGACGAGTTCGAGCCCTGGATCAGGTCGCTCATGCCATTGATGATCACGGCAACCACCAGCCCGCCGAGTACGGCGTCGATCATTCGGCCGCGGCCGCCGAACAACGACGTACCGCCGATGACTGCGGCGCCGACCGCCAGCAGCAGGGTGTTCCCGGCGCCTGCGTTCGACTGCACCGACTGCAGGAGCGACGCCGCGACGATGCCCGAAACGGCCGCCATGCCGGAACAGATCACGAACACGGAGATCCGGATCCGCGACACCACGACGCCGGCGCGACGAGCAGCCTCCTCGTTGCCACCGACGGCGTACACGTGCCTGCCGTAGCGGGTGCGGCTGAGGGTGAAATGCCAGACCACGAACAGCAGAACTAGCAGTACGACGGCCCACGGCTCGCCCTGGGCCTTGTTGCTGAAGAACGCGTTGGTGATCAGATTGCGGTTGATCCCCATCTCGTACGTGAACGCGCTGCCGAGCAAGGCGACCGCAATCACCTTCGCCACGATCACGACGACCGGCGTCGCAGGCAGTCCACTCTCGCGCCGTCCGCGCGCATCGACCAGCTTGACCGCGGCGTACCCGAGAACGAAGATCCCGAGCAGCGTCCAGCCCAGCCAGATCGGTACGAAGCTGTTCTCCAACGAGATCAACGGTGAACCGGTCGGCAGGATCACCGAGCCCTGACCGCCGATCAGGATCAGCGTCAGGCCCTGGAAGGCCAGGAACGTCGCCAGCGTGATCACGAATGACGGAATGCCGGCCCGCGCCCGCAACCACCCCATTACGAACCCGATCACCAGCCCGGTCGCAAGACCCGCGAGTACGCCGATCCACCACGGCTGCCCGTGCCGCAACAACAGCACGGCCATGATCGCGGAGCACAGTCCACCGGTCGTGCCGGCGGACAGGTCGATCTCGCCGAGCAGCAGAACGAAGACCAGCCCCATCGCCATCACGATGATCGGGGCGGCCTGGATCACCAGCGCCTCGAGGTTGTACGCGCTCAGGAATCCTTGGTGCACGATGGCGAAGAAGGCGGTGATCACGACCAGTCCGACGATCGCCGGAGCCGATCCGAGCTCGCCGCCCCGCAACCTCGCCAGGTAGTCGCGGATATAGGTGCCGAGCGGACCCTGGACGGGCTTGCGGTGAGATGTCTCGTCGGCGACCGCCGGTCCGGCCTGGGCGTTCACTGGGTCGCTCCCCTCGACTCGGCCGGCAGTCCGAGTTCACCGGACCGGCCACTGGTGATCAGCTCGACGACCTGGGTCTGGGTCACGTCCTTGCGTCGTACCTGGGTGGCCATCCGGCCCAGGAACAGAACGGCGATCGAGTCGGCGACCTGCATGACGTCGTTCATGTTGTGCGAGACCAGTACGACGGCGACGCCGCGATCGGCCAACCGTCGTACCAGGTCCAGCACCTGCTCGGTCTGGGCGACGCCGAGGGCCGCGGTCGGCTCGTCGAGGATGACGATCTTCGAACTCCACAGCACCGACTTCGCGATCGCCACCGTCTGCCGCTGACCACCAGACAGGCTGGCGACCCGTTGCCGCACCGACCGAACCGTCCGGACCCCCAACGAGGCAAGGGTTTGCGAGGCGAGCTTCTCCATCGTGTTCTCGTCGAGCGTACGCAGCCGGCCGACGCGTTCGCGGCCGAGGAACATGTTGCCGACGACATCGAGATTGTCGGCCAGGGCCAGGTCCTGGTGGACGATCTCGATGCCGAGCCGCGCCGCGTCCCGCGGTTCGTGCAGCTGCTGCGGCTCACCGTCCACCAGGATCTCGCCGGCGTCGATGCGGTGGATACCGCCGATGCATTTGACCAGCGTCGACTTGCCCGCCCCGTTGTCGCCGACCAGGGCGGTCACGTCGCCGGCCTCGGCGCTGAAGTCGACTTCCGACAGCGCCACGACCGGACCGAACGACTTGCCGACGCCTCGCAGTTCGAGTGTTTTCACGGGGTGTGGATGCCGTTCTCGTTGCAGAGCTTCACGAGCGCGGGAGTCGGGCACACCGACGCCGCCGTCTCGTAGCCGTCCGTCACCGGCAGCGCGACGTTCTTCTTGGTGATGACCGTCGGATCGGCCAGGTACGACGGGACCTCGCGCCCGCTGGTCGGGTCCTTGATCGTGGCCGGGGCGGTCGGCTTCTGGCCGGACAGGATCTGGCCCGCGAGCTTGATCGCGACATCGGCCTCACCGGCGACCGGCTTGTAGATCGTGAAGCACTGGGTGCCGGCCATCACGTTGTCCAGACCGCCTGCAGTGGCGTCCTGTCCGGAGACCGCGACCTTGCCGGCCAGACCCTGCGACTTCAGCACGTTGATGACGGACTGCGCCATGGTGTCGTTGGCAACCATCACCGCGTTCAGGGTCGGGTTCTTGCCGAGCATCGTGGTGAACACGGTCTGCGCGGTCGCCGGGTCCCAGTTGCCGGTCTGCTCGCCGAGCTTCTTCCAGCCGGCCTGCTTCGACAGTACGGAGTTGTAGCCCTGGGCAAACAACGTCGCGTTGTTGTCGGTCGGCGCGCCGTCGATGTCGACGTACCCGACGGCAGTCTTACCCGCGACCTGCGGGCACGCGGTCAGCGCCGTACCTTGGTCCTCGCCGACCTTCACGTTGTCGTACGACACGTAGTACTCCGCCGTACCGCCCGTGGTCAGGCGGTCGTAATCGATCGCCACCACGTTGTGCTGCTTGGCCAGCGACTCGATCGCCTTGCCGGAGCCCGAATCGAGGTTCGTCACCAGCAGGACACCGACGCCTTGGTTGATCAGCGCCTGGGCCTGGGACTCCATCGTCGTCGCGCTGTTGTTCGCGTTGTCGATGTAGCAGGTGAGCTTGTTCGCCGTACATTGCTTGCGCAGCTCGTTCGGATCGGCCGAGACCCAGCGGGGCGAGGACGCCGTGTCGGGAAGCAGTACACCGACCTTCGTGTTCGGCGGCGGCGTGGTGCTGCTCCCGGACGAATTGTTGTTGTTGTTATTGCCACAGGCAACCAGACCCGCCATCAGTGTCAGGGTGAGTCCGGTCAGCGCGACAGCTCTTGGTGTTCGCATGGTGCGTCCTTCGTGATCGCCGCAGGGTTCTCTCCTGCCCAGCATGCGATCGGCGCCGCGTCCCGTCGTCGCAGCAGGCACCCAACTCCGTTGCCGGTCAGTGGGTAGCTGGGCTACCGGCTGGCAGGGGTCCGGGACGGCGGACAGCTTCACTGCACCACCGGACGGCGCGGGCCATGGTTCTGAGTATGGCCACATCTGCAGCAGTACCCTCCGCTCGGCAGAGCCGGCCGGGCCTGAAGCGGGACATCGGCTTCGTCGGTCTGATCTGGGCGTCCGAGGGATCGATCATCGGCTCCGGCTGGTTGTTCGGCGCGCAAGGCGCCCTGTCCACCGCCGGCCCCGCGGCGATCATCTCCTGGGTGATCGGCGGTACGGCGATCCTGATCCTGGCGCTCGTGCACGCGGAGCTCGGCGGCATGTACCCGGTCTCCGGCGGTACGGCGCGCTTCCCGCACTACGCGTTCGGCGGCGCGGCCGGTGCGTCGTTCGGCTGGTTCTCCTGGTTGCAGGCGGCAACCGTCGCGCCGATCGAGGTGCTGGCGATGATCACCTACGGCCAGCACTACTCATTCGCCAGCGGCTGGCTGAAGACCAAGAACGGCCAGCACATCCTGACCGCGTCCGGGATCGTGGTCGCGGTGTTGCTGATGGCCGCGGTCACCGCGATCAACTTCCTCAGCATCCGGCTGCTCGCGCGGACCAACAGCGTGGCGACCTGGTGGAAGGTCGGTATCCCGCTACTGACGATCTTCGCGCTGGCCGTGGTCCAGTTCCACGGCAGCAACTTCACCGCCGCGGACGGCTTCAACCCGTACGGTGCCAAGGGCATCCTGTCCGCGGTGTCGACCAGCGGCATCATCTTCGCGCTGCTCGGGTTCGAACAGGCCGACCAACTGGCCGGTGAGAGCAGCAATCCGCGGCGCGACATCCCGCGCGCGGTGATCGGGTCGATCGTGATCGGTGCGGTCATCTACATCCTGCTGCAGATCGTCTTCATCGCGGCACTGCCGAAGGACCAGATCCAGGGCACGTGGGCGCACGCGGCGTACACGACGATGACGGGGCCGTTCGCGCAGGTGGCGACGTTGCTGAGTATGGGGTGGTTGGCAACGATCCTGTACATCGACGCGGTGGTTTCGCCTGGTGGGACAGGGCTGATCTACATCACCGGGAGTTCGCGGGTGTCGTACGGGCTGAGCCGGAACGGGTACGTGCCGTCGGTGTTCGAGCGGACCAACAAGCGCGGCGTACCGTGGGTCGGGCTGATCACAGCGTTCATCATCGGGTGCATCTGCTTCCTCCCGTTCCCGAGCTGGCGTTCGCTGGTCGGGTTGATCACGAGCGCGAGCGTGCTGATGTACGCCGGTGCGCCGTTGTCGCTCGGGGTGTTCCGGCGCCGGCTGCCGACCGCACATCGCCCGTACCGGTTGCCTGGGGCAACGTGGTTGTCGCCGTTGGCGTTCGTGGTCGCGAACCTGTTGATCCTGTGGTCCGGGTGGATGACGGACTGGAAGCTCGGGGTGGCGATCCTGCTCGGGTACGTGATCCTGATCGCCAACCGGGTCTTCAAGCTGAACCCGATCATGCCGCAGCTCGATCTCCGGGCGGCGCAATGGTTGCCGGCGTACCTGGTCGGGATGGGGCTGATCGTGTATCTGAGCGACTTCGGCCCGTTGAAGCACCCGTGGTTCCCGCTGTGGTGGGACATGCTGGTGACGGCGGTCTTCAGTCTGGTGATCTACTTCTGGGCGCTCGCGGTGGCGTTGCCGGCCGAGCAGATCCAGCGCATGGTCGACCAGGTCGTGCTGCCCGAGGAAGCCAACCTGGGCTAGTGGGTCGCCGCCGGCTGGTCCGAGGGGTCGTGGCGTTCGCCGTCACGGGCGGTCCAGCCGGTGGTGTCGGACTCGGCGCCGACCTCGGAGACATGCCAGACGACGCTGCGGATGCCGGGCCGGTCGACTGCGCCCTGATCGAGCATCGCCTGGTGGTAGCTGCGCGCGCTAGCCTCGTCGTCGTACACCTGGATCATGTGGCCGTCCTGCGTCCAGGTGCCGTGGACGAAGCCGGGCAACGCGATCTTGCTCGCCGCCATCAACGGGACCTGGTCACGCAGCCCGTCGATCAGCTCCGGATCGATGTCCCACACCCCGATGACTGCCCACATGACGTCCTCCCCTGGTCGGGACCAGTCTGGGGCTAGAGGTCGACGAGGTCGAGAAGTTGGCCTAGTTCTTTCTGGTTGAGGTCGCGGAGCTCGCCGGTGTGGAGATTGCCGCGGCGTACCGGGCCGATCGCGGTGCGGGTGAGGCGCTTGACCGGGTGGCCGACAGCGTCGAACATGCGGCGGACGATGCGGTTGCGGCCCTCGTGCAGGCTCATCTCCACCAGCGTGCGGCCCGGGACGGTGGAGACGATCTTCACCGTGTCCGCGCGGGCCGGTCCGTCGTCGAGCTCGATGCCGTCGAGGAGGGTGCGCAGTACGCCGGGTTTGACGTTGCCGTCGACTTCGGCGACGTACGTCTTGGAGACTTCGTACGACGGGTGCGCGAGGCGGTGGGCGAACTCGCCGTGGTTCGTGAGGAGCAGGAGTCCTTCGGTGTCGGTGTCGAGCCGACCGATGTGGAAGAGGCGCTCGGGGCGGTCCTGCACGTAGTCGGTGATGCACGGACGACCTTGCGGGTCGGACATCGTGCTCACTACGCCACGCGGCTTGTTGAAGACGAGGTAGACATTCGCACTCACCGGCGGAATCCGCTCGCCGTCCACCCGGATGACCGCAGTCTCAGGATCCACCCGAACCCCGAACTCCGTCACCACCCTGCCGTCAACCTCAACCCGCCCCTCCTCGATCAGCAACTCCGCATTCCGCCGAGAAGCCACCCCCGCCCGAGCCAAAACCTTCTGCAACCGAACCCCGCCCTCATCCCCCATCCCGCACACCCTCACCCTGCTTCAAAACATCCAAGTCGGCTTCCACATCCACGTCGTACGCCGAGCCCTCCGCAGCCACAGCCGACTCGGCATCGCCGGCAAACTCCACGTCCGCCTCCTCGACACCCTCCGCCTCTGCGGTGTCCCCGGACTGCCCGGCGTACTCCACCTGCTCGGCGTAGTCCGCCTCCGCCGCGTGCTCCGCCGGGTCAACGTGCTCCGCCTGCTCGAACTCCGCACCAGCCGCCGGTGCATCACCCACCTCGAAGCCAGCCTCCTCCGCGTCGTCGTCGCTCGCGTCCTCCGCGCCGAGCGTCTCCCGCGCCGGCTCGGCGTACTCCGCCTCCACCGCGTGCTCCGTCGGGTCGACCTGCTCCACCTGCTCGAGCTCCGCGCCAGCCGTCGAGGCGTCCACCTCTTCTGAGCCTGCGCTGCCCACCTCCGCGGCGTCGGCCGCGTCGTGCCAGGCGTCATCAGCGTCGTACGCGTCGCGGGCGCTCGCGTCCTGTGCGTCGACCGTGCCCCGCGCCGGCTCGGCGTACCCCGCCTCCTCCGCGTGCCCCGTCGGGTCGACGTACTCCGCCTGCTCGAACTCCGCGCCAGCCGCCGGTGCGTCGTCCACCTCGGAGCCAACCTCTTCCGCGTCGTCGTCGCGCGCGTACTGCACATCGACCGTGTCCTGCGCCGGCTCGGGGTACTCGGCCGCGGCGGCCGCCACGTGCTGCGCCGGCTCGGCGTGCTCCGGCTCCGCCGCGTGGTCGGCGTACTCCGGCTCCGCCGCGTGCTCGGCGTACTCCGGCTCCGCGTCGGCCGCGTGCGGCGGCTCGGCGGGGTCGGTCTCCGTCTGCTTTGACTCGTCCGCGTGCTGGGTCGGGGCGGTGGGCTCCGACTCGTCCGACTCGGACGCTTCTGTGGAGTCGGCGTCCTGGGGAGGCTCTTCGGCTGTTGTGGAGGTGGATTCGTCTGGGGAGGGGGCGGGTGGGAGGGATTGGGCGGCTAGTTCGTCCTCTATGTCGTCCATGTCGGGGAGGTATGGGGCGAGTTCGGGGAGGTCGTCGAGGGACTGCATGCCCATGCGTTCCAGGAAGTACGTCGTGGTGCGGTACAGCGTGGCCTGGGACTCCGTGTCGGCGCCTGCCTCCTCGACCAGCCCGCGGGCGACCAGCGTGCGCATGACGCCGTCGACGTTCACCCCGCGGATGGCAGATACGCGGGCCCGGCTCACCGGCTGCTTGTATGCGACCACCGACAGCGTCTCCAGCGCCGCCTGCGTGAGCCTCGCCTGCTGGCCGTCGAGGACGAAGCGTTCGACGTACGGCGCTGCCTCGGCGCGGGTGTAATACCGCCAACCCCCGCCCACTTCACGCAGGTCGAACCCACGCCCCTGCTCGGTGTACTCCTCCGCCAGCGTCCCCAGCGCATTCGCAACATCCGTGGTGGGCCGCCCGACCGCACGCGCCAACGTGAGCACCGGCAACGGCTCGTCTGTCACCATCAGGATCGCCTCGATCGCCCGCCGCATGGTGTCGTCATCAACAACAACCTCATCCCCAACCGGCACCTCAGTCTGCCCCGGCGGCAAATGCTCCTCATCCACCAGCACGCCGCCGGCCGACCCCTCCGCGTCAGCCGCCTCCTCCGCGGAGCGCTCCGCGTCGGCCGCATGCTCCTCGGCACCGACCTGCTCGTCCTCGGCAGCCTGCTCGTCCGCCTGCGCGGAGCCTGCTGCCTCAGCCGCGTGCTCCGTCACGCCCTCGGCACCGACCTGCTCCTCCGCAGTTACCTGCTCGTCGGAGGCATCATCCGCGTCGACCTGCTCGCCCACCGAGCCGTCTGCGTCCGTCTGCACGTCTGCCGCCTTCTGCGCGGAAGCCTCAGCAGCAACTTGCCCGTCTGCAGCGCCGTCCCCGTCGAGGTGTTCACCTGCGGCATCCTCCGCGTCCACCTGCTCGTCCGCCTGCGCGGAGCCTGCCGCCTCGGCCGCGTGCTCCGTCACGTCCTCGGCACCGACCTGCTCTTCCGCGGCTACCGACTGCTCGTCGGCGGCATCCTCCGCGTCCACCTGCTCGCCGGCGGTGTCCAACTCGTCTGCGGAGTCGTGTACGACGGACGAGTGCTCCGGCGCGGTTTCTTCCTGTGCGTCGGGAGCAGCCGTCTCGGCTTCCTCGTCGGCGTGGATGTCGGACTCGGGGGTGTTGGTTTGGTCGGTCACTGGTTTGCCGTCTCGTCGGATGCGGGGGGCGGGGGGATGTCGGATTCGTCGGTCAGGCTCTCGCCGGGTTCGAGGAAGTCGGTGTCCTCGGCAACTACCGGGGCCTCACCGGATTCGTCGGCCGGTTTGGATTCCTCGTCGAACTCGTCGCTGACGTCGATCTCGCCCTCGTCCGTACCCGTCCACCGGATCGTGAGCTCCCCCAACGGCGTCACCTGGTCGAACGAAACCGCAGCTTCACGGAACAACTCCAACAACGCCAAGAACCGGCACACCGTCGTCACCGTGTCCGGCGAGTCCGACACCAGCGCCCGGAACGTCGTACTCCGTTGCCGCCGCAACCGATCCACGATCACAATCGCCTGCTCGCGCACCGTCACCGCCGGCGCATGCAGGTGCGCCAGCGAAACCCCTTCAGGTACGTCGTTCTTCGGCGCCATCGCCCGCGCCGCAAGCGCCGCCAACCCGGCCGGATCAAGCCCCAGCAACACCTCAGGCAGCAACTCCGCGAACCGCGGCTCCACCCCCACAGCCCGAGGGAACCGCCGCGACTCGGCCGCCATCCGCTCCTGCACCAGCGCCGCGATCTGCTTGAACGCCCGGTACTGCAGCAGCCGCGCGAACAACAGATCCCGCGCCTCGAGCAGCGCTAGGTCCTCGTCGTCCTCGACCTCGCCCTTCGGCAGCAACCGCGCGGCCTTCAGGTCGAGCAGCGTCGCCGCGATCAGCAGGAACTCCGACGTCTGGTCGAGATCCCACTCCGACCCCAGCGCCTTGATGTGCGCGATGAAGTCGTCCGTGATCACCGACAGCGCGATCTCGGTGATGTCGAGCTTGTGCTTCGAGATCAGCTGCAGGAGCAGGTCGAACGGGCCCTCGAAGTTCACCAGGTGAACACTGAACCCCTTGCCCTCGGCAACAGCCGACGTGTCGTCGGCGCCGAGGTCCAGTGGTAACGAGTCCGAGGACACCGTCACTCCGGGCCCTTGAGCTCCGCGGCCCGGTCCGCGGCGCGGTCTTCGGACGCGCGCAGCCGCCGGACCAGCACCGAGTCCGGCCCGTGGTCGACGAAGTCGGCCAGCAGGACGTCGATCGCCTCGCGGACGATCCGGCCGCGGTCGGCCGTCAGGCCGTGCTCCGCGCGCAGCGCAAGTCTGGTCTGTTCCAAGCCGAGTAGCTCCTCCTCCGTCACGTACACGGTGATCTTCGTGTCGTGTCGGATCCGACCACTCGACTTCCGGTCGTCGACGACCGTCGTACGGGACCGTACGGTGGACGGTCCGTCAGTGGTGGTGCGCTTCTCGGGTCTGGTCTGCTTCGGTGCCGCACCCCCGAAGAGTTCACTGGCACCTGGCAGGCTCACCCGGCGGGACAACGCGCCAGCACCTCCTTGGCAAGGTCGCGGTACTGCGTAGCCGCTTGGGACGAGGGGGCGTACGTCGTGATCGGTTCGCCGACGACCGTGGTCTCGGGGAACTTGACGGTACGCCGGATGACGGTGTGGAAGACGCGTTCGTCGAAGGCCTGGACCACCCGGTCGAGGACCTCCCGGGCGTGCGTCGTACGCCCGTCGAACATGGTGCCGAGGATCCCGACGATCTCGAGCTTCGGGTTCAGCCGGTCCTGCACCTTGGCGATCGTGTCGGTCAGCATGGCCAGGCCGCGGAGCGCGAAGAACTCACACTCCAGCGGTACGACGATGCCGTTCGACGCGGTCAGCGCGTTCACCGTGAGCAGACCGAGCGACGGGGCGCAGTCGATCAGGATCACGTCGTAGTTCGGGATGATCGGGTCCAGCACCCGCTGCAGCGTGTACTCGCGGGCGACCTCCTGGACCAGCTGCACCTCGGCCGCGGACAGGTCGATGTTGGCCGGCAGCAGGTCGAGGTTCTCCACCCGGGTCGGCTGGATCACCTCGTCCGGCGTGATGTCGCGCTGCATCAGCAGGTTGTAGACCGACAGCTCGAGGTCGTGCGGCTGTACGCCGAGGCCGATCGAGGCGGACCCCTGCGGGTCGAAGTCGATCAGCAGCACCTTCCGACCGGTCTCGGCGATCGCCGCGCCGAGGTTGATCGTGGTCGTCGTCTTACCGACGCCGCCCTTCTGGTTGCACATCGCGATCACCTGCGCCGGGCCGGTCTTGGCGGGTGGCTGCGGCACCGGCAGGTCCGGCAGCGGCCGGCCGGTCGGCCCGATCTTGTGACGCGGGCCGTTCGGGTCGTTCACGGGTGCAAGGTCCTCCGCGGTGAGCTTGGCCGTCGGCTTCGGCATCTCCGCATAGTTGTCGGGCAGCGCCCGGGGCGTCGTCACCGGGCGGGGTGGCGTGCTGAACGGCTGGGCCGGCTCCGGGGTCGGGTGGTGCCCCGGGATGCGGCCCGAAAGGTGGTCGGTCACGTGCTCGGTGCCCGGGAATGTCGACTCGTTCATGACTCGTCAAACCTTTCAACCGATACGGGCGATCCCAGCGACTGTAAGCGTGCATTCAAGCACTCTCAACCAGCCACTCCGCACCGGGGTGGGGCTGTTTGTCGACAAAGCTCCGAACCTGGCCGATCACCCACTCCGAGTCACCGGCCGTGACCAGATGATCGCACACCGTCCCGGAAACCCGAGCACCGGGGTCTACCCTTGCACGAGCCGGTTGTAGCTGTAGAACCACGTCGGTACGGCGGCCGCGACGACAGCCAGCGCGTACGCCGGCAGCGAGTGCCCCAGCGCGGCGACCAGGACCGACACGAGCAGACACGGGATCTGCCAGCCGAGGAACCAGCGCAGCCGCACTCTCCCGATGACACCGGCCACGCCGCTGATCACGAAGTACAGCGCGAGCCCTCCGAACAGGTACCAGCGCTCCTTCGTCTCCAGATGCTCCCCGGCCTCCGGGATCAGTCCGCCCAGTCCGGCCGCCATGGCGACGATTGCCCCGGTGACGACGAGGTGAGCGAGCAATGCGGCCCACGGCTCGAGCGGAGTGGTACTGCGGGGTGCCGGCGTGAACCCGTACAGCGTCGTGAGCTGCCACAGTTCGATCAGCAGCCAGAACGCCGCCAGCGAGGCCAGACCGACCCGCCAGTCCCAGTCGATCTCGGTGTTCGCGGCGACCACCTGCGCCAGCGCCTCCCCGAGCACGATGATGACGAACAGCCCGAGCCGCTCGTCCAGGTGCCCCCGCTCGACCTGCGCGGTCGTGATCAGCGGCGGTTTCGCCGGTGCCTCCTCGTGACGCCCGTGCCACAGGCGGCGCAACAACCGGTCCCGGAACTGCTCCTGTTCCTGCTGGCGGCGGATGCTGGTCGCCCGCTGCTCCATCGCCTTCGGGTTGCGAGCACCCATGACGGAGAACATCAGGTCGGCGGCGATCCCGCCGGCCCAGAGCCAGTACGCCGTCTCCGCCGGGACGAACAGTGCGACGACCCAGGGTGCAGCCATGACACCCTGCGTGGCCGGCCAGAAGCCGATCACCTTCCCGTCCCGGCTGGCCGAGCCCGCAGCGATACCCCGACAGACCAGGAACGCGACAGTGAACGCGATCGTCCGGCTGCCACCGTGTGGCTCGTCGCCGTGATCCGGCAGCAGTCCCGGCCACACGCCCGGTACGGAGGCTGCCATCACGCCGATCCCGAGCATCGTCCGCAGTACCGCTCGCCGCCTCGTGTGCTCCCCTGCGACGTTCGCGTACACGCTGGTCGCCGTCCAGACGCTCCAGATCGCGTAGAACATCGCCGCGCAGATGGCGACTTGCCCGATTGTCTCGGCACCGTGCAGCCGATGCGAGATCTGCGCGGCCGCGGCAACCACCGTCAGATCGAAGAACAACTCCAGCCAGCTCGCGTGCCGCTCTTCGGCCGCCGCCGTCTGTTCACTCACGCGGTGAACCTTAAGAGGACAGCGCTCTGGGGTGCGAGGTCGCGTAGACCTCACGGAGCTTGTCGACGGTCACCAGGGTGTACACCTGCGTCGTCGTGACGGACGCATGTCCAAGCAACTCCTGGACGACGCGTACGTCGGCCCCGCCGTCCAGTAGGTGGGTTGCGTACGAGTGACGCAGCGTGTGCGGCGAGATCTCCTTCGAGATCCCAGCCCGCTGCGCAGCGCGACGCAGTACCGTCCAAGCGCTCTGGCGGGACAGGCGGCCGCCGCGGGCGTTCAGGAACAGCGCGTGGGTACCACGACCGCGTGACACCAGGTCGGGGCGGCCACGGACCTGGTACGCCGAGAGCGCGTCGCGGGCGTACGAGCCGACGGGTACTACCCGCTCCTTGCTGCCCTTGCCTCGCAGCAGAACCGCACCGGCGTCCAGGTCGATGTCGTCGACGTCCAGTCCAACTGCCTCCGAGATGCGGGCTCCGGTCCCGTACAGGAACTCCAGGAGGGCAGCGTCCCGAGTGGCCAGAACAGCCGGCTCGGCCTCGGCGCCAGCGGCCGCTGTGAGGATCCGGGTCACCTCGTCGACAGACAGTGCCTTCGGCAGCCGCTGCGGCGGTACAGGTGGCTTCACGGCCGCCGCAGGGTCCACAGCGGCCAGCCCCTCGCGTACACAGAACTTGTGGAACCCGCGGACCGCTACAACGGTCCGCCCGGCGCTCGAAGCGGTCAGCGGCGGATGGTCCGCGTCGCCTTCGCGCAGACGCATCAGGAAATCGCTGACGACGGCCTCGGTGATCCGGCCGAGGTCGTCGATCCCGGCGGAGGCGAGGTAGCCGTCGTACCGGCGCAGGTCACGCCGGTACGACGCCAGGGTGTTGGCGGCCAGGCCGCGCTCCACCGTGAGGTGGTCCAGGTAGGTGCCAACTGCCCTGCTGATGCTCAGACCAGCACCTCGTCGAGCTTCAACTGGGACAGGTCATGGGCCTCGGCGACCGGGCCGTAGGTGACGTGACCGTCGAAGGTGTTCAGGCCGAGTGCCAGGCTGTGGTCCGACTTCAGCGCCTCCCGCCAGCCCAGGTTCGCCAGGTCGATCGCGTACGGCAGCGTCACGTTGGTGAGCGCGTACGTCGACGTGTTCGGCACCGCACCGGGCATGTTGGCGACGCAGTAGAACAGAGAGTTGTGGACCCGGTACACCGGGTCGGCGTGCGTGGTCGGACGCGAGTCCTCGAAGCAGCCGCCCTGGTCGATCGCGATGTCGACGAGCACACTGCCGGGCTTCATCCGGCTGACCATGTCGTTGGTGACCAGCTTCGGCGCCTTCGCACCGACCACCAGCACCGCGCCGATGACCAGGTCGGCCTCGAGTACGGCGCGCTCGATCTCGTACGCGTTCGAGGCGATCGTCAGCAGGTGGCCCTGGTAGATCTGGTCGGCCTGCCGCAGCCGGGCGATGTTGCGGTCGAACAGCTGCACCTGCGCCTGCATGCCGAGCGCGATCGCGGCCGCGTTCATCCCGGAGACACCCGCTCCGAGGACGACCACACGGGCCGGGTGTACGCCGGACACGCCGCCGAGCAGCACGCCGCGGCCGCCGCCCTGCGCCATCAGGTGGTACGCACCGGACTGCGGCGCGAGCCGGCCGGCGACCTCGCTCATCGGCGCCAGCAGCGGCAGGGTGCCGTCCGGAAGCTGCACGGTCTCGTAGGCGATGCCGGTGATGCCGGACTTGAGCAGCGCGTCGGTCGTCTCCTGGCTGGCAGCAAGGTGCAGGTACGTGAACAGCACCTGGTCCTTGCGCATCCGGTGGTACTCCTCCGCCACCGGCTCCTTCACCTTGAGCACCAGCTCCGCGTCGGCCCAGACGTCGTCGGCCGCCGGCACGATCCGCGCCCCGGCCGCGACGAACTCCTCGTCCGGGATCAGCGAACCGTTACCCGCCCCCTGCTCGATCAGCACCTCGTGCCCGCTGCGCACGAACTCGTGCACACCGGACGGGGTGATCGCCACCCGGTACTCGTGGTTCTTGACTTCCTTCGGTACTCCGACCTTCACAACTTGCCCTTCTTTCACGTTCCAGGTGTGCGGCTCACGTCGTTGTGTCCGCGGGCCCGGCGGTTGAGGGGTGTGCCGCTAGGTCGCTGCCGAGTGTAAGCCTCTCCGGTTCATACCACCCGACGGGATGGTCTGATCTTGACAGTACCTTTCCCAGAAGATGACCCCACGGAGAAGAAGTGATCCGGCTACGGTCGGTCACCGCTGATTCGGCAACGATCATTGACGGCCATTCGTTGGGGTCAGGGATGCTTGGAACGGAGCCCGTCCGCCCCGGGTTGTGCGCTGACGTTGGTCGACGAGAGGAGTACGGCGTGGCAGT
This sequence comes from Kribbella sp. NPDC058693, assembly GCF_042715335.1. Lineage (NCBI taxonomy): Bacteria > Bacillati > Actinomycetota > Actinomycetes > Propionibacteriales > Kribbellaceae > Kribbella > Kribbella sp. NPDC058693. The sequence continues at coordinate 575,031 of NZ_JBHXSQ010000005.1, forward strand.
CGAACTGGGACGGTACGGGGTCTGGCACGGGCCGCAGCACTTCGGCCCGGAACTGGCGGCGGGACTGGAGCAAGTGGGGTACGGCACGCTGTGGCTGGGCGCGTCGCCCGACACCGGCCTGCGCGACGCCGAGGTGTTGCTCGCCGCAACGACTTCGGTTGCTGTCGGCACCAGCATTGTGAACATGTGGAAGTCGCCGGCGGCCGACGTCGCCGCGTCGTACCACCGACTGGAGGACGAGCACCCGGGCCGGTTCCTGCTCGGCGTCGGGATCGGTCACCGCGAGCGGAACGACGACTACCGGTCGCCGTACGAGACGATCGTCAGCTACCTGGACGAGCTGGACGACGCGAAGGTGCCGGCCGACCGGCGGGCGCTGGCTGCGCTCGGGCCGAAGGTGCTGCAACTCGCCGGCGCCCGGACCGCCGGAGCACTGCCGTACCTGACGACCCCGGAGCACACCCGGGAGGCGCGCCGGATCCTCGGCGGCGGAGTCCTGCTCGCGCCGGAGCAGATGATCGTGCTCGAGACCGATCCGGAGGTCGCCCGGGCGACGGCGCGGGACCGGCTGGCGTCGTACCTGCAGCTGTCGAACTACACCTCGAACTTCAAGCGGTTCGGGTTCACCGACGACGACATCGCCGACGGCGGCAGCGACCGGCTCGTCGACGCGATGGTCCTGCACGGCTCCGCGGTCGAGGTCGCCGAAGGCCTGAAGGCGCATCTGGACGCAGGTGCCGACCACGTCGCGATCCAGCAACTGGGACGCGAGGGGATCGACCTGCTCCCCGGCTACGAGGCGCTGGCAACGGTCCTCGCGTAGATGGATGCCCCTGGCAACGGTTGCCAGGGGCACTCACTACTGCATCGTGAAGTCGGCGAAGTCGAAACCGGGTGACACGATGCACGACACCAGTACGGCCTCGTCACCCGCGGGCCGGGCCGCCTGCCATGCGCCGGGCGGGATCACCACCTGCGGCTGCTGCCCCGCCTGCACATCCGGTCCGAGTACGACGGACTCGTCGTCGTACTCCAACGTCAGCGGCCCGCCGGAGTGCCACAACCAGATCTCCGCCGACCGCACCCGATGCAGCCGCGACTCCTCTCCCGGCGCCAGTAGGAAGTAGATCGCGGTCGCACTCGCCCGCACCCCGTCGTACCCCTCCGGCTCGAACTCGACCCCCGACCGCCACGTCTCCCGATACCAGCCGCCCTCGGGATGCGCTTCGAGGTCCAGCAACGTCGCCAACTCCGGCTTCTCCATGAGCCGATTCTCCGGCAGAGTGCGGTGCATGCTGCCTTCCGAGTACCACCGCAGACTTCCGTACGGCGAGCGCATGTCGCCGGAGCCGTTGCTCGGTCACCCGTTCTTCCCGTTCGAGGGTGACGTGCAGGTAGTGCGACTCGCCGAGCCGGAGTTGCCGGAGCCGCCGCGGGGTGGGGAGGCCGGCGGGAAGCCGTGTGCGAAGTGTGCGGATCCGGACGGGTACGTGATCTGGCGGGACGAGCAGTGGTCGTTGAAGACGTTCGGGCCGACCGGGCTGCCGTTCGTGGCGCTGCTCGAGCCGCACGAGCATTACCGGCTCGACAACCTGCCACCCGACCTGACGGCGACGCTCGGGCCGGTGATCCAGCGGGTGGCGAAGGCGATCCAGGGGATCGACAGCGTCGCGCGGACGCATTTCAACCGGTGGGGTGACGGCAGCGAGCACTTCCACCTGTGGTTCATGGCGCGGCCGCTCGGCATGATGCAGCTCCGCGGCGCGATGATCGCGGCCTGGGACGACATGCTGCCGAAGATTCCCGAGGACGAGTTCGCGGCCAACTCGCGGCAGGTCGCCGCCGCCCTCGCGGAGGACGGCGGCGAGGCCGTTACGTCACCAGACGCCGAGTGACCGCGCGATGAGGATGTCGGTCTTGCGGACCGGCGCACCGTCGACCGGAGCCGGGGTCGTCGGCCGTCGGTACGACTCCGCCGGCGGCTACGCGGTCGAGCACGCTCAGCCCGACCCGGTCGACCGAGCCGAAGATCGTGTAGTCCGGCCGCAGCCGCGAGTCCCCGAACACCAGGAAGAACTGCGACCCGTTGGTGTTCGGTCCGGCGTTCGCCATCGCGAGCGTGCCCCGCGCGTACACCTTGCTGACACCCGTCGGATCGGTCGGCCAGTTCGGCAGACCGGTCGGCAACTCGTCCTTGTACGAGTAGCCCGGCCCGCCTTCGCCCGTACCGCTCGGGTCGCCGCACTGCAGCACCTTCAGCGTCGGGTAGAGCGTGAGCCGGTGGCAGGTGGTGAAGTCGTAGAACCGGCTCTTCGCCAGGTGCAGGAAGCTCTGGACCGTGCACGGCGCCTTGGCGCGGTCCAGCGACAGCAGCATCGGGCCCTGGTTGGTCGCGACGAGGACCTTGACGATCCCCTTGTCCGGCGTGTGCTTCGGGTCCGGCGGCAAGGACACCGGACGCGCCGGCGGATCGTCCGGGGTCGCCGTGTACCCGCACGGCCCCTTGGTGGTCACCGGCGCAACGGCCGCGTCGGCCGGTGCAGTGGCGACCAGCAGACCGGCCACCATCACCGCAGCGCCCGCAAGTGCACTTGTCAGTCTCATCAGCAGTCCCCTCCGATTCAGCCCGCTGCCACGGTGAAGAGCCGTAGGTCGCGGTTCTTGGGCAGCGTGATACTCACCGGGGCCTGGGTCAAGGTCACAGGCGCTGTGGCGAAGATGTGCGTCGTGACGTTGTCCTTCCCCCCGCCGGACTCGTTGCGGTACGGCGTGGTCGCGACGATGACATTGCCGTAGTGCAGGGTGTCGCCGCCACCGCCCAGCGTCCAGTCGCTGAACGACAGGTCGATCGGCGACGTACTGCCGTCGGCGTAGTTCAGCGTCGCCGTCGTCTGCTGGTTGCCGTTGACTGCGCTGCCGATGAACGACAGCTTCGTCGTACCGGCGGGCAGGTTCAGGTTGAGCAGCTGGCCGTCGGCGGGCACGTTGTCGGGGTCACCAGCCGGTACGTCGGGCCACGTGAACGTGAGGCCTTGCACAGTCCCGCTGCCCCCAGCAGTCAGCCCCGCCGCGGCCAGCGCCTGGCGGGAGTAGCTGACGCCACCACCGTCGTAGTCGGCCTCGGTGTGGTCGCCGTTGTCGTCGGAGATGCCGACGCCTTCCCGCAGTACGAAGAACGAGTTCGGCTGACCGACAACCACGGTGAAACCGACCTGTGGCAGGGCGGTGCCGTCAGCGGCCTTCATCGACACTGTGACCGGGTAGCGGCCGTCTGGCGTGCCGACTGCAGCGGTGATCGTCACCTGCGCACTGCCGACCTTGTCCACATGAAACGTGCCGGTAGTAGGTGTCGCGGTGAGACCAGCGGGCGCGTTGATCGTGTAGGTGACGTCCTGCGCGGTCCCACTCAACCGGTGGGCTTGCACAGCGATCGGTGCACTGGTGGTGCCCGGTGCGACGACGACGCGGCTGGTGTCGGTCGACGTCTGGAACGGGATCTCACCGGTCCGCCACGACGGCGGTGCGTCCTTGGCTGCAGACCCCCACGAGGTGTTGGCCGTAGTACCCAGCTTGAAGTCCAGCGTCCCGCCGTGCTGCACGAAGGACTCCGGCAGCCACGCCTTGGTCGACGACTTCCCGTTGACCTTCAACGACTGCACGTACTGCGCATCCGCACCCGGAGCGTTGATCCGGATCGTCCGGCTGCCCCGGTGGATCACTGCCTTCGAGAACAGCGGTGCGGCAACCTGCAGCTCTGACCGGCTCGGCACGTCCGGGTACAGCCCCAGCGCGGTCCATACGTACCAGGACGACATCGCACCGAGGTCGTCGTTCCCGGGGATCCCGCCGGTGCTGGTGTTCCACAGCTGGTTCATTGCCTGCCGCAACGTCTCCTGCGTCTGGTACGGCCGGCCGGTGTAGTTGTAGATCCACGGTGTGTTGATCGACGGCTCGTTGTCCATCTCGGCGTGCAGCTCGCCCGCACCGGTCAGCGCCCACGTCCCGTCCGGGTTCTTGAAGAACGCGTCCAGCCGCTGGTTCGTCGCGTCCACACCGCCGATCGCGTCGACCAGTCCGGCCCGGTTGTGCGGAACCATCCACGTGTACTGCGCACTGCTGCCCTCGGCGAACCCGTCGTACGTCGACGGCGTGAACGCGGGCCAGGCGCCGTTGTCGTCCCGGTTCTGCACGTAGCCGCCGTTGTCCGGGTTGAACACGTTCTGCCAGTACTGCGACCGCGTCAGGAACTTCTGGTACGTCGCCTTGTCGCCGGTCCGCTGCGCCAGCTGGGACAACGCGAAGTCGTCCGTCACGTCCTCGAGCGTCTCGACCGCACCGCCCCACGCGTTGGACTTGGTCGGGACGTAGTGCAGCGCCAGGTACTTGTCGAGGGAGGGCCGCTGTCCGATCGTCATGACCGGCTTACCGGCCGAGCTCAGGTCCTTCGCCGTCGGCACGGTCGCCGCCTTCACCAGCGAGCGCAGTGCTCCGCGGGCGTCGAAGTTCGTCCCACCGAACGCATAGATGCCGGCCACAGCAGGCGCCGACGGGTCGCCGGTCATCACCGAGGTACTGCCGGACGCGTGAGTCCATCGATCCCAGATGCCGTCGTTCTGCGTCGCCTGGTTGAGCAGCGACTGCGCGATGTCCCCAGCCCGATCCGGATCGAGCAATGTAACTAGTTGCAGCTGCGACCTGTAGACATCCCACCCAGAGAACGTCGCGTACTGCGCCACCTGTCCCCGCGACACGTAGTGCGGCTTCTGGTCGAAGCCCCAGTACTGGTGGTTGACGTCGCTGAACACGTTCGGGTGCAGCGACGCGTGGTACAGCGCGCTGTAGAAGGTCGTGCGCTGGTCCGTCGTACCGCCGGTGATCTCGATCCGGTCGAGCTGCTTTCGCCAGGCCTGCTTGGCTTTCGCGGCCGTCATCGCGACCGACGTACCGCGCGGGTTCTCGGCCCGCAGATTCGCCAGCGCGTTGGCGGCGCTCACGTAGGAGATGCCGATCCGCATCGTCACCGTGTCGCTCTCGAAGCCGACATACCCACCCGAACCCTTGTTCGCGGGCATCCATCCATCCGGACCGTACGACGTCCCACCCTGAGCCTGTGTGCTCCCGGGTGTGACAGTGGTGTCGGTCCAGGTGCCCTGGTTCTTGAACGGCTGGTCGAACTCCGCGACGAAGTGGAGTGTGTAGTAGCTGCGCTGCCCGACGCTCGCGAGGTACCCGCAGAAGTTGCCGCTCGTCACCGATCCGCTGACCGTGCGATGCGCCGCGTCGATGCTGATAGCAGCGTCACTCGATCCGACCTCGGAGTTCGAGGTACGGAACATCAGCGTCTTGGCCTTGTCGGCCGGGAACGTGAACGCCGCCGACCCGGTCCGCGTCGTCGCAGCCAGCTCAGCCGTCACACCGGAGTCGAGCCCGACCTTGTAGTACCCCGGCTTCGCGACCTCCTGCGCGTGGCTGAAGGTCGACGCGTAGACCTCGTCCTTCGCATCACTCTGCGGCGAGCTCGTCACCTCACCGGCCAGCGGGAAGATCGGGATGTCTCCCGAACCACCCGCACACCCGGTCCCGCTCATGTGCGTGAGGCTGAAGCCACGGATCTTGTTCGCGCCGTACAGATACCCCCCGGGCGCAGCGGTCCGATAAGCATTCCCCCGACTCGTCTCCGGACTGAACGAGAACATCCCGAACGGCAACACCGCTCCGGGAAACACGTTCCCGGCATTGGAAGTCCCGATCAACGGATCCACCTGCTCGGTCGGATCAACCGAACTCGTGGCGATCCGGCTGCTCCCGGCAGCCGCAGACGTACGAAGGCCGACAGCCAATGGATCCGGCGGCGTCGCAGTCGTCGGATGCCCACCTGAGGCAACCGGCGACGGTGAAGGGACGGCGTGAGCCGTAGGAGCAACGGCGACGATCAGGGCGCCGGCGAGCTCGCGCGCCGGGACAGCAGGGGACGACGGACAGGACGACGCATGGGCGGGACCAACCTTGGGGCGGAGTGAGGTGGCGTGTGACATCGTTGTCAGCAACAGATACCCTCACCCACCGCAGTGGGTCAAGACCTCCGCGTAGTTCCGGTACTTCAGCTGTCCTTCGCCGGCCAGGGTGAGTCGGCGGGGCGAAGGGTGTCGAAGCCGGGGCCGTTGAGGGCGGTCCAGGTGGCCAGCGAGCCCATGACGAGGATCGGGTTCTGGAGCTGGCCGGCCAGGACCGCACCGACCACGTCGATGAGCGGTGCCCAGACGGTCTCCATGTCGGCCTCTTCGTGGAGGCGTTCGAAGGACTCGTTGGCGGGCGACAGGTCGCGCGCCAGGAAGATCCGGACGGCCTCGTTGGTGAGGCCGGGCGAGGTGAACGCGTCGACCAGGATCCGCCAGTCGGCGGCCTTGGTCGCGGTCTCCTCCCACAGCTCGCGCTCGGCGCCCAGGCGGTACTGCTCCCCCTGGACGTCCAGCAGGCCGGCCGGCGGTTCGAGCAGCTTGTAGCCGACCGGGTGCCGGTACTGGCGCACCAGCAGCATCCGGTTGTTGTCGTCAAGCGCGACCACGCCGACGGCGCCGGGATGTACGACGACGTCGCGCACGAACGCCTCACCGACCGGCGGGGCGATGGTGTCCCGGCGTACCGAGATCACGCGGCCGGTCTCGTGCACGACCTCGGACGAGGAGACCGGCCAGTGCTCCGGCTGGTCGGCGAGCCCGGCGCCGAACCGCAGCTCGGGATGATCCGTCATCGGGTCTTGACCGGGGTCTTCTTGGCTGCGGCCGGCTTCGGCTCCTCGACCGGGAGCCGGGACTCGCGCTGCCGGTCCAGGGCAGCTGCGACCAGGCCGGAGAACAACGGGTGCGGCTTGGTCGGCCGCGACCGCAGCTCCGGGTGCGCTTGGGTGGCCACGAAGTACGGGTGCACGGACCGGTCCAGCTCGATGAACTCGACCAGCTCGTGGTCGGGCGACAGGCCGCTGAACACCAGGCCGGCCGTCTCCAGCTTGTCCCGGTAGGCGTTGTTCACCTCGTACCGGTGCCTGTGCCGCTCCTGGATCGACGGAGCGCCGTACAGACCGCGGACGATCGAACCGTCGGCCAGGTTCGCCGGGTACAGGCCGAGCCGCATCGTGCCGCCGAGGTCGCCGGAACCGGAGACGATGTGCTTCTGCTCCTCCATCGTCGCGATCACCGGCTGCTCGGCGTCCGGGTCGAACTCGCTGGAGTTCGCGTCGACCAGGCCGGCCAGGTCGCGGGCCACCTCGATCACCATGCACTGCAGGCCCAGGCACAGCCCGAGGATCGGGATGCCCTGCTCGCGGGCGAACCGGATCGCGCCGATCTTGCCCTCGATACCGCGCACCCCGAAACCGCCGGGGATGCAGATCGCGTCGACGTCACCGAGCAGCCGGGCCGCAACCTCGGGCGTGGCGCACTCGTCGGACGCGATCCAGCGCAGGTTCACCCGGGCGTCGTTGTCGAACCCGCCCGCGCGCAGCGCTTCCGCGACCGACAGGTACGCGTCGGGCAGGTCGATGTACTTGCCGACCAGCGCGACCGTGACCTCGTCCTTCGGATGGTGCACGACCCGGAGCAGCTCGTCCCAACGGGTCCAGTCGACGTCGCGGAACGGCAGGTTCAAGCGGCGTACGACGTACGCGTCGAGGCCCTCGGCGTGCAGCACCTTGGGGATGTCGTAGATCGACGGCGCGTCCGGCGCGGCGACCACGGCCTCCTGGTCGACGTCGCACATCAGCGAGATCTTCCGCTTCACGCTGTCCGGGATCGGCCGGTCGGCCCGGCAGACGACCGCGTCCGGCGCGATACCGATCGAGCGCAGCGCGGCGACCGAGTGCTGGGTCGGCTTGGTCTTCAGCTCACCGCTCGGCGCCATGTACGGGACCAGCGAGATGTGCAGGAAGAACACGTTGTCGCGGCCGACGTCGTGCCGGACCTGCCGCGCGGCCTCGAGGAACGGCAGTGACTCGATGTCACCGACGGTGCCGCCGATCTCGTGCAGTACGACGTCGACGTCGGCGCCCGCCATCGCGAGCATCCGTTCCTTGATCTCGTTGGTGATGTGCGGGATGACCTGCACGGTGTCACCGAGGTACTCGCCGCGGCGCTCCTTGGCGATGACGCTGGAGTAGACCTGTCCGGTGGTGACGTTGGCGACCTGGGAGAGGTCCCGGTCGAGGAAACGCTCGTAGTGCCCGATGTCCAGGTCGGTCTCGGCTCCGTCGTTGGTGACGAACACCTCGCCGTGCTGGAACGGGTTCATCGTGCCGGGATCCACGTTCAGATACGGATCCAGCTTCTGCATCGTGACGCGGATGCCCCGAGCCGTCAGCAGACTGCCGAGGCTGGACGCTGTCAGTCCCTTACCGAGACTGGATGCCACGCCACCGGTGACGAATACGTGCTTGGTCTGCTGGGAAGTCGAAGCCCTGTCCACGGGTCTCCAGCCTACCTCTTGTCAACCACCGGTCGCGACGAGACCCGCGTAGATGTCGAGCAGATTCTTTGCCACCGCGTCCTCGTCCATCCATCGAGCGGACAACTCCCGGCCGCGTGTCCGCATAGCGTTCGCCGTCTCCGGCTCGGCCAGAACCGCCCGGACACCGTCGGCCAGCCCGTCCGCGTCGCCCGGAAACGCCAGTACTGCGCTGTCCCCGACCAGCTCGGGTACGCCGCCGACCGCCGTCGCCACGACCGGTACGCCGACCTGCATGGCCTCCTGGATGACCAACGCGCGGGCCTCCCAGTGGGAGGTGAGCAAGAACACGTCGGCCGCACCGAGCAGGTCGGCCACGTCGTTGCGGTGTCCCAGCAACTGCACCGGCAGGTTCTCGGCGTCGATCCGGGCCTGCAGGTTGTCCCGTAACGGTCCGTCACCGACCACGACGAAGACCGCGTGCGGAGTGGACTCGTGGACCCGGGCAGCCACCGACAGCAGTGTCGGGTAGTCCTTCTGCGGCGCCAGCCGGCCGACCGTGAGCACCATGGGCCGGTTTCCGATACCAAGCGCGTGCCGGACGTCCGCGCGCGGCGTACGGACCCGAGGCATCGCCGGAGCGGCCACCGGAGCGAGCTGAGCGTTGCGAGCGCCCAGGCTCTTCGCCAGCTCCACCAGGTCGCTCGAGGCGCCAAGGGTCAGATCAGCGCCTCGGGCAACCAACCGCTGCCCCATCCGCATCATCAGGCCACGCGGCCCGGGTGCGATCACTGCGTTGTGCCAGGTGACGACCAGCGGACGCAGCCGCGACCTGTCCCGCAGGGCAGTCATACCCGCGCGGTAGCCGTGCGCATGGATCACGTCGCAGCCGCGCAGCCCGGCCGCCTGCGTGACAACCGTCGCCGGACCGAACTCGAAATGCTCGGCTGTGCCGGGCGGTGCACACACGACGACCTCGTGCCCGGCACTCACGAACCGCGGCACGAGCGAGGCAACGTGCTGCCCGATGCCGCCCCGCGACTCCGCGAGCAGCAGCCCGATCCTCATCGCTTCTCCCGTCGAACGAGTGCGCGAGCGTCCGCGCGATCCAAGACAAGCACGACACCGGCGTACACCAGGACGACAGCCAGGCCGGAGAGGATCGCGAACACGACCGCCTTCGCCGGTCCTGCGTCGCCGGCCGGTACCGAGACCAGCCAGCCCGCCGCTCCTGCCAGAGCGGCACCGACCAACGTTGCAAGGGTCGCACGCGCAAATCCGGTCAGCACAGTCGGGCCCGCCTCTCGTCGGAGCACTCCGAGCAGCACCACCGCGCCGATCACCATGCCGACCGACATCGCTGCCGCCAGTGCCGGCACCGCTGCCCATCGGGCAGTCAGCACCACACCGGCCAGCGCCACCAGTACCCAGGCCGCAGACGTCACAACAGCCACCTCACGACCGCAGTGCCGCGCGTACAGCACCCGGCCGACATGCATCAGTACCGCGAAGCCGATCGCCGCCGGGGCGAAGAACAGCAGCCCGTCGACGAGCGCGGTTGCCCTCGACTCGACGACGGCGCCGTCGTCGTACGCGAAGATCCTCGCGACCGGTACCGCGGTGCCGACCAGCAGCGCGGCCCCCGCGCCGCCCGCCAACATCACCGCGCGGGTGGAGGTCGCCGCGTAGTACTCGAACCGCTCCCCCGCGTCGAACGCGGCCGCCAGTCGCGGGAACACGGCCGTCGTGATCGGGACCGCCAGAACGGCGTACGGCAACAGGTAAACGGCGTTGGCCCACGCGTAGACCGCGATGCTGCCCGGCACCCCGCGATGGTTTGCCAAGTACGTCGTCACGACGAAAGTCAGCTGCTGCGCGATCAGTACGGCGAGACCCGCCAGCGCGAGCCTGCGCAGGACCGGGCCGACGCCGGGGTCGAGGCGCAGCGTCGGCCTGATCGGCAGGCGGAGGAAAAGCATCGGGATCAGCACCGTGAGGGCGAGCGCCGCGACGCCGGCCGTCGTACCCCAGGCGAGCAGGTCGGTCGCTCCGCGCGCGGCCGCATCGGCGTTTGGAGCAGCGGTTGCGAAGACGATGTACGTCGCCACGACCACCAGGCTCGAGATCAGCGGCGCCATGGCACCGGCCGCGAAACGCTTGTGGGACTGGAGAACCGCGGTCGCGATCACCGCCACGGCGTACCCGAAGACCTGCGGTACGAAGATCGCCAGCATCCGGGTCGCGGTCGCGGTCGTACTGCCGCAGTCGGCGCCGGGGTCGAGCATAGCGTCGGTGTACCGGCCCGCCAGAACCCAAGCCAGCAAGGCGACCGGCGTCAGCAGCACCAACGACCAGGACAGCAACGCCCCGATGATCCGCCCCTGCGCCGCCCGGTCCCCGCGCGCCACCGGTCCGGCGAGCACCGGGATGACGGCGCCCGCCAGCGCTCCGCCGGCGACGACCTCGAACAGGATGTTCGGCAGCTGATTCGCCGTCGTGTAGGCCTCGGCCAGACACCCGGCACCGACCGTCTTCGAGAAAACCAACCACCGGGCGAACCCGACCACCCGCGCCAGAACGGTGATCGCCGCGACAACCAGCGCGGCGCGGGCCAGCCGACTCACCTGGGTCGTCGGCCCCACTGGTCGATCTTGTCGAGGACAGGGGTGTCGGCGATGACCTTGGTGAAGCTGACCTTCTCGCTCGCCAGGTTCAGCCCGACGATCGCCGCCAGGACGAGGGTCTTCAACGGGCGCGGGAGCGACGCGGCCAGCGCCGTACCGGTGATCGCGCCGAGGCCGTTCGCGCCGCAGTCGCCGAGCATCGAGCGTTCGCCGAGGTCGGAGGGTGCGGAGGCAGCAGCAGCGCCGGCGACAGCACCGGCCGGACCGCTCACGACGGCGAGCGGAGCGTTGAGCGCCGTGACTGCCTTGAGCGCGCGGCCCGGGCGGAGGTCGAGGAGGTTGGTGAGGTTCGCCGTACCGGCGATCAAGGCGCCGTCGGCAACGACTCCGGCGAAGGCCTTGAAGCCACTGGACTTGCGCGGCAACAGGGCCGCGGCCGCGAGACCGGCGGCGCCGACGCCGAGGATCTTCACCGCGCCGCTCGTCACCTCGCCGCGCTTCAATGCGCTGAGGTGGCCGCGGAAACCTTTGGCCTGCGTCGTCCCGCGCAGATCGTCGTACGCACCGACCGCACCGGACACGGCGCCGGCGACCAGCGCGGCCGCCTTCACCTTGCCGCTGCCGCGGGACGCGGCGACGCCGGCGAGCGCGCCGAGCACCGCGACCGGACCCTCGAGCAGCGTGACCGACTCACCGCGATGGTTGGTGCGCTCGAACGGCTCCCGGTTCTCCTTCGGCAGCTTCTCCGCTGCGCGCTCGAGCCCGGCAGTAGCGGCCGCCGCAACGACAGCGCTCAGAATTCCCACGTCAATTGTCCTTTATCTGTACGGCCGACGGCGCGACGCCGTTCTTCGCGTTGATCGCGCCGTACTGCCCCGCCTTGCCGCCGGCCTGCTCGACCAGCGCGAAGACGATCGTCATCTGGCCGGCGGGGAGATCGGCCACGTCCACCGAGGAAACGATCTTGGTGGCCTCGGAGTCACTCCGCAAGGCCTTGAGCAGTCCGCCGTCGGCCGCAGTGGCCGGCGTACCCCCGACCACGACGCCGCCGCTGCCGATGTCCAGGCCCTTGATGAAGTCGACCGCGTCGTTGTACGTCGAGTTGTCCGGCGTCGGTGTCGGCGGCTTGGCCGCGATCACCACGATCAGGCTGGCCCGCTCCGTGATCTGCGACGGCTTCAGCGACAGCAGCTTCGCGCCGGTCAGCCCGCTGATCACCTTGGTCGAGTCCGCGTCGGCGGTCTTGCCCTCTTCCTTCGCCGCGACCCCGCGGGCCAGCAGCAGCCCGGCCCGCTGGTACGTCGTACTGTCCTTCGGGAAGTCCATGTCCGCGGTGACGAGCTGGTTGACCAGGGACTCGACGAGCTGGCGCTGACCGGGGTCGAACAGCTTGGCGTCCAGCGCGACCTTCGTGTTCACCACGCCGCCGGCCTTCTCCAGCTCGGCCTGGACGCCGTCGCTCAGGTCGCTGTCGGCGTTCGGCATCGTGACGATCGCGATCTTCTTGTTCGCCAGCTTGCCGTGGGTCAGCCCCGCGGTGACCTTGGCGACGTAGTCGTCGCGGTACTTGTCCAGGGCCTTCAGCTGGGTCAGCTCGTCCCGCGCGTCGGCGAGTTGCTGCCGGTCCTTGTCGGCCTGCGCCGCGACGACCTCGCTGGCGGTGCCCTTCAACGGTCCGGCGCCGAGCACCACACCGGCGCCCAGGGCGAAGAAGATCGCCACGATCGAGACGATGTGGTAGCGAAAGTCGATCACGTGAACAGCTCCCGGATCCAATAGACGAAGTCGCTCCAGCGCGCCCGCAGGATCGACCAGAGCACGTCGTCGGCGCCGATCGCGACCAGCGCCATGCCGAGTGCGAACAGGCCGGCCGCGGCGAGCGCGACCACCTGAAGAGTAGAGACCCGGCTTCGGTACAGCCGGCCGACGCCCTTGGCGTCCACCAACTTGGCACCGACCCGCAACCGGGTGATGAACGTGCTCGCCATCCCGGAGCGGCCCTTGTCCAGGAACTCCACCAGCGAGTTGTGGGTGCCGACCGCGACGATCAGCGAGGCGCCCTTGGAGTCGGCCAGCAGCATCGCGACGTCCTCGCTGGTGCCGGTGGCCGGGAACTCGATCGATTCGACGCCGAGGCGTTCCAGCCGTTCGGAGCCGGGCGCGCGACCGTCGCGGTACGCATGCACGACCACCTCGGCGCCGCTCTTCAGCGTCTCGTCCTTGACCGAGTCCATATCGCCGACGATCAGGTCCGGGACGTACCCGTTCTCGACCAGGGCGTCCGCGCCGCCGTCGACACCGATCAGGACCGGCCGGTACTCACGGATGTAGGACTTCAGCGCGACCAGATCCTCGCGGTAGTCGTACCCGCGGACCACGATCAGGACGTGCTTGCCCTCCATCGCCGTGTGGATATGCGGTACGCCGACGCCGTCGAGCAGCAGGTCCTTCTCGCGCCGCAGGTACTCCAGCGTGTTCGCGGTGAACGCCTCGAGCTGGGTCGACAACCCGGCGCGGGCGTCGTCCATCAACTCCGCGACCGACTTGCTGTCCTGGGACATGCCCTTCGCGACGGCTTCGGTCCCGCGGTACAGCGTGCCGTCGTCGAGCCGGACCTGCTCGCCCTCGTGCAGGATCGAGAACACCTCGCGGCCGACCCCGTCGACCAACGGGATACCGGCCTCGACCAGGATCTCCGGGCCCAGGTTCGGGTACCGGCCGCTGATCGAATCGGCGACGTTCACCACGGCGGCGATCTTGCAGTCGACCAGCGCCTCGGCGCTCACCCGGTCCAGATCGACATGGTCGATGACCGCGATATCGCCCGGTTTGAGTCGTTTGGTGAGATTCTTGGTACGTCGATCCAGCCGGACCACTCCGGTGACGCCGGGCAGTTCAGTGGGTCGTGCTCTCCGCAGGCTGGGCAGTTTCATCGCCCTCTCATCCTGCCATGTCAAGAGCCCCCTTCCGGTTCATTTACCCGGGCAGGCCCTCGTTAACGCTTTGAAATAACGATCACTGTGCGTCAAATCATCCTTTGGAACGACTTTTCTTCCTGGGTTTGTGCCGTTCGGCGGCGAGCGCGAGCAGTTCCTCGGCGTGCGCCTGGGCGGCATCGGAGTTCTCCAGGCCGGCCATCATCCGGGACAGTTCCTTCAACCGGGCGTCATCGTCCAGAGCCACCAGACCACTGGTGGTGACCGAGCCGTCGTCGCTCTTCAGCACCACAGCGTGACGGTCCGCGAACGCGGCGACCTGCGGCAGATGGGTGACCACGATCACCTGGGTCCGCTCGGCCAGCCTTGCCAGCCGCTTGCCGACCTCGACCGCGGCCCGGCCGCCGATGCCGGCGTCGATCTCGTCGAACACCAACGTCGGCACGGGATGCGTGTCGGACAGGATCACCTCGAGCGCGAGCATCACCCGCGACAACTCACCACCGGACGCGGCCTTCTGCAACGGGCGTGCCGGGCTGCCCGGGTTCGCCGCGAAGCAGAACTCGACCTCATCGATGCCGAACGGACCTGCCGCGGTCTCGTGCACCTCGACCGACAGCTTCGCGTGTGGCATCGCCAACCCGGTCAGCTCTTCGGACACTGCGACGCCGAGTCGTTGCGACGCTTCGATCCGCGCTTCCCGCATCTGCTTGCCGAGATCGGCAAGCTTCGCGTCCAGCTCAGCCAGCTCCGCGGTCAGTTGCTCGACCCGCTCGTCGCTGCCGTCAAGATCGGCGAGTCTGGCCGCGGACCGTTTCGTCCACTCCAGTACTTCGTCCACCGTGCCTTGCTCAGCGCCGTACTTGCGCACGAGTCCATGCAGCAAGGACCGTCGCTCGCTGACCACAGCCAGCCGCGCCGGGTCGGTGTCGACATCCGCGGCGTACGACGAAAGCTCCTGCGCGAGATCGGCCGCGAGATATCCGAGCTCGCCCGCGCGGTCGGCCAGCTCGGCCAGCTTCGCGTCGTGATCCCGCTCGCCGTCGAGTACCTGCTTCGCCAACGCAAGCAGGCCGAGTACGTCGTTCGGCCGGGTGGAATCCAGGTCCTCGGATGCCAGCGCATCGCCGGCGGAGGTCGCCGCAGTACGCAGACCGTCGGCGTACGCGAGGCGCTCTTCCTCGGCAGCAAGCTCAGTGTCCTCGCCGGACAACGGCTCGGCCTTGGCGATCTCGTCCAGACCGAAGCGCAGCAGGTCGGCCTCGGCGAGGCGATCGCGCTCGCGGGTGGTCAGTTCGGTCAGCTCGGCCTCGACCTCGCGGTGCCTCTTGTAGGCGCCGGAGTACTCCTGCAGCGGAACGAGAACCGCCTTACCTGCAAAGGTATCCAGCGTTTCGCGCTGCCGTGCCGGCTGCAGCAAGCGCCACTGATCAGCCTGTCCGTGGATCGCGACCAGGTCGCCGGACACCTCACCCAGCACGGACACCGGCACCGACGCGCCGCCGAGGAACGCCCGCGAGCGACCCTCGGCCGAGAGCTCACGCGCGATCAGCAACTCGTCGTCGTCCAGCTCGCCACCACGGTCCTCGGCCTGCTGCACGATCGACCGCGGTACGGCGCTGGCGCGGCCCTCGACCCGCGCCCGGCGGGTCCCGTGCCGCACCAGGCCACTGTCCGCGCGGCCGCCGAGCAGCATGTTCACGCCGGTCACAACCATCGTCTTACCGGCACCGGTCTCACCCGTGACGGCGGTGAATCCGGGGTCGAGGTCCAGCGTCGCGTCCTCGATCACGCCCAGCCCGGTGATGCGGATCTCTGACAGCATGGCTAGTTTCCGTTTCCGTTGCGTTTGCGCTCGGCGGCCCCACGCCAGCCGAGCACCGGGAGGTCGAACTTCGCCACCAGTCGGTCGGTGAACGGCGCCTCGTGCGCGCGCGCCAGCCGGACCGGTGTCGTGCCTCGCCGTACCGTGATCTCGGCGCCGGGTGGCACCTCGACCATCCGGCGGCCGTCGCACCACAGCACTCCGCGCCCGTTCCAGGACGGGACCAGCTCGATCGACAGCCGCGACGTCGGCGCCACCACGATCGGCCGCGAGAACAACGCGTGCGCGCTCAGCGGGACCATCAGGATCGCCTCGACCTCCGGCCAGACGATCGGACCGCCGGCGGAGAACGCGTACGCCGTACTGCCGGTCGGGGTCGCGACAACGACACCGTCGCAGCCCCAGCGGGACAGCGGGCGGTCGTCGACCTCGACCAGAACCTCGAGCATCTTCTCGCGAGCGGCCTTCTCGACGCTCGCCTCGTTCAGCGCCCAGGTCTCGAAGATCAGGTCGTCGTCATGCCGCACGTCGACGGCCAGCGTCATCCGCTCCTCGACCGTGTAGCTGCGGTCGACGACCACCTGGACGATCCGCTCCAGATCGTCGACCTCGGCCTCGGCCAGGAACCCGACGTGGCCCAGGTTCACCCCGAGCACCGGCGTACCGTGCGGGCGGGCCAGCTCGGCGCCACGCAGGATCGAGCCGTCGCCGCCGAGCACCATGATCAGCTCGACGTCGTTGGCCGCCTTCTCCGGGTCGTCGACGATCTCGACCGGGTCCAGCTTGAGCGCCTCGGCCTCGCCGCCGAGCAGCCGGACCAGCAGCCCGGCATCGGTCAGCAACCGATGCGCCTCGCGGGCGACCTCCACCGCCTGCTCCCGGCCGGTGTGCGTCACCAGCAGCACGCGCCGCGGCTCGTGCTCAGCCACCCTGCCTCCTTATTGCGGTCCGCGCTCGATAGCGGTCAGCAGCATCGTCTCATCGAGAACCGGCGCTTCCCGGCGTATCCACAGGAAGTATTCGACATTTCCTGACGGACCAGGCAGTGGGCTGGCCGCCACCCCTTCGATTCCCCACCCCAGGTCGTGAGCCTTCGCTGCCACCGAGCGTACGGCGTCCGCCCGCAACTCCGGGTCACGGACCACGCCGCCCTTGCCGAGCCGCTCCTTGCCGACCTCGAACTGCGGCTTCACCATCAGCACCAGCTCGCCGTCCGGCTTGACCACGCCGATCAGCGCGGGCAGCACGAGCGTGAGGCTGATGAAACTCAGATCGCTGACGACCAGATCAACCGGCTCACCACCGATGTCCTCCAGCGTCAACGTCCGGACATTGGTCCGGTCCATCACGGTGACCCGGTCGTCGGTCTGCAACGCCCACACCAACTGGCCGTATCCGACGTCGACAGCGATCACCTGCGCAGCCTCATTGCGCAGCAGTACGTCGGTGAAGCCGCCCGTCGACGCACCGGCATCGAGAGCACGACGGCCTTTGACCTGGACTGCCGGGAACGCCTCGAGCGCGCCGATCAGCTTGTGCGCGCCGCGGCTCGCATAGCCGGGGTCTTCGTGCTCAGAGGTGTCGACGACGATCGGTGCGTCCGAGCCGACCCCGGTCGCGGGCTTGCCGGCCACAGTGCCCGACACCTTCACCTTGCCGGCCGCGATCAGCTCGCTCGCATGCTCACGCGAGCGCGCCAGGCCACGTCGTACCAGCTCGGCGTCGAGTCGCGAACGCTTGGCTGCCTTGGCCACTCAGCTCCGGTCGCCCTGCTCGGCGTCCGCCTCCACCAAGGCACTCTGCAGTCGCTCGTGCAGATCGGCGTACACCTCGCCGTGGTCGCTCACCGGCCGGTCCCGCAGCTCGTCGAGCCGGGCCATGGTCTCCTCGACCAGCGGATGACCACCTTCGCTCGGATCCTCGGCCGACTCGGCTTCAAAGGAGTGCTCGTACTCTTCGCCCGGCGGACGGGCGAACTCCGGCCCGAACTCGACCGCGGCAGGATCGACGTGCTCGGCGGATTCCACGTGCTCGGCCGCGTCCTGGGCGCCGGGCTCGGTGTCGTAGTCCGGGTGGGCCGGGGTCTCTTCAGCCGGGTCGAAACCGGGCTCGACGTCGGGGTCGACGTCCGGCGGGAACTGCTCGCCAGGATGCTCGGTCACGTCAGGCCTTCTTCGCCGTCTTCTTGGCCGCCTTCTTCGCCGCGGCCTTCTTCGCGAGCGGCACGGCCTTCTTGGCCGGCACCTTCTTCGCGGCCTTCTTGGCGGCCGCCTTCTTGGTCAGCACCGGCGCGTCCCCGATCAGCGGGTCGGGAACCGGCCCGGCGGCATGTGCCTCGGCCAGCTCGGTCTCCAGCGCCTTCACCCGGCGGGTCAGCGCCGCGACCTCCTCTGAACGAACGAACCCGAGCCGCGCGACCGCGCCCTCGACCTCGTTCGCCACGATCGCCTGCAGCAGCTGACGATTGCTCTTGCTGGTGGCAACGATCTCGTCGGCCAGGTCGCTCACCTTGGTGGTCAGCGCGTCCGCCCCGGTCTGCTGCAGCAACGCTTTCGCAGCCGCCTGGGCCTTCTGTTTGGTGACCTCGGTCAACCCGCTCGCCAGCTGTACGTAGCCACGTACTGCGTCCATCACCATGACTGCCTCCTCGCATCGTTCCCAGCAACGGTATCGCCTCGGACCTGGGATACCAGCCAGCAGCACCTACTTGTCGAGGCCGACGCGGTGCAGCGCGGCGTCGATCGCGATCGAATCGGGCGTCGGAGCAGGCTTCGGGCGGGGACGACGCGTGCGGCCGGCGGCCTTCGCGGGCTTGGCCTGCTCGGTCGGCGCGTCGACGGCGGTCCAGACCGCGGAGAGGATCGCGCGCAGACCGTCGTACGGCTTGCCCTCGCCCTTGACCGCGACCGCATTGTTGACGATCTCGGCGGTCCAGCCTTCACACGAATGCTTGCCACCGTCGACAGTCACGCCCGGCTGCTTCTCGGCCAGCGCGCTGAGACCCGCGGCGACGTACGTCGGGCGCTGGTTCTTCGGCGCCCGCGCCAGGTCGTACGGGTCGTTGACGCCGGTCGCGACCCACAGACTCGCGATGCCTACCGCGTTCGCGCCCTGGATGTCGGAGTCCAACCGGTCCCCGATCATCAACGGCTGCTTGGCTTTGAGCCGTTCGATGCTCGTCTCCAGCAGCGGCGGCTCGGGCTTGCCGGCGACGACCGGATCGACGTCGACCGCGGCCCGGACCGCCTGCACGAGCGTCCCGTTACCGGGCGCCTTCCCGGCCGCTGTGGGGATCGTCAGGTCCAGGTTGGTCGCGAACCACTTCGCGCCCTCGTTGATCGCGTGCGCGCCGTCCGCGAGCATCACCCAGTTCACGTCCGGGTGGAAACCTTGTACGACGGCCACCGGGTTCGCGTCGCTGCTGCGGACCGGCGTCAGGCCGTACTCCTCGAGCGCGACGATCAGCCCCTCGCCGCCGACCACGAGGACCGGCGAGCCCTTGGGGTACTCGCTCGCGATCAGCTTCGCGGCCGCCTGCGCGGAGGTCACCACGTCGTCGGCGATCACATCCAGCCCGAACGATGCGAGGTGCTCGGCAACGACCCGGGCCGGCCGGCTCGCGTTGTTGGTGATGTACCCGATCCGCATGCCTTCCTTGGCAGCTTTCCGCAGGTTCTCCGGGGCGTCCGGGACCGGGTCGGGGCCGACGTACACGACGCCGTCGAGGTCGAGCAGCGCCACGTCGTACCGGCTCGCGAGCGGTACGTCACACGCCGACAGCGGAACAGGCGCTTCACGTTCCGTGTTCATGCTGGAAACCGTACGATGCCGCGCATGCCGGATTCGAGGAGGAGCGTGCTGAGACTCGATCCACTGCGTGCCTGGCGGTTCGTCGCCGGCAAGGTGAGCGCGCTCGGCGCGGTCACGTCACCGCCGTACGACGTGCTGGAACCCGCCATCGTCCGGCGGCTGACTGACTCTGATCTGCACAACATGGTGAGGCTCATCCTTCCACGCGATCCGGAGCTCGGCCCCGGCCGGTACGACGAACCCGCACAGCGGCTCGCGCGCTGGCAGCGGGACGGTGTGGTGATACAGGACGGGCGGCCCGCGCTGTACGTGTACGAACAGCGGCTGGGGAACGCCGTACTGTGCGGACTGGTCGGCTCGTTGCGGCTGGATCCGGCGCGGACGGTGGTGCTGCCGCACGAGGAAGTCATGCCGCACTGGGTCGACGACCGGCTCCGGTTGATGGAGGCTACGGACGCGGACCTGGAGCCGATCCTGCTCGCGTACGCCGGCGGCAGCGTGGCCAGCGATGCCGTGGACGCGGCGCGCTCCGGGGAGCCGTGGGTGGAGGCTGAGACGTACAACGGCGCCGAGCACCGCATCTGGCGGATCGACGATCCAGAGACCCTCGAGGCGATCGCTGCGGAGTTGGCCAAGCACGAGGCTGTCATCGCGGACGGGCACCACCGGTACGCGGCATACCTGGAGAGACAGCTGCGGGAGCCTTACCGGCCGGGCGCAGAGGTCGGTCTGGCGATGCTGGTCGACTACATCCGCCATCCGCTCACGCTGGACCCGATCCATCGCGTCGTACCTGGTCTGGATCTGGAGACTGTGCGGACACACACGCCGACCGGCTGGCAGATGCAGCCTGGTCGGGTGGAAGGCGATCCGGACCGCATCTCGATCACGGACGGCACCAGTTGGCTGACGCTCCACTCCGATGTGGATACGCCAACGGTCGCGCTGCTGCATGAGGTGCTGTTGCCAGCCTGGGGTGTCGTGGAGGAGGACATCAGCTTCCACCACACGCTCGCTGACGCACTGGCGTTGGCTGGGCCTCAGCAGGCGGCTGTAGAGCTCGCAGCACCCCGGATGGACCAGGTACTGCGTTCCGCGGCCCAGGGCGTCGTACTGCCGCAGAAGGCCACGTCGTTCGGGCCGAAGCCGCGGGTGGGGCTGCTGTTCCGGATGCTGTGAGGTTTCAGGGCCGGTGGTAGAGGCTGAGGAACTGCTCCCGGAGGGGCTTGCGGGCGGCGCGGTGGCGTTCGGTGAGCCGTCCGAGGGTGAAGGACAGCTCCGGGTCGTCCTGAGCCGCCGCGTCCGCAGCCATGCCGGTCAGCGCGTCCGCTGCGGCGCAGTGGTCCTGGTGCTGACCCAGTAGCTCCTGGTACGTCGCTGCTTGGGCGGCGGTGGCTTTTGCTTCCTCACCGAGTACGGCGGCGCTGGTGTCGGCGGCGTACCGCACGCGCTTCGCCAGCAGGCGGACCTCGTGCCAGTGGTCGTCGGCGCTCCAGGGCTTCAGCTTGTGGGCTTCCTGGGTGAACTTCGCGGTGGCCGACTCGAGGAGCTCGGGTAGGACCTCGCCACATGGCCTGCCTGCGTTGGGATTCAGATCCGGGCCTGCTGCGATCGACTCGATGGTGGTGAGCAGGTCCTTGGTGGTCTCGCCCAGCACTACCTCGGCGGAGCGCGCGGAGGCACGGTCGAGTCCGAGGGTGAGTGCGGTGAGGATCGTGTCGACGTGTTCTTCGTTGTCCTCGCTGGTGGTGTTCTCGCGGACGAGGGTGGCGATCACTTCCAGATCGCGCGCCTCACCACAGGCCTGGGCGAGCGCGGCCAGGTCGGCCCGGAGCTCGGGCGCCCAGTCGCCGGCCAGGAGTTTGCGGAACAGCTTGAGGTCACTGCGCAACCGCCGGCAGGAGACGCGCACCTGATGGATGGCGTCGTCCTCCCCCGCCGACACCATCCCGACCGACTTCTCGAGCCGGCGCGCTCCCTTCGCGAGAGCCACGCCGACAAGCACGCCGACCGGGCTCTCAGCCACTACCAAGTCCCGGTCAACCACGTCTCTACTCCTCAGCGCCCTTGGGCTCGCCGCCGGCCGAGTCCTTCACGTCCTCAGCCACGTCGTCGAACTCGTCGACCCCGTCCTCATCCAGCTCGTCGCTCGCTTCAGCGGCGGCATCCTCAGCCTCGTCAGCCGCATCCTCAGCTTCATCAGCCTCGTCCGCAACCTCATCGGCTTCGTCTTCGGACTCGTCGTCCGCGTCACCTTGTGCGGCGTCGTCAGCGTCGCCTTCTGCGGCGTCTTCAGGTTCGTCGAGGTCGGCTTCGTCCGCCAGGTCCTCGTCTTCCTCGACCTCGTCCTCTTCCTCGAAGTACTCGTCGTCGAGAACAGTGTCGTCTTCGTCGAGGTCGGTGAACTCGAGCCCTTCCAGCTCAGCAGCACGCTCGGCGGCGCCGGTCAGACCGTCACCGTCGACGCCGGCCGCGCGGTGGAACCACACGAGAGCCTCGTCCGTACGACCGGCCTCCGCCAGCGCATCGGCGTACGCGTACCGCAGTCGCGGCAGCCACTCGGCCCGCGTCCGCTTGGTCAGCTCCGGCACCTCGAGCGTCTGGATCGCCGCCGCGGTCTGTCCCATGTCACGCCGCGCACCGGCCGCCACGATCAGCAGCTCCATCTGCGTCGGCTCCGACAGGTCGTGAACGTGCTTGTCCTTGGTCAGCGCCAACGCCTTGTCCGGCCGACCGAGCGCCCGCTCACAGTCAGCCATCATCGCGATGACCTCGTGGTTACCCGTCATCCGCCGTACGGCCCGGAATTCGGTCAGCGCCTCGTCGTAGTGCTCAGCCAGGTACGCCGTGATCGCCACAGCCTCACGCACTCCACCAAGCCGCGACGCCAGCCGCCGCGCGACCCGCGCATGCTGGTACGCCAGCTCCGGGTCGTCGTCGAGGAACCGCCCCGACGCCACCAGGTGCTGCGCGACCAGATCCGCCAAGGTCCGCGGCAACGACCGCAGCTCAGCCTTCACACCACGATCAAGCTCGCCACCGGTGATCCCTTCCGGAATCTTCGGGTCGTCCCGCCGAGGACCGGCCTTCTCCTCACGATCCTCCCGCCGAGGCCCGCCCCGACGCTCATCGCGCCCCGCCGGCCCGCGCCGCTCGTCCCGACCACGCCCGCGAGAATCCCCGACAGGCCCACGCCCCCGCGAATCCCCACCACGCTCATCCCGCCGGAACCCACCACGCGAGTCGCCACCGCGGTCGTCGCGGTTGTACCCGCCACGCGAGTCACCAGCCCGCTCATCGCGGTTGTACCCACCACGCGAGTCACCGGCCCGCTCATCCCGCCGAGCCCCACCCGCTCGACCACGATCGCCGCCAGAGCGGTCATCCCGGTTGTAGCCGGAGCGTGCATCGCCCGCCCGCTCGTCCCGCCGGTACCCACCGCGCGAGTCACCACGGTTGTCGCCCGACCGCTCGTCCCGCCGGAAGCCACCACGCGAGTCCCCACCGCGGTCGTCGCGGTTATACCCACCACGCGAGTCGCCCCCGCGGTCGTCGCGGCTGTACCCACTGCGGTCGTCGCCGGAGCGCTCATCTCGCCGGGCACCGCCCGGGCGGTCGTCCCGCCGGAAGGCTCCACGCTCTCCGCGCGCCGGCCCGCCACCACGTGCCGCACCAGGACCCCGCCCACGCGAGTCCCCGCCACGCTCGTCACGCCGGAACCCACCACGCGAGTCACCAGCCTGCTCATCTCGCCGGTAGCCACCACGATCGCCACCCGACCGGTCATCACGGTTGTATCCACCGCGCTGATCACCCGACCGCGCATCCCCGCGATACCCACCGCGCTCACCACCGGCCCGCTCATCACGCCGGTATCCACCACGGTCATCGCCAGAACGCTCATCGCGCCGGTAGCCACCGCGGTCGCCGCCGGAGCGGTCGTCACGCCTGTATCCGCCGCCGGCTCCGCCACGGTCATCCCGCGAACCACCACGGCCACCGCGGTCGCCGCCGGAGCGGTCATCACGCCTGTATCCACCGCCGGCTCCGCCACGCTCATCCCGCGAACCACCACGGCCACCGCGGTCATCCCGCGAGTACGAGCTACGCCCGTCACCACCGCGATCATCCCGCCGCGGCCCGCCACGGTCATCACGCGCGTTTGCACCGCGGCCACCGGACCGGTCATCACGCCGATCGTCGCCACGGTCATCGCGCCGGAACCCACCAGGCCTGTCCCCACGCCCAGCCCCGCGACCACCCTCGCCGCTCAGCTGGCCACGGAACGGATCACGCTGGCCCTTGTCATCCCCACGCGATCCGACGTACCCACGCCTGTTCTCGGCAGAGCCCTCATCCCGATACGACGAGCTGCCACCCGAACGCGGCCCACCGGACCGTCCGCCCGAACCACCCGAACGCCCACCGGCAAAACCACCCGGACGACTAGGCGCCCCGCCAGAACGACCGCCGGCACCGCCGCGACCGCCTCCGGAACCCGCACGCCCGCCACCGCCACCCGAGCTCGCGCGACCCGCGCCAGAGCCCGTGCCGCCACCGCTGTAGCTGGAACGCCCGGCACCAGAGCCAGACCGACCACCGCCGGAACCCGACCGCCCAGCCCCAGAGCTCGAGCGACCGCCGGACTCAGGACGTCCACCTCCACTGCGGCCGGAACGGCCGGCGCCTCCGGAGGAACCGCGGCGGTCCCCTGAACCGGAGCGAGGATTGCGAGGTGGCGTAGCCACGGTGGACTCCTAACGAAGCTGAAGAGCAGTAATCGGACAAACGTTACCGCGTCCGCAGCGGGGGTGAGGCCCCGGCCGCCAGTCAGACACCCGACGGCAGCACAAGGCACGAGAACAACCAGGAAAACTGGTCATACATATGTTAAGGGCCACCCCTAGTGGGGTGGCCCTTAACAGTGTGAATGTCCGGCGGCGTCCTACTCTCCCACGACCTCCCGGTCGCAGTACCATCGGCGCTGGCGGGCTTAACTTCC
>NZ_JBHXSQ010000006.1:0-76367 GCF_042715335.1 Kribbella sp. NPDC058693
GCGCCGTAGCGAGCAGGTGCTCGGTGCGGTGCATCGGCGCGCGGGGGCGAAGGTCTCGATGCGGAGCATCGTGGCCTTTGCACCCGTGCGGCGAGGTGCCGGGCCGAGTGCCGCGCAGTAGGCGCTGGGGCCTCGGGCGCACTCTCGCAAGCGATTGTAGCGGTCACTGCCGGTTTCCTCCGACTCGCGCACCCGGGGCGCACTACGCTGGAGCCAGACCGTCCACGGGAGGAGGCCTGCGATGACCGGATTCGTCATCTTCATCGTGGTGATGATCGTCGTGAGCCTGATCAACAAGGCCAAGCAGAAGTCCGACCGCGGCAACGCGAAGGTGAGTCCGCGCGTCCAGGCGCTGGTCGAGCGGATCCAGGCCCAGCAGGGCGGCAACCAGCCGACGCAGTTCCAGGGCCAGTACACCCAGGCGGCCCAGGGCGGTCCGCCGGCACCTGTTCAGGGCCAGCAGTCCACCTTCCCGGTGCAGACCGGGAGCGCGCCGGGCAGCCAGCAGGTCGCGGCCGCGCTGGAGCAGCTGATGCAGAACGGCCGGCAGCCGCGTCACCTGGGCGAGCGGACCTCCCCGGGCCAGGCGGCACAGTTGCCCGGCGGGTCCGCGCAGTACCCGACGACCGGGATGTACCAGCCGCCCGCTCAGTTCCAGCCCCCGCAGTACGCCCCGAACGCGTACCAGCCGCCGGCGCATCGTCCGCAGCAGAGCCACCTGCCGACGTCGAACCAGGACCTGGACGCCCAGGTCCGGAAGCTGATGGGCGCGAACAACGAGGTCGGCGCGATCCGGCTGCTCGGCGAGCAGCGCGAGCTGGGCATCCTCGAGGCGCAGCAGTACGCCCGCTCGCTGGTCGCCCCGAAGACGGCGCCCCGCAGCACGGACGAGGACGAGCCGGACGAGGACGACAACCGGTACGTCGGCTCCGCCGCCTTCGCCGAGTCGATCTTCAACCTCGACGACCGCGAGGAGAACGAGTGGGCCAGCGGCTGGGTCGACAAGCCCGAGCCGGAGGACCGGTCCGACATCGACGAGCTCTGGCAGACCGTCCGCAACGCACCACGCCCGGGGACGACGCCTAGCTAGTCCCGCTTGTCTCCAAGGGATTCCAGCAAGGTCCGGAGCAGACCGGCCAGCTGATCGCGTTCCGCGGTCGACAGGCCGGCGAGGAGCTGCGCCTCGGTGTCGACGTGCGTCGGCAGCACCTTGTCGATCAGCTTCAGCCCCTTGGCCGTCAGCGTCACCTGTACGCCGCGGCCGTCGGTCTCGCTGGGCGCGCGCGTCACCAGTCCGCGAGACTCCAGCCGATCCAGCCGCTGACTGATCGCCCCTGACGTCACCATCGACGAGTGCATCAGCCCGGCCGGCGTCAGGCTGTGCTCGGCGTTGCTGCGCCGCAGCGTCGCCAGTACGTCGAACGACGCGCGGTCCAGCTCGTACTTGGCGAAGTTCCGCCGCAGCTCGGCGTCGAACAGCGCACTGAGCCGGCTCAGCCGGCCGATGACCCCCATCGGCGACGCATCGATATCCGGCCGCCGCGCCCGCCACTGCTCGAGCACCAGGTCGACGTGATCTGCCATCCACCCAGCCTACTGCCGAATTGCTTAGCGCTGAGGGATTGCAAGTAGCTTAGCGCTGAGATACTTTATCTTAGTGCTAAGCAATCGAGTCTCTCTTCTTCTGGTCACGGCGATCACGCCGCTGCTCTGGGGCACGACCTATCTGGTCACGACCGAGTTCCTCCCACCTCATCGACCGCTGCTGGCCGCGCTGCTCCGGTCGCTGCCGGCCGGTCTTCTGCTGGTCGCCATCACCCGGGTGCTGCCGAGCGGCAGCTGGTGGTGGCGCTCGCTGGTCCTCGGCACACTCAACATCGGTTCCTTCAACGCTCTGCTCTTCGTCGGCGCGTACCGGCTCCCCGGTGGCGTGGCCGCGACAGTCGGCGCGATCCAGCCGCTGCTGGTCGCAGTACTGTCGGCCGGTCTGCTCCGGCAGCGGCTGTCTCTGCGCACTGTCCTCACGGCCATCGCGGGCGTGTTCGGCGTCGGCCTGCTGGTACTGCGGGCGACCGCGCAACTCGACATGTTGGGTGTACTCGCGGCTGTCGGCGGTGCGATCGTCATGGCGTTCGGCGTCGTACTCAGCAAGCGCTGGACGTCCCCCGCTCCCCTGCTGGCGACCACCGGGTGGCAACTGGTTGCTGGTGGACTCGTGCTGCTGCCGGTGGCCTTCCTGGTCGAAGGCGCGCTCCCTGACTTCACCCTGCGGAACCTCGCCGGCTACTCCTACCTGGCGCTCTTCGGGTCGGCAGTCGCGTATGCACTGTGGTTCCGCGGACTCCGTGAGCTCGCTCCGACCGAGGTGACGTTCCTGGGGCTGCTCAGCCCGGTGACGGCGACGACACTCGGCTGGCTGGTGCTGGACCAGCACCTGTCGGTCTGGCAGGCCATCGGCGGTCTGATCGTCCTCGGTGCCCTCGTCACCGCCCAGGTACGTCGGAAGGTGCGGCCAACGCCTGCAGCGGAAGCTCCTGTCCTCGTCGCAGCTGGGGAGCGGTGACATGCGAATCCTGATCTGGGGTGCAGCCGGCGCCGTCGGCAGTCGAGTCACCCGGGAAGCAGTTGCCCGCGGCCACCAAGTCACGAGTGTCGGCCGCTCGGGTCCGGTGCGTGGCGACGCTGCGGACCCGGACGACGTCGCTCGCCTGAGTGCCGGCCACGACGTGGTGATCAGCGCGACCCGGCCCCGCGAAGGTCAAGAAGCTGAACTCGTCGCTGCAGCCAAGGGATTGTTGATCGGTCTGCGCGGCAGCGGCGTACGGCTGATCCTGGTCGGCGGTGCAGCGAGTCTGATCGTTCCGGGTACAGAGGTGCAGTTGGTCGACTCGCCGGGCTTCCCGGTGGACCTGCGCCCGATCGCCCTGGCCTGCAACGAGCAGTAGGACGTTGTGCGGGCCGCTGACGGCTTGGATTGGACGTACGTGAGCCCGCCCGCGCTACTCGAGCCTGGCGACCGGACCGGAAGCTATCGGAAGGGCTATGACCATCTGGTGACCGATGCGGAGGGCGGCTCGACGATCTCGATGGAGGACTTCGCGATCGCCCTGGTCGACGAAGCCGAGCGTGCGGAGCATGTCCGGCAGCGCTTCACCGTCGGGTACTAGACAGCCGGTCCCTCGCTGCTGAGCGAGGGACCGGCTGTCTAGAGGTGTTTCAGATGAGGCCCTCGCGCAGTGCGTACGCGACGGCGTGTGAGCGGTTCTTCAGCTGGAGCCGGCTCGTCACGTCGTGCAGGACGTTCTTCACCGTCCGCTCCGAGTAGGACAGCTCACGGGCGATCTCTTGCGTGTCCTTGCCGTCGGCCACCAGCCGCAGTACCTGCGTCTCGCGGTCGGACAGACCGGTGTGGGACAGCCCCCGTGGTGCCAGCACCTGCCGCTGCATGCGTGACACCTGTCCCAGCAACCGGCCCAAGAGATCTGGTGGCAGGCTGCCGTCCCCGGCAGCGGCAGCCTGCACCAGGTGCACGATCCGGTCAGCGGTCGCCTCGGTACGGCGCAGTACGCCGGACACCCCCAGTTCGACCGCGGTCATCAGCGCGTCGTCGTCGATCGTGCTGCCGATCAGCACGGTCCGGCGGCAACCGCGCTGGGTTGCGGCCCGCAGTACCTGAACCGCGCCGGCGTCCAGCGAGTCGACGGCGATCAACGCAACCACTGGCGGGGCGGTGCGCTGGTCCCCGGACACGCCGGGCAGCAGGGCCGCCAGGTCGGTGTCGTTGATCAAGCTGATCTCGGGCCGCTGCCGGAGCGCGTGCACCAGCCCGAACTGCGACAACGGGTCCAGGGCCTTCACCCAGACCGGAATACGGTGGTTCTGCCCATTCGTACTCGTCATACCTGCCACTCCCCCAGAGCGTTGTTGAACGGAACGGATCGAATCCGTAGTCACACGAACCCCCAAGTCGTCGATTTCCTCCCGATCGTGCGTCCGGCCGGCCGGCCTTTCGGACCGGTGACAGCCGGTGTCACGACCCAACGCCTAGGGTGACGCACCGGCGTTTCACCGGCGTCTCACCCGGATCTCTTGGCCGTCGGCTTGCGAACTGTGCCCGGTCGGCGGGTCGAAATCTGCCCACAACCACTTGATGCCCGAAAGGGCAGGTTGGTTGTGAGTGATTCAGGAATCGAGGCTGGTGAGTGCCCGGAGCGCGAGCCGGTAGGAGTCGAGGCCGAAGCCGGCGATGGTCCCGGTCGCCACGCCCGCGACGACGCTGGTGTGCCGGAACTCCTCGCGGGTGGCGGGGTTGGTGAGGTGGATCTCGATCAACGGAGCCGTCCGCTGGGCGATCGCATCGCGCAGGGCGTACGAGTAGTGCGTGAACGCGGCGGGGTTCAGTACGACGGGAGTCCGGTCGTCGGCCGCCTCGTGCAGCCAGCCGACCAGCTCCGCCTCGTCGTCGGTCTGCCGTACCTCGACCTCGAAGCCGAGCTCGGCGCCGGTCTTCTCGCACACCCCGACCAGCTCGGCGAACGTCGTGGTCCCGTACTTCTCCGGCTCGCGGGAGCCCAGGCGCCCGAGGTTCGGACCGTTCAGCACCAGCACCCGCCTGCTCACATCCGTCACGCACCTCACCCTAGCGGCGACCTAGGCACTCCAGGGCGCACCAGGGCCGCCCATGCGTTCGGCGTACGGCGTGCCGTGGGCGAGTTCACCGCGGCGGATCGGCTTGTCGGTGAACGCTGAGGCGTAGATCGCCGCAGCTAGTTCGAGCGTGTTGCGGGCCTCGGCGAGCGTGACCGGGGTCGGCGCACCAGCAGCCTTGGCGTCCAGGATCGCGGCGAGTTGGGCGGTGTGGCCGCTCGGTACGTCGGGGAGGTCCGCGGACCAGGCGTCGGCGATCTCCTCGTGGCCGGGCGCCGGCGTGATCCTCCAGTCAGGGCTCTTGTAGCCGTACAGGTGTTCCAGCTCGACGGTCGCGTTCTGGCAGTCGAAGCGGAGCTGGGAGGTCTGGCGGGCGGACACCAGCGAGTTGACGACCGATGCGACGGCGCCGTTCTCGAACGTCACCAGCGCCAGCGAGACGTCCTCGGTCTGCGTCGGACGCGCCTGACGGGCCGCGAGCGCGGTCACCTTCTCCCACGGCCCGAGGATCGACAGCAGCAGGTCATATTGATGGATGCCGTGTCCCATCGTCGGCCCACCGCCCTCGACGTCGAAGGTCCCGCGCCACGGCACATCGAAGTACGCGTCGTCGCGGTACCACACGGTGTTGCACAGGGCAACCAACGGCCGGCCGAGTACGCCGTCTTCGAGCAACTGGCGCAGCCGGACGGCACCCGATCCGAAGCGGTGCTGGAACACGCAGGCGACCTGCGCCGACGACTTCTCCTCCGCCGCGACCAGCTTGTCGAACTCATCCAGCGACAGCGTCGGCGGCTTCTCCATGTACACGTCGACGTCCGACGCCAGGCACTCGACGGCGAGCGGGACGTGCGAGTTCGGCGGCGTACACAGGTGGACGAGGTCGACCCGGTCCGCCGCGAGGAGGTCGGTCAGGCTCGGGTACGTCGCCGGGATGTTCCACTTGGCGGCGAATTCCTTGGCTCGATCCAGGTCGACGTCGACCGCCGCAACCAGCTCGGCCCGCTCCGCCAGCGCGGTCACCGCCCGGGCGTGCGAGCCGGCAATCCCGCCCGTACCGACGATCGCTATCCTCTGCTTGGTCATATGGAAAGCCCTTTCCGAGGGGCTTTCCATCCTCACATCGCACCGGCGTCGCCACAAGGCGACGGGTGTCGGCTAGCTGAGCTCGCCGTACGCCGCGATGAGCAGACTCGGGTCCGGCGCCTCGAGGATCGTCGGCTTGGCGAGGCCGTCGAGGATGACGAAGCGGAGCCGGTCCGCGCGGGTCTTCTTGTCGAGCTTCATCGCGTCCTGCAGGTGCGGCCACGCGTCCGCGCGATAGCTGACCGGAAGGCCGAGCGACTCGAGTACGGCGCGGTGCCGGTCGGCGGTCGCGTCGTCGAGGCGGCCGGCAGCGCGGGCGAGTTCGGCGACGAACACCATGCCGATGCTGATCGCGGCACCGTGGCGCCACTTGTACCGCTCGACGCGCTCGATGGCGTGCCCGAGCGTGTGCCCGTAGTTCAGCGCCTCGCGGCCGATCTGCCCGCCGACGGTCGTGGTCCGCTCCCGCAGGTCGGCGCCGACCGTGTCGGCCTTCACCTGGATCGAGCGGGCGATCAGCTCCTCGGTCGCGCCGTACGACGGGCTCTTCGCCGCGGCCGGGTCCTTCTCGACGAGGTCCAGGATCACCGGATCGGCGATGAACCCGCACTTCACGACCTCGGCGAGGCCGCTGACGTAATCGTTCGGCGGCAGGGTCTCGAGAGCGGCCAGGTCGCAGAGGACACCGGCCGGCTCCCAGAACGCGCCGACCAGATTCTTGCCTTCGGCGGTGTTGATGCCGGTCTTGCCGCCGACGGCCGCGTCGACCATGCCGAGCAGGGTGGTCGGGATGTGCACGACCTTGACGCCGCGCAACCAGGTCGCCGCGACGAAGCCGGCGAGGTCGGTCGTCGTACCGCCGCCGACGCTCACGATCGCGTCCGAGCGGGTGAAGCCGGCCTGACCGAGCACGGACCAGCAGTACGCCAGCACCTCGGCGGTCTTGGCCTCCTCCGCGTCCGGGATCTCGATCGCGTGCGCGGTGAACCCGGAGGCGGTCAGGTCGTCGCGGATCGCGTCGCCGGTCTCGCGCAGCGCCCGCGGGTGGATGACGGCAACCCGCTGCACCCCGTCGCCCAGCAGCACCGGCAGTTCGCCGAGCAAGTTGTTGCCGATGACAACGTCGTACGGCGCGGCCGCGGCAACCCGGATCCTGGTCGGGCCGTCGGTCATGCGAGGTGCTCCAGGATTTGCTCGGCGATCTCGTCGGGGGTCTTGTCGTCGGTCATGACGGTCAGCTTGGCGACCTCGGCGTACAAAGGGCGACGCGCTTCCATCAGGTTGCGGAGCTGGGTGCGGACGTTGCCGAGCAGCAGCGGCCGGGCGACGCTCATGCCGACCCGCTTGGAGGCCTCGCCGAGGCTCACGTCGAGATAGACGACGGTGTGGCCGGCCAGATCCGCGCGCGTCGCCGGATCCAGGATCGCGCCGCCGCCGAGCGACAGCACCTCGCCGTCGTCCTTCAGCGCTGCGACGATCGCGGCCCGCTCCAGTTCGCGGAAGTGCGGTTCGCCCTCGTCGACGAAGATCTCGGAGATCGGCTTGCCGGCAACGGCTTCGATATCGGTGTCGGTGTCGCGGTGGGTCGCCTTCAGCCGCTCGGCCAGCAGCGCCGCGATCGTGGACTTACCCGATCCCGGCGGCCCGACCAGAACGACGACCGGGCTCACTCCCACTCCCGCGGGGCGATCGTGGTCGGCAGGTTCGCCAGGTACGACTGGTGGTTGCGCGCGGTCTCGGTCACCGAGTCGCCGCCGAACTTCTCCAGCGAGACCTCGGCCAGCACCAGCGCGACCATCGCCTCGGCGACTATCCCCGCGGCCGGTACGGCGCAGACGTCCGACCGCTGGTGATGCGCGGACGCGGCCTCGCCGGTTGACGTGTCGATCGTCCGCAGTGCCCGCGGGACGGTCGCGATCGGCTTCATCGCGGCGCGGACCCGGAGCGTCTCGCCCGTGCTCATGCCACCCTCGGTGCCACCCGAGCGGCCGCTGGTACGGCGTACCGCACCGTCCTCGGCGACGATCTCGTCGTGCGCCTTCGAACCTGGCGTCCGCGCGAGCTCGAACCCGTCGCCGAGCTCGACGCCCTTGATCGCCTGGATGCCCATCAGCGCACCGGCCAGCTTGGAGTCGAGCCGCCGGTCCCAGTGCACGTAGCTGCCGAGTCCCGGCGGAAGACCGTCGACGACGACCTCGACCACACCGCCGAGCGTGTCACCGGCCTTCTGCGCGGCGTCGATCTCCGCGACCATCTGCTTGCTCGCGTCCGGGTCGAGGCAGCGGACCGGATCGGCGTCCAGCTTCGCGACATCGGCGTACGACGGGATCACGCCGTACGGCGCCTTGACGGTGCCGAGCTCGACGACGTGGCTGACGATCGTCACGCCGTACGACTGGCGGAGGAAGCGGGCCGCCACCTCGCCGAGGGCGACGCGGGCCGCGGTCTCGCGGGCGCTGGCGCGCTCGAGCACCGGGCGGGCCTCGTCGAACCCGTACTTCTGCATGCCGGCCAGGTCGGCGTGGCCGGGCCGCGGGCGCGTCAGCGGGGCGTTCCGCGCGAGCCCGGCGAGCGTCTCCGCGTCGACCGGATCCGCGCTCATCACCTGCTCCCACTTCGGCCACTCGGTGTTGCCGACCTGGATCGCGACCGGGCTCCCGAGCGTCAGCCCGTGCCGGAAACCGCCGAGGAACGTCACCTCGTCCCGCTCGAACTTCATCCGGGCACCCCGGCCGTAGCCGAGCCGCCGACGAGCGAGGGCGTCGGCCACGTCATCAGTCGTGACCTCGACCCCGGCGGGAAGACCTTCAAGTACGGCGACGAGCGCTTGTCCGTGCGACTCGCCGGCGGTAAGCCAGCGCAGCATGCCAGGATTCTTTCACGCCGGTCCCAACAGTCAGACAGTGGTCTCAGACTCAGCGGCAGGTCTGGGTGTCCTGGGTGAGGCCGTCGCGGACGGAGAGGACCACGTCGAAGGTCTTGATGATCGGGGACTCGTCGCAGCTGGTGGACGCGCCGGCTGCTTGACCGCCGGCGATCGCGGCGCCGGCCAGCGCGGTGGTGGCGAGCGCCGCCACGGCCAGGCGCCCGGCGGTACGACGGAATGCGGGGGTCATCAGATGCTCCCTTGAACGGTGGTTCCTTATATCAACGACCGTAGAAGTTGGGAACGCCGGGTGAACTGGCCCTGGAACCCGTCTTGGGGTAGCGGAAACACCACCCCCGATAGGGTCCTGGCATGAGTCGGCAGGGTGCGGAGACGTGGCGGGCGCGGGTGCGCGGGTGCTTGCTGGGCGGTGCGATCGGGGATGCGCTGGGCGGTCCGGTGGAGTTCGAGGACGGTCGGTCGATCGTCGCGAAGCACCCGGACGGCGTACGGGCGTTCCTCCCTGGAGGCGACGGGTGGCCGGCGGGGACGATCACCGATGACACCCAGATGACGCTGTTCACGGTCGAGGGACTGATCCGGGCCGGCGTACGGACGGATCGCGGGCTCGGGTTCACGGTGGCCGTCGTACAGCACGCGTACGACCGGTGGCTGGACACGCAGACGATGGCCGCGCCGAGTGGTGAGCGGGATGGCTGGTTGCAGGGTGAGCAGTGGCTGTACGCGCGTCGTGCGCCGGGCAACACCTGCCTGTCCGCGCTGACCGAGGCCCGCAAGGGCGAGGCGCGGATCCCGCAGTTCGGCGCGGAGGCGGTGAACGACTCGAAGGGGTGCGGCGGGGTGATGCGGGTCGCGCCGCTGGGGCTGCTGCCGGAGTACTTCCCGACCGACTGGATCTTCGACTCGGCCGCGGCTGCCGCCGGATACACGCACGGGCATCCGACCGGCAAGCTTGCCTCCGGCACTCTTGCCGCGATCATCCACGAGCTGTGCAACGGCGCCGGCCTCGACGATGCACTCTCACGCGCGACCGACCTGCTCAAGCAGCACGACGGCCACGAGGAGACCAGTACGGCGCTCACGTTCGCGCGACTCCTGGCCGCGACCGCACCGGCCGGACCGGTCACGGTCGAGCGCCTCGGCGGCGGGTGGGTCGCCGAGGAGGCGCTCGCGATCGCGGTCTTCGCGGCCCTCGCCTACCCCGAACCCGAGCAGTTCCTCGACGCGCTCGCACTCGCCGTCACCCACTCCGGCGACAGCGACTCCACCGGCGCGATCTGCGGCAACATCCTCGGCGCCCTCCACGGCGAGACGGCTCTCCCCGCAGAGCTCGTCTTCACCGTCGAGGGCCGCCCGGTCATCCTTCAGCTCGCTGACGACTTCGCCCTGGAGTTCATCCAGGGCAAGCGCCTGCACGGCGACTACGGCCCGCACACGACCTGGACCACCCGCTACCCGGGCTGGTGACTACAGCGGCTCGATCGAGAGCTTGTGGTGGAACACGTTGCGCGGGTCCCACTTCGTCTTGATCTGCTGCAGCCGCGGGTAGTTGCCCAGGTAGTACAGCTCGTGCCACGGCACGCCGGACTTGTTGTACGCCGGGTCGGCCAGATCCACGTCCGGGTAGTTGATGTACGAGCCGGCGTTGGTCGCGTTCGGCACCGGGGCGCCGCCGGTCTCGCGGTAGATGTCGCCGTACACCTTGCGTGCCCAGGCGAGGTGCATCGCGTCGTCGGCGGCGGACTCCCAGGACGCGGTGAGCACCATCTTGCAGACCACGTCCCGCTGCGCGGCGGCGGTGGCGTTCGACGGGACGGTGTTCACCTTGCCGCCGTACGGGACGAGCAGGATCGACGACTCCGGCCCGTTGTAGTCCGGGTCGGTGAGCCCGTTGTACATCGCAACGATCTGCTCGTCGGTGTAACCCTTCTTCAGGTACGCCGCCTTGTACTTGCCGCGGGACGGCGTCGCCGTCTCGCCGATCGAGCGCTGCATCGTCAGGTGCAGGAACGGGCCGACGCCCAGGTCGACCGTCTGCGGCTCGGCCTGTACGCCGGCCGTGATCGCGGCGTTGAACGCGTTCATCAACTGTTCCGAATTCGGCGCGGCGGCGTCGATCTGGGTCGAGAGCAGGAACTGTCCCGCCTGCTTCTGGGTGATCACGAACGGCGCGTAGAGCGTCGCGTACGGCGAGTCCGGCGTGTTGTGCTGTTCGAAGAACGTGAACCAGTTCCGCATCGTGCGGACGAAGTCGGCCTGGGTGGTCTTCGACCAGTCGTACACCAGCACCGTGGAGCGCAGCGCGGCCGGTGCCTTGGGCAACGATTCCGCCGGCGTCCGGCCGGTCGCGCCGCTGCTGCGCAGCAGGTACCGGACCACGACGCCGAAGTTCCCGCCGCCGCCACCGGCGTGCGCCCACCACAGGTCCCGGTGCTCGTTGTCGCGGGTCGCGACCACGGTGCGGGCCCGGCCGCGGGCGTCGACGACCACGACCTCCATGCCGTACAGGTGGTCGACGACCGAGCCGTACTTGCGCGAGAGCGGACCGTACCCGCCACCGGCGAAGTGGCCGCCGACACCGACGCCGAGGCAGCCGCCGGCCGGCACGGTCAGGCCCCAGCCGAAGAACAGCTCCTTGTAGAGGTTCTCCAGGATCGCGCCGGAGCCGACCGAGAACGCGCGGTACTTCGGATCCCAACCGATGTCGTTGTTCGTCGACATGTCCAGCACGACCTCGATATCGCTGCTGTCGACGAAGTCCTCGAAGCAGTGTCCACCGCCGCGGACCGCGATCCGCTTGCCGCTGCGGACCGCCTCCTGAACAGCCGCGACGGCGTCCTCGGTCGATCGGATCACTCGTGCGTACTGCGGTTTGCCGATGAACCGGCGGTTCTGCCCGCGCTGGACCAGGTCCTGGTACCGCGCGTCGTTCGGGCCGATCTTGTCGCTGAGGGCGGTGGTGGCCACGGCGGCGGACGCAGTACCGGGGACGGCAAGAGCCGCACCCGCAACTGCGGTCCCGGCCAGAAGACCACGACGACTGACTGGCATTGATTCCCTCCCGAGAGTTCGAATGCTTCGACCCTAGGAAGGCGGGCTGTGTCCGCACATCAACCATCTGGTGGAGTGCGGGGATCACCTATCCGGCGTACAACCGCTCCAGTGGCGCCCCGAGCAGTACGCCGGCCAGCGCGCCGACCAGCATGAACGGCCCGAACGGGACCATCTGCTTGCGCGTCATCACCCGCGCGGCGATCAGCACGATCCCGACGATCGCGCCGAGGAAGAACCCGCCGTACAACCCCGAGGCGAACTGTCCCCAGCCCAACCAGCCGAGCGCGAGCCCGAGCAGCCCCGACAGCCGTACGTCGCCGAAGCCGACGCCGCGCGGGAACGCGAACCACAGCACGTAGAACACCGCGAACCCGATCGCACCGGCGATCACTGCCCGGCGCAACGATCCCCACTCCCCCGTCGCCACCGCAGCGGCCAGCAATCCCGCCGCGACCACGGCGTACGTCGGCCAGATGATGACCGAGGGCAGGAACCGCGTCCGCGCGTCGATGTACCCGAGCACCGCGCCGGCGACCGCGAGCACCAGCCATGCGGGCAGTACGGCGTCCAGCCCGAGCATCCAGCCCAGCAGTCCCCCGGCGACCGCCGCCAGCCCACCGCACCAGTACGCCGCCCGCCGTCCGGCCACCGATGCGTACGGGACCTTGGTCTCGCCCTCTTCCAGCACCGGCTCGGGGATGGTGCGCATCAGCCAGGGGCCGAGGACGGCCGCAGCGGGGCCGCAGAGGATCACACCGATCCCCGCGGCGAGCACTGCGTTGTCAGCCGGCACGATCCAGGAGCCTAGACGATTCCGCGGCCCGACTTCGGGAGCCCTGTGGACAAGAGTGTGGCAGTGTGATGGAAAGGTCATCTCTGGAAGGACTGCCGATGAACGCCGTGGACAAGGGCCGGGTCAAGGACGCGTTGCTGCGGCAGGTCGAGGCGGATCTCCGGGCGGCCCAGGGTGACGTGGCGCGGGAGGATTCGGCCGCGAAGCTGGACCAGGACTCGTCGTTCTCGGTCGACGACCAGTCGCAGGCCTCCCAGGCCGGTGACCTCGGCGGGCTGTTCGAGGGCAGGGAGCAGCGGCAGGCGGGCATCCGCAGCCAGATCGAGAAGCTCGATTTCGGCCCGCGCAGCGAGGTCGCGCCGGGAGCGATCATCGGGTTCGACGGCGATCGGTACGTCGTGGGCGTGGTGGCGGCGGCCTTCGAGTGCGACGGCGCGACGTACGAGGGGATCGCGGCCGACGCCCCGATCTACGCGGCCATCGAGGGCTTGCACGCCGGCGACACGTTCACGTTCGCCGGCCACGAGCACAAGCTCGACTTCGTCAGCTAGACCTGCGAACCAGCACGCGGGCGATGACGGCCGCGCCGGTGCCGATCAGGAGCAGACCGCCGAAGATCACGCCGAGCGTGCTCCAGAAGCCGTCGTTCTCGGTGACGACCTCGACGCGCTGGTACTCCGCGTCGGTCGCGGCCGGCGCGAACGTGAAGTCGTCGGTGATCCGGCTCGGCTCCCTGTACGTCGCCGTGTACGCGGTCAGGAAGGTGGCCGGCGTCGTCAGCGCATCGTCCTCGACCCGGCCGGCGAACAGCAACTCGGGCTTCACCGCGGCATCCGGCAGCTTCGTCGCGTCGACCCGGTGCTCGGCCGCGACGTACACCGTGACGGTCTGGGACGTCGTCGCGCCCTTGCTCAGCCGCATCGGGTAAACGATCCGCTCCGACGCGAACGTGAGCCGTAGCGGCGGGGTCGCTCCGGTGAGGCTCTCGCCGTCCCGCTTCGGCGCGAGCTTCACCGCCACGATCTCCCACTTCTCGGTCAGGTACGGCGTGAGGTTCGCGGCCAGCGTGGCCGGTACGACATACCCGTTCGTCCGCAGCCAGTCCGTGACCGCCGTACCGGTCGAGCCGGTGAGCCGCGTGACCGCGAACGGGCCGAGGACCATCTGCTGTCGGACGTTCACCCCGGATGCCGGCGCCGCCGCCCCCGCGGAGTCGCGGGCGTTGCCCATGATCCCGAGGTCGCGGAACGGCCAGTACGTCTTCTTGTAGACGATCTTCGGCCGTGTCAATTGGTCGAGCCGGTAGAAGAGCTGGTCGTCGCCGAGCTCGACCTTCGCGGCCGCCGGGACCGGCATGATCCAGGCCGCCTTCTTCGACAAGCCGTTGATCGCCATCGAGAGCGTGATCTTCTCGGTGCCGCCGGCGTGCTGCACCAGCGCGTTCTCGCCGTACGCGCGGGCCCGCGACTGCGCGTCCGGGAGGTAGCCACCGCATGCGCACGCCCAGGCAGGTGTCACCCCGGCCGCGATGAATCCGACCGCCAGGACACCAGCCACCACCCGCCAAAGCTTCACTGGCGGAACACTAGCTAGACGAGGGTGTACGGCGTGTGGAAGAAGTTGGACGGGTCGAACTTCTTCTTCGCGGCCTGCAGCTTGGCCGAGCTGCCGCCGTAGTACGAGCTCACTGCCCGGCCGGCCTCGAGGTAGTTGACGTAGGCACCGGCCGAGGCCGTCCGCACGGCGCGGTGACCGTTCGTGATGAAGGTCTGCGCGGTCGTGCCCTGCGCGGACGAGTACCACTGGATCACGCCGAGCGCGCTGCGCCACGGCCACGAGGCCCCGCCGGCCGGCTGCTTCGCGGCCTGTCCGCCGAGCGGGTCGAGGATCGCCGACGCAGGTGTCTTCGCCCGCGCGGCCGCCTTCACCGCACCGAGCAGCGCGGTGATCGTCGCCGCGTCCATCGCGCCCTTGAGTACGTCGGAACCCGCGAGGAAGCCCTGCCGCGGACTCGTCGTACCGCCGCCGAGGTACTTCACCGCTTCCATGTGCGTCTTGACGCTGATGGTCCGCGCCGAAGCCTTCGCTCCGACGAACGACTCCAGCTGCGCGGCCGCCGCGTTGGCGTTGCCGGTGGTGGAGACGCCGAGCACGTGGATCGACAGCGTTCCGTTGCTCTGGGCATCAATGTGCAGGTTGCCCCACGCCGTCGTCGGCGCGGTCTGGGCGAACTTCTGCCAGCCGCGGACGACGGCCGCCGCTTGCGACTCGGGCCAGGTCAGCCGGAAGAACCCGAGCTTGGTCGCCGGGATCGTGGAGAACCGGAACGACGTGACCACGCCGAGGTTCCCGCCACCGCTGCCGCGCAACGCCCAGAACAGGTCCGGCTCGACGGTCGCGCTGACGTTGTGCGACTTGCCGTCCGCGGTGAACACGCCCATCGACACGACCCGGTCGCAGGTCAGCCCGTACGTGCGGGTGTGGATCCCCATCCCGCCGCCGAGCGTGAGACCGGCGACGCCGACGGTCGGACAGGTCCCGGTCGGCAGCGAGCGCCCGTACCGGTCGAGGAACGCGTGGACGTCGTACAGGCGGGCTCCGGCGCCGACGGTCAGGATGCCGTTCGAGTAGCTCATAGTCTTCAGCCCGCCGACGTCGAGCTGCATCCCGTTCGCGATCGTGGACGCGCCGACGTACGAGTGGCCGCCGCTCTTCGGCACGAGTACGAGCTTGTTGGTGCGGGCGAAGTTGATCGCCTTCTGCACATCGGCCGGGTTCGCTGCTTTCACCACGGCGGTCGGGCGGACGCTGTCCCAGCGCGGGTTGAACAGCTGGTGCGCGGCGGCGTACCCGGAGGTCGAGGCCAGGTAGACCTTGCCGGTCAGCGAACGGGAGAAGGCGTTCCAGTTCGGCGCGGTCGAGGGGCCGGTCGGCGCTGAGCTGGTCGGGGTGCTGCTCGGGGTCGCGGTCGTCGACGCAGCCGAGCTACTCGGAGCTGTTGTGGTGGGAGCGGTGGTGCTCGGCGCGGACGTGGTCGGCGTCTGCGACGGACTCGTCGTACCGCCGGCGTTGTCCTTCGTGTCGCCGCACCCAGTCAGTGCGACAGCTGCTGCGGCACTACCGGCCTTCAGTACGGTACGGCGGTCAAGCAGGCTCACGATCCCCCAACTCCTCACGCGCGGCCGACCTCATGGCCGCCAGAGGAGCCGGCGACCTACCCGTCATCATCTCCACCTGGAGGGTCGCCTGATGCACGAGTAGATCAAGTCCGTTCAACAGCTCTGTACCGATCCGGTGCGCCGCGATCGCGAGCTTGGTCGGCCAGGGGTGGTACGCGACGTCGAACACCACCGGCGCCACCGCGGCGAAGTGCTCGGCCCACGGGTCGACCGCGCCGCCGGGCAGCGTCGACACGCACAGGTCGAAGCCGCCGATCTGCTCCACCTGCGTGAAGTCCGCGACCGACGTCCGGAGGCCGAGCTCCGCGGCCAGATCCAGCAACCGCTCGGCCTTCGAAACGTCCCGGACGACGACGGTCACCTCGCTGACCTTCATGCCACGCAAGGCCGCCAAGGTCGACGCGGCCGTCGCACCGCCACCGATCACGACGGCTGTCTCGGCCGCTGTGATGCCCTGCTCGGCGAACGCGTTCACCAGCCCGGGTACGTCGGTGTTGTGCGCGGACCGCGATCCGTCGGGCTCGAACAGCATCGTGTTCGCTGCGCCGATGAGCTGCGCGACCGGGTCGACCGTGTCGACGAGATCGAGCGCGACGCGCTTCAGCGGCATCGTCAACGACAGCCCGCGGACGTCCTCACCAAGCGACGCCACGAAGGCCCGGAGCTCATCCTCTTCGACCTCGAAGGCGTCGTACCGCCAGTCCAGCCCGAGTGCGGCGTACGCGGCCCGGTGCATGGCCGGCGACAGCGAATGCGCAATCGGCGAACCGAGCACGGCACAACGGGTCAACTCAGCACCGGCCCTTGTGCGCCTGGCACCAGGTCTGCAGCTTCGCCACGTTGACCTGGTGTTCCGCGAACGTGGTGGCGAACGCGGTCTCGCCGGTGTCCAGGTTGACCAGCGTGAAGTACTTCCATGAGCCCACTGCCGGGTTGAGCGCGGCGCTCAGCTGGTCCCGGGTCGGCGAGTTGATCGGGCTCGGCGGCAGTCCCTTGTGGTTGTACGTGTTGTACGGCGAGGGGTTCTTGCGCTGCTCAGGCGTCGTGTACACGCCGCCGTCCTTGCCGACCACGTAGTGCACCGTCGAGTCCATTCCCAGGTACATCCCGGCGGACAGCCGGTTGTAGATCACCCGCGCGACCTTGGCGTAGTCGGCCTGCTTGTTGGTCTCGGCGCCGATGATGCTGGCGACGATGACCGCCTGGTACGGGTCCAGCTTCTTGTGCTGCGCGGCCTGGACCAGGTTCAGATCCTTGGCGATCGACGCGTACTTCGCGGTCATCAGCTTGAGCATGACGGTCGCGTTCGCGTTCTTCGGCACGTCGTACGTCGCCGGGTAGAGGAAGCCTTCGGGGTTGCCGTTCGCGTACGCCGGCAGGCCGAGCGAGGCCGGGTGGTTGATCGCGTTCGCGGCCTGGCCGGCGGGAAGCTTGAGCTTGGTCTGCAGGATCACCGCGACCTCGCCCTTGGTCTCCCCGGACGGGACGCTGACCCGCATCACCTTGATCGACTCGGCCGTGTTCATCATCAGCGCCAGGGCGGCCTTGGCCGACATGTGCTTGCGCAGGGTGTAGGTCGCGGCCTGGATCTGCAGCGACCGCGGGTCGTCGCGGGCCGCACGCTCGAACGCGCGGGCGCTCTTGACGACCTCCTTCTTCTCCAGGGTGTCGGCGATCGACGAGCTCGACTGCCCCTTGGAGATCTCGACCTGCACGGATCCCGTGCCCTCGCCGGTGTAGTCGGGCGCGGAGAACACGCCCTCGAGCGCGTCCTTGCCCTTGCCGAAGCCGACGACGGCGCCGGCCACGATCGCACCGACGACGATCAGCGAGATCAGACCGGCGAAGCAGCCGAACGCCCGGCGGCTGCGGGCCCGGCGCCGGTTGGCGCGCCGCTCGACGCGGGTCTCGGCGCGTAGGCCGAGACCGCTGCCGAGATCGTCGGCCTGCTCCTCACCCTCGTTCACGTCTTGGTCCACCGATGGTCCGTTCACAGGGGCCTCCCGGGTGGGTTGCCGGTCTCGCGCTCGAGGTCGAGCGCATGTTGCAGAATCACGACCGCCGCGGCCTGGTCGACCACGGCGCGCCGCTTGGAGCCCTTCTTTCCCCGTTCCCGCAGCATGCGTTCGGCGGTGACGGTGGTGAACCGCTCGTCCACCAGCCGCATCGTCGTCCCCTCACGCACCTTGTCCAGCACCTGTGCCGCCGTCTCCCGGATCTTCACCGCGGCCGGTCCCTCGCCCCCGGACAGGGAGCGCGGCAACCCGACCACGATCTCGACCGCCTCCAGTTCGGCGGCGAGTGCGGCGATCCTATCCAGATCACCGGGCCCACGCCGGACGGTTTCCACAGGCGTGGCCAGGATTCCGTGCGGATCGCTGCTGGCGACGCCGATCCGGGCATCGCCGATATCGAGCGCGATCCGCACGCCACGTCTCATCTGCAACTGTCCTCGATCAGCCGGTGACGAGGTGGCCGACGGTGTGCTCGACCGCCGCCAGCGCCTCGTCGGCGCCGGCCGGGTCGGTGCCGCCACCCTGCGCGACATCGTCCTTGCCACCGCCGCGACCGCCGAGCTTCTCGGCCGCGACCCGGACCAGGTCACCCGCCTTGAGCCGCCACTCGCGGGCGAGGTCGTTGAGCGCGATCACCACACCGGGCTTGCCGTCGTTCACACTCAGTACGGCGACCACGGCGGGCTTGTCGCTCGCCATCCGGCCGCGGATGTCCAGCGCCAGCTTGCGCAGGTCGCCGCCGTTGACGCCGTCGGGTGCACGGTGTCCGACGTACTGGACGCCGAAGACGTCGCGCGGGTTCTTCGCCAGCTCGCCCGCAGCCTCGAGGACCTGGGCGGCCCGGACCCGCTCGAGCTCCTTCTCGGCCGTGCGCAGCCGCTCGGCCAGGTCGGCGACCTTGGCCGGCAGCTCCTCCGGCCGGGTCTTCAGGTTCTCGCTGAGCAGCCGGACCAGCGCGCGCTCGCGGCCGAGGTAGTGCAGCGCCTCCATGCCGACGAACGCCTCGATCCGCCGTACGCCGGCGCCGACCGAGGACTCGCCCGTCACCGTCACCGCGCCGACCTGCGACGAGTGCTTCACGTGCGTGCCACCACAGAGCTCACGCGACCACGGGCCGCCGATCTCGACCACGCGGACCTGCTCGTCGTACGTCTCGCCGAACAGCGCCAGCGCACCCCACTCCCGCGCCTCCGGCAGCGTCATGTACTGCGCCGACACCGGGAGGTCCTGCCGTACGGCGAGGTTCGCGACCTCCTCGATCTCCGAGCGGGTCGACGGGTCCAGCGCCGACGACCAGGCGAAGTCGAGCCGCAGGTAACCGGGCTTGTTGTACGAACCGCTCTGCAACGCGTTCGGGCCGAGCACCTGGCGCAGCGCGGCGTGCACGACGTGCGTACCGGAGTGCGCCTGGCAGGCCGAGACCCGCCACTCGTGGTCGACCGCGGCGTGCACGTCCTCGCCCGGACGCAGTACGCCTTCGAGGATCTCGACCTTGTGCACGATCAGGCCCTTGACCGGGCGCTGCACGTCGAGGACCTTCAGCTTCAGGCCGTCGCCGAGGATCAGGCCCTCGTCCGC
The DNA here is from genome assembly GCF_042715335.1 of Kribbella sp. NPDC058693. NCBI lineage: Bacteria > Bacillati > Actinomycetota > Actinomycetes > Propionibacteriales > Kribbellaceae > Kribbella > Kribbella sp. NPDC058693. The sequence continues at coordinate 19,240 of NZ_JBHXSQ010000006.1, forward strand.
GATCTGGCCACCGGACTCGGCGTAGAACGGGGTCTTCTCCAGCACGACCTCGACGGTCTCGCCCTGCTCGGCGAACGGCGCGATCGCACCCTCCCGGAGCAGACCGCGCACCTGCGAGTCGCTGGAGAGCTCCTGGTACCCGGTGAATTCCGTGACGCCCTTCTCGCGCAGCTCACGGTAACCGGAGGTGTCGGCGTGACCGGCCTTCTTCGCCCGGGCGTCTGCCTTGGCCCGCTCGCGCTGCTCCTTCATCAAGGACCGGAAGCCCTCGGTGTCGACGTTCAGGCCCTGCTCGGCCGCCATCTCGATGGTCAGGTCGATCGGGAAGCCGTACGTGTCGTGCAGCTGGAACGCCTTCGCGCCCTCGAGTTGGTGCGCGCCGCCCGCCTTGGTCTCCTTGACCGCCACGTCGAAGATGCTCGTCCCGGCCGTGAGAGTACGGCGGAACGCCTCCTCCTCGGCGTACGCGACCTGGCTGATCCGGCCGAAGTCGGCCTCCAGCTCCGGGTACGACTTCTTCATCTGCTCGAGGCTCGTCGGCAGCAGCTCGACCAGGCTCGGGTCCTCGTAGCCGAGCAGCCGCATCGAACGGATCGCGCGGCGGAGCAGGCGACGCAGTACGTAGCCGCCCTGCTCGTTGCCCGGGGTGACGCCGTCGCCGATCAGCATCAGCGCGCTGCGGACGTGGTCGGCGACCACGCGGAACCGGACGTCGTCGACGTGCTCGACGCCGTACTTGCGGCCGCTGAGCTCGGACGCCCGCTCGATCACCGGGTAGATCTCGTCGATCTCGTACATGTTGTCGACGCCCTGCAGCAGGTACGCGACCCGCTCCAGGCCGAGACCGGTGTCGATGTTCTTCTTCGGCAGCTCGCCGAGGATCGGGTAGCCCTCCTTGCCGCCACCCTCACCGCGGATGTTCTGCATGAAGACCAGGTTCCAGAACTCCAGGTAGCGGTCGCCCGCCTCCCAGTCCCGGTCCGCGCCGAACTCGGGGCCGCGGTCGATCAGGATCTCCGAGCACGGGCCGCACGGACCCGGGATGCCCATCGACCAGAAGTTGTCCTTCATCCCCAGCCGGACGATCCGGTCGTCGGGCAGGCCGGCGATCCGCTTCCAGAGGGCGATGGCCTCGTCGTCGTCGTAGTACACCGAGGCGTAGAGGACCGACTCGTCGAAGCCGTAGCCGCCTTCGTTCTGGGGCTTGGTGACCAGCTCCCAGGCGTACTCGATGGCCTTCTCCTTGAAGTAGTCGCCGAAGGAGAAGTTGCCGTTCATCTGGAAGAACGTGCCGTGCCGGGTGGTCTTGCCGACCTCTTCGATGTCGAGCGTCCGGACACACTTCTGCACGCTGGTGGCCCGGTCGTACGGCGGGGTCTGCTGGCCGACGAAGTACGGGACGAACTGCGCCATGCCGGCGACGTTGAACAGCAGGTTCGGGTCCGGCGACGGTAGCGGGGCACTCGGCACCACGGTGTGGCCCCGGTCCTCGAAGTACTGCAGGAACCGTCGCCTGATCTCACTGGTTTCCATGGGTGTTACCGGTAGTCCTCACGATCGTTTGTGGTCTCGATACCCAGCGCGTCGCGCAGCTCGGTCTCCCGCTCGGCCATGCCCTCGCGGACCTGGTCGCCGAAGTGCCGGACCGCGGCGGACAGCTTCGCCGCGGACTCCTGGACACTCTCCGGAGCGAGGAGCTGTGCTCGTTTCTTCAGCCGGGTGACGGCGTACACGCCGACGGCGATCCCGATGATCAGCCAGATGATCCGCTTCACCGCTTCCGCGCCTTCCGCTCGGCCTTCATCTCTTCCTTGACCCGGCGGCTCACGTCCTTGCGCTGCTGCTCGCCGAGCGCGCGGCGGACGCCGTACGTGAAGGCGGCCGCCTTCACCAGCGGGCCGCCGGCGGTGGCCGAGAACAGCGACATCAGCGCGGCCGCGTTGGTGGTCACCGTGGTGGCGTTGTCGGTGATCGTGTCCACCTTCGCCAGTTGGGCGTTCGTGGTCGCCACCGTGGTGGTCACCTCACCGAGCAGCGGGACGCTGGAGTCGGAGACGCCCTTGACCATGATCCGGGTCTCGTCGAACACCTTGCCCAGCTTCAGGATCGGATAAGCCAGCAGGCCTACCAGGATGAGCAGCGCGCAGGCAGCTATCAGCCCCGCGACTTCACCGACGCTCATGGAAACGATCCACCTTCCCGTAGCGAGCCCGTTGTGACCTCATGTGAGTTCTGGACGCCCGACCTTATCGCGCGGCCATAGCGCACTCCGCTCCAGGACACCATCCCTCACATCACAGTCGCCCACCAAACCGGCTCACGGGGTCGGGGACGTCTCCGTGACGGTCGGTTCGGCGGGGGTCGGCGTTGTCGGCGTCGACGGGGTTGCTGAGGGTGTTTGGCTCGGCGTCGTTGGGCTTGTGGGGGTCGGGCTGGTCGGGACCGGGGTTGTCGGCGTGGTCGGGGTGGTCGGCGTGGTCGGGGTGGTCGGCGTGGTCGGGGTCGGCGGTGACGTCGGGGTCGGGCTCGTCGGCTTGGGGCTGCTGATCGGGCTGGTCGGTGGTGACGTCGGCCGGGTTGTGCTCGGGGTGGGTGCGGTCGTGGTCGGTGCTGTCGTGGTCGGCTGCTGGGATCGCGTTGCCTCAGGCTCCGGTGCCACCCAGGGCGGAGCGGGCTTGCTCGGCGATGCCGACGGGCTCAGCGGCACCAACGGCTTGCCGACCGGGAGCTTCGGTCTCGGATTCGACCTCGACGTACCTTGCGTCCGCTCGATGGTCGGTGCGGGTTGGGACGCGGGCGGCGCCTGGGTGCTCGCGGTCTCGTGCGACCGGAACGGGATCAGGTACAGAGCGCTTGCTATCAGAACCAGGGCTGCTGCCCCGATGGTCAACTTCAGAACGGGTACACGCCGACGGCTATGCCGCGGTCTGGACTGCCTCACAACGGAAAACCTTTCGCCCCCAGGCCGAAACGGAGCCTACCGACTCGAACGCTTCAATCGAAGCTCACCGTGAGTGCCTGAACGGCCCCGTCCGGTGCCCATTCCAGCTCCATCGAGCCGGTTCCGCCGCCCGACCAGCGAAAACGCGCCCGCTCGTCGCCGTCGTCGATCAGCGTCATGGTCTCGGCCGGCGGGTTTTCCCGGTACGCCGCGGCGATCGCCGTCCGACCTTCGAACGGGCCGACCGGAATGGCGACGAACCGCATCGTCGCGTCCGGGGCGAACCGCTCGGCGAACGTGTCCCAGTCCCCGGTCGTGACCGCTCGGTTGAAGGCTTCGACGTGGTCGGCGGTCCGGCTCATTTGCTGTCGCGCTTACGGTCCGGTTTGCGGTCCCGGAGGATCTTGCGGATGGCCGTGACCCGATCGGCGTACGCCGCCTCGCCGCCGCGGCGGGTGGGGTTGTAGTAGTCGGTGCCGTCGATCACGTCCGGCGCGTACTGCTGCGGTACGACGCCGCGCGGGTCGTTGTGCGAATACTCGTACGACGAGCCGTGACCGATCTTCTTGGCGCCCGCGTAGTGCGCGTCCCGCAGATGCGGCGGGACCGGGCCGACCTTGCCCGCCTTCACGTCCGCGATCGCGGCGTCGACGGCCATGATCACCGCGTTGGACTTCGGCGCCAGCGCGAGCGCGACGACGGCTTGCGCGAGGTTGATGCGCGCTTCCGGCATACCGATCAGCTGCACCGCCTCGGCGGCGGCGACTGCGACACCGAGCGCGGTCGGGTCGCCCATGCCGATGTCCTCGCTCGCGGAGATCACCAACCGTCTGGCGATGAACCGGGGGTCCTCCCCCGCCTCGATCATCCGGGCGAGGTAATGCATGGAGGCGTCGACGTCTGAACCCCGGATGGACTTGATCAGCGCCGAAGCAACGTCGTAGTGCTGATCCCCGGCCCGGTCGTACCGCACGGCCGCGCGATCAACCGCCGTCTCCAACGTCACCAGATCAATCAACGCCCGCGCCCCGCCAGCCAGGCCGCCGCCAGCCGCAACGGCGTCGGCCCCAACGGCGTCGGCCGCATCCCCGCCAGCCGCGCCAGCCGCATCGCCGCCAGCTGCGCTAGCCGCGTCGGCGTCGGCCGGGGCCCCGTCTGCCCCGCCCGCATCAGAGGGCTTGGTCGCCTGCGAGTACTTGAGGGCCTGCTCGTGCTTGGCTCGGGCTCCGCCTGCGGCGGCTTCCAGGTAGGTGAGTGCGCGGCGGGCGTCTCCGCCGGCCATCCGTAGTAGGTGGTCTCGTGCGTCCTGCGCCAGCTCGAATTCGTCGTTCAGTCCGCGCTCGTCGACGAGCGCGCGATCGAGCAGGACCGAGATGTCGTCGTCGGTGAGCGACTCCAGCGTGAGCAGCAAGCTGCGGGACAGGAGTGGGGAGATCACCGAGAAGAACGGGTTCTCCGTGGTGGCGGCGACCAGCGTCACCCAGCGGTTCTCCACACCCGGCAGCAGCGCGTCTTGCTGCGCCTTCGTGAAGCGGTGCACCTCGTCGATGAACAGGACGGTCTCGACCGTGCCGGTCGCGCGGGACAGGTCGCGGCGGGCGCCGTCGATCACCTGCCGCACGTCCTTCACACCGGCCGTGACCGCGGACAGCTCCACGAACTTCCGATTGGTCTGGTGCGACACCACCGCCGCGATCGTGGTCTTGCCCGTCCCCGGAGGACCCCACAGCAACAGCGACATCGGCTGGTCGCCCTCCACCAGCCGTCGCAGCGGCGAGCCCGGCGCGAGCAGATGCTGCTGCCCGACCAACTCGTCCAGACTCCGCGGCCGCATCCGCACCGCCAACGGAGCCGCCGTATGGTCCGCATCCGCCAAACTCCCACCACCACGCGCCGGCGCAGGAGCCCCCGGAAGATCGAACAACCCTTCACTCACCCCAGCAGCCTAACCAGCCCCACCGACATCCCCATCCCCCCGCCCTACCAGCCGACCTCCGCGCCCCGCCCTACCAGCCGACCTCCGCGCCCCGCCCTACCAGCCGACCTCCGCGCCCCGCCCTACCAGCCGACCTCCGCGCCCCGTCCCACCCAGGGCGCCCCCGCGGCCCGGCCGGCTGCCTCGCTTCCTCCCCCACGCGGCTCCCGCCCGGCGCCCCCGCCCGACTGGCCGGTTAGCGGTTCTGGGTGGGGCGGCGGTTGGTGGCGTTGCGGAGGGCGCGGGTGTCGCGGCGGGTGGTGGGTGGGTCTGTGGCTAGGGTGCCGAGGAGGTCGTTGCGGATCGACCGGAGCTGGGCCTGGGCTGGGTCGAGCCTGGTTGCGACAGCGTCACCGTGGTCCCGCCACGCGTCCCGGCTCTCCTTCAGGTACAGCGCGAACGCCGGCACCTTCAGCGCCACATCGGCCCAGTGCGGCGCCCCGGTCAGATCCACGCCCAGGCTGTACAGCGCGTACGTCGAAGTCAGCCTCGCCTGCTGCATCAACGCCGCACGTCGGCTGACCGGCGCCTCCTGCCTCCGAGCCAGATCGAGGCGGTCGTCCATCAACTGCCGTCCCTGCCGGACCATCTCGTCCGCAACCTGGCGCAGCGGCGCCCCCACCCGGACCTGCGCGCCCTCAGCGATCACGTCCCGCAACACACTCGCGCGTGCCAGCCGGGTCAGGGACTGCGCGAGCCAGTCGTCGTCCCGCTCCGGCAGGACCACGCGGTCGCCGTACGCATCCTCGAAGCTCTTCCGGAGGTAGGCGACACTCGTCGCCGGCATCGGCCGGCCCTCCAGCGCGGCCCGGTTGACCGCCTGCGCCGACGCCTCCTCGAGGCTCAGACCCCACTGATTGCTGGGGTCGAGGGACAGATCGGCCGCAGCCACCAGGATCTGTTCGGCGTCCGTGCCCTCCGGATCCAGGCGTACGCCGTCCAGCTCGAGCCGGCGCCACCAGTGCGCCAGCCTGTCCGCGACCTGCCGCTCCCGGTCCGTCGCAGCCGCCGGGAGCGACCGCTCGTACCGATCGAGCGCTAGCAGCGCCTCGGTGGCGAACATGTCCACCACTTGCTGCGCAGCGGCAAGCTCGTCCCGGCTCGGCTCGCGACGCTCCGCCCGCGGCGTCATTGCCGGCCGTCCAGCTCCGCCTGGACTCGCTCGACGGCCTCGGCCCGGCGCCGGAGACTGTCGAACCGCTCGGCCTGCTCCGGGCCGGCCGGCTGGTAGTCGGCATCGTCCGCGGCGTCGACCGCGACGTACCACCACCGCCCTGCGTACCAGGTCGGACCGACCTCCGTCCCGGCGAGCATCGGCGTCGCCGCACCGGAGTCGAGCAACTCACGCATGCGGTCTTGCGAAATGTTGTCGTCGGTCACTCAAACGACTGTAGGACGCCGAGGGGCGAACACGAGCTGGTATGTGCCGCTCCGCCGGAGCAGCACGATGGTCGGGATCTGCAGTACGACGATCGTGACGACTGTGATGATCGGGTCGAGCGCCGGTACGACGGAGATCGGCAGCGTGTACGAGAGGGCGACGCGGACGATCGCGTCGACGATCGACGCGATCCCCCAGAACACGGTGATCCACTTCCAGGCGTGGCGGAACTTCGGGTTCGTCTCCCAGAGCTCGTCCATCACCGCCGCCCGGCGCGGCATGAGCGCCTGCGTGACGGTGTAGGTGAGGGGCCGCGGATGGCGCAGCGACCATAGTGTGATGCCGGCGAACGGGAGGCTGATCCAGGCGTTCCGGACGAGCAGCAGGCGGGCGTCTCCACCGACTACTGCGACCACCGTGCTCGCCACCATGCTCACCACGACAGCCATCCCGACCAGGTCCGTATGCCGGTTGCGCACCAAGGACACTGCCGAGCTGATGAGTCCTGGGATGACGCCGGCGAGCAGTGCGATCAGGTCATTGGCACCGAGTGCCTTCAGGCCGTAGTAGAGGGCGAGCGGGATCGCGATGTCGACGACGAGGAGCCACGGTCGGTTGCGCGTGCTGGGCATGCACCGAGGATCAGCCTTGCAGCCGTCGGCCGGCATCGAGCCGACGGCTGTACGCGCCTAGACCAAAGTCTTAGTCCTTCTTCCGGGACTTCTCGTCATCGGGGCCGAGCTCCTCGGAGAGCTCGTCCTCCGCAGCCGTCTCGCGGAGCTCCTCCGGCAGCTCGCCGTCGACGTCCCGCAGTTCCTCCGGGAGGTCCTCCTCGTCGAACTCCTCGGGCAGGATCTCCTCCGCCTCCACGGCCGACTCGGGCTTGATCGCGTTGCGGAGGCGGCCGAGGATCCGGTCCGCCTCGGTGCCGAACGGGTTGTCGTTGACCAGGTACGTCCAGGTCGCGGTCGGCCGCGGAATCCCGCTGGCCTCCTCGTCGAGCCCGTCGGACGTGATCTCCGCCGTACCGAACGTCTCGGCCGCGTCCTTCCAGGCGTCCTCGATCAGCGTGTCGAACGACGCGATCGCCGACTTGTTGAACTCGTCGATCGGCTTCAGGTGCACGATGCCGCCGGCCAGCGACCGCAGGTGGATGCCCTCGCGCAGGTCGGCCAGGTACGCCAGGTGATCGGTCCAGCGCCGGTCCAGATGACCCAGCGCGATCCGCCGCGCGGCGGCCTTCACCACGTCCTCGCCGACCGCGTCGACCAGTTCGTCGTACCGCTCCTTGGCCCGCTCGGCGAGCTCGGTCGAGGCCAGGTCCTCGGTCAGCACCTTCTCGCGCGTCTCGAGCAGGATCGCCCGCTGCTGCCCGGTGAGCCGGTTGTACTGCCAGGTGGTCCGGTGCAGCTCGGCGTTCGCGCCGTCGGCGACGCGCTGCGCGTGCTCGAGCATCGCGATCGACTTGCGGTCGGTCAGCCGCCCGGTGTCGTCCGGGTGCGGCCGCAGACCGGACGAAACGGAGTACCGCGTGACGAGCTCGTCGGCGAGCGAGGCGAAGAACAGCGTCCCGCCCGGGTCGCCCTGACGGCCGGCGCGACCACGCAACTGGTCGTCGAGCCGACGCGAGGCGTGCAGACCGGTGCCGATCACGTACAGGCCACCGAGCTCGATGGCCTTCTCCTTGTCGTGCGACTCGTCCCGGCCGCCCAGCCGGATGTCCGTACCGCGGCCGGCCATCTGCGTCGAGACCGTGACCGTCCCTGGCACACCGGCCTCGGCGATGATCGCGGCCTCTTCGGCGTCGTTCTTCGCGTTCAGTACGACGTGCTCGATCTCGGCCGCCTCGAGCTTGTCGCTGAGCTGCTCGGACTCCTCGACACTGTGCGTGCCGATCAGGATCGGCCGACCGGACTCGTGGACGACACCGATGTGCTTGACCAGCGCTTCGTTCTTCTGCTCGACGGTCAGGTACAGGCGGTCGGAGTCGTCCTTGCGGATGTTCGGGGTGTTCGGCGGTACGACGGCGACGTCTACCTCGTAGAACTCCTGTAGGGACTCGCCGACGACGACCGCCGTACCGGTCATGCCGCAGAGGGTCTTGTACCGCTTGACCAGCGCCTGCACGGTGATGCTGTCGAGCACCTCACCGGAGTCGCTGACCGGCACGGCCTCCTTCGCCTCGACCGCAGCCTGCAGACCGTCGGGCCAGCGCTGCAGCTTCGCGACCCGGCCACGGTTGTTGTTGATCAGACTGACCTTGCCGTCGCGGACCAGGTAGTCGACGTCTCTCCGCAGCAGTACTTCGGCGTGCAGCGCGACGTTGATCTGGGTCAACCGATCCAGGTTCTCGTCCGCGTAGAGGTTGAACTCCTTGACCGGCGCCGGCTCCTCAACCTCCGCGTCATCGCTCTCGTCCGCAGCGTCGACCGTCTCCGCCTCGTCAGTCGCCTCGCCGGTCGCCTCCTCGGTTTCCGGCTCGGTCCCAGCCTCGTCGGTCTCCGCCTCGGCCGCCAGCTCCTCGGCCGCCAGCTCCTCGGCCGCCAGTTCCTCGGCCCTGGCGCCGAGGGCCTTCTCGACCTTGTCGGTGCCGCGGTCCGTCAGCGCGACCGTCCGGCCGTCGCCGTCGATCTCGTAGTCCACGCCTGCGCGCAGCGTCCGCACCAGCTGGACCACGTCGTCGTCCAGCGCCTCGGACCGGGTCGCACCGGCCAGCACCATCGGCACCCGGGCCTCGTCGATCAGCACCGAGTCCGCCTCGTCCACCAGCGCCACATCCGCGTCGACCGTGACCCGGTCGTCGACCTTGGTGACGAGACGATCCCGCAGTACGTCGAACCCGATCTCGTTCACCGGCACATAGCAGACCTCCGCCTGGTACGCCTCCCGGCGCTCCTCCGGCGTAGACACCTGCCCGACATGCGACACAGTGACACCCAGCAGCTCGTACACCGGCCCCATCCACTCGGCGTCGCGCTTGGCCAGGTAGTCGTTCACCGCCAGCACATGCACCTTGCGGCCGCCGATCGCATACCCAGCGGCGGCGATCGCACCGGCCAGCGTCTTGCCCTCACCGGTCGCCATCTCGACGACCCGGCCCTGCAGCATCGCCAGCGCGCCGACGACCTGGCCGTCGAACGCCCGCTCCCCCAGCGCCCGCTGACCCGCGTCCCGGGCCAGCGCAAGGAACTCGATCTGCTCGTCCTCGTGCAGTCCACCGGTCGTCCGCAGCTCCGTGGCCGCCTCGGTGAGCTCTTCATCGGTCAGGGAAACGACCGACTCCTCCGCCTCGCCGACCAGCTGGGTGAGCCGCTCGTACGGGCCGAGATCGATCGAGCCGGGGCGCTGCAGCAGCCGGCGGAAGCGAGAAGCGATTTTCAGGGCCATGATGCAGGCAACGTACAGCGTCCGGCGGTCGTTCCGCAGGTCAGGTCAGGGTGTCCACTCGTACGGTGTCGTGGTTGTAACAGCGTGGAGTCCGAGCTTCTGCAGGATCGGGCGGGAGTCCTCGGAGGCGTCGACGCGGAGGAACTCGTACCCGCGGTCCTTGGCCAGCCGGGCGCGGTGGACGAGCAGCGCACTGTAGAGCCCTTGCCGGCGCCACTCCGGCAGCGTGCCGCCGCCCCACAGACTGGCGAACCCGGTGCCGGGATGGAATCGGATCCACGCCGCCGACACGGCCGGACCCTGCTTCAGCACGTCCTCGACCAGGAAGACAGACAACCGGTCCGGGAACATCCGCGCCTCGCCCTGCAGCTGCTCCACGATCCGCGCCAGCCCGCTGTCCCAGAGCGTGTCGGTCAGTACGGCGATCCGGTGGAAGTCGTCCGGTCCGTCGGCCTCCCGCAGCCGCACCTTCGACGGCAGCGCCGACGGCCGCTCGAGGATCCGGTCCACCTCGCCGAGGATCAGCGTCTCCGGCTCCTCCTTGCTGAAGCCGGCTCTGACCAGGCGCTCGCCCAGATCGGCCGGCTCGTCGTACGCGTAGGTCTTCCACTCGAACGGCAGCCCGCGCTCCCGGAAGAACGCCACCTCCTGCTCGATCACCGCGTCCGGGTCATCCCCGAGTCCGCGCGGCGTCTCGACGAAGCCGGCTCCCTCGGGACCTTCGACGTACGAGCGATGCACCAGCCCCTCGTGCTCCTGTTTCCATCCGGGGATCGCGTCCGCGTCCGGCAACCGGATCCGGCGGTGGAACACGTCGAGCAGCTCGTCAGGGGTCATCTGCACATCGTGCCCGAACGGCTACCTGAAATCACCGGGATAAAAAGCAAACCAGTTCGCAACTGGTGTCGTCCAAGTAAGTGTCCTCACAAGGGGGGAACACATCATGAACATCCACCACATCACACCCAAGACGATCTTCGCCGCACTCGCGGTGATGGCAGTCCCCGCGGCCGCGTTCGCCGCACCGACCCTGACCGGATCTTCCGCCCCCCGAACCACCTCGACCACCGCCGTCGCCATCGCGTCCTGCCCGGGCGGCTGGGGATCGTTGCCCGAGGCAAACAGCCGGATGACGCAGGCGCCGGTGACCGCTGTCCGCACCGGACGGCATGCCTGCTTCGACCGGATCGTCGTCGACATCCGCGGTCGCGCCCCGGGGTACGACGTTCGGTACGTGAAGAACGTCTTCACCGACGGCGCCGGCCATCTCGTCCCGCTGCGCGGTGGGGCGAAGCTACAGGTCGTCGTCCGCGCTCCGGCGTACAGCTCGACCGGCGCGGCGACGTACTCGCCGAAGAACGCGAAGGAGCTGACGAATGTGGCCGGTTACAGCACGTTCCGCCAGGTCGCGTACGCAGGCACGTTCGAGGGACAGACGACGATCGGGCTGGGCGTCCGCGCGCGGCTTCCGTTCCGGGTCTACACGCTGGCCGGGCCGGGATCGAACACCCGCTTGGTGATCGACGTCGCGCATCACTGGTAAGCCCCGCCCCGCGGTCGCCCGGTTCCTCACCCCGGGCGACCGCTTACGCGTTCTACGGCGTGCGATCCTCTACAGCGTCCGGTTGAGCAGGTCGTAGAAGGAGTTGCCGAGCAGCAGTTCGTACGGATCGGTCAGTAGCGGTCCGAGTTCGGCCATGTCGGACGGCGTCCACGACCACGCGCCGATGAGGCCCGAGATGAACAGCGGGCTCGCACCGTCCCAGCTCGAGATCCGCTGGTCCAGCGCGGCTTTGAACTCGGCCGCCTTGCCGGGTGCGCCCCAGCCGCCCGTGATCGGGATGCCACCGTGGCGGACGGTCAGCGTGTCGCCGTCCCAGGTCTGCATGATCCCCTTGGTCGGCGTGTAATCGGCGTACCCCTTGGCGATCTCCTCCGAGAGCTGCACCCACGTGCCGTCCTGCCGGCCGCTGTACGCGTACACGACCTCCAGCGCGGTTCGGCGCATGAAGTCACCGGTCATCTTGAGGTACTTCGTGAGCTCGGCCGAGGTCCACGAGGCTGGATACGTGTATCCGCCGCCGGACGGGCCGCAGACCAGGTAGTCGTTGGCGGTCGCGGTGCGCTGGTAGTGGCTGTAGATGTTCGGACCGGCCTCGGCGAGCAGCGGGCTGATCGTCCAGTTGGTCGGCACTTCGCCGCGCTTCGGGTCGTCCCAGATGTCGCGCAGCCGGCGCTGGCAGTACTGGATGTTGTCGCCTTCGCCGAACGTCAGCGTCAGATAGACCTTGTTCTTCGCCTTGCTGATCCGCCGTACCGGCCGGGGCTTGCTCGAGATCGGTGCGGCTGTGCCGGCGTGGACGGTGCCGTTCATGTAGAAGTCGGCCGCGACGACCGGGGAGCCGCCCTTGCTCGCCAGGTCGACGCCGTCCCATTCGCCGGAGACGTCGTTCGCGAACCAGCCCATGTACGGCGCGAGCGTGGGCCACTTGGCGTAGTGCTCGATGAGCAGGTCGCCCGTCGCGCCGCCGGGTGGTAGCCAGCTCACCAGGGCCTTGGTGGCAACCACGTAGTCGCGGAAGTACGGGAACGGCTCGACGCGGGTGGGCGACGTGTCCGTGGCGCTGACGAGGTACTGGTTCCACATCTCCACGGTGACGACGAGGGACGTCGTACCCGCCGGTGGTTCGAAGCGGTAGATCCAGTAGTTGCCGCCGTCCGCGAACCGGTTGGCCTCGCCACCGATCGACGAGTGCGAGCCGTCGAACAGGTACGGCGCCTCTTCCGGCGTGTTCGGCTCGAAGCGGGCGAACTCGGTGCCGTTCGCCGTGACCACCACGTGGCGCACCGACGCGCCCCAGCCATCGTCGGAGAACGAGTCCGCGAACCTTACATACACGGCCTCCTTGCCGAGCTTGGCCGAGACGTCCAGGTTGTACGTGCCGCGGTTCGACGAGTCGCGGATCTGCTGGGTCTCGCGGGCGATCTCCTGCCAGACCACGCCTTCGACGTCGACCACCCGCGTCGGCGGCAGGCCGGCGAGCAGCTGCTTGGTGACGCGTGGGAACAGGTTGTCGAGCTGCCACCGGTAGGTCTTCACCACGTCGTCGTCGAACATCCCGCGCAGATCCTTGACGATCTTCAACCCGTGCGCCTTCGCCTGATCCGCGTCCGCTACGACGGCGTTCTCCAGGCCGGCGAGGGTTGTCGCGATGTTGAGCGAGTCGGGTACGGCGGGGTCGTGGACGATCGCGCCGCGGACGTGACTGCGGTACTTGGCGACCAGGTCCAACGGGTTCTTGTACAACTTGGTCGGCAGGTGGAGGTCGGTCAGCCACTTGGCGTCCGGCACGCTCTGCGTTCCCGTGTCGTAGATGAAGTACAACTCCGGCTCTTTGCGGTTGACGATGCCTTGCAACGTTGTCAGCAGGGTCTGGTCTCCCCCACTGAGTTTGCTGACGTCGCCGTAATCCAGGTGTTTCGGGCGGTTGAACACCGGCAGCAGCCGGGCAGGGCTGCCGGACGTCGATGAAACCACAGCCTGCGCTGAGGAAGTCAGCCCCGGGACGAGCCCAAGACCCCCCACCGTCACCGCACCGCTGCCCGCCAGGAACGCTCGTCTCGAAACCATCGTGACCACTCCCTGAGGTTGACATCGATGTCAAATCAGGCCGGACAGTAGCAACGCCGGGACGGTGTGTACATAGCTCGTCACACGCTTAGGCGAAGAAATTGGAATCGTTTCCGGCTGAGGGGTATTTGGAGGCTTGGGTCTGCCCCCGCGTGCTACGCAGACGCTTTCTTCGTCGCTCCGCTCCTCAGCGCACCTGCTCCACACGCCCCCACCCACCCCCGGCTCATCGCCGTGCATCCCTTTCCGGCTATCGCCGGGTTTGCGGGCTGCCGCCCGCGGTCGACTACCCCGGCCTGGCGCGGTCGTTCGTAGCAGCTGTTCGGCTGGCGGACTGTGGGATAGCCGCCGCGGTCGACTGCCCGGGCTGGCGTGAGCGTGCGCAGCAGCTGTTGCGCCGGGAGCCCTGGGAGCCCCAGCCGTGCGGCTGGACCGTGCTGGTGGCGACTGTGTCCCGCCCTGTGTGCAACTGCTCGGTCGGGCACGCACGGGCGGACACCTCGACGTCCATGGGAGAGCGTGCTCGCAGCCGGCTCTTGCAGGCGGGCCTGCATACCTCGCCTTTCGCTCTGGATCTGGTTGTGGGCCTGGTGCGACGGTTCGGTTTGTGAGTGAGTTTGGGTCGGATCTCAGTTACCTCCTGGATGTGCCGTATGCGCGGCCCGGTGGGGTTGAGCTTTGTTTGGATGTGGTTTTGCCGTTGCCGTCTGCTGCAGTGCCTGTTGTGGTGCGGGTTGACGGGTGTCCTGGGTGGGGGCCTGGGGATCGGCGGGCGGCGATGTTGCCGTTTGTGAATCCGGCTATGGCCCGGGCGGGGTTCGTGGCGGTTGGGATCTCGGTGCGGGACAGCGGGCAGGCGGTGTTTCCGGCGCAGTTGGACGACGTACAGGCTGCTGTGCGATGGCTGCGGCGTAACCCGCTCGGGTTGCCGATCGATCCTGAGCGGATCGGGATCTGGGGACAGTCAGCCGGTGGACATCTGGCTGCTATGGCAGGGCTCTGCGGCTCGGCGGATGCCGGCGTACAGGCAGTTGTGACGATCGGCGGACCAAGCGATCTCACGCGACAGGGTGGTGAGATGCGGATCGATCGGCCATCGCCGGTTACTGCGTTGGTAGGCGGCGATACGAGCCGGTTACGCGCGGCGAGTCCGGTCGCGCACGTTCGGGCCGGCGCGCCGCCGTACCTCATCATCCACGGCACCTCCGACGAGACAGTCCCTTACGAACAAGCCGAACTGCTCCGCCACGCCCTGCGTGCCGTGGGAACGGACAGCCGGCTGCTCCCCATCGCAGGCGGCCACCACAACCTCCTCCCAGATCCGGACGCGCCGTACGACGGGCAGGTCTGGTACGACGTCGCCGACGAGGTCGCGCGGTTCTTCAAACGTCAACTGGGTGTCGGATCGGGAACCGGTGATTCGTAGGAGGGGTAAACGACGAAGGAGAACAGCATGACTGCGACCTACACGTTCGACGTGTTTTCGACCCTCGACGGGTTCGGCGCACACGACGGTGACTGGGGTGGCTACTGGGGCAAGCAGGGGCCTGAGCTGCTCGAGCATCGGGCGGCGATCTACCGGCAGCCCGCGCGGATGGTGTTCGGGGCGAACATGTACCGGACCCACTCGGCGATCATCGCCGAAAGCCCGCCGGGATCTGAGTCGTACGACGAGTGGGTGACCCGGATGATGAATCTGCCGGCGACGATCGTGTCGAGCACGCTGGAAGCGCCACTCGACTGGCCGGACGGGACTATCGCCAGCGGGGACGCCGCCGAGATCGTCGCCCGGCTCAAGCAGGAGTCCGACGTACCGCTGCGCTCCCACGGCAGCCTCTCCCTCAACCGCTCGCTGCTCAAAGCCGGCCTGGTCGACCGCATCCAGGTGACGCTCTTCCCCGTGATCTGCGGCCGGACCGGAATCGATCCGATCTTCCACGGCGCAGCCGACTTCGACCTCGACCTACTCGAAACCCGAACCTTCGACGGCCACACCCAAGAACTCATCTACCGCCCGACCCTGCACGGCTGAAGTCACGTACGGCGGCGGAAGCGGGACCTGAACTTGCCGTCGTACTCGAGGTGCATGTAGCCCGAGGAATGGACGCCGACGGCGAAGAAGCCGACGAGGACGAAGACGATCCCGGCGACCATCGAGATGTGCCAGAAGGCGGCCGCGATGCCCACGAAGGCCGAGCCTTGGGCGATCGCCTTCGCGACCGCGACGAGGCGGGACCTGGTCACCCGGCGGCGGAACTCCTCCTGCCGGTTCAGGACGAGGAGCGCGGCGAGCAGCGGGATCGAGACGGCAAACGCGATCACGCAGATCTTCGCCGGCAGGTCGAGCGGGGACGAGGTCAGGAACGGTTGTACGACGACCAGGCCGGCCGCGGCCAGTCCGCCGTAGATCAGGTTCGACTGCCGGATCCACTCCTCCTGGGAGGCCGGGTCGGAGGTGGCGTCCTCGACTTCCTGCTGGATGCGTTCGGCTTCCGCCTCGGCGTCCGCGCGGTGGGTCTGCTCCGCCTCGTCCATCAGCCGTCCTCCCGTCGGTCGCTGCCGTCGTCGGAATTGGGTGGTCAGGCGGACGACAGCGAGCCATAGTAAGCGCTCGACGACGGTGGAGGTCCGCGTGAGGTACTACTACGCCGAGCACGAGGCGGCGTACCAGCGCCTCGTGCAGCAGGGCCTGACCCAGTGGAGCGACCTCTTCGGGGAGACCGACGAGTACGACGTCTTCCCGAACCGCCCGTTCCTCGAGCGCGTGCTCCCGCAGCTGGATCTCCCGCCAGAGCCCGCCGTACTGGACTACGGCTGCGGCACCGGCCCCGCGGCATGCTTCCTGGCCGCACGAGGCTTCCGGGTCGACGCAATCGACCTCATCCCCGAGGCGATCACACTGGCCCGACGATTCGCCCGGCAGCGCGGCGTGGACGTCAACTTCAGCGTGCAGGACGTCTGCGCAATGGGTGCCGCCAGCAAGCAGTACGACGTCATCCTCGACAGCTACTGCCTCCAGTCCATCGTCACGGACACCGACCGCGCCAGCCTGCTCGCCGCCGTACGCGACCGCCTGAAGAGCAGCGGCTACTACATCCTCTCCACCGCGATGTACGACCCGGACCGCATCTACGAAGACAACTTCCGGTACGACGCCACCACCGGCATCTGCTACCAGGCCGCCGATCCGGCCGACGACGCAATCCAGCTCGACGGCATCTGGTACGTTCCCCACCGCCGCCACCTACGCCCCACCGCGCTCCGCACCGAACTGGAATCCGCCGGCCTCCACGTCCTCTCCCAACTAGGCGGCGACGTCATCTGCCGTCAGGGGACCTCGGGTCCGGCATCTTCGGGAGTCCGCGTCTTACAGTGACTGCTACGGCTTAGGAGGGCGTGATGGTCGTGAGTACGCGGGAATGGGTGCCGGTTGAGCATCGGTGGTTCGGGCTGGATCGGCGGACGTTCAAGGCTGGGTTCTCGGCGCTCGGGATCGCTCTTCTGCTGATCTACGGCTGGCAGGGGCTGAACGCGGCGATTCCGTGGCACAACGAGATCCGGGCCGGGCAGGTGCTCGACCTGGGCGATGGTGCGACGGCGGTGCCGCCGGTCGGGTGGCAGCTCGAGCAAGGGACGCTCGTCGGCGGTGCGGGGGCGAGTGCGACCAGTCTGCAGGTGCTGCTGGCACAGGGCGGCGCGACGATCGAGTTGATCGGTACGGCGTTCGACGGCAGCGCGGACGCGTTCCTCGACCAGGTGCATCGGTCGCAAGGCAGTCCGCCGGGCGTTACCTCGGCGCGCGGCACGCTGACCACCGACTCGGGGCTGGTCGGGGTGGTCGAGAGCGGGAGCGGTCCGAGCGGCGATGGTGTCGATGTGGCGTTCAAGATGGGTACGGGTGACGCCGTCGACAATGCGCCGGCGCTGCTGGTCCGGGTGCGTACGGCGTCCGGGCAGTTCGAGCGCTATCAGGAACAGGTTGGCACGATGTTGCGCAGCATCACCCCGGGAGCGGCGCGATGACCGCCGTACCGCAGGAGAAGGCCGCGCAGCTCGACGCGATCGAGGAGTCCGGCTGGGGTCAGCCGTACCGGTTCCTGCAGCCGCACAACGTCGCGTTCTGGGTCTATGTGCTGGGCGTCGGCGCCGGTGCGCTGACCATGCTGCGGGTGTTCGGGCCTGGAGCTCAGTTCTACACACCGGCACTCGCGGGAGGCGTCGTACTGTTCGGCCTCTACCTCATCCCCTGGCTGCTCCTCCTGCGGCACCACAACCGCTTCACCGCACAACCCGCTGGGTTGCTGGCGACCGGGTTCGTCTGGGGTGGCGTGGCGGCGACGTTCTGGATCGCGCTGCCTGCCAACGCTGCGCTGCTGGGGATCTGGGCCAAGGTCGGCGGTACGGACTTCGCGCAGGACTGGGGCGCCGGGCTGACCGCACCGATCAACGAGGAGTTCGCCAAGGGCATCGGGCTCGTGCTGTTGATCGGCCTGGCGCCGCGGCTCATCCGCAGCGCGTACGACGGCTTCATCATCGGCGCGTTCATCGGCCTGGGTTTCCAGGTCTTCGAGGACATCCTTTACGTGTACAACGGCGCCACCCAGCAGTACGGCGTCGACCAGCTCGGCTCGTCCCTCCGCGTCTTCATCGTCCGTGGCGCCGCCGGGATCGTCTCGCACGCCCTGTTCAGCGCGATCTTCTGCGCCGGCCTGATGTGGGTCCTGGGCCGCACCCGCGGCGAGCGCAACGTCGTACGCGGCGTCCTCACCATGCTGATGGCAATGTTCTTCCACTTCGCCTGGGACGACATGGGAGGCCTCAGCAACGGCGGCGCCTGGGCCGGCATCCTCCCGTTCCTGATCGCAGCCGTAGAACTGACAGCCCTCTTCTACGTACTCCGCCACGCCGCCAAACACGAACGCACCTGGATCCGCGAACTCCTCACCCCCGAACTAGCCACCGGCGCCATCGACCCACCCCTCCTGGACGCCGTCAGCGGCCTACGCAAAGACCGCAAGAAGTACCGCAAACACCTCCACAGCCGCCGCAAAGCCAACCACCGCCTAGAGGCCGCAAGCGACCTGGCCCAAGAGATCGCCCGAGCCAACGGCGAGGAGTCACCCGGGGTGATCCACACTCGCGCGGAACTGCTGCGCTTGCACAACAAGCCCTGAGCGCCGGGGATTCGCCCGCGCGACAGCCCAGGTGACAGCCCGCAAGCAGCCGACCCCGCAGCCGGCCAGCCAGCACATGCCCTGGGGGGCGGGCAGGTGCGGGCGGAGCAGCCGTGCCGAGGAGCGGAGCGACGAGAGACGGCTGCGGAGCGCGCGGGGGCTTACAAGCTGGTTTACCAGGCGCGGTGGAGGAGTTCGGTGGCTTCGGGGAGGGAGAGGTTGGCGCGGTGGGCGGCTCGGGCGAAGACGGTTGCTGCGGCTCGGGTTTCCTCGTCGTCGACCCGGCTGCGGGACGCGAGGACGAACGTCCCGTTCCGCCCGCGCGTCTCGACCAGCCGCTCCGCCTCCAGCTCCTTGTAGGCGCGAGCAACCGTGTTCACCGCCAACCCCAGATCCCCCGCCAACTGCCGAACAGTCGGCAGCCGAGTCCCCTGCGCCAGCTCTCCGGTCCGGATCAGACCGTCGATCTGGTCCTTCACCTGCTCGTACGGCGGTTTCGCCCCCGCCGGATCAACCGAGATGATCATCCGGCGACCCGCTGCACCCGCTGCAACCCGCGGCGGCTGGCGGCGACCATCAGCGCCGTACACCACATCGCCACCGACACCAGGAACAGCACGGTAGCGAGCGGCGAGACATAGCCCGGTACGTCGGAAGGCCACTCGAACGACATCGGCATCGCCGCGCCGAGCAGCCACGCCACCGTCAGCACCGCCGAGCCGATGTCCCGCAGCGTCGTCGCCCGGAACGCCTCCTGCCACCGCAGCTCGGCCTCGCGCCCGGACGGCTGGTTCACCCGCAACGCCGTACGCATCAGCAGCAGCCCGATCGCCCACACCACTACCGCCGCCAGACCGCTCCCGATCAGGATCCACCCCCGCGCCGGATGGTCGTTCGTACCAAGTACCACCACGCCCAGCGCGGCCCCGGCCAGCGGCAGTACGACGCACCCGTCGTAGATCGCGATCTCGACCGGACTCAGGTAATCGCTCAGCTTCCGCGGCCGCAGCGCCGCCAGCCGAGGCCCGTCCGCACGAGAGGCCCGAACGGTCCGGTAGCCGTTGATCAACGTCGCAAACCCGCCGAAAGCAGCCGTTGCCGCCAGCAACCAGGTCAGCAGCCGGGCGTCCAGCGCCGTCCCCGGAACGAACCCGAGATCGATCCCCAGATGCACCAGTACGACGGCCGCCCCGGCGACGAGCACACCGGCCAGTACGCCGAGGATCAGGATCTCCTGACGCCGCCGGTACCACTCAAGCGCCACCTCGACGAGGTCACGGTCCCCCGGCAGCCCACCTCGCACGACCCGCCGGTCGACCTCCCGCTGCGCCGCCTTCCGACGCTGCACCCACAGGACGACCGACACCGCCACCATCATGGCCACCAGCCACAGCACGTCCACCGCGAACCACGCTCCCTCGAGATCTTTGTATCAAATGTATTGATACAAAGACCGTAAGTCAACCGAGGGTCACGCGAAGTCGGCCGCCGTGTACGCCTTCTGCTCGACCAGGACGAGCCAGTTGCCCGAGTTGTCCCGCAGTACCGCCTCCACGCCGTACGGGCGGTCCGCCGGCTCCTGGATGTACTCGACGCCGCGAGCCGTCAGCTCGGCGAAAGTCTTCCGGCAGTCGTCAGTCGCCAGCCCGACCCCGTGCATCGACCCCTTCGCCATGATCCGCCGGATCCAGCCCGCGGACTCCTCGTCGAGGGGCGGCCCGGGCAGCATCAGGGCCAGCTCGAGCTCCGGGTGGTCGACCTGATGCACCGTGCACCAGCGAAAGTCCTCGCTCAGCGTGATGTCCTCACCGAGCTCGAACCCGAGCTTCTCGGTGTAGAACGCCTTCGCCGCGTCGATGTCGTCGACGTAGACCGTCACCAGGCTCACGTTCGTGATCACAGTTCCTCCTCAAAGGTCATGTGTACGACGCTAAGCCCCGGACTCCCCCACCGGCTTCTCCGGAATTGCGGAGTTCAGTCCGAGCATGAACACGAAGCACCCCGGGATCCGCGCGCCGGTCTGCGTCCGCTGGTACGCCGTCGGTGTCATCCCCACCAACTCGGTGAACCGCTGCGAGAACGACCCCAGACTGCTGTACCCGACCAGCCCGCACACCTCGGTCACCGTCAGGTTCGTCGCCCGGAGCAGATCGGTCGCCCGCTCGATCCGCCGCCGGGTCACGTACTGCATCGGCGTCTCGCCGTACTCCGCCGCGAAACACCGCAGGAAGTGGTACTTCGAGACCCCCGCCGCGGTCGCCAGTGCAGCGAGATCGAGCGGCTCGGAATAGTTGCGATCGGCAACATCCCGAGCCCGCCGCAGATGCGGCAGCAACTCCACCGGCACGACGATCGACACGCTTCGAGCCTAGCCCTCGCGGAGGAACTCAGACATCCAGCCAGTCGCGTACCTGCCGGCGGAGGAAGTCGAGGTCCGCGGGGATGTCGCGAGGTGAGCCCGCCCGATGCCCCCAGATGCTGGGGATCTCCACCAGTTCCGCGTTCCGCAGCGAGGTCAGCTCCAGCTCGTTGTCCGCGGTCCGGAAGTAGAGGTCGGTGGCCGACGGCATCAACAGCACGCGGGCGGTGATCGCTCCGAGCGCTGCGGCCAGGTTGCCGTCGTACGACGTGCTGATGTCGGCGGCCAGCCACGTGAGCGCCTGTGCGTACTGGTCGGCCGCGGCGCCTTCGGCGAAGCGATCCACCCAGTCGGTCTGCAGGAACGAGTCGAGATCCGGCGCTCCCAGTACGGACTCGAACAACCGCGCCCGGTAGAAGTCCTGGCTCAGCCCCCACCCGGCGTACACGTGCGCAAACGCACGCTTGGCGGCAACCGGTTCAGCCGTGAACTGCCCGTTGCCGGCGTACTCGGGAGCTGCCTCGAGGATCCGCAACAGGCCCAACAGGAAGACCCGGTTGTGGAGCGAGGTCCGCGCGCTCCCACAGACGACGATCGCGCGCTCGACGAAGCCGGGATAGAGCGCTGCCCAGTGGTACGCCTGGCCGGCGCCCATGGAGAACCCGTACGCCGCGGCGAGCCGATCGACCGCGAACTGCTCGGTGATCAGCCGGTACTGCGCATGCACGTTGTCCGCCATCGTGACCAGCGACGGAAACTCCGGATCCGTCGACGCGCTCGACGAGAGCCCGTTGCTGAACATATCCGGGATGACGATGAACCACCGCTCGGGATCCAGTACGCCGTCACGCCCGATCAGCCACTCCTGCGTCTCGTGCGTCGCGCCGTAGCTGCACGGGTAGACGATCACGTTGTCGCGCGCCGGCGACAGCGTGCCGTAGGACTTCCAGGAGAGCTTGGCGTTCCGGATGACGCCGCCGTTCTCGAGCTTCAGGTCGCCGAGTTCGAAGCTGCCGGTCATCACGCGAGCACACCTGCCGGGAGCAGGGCGTGGACGCCCCAGGTCTGGTTCGCGACCTGGGTGACGCGGAGATCGACGGCGGTGCTGGCAAGTGCCAGGGCGGTGCTCTTGCCCACGTCGAGGAGCGCCTGCATCCAGCGCACCATCGCGTCCAGCGCGTCGCCGGTCGCGACATTCAGATCGGCGTCGAACCCGAAGGTGATCCGGCCGTCCGGGGTCTCCGCGTGGATCGTCTCGATCGGTCGCGGATCGCGGACCAGGTCGACGGTCAGTGTCGTGGTCATCGGGCACTCGATCGCCGTACCGCCCACTTCGCCGTCGCCCTGGGCGGCGTGGCCATCGCCGAGGCACAGCATCGCGTCCGCGACCGCGACCGGCAGATAGAGCGTCGACCCCGCGACCAGCGACTTGCAGTCGATGTTGCCGCCACCGACGGCTCGGGGCGGGATCGTGGAGTGCTCGCCGCTGCTCTCGGGTGCCACACCGATCACGCCGAGGAACGGTGCGAGGTCACGCGTGAAGCCACCGTTGCAGCGACCGGTTCCACCGTCGGGATCGAGGTCCCAGAGCAGCCAGGCGGGTTGATCGGTGACGCCCAGTCGCTCGGTGATCGGGGACTTCAGCGCGCCTGCGACGGTCCAGCCCCAAGGGTCAGGGGTGAGGGACACCAACCGGATCGCGAGCACATCACCCGGCTGTGCGCCGCGGACGGCGATCGGCCCGGTCAGGCAGTGGCCGCGCGCCTGGTCGAACATCCTCGGCTGCTGCTCACCGGGTGTGGTCTGGGGTGACAGGTAGCCCGAGGCATCCAGCGAATGGACCGTGAGCGTGTCGCCCGGATCGATCGTCAGCACCGGAGGCTGCTCGGCGCTGAACACGTCGACGGTGGTCTCGGGGGTTGCGTCCAGCTTGTGGATCATCATCTACCTCACGGGCGTCAGGACGTGGGTCGTCAGGGGATGGTGGCACGCGACTGCGTGCAGGCCGTCGGACGGTTTCAGTATCGGGACCTCTGTGGCACAGCGCTCGGTCGCGAGCGGGCACCGGGTGCGGAAGTGGCAGCCGCTCGGTGGATCGATGGCCGACGGCAACTCGCCGCCGAGACCGGTCGACCGGGCCGCGGCCTCCCGGTTCTTCGCCGACTCCGGCACCGGGATCGCCTTGATCAGCCCGGCCGTGTACGGGTGGCGCGGTGCGCTGTAGACGTCCTCACCGGCTCCGAGCTCGACGAGCCGGCCGAGGTACATCACGCCGATCCGGTCGGCCAGGTACTTCAGCAGCGACAGGTCGTGCGAGATCACGACGTACGTCTGGCCGTACCTGTCCTGCAGGGACCGCATCAGGTTGAGGATCTGGGCCTGGACCGAGACATCGAGCGCGGACACCGGCTCGTCCGCGACGATCACCTTGGGCCGGAGCGCCAGCGCGCGGGCCATCGCGATCCGCTGCCGCTGGCCACCCGAGAACTCGTGCGGGTACCGCTCCGCCGCCTCGGGCGGCAACCCGACTGCCTCCAGCAGCTCAGCTACGGTACGGCGTCGTTCGCGCCGGGTCCCGATTCCCTGCGCCACCAGCGGTTCCGCGATCAGCGCGGCAACCGTCATCCGCGGATCGAGCGCGGCAGCCGAATCCTGGAACATCATCTGCAGATCGCGTCGGCGCCTCCGGAATCCGGTCCGGCTCTGCGCCGACAGGTCCCGGCCGTCGAAGCTGACCGATCCGCTGGTCGGCCGCTCCAGCCCGACCAGCATTCGCCCGAGCGTGGTCTTACCGCAGCCCGACTCCCCGACGATCCCCAGCGTCTCCCCGGCCGCGATGGTCAGCGTCACTCCCGACACCGCTTGCACCGCCCGCGACGGGGCGAAGGGCCGCTTCGACCGCACGCCGAACCGCTTGTGTACGTCGAAAAGCTGCACCAGCGAGTCGGATCCGCGCGGCTCGGCCGCCTCCCGGACGCCGGCAACCGCGGCCGCGGCCTGGGTGCGCCCATCGGCCGGATGGAAGCAGGCGTGCAGGTGATCCCCACCGATCAGCGACGGATCAGCGCTACGGCAGTCGTCCTGCGCGAACGCACACCGTGGAGCGAACCGGCACCCCGGTGCCAGATCGAGCAACTTCGGCGGACTGCCAGGAATCGTGGCCAACTCTGCGTTCCGGTCGAGTTCCAGTGTCGGCATCGCGGCGAGCAACGCCTGGGTGTACCGATGCCGCGGCCGCTCGAACAATTCCTGTACGCCGCTCTGCTCGACCACCTGTCCGCCGTACATGACGGCGACCCGGTCGGCGTACTCGGCGATCACGCCCATGTCGTGGGTGATCAGCAGCACGCCCATGGACAGCTGCGACTTCAGGTCGTCGATCAGGGTCAGGATCTGCGCCTGGATCGAGACGTCCAACGCGGTCGTCGGCTCGTCGGCGATCAGCAGCTTCGGATCGCACATCAGGCCGAGCGCGATCATCACCCGTTGCCGCATCCCGCCGGACAGCTGGTGCGGGTAGTCGTCGAGCCGCTCGCGCGGTCGCGGCATCCCGACCAGTCCGAGCACCTCGGTCGCCCGGGCCGTCGCCGTGGCGCGGCTGCTGTCGACGTGGATCCGGTACGCCTCCCGCAACTGACTGCCGATCGTCCGGACCGGGTTCAGCGAGGTCATCGGGTCCTGGAAGATCATCGCCAGTTCGCTGCCGCGCACCGTACGCATGGCCGATTCGTCGAGCTCGGTCAGCTCGCGGCCGTCCAGCCGGATCGAGCCGCCGGTGATGGATCCACCGGGCGGCAGCAGCCGCATGATCGACATCCCGGTCATCGTCTTGCCGGACCCGGATTCCCCCACCACACCAAGGGTTTCCCCGGCCCGGACGGCGAAGCTCACCCCGTCAACAGGACGGATCCGGCCTTGTGCGGTGTCGATCTCGGTCCGCAGCCCGGTCACCTCAAGCAGACTCATGTGCGATGTCACCTCCGTGACGGGACAGCCGGATCGCCAGCCGGCGGTAGCTTCGGCCGAACCTGATCCCGGCCCGTGGATCCAGCACCCGCATCAGGTGATCGCCGGAGAAGTTCGCGAGCAGGATGGTCGCCATGATCGCGAGTCCGGGAAAGGTCGACAGCCACCAGGCGTCGGCCAGATTGGTCGCACCGGCGGCCAGGTCACTCCCCCAGTCCGGCGCCGGCAGCCGGACGCCCAGACCCAGGAAGCTCAGGGTGGTGGCGGTCAGGATGCCCCAGCCGATGGCGCTGCTGCCGAGCACGACCACCTCGGTCAGCAGGTTGGGCAGCAGGTGCCGCCACGAGGTGCGCAGCGTGGTGGAGCCGAACACCCGGGCGGCCTCGACGTACTCGGCCTTGCGGAGCCGGCGGACCGAGGACTCGACCACCCGCGCGAAGCCCGGGGTGAACGCGATCCCGATCGCCAGCACGATGCTGCGGACACCCGACCCGGCGGTGGCGATCAGGATCAACGCAATCAGCAGCACCGGCAGGGCGAGGAACACGTCCACCAGGCGCATCACCACGGCGTTGAGCCACCGCGGCGCCACACCGCCCAGTACGCCGATCGCGACACCCGCAACGCTGGCGAGAAGCACCCCCAGGAAGGTCGCGACGAGGACCGGGCGCGCGCCGTACACGGTGCGGCTGTAGACATCCCGGCCGAGCAGGTCCGTACCGAACAGATGGCTGCCGCTCGGCCCCTCCAGGTGCGCGTCACTCGTCGCTACCGGGTCGACGTGAGCCAGCACGCCGGGTGCGAGCAGCAGTAGCAGCACCAGGAGTGCTGCGAGGCTCAGGGCCATCCACTTGAGCCGGCTCATGCGGCAGCCTCCTGTCTGGTGCGTGGGTCGATCGCGCCGACGATCAGGTCCACGCCGAGATTGATCACGACGTACGCGATCCCGATCACGACCACGGCGCCCTGCACGACTGGGATGTTCTTGCTGGTGATCGACGTTGCCAGGAAGCTCCCCAGCCCGGCGCGGCCGAAGATCACCTCGGTGATCGCGGCGCCGGTCAGGATATTGCCGAACTGCAGGCCGATCGTGGTGACCGCCGGAACCGAGGAGTTCCGCAGTACCTGCCGCAGCAGCACCCGCAGCTCACCGCTGCCGCGCGCCCGGGCGGACTTCACGTAGTCGCTGCGCATTTCGTCGATCACGCGGCCGCGGACGAGTCGGGTCAGGATCGCCGCGTAGCCCCAGCCCAGCGAGACCGCCGGCAGCAGGAGGCTCTTGGCCGTACCGTCGTCGATCGCGGACAGCAGGTGCAGCTTGACACTGAACACCAGCACGAGCAGCAGGGCCAGGAAGAAGTACGGCACCGCGACACCCGCGAACGAGATCCACCGCGCCGCGGTGTCCAGGACCGAACCCGGCCGCATGCCCGCGACCAGTCCCAGCGGTACGCCGACCAGCACGGCCACCAGCATCGAGGCGGCGGTCAGGATCAGCGTGCTCGGTGCCCTGGACAACAACTCGTGGCTGACCGGGGTCTGGGTCAGGAACGACGTACCGAGGTTGCCGTGCACGAGGTTGACAGCGAAATCGGCGTACTGGCGCCACAACGGATCGTCGAGTCCGAGTTGCTGCCGCAGCGTCGCGATCTGCTCCGGTGACGCGTTCGCGCCGTACAGGATCACTTTGGCCGGGTCGCCCGGTACGACGTGTACCAGGACGAAGGCGATCAGGGTGATGCCGATGACGACCGGGATCGCCGCGCCCAGCCGTCGCACCACGAACAGCAGCATCAGCCGACCGTGGCGCTGTGGAACGCCAGGTAGCCGTTCAGGGTCTGGTGCAGGTTCTGCACCTTCGGCGACAACGTGAACGCGCCGGCCACGTCCCACAGCGGCAGGTACATCGAGTCCTGCATGAGCTTCGCGCCGACCTGTTCGTACAGCCCGTTGCGCGTGGCGTCGGCGGCGGTCGCGTTCGCCTTGGCGATCAGCTTGTCCACCGCGGGGTTGGCGTAGTGCGACCAGTTGAAGCCGGACTGGATCGCGTTGGAGTTGACCCAGATGTTCAGCAGGTAGGGGTCGGCGCCGTAGTAGCCGAAGGAACCGAGGTTGTGCGCGCCGGAGTTGAAGCTCGCTTGCGCCGTCGCGAACGGCTGTACGGCGGTGTTCGCGCTGAACCCGGCCTTCTGCAGCTCCGAGACGACGAACTGCGTCGGCAACTCCAGCCCGCCGCCGCTGAACAGGATGATCTCGAGGCTGAGCTTCTTGCCGTTCTTGGTCCGGATCCCGCCGTCGCCGACCGTCCAGCCGGCCTGGTCGAGCAGCCGGCCGGCCTTGTCCGGATCGTAGGAATAGGTCTTGCTCGCCGCCGAGCTGTACCCCGGCGTGATCGGGGTGAGCACGTTGTGCGCGGGCTTGTAGACGTCGTACAGGACGTCCTTCACGAGCGCGTCCTGGTCGACGGCGTACATGATCGCCTGCCGCACCAGCGGGTCGTCGGTCGGCGGTTTGGTCACGTTGATCGGCATCCCCAGCGGCGTACCGATGGAGGGCACCAGCAGCTGCTGGAACTTGCCGGACTTCTGCGCGGCGGAGATGTTGTTGGGCGGCAGGTTCATCGCGATCTGCAACTGCCCGCTCTGCAAGGCGTTGTAGCGGCCGCTGTCGTCGGTGACGATCCGGAACACCAGCTTGTCCAGCTTGGCCGGACCGTCGCCGAGCGCCTTCGGACCCCAGGTGTACTTCGGATTCTTCAGCAGCGTCAGCTGGCTACCGGCCTGGTAGCTCTGGAACGTGAACGGCCCGGTCCCGACCGGATTGTTCCCGTACGCCGTCGGCCCGTACTTCGCCAGCGCGGCCGGCGACGAGATGCCGAAGTTACCGGCCGCCTGCTGGTGCAGGAACGACGCGTTCGGGGCCGTGAAGACGATCTGCACGGTGTAGTCGTCGAGGATCCTGGTCTCTTTGTACGGCCCGAGCGCACCGAGACCGCTCTTGGACTTGGTCTTCGGGTCGACCACGTGGTCGTACGTCGCCTTGACCGCCTTCGCGTCGAACGGCGTCCCGTCGTGGAACGTCACGCCCTTGCGCAGCTTGAAGGTGTAGACCGAGGCGTCGGGCGAGATCGTCCACGACTCCGCCAGGCCCGGATGGAAGGCACTGCCGCCCTTCCCGTCCGGCAGCCAGTAGACCAGCGGGTCGAACAGCGCGAATGAGATCAGCAGCGTGAGCGCGAGTCCGGTGGCGCCGGGGTCGAGGGTGTCGGGGGTGGCGTTGATCCCCATCGTCAACGTGCCGCCGCCGGCGGACGTGGCCGCGGACGAGGTGCTGTCGCCGCAGGCGGTGAGCATCGGGGCGAGGCCGATCCCGGCGGCCAGCCCGCCGCCGAGGCCGAGCAGCCTGCGGCGGGAGAACTGGCCTGGAAGCGTGAGGTTCATGCGACGTACTCCTTGGGCAGGCAGGAGGGGTGCTATCCCGTATGTTGTATACGGCTTCTGCTACGCGCATGTTTCCAAGGGAGGACGTGACGGTTTCAAAAGTGCCGGTTCGTATACAGAACCGTCAGCTCACGCAGTGGCGTCGTGCGGGCGGACCGGCTCCAGTTGGGGACGGAGCGCGTTGCGGACGCTGAGCACATGGTGCCGGGCGGCCGCCTCGGCCAGGTCGGGATCACCCGCGGCGATCGCCGCGATCAGGCCGTGGTGCTCGGCCCAGGCGGCGGGGTTCTGCAGCGGGGCGCTTTGCCGCAGCAACCACTGACCACGCTTCACCATCGGGATCGCCAGGGCGATCAGGTAGTCGTTCCTGGTCAGTTCGAAGATGAGCGAGTGCAGCTCGGTGTGCAGGGTCGACAGCGCATCGAGGTCCTGATCCGGGCCGGACTCACCGACCAGTTCGAGAATCGCCCAAGCCCTTGTAATCAAGGCGGTTTCGGGATTCTCGACCGACGCCGCCAGCCGGGCGCCGAGCGGCTCGAGGGCGAGCCGGACCTGGAACAGATCCTCGGCCTGCTGGGCCGACAGCTTGGCCACGAAGGCGCCGCGCCGCGCGGTCACGTCGAGGAATCCCTCGGCCTCGAGGACCCGCATCGCCTCCCGGATCGGGTTGCGGGACACCCCCAACTGCTGGGCGAGCCGGTCCTCGACCAGACGCTCGCCGGGCGGCAGTGAACCGGCCAGAATGAGGCGCCGCAGCTCAGCCGCGACCACGTCGCGCAGCGGTCGATGGCCGTCGCCGACCATAATCGGGGTCGTAGTCACCCGGTGCATCGTATACGAACGGGGTGTCCGGACCGGTCTTTCGGTCTGGGCCGAAGGTTTCGCAACCGCCGGCGGGGCGGGTGAAGCTCGGTCTCATGAGAGTCGGACAAGGTGGTAACGGACCGGGGCCGCTCACGCCGGACGGCAGTGCGGTCGAGCTCTACGAGAACACGCAGGTACACGGCGAGGACGAGTTGATCGACGCGGCGATCGATCCGGGCAGCAGCATCCTCGAGCTCGGTTGCGGCACCGGCCGCGTCACCCGGCCGCTGCTCGCGCGCGGGTATCAGGTGGTCGCCGTCGACGAGTCGCCGGACATGATCGCCAGGATCACCGAGACCGAGACGATCTGCTCGACGATCGGCGATCTGCGGCTGGACAGGCAGTTCGACCTCGTCCTGATGATGTCGTTCCTGATCAATGTCGCCGACGACGCGGAACGCCTGCGCCTGCTGCAAACCTGCGCGCATCACGTCCGCCCCGGCGGCTCGGTGATCCTCCAGCAGCAGACTCCGGGCATGCTGCGCGGTCCGGCCGTGATGGTGAACGAGCAGCGCCGGATGGAGATCTCCGACGTCGAGGAGCTCCCCGGCAACCGGCAGGCCGCGACGCTGACCTATACCGTCGACGGTAAGTCGTGGTCGCAGCGCATCCTCACCCAGAACCTCTCCGAGGACGACCTCGCGACCCAGCTGGCGCAGGTCGGCCTCAAACGCACCGACTACCTCACCCCGGATCTGACCTGGGTCCGCGCCCGACCGGTCTGACGCGCGGCAACCTCGCACGGCCCTGCGGACCCTGCAGGGTATGACCATGACTTCGAGCCGGCCGGAGAAGCCTCCGACCGCGCGCGACGGGGACCTGTGGGACGCATTGCGCCGCCAGGATCCGGAAGCGCTCGGCGAGCTCTTCAGCCGGTACGCCGCCGCCGTGCATGCGTACGCCGTACGCCACACCGGCTCCTACGCGTACGCCGACGACGCGGTCCAGGCGGCCTTCATGACCGCCTGGAGGCACTTCGGTCGCTCGGATCCTGGCCCGCTCAAGTACGACACTGCCCTCCCCTGGCTGCTCGCGATCGCCCGCAACGAGCTGCGCAACACGGCGAGAGCACGCCGACGGCTGACGCAGTTCCTGCTCCGTCAACCGGCGCCGCTCTCGCATCCTGATCATGCCGAGACGGTCGCCGCGCGCGTCGACTCGGAGAAACACATCCAGGCCGTACGGGCGGCGCTGTCCGCCCTGCCCGCGCACGAGCGCGAAACCGTCGAGCTCGTCTACTGGGCCGAGCTGTCGATCGCCGACGCCGCCGTCGTACTGGGCGTCGCCGAAGGCACCGTCAAAGCCCGCCTGTCCCGCGCCCGCCGCCGGCTACCGGCCCTGCTGGAGGAGCACCGATGAACCTCACCACGCCCCCTCCGGTCGAGTCCCTCGCGCCGGACTACGCCACCGACCTACAACACGACCTCGTACGCCGAGCCCGCAAGCAGCACCGCGTCCCCGCGTGGACTCCAGTCCTCGCAGCCGCCTGCGGCATCGCGATCATCATCGCCGGCGGTCTCCTCATCACGCGCAAGGACAACCTGCTGTCCCCCGCCGACCGGCCGTCCATCGTCCAGGTGCCGGCCGGCAAATCACCGACGCAGTCGCTCGACCTCGGTCCGGCGTCGGCTAACGAAGCGAGCGTGGCGGCCGTGGCCTGCCTGGCCAAGGAGGCCGCTGCCGCGAAGCCGAATGAGTACCCCGAAGGGTCGCTGGATCCGGCCACCATCCAGCTCAAGTCCGCCCGGTGGATCAAGGGGCTCGGGACACCCGGACGCGCGCGGGAGCTGGTGCAGTCGTTCATGACCGCGAACTCGGTCTGGTTCCTGTGCGTCGACGGGCAGCCGCAGTCGTACCAGGGTGTCGGCGACGGCGCGGCCGACGATGTCGTCGGGTCCTGGTCCTGGGCCAATGTCGGCTCGCCAAGCATGCTCAGGGCAACGTTCTCGTTCCGGTCGCTGGCGATCGTGACCAAGGTCGAGCTGCGGATCCGAGACACCGAAGGGGCCTCACCCTGGTCCGTGGTGTCGGTCGCCGACCGGGGCGGGTACGTGACAGCAGTCCTGCCGGACGCGCGAGCACAGCACGGCTGGGCACAGGTGGACATCCGTGGGCTCGACGCGACCGGCAAGGTGCTGTTCGAGAAGACCGTCGGCTGATAGCCGTCAGCCCAGGCCGCCTCCGTTCTTCGCCAAGGCGTCGAACTGGGGGCGGGTCAGCTGACTGGTGTCACCCTTGAGCTTCGCCGGGCGGGTGCAGATGACGCCGGCCGGGATCGAGCCGGTCAGGTACTGCAGGGCGCTCTTGAAGGAGTCGCAGCGGCGCTGGTCCTCGGCGCCGGCCGGGTAGCCGATGGCGGCGTTGACGCGGCCCATGTCGAGGTTGTCGGCGTACGGATTGATGTTACGGGCAACGGTCCAGTACCAGCGGGCGATCGGTGCGCTCCACTGCAGCGACAGCGCGAGATCCGGGTTGCCGAGCAGATCGATGCCCAGGTACTGACCGGCCGGGCCGTAGTTGAAGTCGCCGGTCAGCTGGATGTACCCGCGGCCGCCGTACAACCTGGTGTCGCCGATCTCTCGCGGATGTTGTACTCCAGCCGCGACTCGTGCACCAGCGTCGCGAGGAAGGCGGCCTTGCGGTACGGGGTGTTGATGTTCGCGTCCCGCATCGCCTGGTTGAGCGACGGGAGACCGGTCTGCACGATCGACGGGTTCACGATCCGGCTGCCGAACATCGCCTGTACGTCGGCCAGCGTGATGTCACCGGTCTCAGGCGGCGGACCGTCACCGCAGATCGGTACGCCGGGCAACTGGTCCTGCGGGATCGCGACGTACACGACGGTCACATAACCGCCGAGCGCGGGCACATGAGCCCACCACGAACTGGTCCCGTCGGAGTTGCTGACCAGGTCGCCCTGCTTCTGGCAGTCGACGTCGATCGACGTCGGTCCGCTCAGGGTGCCGACGACAGCGGACGAGAGATAGGCGTCGGCGCGGACGTTCACGCCGCTGCCGTAGGTCTGGAAGACGGTCGCGTACGCCGGGACCACCGCGGCGAACGCGAGGCCCAAGCCGGCGACAAGGGCAATGAGGAGACGACGCATGAGCAACTCCCGGGGCGGTAGGAGGGGGCGGATGCCGTGAAAACCTAACTATGCATCTTCACGGCACCGCCAGTTTCCTCCCAAACCCGGTCGAGCTCAACCCTTCTCAGGTTTGGCGTCGACGCCGGCTTCCTTGCGCTGCTCCGGAGTGATCGGCGCCGGCGCGGCGGTCAGCGGGTCGAATCCGCCGCCGGACTTCGGGAACGCGATCACGTCGCGGATCGATTCCGTACCGGCCAGCAGCGCGGTGATCCGGTCCCAGCCGAACGCGATCCCGCCGTGCGGCGGCGCGCCGAACTTGAACGCATCCAGGAGGAAGCCGAACTTCTCCGACGCCTCCTCGTCGCTCAGCCCCATCACCTTGAACACGCGTTTCTGCACGTCCTCGCGGTGGATACGGATCGAGCCACCACCGATCTCGTTGCCGTTGCAGACGATGTCGTACGCGTACGCCAGCGCCGACCCCGGATCGGTGTCGAACGTCTCCATCGAGTCCGGCTTCGGCGACGTGAAGGCGTGGTGTACGGCGGTCCACGCGCCCGACCCGACCGCGACATCACCAGCGGCCGTCGCGTCGTCGGCCGGCTCGAACAGCGGCGCGTCGACGACCCACACGAACGACCACGCGGACTCGTCGATCAGCCCGCCACGACGGCCGATCTCCAGCCGGGCCGCACCGAGCAGCGCCCGGGACGACTTGATCGGACCCGCAGCGAAGAAGATGCAGTCGCCCGGCTTCGCGCCGACGTGATCGGCGATACCCGCGCGCTCCTCCTCGGACAGGTTCTTCGCGACCGGTCCGCCGAGCTCACCGTCCTGGCCGACGAGTACATAGGCCAGACCGCGGGCGCCACGCTGCTTCGCCCATTCCTGCCACGCGTCCAGCTGCTTCCGCGGCTGGTCGGCGCCACCGGGCATCACGACGGCACCGACGTACGGCGCCTGGAAGACCCGGAACGGCGTGTTCTT
Organism: Kribbella sp. NPDC058693; assembly: GCF_042715335.1. Lineage (NCBI taxonomy): Bacteria > Bacillati > Actinomycetota > Actinomycetes > Propionibacteriales > Kribbellaceae > Kribbella > Kribbella sp. NPDC058693. Next base: position 52,433 of record NZ_JBHXSQ010000006.1, read on the forward strand.
GAAGTACTCCGTGCACTCGACGAGCTCGAGACCCATCCGCAGATCCGGCTTGTCGGAGCCGAAGCGGGCCATCGCCTCGCCGTACGTCATCCGCGGGATCGGCGTCTGCACGTCGTACCCGACGAGCTTCCAGAGCGCGGTCAGGATCTCCTCGGACAGCGCGATGATGTCGTCCTGGTCGACGAAGCTCATCTCGATGTCCAGCTGGGTGAACTCCGGCTGCCGGTCGGCGCGGAAGTCCTCGTCGCGGTAGCAGCGGGCGATCTGGAAGTACCGCTCCATACCGGCCACCATCAGCAGCTGCTTGAACAGCTGCGGCGACTGCGGCAGCGCGTACCAGCTGCCCGGCTGCAGGCGGGCCGGCACCAGGAAGTCGCGGGCGCCTTCCGGCGTCGACTTCGTCAGCGTCGGCGTCTCGATCTCGACGAAGTCATGATCGGCCAGCACCGCACGGGCAGCCTGGTTCACCTTGCTACGCAGGCGGATCGCCGCACCGGGACCCTGGCGGCGCAGGTCGAGGTAGCGGTACTTCAGGCGGATCTCCTCGTTCACCGGGGTCGCGTGGTGCTCCTCGACCGGGAACGGCAGCGGAGCGGCCTCGTTGAGCACCTCGACCTCGGTGGCGATGATCTCGATCTCGCCGGTCGGGAGGTTCGGGTTCGTGTTGCCCTCGGGGCGCGGCGAGACCTCGCCGACGATCTTCAGGCAGTACTCCGAACGCAGGCCGTGCGCGGCGTCCTCGTCCCGGATGACGACCTGGACGGTGCCGGACGAGTCGCGCAGGTCGATGAACGCCACGCCGCCGTGATCGCGCCGCCGCGCCACCCAGCCCGCCAGGATCACGGTCTCGCCGGCGTCGGATGCGCGCAGCGAACCTGCGGAACGGTTACGGATCACGAGTTCTCCTCTTGCTCTTCGATCTGAGGTTTCAGGTCGGCCGCCGGCGGCGCCCACGTCGCCGGGTCGACCGGCACCTGCTCACCACTTCGGATGTCCTTCATCTCTGGGCCGTTCTCGGTGCTGAACAGCACGAACGGGATCCCCCGCCGGTCCGCGAACCGGATCTGCTTCCCGAACTTCGCCGCGGCAGGCGCAACTTCAACCGGGATCCCGCGCCCGCGCAGCTGGATCGCCGTACGCATCGCCTCGGCCCGGTCCTCTTCGGAGTTCAGCGCGATCAGCACGGCCGTCGGCGTACTCCGGCTCGCCTTCAGCAAACCCTTGCTGATCAGCCGGTGCACCAACCGCGACACCCCGATCGAGATCCCCACGCCCGGGTACGTCGTCTTGCCGTCCGAGGCGAGCGAGTCGTACCGCCCGCCGGAGCAGATCGATCCGTATCCCTCGTCGCCGATCAACTGCGTCTCGTAGACCGTGCCGGTGTAGTAGTCCAGCCCGCGGGCGATCTTCAGGTCGGCGACCAGCAGACCGGGCGCGTGCTCGTTGGCCGCCGTCATGATCTGCGACAGCCGCTCGAGCCCTTCGTCGAGGATCTCGTGCTGTACGCCGAGCGCGCGCACCTGATCCGCGAATGACGCATCCGTGCTCGAGATCTCCGCCAGCCGCAACACCTGCTTGGCGGTCTCCGCGGACAGGCCCGCGGTTGTCAGCAGGTCGGTCACCTTGTCCGGGCCGATCTTGTCCAGCTTGTCGACGATGCGCAGCGCGCCGGTGATGTCCTCGATGCCCAGCCCGCGGTAGAAACCCTCGGGGATCTGGCGGGTGTTCACCTGGATCCGGAACGCCGGGATCGGCAGCTTGCGGAACGCGTCCGCGATCACCAGCGGCAGCTCGACCTCGTAGTGGAACGGCAGCTCTCCGCTGTCGATGATGTCGATGTCCGCCTGGGTGAACTCGCGGTACCGGCCCTCCTGCGGACGTTCACCGCGCCACACCTTCTGGATCTGGTAGCGCCTGAACGGGAAGGTCAGCTTGCCGCTGTTCTCCAGCACGTACCGGGCGAACGGGACGGTCAGGTCGAAGTGCAGCCCGAGGGCCGCGTCCTCGTCGGCGCCGGCGGCAAGCCGTCGTACGCCGTAGATCTCCTTGTCGGCGTCCTCGCCCTGGTTGGACAGGCGCTCGACCGGCTCGACCGCACGGGTCTCGATCGACGCGAAACCGTGCAGCTCGAACGTCTCCCGGATGGTGTCGAGGAACTGCAGCTCGACAATTCGGTCTGACGGTAGGAATTCGGGGAACCCGCTGAGTGGGGTCACCTTGCTCATGATTTCGGCATCTCCAGGTCCTGCAAGTAGGGGTTGGTCGCCTTCTCCCGGCCGATCGTGGTCTGGCCACCATGACCCGGCAGGACGACGATCTCGTCGCGCATCGGCAGGATCTTGGTGGCCAACGTATGCAGCATGGTCGGATGGTCGCCGCCAGGCAGATCCGTCCGGCCGATCGACCCGGCGAACAACACGTCACCGGAGAACAGCACCGCGGGCACCTCTTCCGGCCCGTCGTACGGCGTGGTGAACGTGACCGACCCGCGGGTGTGGCCCGGGGTGTGGTCGACGGTGAAGGTGAGGCCGGCCAGCTCCAGGCTCAGACCGTCCTTGAGCTCGGCGACGTCGTCCGGCTCGGCGAACTCGTGGTTCCCGCCGAGCAGCATCCGGGCCGACTCCGGGCTGATCCCGGCCATCGGGTCGGCGAGCAGGTGCCGGTCGTCCGGGTGGATCCAGGCGGTCGCGTCGTACGTCCCGCAGACCGGGAGTACGGAGAACATGTGGTCGATGTGACCGTGTGTGAGCAGGACCGCGACAGGTTTGAGGCCGTTCTCTTTGACGACCTGCTCGACGCCCTCGGTCGCGTCCATCCCCGGGTCGACAACGATGCATTCCGCGCCCTGGCCGGTGGCGACGACGTAGCAGTTCGTACCCCACGCACCCGCGGGGAACCCGGCGATGAGCACGACAAACCTTCCTGGAACGGATTCGGGAACACCTAAGGCTACCGGTGCGGATCGGGTGAGAACGAACCGGATTGTGACGCAACACCGTTGCGCCTGAGCTGGGAGTTTGTGATTGTTCAGGGATAAGCGTCGAGAAGGCAGCTCGACGCGCCCAGGCGGGGCCCTGTTCGCGCGGTTGGACCAGGCGCCGACCAGAATGGGCACGAGCGCAGTGCATACCGCCGGAAGGGGCGAGTTGTGGCCGGAGAGAACTGGGGCCGGGTAGCCGAGGACGGAACGGTCTTCGTACGGACGAAGGACGGTGAACGGGCAGTCGGCCAGTGGCCGGACGCCAACCCTGAGGAAGCGCTCGCTTTCTACACCCGCCGGTACGACGCGCTCGCGTTCGAGGTCGAACTGCTGGAGCAGCGGGTCCAGGCGGGCACAGTGTCACCGGACGACGCCCGGGCCGCGGTGAAGAAGGTCACCGGCTCGATCGAGGAGGCCCAGGCGGTCGGCGACCTCGACGGCCTGCGCGCCCGGCTCGATGCGCTCACCCCGCTCGTCGCACAGCAGCGTGAACGCCGCAAGGCCGAACGCGCCGCGAAGGTCGAGGAGGCGCGGTCCGCCAAGACCAAGATCGCCACCGAGGCCGAGACCATCGCCGCCGGCACCGACTGGCGCCACGGCGTCACCCGCCTGCGCGAGCTGCTGGACGAGTGGAAGGCACTCCCCCGGCTCGACAAGTCTTCGGACGACGAGCTGTGGCACCGGTTCTCTTCCGCGCGTACGACGTACACGCGCCACCGCAAGCAGCACTTCGCCGAGCTGTCCTCCAAGCGTGAGGAGGCCGCGGTCGTGAAGGAGCGGCTGGCGGCCGAGGCGGAGACGCTGTCCGGCTCCACCGACTGGGGACCCACCTCGGGCCGGTTCCGCGACCTGATGCGGCAGTGGAAGGCCGCCGGCCCTGCGCCGCGCGAGGTCGACGACAAGCTGTGGGCCCGTTTCCGGGCCGCGCAGGACCTGTTCTTCGGCGCGCGGGACGCCGTACAGGCCGAGGAGAACGCCGAGCAGGTCGAGAACCTGCAGGCGAAGGAAGCGCTGCTCGTCGAGATCGAGACGATCCTGCCGGTCGAGGACGCCCGTACGGCGCGGGAGCAGCTCCGCGAGTACCTGGACCACTGGGACCAGATCGGCAAGGTCCCCCGCGACTCCATGCGCGCCATCGACGGCCGCCTCCGCGCCGTCGAGCAAGCCGTCAAGGCCGCCGAGGACGAGGTCTGGAACCGCTCCAACCCCGAGGCCCGCGCCCGCGCCGAAGCCACCGTCAAGCAGCTCCAATCCCTCATCGCCGACCTGGAGAAACAAGCCGCCAAGTTCGAGTCCCAGGGCAACACACGCAAGGCCACCGAGGCCCGAGAAGCCATCGCCGCCCGCCGCGAATGGCTAACCCAGGCTCAAAACGCCCTCACCGACTTCAGCTGACGGCAATCGCCCCACGCGGTCGCGCCCACCCGTGGTGAGTGGAGAGACACGTACTACCGGCCCCACGCGGTGCTACGCGCGGCTCCTTCGTCGCCGGGCTACGCGCCGCTTCCATCCACCCATGCGACCGCCCCGTGATCATGGCCACCTGCGGTCAGTGAACGGACCGTGACGCCGTCCTGTTAGCCGCTGCCTCGGCCCACCAGCTGCACTGTCGGCCGCACGCTCGTTCGTTCGTCCCCAGACTGGGATCCCCGCCCGTCCCAAGTGCATCCGCGAGGCGACCCTCCAGAACGACGCAACTGCTGCCGTGTTGCCCCGCGAGATCGCGTTGTTGATGGTGCGGGACAGCGGAAGACCTCGCGGCCTGGGGACCCCGGCGCAACGTGACCGCGTCCGGCGTCGGCCGAAGCTGGCGATCCACCCATCCTGTCAGCGCAGCCGCGCCGGGCCTGTGGACAACTTTCTGCAGGTTTGCGGGTCTTCGGCGATGCTGTCTGGATGCTTCCTGCTGACTTCCCGTATTACTTCTGCGGTATTCCGTTTCGGCCTTATCAGGTGGGGCGGAAGCTGAATTGGCTGCTGGCTAACGGTGACATCAAGCCTGTTATGAAGGGGGTTTACGTTGACGTGCGGGTGCGTGACTCGCTTGAGTTGCGGGCGGATGCTGCGCGGCTGTTGATCCCGGAGGATGCGGTCGCATGTGGGCCGACCGCGGCTTGGTTGCACGGGCTCGACACGACGGCGCTGGGGCCGGCGGAGTTGGTCGAGGCGCACTGGACGCGGCAACCGCTAGACGAGGTCGATGTGCTCGGTGTGCGTGTCGCCAGTCCGATCGCCACGGCTGTGGAGCTGGCGATGCGGTTGCCGAGACCGTTCGCGTTGTCTGCGGTTGATGCGTTCCTTCGGGCGGGCAAGGCGGATCGTTGGGCGCTCCGCTCGGCGTCGGCGGCGTACGAAGGTCGGCGGGGATACAAGCAGGCACAAGAGGTCCTGCGATGGGCTGATCGGCGGGCGGCCTCGCCGGGTGAGTCGTGGTTGCGGCTTCGGCTGATCGATGCCGGCTTCGGCGGGCCGAAGTTGCAGATCCCCGTGTCCGGCAGCCGTCGTAGCTATCGGTTGGATGTTGGGTATCCGGATCGGCCGGTGGATGGGCGGCGGTTGGGGTTGGAGTACGACAGTGATGCTTGGCATTCGTCTGCTAAGCAGCAGTTGAGGGACGAGACTCGGCGTGCGGAGCTGGATGGGTTGGGGTGGCACATTATTTCGGTGCGGCGGACTGATTTGTGGGGGTCTTATCCGGCGTTGGAGTTGGCGGTTGGGTCGTTCTTGTGTCAGGAGCCGCGGTTGCCGCGTCGTTGGTGACTGTCCAGCCGGTTTGTTCGGCCCAGCGTTCGGCGGCGGCTATGAGGATGTCGGTGGCGGGGGCTTTGATCTGGCCGTAGTCGTAGAAGTCGGTGACGGTTTGGGCCAGGCGTTGCTTGAAGGCGCCCCACGCCTGGCGGGCGGTGTCGTCGGCGCGTAGGTAGTCGCGGAAGAGTAGGGCGTAGCGGGCGTTGGGGCCGTTGGCGAGGCGGATGTGTACGTTCGTGGCGCGTTCGCCGACGGGTGGGGCGAAGACGAGTTTGTCGCAGCGTTGGCCGCTCGAGATCTCGACGCGGTTCCACGGCTCCGGGCGGCAGCGGAAGCCGGCGCTCTCGAGCAGGTCGACCAGGTCGGGCGAGAGTGCGGTCACCCGGACCTGGGCGTCGATGCAGTTCTTCGCGGCCAGGCCGGGGACCGAGGTGGAGCCGACGTGATCGATGGCTACGGCTCGATCTCCCAACGCTGCCTGCAATCGTGCTGCGAGGTGGGCGAATTCCGCGGGCCAGTCGGGGTTGTAGTCGGCGACGTTGATGGCGGGACCAAGCTCATCGGGAAACGGCATTGGTCCATGATCGCAAGCGCCGGGGGTCAGTCGTTGTAGGTCATTTTGCGCCTTACTACTAGCAGGAAGGCGAGGGCGAGTACACCGGACGCCGCGGCGATCGGGAGGAGGTAGGTGGAGTGCGAGGTCGGCGCCTTGACCACGGCGGCTGTGTCATACCCGCCGGCCATGCCGGACTCGTTGTACGCGCTGCCGGGGAGCTTGTCGGCGTACCGGTGGGAGACGAGCTCTTGGTACGCCGCGACCGTGATCGGCTTGGCGCCGATCGACTTCACGGCGGAAGGGTTCAGCGGACGGATCTGGCCGGACGCCAGCGCGTACCAGGCACCGACCTGCGGTTCCGTGAACAGCAGCGCGCCGTCAGCCGCAGCAGCCATCCGGGACTCGGTGTTGCCGGAGGCCACATTCACCGGCTGCCAGACACCGCTCGAGTCGGGCTCGGTGAAGACGGTCAACGCCTGACCGCCTTTGCTGGCAGCGGTTGCGGCGTACCAGAAGGTGGCGACGGGTGCCGACGCGTCGCGGACGAAGGCCGGGTTGAGCGCGTAGATCGCGTGGCTGTCCGACCCGACGCTGGCCGCGGCTTTCGCCGTACCGGGGACCTTCGCGAGCAAGCGGGCGGCGTCGGACGAGTGGGCGGCATTGGTTGCCTTGGACAACTCACTTGGCGCGACCGGCTGAGGTACGGCGGCACCGGCCGGGGCGGCGAAGGCCAACGCGAAACCAAGACCGGCAGCGAGTACGGCGGCACAGCGAAGCAGGCGGCGCATGTCAGGCTCCGATCCGGTACAGGGAGTGGGTCCAGGTGAACTGCGAGTTGGACCGGTACCAGTTGTAGGTCGAGTAGTTGTAGCGCGGGTCGTCCGGCCACGGGTTGTAGTACTCGAGCGTCGAGTCGGAGGCGTCGTACCCGATGATGTCCATCATGTGGCCGCCGCCCGAGGTCCAGCCGATCCGCGTCATCACCGGGCGGCCGGCGGCGATCTCGGTGACGAGCGAGTTGAAGCTGAGCGTGCCGGAGATGTAGCTGCCGGCGCTGATCCCGATCGACCGGAACGCCTGCTGGTCGTTGGCCAGCGTCGCCTGGTTGTTCGGGCAGGTCGCGTTGGCGTTGTTGCCGAAGGCCAGGTTGCAGAACTGGTTCTGTGAGTACGAGCGGCCGTAGAACGCGGCGATGCTGTTGCCGGTCGCGGCCCAGCACCAGTTCGACTTCTGCTGGGCCTGGCCGGAGACGTTCAGGTAGTAACTGCTGGGCGCGGCCGAGGCGGGCGGTGCGAGCGGGGCCAGTGTCGCGAGCCCGAGGATCGTGGCCAAGAGCAACGACCAGGAGCGGCTGGGGCGGAGCCTGCGCATGGGTCCTCCTTCGAACGGACTGGGGCGGAGACCATCGTCGGGACCGTCGTACGCCGCGACAAGTTCTCGGATCCCGCCGTACGACGGGTTGTGAACGCCGCTGCGCCGTGAACAGCGGGTGACGAGCCGCTGTCGGACCGTGCTGTGAATGTTTACACTGCCCGAAAGGAGCGTGGGCCCATGGTCAAACCGGTCGAAGCGTCTGTCCCGGTAGTGAGTCCGGAGGCGTCGTTCGCGGACGCGTTGCGGCAGGCGATCTCGCGCCGTGGGCTCGCCCTTAACCGGATCAGGACCCACCTCGCCGACCGCGGGCTGCACGTTGGCGTCGCGACACTCAGCACCTGGCAGAGCGGTCGCCGGATCCCGCGTGAGGACTCACGAGCCGTCATCACCGCCTTGGAGGAGCTTCTGGAGGTCCCGGCCGGGTGGTTGACCGTCCGGATCCCGCCGGCCCGTGAGCCGGGCACGTCGCCCCAGCCGTACGCCGTTGTCGACTACGCCGAGGCGCTCACCCGGCTGCTCGACCGCCTCCGCCGCGACGCCCACGGCCGGCTGCGCAACGTGACCGTTCTCGAGGAGGTCCGGATCGGGGCCGATCGGAGCGCTCAGCGCCGGAGCGTGATCCAGAGCGTCGTCGCCGTACAGCCGGTGGATCGGTTGATCATCGCGCATCAGGGCGAAACGGGCTGCGACGCGGAGCAGGTCACACTACGAGCACTGAGCGGCTGCCGGACCGGTCGGATCGCCCGCTCCCCCGAGGCCGGCGCGCTGCTCGGCGAGTTGCTGCTCGACCGGGTGCTCGCCGTCGGGGAGACCGCTGTCGTCCACTACGAGATCGATGACCCGAGTGGCTTGCCGACGACTGACTATCAACGCTTCACCGAGTGGGGCGGGATGCACTTCGTGCTGGAGGTCCAGTTCGACCGCGCTGCGCTGCCGGTCCGCGTACACGAGGTGCGCCGCCGGCATACGTCCGGTCCGAACCTGGTACAGCGCGAGCTGATGCTCACGCCCGACGGCCGGGTGCACGTGATCGAGCCGTCCGCCGATCCCGGGACGGTCGGCATCGCCTGGGAGTGGGACTAGCTCCGGAAGCCCGCGTGCACGTGGTCGTGGTGCGTCTGGTCGGAGAAGAACGCCGCTCCGGACAGCTGATACGGTCCGCCGACGTTGTACGACCCGAGCGATTCGGCCGCCCGCATGTACGACGTGATCAGCGACCGTGAGGTGGCCGGCGACACCACCGCGTGCCCGTCGATCTGCCAGGTGTCGAACGCACGCCCGCGGGGGTGATCGCTCGGCCGATTGGTGCCGAAGACATCCAACGGGTGGCCGGAGCGGATGACGCTGACGCCGATCCGGTAGGTCTTTGCGAGCTGGAGCATCGTGTTGAGAACGCTGTCATGGACCTGCCCCGACCTGATGTCCGCGGCGGACGCCGGCGGCAACGAGATCTGCCCGTTCGCCAGCACCTTCCGCGCCGCAGCGGACAGGTTGGCCGCCGGTGCACCGGGCTGGGCCGGATGGGTCGCCGTCACGCGCCAGGTGCCCTGCGACGATTTGCTCAGCCGTACGTCGACCGTCGTACCGCCGCTGATCACCCGGTTCTCCCGGATCGAGTACACCTTGCACGGCACGAGCACGCTGGCTGACGAGCTGAGGATCCCGCCGTACTGCGCGTCGATCACGTCGATCGCCGCCGGCGTATCGGTGGGCTGCAACAGCTTCATCACCGCCGCCACGGCGAGCCGCTTCACCTGAGGCTGGATCTCCCCCGGCCCGGGCACCCAAGCCTTCACCGCGGGAAGCGTGACCGTCGGAGTAGGAGCCGGGGTCGACGACGGCGCACTAGGCGTGGCAGTCGGCGCCGAGGGCGTCGGGCTCAGGCTCGGCGAAGGTGCAGCGCTGGACGTCGGCGATGGCTGGTTCTGTGCAGACGAATCACTGCACCCAGCCACCAACCCAACGCCCGCAACCAGGAACGCCCGTCGCCCGAGACCACTCATAGACGCAGTGTCCCCGGCCCATCAAACCGATCTACTGCGTCACCCGATACACGTCGAAGACACCCTCGACCGACCGCACAGCCTTCAGCACGTGACCCAGGTGCGTCGGATCGCCCATTTCAAAGGTGAAACGGGACTTCGCGATCCGGTCGCGGGTCGTGGTCAGCGCCGCCGACAGGATGTTCACGTGGTAGTCCGACAGCACACGCGTGATGTCCGACAGCAACCGCGCCCGGTCCAGCGCCTCGACCTGAATCGCGACCAGGAACACCGACTGAGCGGTCGGCGCCCACTCGACCTCGACGATCCGCTCGGGCTGGGTCTTCAGGTTCTCCACGTTGGCGCAGTCGGCCCGGTGCACCGAGACGCCCGCTCCACGCGTGATCCAGCCGATGATCTCGTCGCCCGGAACCGGCGTACAGCAGCGTGCCAGCTTCGACAGGACGTCCGTCGCACCCTTGACGATGACGCCGGCGTCGCCCCGGGCCGTGCGCTTGCGGCGTTCACGACTCGCGGGCAGACGAACGCCCTCGGACAGGTCCTCGGCCGCGCCCTCTTCACCGCCGTACGTCTCGATCAGACGCCGTACGACGGCTTGTGCGCTGACGTGCTGCTCGCCGACCGCGGCGTACAGACCGGTGACGTCCGGATACCGCAGGGAGTTGGCGACCGCGGTCAGGGTCTCGTGCGACAGCAAGCGCTGCAGCGGCAGGCCCTCCTTGCGGAGCTGCTTCGCGATCGCGTCCTTGCCGTGCTCGATCGCCTCGTCGCGGCGCTCCTTGGAGAACCAGTGCTTGATCTTGTTCCGCGCGCGGGGGCTCTTGACGAACGTCAGCCAGTCACGCGACGGACCTGCGCCCTGCGCCTTCGACGTGAAGACCTCGACGACGTCACCGTTCTCGAGGGTGCTCTCCAGCGGGACCAGGCGGCCGTTGACGCGGGCGCCGATACAGCGGTGCCCGACCTCGGTGTGGATCGCGTACGCGAAGTCGACCGGCGACGAACCGGTCGGCAGCGACATCACGTCGCCGCGCGGGGTGAAGACGTAGACCTCGGAGTTGTTGATCTCGAACCGCAGCGAGTCGAGGAACTCCGACGGGTCGGAGGTCTCCCGCTGCCAGTCGACGAGCTGCCGGACCCAGGGCATGTCGTTCGGACCGCCGACGTCGGTGGTGGGCGTGGCCGGCGCGACGGAGCTCGGGTCTTCCTTGTACTTCCAGTGCGCGGCGATGCCGTACTCCGCGCGGCGGTGCATCGCGAACGACCGGATCTGCAGCTCCACCGGCTTGCCCTGCGGGCCGATCACCGTGGTGTGCAGCGACTGGTACATGTTGAACTTCGGCATCGCGATGTAGTCCTTGAACCGGCCTGGGACCGGGTTCCATCGCGCGTGCAGTATGCCGAGGGCCGCGTAACAGTCGCGGACCGACTCGACCAGGACACGGATGCCGACCAGGTCGTAGATGTCCCCGAACTCGCGGCCGCGGACGATCATCTTCTGGTAGATCGAGTAGTAGTGCTTCGGCCGGCCGGTGACGGTCGCCTTCACCTTCGCAGCGCGCAGGTCCTCGTGGACCTGGTCGATGACGGAGGCCAGATACTCGTCGCGGGACGGCGCGCGCTCGGCGACCAGCCGGACGATCTCGTCGTACACCTTCGGGTGCAGAGTCGAGAACGCGAGGTCCTCGAGCTCCCACTTGATCGTGTTCATACCCAGCCGGTGGGCCAGCGGGGCGTAGATCTCCAGCGTCTCGCGGGCGATCCGCTCCTGCTTCTCCTGCCGCAGGAACCCGAGCGTGCGCATGTTGTGCAGCCGGTCGGCGAGCTTGATCACCAGGACCCGGATGTCCTTCGACATCGCGACGACCATCTTGCGGATCGTCTCGGCCTGCGCGGACTCGCCGTACTTGACCTTGTCCAGCTTGGTCACGCCGTCGACGAGCATCGCGATCTCTTCGCCGAAGTCGCGGGTCAGCTCCTCGACCGTGTACGGCGTGTCCTCGACCGTGTCGTGCAGTACGGCGGCGCACAGCGTCGGCGCGGTCATACCGAGCTCGGCGAGGATCGTGGCGACGGCGAGCGGATGCGTGATGTACGCGTCGCCGCTCTTGCGCAGCTGGCCGGTGTGGTACTTCTCCGCGGTCCGGTAGGCGCGCTCGATCAGCCCGAGGTCAGCCTTGGGGTGGGTGGCGCGGACGACCCGGAACAGCGGCTCGAGCATCGGCGCGCGGTTCGGATGCCGGGTGCCGCCGAGGCGGGCGAGCCGGGCACGGACCCGGGCCGGCGCGATCCGCGGCGGCTGGACCGGCGGGGTCGCCGCCTGGGCAGGCGGTTGGGACGCAGGCGTCGGCGAGACCGGGCGCACCGGTGACGGCGCGCGCGGGGGCTCCTGCGGTACGGCGTTCGGCACCGCAGATGTCATCGCCGGGTCTTCGCCCACGTTTGTGTCCCTCCGCCGACAGACCACCAGTCTAGAGGTCGTTGCCCAACCAGGCAGACCCGCCTGTGGACAACACGCCGGGTCAGCTCCCGACTGCGGAGAGTTTGCCCGATTTCAGACCGTCAACAGAGAGCTGACCTGCTCGCCCTCGAGCCGCTTCCGGCCCGGGAGGAACGAGAGCTCGAGCAGAACCGCCGTACCCGCGACCTCGGCGCCGCAGCGGCGGATCAGCCGGAGGCAGGCCTCGACCGTGCCGCCGGTAGCGAGCACGTCATCGATAACCAGGACCCGGTCACCGGGCGTGAACGCGTCTTGGTGCACCTCGATGGTCGCCTCGCCGTACTCCAGCGCGTACGACTCCTCGTACGTCGCTCCCGGCAGCTTGCCCTTCTTGCGCACCGGCACGAACCCGGCGCCGAGGGCGAGCGCGACCGGGGCGGCCAGGATGAACCCGCGCGCCTCGATCCCGACCACCTTGTCGACCACCGGGTTGCCGTCGTCGTCCGTCCCCGCCGCCGCCAGTGCCTGCACCACCTGCGCGAAGCCGGTGTGGTCGGCCAGCAGCGGGGTGATGTCCTTGAACACCACCCCCGGCTGCGGGTAGTCCTGGATATCGCGAATGCCGTCGGCAAGAACCTGCTCGAGCGACCGCATCACTTACCGCGCTTCGACCGCGGCTTGCGCGTCGGCTGCGGACGCCCGGCCGCCGTCGCCTTCATCGGTCGCGTCGACGGGGTCGGCGCCGTACCGGTGGCCCGATCCGCCTTCCGCGGTGTAGACGTCGGCGTGTCCTGTACGGCGGTACGCGGCGCAGCTCCCGCCGTGGCCACCGCGACCGGGGCCGCCGTGGCTGCGGCGGCCGTCTGGGCCTTCTTCGCCGACACGCGCTTGTTCAGCGCCTTCATGCCCGGCTCGCGCTCCTTGAAGACCGCGAGCAGCGACGGCGCGATGAAGATCGACGAGTACGCACCGACGGCGATACCGACGAACAGCGCCAGCGACAGGTCCTTCAACGGGCCGGTGCCGAGCACGACCGTACCGACGACGAGGATCGCGCCGACCGGGAGCAGTGCGGTGACCGTCGTGTTGATCGACCGGACGACGGTCTGGTTGACCGCGAGGTTCGTCGCGTCGGAGTACGTGAACCGGTTCGACCCGGTGATGCCGCGGGTGTTCTCGCGGACCTTGTCGAACACCACGACGGTGTCGTACAGCGAGTATCCGAGGATCGTCAGTACGCCGATCACGGTCGCCGGTGTCACGTCGAAGCCGACCAGTGCGTACACACCGACGGTGATCGTGACGTCGTGGATCAGGGCGATGATTGCGGCCATGGAGGCCTTGGCTTCTCGGAAGTACAGCCAGATCACCGCGAAGACGAGGACCAGGAACACGATCAGCGCGAGAATCGCCTTGTTGGCGATCTGCTGACCCCAGGACGCGCCGATCTGCTGCGACGTCACCTGCTCGGCGGGGATGCCGGCTTCCTTGGCGATCGCCGCCCGCACGTTGCCGACGTCGGCCTGCTGGAGGGGCTTGGTCTGGACCCGGACCTTGTTGTTGTTGATCGTGGTGACGACAGGGTCGCCGAGGCCCTTGGCGTTGGTCGCCTTCACCGCGGCGGTGAAGTCGTCCACGGTGCTGTCGGTGACCTTCACGGCCGCGTCGTACTCGACGCCGCCCCGGAACTCGATACCGAGCGCCAGACCGCGGGCGAACAGGCCGCCCAGCGAGATGACCACCAGGGCGATCGAGAGGCTGAACCAGAACTTACGATGGCCGATGAAGTCGTAGGAGACCTCACCGCGGTGCAGCTTGGCACCGATCTGTCCGAGCTTCGACATCAGACCTCCCCTCCGAGCGGCTTGCGCGTCGACGGCGTCTTCCGCGGCCGGGCCGACGGTTTCGTCTGTCCTGGTAGTCGTTCGACGCCGAGATGCTCCGGATCCAGGCCGGACAGCTTGTGCCCGTGGCCGAAGAAGTCGGTCCGGGCCAGCAGCGTGACCATCGGCTTGGTGAACAGGAACACCACGACCAGGTCGATCAGGGTGGTCAGGCCGAGTGTGAACGCGAACCCGCGGACGCTGCCGATCGCCAGCACGTACAGCACGATCGCGGCGAGCAGCGAGATCGAGTCGGCCGCGATGATCGTGTGCTTGGCGCGGGCCCAGCCGGTCTCCACCGAGGAGCGCAGACTGCGGCCTTCACGTACTTCGTCCCGGAGTCGTTCGAAGTAGATGATGAACGAGTCCGCGGTGATACCGACGGCCACGATCAGACCGGCAATACCGGCCAGCGTCAGCGTGAAGCCGATCGCCTTGCCGAGCAGGATCACCAGTGACCCGGTGAGGATGCCGGCGACGACGAGTGAGAACACCACGACGATGCCCAGACCGCGGTAGTACAGGAAGCAGAAGAGCACGACCAGGGCGAGGCCGATCAGACCGGCCCAGATACCCGCGGAGAGCTGGTCGCCACCGAGCTGCGGCGACACGGTCTCGACCGAGGAGATGTCGAACTTGACCGGCAGCGAGCCGTACTTCAGCACGTTGGCCAGGTCGCGCGCCTCGGCCTCGGTGAAGGTACCGGTGATCTGCGCCTGGCCGCCCGGGATCGGGTTGTCCACGCTCGGGGTCGAAATGGTCTTGCCGTCCAGCACGATCGCGAACAGGTTCTGGCCCTGGCCGCGCTGGGAGATGTTCTGCGTGGCCTTGAGGAACTTGCTGCCGCCCTCACTGGTGAACTTCAGGTTGACCTGCCACTGCAGACCGTTCTGCGGGATGCCGGCGCTGGCGTCCGAGAGGTCGGTACCCGCGAGGATCGCCGGGCCGAGCAGGTACTTGTACTGCCCGTTCTGGTCGCAGGAGAAGATCGCCGTCTTCGGGTTGTCGACCTGCTTGTCGCCGCACTTGAACGTCGCGAACGCCGCCTGGGTGGCCGCGTCCGGCGTGTAGTTCAGCGGGTCACCGGAGGCGGTGGCCGGCGTCGACGGCGTCGCGGCCGGGGTGCTCGGCTTCGGCGTCGTACTCGCCTTGGGGGTCGGCGTTGGCGTCGCGTCGGCGAGCGCGCTGGTCCAGGCCCGGCCCTTCGGCGTACTGCTCGTGGTCGGCTTGATCGTGGTGCTCGCCTTGGGCGTGGTGCTTGCCTTCGGCGTCGTCGTCGGCTTCGGCGTGGTGCCCGGAGTCGGGGTCGGCGACGGAGTGGGCGCCGGAGCGGTCGCCTGCGCGCCGAGCACGATCCGGAAGTACAGCAGGGCGGTCTGGCCGACCTGCGACACCAGGGATTCCTTCGTGGCGCCCGGTACGGCCACGTTGATGTGGTTCGTCCCGGAGGTGGTGATGTCGGCCTCGGCCACACCGGCGCCGTTGACGCGCTGGCCGATGATGTTCTTCGCCTCGTTCAACTGGTCGGCAGTGACCTTGCCCTTGCCGTCGAACGTGCTGGCGGTCAGCGTGATGGTGGTACCACCGCGCAGGTCCAGTCCGAGCTTGGGCTTCCAGGTCTTGGTCAGCGCCATGATGCCGAACAGCAGGACCACGACCACCGCCAAGGCGATCAGGCTCCGCCCGGGGCGGGATGTCGACGAACTCGTTGCCACGTCAGATTCAACCTTCGTACTTCTGGGCGCGCCGCACCGTCAGGTGGACGCCGAACGCCGCGCCGCAGGCTGGTGGGACGGAATTCAGTTCTCGGTGTGCGTCGGCGGCAGCTTCGGCGTGTCCTGCACCTTGCCGTCGGCCTTGTCGCGACCCGTGTCCGGTACGTCGACGCGGGCGGCGTCGGCCGAGGTCTCGTCCGCGGAGTCGGCGGCTGCCTCATCGACGGTGTCGGCGTCGTCGGCGGTGTCCTCTTCCGGGACCACCCGGCCGATCGCGGCCTTGACGACCTGAACCAGCACGCCCTCGGAGATCTCGAGCGTCACGTACTCGTCGTCGGTCTCCTCGACGATGCCGACCAGGCCGCTGGTGGTGATCACCTTGCTGCCCGGGGCGAGCGCGGCGACGGTGTCAGCCTGACGCTGGCGCTGCTTCTTCTGCGTGCGGCTCATGAACCAGATCATTCCGACGATCAGGATCAGCGGTAGCAGCAGCGTGATGCCGCCGCCCCCGGAGGAGGCCATCGGTACGGCGAGGAGTTGCATCGGGTCTCAGAATCCTTTGTCGATCGGCAATACGGGCGTCCGGCACGCTCTGCTCGAAGCGTGCAGGTCGCAGCGGAATGACCTGGAGGTCAGGCCACCGGGGAGTCTAACCCTGAGCGGCAACAAGTACCTCATGACACCGGGTCACGTTTGAATTACTCAGTACAGAAGTAACTACGCTCCGGCGTCCGCGGACGTTCCCCGAACGTCCGCTGTTCAGTTGGGTCGAACTCCTTAGTCCTCATCGGTGTCGAAGAGCGTGTCGGCGAACGTCGCGCCCTTCGGGACCTTCAGCCCGATATGCCGCCAGGCCGCGGGCGTGGCGACGCGACCGCGCGGCGTACGGGCCAGATAGCCCGACCGGACCAGGAATGGTTCGGCCACTTCCTCCACGGTCTCACGTTCTTCGCCTACCGCAACCGCGAGCGTGGAAAGACCGACCGGTCCACCCCCGAAACGACGGCACAAAGCGTCGAGAACGGACCTGTCGAGCCGGTCGAGGCCCATTTTGTCCACTTCGTACAGCTCGAGGGCCGATTTCGCCAGCGCGAGGGTGATGATGCCGTCCGCCCGTACCTCTGCGTAGTCGCGGACACGGCGGAGCAGCCGGTTCGCGATTCGCGGCGTACCGCGGGAGCGCGACGCGATCTCGGCCGCGCCCTCCGGGGTGATGTCGACCTCGAGCAGCGCGGCAGAGCGGTTGACGATCTTCTCCAGCTCGTCGGACTCGTAGAACTCCAGGTGTCCGGTGAACCCGAACCGGTCGCGCAGTGGCCCCGGTAGGAGACCGGCGCGGGTCGTCGCCCCGACGAGCGTGAACGGCGGG
The DNA here is from genome assembly GCF_042715335.1 of Kribbella sp. NPDC058693. NCBI lineage: Bacteria > Bacillati > Actinomycetota > Actinomycetes > Propionibacteriales > Kribbellaceae > Kribbella > Kribbella sp. NPDC058693. Next base: position 69,501 of record NZ_JBHXSQ010000006.1, read on the forward strand.
ATCTCGAGCGGGATCGCCGTCGCGCCCGGGCCCTTGCCGACGATCACGTCGACGCGGAAGTCCTCCATCGCCATGTACAGCAGCTCTTCGGCCGGCCGCGACATCCGGTGGATCTCGTCGAGGAACAGTACTTCGCCCTCGCTCAACCCGGACAGGATCGCGGCCAGGTCGCCGGCATGCTGGATCGCCGGGCCGCTCGTCACGCGCAGCGGCGCGGACAGCTCGCTGGCGATGATCATCGCGAGCGTCGTCTTGCCCAGACCGGGAGGGCCGGACAGCAGCACGTGGTCAGGCGCCCGGTTGCGCCCGCGGGCGGCGTGCAGCACCAGCTCGAGCTGCTCGCTGACCCGGCGCTGACCGCCGAACTCGGCCAGCGTGCGCGGCCGGAGCGCGGACTCGATCTTGCGTTCCTCGAGATCCACCGCATCGGCGGACACCAGCGGCCGGACGTTGTCTTCCATCTCTTACGCCTTCGAGAGCACGCGCAGGGCCGCGCGCAGCAGGTCGGGGACGGCCGGGTTGGGGCTGTCGGCAGCGAGTGGTGACACTGCGGTGACCGCATCCTCGGCGTCGCGGGCCGAGTAGCCCAGACCGACCAGACCGGCGGCCACCTGCTCCCGCCACGCCTCCTGCGTCTGGAGGGGCCGGCCGGTCACCGTCTTCGATGGCGCACCGATCTTGTCCTTCAGCTCCAGCACGATCCGCTGGGCGCCCTTCTTCCCGATACCCGGCACCTTCACGAGTACGACGAGATCCTCGGTCGCGACCGCCTGGCGCAACTGGTCGGGGCTGAGCACCGCGAGCGCGGCCTGGGCCAGCCTCGGGCCGACGCCGGATGCGGTCTGGAGCAGCTCGAACAGGTTCTTCGCGTCGTCGTCGGCGAACCCGTACAACGTCAGCGAGTCCTCGCGAACCACCATGGACGTGGAGATCCGGGCTTCCTGCCCCGGCCTCAGACCGGCCAGCGTGCCCGGGTCGCAGTACACCTGCAGGCCCACTCCCCCGACCTCGACGACGGCGCAGTCCACTCCGATGGCCGCCACCGGTCCACGTACAAAGGCGATCATCGCCAACCTCCCGTTTCCGTGCTCACCGCTTGCCCTGCTGGGCCGCCACCGCGGCCCGCAATCTTGCCACCTGCAGACGGGACTGCGCCTGCGCCAGAGCCTCCAGATTCGACCGGCTGGAGGCGGCCTCCTGCAACTTGCTGGCCACACCGCCGCGCCACACCTGACAGATCGCCAACGCCAGCGCGTCGGCGGCGTCGGCGGGCGTCGGACGCTCGCTCAGCTTGAGGATCCGGGTGACCATCGTGGTCACCTGCTCCTTGTCCGCGCGACCCGATCCGGTGACCGCGGCCTTCACCTCGCTCGGTGTGTGCAACGCGACCGGCAGCCCGCGACGAGCCGCGACAACCATCGCCACTCCGGAGGCCTGCGCCGTCCCCATCACCGTCCGGACGTTGTGCTGCGCGAACACTCGCTCAACCGCGACCGCGTCCGGCTGGTACTTGGCGATCCACTCCTCCAGCTCCGTCTCGATCTGGACGAGTCGCTTGGAGACGTCCAGGTCGGCCGGCGTCCGGATCACTCCGACGGCGACCAGCGCAGGGGGCTTCCCCGGCGTACCCTCGACGACGCCGAGGCCGCACCGGGTCAGACCCGGGTCGACGCCGAGCACCCGCATGGACCACCTCCGAACGTTTGTTCGATAACCCTAGACGGCGGTCTCGCGACTGACGAAATCGACGCGCCGAACTCAGAAGTAGTCGAGCATGTACGGCGTCGGTCCGGCGAAGACCGCGTCGAGTGCGGAGTCCGTGGCGGGCGCTCCCCCGCTGATCAGCCCGGCTCCGCGGAGCGCGGCAACCGGCGTACCGGCGTACAGCGCGGCCAGTCCACGAGGGCCGAGGCGCAGGGCCTCGGCCGGGTTGTCGGTGGGCGTGAGGCTGCCGGATCCGTTGGCGACCGAGAGATGCCAGTCGCCGGTGTTCGCGGTCAGGTCGGGGTCGTCGATCCGCAGGTCGGTCTCGAGTACGACGCCGTCCGGGAAGCCTCGCGTCGCGATCGCGGCGGGAGCGTCCGTCAGACGCAGCATCCAGCGGTTGATCCGGGTGTCGCCGTCCGCCTCGTGCTCGGCAAGAAGATGGATCGGGTCGAACGGCGGGCAGTACGCCTGGACCGACTTCGCGATCGATGAGCCCGAGCCGACGGTCGCCCACAGGGCGCGTGCGGTCTCCTCCGAGCCGGCGATGAGTTCGTCCACGGCTAGAGCGCCTTCGGACCAGTTGTAGACGACGAAGCCGTCGTCGGCGACGTACGCGAAGTTGTCTTCGTCCTCCAGCCAGGACTCGACCTCGGTACGCGGCCAGATCAGCGGACCGCTCGAACGCCTTGCCTCATGGTTCTTCCCGGCGAGCTCCAGGAACAGGCCCGCATCAGCACGGCCCGCCTTCCGCACCGCCGTACCTTTGCCGCCCAACGTGCGCAGGTCCGCGGCCTCGAAGGAGAACTTGTACCTATTACCCGCGAACTCGTAGCCCAGGTGCCGGTAGAGCACAGTCGTTGCGGGATAGAGAGCCGTCAGCGGATACCCCTTGTCGACGCAGCGCTGCAGCACCGCACGCATCATCAGGCTGCCGACACCACGACCGCGGTACTCCGGTGCAACGACGACGCCGGCCACACCTCCCATCGGAACCCGCCGCCCACCCCACCACTGCTCAAACGGCCAGATCCGCGCCGCCGCAACGAGCGTGTCCCCGTCGACCACACCGAGGAACCGCCCGTCCATGAAGGTCAGCGCATTCTTCTTCCACTCGTCCCGGTCCCCACCAGGCCCGAACGACCGAATCCGCACCTCCCACACGGCATCCAACTGCTCCTCGACAACATCCACCACCCGGAGTTCAGTCACCCGCCGACCCTACGTCGAGGCACACCACTCATGCGGACCCATTTCCCGCCTGTTGCCACCGTGTTAGCCGACCAGACCTACTTACTGCTGCGCTCCGCCTGGTCGGTAGACCTACCTCTTGCGCTCCGCCTGGTCGGTAGACCTACCTCTTGCGCTCCGCCTGGTCGGTAGACCTACCTCTTGCTCGCCGACTCGTCCTCGGACATGTTCTCGCTCCCGAGCCCGTCGGCGGACGGCTTCTTGTCGGTGACCCAGAGATGGATGACTCCTTCGACGACCACCGTGCCGTCGTCCCGGGTCGCCTTCACCCGCACCGGCACGTCAGGCCCGGCGGTCCAGGTATCCGGATCGGTCTCGGCCGAGCAGGTCAGATCGGTTGTCGACTTGGCGAGGTACGAAACCTCCATCCCCTTCGGCAACCACCGCTTCCCAGCCGGCACCGTCGCCTCCGCCAACGCCCCCATCGCCGCCTCCAACCCGTTGCACACAGCAATCGCATGCACGGTCCCGATGTGGTTCAACACCGCCCGCCGCTTAGGCAACCGCAACGCCGCAAAGTTAGGACTGACCTGCACAAACCGAGGCCGCACCGACCGAAAGTACGGCGCCTTCCACGCAAACCCCCAAGAAAACACCAACTCCCCACCCGGCACCCCACGCAACCGCTCCCACAACCCCAACACCTGACTCGCCATCCCCACATGTTACCCACGAGTCACATCGGACGTGAAGAGACCGAGCTGACGTTTCGCAGGCGTAGTCTCCGCAGGTGATCGAGCGACTGCCTGAGCCGTTCCAAGGGCGGCTGGGTCGCCTCGCTGCCGCAGTCGTCGTTGGTCGTCGGGCTACTGCAATCGAGCAAGCGATCGAGCTGGCTTGCGACCTCATCTCGTACGGGCTGGCACCACAGACGGTCGTCGACGTGGCGGCTCTCAGCCCGAACGAGACGTGGCGAGAAGCGGGGCCGATCGTCTTGACGATGATCGAAACTCTCGGGATCCACGTCCCAGACCCGACTGACAACGCAGCCGAATGGGAGTTGCTGCTACGAGCCTTTGGCTTCTGGGACTTGCCGGTAGCTGACTTCTACGGGCCATTCCTGCACCAGCTGCCGGCCTGGGACAAGCAGAGCGCGATGGAGCGCTCGATCACTCGTCTCCTGGACGAACTCGACCGCGAGACCACACCGGCGGGGAAAGCGGCAGTCGTCGAACGGATACGCGCAACCGTGCGCGGCGCGCTCGAGTGATTCCGACGCCAGCTCCCCGACCGACGCGCACTGTGCAGCAGTCTCGGACGTGGCGTAGTAGGTCGCGCCCTCGTTGCCTCAGGATGCATCCGCGACCGCGGGCGCCGGGTCCCGCAGGCCAGCAGGGTGTCCGCTGGCTGTGTGAGATGTGCCTCTGCTGTGGTCGTGGCGTTGGTGGGGTGAGGAGGTTGACGATGTGAGGGTGACCTCCTCGCCACGCCCGCATGTCGATGGGCGACCGGATCGGAATGATCAGACTGCCGCGGTTGGTGGCGAGTCCGCTCCCGCTAGTGGGTATCTGCTGGACAACGCGCGGGTCGAGGCGGGTGAGCGGTTCGTTTGGTTGGCTGAGTTGTTCGACGGCGTGACGCGGGGGCACTTCGAGCGGCTGGGGGTCGGGGCCGGGTCGCGGTGCTGGGAAGTGGGGGCCGGGGGCACCAGTATTCCGGCGACGCTCGCGGAGGCGGTGGGGCCGACCGGGTACGTGCTGGCCACGGACATCGACCCGTCGTGGCTGAACGCGGATGACGGGTACGACGTACGCCGGCATGACGTCGCCGCTGATCCGGCGCCGGAGCCGGGGACGTTCGATCTGGTACACGCGCGGCTCGTGCTGGTCCATCTGCCTGACCGGGCTCGGGCATTGGCGACGATGGCGGCGCTGAAGCCCGGCGGTTGGCTGCTGATCGAGGATGCCGATACTGCTCTGCAGCCACTCGCGTGCGTGGACGACAGCGGCCCCGAGCAACAGCGCGCCAACCGGCTGCGCGACGCGATCCGAGAACTGCTGACGCGCCGAGGCGCAGACCTGCGCTACGGCCGGACGCTGCCACGGGCGCTGCGCGAGACCGGCTTGGTGGATGTCGCCGCGTCGGGCTCGTTCCCGGTCGGCGGCCCGGCCTGCAACCGGCTGGAGGCTTCCACAATCCGGCACGTACGCCGCGAACTACTCGAGGCCGGCCTGACCGACGCCACCGAACTCGACGCCCACCTGGCCGCCATCGACGCCGGCAAACTCGACCTAACCCTCGCCCCGCTGATCTCCGCCTGGGGCCGCCGCCCGGAGGAGCAGCCGCCCACACGGGGCTAGATACAGATGCAGGCGTTGTCCGTTCCGGGGTCGCGGCGTTGGAATCCGGCGGACACGCGCGCGAGACGGATCTACCCGCCGAAGGCGGCCAACAGACAGCCGCCGCGAAGCGGCGACCGCTCCAGGCGGCGAGCGTGGTACGCCGGCGGACACGCGAGCCAGCGGGCTCCGCGCCGCCGGAGGCGGCTAACAAGGCAGCCGCCGCGAAGCGGCGTCCTTTCCCGGTGGCGGCGTGGGACGCGGCGGATACGCGAGCCAGCGGGATCAGCACCGCCGAAGGCGGCCAACAAGCAGCCGGCTCGAAGCGGCGACCGCTCCAGGCGACAGGCGGATGACTCCGCCACACACGATCACGCGACACGACGGTCCGCGCCCCGCCGAAGGCGGCCAACAAGACAGCCGCCGCGAAGCGGCGTCCTTTCCAGGCGGCCGGCGTGGTACTCCGCCGGGCACGCGCGCGAGACGAATCCGCCCCGCCGAAGGCGGCTATCAAGACAGCCGTCGCGCAGCGGCGTCCTTTCCGGGGCGGCGAGCGTGGGACGCGGCGGACATGCGAGTGGGCGGGATCCGCGCCGCCGGAGGCGGCTATCAGAAGCAGCCGCCGCGGAGCGGTGTCCTTTCCTGGGTGGCGGGTGTGGGACGCCGGCTTTTGGTTGGCAACTTTTGGGGGGTGGGGGGCATCTTTCTGGTAGTTGTGTCTTCGTTTGGGGGGAGAGCGGGATGGTGGGGAAGCGGTCGGGTGTGGGGGCTGTCGCGTTGATGGCGCTTGTTGTGGGGTGTGGTGGGCCTAAGGACGCGGGTGATGATGCGTTGGGGAGTACGCCGACACCGGCGCCGCAGTCTCCGTCGCAATCCTCGGTGCAGTCTCCGACCCCGCTGAGGCCCTCGACGGTCGCCACGCCAGGACAGACGCCGTCGGCAGTTCTGGACAAGCCAACCATCCCGGTGCCGTCTTCGAGCAGCATCGCAGGCCTGTCGGCAAAGGTGATCCTTGCCAAGACTCAGGCTGCCGCGAAGGCCGCAACCAGTGTGCGGATGAAGGGTGCCGTGTCCGACGGTAAGGAGCGGATGGTGCTCGACGTTCGGGTCACCAAGAACGGTGGCCAGGGGTCGATCACGACCAGCGACGGTGGGATGTCGGTGATGGTGATCGGCAAGACGGCGTACCTGAAGATGAGTAACAAGTTCTGGCAGTCGCAGACCAAGTCCAAGGCCGAGGCGGACGCCATCGTCGGGCTGATCGCCGGTCGCTGGATCAAAACGACGATGAGCGACAAGGATCTCGGCAACTTCGCGCTGTTCGCCAGCAAGGCCGAGTTCTTCGACACGCTGTTCGAGCCGAGCGGCGCGGTCAAGAAGACCGCACCCAAGACCGTCGACGGCGTCCCCGCGATCGGCCTCGGCGACGGCGACGGGACGCTCTGGGTCGACACCGCCACCGCGCGCCCGGTCAGTCTCGAATCGGGCAGCGACAAGCTCAGCTTCAGCGAGTACAACCAGGTCACAACGCCGAAGGCCCCTCCGGCGAGTCAGGTGATCGACGGAAAGGCCCTCGGGATGTGACATTCGGGGTCAGCCGACCTCGGCCATGATCTCGTCGGAGACGTCGAAG
>NZ_JBHXSQ010000006.1:76467-147055 GCF_042715335.1 Kribbella sp. NPDC058693
CCCTCCGGCGAGTCAGGTGATCGACGGAAAGGCCCTCGGGATGTGACATTCGGGGTCAGCCGACCTCGGCCATGATCTCGTCGGAGACGTCGAAGGCGGCGGAGACGGTCGCGCGACACCACACTCCGCATGCCGCCGAAGGCGGCCGGCAGAACAGCCGCCGCGCAGCGGCGACCTCCTCCGGCTGACGGCCGCGAGCCCCCGCCGGAGACGGTTGCGCCAGAAGACGATCCGCGCACCCGCCGAAGGCGGCGACAGGGCAGTCGCCGCGGAGCGGTGTCCTTTGGAGGCGGCTGGCTTTCGGGGTCAGCCGACCTCGGCCATGATCTCGTCGGAGACGTCGAAGTTGGCGTAGACGTTCTGGACGTCGTCGCTGTCCTCGAGGGCGTCGATCAGGCGGAAGATCTTGGCGGCGCCGTCGGCGTCGAGCTCGACGGTCATCGACGGGACGAACTGGACGTCGGCGGAGTCGTAGTCGATGCCGGCGTCCTGCAGCGCCGTCCGGGCCGCGACCATGTCGGTGGCCTCGGTGACGACCTCCCAGGAATCGCCGAGGTCGTTGACCTCGTCGGCGCCGGCCTCGAGCACGGCCTCCATCACATCGTCCTCGGACAGCGACTTCCCGTCCTGCTCCTTGGCGACGACGATGACGCCCTTGCGGTTGAACAGGTACGCGACCGAGTTCGGGTCGGCGAGCGAGCCGCCGTTCCGCGTCATCGCCGTACGGACGTCCGCAGCGGCCCGGTTGCGGTTGTCGGTCAGACACTCGACCAGCATCGCCACGCCGTTCGGGCCGTAGCCCTCGTACATGATCGTCTGGTACTCCGCGCCGCCCGCTTCCGCACCGGATCCGCGCTTGACCGCGCGGTCGATGTTGTCGTTCGGGACCGAGGACTTCTTCGCCTTCTGGATGGCGTCGTACAGGGTCGGGTTCCCGCCAGGGTCGCCACCGCCCATCCGGGCGGCCACCTCGATGTTCTTGATCAGCTTCGCGAAGAGCTTGCCGCGCTTCGCGTCGATGACGGCCTTCTTGTGCTTCGTGGTGGCCCACTTGGAGTGGCCTGACATGGCGAACCCAACCCTTCTACCTACAACAACGACTCAGAGGGTCCGGACCAGCTCGGCGAAGTAGCCGTGCAGCCGCGCGTCCCCGGTCATCTCCGGGTGGAACGACGTGGCGAGCAGCCGGTCGTGGCGGACCGCGACGATCCTACCTGCGGCAGGGCCCGACCTCACCGTCGAGAGTACCTCCACGTCCGGCCCGACCCGCTCCACCCACGGTGCCCGGATGAATACGGCGTGGTACGGCGACTCGAACGCGGCTCCCAGCCCGGGGAACTCCAGGTCCGCCTCGAACGAGTCGACCTGCCGCCCGAACGCGTTCCGGCGTACCGTCACGTCCAGCCCGCCGAGGGTCTCCTGATCGGCCGTCCCGCCGGTGATCTTGTCCGCGAGCATGATCATCCCGGCGCAGGTGCCGAACACCGGCATCCCGTCCGCGATCCGCTTCTGCAGCGGCTCGAACAGCTCGAACGTCCGTGCCAGCTTGTACATGGTGGTCGACTCGCCACCCGGCAGCACCAGGGCGTCGACCTGCTCCAGCTCGGACGGACGACGGACCGGACGGGCCTCGACACCGACCTGTGTCAGCATCGCCAGGTGTTCGCGCACGTTCCCTTGCAGCGCGAACACGCCGATGACCGTCATAGCGTCACCCTTCGTTGCCAGTTGACCGTGACCTCGATCCGGCCCTCGTCGAAGACGGCCGGCAGGTCGTTGCGGTGCAGCAGCTCGAGTACGTCGTCCAGCAGCGGCTCGCCGGGCGCGACGTTGGCGGTGTCCGGGTGCCAGAGCTTGAGCTCGAGCATGCCGAAGTCGACCGCGTGCCAGACGTCGGTGTCGGTGAAGAACAGCAGTCCCTGCGGGCCCTCCGCGGCCTCGAGCACCTGCCGGGCCTCATGGTGGTCCGATGTGTACCGGACCACCACCACGCCCAGCTGTTCGAGCTCGGCGAGTACTGCGTCCAGCCGGTCGGTGTCGGTGCTCGCCGGCCAGGTCTCGGCGTCGGCGTTGACGTCCATCACCGCCTCACCGATCAGCAGCGGCACCAGCGTGTCCGCGTCCATCGCCGGTGCGTCCTCGCGGACCGCCTCCGTCAGTGCGGCGGTGATGGCGGCGTGGTCGGCGTACCCGGACCGCACCAGCACGCGGGCCAGGCCGCGCAGTTCCCGGGCGGTCCGTTCGTCCACCGACTGCAGGTTGCTACTCACTTACCCAGGCTACTTCACGCCTCCGGCGGTGACCGAAACCTGCAGCTGACGCTGGAAGATGATGTAGACGACCAGAACCGGCGCCACAGTGATCACCACGGCCGCGAACAGCGCGCCGAAGTCGACCGCATAACCGGCCTGCGACGCGAACGACGCCATGCCCTGGGAGAGCACGTAGTTCTTCGAGTCGGTGTTCAGGGCGACGGGGAGCAGGAACTGGTTCCACAACCCGAGGAAGTTGAAGATGGCAACCGACGCCATCCCCGGCCGCGCCATCGGCAGCATCACCGAGAAGAACGTGCGCCACTCGCCGGCCCCGTCGATCTGCGCCGCCTCGTAGATCTCGCCCGGCAGCGCCTTGAAGAAGGAGTGCAGGAAGAAGACGGTGAACGGCAGCGCGAACGCGACGTAGGTGACGATCAGCCCAGGCAGGGTGTTGAGTAGGCCGAAGTTCTTCAGCGTGAAGAACAGCGGCACGATCGCCAGGAAGACCGGGAACGTGAGTCCGGCCAGCATCGAGTAGTAGATCAGCCGGTTACCGGGGAACGTGAACCTGGCCAGCACGTACGCACACATGGCGCCGAGGATCATCACCAGCACCAGTGCGCAGCCCACGACGATCACGGTGTTCGCGAAGTAGCGACCGATGCCGGCCGTCGTCCAGGCGTTGGCGTAGTTCTCGAACCGCAGCTTGTGCGGCAGCGTCAGCGGGTTGCCCAGGACCTCCTGCGTCGACTTGAACGAGGACAGCAGCGTCCACAGCAGTGGGAGGATCACCAGCAGCGACCACAGGATCAGCGCGATGTGGGCGGTCGTGGCGACGCCCTTGCCCTCGCGCGACCCCTTGCCGGGTACGCGGGACTCGGCGACCAGGTCGGCCCGGTCGGCGGTAGTGGTTGTCATCGTCGTACCTTCCGCTCACGTCCGCCGGTCAGGGCGTTCACGACGAAGACCAGGAGCGCGAACAGCATCGTCACCGCGGCCAGGACCACGCCCATCGCGGTCGAGTAACCGAACTGCCCCTTGGTGAAGGCAGTGGTGAACAGCTGCTGGGGCATGACCAGGGTCGAGTTCTGCGGCCCGCCGCCGGGGTTCAGCGCCTGCATGTAGACGAAGGCGTCGAGAGCGGCGATACCGAGGTAGATGTAGGCCGTCTGCACGTTGTCCCGGATCAGCGGCACCGTGATGGACAGCGCCGTACGGAACCGGCCGGCGCCGTCGATGCGGGCCGCCTCGAACACCTCGGGGTCGATCCCCCGGATGGCGGCGATGAACAGCACCATGTAGAAGCCGACGAAGCCCCAGATCATCACGAACATCGAGGCAGGCATCGCGGTCCGCGCGTCACCGAGCCAGGCATAGTTCTCGAACTGGTGCAGCCCGATCTTCGACAGGACGGCGTCCAGGATGCCCGAGCCCGGCGTGAACACCTGGGCCCAGATCAGGCCGATCACGATCGCGGGGATCACGTACGGGAAGAACGAGACGATCCGGTAGTAGCCGGAATTGCGCAGCCCGCGGACGGTCCCGGTGCCCGAGCCGCCGATCGTCACCAGCGTGGCCAGGGTCAGCGCCAGCACGATCGTCACGATCGGCACGACGATCGCGAGCTCGATGTTGTTGCGGACGGCCTTCAGGAAGATGTCGTCGTGGAACAGCTTGACGTAGTTGTCGAAGCCGATGAAGTTCTGCCCCGCGCTGAAACCGGACCAGTCGGTCAGCGAGTAGTACAGCGCCTGCACGAACGGCGAGACCACGAAGACCACAAACACCGCCAGCGGCAGGCCGAGGAACACGACCATGAAGCTGACCCGGTCGAAGGTCAGCGGCCGGCGGCGCCGGGGGGCGGGTCGCTTGGACCCGCCCTCCGTCACGACATCTTGCGTCATGGTCACTTGGTGACCGGAATCTTCTTGACGGAGCTGTCGTTCCGCACCTTGTCGGTGATCTGCTGCAGGCCCTTGGTCAGGCCCGCCGCGTCCAGCTGGCCGGACAGGAACGAGTTCCAGACCACCAGCTGGTCGGTGTTCATGCCGTACAGGCCGAACACCTGGTAGTCGAAGACGTTCGTGCCGGCGGCGTCCAGCATCGCGGTCTGCGACTGCAGCGCGGTCGAACCGAAACCGTCGGCGGGCACCAGGCCCTTGACGATCGTCGGCGCGAGCCGGGTCTTGGCGAAGTTGGTCGCCGCGTCCTTGGACAGCATGGCCCGCAGCAACTCCTTGCCGCCGGCGGCGTTCTTGCCCTTGGCCGGGACGATGAACGGCTCACCGGCCGCCGAGCGCAGCGACTCGTACGGGAGCTTCGGGCTCTCGGTCAGGGTCGGCTCCGGGACGCCCTTCATGTCGAAGCCCGACTTGGTGGCCTTCTTCATCTCGTTCTCGATCCACGAGCCCGAGGGGTAGAGGATGGCCTGCTGGTCGTTGCTCCACTTCGCCTGCGCGGCGGTGAACTGCGTACCGGCGCCGCCGGGCACGAAGTACCCGTTCTTGACCATGGTCTCCATGGCCTTGAAGATGCCCTGGAACTGCGGCATCGACCAGCAGTTCTCCTTGAGGTTCTCCAGCGCCAGCCGGACCTCGTCGCCACCCTCCTTGATGGCGCCGTCGACGGCCATCGTGTGGTAGTAGGTGGCGGCTTCCTTGCCCCAGACGAACAGGTACTTGCCCTTGGCCTTGGCCTTGGCGCCGAGGTCGAGCAGGCCGTCGTACGTCTTCGGCGGCTCCCAGCCGTTCGCCTTGAACAGGCTGTCGGAGTACCAGATGCCGTACAACGTCAGCACGTAGTTCATCGCGACGAACTTGCCGTCGAAGGTACCGGGGTTCTTGGCGCCCGGGTACAGGGTGTCGGCGATCTTCGTGCCCTCGTAGTTGTTGGCCTCGAAGACATCGTCGAGCGTCGCCAGTTGGTCCAGGATCGTGTTGAAGCCGATCTGGTTCGCGCCGGAGTTGTCGATCAGGTCCGGCGGGTTGCCGCCGACGAAGCGCGGCTGCAACTGCTGGGCGATCTGGGTGGACGGGGCGACCTTGAACGTCGATCCCGCCTGCTTCTTCTGCGCGATGTCGGCCGCGAACGTCACGTAGTCGTAGCCGTAGCCGCCGTTGAAGATCACCGCGTCGACGCTCGACTTGTCCGCCATGCCGAACGGGTTGTCCGCGCTCTTCGCCCCGCCCTGCGAGGAGTTGTCGTTGCTGCTGCCGCTGCCTGCGCAGCTGGCCAGCACGCCACCGAGGGGAAGCACCGCGGCCGCCGCCAGGCTCCCTTTCAGGAGACTCCGTCGTCCGATCTTGCTGGTCTCGCTCATTTGGTCCTGCCTCTTCTCACTAGTTTCCCGACGGTGCTCATGACACCTGCCCCTTGTGGTGAGCCTCCCCCGCTTCGCAGCCGGCCAGCGCTCGTCGCGGCTCGTTGCCCACGTATCAGCCGCACGATATTGGCAACGAGGCGCACTCCGACGCGCTGCTGCCCGAGGCGATTACGCATTGTCTTTGCCAAAGTCGTTCGACGTCAAGCCTCGCCACGGCGAGCCCCGGACCCTGCGACTGGCGGCCGAACAACCCGATTTACGCCTGCGACACTCGTCCCCCACGCTCGCCGTCCTGCACCGGAGTCGCGACCGACGCGCCGAATCCGATCCCATTTCGTGACCTCGAAGCAATTGCCTCGATACTTGTCCTGACAATGTGGGCCGCAGGCAACCGAACCCGGATTACCCGGTTCAGCGGCGAGGTTTCGGCCGCTTGGTCGGGATCGCGGTGAGCGGATCCTCCGGCCACGGATGGCGCGGATAGCGGGCTCGCAAATCGGCTCTGACCTGGGGATAACCCTGTTTCCAGAACGAGGCGAGATCGCTGGTGATCGCGACCGGGCGCCGGGCCGGCGACAGCAGGTGCAGGACGACCGGGACCCGACCGTCTGCCACAGCTGGAGTGGCGGTCCAGCCGAACACCTCCTGGAGCTTCACGGCGAGGACCGGCGGCTCGGCACCGTCGTACGTGAGTCGAACCTCCGAGCCCGACGGGACCTGGAGCCGTTCCGGTGCGAGTTCGCCGAACCGGGCAGCCGCGGGCCACGGCAGCAGCCGCCGGAGTGCCGAAGCCACGTCGATGTGGGCAAGATCGCGCGCGCCGCGCACCGAGGCGAGTTCGGTCCCCAGCCAGTCGTCGAGATTGGCGAGGAGTGCGTCGTCATCGACAGCGGGCCACGGGGCTCCGAGGTGAGCATGGCAGAACGCGAGCCGTTCCCGCAGGGCGATCGCGGCGTTTGACCAGCGCAGTACGGACAGACCGCTGCGCCGGATGCCGTCGCGGACGGCCGCTTGGACCAGCAGCGGGTCGGGCTTCGTCAGCGGTACGTCGTTGAGCACGATCGCACCGAAGGTCTCCACCCGCCGCGTCACGATTCGCCCGTCGTCCCAGCGGATCTGGTCCGTGGTCGAGACGAGGTCGCCGGCGATGTCTCGCGCGGTCTGCTCGTCGATCGGCGCCGCGGAACGGATCCGGGCGTCGGCGCGACCGGGAGCCCGGTCGGCAACCGCGATCGCCAGCCAGGGCGTGGTCCGCAGCGGCGACTGCGGATCGAGCGCGGCACCCGTACCACCAGACATCTGGTACGTCGCTGAGTCGGCCGCCCGGATCCGCGCGATCCGGTCCGGGTACGCCAGGCCCACCACAACCCCCACCGCAAGATCGTCCGGAAGTACGCGCCTCCCGCCACCAGCCGCCGCCCGCACTCCGCCACCAGCCGCCGCCCGCACTCCGCCACCAGCCGCCGCCCGCACCCCGTCGCCACCCGCCGTCCCCACTCCGCCACCAGTCGCCGTCCGCACCCCGTCGCCGCCCGACGGGTCGACGGCCGACGGGTCGACGGCCGTCGTGGGCTCGTCGCGTCCGTCGGGTCCCCGTCGAGCTCCATCGCCTCGGCCGAGGCGCTTCGCTTCTTCTCGCCAGCGGGCCGTGGCGCCGCGGTCCTGGCCGCGGCGGAGGGCTCGCCACCGAGCCGGCAGGTCGTCGCCGAAGTCGCGGCCGGAGTCGTCCGAGAGCATCGCGACGACCTCGCGGGCACGGTCAGCGCCGACCCGCGGCGCCCCGTCGAGCAACGCACGAGCCAACCGGGGATGCGCCCCGATCGCCGCCATCCGCCGTCCCCGCTCGGTGATCCGTCCGCCGTCGTCAATGGCATCGAGCCGACGCAGCAGCTCGGTGGCCGCTGTCATTGCCACCACCGGCGGCGCCTCGAGCAAGGTCAGACCGTCACCACCCGGGGCACCCCACGCCGCGAGGTCGAGAGCGAAGGCAGCCAGATCGGCGATCGCGATCTCCGGCGCCGGATGATCGTCGAGATGCGTGTGGTCAGTGGCAGACCAGCACCGATAGACCCGGCCGGGAGCCTCCCGCCCAGCGCGACCCGCTCGCTGGTCGGCCGACGATTTCGAGACCCGGCAGGTGACCAGCGCACCGAGGCCACGGGACTGATCGGTCCGCGGCTCCCGAGCCAGACCCGAGTCGACCACAACCCTGACCCCGGGCACGGTCAGCGAACTCTCCGCGACCGATGTGGTGACGACGATCCGGCGAGTGGCAGCCGGCGTCAACGCGCGTTCCTGTTGAGCCCTGGACTGGCGACCGAACAACGGCAGGACGTTCTCACCGGCCAATCGACGAGCTACGCCGTTGATCTCGGCCTCCCCCGGGACGAACACGAGGATGTCGCCGTCATTCTCGGCCAGTGCACGCCGTACGACGGCCGCGACGTGATCGAGCAGGCGCGGGTCGACGCGGCCACCGGGAAGCAGCGGCACCGGGATCGGTGGCGGGACCCACTCGGTCGCCACGTCGAACAGCGCCGCGGACGCGGTGATGACAGGCGCTGTGCCTAATGCGCGGCTCAGCCTGACCGTGTCCGGCGTGGCCGAGGTCGCAACGATCGCCAGGTCGTCCCGGAGATTCGCCCGGATGTCGAGGCAGAACGCGAGCAGCAGATCGGCATCGAGGTGCCGCTCGTGGCACTCGTCGATCACGATCGCGGCGACACCCGGCAGCTCCGGGTTCTGCTGCAGACGCCGTACCAGAAGGCCCGTCGTCACGACCTCGACGCGGAGTCCCCGTGCGCCGCCGAGCCGCTCACCGCGCATCGCGTACCCGATCCGCTGCCCGAGCGGCTCCCCGACCAGCTGCGCCAGCCGGGTCGCAGCCGCGCGGGTCGCCATCCGTCGCGGCTCGGCGACGACGATCGTGCCCCCGAGCGCGTCGGCCAGAGCGAGCGGGAGGAGCGAGGTCTTCCCAGATCCAGGCGGCGCGACCAGCACCGCAGTACCGCGGGAACGCACCGCGTCGACCGTGCCAGGCAAGACTGCCCGAACAGGCAGGTCCGCCCCCGGCATAGACGTTTCAGGCAGCACGCCCTGACGCTAGCCGACGGCCCACGCCGCCAGGAGCGGCGTGAGCCGAAACGCCTACCAGCCGCGCTCGGCGAGGCGGTGGGGCTGCGGGATCTCGTCGACGTTGATGCCGACCATGGCCTCGCCGAGGCCGCGGGAGACCTTGGCGATGACGTCGGGGTCGTCGTAGAAGGTGGTGGCCTTGACGATCGCCTCGGCGCGCTGGGCCGGGTTGCCGGACTTGAAGATGCCGGAGCCGACGAACACGCCCTCGGCGCCGAGCTGCATCATCATCGCGGCGTCGGCCGGGGTGGCGATACCGCCGGCGGTGAACAGTACGACGGGCAGCTTGCCGAGCTCGGCGACCTCCTTGACCAGCTCGTACGGCGCCTGCAGCTCCTTCGCGGCGACGTACAGCTCGTCCTCGGGGAGGTTCTGCAGCTTGCGGAGCTCCTGGCGGATCTGGCGCATGTGGGTGGTCGCGTTGGACACGTCACCGGTGCCGGCCTCGCCCTTGGAGCGGATCATCGCCGCGCCCTCGGTGATCCGGCGCAGCGCCTCGCCCAGGTTGGTCGCACCACAGACGAACGGCACGGTGAACTGCCACTTGTCGATGTGGTTCGCGTAGTCGGCTGGCGTGAGTACCTCGGACTCGTCGATGTAGTCGACCCCGAGGCTCTGCAGCACCTGGGCCTCGACGAAGTGACCGATCCGGGCCTTGGCCATCACCGGGATCGAGACCGCGTTGATGATCGAGTCGATCATGTCCGGGTCGCTCATCCGGGAGACGCCGCCCTGCGCACGGATGTCGGCCGGGACCCGCTCCAGCGCCATCACCGCGACCGCACCGGCGTCCTCGGCGATCTTGGCCTGCTCGGCGGTGACGACGTCCATGATCACGCCGCCCTTGAGCATCTCCGCCATACCGCGCTTGACCTTTGCGGTACCGGTCTGGTTGTCCTGGGTCACTGCTTCCTCCTGGTCGTGGGGCTCTTCTCCAGATTAGGAGGTGCCGGGCACCTAACCTCAGTCCACCTCGGATCAAGTGGACTGAGTCATCGCGTCGCCCAGCCGGGCGACCACCAGCCGCAGCGTCGCGGGTGGCGCGGTGAACGGGATCCGGATGTGGCGCCGGTCCGTGCCTTCGGGTGTGAACAGGTCGCCTGAGCCGAGCAGGAGGTTCTGCTCGCGTGCCGCCTCGAGCACTCTGCGTGCTCTGGTCTCGGTCAGCTCCAGCCACAGCGTCATACCGCCGGTCGGCGTGGGCCAGGCCACACCGTTCAGCGTCTTCAGTCCAGCCTCCAGTGCGGCCAGGTTGGCGCGGAGACGGGTACGGCGGCGGCCGATCACCTTGTCGAGCTTCGGGACGATCGCCCGGGCCAGCAGGTCGTCCAGCGCACTCGGCGACGCCACGCTGAGCTGTGCGGCCGTGTTGATCCGGCGGCGGAGCTGCCTGCCGGTCCTGACCCATCCGACCCGCAATCCACCCCAAACGGTCTTGGACAGCGACCCAACACTCACAGTCCTGGGATAACGGCTCAGCGGCTCTGCCTGTTGCCCATTCGCCAACCAGAGCGGTCGCATGGTCTCGTCACTGATGAGGGCAGCGCCGTACCGGCGTGCTATCTCCACGACGGTCTGGCGACGATCCGCCGGGAGGCTCAGCCCTGTTGGGTTGTGGTTGTCGGCCTGCAGGTAGATGACCTTCGGGCGGTGGCGCCGACACAGATGGGCGAGCTGATCGGTGTCCCAGACGCCAGCCGGCCAGCCTGCTACGTCCAGCCGATGCTTGCGGAGCAGATCGAAGGCAGCTGGGTACGTCGGGGTCTCGGTGATCGCTACGCCTGGCCCCAGGTCCAGTCCGGCCAGTGCGGCATTCAGACCGGCCGCGGCGCCCACCGTGAGCGTCAGCTGCTCCGGCTCGGTCGGCACGCCCTCGATGGTCAACCGCTCGGCGAGCGCTGCCCTGAGCTCAACCGATCCACCTGGCGGCGGGCCATCGCCACCCATCGCCTGCGGCAGACCGTCCTGGATGATCTGGGCCGCCGCCTCAGCCACGTCATGCGGCGCGGCCGTGGTCGCGAACCGCAGATCCAGCACCGGCTGGTCCCCCGCCGTCACCGTCGACGCCGGCGCGACCGGATCGAGCAGCCGGTCCAGCGGCCGCACCACGGTCCCGGAACCCCGCTTGGTCTCCAGTACGCCGTCCCGCCGCAGGTTCTCCAACGCGCGTACGACGGTCACCCGGCTGACCCCGAGCCGCTCGGCAAGGACCCGCTCCGAGGGCAGTCGCGAACCGATCGACAGGTCGCCGCGCTCGATCCGCCGCAGTACCAGGCCTTCGACCTGCTCCGTCTTCGTACCGTCCGCCGTCTCCAGATCCCCCGCTCGCCACATAAGTCCACTATCCCACCACTGGCCTGATGGGCTCGGACTGTCCGTCCCGGGTGCTTGTATTTGCCTATGGACGAACGGTGGGCGATCGGCCCGGAGGACGGCGGCGGCGCCACGCTGGTCGCGCTGCATCCGGACGGGCAGCCCGCTGGGGAGATCCAGCACGAGCCCGACCTCGTCGCGGCGGTTGCGTCGCGGCCGCACGTCACTCGGTGGGTGTGGCGTTCGTCCGCCGAGATCTATCCGCGCCTGCTAGCCGCCGGAGTCCGGGTCGAGCGCTGCTACGACCTCGAGAACACCGAGGGCCTGCTGCTCGGCCACGAGGGCCGCCTCGGCGAACCACGATCCGCGGCCGCCGCCTGGGCGCGCCTCAGCGGTGCGCCCGTCCCACCAGACCCGCCGATGCGCGCCGTCATACCGGGTGAGCAGTCGTCGCTGTTCGACATTCCTGCCGAGCCGATCGCGTTCCAAGCCTTACTCAAGGTGTACGCCGATCAGCTCCGCCGGCACGACCTCGCGGAGCACCCGGATCGGATGCGGTTGCTCACGGCATCGGAATCGTCCGCGATGCTGATCGCCGCCGAGATGGATCGGGCCGGCTTGCCGTGGAGCGCGCAAGCCCATCGCGATGTCCTGAGCGAGCTGCTCGGCGAACGCTTCGGCGGTACGGGCGAACCCCGCCGGCTGACCGAGCTCGCGGACGAGATCTCGGCAGCCTTCGGTCATCGGGTCCGGCCCGAGCTGCCGGCCGACGTACTGAAGGCGTTCAAGCAGGCCGGGCATCAGCTGAAGTCGACCCGGCGGTGGGAGCTCGAGACGATCGACCATCCAGCGGTCGCGCCGCTCGTCGAATACAAGAAGCTGTATCGGATCTACACCGCCAACGGCTGGTCCTGGTTGAACGACTGGGTCCACGACGGCCGCTTCCGCCCCGGCTTCGTCCCGGGCGGCACCGTCTCCGGCCGCTGGATCACCAACGGTGGCGGCGGTCTGCAGATCCCGAAGGTCATCCGCCGCGCTGTCGTCGCCGACCCCGGCTGGCGTCTCGTCGTCGCCGACGCCTCCCAACTCGAGCCGCGCGTCCTCGCCGCCATCTCCCGCGACCGTGCGCTGATGGAGGTCTCCAGCGATGCCGGTGATCTCTACAAAGCCGTGTCGGACCAGGCGTTCTCGGGCGACCGCGCGCAGGCGAAGCTCGCCGTACTCGGCGCGATCTACGGCCAAACCTCAGGAGATGGCCTGAAGAACCTGGCCATGCTCCGCAAGCGATTCCCCCAAGCCGTCGCGTACGTCGATGACGCGGCCCGCGCCGGTGAAGAGGGCCGGCTGGTCCGCACGTACCTCGGCCGCACCTGCCCGCCCACCGGCCATCCGCTCGACGCCGCCCTGCTCGAAGGCCCGCCCGCTGACGTCCCTGCGACCGACCCGCGCCATGCCAGAGCGCGCGGTCGCTTCACCCGGAACTTCGTCGTACAAGGCAGTGCGGCCGACTGGGCGCTCCTGCTTCTCGCCGCCCTCCGGCAGGCGCTGACGCCGTTGAAGGCCGAGCTGGTTTTCTTCCAGCACGACGAGGTCATCGTGCACTGCCCGGCCGACGAGGCCGAGCAGGTGGCGGACGCGATCCAGCAGGCGAGCAATCTGGCCGGCACGCTCACGTTCGGTCCGACGCCGACCAATTTCGCATTTACGACGGCAACCGTCGAAAGCTACGCGGACGCAAAATAGTTTCAAACGACCTATTACCCCTCGCCGTCGATAACGTCTGCGCAATTCGTTGTCCGACTGACAGAGGGAGAACGTCATGGCATTCAGCAAGAAGAAGGAACAGGCCCGCGACGCTGTCGCCAACGGCGGCAAGACCAGCGGCAAGCAGGCCAAGAAGGCAACCCAGGCCGGGCACCTCGGCGACGACAACCGGGTCTACCACCGGGGCAAGGTCGTCGGCGACTTCTCCAACCGCACCCGCAAGCAGCCCAACGAGCACGGCGCCTGATCACACCGTCGCGGGTAATCCGTAGAGTTTGTGGTTCGCGGTTTCGAAGGCGGTAATTTCGGCTATTCGACGGTCCTCGATGCGGAAAATGTCGAGCGCGAACAGCTGATAGGACGTCATACGCGGGGGTAAGAGATAGGCCGCGAGGGTGGGTTGGCGGTTGATCGTGGTCGGCCGGAAACGCCAATGACCGCGGTACTCCGGGGTGAGGTTCGGGATCAGCGAACGCACCGCATCCTCGCGGCCTTCGAACCAGAACGGGTACGGCGGCATCGTGATCCGGACGTCCTTGTGCATCAGCGCAGCGAGCGCATCGGCGTCGACGTTGTCCCACGCGGTCATGTATTGCCGCAGCAGTTCGCGTTCGTCGGCGGAGACGTCGGCAGCCGACCACTCCGAGCGGTGCGACGGCAGGTGCTCACGGAGTACAGGACGGGCTCGCTGAAGAGCTGAGTTCACGGCAGCCACCGAAAGGTCCACGGCAGCAGCAGTTTCGCGCGCCGACCAGCCCAGCACGTCGCGGAAGATCAGCACCGCGCGTTGCCGTGCCGGCAGGTGCTGGATCGCGATCAGGAACGCCAACTCGATCGTCTCCCGCCGGATCGCGACCGCGTCCGGCTCCTCCGCCCGATCCAGCAGTACGTCGGGAAACGGCTGTAGCCACGGCACGTCCTCGCGCGCCGGAAGGGCCGTCGACGGGAACGACGCAGGCTCGAGCTGGTACGGCAGCACTCGGCGCGGCCGCCGTACGTCGATGCACGCGTTGGTCGCGATCCGGTACAGCCACGCCCGTACCGAGGACCGGCCCTCGAAATCGTCCAGCCCGCGCCACGCCCGCAGGAACGTCTCCTGCACCAGGTCCTCGGCCTCGTCGTACGAACCGAGCATCCGGTAGCAGTGCACGCGCAGCTCGTGCCGGTAGCGCTCGACGTGCTCCTCGAAGCTGTTCATTTCCCGTCCTCGAGCTCGATCGTGGTCGGCATCGGCGCGTGGCCGGCCAGCCGGAACCAGCTCACCAGCCGCCGGTGCCGCAGGTCCCGGGTCGACACTACGACGTCGTTGTGGAACCGTCGCGCCAACTGCACCCGGCGCATCGCCAGCGTCAACTCCCCCGCCCACGGCTCGATATCGGTGCCGGTGGCATGGATCGCGCGGGTCAGCGCGGACTCTGCCTGCTCACGGATCTCCAGTACGTCGAGCGACGCCGCGCGAGCCCGATGCGCCGCATCGAGCAACAACAACGCGGAAGCCGGGTCCAGGATGTCGCTGCCGGCCAGCTCCGCGACCAGCGCGGACCGGCGCGCCAGCTCCGTCTCCAGCGACGCGCGAGCGAGATCGACCCGATGGTGCAGCCGGTCGAGCCGGCCGGCCGTCCAGCTCGCGTAGGCGCCGAACAGCAGCAGCACCGTGCCCACCGCGAGCAGCACCCAGGAGATCTCCACGCACCCATTCTTACGGAGCGCTGACGGTCCGCCCGGATTCGCCGATCGCCTCGCTCGCCGCTACTAGCGTCGGGGCCATGGCTGACATCGGCGTGATCGGCGGTTCCGGGTTCTACTCGTTCCTCACCGACGCGGAAACCATCGAGCTCGACACCCCGTTCGGCGCACCCAGCGAGCCGCCGGTGGTCGGGGATCTCAACGGCCGCCAGGTCGCGTTCATCCCCCGGCACGGCGCCGACCACCGGTTCCCGCCGCATCGCGTCAACTACCGCGCGAACCTCTGGGCGTTGCGCGAACTCGGCGTCCGTCAGGTCCTCGGCCCCTGCGCGGTCGGTTCGTTGAAGCCCGAGCTCACCCCCGGTACCTTCGTCGTCCCGGACCAGTACGTCGATCGCACCTGGGGCCGGGGCCACACGGTGTACGACGAGCACCAGGTCGTCCACACCGCAGCCGCCGACCCCTACTGCCCGGTCGGTCGCGCCACGGTGATTGCCAGCGGCAACGTCGTACCCAATGGCACGATGGTGGTGATCAACGGCCCGCGGTTCTCGACCCGGGCCGAGTCGCAGTGGCACGCGGCCCAAGGCTGGTCGGTCGTCGGCATGACCGGCGCACCCGAGGCCGCGATCGCGCGCGAGCTCGCCCTCTGCTACACGTCGATCGCTGTCGTCACCGACCACGACGCGGGTGTCGAAACCGGCGACGGCGTCACGCAGGCCGAGGTCTTCGAAGCGTTCAAGCACAGCATCGAGCGGCTGCAGGACCTGCTGAAGGACGTCATCAGCCAGCTCCCCAAGCCCGACGCGGACTGCAGCTGCCACCACGCCCTCGACGGTACGGCGGCGGCCCGATGAGAGTTCTGCTCACCGGCGGCGCCGGCTTCATCGGGCAACACGTCCACCATCAGCTAGTTGCCGAGGGCCACGAGGTCACGGTCCTGGACTCGTTCCGCCCGGACGTCCACGCCCACAAACCCACGCCCCGCCCCGGCCTGATCGTCGGTGACATCCGCGACGCCGACTGCGTCTCCCACGCTCTCGAGGGCATCGACACGGTCATCCATCTCGCCGCAAAGGTCGGCCTCGGCGTCCACCTCGACGACATCGACGACTACGTCTCCACCAACAGCCTCGGTACGGCGATCGTCCTCAAGGCCCTCGCCCACGCCAAGGTGCGCCACCTCGTCTACGCCAGCTCGATGGTCGTGTACGGCGAAGGCCGCTACGACTGCGACGAACACGGTCAGGTCGCGCCCGGCCCCCGCCGTACCGAGGATCTGGAAGCCGGCCGCTTCGAGCCGCCTTGCCCGTACTGCGGCGCGCCGCTCCACCCCGGTCTCGTCACCGAGGACGCCGTACTCGATCCGCGGAACGCCTACGCCACCAGCAAGCTCAGCGGCGAACACCTAGCCGCCACCTGGGCTCGCGAGACCGACGGCCGCGTCACCGCGCTCCGCTTCCACAACGTCTACGGCCCCGGCATGCCCCGCAACACGCCGTACGCCGGTGTCGCCGCGATCTTCCGCTCCGCGCTCGAACGAGGCGAAGCACCCCGCGTCTTCGAGGACGGCCGCCAGCGCCGCGACTTCGTGCACGTGCGCGACATCGCAACCGCTGTCACCATGTCAGCCGCCGCGCTCCCTCATCAGCCGGCCTTCACCGCCTACAACATCGGCAGCGGCACAGTGCACACGATCGGCGACCTGGCCACCGAGCTGGCTCACAGCGGCCCGAGCCCGGTTATCACCGGTCAGTACCGTCTCGGCGACGTCCGCCACATCACCGCGTCCTCGGACCGCCTGAAGCACGACCTCGGCTGGAAACCCGTCTACGACCTCGCCACCGGACTGCGCGATCTAGTTGTGAGTGGCAACGGGCGGTAGGTCGATCTGGAAGGCGCAGCCGCCGTCGACGTTGGTGACGCCAATGCTGCCGTCGTGGGACTCGACCACGCCGCGGGCGATCGCCAGCCCCAGGCCGCCGCCACTCGAATGGTCGGCCGCGGCCGGCGACGGCGTGCGCTGCTCGTCGCCGCGCCAGCCGATGTCGAAGACGCGCTCCAGGTCGTCGTCCGGGATGCCGCCGCACGCGTCGGTGACGGCCAGACGCACCCGCCCGTCCGTCTCGCGATCGACCGCAAGCGTCACCGTGCCGCCGGACGCCGTGTGCCGGATCGCATTACCGACCAGGTTCGTCACCGCGCGGGTCAGCTCGTCCGGATCCCCTTGTACGGCGAGCCGATCGTCGTCCACAGGCGTCGACAACTTGAGGCAAACGCCCGAAGCCCGCGCGTGTTCGTTGTTCTCCCCCGCAACGTCCTCGGCCAGCTCACGCAGACTGACCGCGGACCGACGCGTCGGCAACGGCGCCGCCGACAACCGCGACAGCTCGAACAGGTCGTCCACGAGCCCGGTCATCCGATCGACCGTCGACCGCATCTGCCGCAACGCACCCGGTACGTCGTCGATCACGCCGTCCTCGAGCCCCTCCGACACAGCCCGCAGCCCGGCCAGCGGCGTCCGCAGATCATGCGACATGAACGCGACCAGCTCCCGCCGGCTCGCCTCCAACGCCCGCTCACGCTCATGCGACGCGGCCAGCTTCTTCCGCGTCATCTCCAGCTCGTTCGTCAGGTCGGCCAACTCGGCGGGCACCGCCCCGGTCAGAGCTTCCGGCGCGTCGTACGACGTACCGAGCTGCCGCAACCGCCGCCCGACGTTACGCGATCCCGTGGTGATCCAATGCCCGAGAATCACCGTCATAGCCAGCCCGAGCAGCGCCGCGAACGCGAGCGTCCACAGCACCACCCACGAGTCGTGCTCGGAGATGAACATCGCCCGCACGCTCTGCAGTACTGCGGCCAGCGCGGCCGCCATCGGCGCGAGCCCTGCGACGATCAGCGTGACCCGCAACGAGCGCCGCCGGAACTGCCACAGAACCGCCGCACCGACCGCCGCCACCACCAACGTCCACAGCGTGGTGAGCGCGAAGATCGTGAACATGTCCTTGTTCATGCTGCGTCGCCCGCAAACAGATACCCGGTCCGCGGCACGGTCAGGACGAGCTTCGGATCCGACGGATCGGCTTCGATCTTCTCCCGCAACCGCCGTACGTGCACGGTGACCGTCGACGAGTCACCGAAGTCCCAGCCCCACACCCGCCGCAGCAGCTCGGCCTTCGTGTACGCCTTGCCCGCATGCGACACGAGGTACGCGAGCAGGTCGAACTCGCGGTGCGTCAGCGACAACTCCTCGCCGTTCAGGTACGCGCGTCGCGCCGCGGTGTCGACCATCACCGGCCCGGCGCTCAGCTTGGTCGGCGTCAGGTCGAGCCCGGCCAGCCGCTCCTCGCGCCGCACCATCGCCTGGACCCGCAGCGTCAGCTCACGCGGACTGAACGGCTTGACGACGTAGTCGTCCGCGCCGACCTCGAGTCCGACCAGCCGGTCCTCCTCCTCGCCGCGCGCCGACAGCATGATCACCGCGGCACCGTCGTCGGCCGCACGCATCCGGCGCAGTACCTCGAGGCCGGACAGCCCGGGCAGCATCACGTCCAGTACGACGACGGACGGTTTCCACTGCTGCCAGACCTCGACCGCCGACACCCCGTCCGCCACCACGCGAGCGTCGTACCCGGCCTTGGTCAGGTACGCGGAGACGACGTTGGACACGGTCGGGTCGTCATCGACGACGAGAACACGAGTAGCCACGCTCAGAGCGTAGATCGTCCGGTCGGCGCGAGGCGGCACCAGCGCCGGAACGCAGTACGACGTAAGCGATCCGTAGCCGCGTTCTGCCACCGCGCCGACGCGTTCGTCCTTACCGTCGAAGCATGTCCGTCGATCTCGTCCTGCCGTGTCTGAACGAGGCGGCTGCCCTGCCCTGGATCCTCGAACGGCTCCCAGGCGGCATCCACGCCATCGTCGTCGACAACGGCTCCACCGACGGTTCCCCCGAGGTCGCCGCCCGGCTCGGCGCCACGGTCGTGCACTGCGAGATCAAGGGGTACGGCGCTGCGTGTCACGCCGGCCTGGAAGCGGCCGAGGCCGATGTGGTCGCCGTGATGGACGCCGACGCCTCGCTCGATCCGCAGCAGTTGAACCGGGTGACCGCGCCCGTCCTTGCCGATCGCGCCGACCTCGTCGTCGGTCGCCGGCGCCCGGTGACACGGGGCACCTGGGCGTGGCATCTCCGCCTCGCCAACGTCGAGCTGTCCCGGCGGATCAGGCGCCGTACGGGCGTCGCTCTGCACGATCTCGGTCCGATGCGGGCGGGCCGTCGTACGGCGCTGCTCGGGCTGGGGCTGACGGATCGACGGTCCGGGTATCCGTTGGAGACGGTGGTGCGGGCGGCCGATGCGGGCTGGCGGATCGCCGAGGTGGACGTGGACTACCTGCCGCGTTCGGGCCGTTCGAAGGTGACGGGTACGCCGCTTGGCGCCGCCCGCGCCGTACTCGACATGTCGAAGGTCCTTGCGCGGTGAAGGGGACGTTGATCGTCATCGCGAAGGAGCCGGTGCCGGGGCGGGTCAAGACGCGGCTGCAGAGCGAGTTCACCGCACAGGAGGCGGCGGCGTTGGCTCGGGCATCGCTGGTCGACACGCTGGGCGCAGTACGGGCGGCCCGTGCGTCGCGGCGGGTTCTGGCGCTGGAGGGTGATCCGGGGCCGTGGTTGCCGGCCGGGTTCACGGTTGTCGGGCAGCGTGGCGACGGGCTGGACGAGCGGATCGCGGCGGCCTTCGAAGATGCGTACGACGGTTCGCCGATGCTGCTGGTGGGGATGGATACGCCGCAGTTGCGGCCCGAGCTGCTCGGGTTCCACTGGTCCGGGTACGACGCGGTACTAGGGCTGACCGAGGACGGCGGGTATTGGTGCCTCGGGCTACGAACGCCGGACCGCCGCGCGCTGCTCGGCGTACCGATGTCGACCGATCACACCGGACGCGATCAGCTGCAGCGGTTGCAGGATCTCGGCCTCCGGGTGCGGATGCTGCCGACGTTGCGCGACATGGACACGCCCCGCGACGCGGCGTACCTCGCTGCCGAGTTCCCTGCGTTGCGGGTGTCGAGGCTGTATCGACGGCTGCAGCACGCGGCGCATCCCGGCCTGCTGTTCGAGCAAGCCCTCGGCGGTACTGCGAGAGTCGTTGCTACTGGCATCGATGGACGGACCGTGCCGACGCTGTCCGAGCTCGATCGCTGGACGGCACCCGCCGACGAGGTCGACCGGCTCGCGCTGAGCCGCTGCGAAGGGCCGGTGCTCGACATCGGCTGCGGACCCGGGCGGATCGTGACCGCGCTGGCCGAACGTGGGATCCCCGCACTCGGCGTGGATGTCTCACCGCGCGCGGTCTCTCTCACGACGTCGCGAGGTGCGGCCGCGCTGCATCGTCCGGTGCAGGATCGGCTGCCGGGCGAGGGGCGTTGGGGCAGTGTGCTGCTGATGGACGGGAACATCGGAATCGGTGGCGATCCCGTCGACCTGCTCCGCCGCTGCGCGGAACTCGTCCGACCCGACGGGCTCGTTCTGGTCGAGGTCGACCCGAACGACGACGTCGACGACACCGCCCCGATCGTCCTCCGCAGCTCCACCGGCCGCCGCTCCACTCCGTTGCCCTGGGCAAGAGTCGGCACCCGTGCGCTGATCAAGCACGCCCAGACCGCGAACCTCCACCCGACCGAAGACTGGCGAGCCGGCCGCCGCGCCTTCCTCACCCTGCGCCGGAACCCAGTCCCCCGCGACGCCGCCTGATGCGCACGCTCGCAGGAGTAGTCGCCATCGCAGGTTCTGTAGCCGTCATCTATTCGGCACAGGCCGGCTGGTGGCCGAACGTGGTGCTGACAATCGGCACCCTCGCGGTTGCCTTGGTTGTCTGGCGGTTCGGGCGTGGGTTGACGGTTGCCGCAGTGGTGATCGTCGCCGGACTGTGCCAGCTGCCAGGGCTGACTCACGCGCCGATCACCAGCACGGATGCCTACCGCTACGTGTGGGACGGGCGCGTGCAGTTGGCCGGACACTCGCCGTACGCGCGGGTGCCTTTGGACGACACTCTGGCGCAACTGCGGGACCCCATCCTCTTCCCGGGCCTGTCGCCGACCGAGAAGTCCGGGGTGACACAACAGACTCCGCAGGATCCCACCGACGACCCACGTACACGCATCAATCGGCCGCTTGTCCCCACGATCTATCCCCCAGTGGCACAGGCCTACTTCACCGTCGTCGCGCTGGTCACACCCTGGTCAGCCGGCACCCTCGGCCTGCAGATAGCCGCCGCATTGCTCGCAATCGCACTCACCTGGCTACTCGCCGTGCAAAACCCACGCTGGGCGGCCTTGTGGGGTTGGTCACCGATCGTGGCCCTCGAAGCAGCCAACGCCGCCCACGTCGACGTACTCGCCGCCCTCCTCATCACGGCCGCCGTCATCACCACCGCCAGACGCCCGAAGCTGGCCGCGGTCCTCCTCGGCGCGGCCGGCAGCGTCAAACTCCTCCCCCTCCTGCTGCTCCCGGCATTCCGCACCCGACGTCCGATCGTTGCCGTCAGCACCTTCATCGCCTCGTACGTCCCGCACATCCTTGCCGTCGGCACCTTGGTACTCGGCTTCCTGCCCGGTTACCTCAACCAGGAAGGGTTCGACGACGGCAGCTCCAGATCGGCGATTCTCGCGCTCCTGCTGCCTCCTGAGGCCCGCCAACTCGTCGCCGCGCTCCTCGCGCTGACCCTCGCCGTACTCGCCTTCTACCGAACCAAACGCGACCCGCCGGCCCTCACCTGCTGCTGGCTGTACGGCGCCGCGCTGCTCATCGCCACGCCGACGTACCCGTGGTACGGCCTCCCGCTGATCGCGCTGGCCGCCCTCGCCCACCGCCCCGAATGGATCGCCGTACCGATCGCGTCGTACCTCGCGTACGCGAGCTTCGGCCACGACACCCGCCAGGGCCTGAGCTACCTCGCCGCCGCTGTCATCGTTGTCAGCGCGATCACGATCCGTCGCCGATTCGTTGCGGAATCACGTTTGACTGACGCCCGGTCGCCTGCCAACACTGGCGAGCGTGACCAAACGCATCGCCCTCGCGACCTCGGCCGAACACGCTGAGTTGCACCCGAACGACCTCCCGCTCGTCGAAGCCCTCCGCACCGCCGGCCTCGACCCGGTGGCCGAGGTCTGGACCGACCCGTCCGTCGACTGGTCGGCGTACGACGCGGTCCTGCTCCGCTCCGTCTGGGACTACCACCGGCGGTACGACGAGTTCACCGAGTGGCTCGCACAGCTCGACAAGGCCGGCGTACCGCTGCTGAACGACTCCGGTCTGGTCCGCTGGAACGGCGACAAGCGCTACCTGCTCGAGCTCCGCGAGCGCGGCGTCGCGATCGTGCCGTCCCAGGTCGCAGCCGGCGCGTGCCTCCGCGAGGTGGTGGGCGGGCTCGACGGGCAGGAGATCGTCGTCAAGCCGACCGTCAGCGCGACCGCCCTGCACACCGTCCGCGGCGTCGCCGGCTCCGCCGAGTTCGACCAGATCCTGACCGAGCTGCCCGAGCTCGTGTACCTCGTGCAGCCGTTCCAGCCCGAGATCGTCGCCGACGGCGAGTGGTCGCTGATCTTCGTCGACGGCGAGTTCACCCATGCGGTGGTCAAGCGCCCGGCCGCGGGCGACTACCGCGTCCAGGACGACTTCGGCGGTACCGTGACGCCGACCGAGCCGACTGCCGACGTACTCGAGGGCGCTCGGGCCGCATTGCAGGCCGCCGGGCGGACACCGGCGTACGCCCGCGTCGACGGTGTCGTCGTCAACGGCCGCTTCCTCCTGATGGAACTCGAACTGATCGAGCCGGAGCTGTTCTTCACCCAGCACCCGGAAGCCGCGCACAAGCTGGCCGCGACGGTCGTCGGCCGCATCTAGCTCGCAGCCGACTCCGGATGGCCGCGGCGGCGCCCGTACAGCAGGGTCTCGCCCGCGGCCGTCCCGGTGTACTTCGTCCGCCGGGCCCACTCGCGGCACTCCTCCAGCACCGGGCACGACTTCAGGCACAGCTCACGGGCCTTGCGCTGCTCCCAGCGGGACGCGCTCTCGTCGTACGCCGGCGCCTGCCCGATACACGCGGCCCGGCTCATCCAGCGGTCGGCGGGATCCACGATCACGGTCAGCGTCGGCCTCATGACCCCGACGGTAGAGCGCCCGGGACCAGCTCCAGCCTATGTCTCGAAATATGATCGGCTTACTAGACTTTTAAGGTCTGAGGTATGCCGACACTCGACGACATCCGCCAGGCCGCCCGGGAGCTCGAGGGACGGATCCACCGCACGCCGATGCTGACCTCGTCCGCGCTGAACGAGCGCTTCGGTGCCGACCTGGTGCTCAAGGCCGAGCTGTTCCAGAAGACCGGCAGCTTCAAGGTCCGCGGCCTGCTGACCAAGCTGCTCCGGCTGAGCGGTGCGGAGCGGGAGCGCGGCGTGATCACCGTCTCGGCGGGGAACGCGGCCGGCGCGCTCGCCTGGGCCGCGCGGGACGCCGGCGTTCCGGCGACGGTCGTGATGGCGAAGACCGCCGTACAGGCGAAGGTCGACGCGGCCCGCGGATACGGCGCGACCGTCGAGCTCGTCGAGGGCGACCTGATGGCGCAGTACGAGCGGATCAAGGACGAGCGGAAGCTGACCGGCGTCCACCCGTTCGACGACGAGGACGTGATCACCGGACACGGGAGCCTCGGGCTGGAACTGCTGCAGGACCGGCCCGACCTCGGCACCGTCCTGGTACCGGTCGGTGGCGGCGGGTTGATCTCGGGCGTGGCGACGGCGCTCAAGCTGGTCAAGCCGGAGATCCGGGTGATCGGGATCGAGCCCGAGCAGGCCGACGTGGTCAGCCGCAGCCTCGAGGCCGGCGAACCGCAGAAGCTCCCGACCGCCCGCTCGATCGCCGACGGCCTCGCCGCACCGGTCTGCGGCACCCGCAACTTCCCGCTCATCCAGCAGTACGTCGATCAGGTCGTCCGCGTGAGCGAGGAGGCCCTGCTCGAGGCAACCCGCCTGGTCATGTCCCGCACCAAGCTCGCCCTCGAACCCGCAGCGGCCGCACCCTTCGCCGCGCTGCTCGAGGGCAGCATCCAGCTCGACGACGTCACCGCCACCGTCATCAGTGGCGGCAACCTCGACGTGTCGAAGCTGATGCTCTAAGCGGATGCCGAAGCAGACGCAGTTGCCAGCCGCGTCTGAGCCCGTGACGGTACGCCGTCACTCGGATCGTCGACCAGGTCACCTCGCCGTACCGGATCCTTCTCCGGCAGCAGGATGTCGCGCGCGACCACCAGCATCAGCCACAGCGTGCCGGCCATCCGCAGGATCACGGAGAACCAGTAGATCCGGTCCGGCACCTGCGGATCCCCAGGCGCCAGGAACTGGGCGAGATGCATCCACACCAGCATCCAGTAGAAGCACTCGCAGGCCTGCCAGATCAACCAGTCACGCAACCGCGGCCGGGCCAGCGCGACCAGCGGCAACAGCCACAGCACGTACTGCGGTGAGTAGACCTTGTTGATCAGCAGGAACGCCGCCACGACGAGGAACGCCAGCTGCGCGAACCGCGGCGGTCGTGGCGCCATCAACCCGAGGATCGCGATCGACAGACACAGCCCGGCGAAGATCACGATGTTCAGCTGGTTGACGTCCGCGACCTCGTGGTTGGCGAGCTTGAGGACGTACCAGATCGAGCCGTAGTCGCTCTCGCGCTGATCGTTGAACTGCCAGAACGACAGCCACTCGTTCTTCGCGAGCAGGTAGATCGGCGCGTTCACCAGACCCCAGGCGACCCCGGCCGCGATCACCGCCTGGAACCACGGCCACAGCTTCCGGCCGCGGATGCAGACGATCAGCAGCGGCCCGAGCAGCAGGAACGGATAGAACTTCGCCGCCGTCCCGAGCCCGAGCAAGATGCCGAACCAGACCGGTTTACCGCGCGACCAGGCGAACATCGCGCCCGCTGTCAGCGCGACCGCGAACAAGTCCCAGTTGATCGTCGATGTCAGGGCGAGCACAGGCGCCGCAGCGACGTACAGGGCGTCCAGCGGCTGTCCGCGGGCCGCGCCCGGACGGGTTTCGGCCCCGCGGGCCGTCGCGACCGTGAAGCCGACGAGCAGCAGCGCGCAGATGAACAGCATCACCAGGTTGACCACGAAGAACACGCCGGCCGTGTCGCGCTTCTGCTCGGCGGTGATGTCCTTCTTCGGGTCGCCGGTGAACAGCCAGGTGATCCGGGCCGCGACCTCCATGAACCCGCCGGTCAGCACCGGGTACTCGAGCACCGGATAGTTGCCGGTGTCGAGGAACGGCCGGTTGCCCTCCGCGAAACCGCGCTCCTGGTACAGGAAGCCGATGTCGGAGTAGCACAGCGCCTTGAACGGGCGCCAGCTCTGCCGGTCCCAGCCGGCCTCCATGCAGGGCGCCTTCTGCAGCACGCCGAGCCCGAAGGTGATCGTGCACACCGCGAGCGCGATCCGCAGCGGCGTCCACCACGAGGAACCGAGCCGGGCGAACCGTCCGGACGGCCCGCCGAGCCCAACGGTCAGGCCGGCGACAGCCGGATCAGTCTCCGACGCCGCCTGCGCGAGCTCGCGTTGTGGTCCGGTCACGGTGGGCATCATCTCCTATCGGCTCACCTTGCGACCACCAGAGGTTACCCACCCGTCCCCAGCGGGTCGCGCAGGGTCCCCGCGCGCCGTCCGCGGCGGCAGTTACTCGGTCAGGAAGTCGCGGAGCACCTTCGCGCCCTCGTCGGCCGGCGGCAGCCAGATGGTGCCCTCGACGGCGTCCGCGATCACCGGGTCGGTGACGAACACAGTGCCGGTGTACGCCCGCATCCGGCGCCGGACTTCCTGACGGTCGACCCGGCCGTAGACGACGACGGCGTGCTTGATCCGGGCCGCGGTCAGCAGCGGCAGGTCGGCGATCAAGTCTTCGCTGCCCAGCACGGACTGCCAGTCCTCCATCAGGACATGCGTCACGCGGTCCAGGTCCGGCAAGGTCAGCGGACGCCGCAGGATCTCCGCGCCGTCGATGTCCTGCAGCCACGCCTTCGCCGCCTTGGAACCGTTCGGCCCCAGGACCAGCCGGGGTACGACGTCCTCCGGCGCGGGCGGTGCACCGACCAGCTCGGCGTACAGGTCGCGGAGGTGACCGGCTTGCGTCTCCCAGGACATCTCGGCTCGCAGCCCCGGGTCGGCGGCGCGCTCGCGGTACTGCTCCGGGTCCTTGAGGACGGTCTTCACGGCCTCGGCCAGGGAGTCCGGGTTCTCGGCCTGGAAGACCTCGCCGATACCGGTCTTGCCGACGAACTCCTCGAGCGTCGGCATGTCGCTGGTCACCACCGGCAGTCCGGCGAAGGTGTACTCGAAGACCTTGTTCGGCAGGGCCATCTCGTGGCTCGGGTACCTCAGGATCGGGATCAGCCCGATGTCCGCGGTCCCGAGGAAGTGGATCACGTCGTTCGGCGCGACCGGGTCGAGGTAGTGGACGCGGTCCTCGATCTGGAGCGACTTGCCGAGTGCCCGCAGCTCGTCGACGGGACGCGTCCGCGCGTGCGGCACGCAGACGACGGCCAGGTGGACGCCGGGGAGAAGCGGCAGGGCCTCCATCGCGGTCTCGACGCCGCGGGCCCGCGTGACCCCGCCGCTGTAGACGAGCAGCGGTACGTCGTCGGCCAGCCCGATCGCGGCGCGGATGTCGGTGATCCCGTTGTCGCGCTCACACAGCTCCGGGCTGTTGATCACGACGGTCGGCTCGCGATCCAGCTTGTGCCGGGTGTGCAGGGTGCGGGCGATGGCCGGGCTGACCGTGACCACGCGGTCGACGGTCCGGATGTACTCGGCCTCGTGCTGCGCCCAGGCCGCGATCATCCGCGGCGTGCGTCCGCCGTACTGCGAGAGGCCGGGGACGTACTCGTGGGCGTCGTACACCACCTTCAGGCTGCGGCCCCGCAGGTCCGCCCGGCCCGCGGCGCGTGATCCGACCCCGATCACGTGCATGTCATGGGCGTGCAGGGCGTCCGGGCGCAACTGGTCGATCAGGTCGGCGAGGATCGCCTCGTAGTCGTCGGCCTCGGGAATGACCGAGCGCCACTTGACCAGCCCGCTCCGCCTGGGCAGCCAGGTGTCCCACCACTGCCAGAAGTTCGTGGCCAGCCGGGCCTCGGTCTCGCCGAACCAGGTGCGAACCGACACCGCTGCCTGGGACAGCCGCAGCCGTCGGTGCCTGAACGAACGGCTCACGACGCCAGTCAGCTGGGCAGCACGGCCGATCTGCCCCGCCCGACGCCTCGCGGCGGCTCGTCCGCGCTCCGCCTTGAGGTCCGCCAGCCGGGAGGCGACCCGGGCCGCCTCGACTCCCTCGGGCCGGATGTCGAACAACCGGCGACCGCGGCGGAGCCGATGCCTGCGGTTGCGCTCGTCCCGGAGGACGAAGTGGCCGGGCACCCGGATCATCACGACGCCGGACTCGATCGTGTCGATGGCCAGCCGGCCGGACGCGGACACGCCGAGCAACGTGACCTGGTAGCCGGCCTTGCCCAGGGCGACGGCCTCCTTGAGGACCCTGGTGTCGTTGGTGATGTCGTTCGCGACGATCATCACAATGCGAGGGACGTGCACGCACACTCTCCTGAGCCTTCGTGAGCGGCAGGCGGGGAGGTGCTGGAGCTCACAGCGGTGATTGCACGGTTCAACGACGGGGAGGCCGGGTCGTTAGCACCGCGGGGACTTTCGCCTTGTCCCGGGCTACCTCCATGATGCCGAAACTTTCAAGGAAGTTGCGCCGTCAGCAAGGTAACGGTCCACACTTTGCCGCGCCACTGTCAAGCGTTCAATTCAATCCGGCGGCTCCAAATGCGCCAGCCAGGCTGTGAGAAGGCTCTCCAGTTGAGCCCGCTGGGTCGCGGTGAGCGGCTCGAGCAACCGCTTCTCGTTCGCCATATGTGCGGCGAAGGCCTTGTCGATCAACCGGCGCCCGGCCGGGGTCAGGCGGACCACGCGACCGCGCCCGTCGTCGTCGCTGCGCCGGCGTCGGACCAGACCGGCCGCCTCGAGCCGGTCGACGCGCTTGGTCACCGCGCCGGTCGTCACCATCGTGTGCAGCGCGATCTCCCCCGGCGCCCGCTCGTACGGCGAACCCGCGCGCCGGAGCGCCGCGAGTACGTCGAACTCCCCCTCCGACAAGCCGTACTTCGCGTACAGCAGCGTCAGTTCGCCGGTGAGCTGATTCGCGATCCGGTGCAGCCGACCGATCACCCCCTGGGGGCTGGTGTCGACGTCCGGCCGTTCCGCCTGCCACTCCGCCTGGATCCTGGCCACGTGATCGGTCACGCCTTCCACTATATCTTCCTGGGAAGATATAGTATCTTCCATGGAAGATACCTTCCGCTGGACCCTGGTCACCGCGATCGCGCCGATCGCGTGGGGCACCAACTACTTCGTCACGCACGAGTACCTCCCGACCGGACATCCCTTGTACGGCGCGGTGTTCCGTGCACTGCCCGCAGGTCTCCTCCTGCTCTGCGTGGCCCGGCGCCTCCCCCGCGGCGTCTGGTGGTGGCGATCACTGCTGCTCGGCGTCTGCAACATGGGCGCGTTCTTCGCCCTGATCTACCTCGCGTCCCAGCTACTCCCGGTCAGCCTCGCGTCGACGATCATGTCCGCCTCGCCGCTCACGATGGCGCTCTTCGCCTGGGCTCTGCTCGCCGAACGCCCGACGATCCCGGTCCTCACCGGCGCCGCGGCCGGAATCGCCGGCGTCTGTCTCCTACTCGGCACCGGCACGACCGCCGTGAATCTGCGCGGCGTCGCCGCCTCGGTGGCCGCCCTGACCATGTCGTCCTTCGGCTACATCCTCGCCAAGAAGTGGGGACGCGCAGATCGTCCGATCGCGACCACGTCCTGGCAACTGATCGCCGGCGGCCTGGTGCTGATCCCGTTCGCGGTCATCTTCGAAGGCGCCCCGCCTCACCTCGACGTGCAGGCCATCGGCGGTTTCGCGTACGTCGGCCTGGTCGCGACCGCGCTCGCGTTCACAGCGTGGTTCACCGGCCTGCGCCATCTCAGCGCGGCGACCGTCGGACTGATCGGGCTGCTCAACCCGGTGACCGGCGTACTGCTCGGTGTCCTGGTGTCCGGCGAGGTGCTCACGCTCCAGCAGGTTCTCGGTCTTGCTCTGGTGCTCTTCGGCATCACGCTGAGCCGTCCACGTCGCGGATCGCGAGTTGAGGCCGGAAGGGCGGAGGCTTCTAAGGTTTATCGATGAACCTCGTGTGGCGGACGCCTGAGCTGACCCTGACCTTCGCGCTCGACGACGGCCCGGTGCGGCTGACCACCGGTACGGAACCCGGGAGCCAACCGCTGGTCGAGGTCTCCGCGCTGGGGTACGGCCGCTCCCCCGGCACCAACCGCCATGTCGACACGATCCTCGGCCGGCGCTTGCGCTACATCACCCACGAGGACGCCGGCTCCACACTGCGGATCGTCCAGGAGGACGCCGACACCGGTCTCCGGGTGACGAGCGTCTTCGAGGCCGGAGCCGGCGTACGGGCCTGGTCCGAGGCATCGCTCACCCGGCCCGGCGAACTCGTGCTGGACTTCCTCTCGTCTCTGGTCGTCGGCCTGGATTCCGTCGACGCCGACCTGTACTCCGCCGTCAACGACTGGATGGCCGAGAACCGCTGGTCGGTGCAGTCGCT
This sequence comes from Kribbella sp. NPDC058693, assembly GCF_042715335.1. NCBI lineage: Bacteria > Bacillati > Actinomycetota > Actinomycetes > Propionibacteriales > Kribbellaceae > Kribbella > Kribbella sp. NPDC058693. Next base: position 105,659 of record NZ_JBHXSQ010000006.1, read on the forward strand.
GCGCGCGGGCGGCGTACCGCAGATCGTCCGCGATCCGCACTACCCGGTGTCGAAGAGCCGTCACGCCGTCACCAGCACCGGCCCGTGGTCGACCGGTGAGCGACTGCCGGTCGGGGTCCTCGTCGGTACGTCGTACGCCATCGGATGGCAGATCGAACACAACGGACCCTGGCACTACGAGCTCGGCGAGAACCGTCGCGGCGGCTATCTCCTGCTCAGCGGGCCGACGTCCCAGGAGCACCAGTGGACCGTGCGGCTGACCGCGGACGAGTCATTTGCGACGGTGCCGGTCTCGCTGGTCACAGGAACTGATCGGGACAGCGTCTTCGCGGCGCTCACCCGCCAGCGGCGAGCGGTGCGGAAGCGCCGGCCGGTCGACGACCGGATGCCGGTGATCTTCAACGACTACATGAACACGTTGATGGGCGACCCAACGACCGAGAAGCTACTCCCGCTCATCGACGCCGCCGCCGAGGTCGGCGCGGACTACTTCTGCATCGACGCCGGCTGGTACGCCGAGGGCGACTGGTGGAGCACCGTCGGCGCCTGGCAGCCCTCGACCACCCGCTTCCCCGGCGGATTCGGCGAGGTGATCGATCGGATTCACCAGAGCGGAATGGTCCCCGGCCTCTGGCTCGAACCCGAGGTGATCGGCGTCGACGCACCGATCGCCCGCGAACTGCCCGACGACGCCTTCCTCACCCGCCAAGGCATCCGGGTCGCCGAGCACGGCCGCTACCTGCTCGACCTACGGAACCCGCTGGCGCGCCAGCACCTCGACGACACCGTCGACCGACTCGTCGCCGACTTCGGCATCGGGTTCTTCAAGTTCGACAACAACACGATGACCGGTCCGGGCACCGACAAGGGCGGTACCTCGCTCGGCCACGGACTGCTCGAACACCAGCGGGCCTTGCTCGACTGGCTCGACGCACTGCAGGCGCGGCATCCGGAACTGCTGATCGAGAACTGCGCGTCCGGGGCGATGCGGATGGACTACGCGATGCTGTCCCGTCTGCATCTGCAATCCACCTCGGACCAGCAGCACCCGTTGCTCTACGCAACAATCAGCGCCGCGGCGCCGGCCGCCGTACTGCCTGAGCAAGCCGGGCACTGGGCGTACCCGATCAGCGGGACCACGCGCGAGGAGTTCACGCTCGCGCTGGTGAACGGCGTACTCGGCCGGCTTTATCTGTCCGGTCACCTCAACCAGATGACCGCCGCCGAACTGGAACTGGTTCGCTCGGCGCTGGCCGCGCACCGCGACCTACTGCGTGAACTCGACTCGCTCGTGCCGATCTGGCCGCTCGGTCTCCCCGAGTGGGACGACGAGTGGGTGGTACTCGGTCTGACCGGTCCGGAGTCGACCTACCTGGCGTTGTGGCATCGGTCGGCCGGGCCTGCCGAGGTGACGATCGCGGGGCCGCACGGGGACATCCGCCCTGTCTTTCCGGCCGAGGCCGACGGCTGGTCCTACACCTGGGAGGGCGACAAGCTCACCGTCAGGACCGACGTCGCCGAGCCGTCGGCGCGGGTCATTCTGTCGAAGCGCTTCGATCTAGGGTAGAACTGGGGGATGGTCACGATCGCGGACGTCGCCCGGCACGCCGGGGTCGCGGTCAGCACTGTGTCCTATGTGCTCAGCGGGAAGCGGACGATCTCGACCGACACCCGCGAGCGGGTGCAGCGCAGCGTCCAAGAGCTCGGGTACCGGCCGAATGCGAGCGCCCGCGCGCTGGCCAGTCACCGGTCGAACGTGCTCGCCCTGGTCATCCCGCTCCGCACCGGCATGCACGTCCCGGTGATGATGCAGTTCGCGGCGGCGGTCGTGACCACGGCCCGCCGGTTCGATCACGACGTACTGCTGGTGACCGCTGACGAAGGACCCGACGGGCTGGAGCGCGTCGCGCAGAGCTCGCTGGTCGATGCGCTGATCGTGATGGATGTCGAACTGCAGGACGAGCGGGTGCCGGTACTGCGCGAGCTGCCGATGCCGTCGGTGCTGATCGGCTACCCGGACGACGCCGACGGGCTGACCTGCATCGACCTCGACTTCGTTGCCGCGGGCGCTCAATGCGTCGATGAGCTCGCCGACCTCGGCCATCGATCGCTCGCTCTGCTCGGTACGCCGTCGGCCGTGTACGAGCGCCAAACGGGGTTCGCCCAGCGGACGCTGACCGGTTTCACCGAGGCGGCCGAACGACGGGGCGTTCTAGGAGTCGAGACGCCCTGTGAGCACACGTTCGACGCGGTCCTGCAGACGGTCGAGCAGCTGCTCGAGGACCACCCGGACATCACCGGCCTCGTCGTACAGAACGAGCCGATCATCGGACCGCTCCTCGACGTACTGCGCCGGCTCGGCCGCCGCGTGCCCGAGGACATGTCGCTGGTGGCGATCTGCGCGGACGACGTCGCCGAACGCCAGGTCCCGCAGCTGACGTCGGTGACCATCCCGGCCGAGCAGATCGGCGCTCAGGCGGTCGAGTCGCTGATCACCAAACTCGAGGGCGGCGAAGCGCCCGACCTGACTCTCCTCCCGCCGACGCTCACCGCCCGCGGGAGCTCCGCACCACTGCATAACCGCCCGGCTGAACCGGCAGCTGACCGATAACCAGCTCGCCCTCATCCGGTACGGCGACCTCCGCGTCACCGTGGTTGAACAGGAACGTCCACGTGGTGTCGCCGGACTGCCTTCGTACCGTCTCCAGCGGTGACGGCTGCAGGCCGAACAGCCGTGCCGCGGTCGCGTCGTCCAGCTCGGTCGATACGTAGAACGCCGTACCCGCTCCGACCTGGCGGCGGGTGATCGCGGGCCTGCCGTCGAGCACTCCCCCGACGTACCGATCGACGACCTCGGCCGACACCGCCTGGACGTCCTCGCTCCACAGACGTCCGCGGCCGCCGGACTCCAGCACGATCTCGCCGTAGTCCGGCAGCGGATGGAACTCCTCGACTTGTACGCCGAGCAGCTCCGTGAACGCGCCGGGATACCGAACCCTCAGGTCGGGGTCGACGATCCCGCTGAAGTATCCGACCACCAGCTGACCGCCGTTCTCCACATATCCGGCGAGATTCGCGGCTGCCTCGTCCGAGCTCAGGTAGAGCGATGGGGCAACTACTTGGCGATAGGACGAGAGGTCGGCGTCCGGAGCTACGAAGTCGACCGTTCGGCCCGCGCGCCAGAAGTGCCGATGCGCTGACCGGACCGCCTCCAGGTAGTCCAGCGATGACGAGGGAAGGTGGGTGCCTTGCATCGCCCACCAGCACTCGACGTCCCACAGGATCGCGACCTCGGCCTCAACGTTGCTCTCGGCAACGTCAGCCAGCTTCGGCAGCTCGGATCCGAGCGCCTCGATCTCGCGGAACATCCGGCTGTCCGGACCAGCGTGCGGCACCATCGCCGAGTGGAACATCTCCGCGCCACCCCGCGACGCCCGCCACTGGAAGAACAGAGCACCCTGCGAGCCACGCGCGACATGGGACAGGCTGTGCCGTGCCATCCGCCCCGGCTCCTTCGTGTGCTGCCGGCGGCCCAGGTTCAGGGCTCCGGCCGACTGCTCCATCAGCAGCCACGGCTTCCCGCCGGCCCAGCCCCGCGCCAGGTCCGCACCGAACGCGGTCTGCTCCTCGGCGCCGATGTCGGCCCGATCCGGATAGTGGTCGATGGCAACGACATCGACCTCCGTCGCCCACTGCGCATGGTTCACCGGGACCCAACCGCCGAACACGAAGTTCGTTGTGATCGGCAACGCCGACAACTTCCGCAGTTCGGCCTTCTGCTCCCGGTAAGCCGCCAGCAATTCGTCCGACCAGAAGCGCCGGAAGTCCAGGTATTGCGTGGGATTCACGAGGTACTGCGTCTTGCGCGGCGGCTCGATGTCCACCCAATCGGCGTACCCCTGGCTCCAGAACGCGGTCGTCCAGGCCTGGTTCAGCCGATCGAGCGTGCCGTACCGCTCCTGCAACCACTCGCGGAACCGTTCGGCGGCCAACGAGCAGTAACACGTGGTGCCGTACTCGTTGTGCACGTGCCACATCGCCAACGCCGGGTGATCGTGGTACCGCTCCGCCAGCGCGCGAGCGATCCCCTGCGCGGCCTCGCGGTAGGCCGGTGCGCAAGCGCAGTACGTGTCGCGGCTGCCATGCGTGAGCCGTACGCCGTCCGCGGTGACCGGCAACGCCTCGGGATGCAGCCGGCTGAACCAGGGCGGCGGCGATGCCGTCGGAGTGGCCAGGTCGACCCGGATGCCGCCCGAATGCAGCAGATCCAACACCTGGTCGAGCCAGCCGAAGTCGTACTCGCCCGGCGCCGGTTCGAGCGACGACCACGAGAACACCCCGACAGTCACCAGATTCACGCCGGCCCGCTGCATCAGCTCGAGGTCTTCCTGCCAGACGACCGGATCCCACTGCTCGGGGTTGTAGTCGCCGCCGTACCAAAGAGTCACGAGATCGTCCTGACGGTGTAGCGCTCGCACACACCCTGGACCACGCGCGACTCGACCTCACCATCGCGCAAGGTCAGCTCGATCACCGCAGCCACTCCCCCGTCCGCGTCGGGCAACTCGACCACGGTCGTCCGGCCCTCGCTCGGCGCGAACCAGCGCAACTCGACCCCGTCGGCCCAGTCGTACTCGGGCCGATCGTCGACCGCGCCGATCGGGACCACGGCGCCCTCGCGCACGAACAACGGCAAGCTGTCGAAGCCATGCGTCTGCTGCACCCATCCCGGACCCGACAACACCTCTTCGGTCAGCAAGGACGTCCATAGTCCACGCGGCAGGTAGAACGAGACCTCGCCGTCGAAGCTCATCACCGGCGCAACCAGCAGATCGGGACCGAGCATGTACTGACGATCCAGATAGGCGACCGCCGGATCGTCGGGGAACTCCACCACCATCGGCCGCATCATCGGTACCCCGTCCTGATGCGCCTCGGCCGCAGCCGTCATCAGATACGGCATCAACGACAGCTTCAGCTTGGTGAACTTCCGCAGTACGTCGACCGCCTCCTCGTCGAACGCCCACGGCACCCGGTACGACGACGAGCCGTGCAACCGCGAATGCGAAGACAGCAGCCCGAAAGCCACCCAGCGCTTGAAGATCGCCGGATCGGGCAAGCCCTCGAATCCGCCGATGTCGTGACTCCAGTACCCGAAACCCGACGCGGCCAGCGACAGCCCACCCCGCAACGACTCCGCCATCGCCTCGAACGTCGACTCGCAGTCGCCACCCCAGTGCACCGGGAACTGCTGACCGCCGGCCGTCGCGGACCGCGCGAACAGTACGGCGTCACCCTCGCGCCGGTTCTCCTCCAGCAGGCCGAACACGGCCGCGTTGTAGAGCTGCGCGTAGTAGTTGTGCATCCGCTCCGGATCGGAACCGTCGTACCAGACGACGTCGGTGGGGATGCGCTCACCGAAGTCGGTCTTGAAGCAGTCGACGCCCATATCTACCAGGGCTTGCAGCTTCGAGCGGAACCACGCGGTCGCGTCCGGGTTGGTGAAGTCGACGATCGCCATACCGGCCTGCCACATGTCCCACTGCCAGACCGAGCCGTCCGGTCGCTTGACCAGATAGCCGAGCCGGCGGCCCTCCTCGAACAACACCGAGCGCTGCGCGATGTACGGGTTGATCCACAGGCTGACGCGCAGACCACGATCCTTCAGCCGCCGGACCATGCCGGCCGGATCCGGGAACGCGACCGGGTCCCACAGGAAGTCGCACCAGTGGAACTGCCGCATCCAGAAGCAGTCGAAATGGAAGACGCTCAGCGGCAGGTCACGTTCGGCCATCCCGTCGACGAAGCCGCTCGTCGTCTCCTCGGTGTAGTCCGTGGTGAAGGACGTCGACAGCCACAGCCCCATCGACCACGCCGGCACGCGCGCGGGCCGGCCGGTCAGTGCGGTGTACCGACGCAGGACGTCCTTCGGGGTCGGACCGGCGAAGACGTAGTACCCCAGCTCCTGGCCCTCGACGCTGAACTGGTTGCGCGACGTGACCTCGGAGCCGACCTCGAACGACACCCGGGCCGGGCTGTCGACGAGTACGCCGTACCCCTTGCTGCTCAGGTAGAACGGCACGTTCTTGTACGCCTGCTCGCTCGAAGTTCCGCCGTCGGCGTTCCAGCTGTCGACGACCTGACCGTTCTTCACGAACGCGCCGAAGCGTTCGCCCAGGCCATAGATCGTCTCGCCGACACCGAGCGCCAACTGCTCATGGACGTAATGCTTGCCCTCGGCATCGGTTACCAGGCCGACGCTCCGCGCGCCTGAGTTCGTCAGCGGCCGACCGTCCTGCTCGAACCGCACGTCCCACGGCCCCTCGAGCGCGACCACCACGCTCAACTCACCCGACGTCAGCCGCGCCTCGGCAGCATCGACCTCGACCTTCACCGGGTGATCGTCATCGACGTTCAGCCGGTACGTCGGCCGCGCGGGCAAGCCACCGAGGTGATGTGCGATCCGGACCCCGATCACCCCGCGCGACGGCGACGAGAACGTCACCGTGAACATCGGCTGGTTGAGCGTGTCACCACGCCGCTCGATCCGCTTGGCCGGCGCGAACACGGTCAGCTCCCGCTCCGCGGCCTGCACGCTCTCGACCTCGGCCGGCCGCAGCCGGGTCAATCCGTCCCGGAGCTGCCAGTACCCGTCGCTGAACTTCATCGTGGCCAGCCTCTCCCGGAGGGTCGTCGAAGCGCTTCGACAACGCTAGGTGGCCCGTCTTCATCGCGTCAAGTTTGTCCGGCTCTCAGCGGATTCTCAGCGCACACCGGCGACACTGGGTGAATGCGAGTGCTGATGGTCGAGGATGAGCTGCGGCTGGCGGACACGGTCCACCGCGGACTGACCGACTCCGGGTTCGTCGTGGAGATGGTGCACGACGGCGAGAACGCGGTGTGGGCGGCGACCGAGCACAGCTACGACGTGATCGTGCTGGACATCATGCTGCCGAAGCTCAACGGGTACCGCGTACTCGAGCTGCTGCGGGCGCGCGGGATCTGGACGCCGGTGCTGATGCTGACCGCGAAGGACGGCGAGTACGACCAGACCGACGCGTTCGACCTCGGTGCGGACGACTACCTGACCAAACCGTTCAGCTTCCTGGTCCTGGTCGCCCGGTTGCGGGCCCTGATCCGGCGCGGCGGGCCGGAGCGGCCGGTGGTGCTGATGGCCGGCGACCTCACGCTGGACGTGGCGCGGCGACGGGTCGAGCGGGACGGGCGGGAGATCACCCTCACGCCCCGCGAGTACGGCCTGCTCGAGTTCCTGATGCGGCACCGCGGCGACACCGTCAGCAAGACCGAGATCCTGGCCGCGGTCTGGGACCCGGCGTTCGACGGCGACCCGAACGTGGTCGAGGTCTACGTGCGGTACCTGCGGAAGAAGATCGACACCCCGTTCGCCCGGCACGCGATCGAGACCATCCGGGGCATGGGATACCGGCTCAATCCTGAGGGCGGCTGACCTCCCTGCGAAGATTGCCGGGTGAGCACGGTCGTGCGACGACGGGTCGACGGGTGGTACCGGACCGCGGGTGGGCTACGGCAGGCGAGCGTGCGGAGCCGCTCGACGGCTGCGGCCGTGATCGTGGTCGCGCTCGCGATGATGCTGGGGGCCGCGGCGTTGCTGCTGCTCCTGCAGCGGGCCCTGATCACCGAGGTCTCCGACGCCGCTGAGGGCCGGGTCGCCGACGTGGCCGGCCAGGTCAGCACGGAGGGTACGGCGGGCCTCGCGCGCGATCTCGTCGAAACGACCCGCGCGACCCAGCTGGTCCAGGTCCTGGATCCGGCCGGGCGGGTCATCGCCGCCTCGTCGAGCCGGGTCGGCAACACCCCGATGACTGATCTCCGCCCGCCGTCGGGGGCGCTGATGCGGGCCGAGGTCGGCGAGATGCCGCTGATCGACGACGACCACAACTACTTGATCGTCGCTCAGGGTGCGTCGTACGACGGGCAGACGTACACGGTCGTGGTCGCGTCGTCGGTGGAGACGCAACGGCAGACGGTCACCACGGTTGCGAAGTACCTCGTGATCGGGATTCCCGCGTTGTTGATCGTGGTCGGCGTGGCCGGGTGGCTGATGGTCGGGCAGGCGCTGCGGCCGGTGGAACGGATCCGGTCCCGGGTGCAGGGCATCGGCACCCGGGACCTGACCGAGCGGGTCCCGGTGCCGCCGACCCGGGACGAGATCGCCCGGCTCGCGGTGACGATGAACGAGATGCTCGACCGACTCGAGACCGGACAGGCGACGCAGCGGGCGTTCGTGGCGGATGCCAGTCACGAACTGCGGTCGCCGTTGGCCACGCTGACCGCGGCGCTGGAGGTCATCGAGGCGGACACCACCGGCGAGGCGTGGCGCGAACTGCGTGCGGTGATGGGGACCGAGACCGACCGGATGCGGCAGCTCGTCGAGGACCTGCTGCTGCTCGCCAAAGCGGACGACACCGGGATCCGGATGCGGCAGACCGACGTGGACCTGGACGATCTGGTCGCGGCCGAGATCCAGCGGTTGCGAAGCTCGATGCCCGAACTGAAGGTGACCGGGGACGTCCACCCTGTCCGCGTGGTCGGCGATCCGGCCCGCTTGAGTCAGGTACTGCGGAACCTCGTCGACAACGCTGCCCGTGCCGCCCACACCAGCGTCCACCTGACGACGGCCGAGAAGGACGGGTCGGCGATCATCACGGTCGAGGACGACGGCGACGGGATCCCCGAGGCGGATCGCCTGCGGGTCTTCGAACGCTTCGTCCGGCTCGACACCAGCCGCTCCCGCGCGAGTGGCGGCTCCGGACTGGGACTGTCCATCGCTCGCGAGATCACCCGGGCACACAACGGCACGATCACGCTGACTTCATCGAGCACCGGAGGTACGACGGCCATCGTCACGCTGCCGAACATCGGGTGAGGGGTGGTGCCGGGCGCTCGGCAGGACGAAGCTGAGGGTGAAGGAGGTGGGTGTGGTGAAAGCGGCAGCAGGCGACCAGGTTGTGGTCGAGACCAGCCATCTGATGGCACACCGGCGCGAGGGGAAGATCGTCGAGGTACACGATCCGGACGGCGCACCGCCGTACCTCGTGCACTGGAGCGACACCGACACCGAGTCACTGTTCTTCCCGGGTCCAGACGCACACATCGTGCACAACAGCTAGAAGAATCGAGTTGCCGGCCGGGCGGAGGTTCGAGCAGGATCGCCGGCATGAGTGAGCCAGGAGCCCGGCCCGTCGTCCTTGTTACCGGAGTCGGCCGTACTGTCGGTATCGGCGCCGGCATCGCCCGTCAGCTGGCCGCCTCGGGCTGGGATATCGCGTTCAGCTACTGGACGGCGTACGACGACCGCATGCAGTGGGGCGTCCAGACCGGGGCCACCGACGAGATCGTCAAGGAGCTGAGTGAGCTCGGCGCGACCGTGGTGCCGATCGAGGCTGACCTCGTCGATCCCGCAGCGCCGGAGCGGATCTTTGCCGCCGCCGAAGAGCAGCTGGGCAACGTCACCGCGTTGGTGATGTGCCATTGCGAGTCAGTCGATTCCGGCATCCTCGACACGACCGTCGAGAGCTTCGACCGGCACTTCGCCGTCAACGCCCGCGCGACCTGGCTACTGATCCGCGAGTTCGCCCAGCGCTTCACCGGGGCGTACGGCACCGGCCGCATCGTTGCGTTGACCAGCGACCACACCGTCCACAACCTTCCGTACGGCGCCAGCAAGGGCGCGCTCGACCGCATCACGCTCGCGGCGGCACAGGAACTGTCCGAGCTCGGCGTGACCGCGAACGTCGTCAACCCCGGCCCGATCGACACCGGCTGGATGACCGACGAGGTCCGCGATGCCTGCCTCGAACAGACCCCGCTCGGCCGACTGGGCACTCCTCAGGACACCGCACACCTCGTCGACTTCCTCTGCTCGACCAACGGCCAATGGGTCAACGGCCAACTGCTGAAGAGCAACGGCGGCTCGGCCTAGTCCCAGCTGAGCGGGAGGCAGGCGAGCCGGGCGCCCGAGGTGCCATGGATGACGATCGAGCGGTTGCCGGGCTTCGGCGCGAACGGTACGACGGTTGACGCCGTACCCGCGCCACTCGGGCTGACGGTGAAGTCGAGCCACACCTCGTGCTCGGCGTCGACTCGCACGGGTTTGCGGCCGTTGACCACGTCGGCGTTGTAGTGCGGACCCGCAGCCGCGCCGTCACCTGCCACGCAAGGCCCCATGTGCAGGTGTGCGCCGAAGCTGCGACCCGCCGAGTGCTCGACGCCGGTCACCTTCAGCCGAACGGTGGTCCGCGCGCCATGCGACACCATCACGACGACCGCATGGGCTGTGTGGAACGGTCCGCCCGTTGCCAGCTCCCGCAACGGTCCGTTGCTTGATGCAACGTTCGACTCCGGCGCCACCGGGATGGCGATCTCGCCCCGCGGTACGCCGGGTGGCCTGTTCTGTGCCGCCGCCATCGGTCCGGCGATCACGCCGACCACTCCCAGCACTCCGACCGCAGCCATAACGCCGCGTATAGCTCTCGACATGTCTCCCTCTCACGACCCGGAACCACTGCCCCGGGCGGGGTGACAGCGAACTGTCAGGAGGTTATCAAGCGCTCGCCCTGCGAATCGTCGCCGCCGCGGTCTCGAGGTTGGCGAGTGTCGTCCGCACCGCCCGCCGAGCTGTCCGCTCCGGCCGATGCAGCGCGTCGATGTGCCGCCGCGTGTGCACGCCCCGCATCGGACGCAACGCGATTCCCGGATGCGGCCGTGCGGTCCAGCGCGGGATCAGCGCCAACCCGGCGCCGGCGGCAACCAACTCGGCGACGACGGTGAATTCGTTGACACGATGGACCAGGTCGAGCCGCTGGTTGGCCGCTGCCCCGATCGCCTCGATCGTCGCCATCAACGGAAACCCGTCGTGCACGGTGATCCACGGTTCGCCCGCTACATCGCGCGGTGACAGCGACCGCTTCGACGCCAACGGATGATCCACCGGTACGGCGACGTCCAGCGGCTCGTGCAGCAGCGGCGTCACCGCGACCGTGCGCGGCCAAGGGGCGGCATGATCCAGCCGATGCGCCAGTACGACGTCGTACTCGCGGGTCAGCGGTGGGAACTCGTCCTGCGGCACATCCTCGTCATGCAGGCTGACCCGCGGCCCGTCACCCGCCAGCAACAGCGCCGGAAAGAATGCTGCAGCCGCGCTGTGGAAAGCGGCAACCGATACAACCGCGTCCGGCTGCTCGGCAAAGTCGTCCACCACCTGCCGGGCCCGCGCCAACGCCGACCCCACGTCCGCTGCCGCCCCGGCCAATGCACGACCGGCCGCGGTGAGAACTACCCGCCGGCCGTCGCGCTCGGTCAACGGGACCGGGATCGATCGTTGCAACAGCCTGAGCTGCTGCGAGATCGCCGAGGGAGTCACCAGCAATGCGTCGGCGGCGGCCGTCACGCTCCCCAGCTCGCCGACTTCGCGCAGCACTCGGAGCTGTCGTTCGTCCATTCCAATACTGTAGGCGTGCTACAGGGTTGCTTAAGAAGGTGGTACTTGGCTTCAACATCGTGACCGGTCACCGTTGGAGTCGTGCCCGCTTCCCGCCGTACCGATCTCCTCCTGTTGCTGGTCGCCATCGTCTGGGGTTCGAGCTACCTCGCCGCCAAGACCGCGACCGCATCCACGCCGGTGCTGACCGTCCTCTTCGTTCGCTATGCCATCTCCGCGGTCGCCTTGCTCATCTTCGTACGGCGGATCAGCCGCAAGGAACTCCGCATCGGCGGCGTCCTCGGCCTCACGCAGGCCGCCGTACTGATCCTCGAGACGTACGGCGTCACGCACACGAGCGCCGCCAACGCCGGGCTGATCATCAGCCTCACGCTCGTCCTGACCCCGATGCTGGATCGTCGCCGGCTCCCGCCGCGGTTCTACCTCGCGGCCGCTCTTTGTGTCGGCGCAGTCGGCTTGCTGATGTCGAGCCACGGACTCCACGCCCCCGGCATCGGCGACCTGCTCATGCTCGCGGCCGCGGTCGTCCGAGCCGGTCATGTCGCGCTGGTCGGTCGTCTTGCCATTGGCGTGCGGCCGTTGCAACTGACGACAGTCCAGACCCTTGTCGGCACGGCGCTCTTCGCGGCACCCGCCGTACAGCACCTTCCCGCGATCCCCGCCGTGGGCTGGCTCCAGCTTGCCTATCTGGCCTTGTTCTGCAGTGTTTTCGCGTTCCTGGTGCAGACGTGGGCGGTCCAGCGCACCTCGGCCAGCCGCGCCAGCCTTCTGCTCGGCACCGAGCCCATCTGGGCCGTTGCCATCGGCATCGGCCTCGGCTCCGAGCACCTGACGATCACCGCCGCACTCGGAGCCGTCCTTCTCCTGGCCGGGACCACCTGGGGTCAGTCGATCGAACGGAAGGCCAGGCTAGGAGCGGGTCCACTTCTGGCTGTCGGATCCGTTGCAGGAGGCAACGACGACGGCGGCGCCGTTGTCCGTGCCGGACGCGGTCAGACAGCCGGCCGGTGACGTGACTGTTTGGTCGGCGTTGAGTTGCCAGGTCTGGTCGGCGGCGCCGGTGCAGGTCTCGATGGTGGCTGCGGAGGCACCGGCGGTCAGGCACTTGTCGGCGTACGCAGTGAGCTGGCCGGTGGCGGTCTGGTTCCACGACTGGTTGCCGCCGTTGTTGCAGTCCCACAGATCGAGCGCCGTACCAGGGCTGGTCGAGAAGCCCGGTACGTCGACGCACCGGCCGCTCGCGACGCCACGGAGAGGCTCACCCGGCGGGGCAGGCGGCAGGGTGTTCGTCGGCTCCTTCTTGAGCAGACCCCAGCCCCACCACAGCTGGTCGCGGCCACTCTCGCTGTTGACCTGCAGGTCTCTCGGGCCGACCTGCGTGGTCATCGAGTACGAGTCACCGGTACGCAGGCCCGGCCAGTAGACGATACCCATCTGCTGCTCATGGGCGACCTGCGTCAGCGCCCCGAGGTACGCCGTGTAGACGTTGCCCTCGTGGTTGCCGTAGTTCAGCCCGATCGTCATCGGCGAGCCGGCCTCGTCGATGATCGTGCGCCAGCCGTACGAACCGATCCGCGGTCGGAGGTTCGCCAGCCAGGCGGCCTCCGTGGTGTCGGACGCCCAGAAGCCGTAGAAGTGCAGCGACAGCAGCGTGCCCTTCAGCTCGGGCGCCGCGCCGACCCCGGTCACGTTGTCGTTGTAGCCGGTGCCCGAGATCACGATCCGCCCCCGCGGTACGTCGCGATGCCGGGCGATCCACGCCGACGTCAGCGACACCCACTCGGTCAGCGAGTACCCGAACGGTTCGTTCATCGGCTCGAAGTACACGTGCGGGTTCTTGCTGTAGGCCTTGACGACGGTGTCCCACATCGCGGCGTACTTCGCCGGGTCGTCGACCCGGCCGTCCTTGGCGTTGTCGGCCTCCCAGTAGCTGAGGATGACCTTGTACCCGCTCGAGACCGACGCGTCGATCGCGGCGCGGTACGAGTTCCACCACGGCGTACCCACGCTCGACGGGTTGATCGGCAGCCGGATCGTGTTCGCCTTGAGCTCCTTGCGGAACTCGCCGACGATCCCGGTGGCCTTGCGGTACGTCGTCCGGTAGTCGTCCGCCGTACTCAGGCCGGACGGGACCACCTCGTCGTAGGCGTAGTTGTCGCGCGGATCGGCCCAGTTCACGCCGCGGAAGTCGTTCGTCCGCGGCGGACCGGCCGCGGCCGGCACGGCGATCCCGGAGGCCAGGGTGACGAGGGCGAGGAGGACGGTGGCGAGACTGCGGGCGGTAGATCTCACCCGGCGATGTTTACGTGAACATCGGCTCTCGTCAAGACTTCAGCACGAGTTCCAGCCGGAGCCATTTCGCCAGATCGCGGATCTCGCGGTGGACGGCGGCGGTCAGCGTCTTCGAGAACGGCTCGTCCTCGTGGATCGCGTCGACCCGGAAGATCCCGGCCTTGCGGTCCGACATCGCGTCGACCTTCCCGACCAGGCGGTCGTTGTGCAGGATCGGCAGTGCGAAGTACCCCCATCTGCGTTTCGCGACCGGCTTGTACATCTCCAGCTGGTAGTCGAAGTCGAAGATCTCGCCGAGCCGCTTCCGGTCGTACACCAGCCGGTCCAGCGGCGAGAGGATCGCCGTCCGCCCGGTGAACGGCTGACCAAGGAGCTCCGGGTCGATCCGCCATTCGCCGCGCACGCCCTCGACGACGACCCGCTCCCCCGCCTCGCCGGCGTCGAGCGGCTCCCCCGGGCAGGCAGGACCCTTGGCTCGCAGGATCCCCATCGACCGCAACCGCTGCTCGTCGCGGATCCGGGCGGCCTTCTCCAGCGGCACGACCGGGTCGTCGGGGTAGATACGGGACGCCAGGTCCCACAGCCGGTCGCGTCCGTCCCGGCTCGCGATCGCCACCTCGCCGCGCTGCATCATGAACTCGAGCATTTGCGAGACATTGCGGTTGTTGGTCCAGCCGCTCGACCTCCACGGCCGCACGCAGGTGTCCGGCAGCTCGCGCATTGCCAGCGGGCCGTCCTGGCGCAGCCGCTCGAGGATGTCGAGCCGGCAGCCCTCGTTCGACTTCACCCAGTCACCGCGGTACTGCTGCCAGTCGAGCGGTTCGCCGTCCGACGGCCACGCGTCCATCTGGGCCCGGAACAGCGCCAGGGTCTCCGGCAGCCGCACGAACCCGCGCAGCTCGAGCAGCTCCTGCGTGGCCAGCGCATCCGCGAGCTCGGCAGCGTCGTACGACGAGCCCAGCCGACTCCACGCGACCAGGTCCGCGTTCGGCGCGACGTACGCCGTCTGGTCGAGCTGGATCACGTTCAGCCCGCGCACGAGGTCGAAAAGATCGTCCGGCCGCTCACTCGTCAGCAGCTGCGCGCGCACCGCCAGCCGCCTGGCATCTCGCTTCGACAACTGATGAACGGTCACAAAGAGAGACTAAGCGACGCTTCGGACAGTATTCTGGGACGAAGGCCGAGCGAGGTGGGGACCTGGGGCTCGGGGTTCAGGGGGTTGATCGTGGCGCTACGTGGTTGGGCACTCATGTCCTGTGCAGTTCTGCTGGCGGTGCCGGCGCTGGCCGGCTGTACGAGC
Source organism: Kribbella sp. NPDC058693 (assembly GCF_042715335.1). Taxonomy (NCBI): domain Bacteria; kingdom Bacillati; phylum Actinomycetota; class Actinomycetes; order Propionibacteriales; family Kribbellaceae; genus Kribbella; species Kribbella sp. NPDC058693. The sequence continues at coordinate 120,733 of NZ_JBHXSQ010000006.1, forward strand.
GCAGAAGGTTCGAGTGGGTCGAGCCCGGTGACCGAGACCCCCTCGATCGTCCTCCCCCGGACCACGGGTCCGGTCAAGCCCGCGTCCGACTGCTCGCATTCGACCGAGGAGCTCCCGGCGGAGGCGCAGGTGGACGGCGTCGCGCTGGCCGCCACCACCGACCCGACCCGTACGTCGTTGCTGCTCAAGAACATCGGCGGGCTGACGGTCATCATCATGCCGGACGCCGGCTTCACCAGCCGGCTGATCGCCGCGCCGAAGGAGAACCCGACCGACCTGGCGTCGCGGGCCGCACTGATCGCCGTCAACAACAGCGGCGGCCTGGCCGGGGTCCTGGACATCCCCGTGTTCATGCCGAAGTCCCAGGTCATCACGGTGCCGCCGCAGTGGGCGGTCTGCGTGCTCAGCGACAGTCTCAAGGAGTTCGCCACCGCGCGGTACCTGCAGGACAAGGGGACCACCGCGGAGTACTTCCTGACGAAGGCGCTCGCGGACCAGTTGCTCGCCAAGAACAGCGTCGCCAGGACGCAGCCGACGCTGATCAGGTGCGCCAAGAGCACCGTGGACGTCGTCAAGGGCAAGCCGACGCTGTCGGACATCGAGCAGTACGTCGAGATCCTCGGCCCCGGTTCACCCTGCCGGAACAGCTACCAGGCCCTGTTGCACAGCGACCAGGACGCTGCCGATCAACTCGCGACCGCAGTGCTCAGCGAACTCCAGGCGACTCCCCGGCTGAAGATCAACAGCGACCTGGTCGTCACCTCGGCACGGACCTGAAGCCAGGGTCGGATCCGGGTCGGGTCAGGGAGAACTCCACTGCCGCCGGACCCGCCGCGGCCGGAGACTGGAGTCCTACCGTTCGACCCCTCGGAGGTCTTCAGCCATGATCGGCTTCATCGTCGCCGGACTCGTCATCGGAGCGTTGGCCCGGCTCTTCACGCCCGGCAAGCAGAAGCTCGGCCTGCTCGCCACGTTGCTGCTCGGCCTGGCCGGCTCGGTGATCGGCGGCACGATCGCCGCGATCCTCGGCACCGGCAGCATCTTCGAGCTGAACGTGTTCGGCTTCATCATCGCGGTGATCTCGTCGGTGCTGCTGGTCGGCACGGCCGAGTCCCTGTCCGCCCGCCGCAAGAACTCGTCCATCAGCCGCTAAAACCCAAGTCGACCCCGCCGGCCGAGTCGAGCTAGGCCGGCGCGGTCGAGCTAGCTGCCTTCGTTGATCGCCATCGCCGGCCGCGGCTCGCGGCCCGGCGGTTGCGGCGGCCGGGGCAGCAGCGGGCGGCGCTTCTCCAGCGTCCGGATGACCGGCTGGTCGGCCCGGACCGTGATCTCCTCACCGGCGTGCCGGAAGGTGATCTCGGCATCCGGCCCGTTGTGCACGGTGTACTTCACCGCCACCGGATCGATCTCGACCTTCAGCCGGACCCCGCGCCACCGGATCGAGAAGCTCAGCCCGCCCAGCCCGATCGGCAGCGCCGGATCGAACGACAGCCGGCCGTCGCGGTCCCGCAACCCGCCGAAGCCGCAGACCAGCGCACTCCAAGCACCACCCAGCGACGCCATGTGCAGGCCGTCGCCGGTGTTGTGATGCAGATTCCGCATGTCGATCAGCGCAGCCTCGTACGCATAGTCGTACGCAAGGTCCAGATGCCCGACCTCCGCCGCCATCACCGCCTGCACGCACGCGGACAACGACGAGTCCCGCACCGTCAGCCGCTCGTAGTAGTCGAAGTTCCGCGCCTTCTCCTCATCGGTGAACGCGTCACCGCACCAGAAGGTCGCGAGGATCAGGTCGGCCTGCTTGACCACCTGCGTGCGATAGAGCTGGAAGTACGGCGCGTGCAGCAGCAGCGGGTACTTGTCCTTGTACGCATCGAAGTCCCACACGGCGTACCCGGTGAAGCCTTCGGACTGCGGGTGTACGCCGAGATCCTTGTCGTACGGCACGTACACAGCAGCGGCCGCGTCCCGCCAGGCGGCCTCTTCCTCGGCGTCGATGCCCAGCTCGCGGGCCCTGGCCGGCAGCTTGACCGAGACCTCCGCCGCGAACCGCAGATTCCGCGCCGCCATCAGGTTGGTGAAAACGTTGTCGTCGGCAACGGCGCTGTACTCGTCCGGGCCGGTCACGCCGGGCAGGTGCCACTTGCCGTCGCGATCGTGGTGTCCCAGCGAGATCCACAGCCGGGCCGTCTCCGCCAGCAGCTCGAGCCCGACCTCTTCGAGGAAGCCGTCGTCGGCGGTGGCGGTGTGGTACCGCATGACTGCCTCGGCGATATCGGCGTTCAGGTGGAACGCCGCCGTACCCGCCGGCCAGTAGCCGGAGCACTCCTGGCCGCGGATCGTCCGCCAGGGGAACGCCGCGCCTTTGAAGCCCAGAACCTCGGCCCGCTCCTTGGCGAGCTCGAGGATCGAATGTCGCCAGCGCAGCGCGTCGGCGGCCGCGTCAGGCATGGTGTAGGTCAGCACCGGCAGGACGAAGCCCTCGGTGTCCCAGAACGTGTGCCCGTCGTACCCGGCACCGGTCAGACCCTTCGACGGGATCGCTCGTCGCTCGGCGCGCGCTCCGGCCTGCAGTACGTGGAACAGCGCGAACCGGACGGCCTGCTGCAGCTCCGGATGCCCTTGCACCTCGACGTCGGCGCCGTCCCAGAAGTCGTCGAGGAAATCGACCTGCTGCTTGGTCAGCCCGTCCCAGCCGGAGAACTGCGCGCTGGCGATGGCTGCCGCGACCTGGTCCCGGATCGCTGTCTCCGAACGCAGACTGGACCAGCCGTACGCCAGGTACTTCACCACGCGCAGACTCTCGCCCGGCTGCAGGTGCGCGATCACCGTGGTGCGCGCCCAGTCCTCACGCACGTCCTGGTCCATCGCGTACCGGACGGTGGTGTCCACCTCGTGCGACATCGCCGCAGCCATCAACTGCTGGCTCCGCGTGGTCCGGTGGATCAGGACGACGCCGTGCTCGCCGCCGTCGTGGCTGACAGGCTTCAACGGGTTGTCGAGCACTGCGGCGACCCGCGGGTCGTCGGACAGCTTCGGCTGCGCCTCGTTGGCGACCAGCTCGGACTGGATCACGAACCGGGCCGGCTGGTCGACCGGCTCGACGACGTACTCGATCGCGGCGACCGCCCGCTGGGTCAGCGACACCAGCCGGCGGCTGCGGACCTTGATCCGCTTGCCGCCCGGCGAGGTCCAGTCGACGTCGCGCTCGAGGATGCCGGTCCGGAAGTCGAGCGAGCGCTCGTGCTTGGTCAGGTAGCCGTAGCGGATGTCGAACGGCGAGTCGTCGACCATCAGCCGGATCAGCTTGCCGTTGGTCACGTCGACGAGCGTCTGCCCGGACTCCGGGTAGCCGTAGCCGGCCTCGGCGTACGGGAGCGGGCGCTGCTCGTAGAACGAGTTCAGGTAGGTGCCGGGGATCGCGTACGGCTCGCCTTCGTCCAGGTTGCCGCGCAGGCCGATGTGGCCGTTCGACTGGGCGAACAGCGACTCCGACTGGGCCAGCTTGTCCAGCGCGAGTCGGGTCTCCCGCAACCGCCAGGGCTCGATCGGGTGATGGCCTCGGTCGATCATTTGCCCTCCCCGTGATCGGCGAGCAGGTCTGCCAGGTCGCGGACCACCACGTCGGCGCCGTGCGACTTCAGCTCGGCCGCCTGGCCGACGCGGTCCACTCCGATCACCTGACCGAAGCGACCCGAGCGGCCGGCCGCCACACCGGCCAGCGCGTCCTCGAACACGGCCGCCTCGGACGGATCGACGCCGAAGCCCTTGGCCGCGGCGAGGAACGTGTCCGGCGCCGGCTTGCCCTTCAGGCCCTCGGTCCGGATCGTCACGCCGTCGACGATCTGCTCGACGTACTGCGCGAGTCCGGTGACGTCGAGCACCTCACGGGTGTTCGCGCTCGACGACACCACCGCGCGGCGGAGTCCGGCCTGCTCGGCGGCCTGGAGGTACTGGCGCGAGCCTTCGAAGACGTGCACGCCCTCGGTCCGGATCCGGCGCTGGACGGCCTCGTTCTTCCGGTTGCCGAGGCCGTTCACCGTCATCGCGTCCGGCGGATCGTCGGCCGCACCGTCGGGCAGCGTGATCCCGCGCGCGGCGAGGAAGTCCCGGACTCCGTTCGCTCGCGGCTTGCCGTCGACATACGCGTCGTACTCCGCCCGCGCGTCGAACGGCACGAACGGTATCCCGTGCTGCGCCGAATACTCGCGGAGGAACTTGTCGAACATCTCTTTCCACGCGGCGGCGTGGACGGCAGCGGTGTCGGTCAACACACCATCCAGGTCGAACAGACAGGCCCGGATCCCCGCAGGTAGTCCCAGCATGGAACCCACATTAGGGGGTCAACCGGTCCGGAAGGCCAAAGGCAGGGAAACGGGAGTAGCCGAAGGTGGTGATCTCGACGATCTGGTGGTCGCGCACCCACAGCACGTCGAGCTTGAACGCCCGCCACACCGTGTCCCCGGGACGCATCAGGTACGACGCTGCCGCGGGCAACCGGTTCGCCGAGGTCGGCACCAGCCGCCACTCGCCCTCGCGGTTCGGCCCCATGCCCCGCTCGAACAACGGCAGGCACGCGGCCAGGCCGTCGAACGTCAGCTGGTCAGGTGGCATCGAGATCCGCAGGTCCTCGGCCGCGATCGCGATCGCCGCCTCCGCATCACACCGCTGGTGGGCATCGATGAACCGATCGAGCACCTCGCGCTCCTCGGCTGTCGGGCGTGGTGCACTCCAGTCGGACCGTCGTGCGGGCAGCCGCTGCTGCATCGTCACGCGGGCGCGCTGGAGCGCACTGTTGGCCGCGGCCACGCTGGTCTCCAACAGGCCGGCCGTCTCCGACGCCGACCAGCCGAGGACGTCACGCGCGATCAGTGCAGCCCGCTGACGAGCGGGCAACGCTTGGAGCGCGATCAGGAACGTCAGCTCGATCGTCTCCCGGTCCACCGCGACCGCATCGGGCTGGTCGGCCGGTGGTGCGATCTCGTCGAGCAACCGGTCCGGATACGGCTGCAGCCAGCCCATGTCGCCGGGCGACGTACTGCGCCGAGTGTGCCGACGGGCGACGTCCAGGCAGACGTTGGTCGCGATCCGGTACAGCCAGGCGCGGAAGTACGTGCGCCCGTCGTACTGATCGAGGCTGCGCCAGGCCCGGAGCAGTGTCTCCTGAACGGCGTCCTCGGCATCGTCGTACGACGCGAGCATCCGGTAGCAGTGCACGTGGAGCTCGCGCCGATGCCTCCCCGCGAGGTCGGCGAACGCGGCCTCATCGCCCGCGAACGCCGCCTCTTCCAGCGTCGTCATGACTGGTGCCCGACCTCCTGGACGGTCCAGTTGTTGCCGTCCGGGTCGTCGAAGGACAGGAAGGTGTTGTAGTCGGAGCGATCGGGGTGCACGCCGTCCTGCTTGCCCTGGTCGCCGAAATGGAACGGCTTGCTGACCTCCACGCCACGGTCGACCAGCTCGGCCCGCGCGGCCTCGATGTCGGTCACCACCAGGTGCGTGCCCTGGTAGCTGCCCGGCTTCGCCGAGGTCACCCCGATCCCGATCGTGATCGAGCACGCCGACCCGGGCGGGGTCAGCTGCACGACCCGGAACGAGTCGCCGACCTTGTGGTCGACGTCCACGGCGAAACCGAGCTGGTCGGTGTAGAACTTCTTGGCCCGATCCACGTCCGTCACCGGCACGATCACGAGCTCGAGTTTCCAGTCCATCTGCGGCCTCCCGCGGTCACGGTCGGTCCAGTCTGACCGACATCGATGACCGTGTAACGACGGCCGCCCCGAAAACTCATCGGTCGATCGATGAGCTTTTTCAGCCGCGCGCCTCGAAGACCCGCGCGAACCACTCGAGCTGCGCCAGCTGCTGGTACGTCTGGCCGCCCTCGTGGTTGTTGTACTGGTAGACCTCGATGTCCTTCTGCTCGCTGCCGTAGTGGTTGTACGCGGCAAAGACCGTCGACGGCGGGCAGGTGGCGTCCATCAGCGCGACCGAGAACAGCGCGGGTGCCGTCGCGAGCCGGCCGAGGTTGACGCCGTCGAAGTAGCTCAGCGTCCGCAGTGTCGCGTCGACGTCCTGCCGGAACCCCTTCAGGTACCGGGTGATCTCGCCGTACGGGTCCTTGTCGGTGATCTGCAGCGCCCGCTCGAAGTGACACAGGAACGGTACGTCGGGCGCGCAGCCGAGCAGCTCGATGCCGGCGATCGGTGCGAGTCCGGCCGCGGCGATCGAAATGCCGCCGCCCTGGCTGCCGCCGGTGACGATGAGCTTGTCCGGGTCGACCAGCGGCGACGTCTTCACCGCATCGAGCGCACGGACCGCGTCGATGAACACGCGACGGTAGTAGTAGGTCTCCGGGTCGGTGATCCCCGCGGTCATGAAGCCCGGCGTGTGATTGAGACCGGCGTACGGCGTGTCGTCCGGCGTGCTGTCCAGTCCGCCGGCGCCGTAGCCCTGGCCGCGGGTGTCCATCACGAAGTGGGCGTAGCCGGCCTGCGCCCACAGCGTGGTCGCGTGCGGGAAGCCGCGGCCGCCGGAGTACCCGTGGTACTGCACGACGGTCGGCAGCGGGCCGGTGGCTCCGGCCGGGACGTGCAGCCAGCCCTTGACCGGCGTACCGCCGAAGCCGGCGTAGGTGACGTCGTAGGTGTCGATCACCGCGAGCTTGTTGTCGATCAGGGTGAACGAGGCGGACAGGTCGTCGGTACGCGCCTTCTCGATGGAACGGCGCCAGAAATCGACCAGGTCGGCGGGTGCGGCCACCTCGGGCCGGTACTCGCGGAGCTTGTCGAGGGAAAGGTCGAACATGGCCATGAGCGACAAATTTACGCCCAACCGACTGCCGTCGGAAAACGGTGTCCAAAACCGCGGAGGCCAGCCAGTGGCGGATGCGAACCCGGCCGGCTCTCGTGTTCGGTAAGCGTTATGACACTTCAAGGCATGACAGTTCTGGTCGTCGGCCGCGGCGGCGGCATCGCCCGGGCGGTGACCCTGGCCGCCCGGGACGCGGGCGCACAGGTCGTCGCCGCGGGCCGCAGCCAGGACAAGCTGAAGGCGGCGTACGACGGTGAGCCCGGCATCACCACCGAGTACGTCGACCTGACCGACGAGGCCTCGATCGCGGCGCTCGGCGAACGGCTCGGGACCGTCGACCACATCGTCTCGACCGCGTCGGCCCGGGCCCGCGGGAAGGTCGCGGACCTGGACCGGGACGCGGTCCGGGCGTCGTTCGACACGAAGGTCATCGGTCCGCTGATGCTGGCCAAGCACCTCGCGCCGCGGATCAACACGGGCGGCTCGTTGACGATCTTCTCCGGCGTCGCGGCCGCGAAGATCGCCGTCGGCACGCTCGCGGTCGCGATCACCAACGGCGCGGCCGACGTACTCGCCCGCTCGCTCGCGTTGGAGCTCGCGCCGATCCGGGTGAACGCGGTCTCCCCCGGCGTGATCGACACCGGTGCGTGGGACGGACTGGGCGCGGGCAAGGACGACTACTTCCGCGACATCAGCTCACGCAACCCGGCCCGGCGGATCGGCACCGTGGACGACGTCGCGCAGACCGTCCTGTTCGCGATGAGCAGCACCTTCGTGACCGGTACGACGCTCCGGGTCGACGGCGGCGAACCGCTGACCTGACTACGGCGCCGCGAGGCCGAAGCCCGAGTCCTCGGACAGCACGACGTACCCGTCCTCGAGCGTGTAGGCGCCGGGGCCGGGCACGCCTTCGACGATCGGGACGTTGCCGAGGCCGGCTGCGAGGTGGGCGGCGTACAGGGTCTTGAGCGGGACGCCCCAGGCATGCGGTGAGGCCTCGGAGGCGAGTTGCGGCATGGTGCGACGCCAGGCGGTGAGGCCGTGGCCGATGACGTCCATCAGAGCCACGTCGACGAGGCCTTCGCGGGCGAGGCGGAGGACGTGGTCAACGTTCGGGTCGTATTCGCCGTCGGCGACCTTGGGCCGCTTCGTCATGGTCTGCAGGTGTTCGCGGAGTGCTTCCAGGTCGGGCCGGCGTTCCGGGAACGGCTCCTCGATCCAGTACAGGTCGCAGTCGGCGACGCCGTCGAGGTACTCGAGCAGACCGTTGAGGGTGAAGCCGTCGTTGCCGTCGACAAGGATCCCGGCGTCCGGATACAGCTCGCGGGTCAGCCGGGTGACCTCGATGTCGCGCGCCATTCCGGCCAGCGGATCCATCCAGCGGTGGCCGCGGCCGATCTTCAGCTTGAAGTCGCGGAAGCCGAACGCGTGGTCCTGGGCGAGGTTGGTCCGGATCGCCTCCAGGCCGTGATCGAGGTCGTCGAAGTAGATGCCGCCGGTGTAACAGCGCACCCGCGTCGAGCCGTGGCCGCCGAGCATCGCATAGACGGGTACGTCGAGGATCCGTGCCGCGAGGTCGTGAAGCGGGTAGTCGAGGAACTCCGCCGCCGGGTCGATCACGCCGCGGTCCGGGTCGATCAGCTCGGCCAGGTTGCGACCGATGAGCGCGCGCGGGTCCGCGTCGGACAGCGGCAGGCCCCAGCCGGTGGCGCCGCGGTCGGTCTCCACGACGTACACCGTTTGCTTGCCGCCGTTCCCGTGGCTGCCGAGGAACGAGTTGCGGCCGATCGTGCGGAGATAGTCGTAGTGATGGTCGGCGGTCGTGACGGAGCGGATGACGTGCCTGGCGAGGGTCATCGTTCAACGATAGACAGCGACGAACTTCCGGAACGCCTCCGGATTGCTGAGGACGTCGGTGTTGTCCGCGAACTGGTCGATCGACCCGATCAACCCGCAGCGCCTCACTGCCTCGTCGGTCACGGTCGCCAGACACGCCTGCACGAACCGACCGGCATCGATCACCTGGGCGGGCCGCGTGAAGTACGGCCGCGGCGCCGGGTCGATCTCCTCGGTGATGCCGAGCGCGTTATGGCGGCGCGCCACCAGCTCGTACGCCGTGACGAGCGCCTGCTCGCGGTCCTCGAACCGAGCGGCTGCCACCGCGTCGGCGAGCGCCTGGTCCAGACCGTCGGCGTGGTCGAGACGCGCGAACGCCGTACCCAGCCACTTCGTGTACGGCGCATAGGTCCGCGACTGCAGCAGCGCCAAGCGCATCACGTCGCGCACCAGGCGAGCAGTGACCACCCGCGAACCGAGCTCGTCTCCGACCTCGTACGTGCGCTGGACGAACGCCTCCTCCTGCGCGATCCGCGACCACTGGCAGGCGAGCATCCACCGCCAGATCTGGTCCGGGTACCAGGCGAGCGCATCACGTACGGCGGCCAGTCGCCCGTCGTCGGCGTACACCTGACCAGCCACGACACCTAGCAACTGCTGCTGCGGCGTCGTCAACCAGTCGGTGAGCCCGATGCCCTCCGACGCGTCGAACCCCAGGTGCCCGCGCAACCAGTCCCCCAGCGTCGCGACCGTGACGTGGTGCACCGGCTCCTGCGTGTCCCAGCCGAAGCGGACCGTGTGCCCGGCGTACTCGTCCGGCAGCCCGTCGTCGACGGCCTTCCGCACCCGCTCGACCTCGTCTGCACCCACCAGCACGACGACCCGCGGACCCCACCCGTGGTCCGTCGAGCGCTCGGTGTCGTAGCCGAGCACATCCGATCCCCAGCCGAGCAGTCCGGCCGCATACCCGACGTCCCCGACCAGAGGTGCGATCACGTCAGCGTGAAACCCGGCCCCGATCTCAGCCGCGCTCCGGAACTCGCTCATTCCGACTCCCCTCGACGCAGTACCGCCCACAAACCCCAGCCCGCATGAGACATCACTGCAGACCAGTCCGCTCCCGAGGCCTTCTCCAGCGCGCCCAGCACAGTCTCGATCGGCACGTGGTGCGGAGCGTCCTCACCGAGCGCGTTGGACCACACGACCACACCATCCGGCGTCAGCGTCCGCACAACCTCGTCAGCAAACAGCGGTACGTCGGCCAGCACGACCGCCTGTACTGATGCGTCGCCGGCGGGCAGCTGCGACGCATCGCCCAGAACGCGCCACGGAGCAGGTGATCGGCTGAGCATCGCCCAGGTCAGATCGAGGCTGACCACCTTCGGCCACACCTCCTGGATGAGTGCGGAGAGGAGTCCAGTCCCGCAGCCGACCTCCAAGCACAAGCCGACCGGCCACGGCCCACCACGCTGCAGGGCGTCGGTCAGCGGGACGGAGCGGTAGCCACCGCGGTCACCGTCCCAGAGCGGAGCCAGCTCGGTGTACCGCCGTACGACCTCGTCGGCCTGGTCCTGCGACCACGTGCTCGGGTGCTCGGCGAGCTCCCGCGAGGTCCGCTGACTGGCCGCTGCTTCGGGTCGGACAGGCTTCCCGGGGTCCGCCGGTACGACCTGTGGGAGCTCCGTGATCTGACCCACTACGTCACCTTTCCGGTCTGAGGGCCCGTCTACAGTTACCCCGGTGAAGGCTTCGCATGTGGTGTGGGACTGGAACGGGACGCTACTCAATGACAATCACGCAGTGCTGGCTGCGGTCAACGAGGTTTGTGTCGGGTTCGGCCGGCCGGAGCTGACCTGGAGCGACTGGCAGGCAGCGTACGCGCGACCGATGCGGGTGTCGTACGAGCAGATCCTGCAGCGCACGCTCGACGAGGAGGAGTGGGCGCGGGTCGACAAGCTCTACCACGAGCGGTACGACGCGCTCCTGCACACCTGCGAGCTCGCCGCCGGCACCATCGACGTACTGCGGGAGTGGACCGGCACCCAGTCGTTGCTGTCGATGTGGTTCCACGCGCGGCTGACACCCACGATCGAGAAGTACGGTCTGACGTCATACTTCACCCGCGTCGACGGGCTGCCCGGTGAGGTCGGCGGTGGGTCGAAGGCCGACAGCCTCGTCCGCCACCTCGAAGTACAGCAGCTCGACCCGGCGGACGTCGTACTGATCGGCGACGTCGTCGACGACGCAGACGCAGCCCGAGCCGCCGGCACCCACTGCGTCCTCGTCTCGACCGGCGCCATGACCCGCGAGTCGCTGGAAGCCACCGGCGTACCGGTCACCGCGTCAATCGCGGAAGCGCTCCGTCAGGTCCGCTGAACGAGCTCGAGCAGATTGCCTTCGGGCGTGGGTCTTACTCGCCGATCTTCTTCGAGCGCAGGGTGATCTTGGTGTCGGGGGTCGCGTGGGTGCCGCCGGCGGGTTGCTGGGAGACGACGACCCAGTTGCGGTCGTTGATCAGGAGGCGACCCTGGCCGGTCGCGTCTTCTTCGGTGAGGAAGTAGAAGCCGGCGGCCTGCATTGTGTCCTGGGCCAGCTGATGGTTGAGGCCGACGACGTTCGGCACGACGCCCGCCTGTGCGGACGGGCGGGCAGCTGAAGGTGGCGGCGCGCTGGTTGGCGGGACGGTCGACGTCTGGGTGGCGGTCACCGTGGTCGTGGCGGTCACCGTGGGCTGGGCTCCGGCCGCGCCGGCGCCTCCGCACGCGGTCAGCAACACCAGCGAGCCGAGAGCTATCACGAACCATCCCGGGGCCACCGAGTACCAATACCCCATTCGCCAAACGACCTAACAAGCTGTAGTTGTTTCACCTATGACTCAGGTTCTGGAAGGTCGTACGGCGGACGGCCGCGGTGTGCGGGTGCGGTACTCCGCCGCCGGCATCGAGGAGATCACCGACGACCCGAGTGCGCCCGACCTCCTGCTGCTCCCGGGCCTGATCGACATCCAGCTCAACGGGTATGCCGGGTTGGATGTCAACGATCCTGCACGTCCGGCGAGCGAACTGTCCGACCTCGTGCGCATCCTGTGGCAGCAGGGGGTCACGACGGTCTACCCGACGATCATCTCCGCCGACGACGCGACCACAACCGCCCTCGTCACCCGCGCCGCCACAGCTCGCGCGTCCGACTCGACGGTCGCGTACGGCGTACCCGGTCTGCATCTCGAGGGTCCGTACATCTCCAGTGCCGAGGGCGCCCGCGGGGCACACGACCCGGCCGTCGTCCGCGACCCGGACCCCGACGAGTTCGACCGCTGGCAGAAGGCCGCAGCCGGCGCCATCGCCATCCTGACCCTGGCACCCGAACGCACAGGCGCCCTCGAATTCACCCGCCACCTCGCCGCCGACGTGGTGGTGTCGGTTGGGCACTCGCTTGCTTCGGCTGAGGAGGTTCACGCGTTTGCTGCCGCGGGTGGGCGGATGTCCACGCACCTCGGAAACGCCTTGCCGAAGCAGCTCGACCGGCACGACAACCCGATCTGGCCTCAGCTGGTCGAGGACACTCTGACCGCCGGGCTGATTGCCGACGGCCACCACCTGCCCGTCGACACCTTCGCCGCGATCGTCCGGGCCAAGGGCGCGACCCGCTGCGTTCTCACCAGCGACGCCGCCGCCCTTGCCGGTTGCGCCCCCGGCGACTACAAGACTGCAGTCGGCGGCGCAGTCACCGTCGGCCCCGACGGCAGCCTCCGCCTGCAAGGTACGCCGTACCTGGCCGGCAGCGGCGCCTCGCTCCTCGACTGCCTCCGCTGGGCCACCGGCCCCGGCGGCCTCGCCCTCGACACTGCCGTCACGATGGCGACCATCACCCCTGCCAACCTCCTCGGCCTGACCGACCGCGGCCGCCTCGAAGTAGGCGCCCGCGCCGACCTCATCCAACTCACCCGCACCCCGGAAGGCGGCGTCGGCGACCTCGTCACGGTCGTCGTCAACGGCGTGACGCAGACCCAGGTTTGATCAGACTCCACGATCTGTTGCCTGCGGCAACAGTCAGGTGCTCAATCGTGCCGCTTGCAAGTACCGGCAAAACGGGGTCCGATGCTTGCCGGTGAACCTGGTCTTCCCGTATAAGAAGCGTGATGACAGCGATCCGGCTCGACGGGGTGTCCAAGGTGTTCGAGGGGGAACACCTGGCTGTTGACGAGCTGTCCCTGGACGTGGCCGACGGCGAGTTCATGGTGCTGCTCGGACCGTCCGGCTGCGGGAAAACGACGCTGCTGCGGATGATCGCCGGGCTCGAGCGGGTGACAGCCGGCGAGGTCTGGTTCGGCCGGACGAACGGGACGCGGCTGCCGCCGAAGGACCGTCAGGTGGCGATGGTGTTCCAGACCGGCGCCCTGTACCCGAACCGGACCGTCCGCGAGAACATCATGTTCCCGCTCCAGATCGCCGGGCAGGACGACCACGACGCGAGCTCGACCGCCGCCGGCCTGGCGCAGATCCTCAGCATCGGCTCGGTGCTCGACCGGATGCCGCGGACGCTCTCCGGCGGGCAACGGCAGCGCGTCGCGATCGGGCGGGCGCTCGTACGCCGTCCGAACGTGTTCCTGCTGGACGAGCCGCTGTCGAACCTCGACGCCACGATGCGGACCGAGCTGCGCCAGGAGATCGGCGCGATGACCCGGGACCTCAACGTCACCACGCTGTACGTGACCCACGACCAGGTCGAGGCGCTCACGCTGGCCGACCGGATCGCGGTGATGCGCGACGGCCGGATCGAGGACGTGGGTACGCCGGCGCAGGTCTACAACGACCCGGCGACCGCGTTCGTCGCCGGGTTCCTCGGCGCGCCCAGGATCAACCTGCTGTCCGCGACCGTCCGCGTCACCGCACACCATCGGGTGGCGCTCGACTTCGGCTCGCAGTCGATCGGCCTGGATCCGTCCGATCGCCGCTCGCTGATCCTGCGCCACCACGACGGCGTCCAGGTCATCGTCGGCGCGCGCTCGAACGCCTTCCGGGTGATCACCAACGAGGACGTCGCGAACCAGCTGACCGGGACGTTGCGCGCGTTCGAGTTCCACGGGCAGCAGTCGATCGCGTTCGTCGAGTGCGGGATCGAGGCCGTCAATCCCGACCAGGTCGGCCAGCCGAGGCCGATGCACGCTGTTTCACCGCAGGACATGATGGCTCCGGCCTCGTTGCTGACCAGAGTCCTCTCCCGCATCCGATCCGGCCGCACGACCGCTCCGGCTGAACTACTGCCGCCCACGCACCGGCGAGCCGACCTGGTCATCGAGCTCCCCGCCGACGCGGACCTCAGACGCGGCTCCCGCATCCACCTCGCCATGGACACGACCCGGATCCACATCTTCGACCAAACCGGCCGCCGGGTGGACCGCATCACCCGCTAGCCGGTCACGACCGCTCCGCCGGCTATCACCAGGTGCGGCTGTTCGAGTACGGCGATGTTGTCGAGTGGGCTGTCATCTACGACGATGGCGTCGGCTGCGTACCCACGCGCCAGTCGCCCGACCGACGCCCCGAGGCCGAGGAGTCGCGCAGCGCTTGTCGTCGCTGCGCGGATCGCGTCGAGGGCGCTCAGACCGGCCTCGTGCAGGAAGCGTACTTCGCCACCGACCGGGTCGACGTCCAGACCGAACGAGTCCGTGCCCGCCACCACGGTCACGCCGAGCTCGGCGGCCCGGCGTACGGCGGCCTGGAGGACCGGGAAGAACTCTTCGCCGCGCTGCTTCAGGATCGGGTTCGTCGAGTCGCGCATCCCGCCGATCGCGGACATGGTCGGGGTGAAGTGCGTGCCCTGGCGAGCCATCCGCTCCAGCGTCCGCTCCCCCACGAACACGCCGTGCTCGAGCGTCTTGATCCCGGCCCGCACAGCATCGTCGATCGCCTTCTCGCTGTAGCTGTGGCACATCACGCCGACGCCACGCTTGCGCGCCTCGGTGACGATCGCGCGGACCTGCTCGTAGTCGTAGACCTGAACCAGCGGATCCTGCTCGGGTACGCCGGCCCGCTCGTTCACCCGCGTCTTGACCCAGTCGACGCCGCGATCCAGGTTGACCGACGTCAGGTACCGCAACGCCTCCGGCGTACGAACCCCGCCGGCCAACGGAGCGAGGGCGGGATCGCCGAGGATCGTGTTGCCGAGATCCGGGGTGACGAAAGTACCCGACGCCTTCATCCGCGGTACGACGCCCGGTGCCCACGGCTTCAGCGCGCGGAGCCCGATGTCCTGGTAGAAGTCCGACGTACCGCTGCGGACGGTTGTTGCCCCACGCACCAAAGCCGCATGAGCATCGGCGACCGCGTTCTCGTGCACATGTACGTCGACCAGACCGGGCAGCACCCATCGTCCCTCGACGTCAATGACGCGACCGTTGGCCTGGGCAACTGCTTTGCGAGTCTGCGAACGGTTGCCAACGGCCACCACCCGACCGCCCGCGAGCACGACGACGGCGTCCTCGATGACCCGCCCGCTGAGCGGGTCGAGCACCGTACCGTTCTCGATCACGACGGGAGGTGGCACGGGCGCTCGACCGCCGGGACCATCGGCGTCCGTGCCGACTGCCGCCTGGGCGGGTTGGCCGACGGCCGCCAGTCCGGCGCCGGCGAGTGCGATCGCCCCGCCGATCACACCCCGTCGGCTGATCGAGCTCGGCAGCGGCTCAAGCTCGTCGTCATGGTCACGGCACATCGGTGATCTCCTTGTCCAGGGTGTTCTTCACGATCCGACCGCCCTGCATGACCAGGCGCAGCCGTCGATCGGGGTCCGTCAGTACTGCGATGTCTTCGAGCGGATTGCCGTCCACGACCAGCAGATCGGCCCAGGCCCGGTCCCGGATCTCACCGACCTGCCCGACCAGACCAGCGATCTCCGCGCCGACGACTGTTGCCGACCGCAAGATGTCCGCAGGTTTCTGTACTTCGGCCCGCAGCGTGAACTCGTCGAGCTGATGAGCGTGCAAAGCGCCGTGCAGATCTGTCCCGTAGCCGAGGGCGACCCCGGAACGGTCCGCGAGCTCCAACGCCTGCAGGCCGAGCTCGAGAATGTTGTCCAGCTTGCCCTTGCCCTCGGGCGACAGATGCTCGGCCCCGCTACGCCGAAGCCCGTCGAACGTCGCCAGCGTCGGCACGAGGAACGCATCTCGCTCCAGGAACAACGAGACGCTCTCCTCGTCGATCAGATTCCCGTGCTCGATGGTACGAACGCCGTACCGCAGCGCACGATTCACCGACGCGGCCGAGTACGCGTGCCCGGCGACATACCCGTGCCCGAAGCCTGCCTCCTCGACGGCGGCCCGGATCTCCTCCTCGGAGTACGCCAGCGCGTCCAGGGCCATTGACGAGACCACGCCGCCGCTCAGCGTGAGCTTGATGTGGTGCGCGCCCTGGGCCATCTGCTCGCGGATTGCGCGCCGCAGCTCGACAGGTCCGTCGCAGATCCGGGTGAGCACGTGTCCCCCGGTCGGCGCGAGGATCGGGCCGCCGTACAGCAGCCGCGGCCCTTCGATCAATCCTTCCCGTAGCGCCCGCGCGAGCCCGGCGTCGGCACCGCCCAGGTCGCGTACGGTCGTGAAGCCCCGTAGCAGCATGTCGTTCAGGATCTGCGTGGATCGGACGGTTGCGTACGACGCCGGCCAGGAGGTCAGCTCGGCGAAACTCTCGCTCGCCTGGGTGACATGGACGTGCGAGTCGATCAGACCCGGCATCAGGATCCGGCCGTGCAGATCGATCACCTGAGCAGTCGCTTCAACGTCTCCTGTGATCCGACCGTTGCGGATGGCAACTGTCTGGTCCTCTACCAGCTGTCCGTTCCGGACGTCGAGGACCGTTGCATTCACGAAGGTGGTGTCCATGTCAGTTCGTCGCCGCCTCGGTGATGATCGGTGCGCTCGCGCGCTCGACCTGCACCTCCGGGTCGAGATCCTCGAGCCGCCGCCCGCGGGTCGACAGGCCGAGCGTCAGGATCGCCAGAGCGCCGAGGAGCAGTGCGGCGGCGATCATCGAGAACACGCCGAGGAATCCGACCGACGTGAACAGGACGCCGATCAGGATCGGTGCGGTGATCCCACCGAGTCGGCCGACCGCGGATGCGGTTCCCATTCCGGTCGCGCGAATCGCGGTCGGGTACACCTCGGGCGTGTAGGCGTAGAGACCGGCGTACGTGCCGTTCATGAAGAACGACAGCAGGATGCCGAAGAAGAGCACCTGTCCGTTGCTGCTCGCGTTCGCGATCAGGAAGGCGGAGATCGCTCCACCGGCGAGGTACGACGCGATGGTCCACTTCCGGTCGAGCCGCTCGTTCAGGTATGCGCCCGAGTAGTAGCCGGGGACCTGCGCCAGCGTGATCAGCAGCGCGTAGCTGAGGCTCTTCGAGATCGTGAGGTCACGCTCGACGAGCAGCGACGGGATCCAGGTGAAGAAGCCGAAGAACGCGAACGTGATCGAGATCCACAGCAGCCACAACACCGCAGTACGACGGGCCAGGCCGTTCTGCCACATCAGGATCAGCCCCGCGCCGGGCTTGGGCTTCCGCGGTACGGACACCGTGGTCTCCGGGACGGCCGCGGGGATCGGCGGCACGTCCTTGCCCGATGCGCGTACGGCGTCCTCCAACGCGTCGACCACCTTTGTCGCCTCGGCAGTCCGGCCCTGCTGGATCAGCCAGCGCGGCGACTCCGGCAGACCACGACGCCACCACAGCAGCATCAGCACCGGCAGCGCGGTGACCACCTGAGCGACGCGCCAGCCGTGGTCGAACGCCGGCACGAACACCCTGCCGAGGAGCGCCGAAGCGACGTACCCCGCGGAGAAGAACCCGGCGACCGATCCGACCAATAGACCGCGCGACCGGGCGGGGATGAATTCGGCGATGAACGCCGGGATGATCGCGGCTTCCGCGCCGACGCCGATCCCGGCGATGATCCGGGCGCTGAAGAAGATCTCCCAGGTCGGGGCGAACGCGGCGACGAGCGTGGCAGCGCAGTACAGGGCGAGGGCGTACATCATCACCTTGCGGCGGCCGATCGCGTCGCCGGTGATCCCTGCGCTCAGGGCTCCGATCAGGATGCCGATCAGCAGCGAGCTGCCGATCAGACCGATCTGCCACGGGGCCAGGTGCCAGAGGGGTTTCACGGCCGGCAGCAGGTACGAGACGAGTGAGCCGTCCATGCCGTCGAAGGCGATGCCGAGCCCGCCCATCAGGAGCAGCTTGACGTGCGGACGGGAGAGCGGGAGTCGTTCGAGACGGTCCAGCAGTACGCGGCCTGCGGCTGAGATTTCCACGGTCATCGGAGCCTCCATCCGTCGGTGGATGACTCAGGACAGTAGATGCATGATTTCGTGCATGCAAGACCTGGTGCAATATTTCGTGCATCCGGCACAATGGGGTGATGACTGACCAGGGCCCTTCCGTGGCCGAGTGGCTCGACAAGCAGGTCGGCAGCGCACGGCTCGGCCCGAAGGCGGAACGGGTGCGGCATGTGGTCGCGACGCAGCCGAGCTTCGCGTCGTACGCGACCGCCGCCGAGGTGGCCGAGCGCGCCGAGGTCAACGGGGCGACGGTTGTCCGGTTCGCCCAGTCGCTCGGGTTTGCGGGCTGGCCGCAGTTCCAGGCCGAGTTCCGGTCGATGTACGTCGTACGGCGGTATGACGTGGAGGCCGGCGCGCCGACGACGGGGCACGCCGGCGTACTCGCGTCCGCCTTTGCGCGGGATGCGGAGAACTTGCAGTCGTGTTTGCAGTCCTTCGACTACGAGGAAGGTGCGGCTGTCGTCGAGGCGATCCACGCGGCCCGCCGTACGCTCGTGGTCGCTACCGGGACGCATTCGCTGCCGGCGCAGGGGTTGGCGATGATGGCGGCGAGTCGCGGGTACGACATCAGCCTGGAGGACCGGAGCGGGCCGCATCTGACCAACGCGCTGGCGCGGCTGACGAGCGACGACTGCGTGGTCGCGTTCAGCTTCTGGCAGCACTACAAACAGACGGTGGCCGCCCTGCGGTTCGCCCGCACAGTCGGCGCCACCACCTGCGCCATCACCGACACCCGCCACTCCCCCGCGGCCGATCACGCCGACCACATCCTCATCATCCCCGCCGAAGGCATCTCCAACTTCCGCTCAATGACAGTAGCCACCAGCCTCGCCTACGGCCTGGCCGCCGCCCTGGTAGCCATAGACCCCCAACGCACCCGCTCCGCCATCTCCCACGTAGACGCCCTCTGGCAAGACATGAACTTCTTCGTCCCCGACTGAGCCGTCAGTCAGGCATCGCGCGGGTGTCGACGATGTCTTCGTACAACACGTGGGAGACGGTGAGGCCTGCTGTGTGGAGGATGCTCGTCCAGCGTTCGCAGGCTTGCCGGTCGATGCGTGGGGTCTTCCAGACCTCGTGTTTGATGAGGAGTTCGGTCGCGGCGAGGAGGGTGGACGGGTTTGCGTCGGGCCACTCGGCGTGGAAGAGGCCGTTCAGGTCTGTGACGGTGCCTTCACGTAGTTGGCGCATCGCGGTGTCGATCGACTGGACGAACGGGACCAGTGCGGGTGTCAGTTCGTCGAGGCGGTCGCGGAGGACGTAGTACACGCTGTTCGGCATTCGGCCGCCGCGTTCGGCGTGTAGGTAGGCGATGTGGCCGCGGCCGGTCTGCTGCAGATCGAGCGCTGTGACGAGGTCGGTGAGGAACGCGTCCGCCAGCCCGTTCACGTACAGCTCGTGGAGCATCGGCATCGACAGGTCGTGGGCGAAGCGGGTCTGCCACGGGTCCAGCCCGGCCTCGCGCATCAGTCCGCGGGTGAACTCGGCCGGCGCCGTACCGCCCTGCCCGGGTACCAGGATCGTTCGATCGCGCAGCCAGGACAGCTCGAAGCCGTCGACGCGTTCCCGGGTGACGATGCACATCGGGAAACGATCGTTGAGCTGCGCGATCGCGACGAAGTCACGGCCGCGGCCGGAGTACATGGCCGGCACCCAGATGCCGCCGAGCGCGATGTCCGACGTCCCGTCGGCGAGGTCGTGCATGATCCCGTCCCACGGATCGCGCAGCGTGTACGGGACCTCGAGGCCGTTGGCCGCGAAGATTCCGTTGCCGCGCGCAACGTATTCCGGCAGGTAGTTCAGGCCGTGTGCCATCGAGCTGAGCTTGAGGACGGTCATGCGCTCTTCTCCGTTCGGTACGGGTCGATCGACGTACGGCAGGTCAGGTTCTCGAAGCCCGTCTCGGTGACCACATACAGGTCGCCGAGGTTCGATCCGGCAACGAGCGGGTCGACCCACTGGGCGTGCAGGACGAAGACCATCCCGGGCTCCATCCGGTCGGTGTTGTGCGAGGCAACGTTGTACTGCGGGAGCTTCGGCATCCCGATCGCGTGCCCGAGGTTCGGGTTGTGCGGACCCGGAGCGGCCGGCCACACGTGCATGAGCCGCCGCCCCTGGGCCTCCCAGTCCGCATCGGGGACGTACTGGCGCGGCACCGGCCGAGGCGATCCGTCCGGCATCGCCTCCCAGTTGAACGGCATCGTCCGGGTCTCCTTCGACTTCAGGTAGCCCCGCTCCACATACGCCTCGAACGCTGCGTCATGCAGTTCGCTGAACTTCACCCCAGGCTTGATCAGCTGCTCGGCCCGCCGTACCGCGTCGACCGTCATCTCGAGGACCTCTTCCTGCTGGTCCGTCGCAGTACCGATCACCATCATCCGCGCGGCTTGCGCGCAGTACCCGAGGTACGTGACGTTTGAGATGTAGAGGTTGAGCAGGTCGCCCTCGGTCAGCACATGGCCGTACGGCTTGCCGCACAGCGTTCCGTACCGGTTCGCACCGATCTGGTAGCCGTCGCCGGTCTCGCCGCCCCGCGCCATCTGCGCGTACGAGAACGCCGCGTACGCCTCATAGTCGGTGACGCCCGGCCGGGCGACGTGACACAACGCCTCCCAGCCGATGCCGATCAGTTCGCCCGCGGATCGGACGATGTCGATCTCGGCACTGGACCGGATCCGCTGCATCCGCAGGATCATGTCGGTGGCGTTCGCGAACCCCGTCCGCGGCAGCTCCTCGCGCAGACCCGCGAAGAACGTCGCGGCGGTGTCGTCACCGATCAGACCGAGCTGCCCGCCCGCGAGACCGAGCCGACTCAGTACGCCGACGCACGCGTCGATCGTCTTGTGCAGCGGCGATCCCGGCCGGTCGACGCTCTCCCGGCCGAACGGCGAGACCTGCCAGATCTCGCCGACCAGCAGCGGCTCGCCGCCCGGCGGTACGACGGCCGACTCGGTCCAGAACGACAGCAGCTCGGGCGCGAGGTCGGCATCGGTCGGAAGGATCAGCACCCCCTCCCGCATCCAGTCGCACAGGTAGCGGAGGAACGGATTCGACGTGTGGTACCAACCGACCAGGCTGGAGTGCACGAGCAGCGCGTCGAGCCCCGCAACGGTCGCCTCCCGCCGGAGCCGCTCGATCCGGTCCGAGTACTCCGCTTCGGTGATCTGCGCGGTCGGCTCGAAGTCGAAGCTGGGCTCGAAGTCGCGGAGCAAGGACTCCATCCGCCGGTAGTCGATCGGGGTGCTGTATTCCCTCACCAGGAACTTCCTCTCAAACTTGGGTTTGGTTGATCTCTTCGAGCGACAGCCGGTACGTCTCCGGCGCGAACCGGGCTGCGACCGCGAGCACGACGTACATCAGCGCGAGCATCAGGAAGACGCCGGACATCCCCCAGGCGGCGAAGACCGGGACGGCGATCAGCGGCATCACGGCGCCGGAGACGTTCCCGATCCCGTTGACGATCGACGTACCGAGCGCACGTACTTCGGTCGGGTAGACCTCGGGCGACCAGGCGGCGAGCGTGGTGTTGAGCAGCAGCGCGAAGAACTGGAACGTCCCGCCCAGCAGCAGGATCAGCGTCGTGCCGTGTGCGAAGGTGGCGAACGCGACCGCGGCACAACAGCCGAGCACGCCCGCGGTGACCACCGTCGTACGGCGGCCGACGTTCCGCGCGACGAGCGCCGCGGCACAGGCGCCGAGCAGGCTGCCGAGGTTCATCACCATCGTGAACGCGAGACTGTCGCTGATGCTGTAGCCCTGGGCAACGAGAATGCTCGGCATCAGAACCAGCAAGGTGATCTGCGCACCGAACGACATCCAGGACGCGACACCGATGGCCGCCGTACGCCGGAGCGAGCCGACTGTCACGAGTGTGCGCAGCGGCACGGACTGGCCGACCACGTCGGGGATGTCCTCGGTGGTCAGGTACTGCGTCACCGGGCCCTTACCTTTGCGGGTGAGCCGGCCGGAGGCGAGCGTCGTCAGCGCCGCGTTCGCTTCGTCCAATCGCCCCTTTGACAGCAGGAATCTGGGCGACTCGGGCATGTACCGCCGGATGAACACGACCAGCACAGCGGGTACGGCGAGCAGCACGTACAGCCACCGCCAGCTTGCGGAAGTGCCGCCGAGCACATCGTTCAACGGACCGAGCACGATCAGGAACAGGCCGAAGGCAACGAAGTTGCCGACGCCGCCGGAGCCGATGTTCAGCGATGCGGCAACGGTCCCGCGGTACTTCGTGGCGACCATCTCGGTGACCAGCGCGAGGCCGACGGTGAACTCGCCGCCGAGACCGATACCGACGATGAACCGGGACACTTCGAGGATCGTCTGGTTCGGGGCGATTGCGCTCAGGATGCCGCCCAACGTGTAGAGCAGCAGGTTGAACGAGAGTGCGTAGCGCCGGCCCTTGCGGTCGGCGAGGTAACCGGTGGTGACCCGGCCGACCAGTCCACCGATGATCATCACGGTGTTGAGGAAGGCGAGGTCGCCGGTGTCCATCCCGAAGCTGGCTTTGAGCCCTTCGGTGATGGCGCCGGTGGTGTCCTGTTCGAGCGCGTCGAAGAACATTCCGGCCAGGACCATGCCGGCCACGACCCAGTGCGCGCGGGTCCAGCCGATCCGGTCCATCACCTCCG
The DNA here is from genome assembly GCF_042715335.1 of Kribbella sp. NPDC058693. Classification (NCBI taxonomy): domain Bacteria; kingdom Bacillati; phylum Actinomycetota; class Actinomycetes; order Propionibacteriales; family Kribbellaceae; genus Kribbella; species Kribbella sp. NPDC058693. The sequence continues at coordinate 143,348 of NZ_JBHXSQ010000006.1, forward strand.
AGAGGCGACCGGTGGCGGGTGGTGGTGCAGCGGTGATTCGAGAGTCCGAGGGATGCATCTGACCGACCTCCTGATGACAAGGGGATTGAGCTGTCGATCGAGCCGGGATCTCGGGTGGTTGTTAGTATGATTACCAGTTGTCTGACGTTTCAAGCGATTCTGCAAACTCAGTCGTTTCTCCTTCCCAAGGGCCATCCGGCGACGGTTTTCGGCCGGGGTGCGGCGTACGTGCGGACCTTGCTCGTCGACAGTCCGAGCCGGACCAGCGACTCCGCGAGCACGACCGCGGCGGACACACCGTCCACCACCGGCACGCCGGTGGCGGCGGTGACTTTCTGGTCCAGGCCGGCCATGCCGCCGCAGCCCAGGCAGATCACCTCGGCGCGATCCTCGGTGACAGCCTTGACGGACTGCTCGACGATCGCGTCGACAGCACGGTCCGGATCCTCTTCGAGCTCGAGCACCGCGAGTCCGCTCGCTCGGACCGACGCACAACGATCCTTCAACCCAGCCAGCAAGAGCCGGTCTTCGATCTGAGGCACCGCCCGGTCGAGAGTCGTCACGACCGAGTAGGTCCGTCCGACCAGCATGGCCACCTGGGCCGCGGCCTCGGTGATGTCGACGACGGGTACGTCGAGTAGCTCGTGCAGGCCCTCGCGCCCGTGCTCGCCGTATCCGGCCTGGATCACGGCGTCGTACGGACCGTCGTACCGAACCACCGCGTCCATCACGGCGACAGCGGCCAGGTAGCTCTCGAAGTTGCCCTCGACCGACTCGGCGCCGATGTCCGGAGTCAGCCCGATCACCTCGGTACCAGCAGACGCGTACGACGCAGCCTGGGTGCGGATCGTTTCCGTCATCGCCTTCGTGGTGTTGACGTTCGCGATCAGGATGCGCATTCGTCCTCCAGGACAGCGTCGTACGCCGGGAGCGTAAGGAAGTCGGCGTACGTGTCGGCCAGTGCGACATCGCAGAAGATCCGCTTGGCCTGCTCGAACCCGTCGCCGAGCAACGCGACTTCCTCGTCGACGATCCGGTCGACCAGCTCGGCCGTAACCTGCTCGCCGGAGTCCAGCTTCACCTCGTTGTGCACCCACTGCCAGATCTGAGATCGCGCGATCTCCGCGGTCGCGGCGTCCTCCATCAAGTTGTCGATGGCAACGGCACCGTTGCCCCGCAGCCACGACGCCAGGTACAGCAGGCCGACGTGCACGTTGTTGCGAAGACCGGCCTCGGTCGGCTCACCCGGCGTCGAGCGGACGTCCACCAGATCGCGCGCAGTGATCGTCAGGTCGTCGAGCGCCCGGTCCAGCCGATTCGGTTGATCACCGAGCACACCGTCGAACACGTCCCGGCAGATCGGCACGAGATCGGGATGCGCTACCCACGAGCCGTCGAACCCGTCACCGGCCTCACGTTGCTTGTCCGCCCGGACCTTGGCGAACGCGGACTCGTTGACCTCCGGGTCCTTCCGGTTCGGGATGAACGCCGCCATCCCACCCATCGCGAACGCGCCCCGCCGGTGACAGGTCCGCACCAACAGCTGCGTGTATGCGCGTAGGAACGGCGCGGTCATCGTCACCGCGTTGCGATCCGGCAACACGTAGTCCGGCCCGGAGTCGCGGAAGTACTTGATCACGCTGAACAGGTAGTCCCACCTGCCCGCGTTCAGCCCCGACGCATGGTCGCGCAGTTCATAGAGAATCTCATCCATCTCGAACGCGGCCGGGATGGTCTCGATCAAGACGGTCGCGCGGATGCTGCCCTGCGGTACGCCGAGTTGCTCCTGCGCGCGGACGAAGATGTCGTTCCACAGCCGCGCCTCGAGGTGGCTCTCCAGCTTCGGTAGATAGAAGTACGGTCCACTCCCCCGCGCGAGCAACTCGGCCGCGTTGTGGAAGAAGTACAGGCCGAAGTCCACGAATGCGCCGGCCACCGGTACGTCGTCGACGAGCAGGTGCCGCTCGTCCAGGTGCCAGCCGCGCGGCCGCATCACGATCGTCGCCAGCCGCCGGTCGTCCGCAAGCTTGTACTCCTTGCCGGCCTCGGACGTGAACGTGATCGTCCGGCGGATGGCGTCGTACAGGTTCACCTGGCCGTCGATCACGTTCCGCCAATGCGGCGTACTGGCGTCCTCCAGATCCGCGAGCCAGACCCGGGCGCCCGAGTTGAGCGCGTTGATCGCCATCTTCCGGTCGGTCGGACCAGTCATCTCGACCCGGCGGTCGAGCAGATCAGCCGGCGCCGCGGCCACCTTCCAGTCGGCCGCGCGGATGGCACGCGTCTCGGCCAAGAAGTCCAACTCGGTCCCCCGACGACGCTGCCGGGCATCCAGCAGTTCGTTGCGCCGGGCACCGAATTCCGCATGCAGACCGGCGACGAACTCCAAAGCTTCCGGGGTCAGGATCTGCTCGTTGGGCTCGCCGAGCACAGTGATCTCAGCCATGGGCCTCGACCGCCTGCCGGACCGCGGCAGCGACCGCGGGTGCGACGGCCGCGTCGAAGACGCTCGGCACGATGTACGTCGCATTGAGCTCGCCGGCTGCCACCGTACTCGCGATCGCGTCCGCGGCGGCCAGCATCACGGCGTCGCTGATCTCGTGAGCGCCGGCGTCGAGCATGCCGCGGAAGAATCCGGGGAACGCGAGCACGTTGTTGATCTGGTTCGGGTAGTCGGACCGCCCGGTGGCGACCACGGCCGCGTGTTCGCCGGCCGCGACCGGATCCACCTCCGGGTCAGGGTTCGCCAGCGCGAACACGATCGCCCGGTCGGCCATCGTCGCGATGTCCGCGCCGGTGAGCAGACCCGGACCCGAGACGCCGATGAACACATCCGCCCCGGCCAGTACTTCGGCCAGCGAGCCGGTCTCGCCTCGCGGGTTCGTGTTCGCAGCGATCCAACCGCGGTACGCGTCCAGACCGGTTTGCCCCGAATGCACCGCGCCGTTGCGACCGCAGGCAACGATCTCGCCGGCGCCCTGGGCAGCCAGCAACCGGATCACCGCATGACCCGCCGCGCCGACCCCGGACACCACGATCCGCACGTCCTCGATCCGCTTATCCACCACCCGCAGCGCATTCGCAAGGGCCGCGAGTACGACGATCGCCGTACCGTGCTGGTCGTCGTGGAAGACCGGGATGTCGAGCGCCTCCCGGAGCCGGCGTTCGATCTCGAAGCAGCGCGGTGCGGCGATGTCCTCCAGGTTCACGCCGCCGTACACGGGCGCGATCGCGCGGACGATCTCCACGATCGCGTCGGTGTCCTGGGTGTCCAGACAGACCGGCCAGGCGTCGACTCCGGCGAACTGCTTGAACAGCGCCGCCTTGCCCTCCATCACCGGCAGTGCCGCAGCCGGACCGATGTTGCCGAGGCCGAGCACGGCCGAGCCGTCCGTGACCACGGCGACCGTGTTGCGCTTGATGGTGAGCCGCCGGGCGTCGGCCGGATTCTCCGCGATCGCCTGGCAGACGCGGGCCACACCCGGGGTGTAGGCGCGGGACAGATCGTCGCGGTGCTTGAGCGGCACCTTCGGCACGACCTCGAGCTTGCCGCCGAGGTGCAGCAGGAAGGTCCGGTCGCTGACCTTGCGGACGACCACCCCGTCGACCTCGCCGAGCGCTTTCTCGAGAGCCGCCGCGTGGTTCGCGTCGACCGCGTCGCAGGTGACGTCCACGACAACCCGGTCGGCGCGCGACTCGACCACGTCG
>NZ_JBHXSQ010000006.1:147155-417974 GCF_042715335.1 Kribbella sp. NPDC058693
CGAGCGCTTTCTCGAGAGCCGCCGCGTGGTTCGCGTCGACCGCGTCGCAGGTGACGTCCACGACAACCCGGTCGGCGCGCGACTCGACCACGTCGAGGGCGGTGAGCGCGCCGCCGGCCGCACCGATCGCACTGGTCAGACCAGCGGTCGTATGCGGGGAGGCGGGGGCCTCCAGGCGTGCGGTGATCGAATAGCCCGGACTCGGTGTGGGCATACAGCAACTCCTCTGTCAGATAGGTGGTCCCGAGGTGTGACCCGCCGGCTCGATCCCGGCGAGGGGCGGGTCACACGTTTTCGGGGGTGGGAGTCAGGTGAGTCTTAGTTCCACGCCGAGTCCCGTACGGCGGGCCGCGTCGACCGCCAGTCGTGCTGCTGCGACGTCCTGCAGACCGAGGCCGACCGAGTCGAACAGGGTGATCTCGTCGTCCGTACTGCGTCCTGGTCGAACGCCGGCCACGACGTCGCCCAGCTCGGTCTTGAAATGGTCGGCTGTGATCGCGCCCTCGGCCAGCGGTACCAGGACGTCGCCCGACTCCCGGCGTACGACGTCGTAGCTATCGACGATCACGTGGCTGCGGACGATGCCCGCGGTGTCGATCTCGCGATAGTCCGGGCGCGGCGGAGCACCCACCGCATTCACGTGTAGCCCCGGGGCGAACCATTCCCCCCGCACCACCGGCTCGCGCGACGGCGTCAACGTACAAAGCACGTCCGCCGCGCGCACCACCTCTTCAGAGCCTGAGGCAACGATCACCTCACCCACCCGTTCCCGGGCATAGGCAGCAAACGCCTCCACGCGCTCGTGAGTCCGGCTCCACACCACGACCCGCTCGACCGTCATCACACAGGCCAACGCATCCAGATGAGCCCGAGCCTGCGCCCCGGCCCCGACCAGTCCCAGCGTCCGCGACGCCGAACGAGCCAAATGACGTGTCGCCACCGCCGACGCGGCCGCCGTCCGGAACAACGTCAACGCCGGCCCGTCCAGAATCGCCACACACGAACCGGTCTCCGGATCGACCAGCAACACCGTCGACTGCTGCACCGGCATCGATCGCTCCGCGTTGGCGGGCGTGTCGGTGAGCAGCTTGATCCCGGCCACGCGCTGAGCCGCGATCGCAGCAGTCATCGGCACCAGCAGCGTCGTACACCCGGGCACCTCGACCGTCGACCGTTCGGCCTGCACCGCACCGCCGGTGGTCAGCGCCGCGTGCGCCTGCTCGACCGCCTCGATCACCTCGGGCATCTCCAGCGTCTTCGCGATCTCGGCCCGGCTGAGCGCGAGGATCGGTCTCATGACGTCACCGCCGACGCAGGTCGCGAGTCGACGAGATCGTCGTACGCCGGGGCGGCGTCGATCAGACCGTCCTCGGCGAGGATGCGCATCCATTCGCCGTACCCGTCCTCACTGATCCGCAGGTCGTCCCAGATCCCGCTGGACCGCAGGTCGTCGACGACGCCGATCAGCACCTTGGTGTCCAGCCCCGGCCACTCGCGCGCCAGCAGGTCGGTCAGTTCCGCGGCGTCGTGCGCCTTCAACCAGTCGAGCGACTGCTGCAGCGCCCGGCAGAACCGCTCGATCAGCCGATCCTCGCGGGCGAGTACTTCGTCGGTCGTGTAGTACACGCTGTTCGGCATCAGCCCGCCGGCACGATCGTGGCGGACGGCAACGAACGCCTGCTGCCGATGCTCGAGGTAGGCGGCATTCACCAGGTCGGTGACGAGCGCGTCACCCATGCCGCCGAGGAACAGCTCGGTGAGCATCGAGCCGGACAGGTCGCGCACCCAGCGCACCTTCGACATATCGACACCGGCCTTCCGCATCAGGCCCGCGGTGTGCACGTACGGCGCCGTGCCACCGGCGCCCGGTGCGACCACGATCTTGCCCTCGAGGTTCTTCCAGTCGAAGTCCGCGACCTTCTCCCGGGTCACCAGCGCCTTCGGGTTGCGTGCGTTCAGCTGTGCGAAGGCGCGGTACCCGCGGCCGCGGCCGTGATACATCGCCGGCACCCAGAGCCCGCCGAGTACGACGTTCGCCGTACCGGTCTCAAGGTCGGTGAGGACCTGGGTCCAGTCGTCCGGGGCGCTCCGGGAGAAGTCGAGGCCTTCGGCTTCGTAGTACCCGAACTCGCGGGCGACGTACTCGGGGAGGTAGTTCGGCCAGTGCGAGGTGGCGCTGACGTGTAAGCGGTCCATAGGTCAGACTCCTTGGGAGGTTGAGGTGTTGATGTCCTCAAGTGAGCGGCCATGGGTCTCCGGCGCGAACCGGCTCGCGATGGCCATCACCGAGTACATGGCGGCGATCAGGACGAACACCGCGACGACACCGGCGCGGTCGAACAGCAGCCCGGCGCCGATCGGGACGAACGCCCCGGCGACATTGCCCTGGACCGCCACCATCGCGGTGCCGAACGCGCGGACCCGGGTCGGGTAGAGCTCCGGGGCCCACGCGAAGATCGTGCTGTTCAGCAACAACACGAAGAACTGGAAGGTTGCGCCGAGCAACAGAACCAACGCCGGCGACTTCGCCAGGAACCCGAAGGCCAGCGCGGCCAGGCAAGCCGCCACGGCGCCGACGGTGATCACGAACCGTCGCGGCAGATGCAGCGCCGCGTACGTCGCCGCCGCCGCGCCGAGCAGGCTGCCGATGTTCATCACCATCGTGAACGCGAGGCTCTTCGTGATCGTGTATCCCTGCTCGACCAGGATCGTCGGCATCAGGACCAGCACCGTCACCTGCGCACCAAAGGTCATCCACGAGATCACCGCGAGCGCCGACGTACGACGGAGCAGAACGCCGTGGAACACCTCCGCCAACCGCACCTTCTCGACCCGCGGCGCCGTTCCGACCACGGTCTCGATGTACGGCGTGACCGGGCCGCCCTCGTCCTTCAGCCGACCGGCTGCGAGCCGCGTGAGTACGCCGTTCGCCTCGTCGATCCGGCCGCGCGAGGCCAGGTACCGCGGTGTTTCCGGCAGGAACCGCCGGTACACGAGCACGAGCAGTGCAGGCAGGAACAACAACCCGAACATCCACCGCCAACTCGTGTCCGCGCCACCGAAGAAATTGCCGAGCGGACCGAGCACGACCGCCGCGAAACCGAACGACACCACGTTGCCGAACCCGCCGGCGCCGACGTTGAGCGACGCGACCACAGCACCGCGGTACTTCGTCGAGACCAGTTCGCTGAGCATCGTCATACCGGCGGCGATCTCACCGCCGAGCCCGAGCCCGACGATGAACCGGCCGACCGCGAGCACCGCGTACCCCGGAGCGAGTGCGCAGATCAGTGCGCCGAGACAGTAGATCGCGAGGTTGAACCCGAGCGCGAACCGGCGGCCCTTGTAGTCGCCGAGCACACCGGTGACCACCTTGCCGATGATCATCGCGCCGATCGTCACCGTCTGCAGGAACGCGAGTTCCGGGGTGGAGATGTTCCAGACCGACTTCAGCGCCGGGCCGACCGCGCCGAGCGAGTTCTCCTCCATCACGTCGAAGAACGCGCCGAGCAGCACCATCAGCAGGATCAGGCGGTGGGCACGGTTGAACGGAATGGCGTCCAGAACCCGCCCGACCACCGACACCGCGTCCGCCGGCGGACGGTCGTCGACCGCCGGTCGGGACGGCTGGGAGGCGAGCTGGTTCGGTGATTCTGCGTTGTGCATCGGACCGACCTCCTTGAACGGAAGTTTTTGTCGGGACCGAGCCGGGATCTCGGGGTTGCTTGGTGATAGGATTACCAGTCATCTGATGTTTAAGGAAGAGGCTGCGATGAAGAAGGTCGAGAGGGTCTCACTGGTGGAGACCGTCGGGACGCAGTTGCGGGACGAGATCACCGACGGGCGGTGGGCGGTCGGTGAGCGCATTCCTTCGGAGACCGAGCTGGTTGAGCAGTTGGGCGTCAGTCGGGCTTCCGTGCGGGAGGCGGTGCGTGGTCTGGTGCAGGCGGGTCTGCTGGCGACCAGGCAGGGCGACGGCACGTATGTGACCGCGCGCGATGTCACCGATGTCGCGATCCGGCGTCGGCTCGGCGTGGCCGAGCAGAGCGATGTGCTCGAAGTACGGCGTGGGCTCGATATCGTCGCGGCCGGCCTCGCGGCATCTCGCCGTACGAAGACCGACATCCGGGCGCTGAACAAGGCACTTGGTGCTCGCGCCGCCGCTGGTGAGGCAGGCGACGAGGCTACGTTCGTCAGTGCTGATGTCGAGTTCCACCTGTGTGTCGCCCGTGCGTCGCACAACCCGCTGTTGATCGAGCTCTACACGAGCTTCGCACAGGCACTCGCCGAGAGCGTCCGCGACGACAAGTGCCTGCAGGTCTTCGCGCGCGGCGAGGACACCTGGCACGAGGCCCTCGCCGCGGCGATCGAGGCCGGCGACGCCACCTCGGCCGCCGCCGCGTCCCTGTCCCTGCTGGAAAGCAGTAGCTAGTGAAGGGTGTAGCCGCCGTCGATTACGACTACTGAGCCGGTCATGAAGCTGGAGGCGTCCGAGGCGAGGAAGACTACGGTTGGGGCGATCTCGTCCGGTACGGCGTAGCGCTGCATCGGTGCGTCGTCGATCCAGCGTGCCTTGAACTGTGGCTCGTCGACCGGGGCCATCTCGGTCTTCACGTAGCCGGGCGCGACCGCGTTCACGCGGATGTTCAGCGGCGCCCACTCGGCCGCCAGCGACTTGGTCAGCTGATGGACCGCGGCCTTCGACGCGTTGTACGCCGGTTGCCATTGCGGACGGTTCACGATCTGTGCCGAGATCGAGCCGATGTTGACGATGGTGCCGCCGCCGACCGTGGTGAAGTGCCGCGCGGTCGTCTGGCTGAGCTTCCACAGGCCGTCGACGTTCGTCGAGAACACCTCGTCCCATTCCTCGTCCGGGATGTCGAGCGACGGCCGATGCACACACGTCCCGGCGTTGTTCACCAGGATGTCCAGCCGCCCGGTCGCCTCCAGCGCAGCGTCGACCGCGGCCTGGCCGGACGCACGGTCGTTGACATCGAGCCCGACGCCGATCACCGTCCGGCCGGTCGCCTCGGCCAGCCGCGCGGCCGCCTCCTTGGACGCCGCGGCATCGCGCGCCCCGATCACCACATGCGCGCCGGCCTCGGCCAACCCGGTGGCGAACGCGAGCCCGAGCCCGCGATATCCACCAGTCACCAACGCCGTCCGCCCGGCCAACGAGAACTTGTCAAGAACGCTCATCGGGCCATTGTCCCTGGTACGCGGTGGACGCGAGCTGAACGAAGGACCGCACGAGCGGGTTGCTCTCCCCTGTCTTCCAGCTCACCACGACCCGGCTCGGCGGCAGATCGACGATCGGCACGACGGTGAGCTCGCCCGGCGGGTTGTGACCGAGCGGACTCAACCCGACCGTGCCGTTCCAGAGCACGGCCTGCAGACATTCTTGGACCGAGCGCACGACCGAACCCTCGCGATGCTGACCGCCGTTCCAGTACGACTGCCAGATCGGATCGGTGTCGGCCGGGAACTGGAACCACCGCCGATCCGCCAGGTCCGCGAGCTTCAACTGATCGCGCTGAGCCAACGGATCATCGGCCCGCAGTACGGCGCCGACCGGATCCGCCCGCAACTCGTGCACGGTCAATCCCGTCTCGTCGAACGGCGCGCGCGTCAGCGCCACGTCGACCAGACCCGCTCGAAGACCGCAGGTGGGATCGGTGAGATCGGCCTCGCGAATCCGGACCTCCACCCCCGGATGCTGCTGCCGATACGCCACCGCCAACCGGCTCGCACCCGGATCGGTGCTGTCCCCGAGCATCCCGATCGTGAAGCTGACCGCACCGCGGACCCGCGCCGGTAGCTGATCAGCCTGCTCCAGCAGAGCCCGCGCCAGCAGTACGACGCCTGCCGACGTGAGCGCGACCCCCGCCGCGGAGCGGTCGAACAGCGCGGCGCCGAGCTCCCGCTCCAACTGCTTGATCGCGCGGCTCAGTGGCGGCTGACTCATCTGGAGCCGCACCGCCGCCCGGCCGAAGTGGAGTTCCTCGGCAACGGCGACGAAGTACCGCAGGGTGCGCAGCTCCATGACCAGCGACGATACCCGCACGGTATCGCCGCGACCGGATCGGTCTTGGACGTCGCAGCGGCGCAGGCGGTGCGATGGGAGCATGACCGACGTACTGCTGCCCGATCCCGCCGTCCGCGTTGCCGACGCCGAGGAGATCGCTCCCGACCTGCTGGTGATCCCGAACAAGCGGGTCGACCTCGTGCCCAACATCGGCATCATCGGCGGCACCGATGCCGTCCTGATCGTCGACACCGGCATCGGCACCGCGAACGCCGAGGAGGTCCTGGCGCTGGCGACCGAGGTCGCGCGCGGACGGCGGGTGTACCTGACCACGACCCACTTCCACCCCGAGCACGCGTTCGGCGCACAGGTCTTCGCAGGGCACGCGACGTACCTCGTCAACCGCACGCAGGCGGACGACCTGGAGGCGAAGGGCGCTGGTTATCTGGAGATGTTCCGCGGGTTCGGCGGGGCGGTCGCCGAGCGGCTCGAGGGCGTCGAGCTCCCCATGCCCGACGAGGTGTACGGCGATGCGCACGACCTCGATCTCGGCGGGCGGATCGTCGAGCTGCGCGCCACCGGCCGCGGGCACACAAAGGGCGATCAGGTCATCCAGGTGCCGGACGCAGGCCTGCTGTTCACCGGCGATCTGGCCGAGACCGGCCAGTTCGCGATCTTCCCGTGGTTCCCGCCGTACGACGTCGATGTCTCCGGTGTCGGCTGGTTGTCCGTGATGGATCGACTGACCACGACCGCGCCGAAGATCGTCGTACCGGGTCACGGCGACCTCGGCGGCCCGGAGATCCTCACCGCCGTCGGCGACTACCTCCGCGAACTCCGCGACGAGACATGGCGTCGACGGGACTCCGCGATGAACGAGTCCGACCTCCGCACCGAGGTCAAGGCGCTACTGATCGAGCGCCACCCCGAATGGTCCGGCCAGGACTGGATCGAGCACGGCATCAACTGCCTGTGCACCGAATGACCGCTACCGCTTGTCTTCGTCCAGGATCCGGTTGACGGAGCGTTCGACGGTCGCGCGGGTCTTGTCGTCGTCGAGATCGTCGCCGACCCGGTTGATCACCTCGGCGATGGTCCGGCCATGGGCGAACTGATCGATGATGCGAGGGTCGACGTACGAACTGCGGGCGACCGCCGGCGTGTTGCCGAGATGCTCGGAGACCTCCGCGAGCATCTCCTTCACCGCCGTCTTGAGCGCGGCCTTCGTGGTCGGCGGGTCGGCGTCGGCCAGATCCACCGCGGCATGCACCGTGGCCGTCCAGGTCCGCAGGTCCTTCACCGTGTAGTCGTCGCCGACCAGCTCGTGGAACCTGTCGTTGACCATGCCGGCGTCGATCTCGTGATAGCCCTCGTCGTCGCGGTACACCAGCAGCCGCGGATTCTTGTGCCGACCGCGTTTCAGCGACCGAATAGCCTGCATCAGTCGATCATCGTCTAGCACGATCGTCCGCTCCTGCCCACCTTTCGCGACGAAGTCGAACACCACCTTCCCCTTGCTCACGCGGACGTCGTCACGCAGCAAAGTCGCCGCACCACGGCTGCCGTTCTCGTCGGCGTACTGCGTGTTCCCGGTGCGGAAGACGCCGTAGTCGAGCATCCGCAGCGCGACCGCCAGCACCCGCCGCCGGTCGAGGCCACGAGTGCACAGATCCTCGTCCACCGCCTCGCGGAACGCCGGCAACTTGCGCGCCAACTCGCGCACCCGGTCGTGCTTGACCAGGTCCTGTGCCGACCGCCAGTCGTCGTGGTACAGATACTGCCGCCGTCCCGCCTCGTCGGTACCCGTCGCCTGGATGTGCCCGTTCGGGTACGGGCAGATCCACACGTCCTCCCACGCGGGCGGGATTGCCAGCGTCCGGATCCGCTCCACCACATCGACGTCCTTGATCGTCTTGCCGTTGAGGTCGAGGTAGCTGAATCCAGTTCCGCGTCGCCGGCGACGGAATCCCGACTTGTCGACCTGACTCTTTCGCAGCCGCATCAGTACCGGGCCATTTCTTCCAGCGGACGGAGGTCGTCGCGCCGGCTCGTCGTGGTGACGGTGTTGTCGGTGATTTCGTCGACCTCGTTCCAGGGCAGGTACCAGACGCTGCCCAGTCGTGCATGGACCAGCCGGCGCAGTAGCTCGGGGCCGATGTGGCGTTCGTACCCGAACAGGCGCGTGGCGCGGTTCTCCACCACGATCAGGCCGTCGACCCGGAGCGCGCGCTGCATCGACATCAGCAACGGGCCGTCCTGGACCAGGCGCACATCGGCGACACCGCCGAGTTCGTTGCCGTCGGCATCGAACACTCGTCGTCCGAGCAGCTCATTCAGTCGCATCGCCGGCTCCGGGGATCTTGTCGATCACGTGGTGCTCGATCCAGTCGTCGTAGTAGTCCAGGTCGAGGCCGGCGGCCGAGATCGTCACGGCGGTCTCGATCTCGGCGATCCGCCCTGCCGGGATCTCGGCCCGGCCGGAGATCAACGCCGCCACCACCGGCGGGTCGGCATCGAGATCGAGCTCGACGTCGTCGACCTTTCCGGCCAGATGACCGTCGGCCTGGTCGATCAGCTGCTGGTCGAGCAGATGCAGCTGCGCATGTAGTACCCGTCCAGCCATCGTCACGCTCCTGCCTTCGTGATGATCATCAGCGGTATCGCGGCGACCGACGCGATCGTCAGCAGCGCCAGGTAGAACAGCCCGACGGCGTTGCGAACCCGGCCGTTCGTCTCCCGGCCGACGTAATCGGGATCGTTCGCGACGATCAGGATCGGCAGGTACGTCAGCGGCAACGCCATCGCGGCGAACACCACGGAGTACTCCGTCACCTTCACCGGGTCGACCGCGGTCAGCAGGGTCAGCACCGCCAGCACCAGGCACACGATGATCACCACGTGGAACCGCGACGCCTCCCGCGGCCGGACGAGCTTGCCCCACTGCCAGCCGCGGTACTGCGCGATCGTGTACCCGCACGACAACGCGGTCTCGAGCGCCGCGCCGAACGTCGCCGCGAACATCCCGAGCAGCACGACCGCCAACCCGATCTTGCCCAAGGCAACGACCACCGGCAGCGCCACCTGCCCCAGCGTGCCGACCTGGATACCGGCCGGCAGGAAGAGCACCGCGGCACACCCCATGATCGACAGCGACAGCAGCCCGCCGAGCGGGAACCCGATGAACACGTTGGTCCGCTCGGTCCCCAGGTCGCGGCGCGTCCATTTCTCTTCAACCCCTCCGGAGGAGAAGAAGAACACCTCGTACGGCGTCATCGCGGCGCCGAACAACGCGATCCCGTAGTACGCGTATGTCGCCCAGCCCTCGTGACCGATGGGATGCGGCCGGGTTGCCTGGTGCAACAACTGGCCCCAGTCCGGACCGAGCCTGAACAGCGCGATCGCGAACACGATCAGCAGCAGTCCGAGCAACCCGAAGACCTGCTCCAGCCGGGAGAACTTGACCCGCCAGATCACCAGCCACACGGCGAACGCCGCCAGCGGCATCCACAGCAGGTAGCTGACCCCGCTCGCCAGCTCGAACGCGAGCGCGACACCACCGATCTCCGCGATCAACGTCAGCAGCGTCACCAGGAACGAGGCCACCAGTGCGAGCAGTCCCGTCCGCGGACCGAGCCGCTCGCGGATCAGGTCGAACACCGGTCGCCCGGACATCGCCACGACCCGGCCGGACATCTCGGCGTACACGATGATCCCGATCACGCCGACGATGACGATCCAGGCCAGGTGCATCCCGAACCGCGCGCCCACCAGGGCGTTGGTGACCAGGTCGCCGATGTCGACGAACCCGCCGATCGCGGTCAGGATCCCCAGCGTGACCCCGAGGAGCTTCTTCATTTCGCCAGTTCCCCGACCCGCTCGAGGTCCTTGCTGGAGAGTCGAAGCGCCGGGAGTTGCCGTTCGGCCGCGGCCAGGTCGTTGTTCCCGAGCGCGATCCGGACCGCCGTCACCGCGGATACCGCATCGTCCAGCGTCGAGTTGACCTGTTCGTACAGCCTGGCCGACTGCTCGGTCGACGGCTGCTGCGTCGAGAACGAGTCGGCCGTCTTCCCGAGACTCTTCTCGGCGTCATCGATCATCCGGCGGGCCGGCTGCGCCCAGAGCCGGTGTGCCTGCAGTTGTTCGACGACCAGGCGGGTCGTATTCACCTCCGAGGCGGCGGTACGCGCTGTCTGTGCGGCGTTGTCGCGGAGCGTCTGATCAGGGTCACCGCAACCGGCCAGAACCACCGCCGCCAGCACGCCGACTGCAATCCACCGCAGCACACGTCACCATCCGAGGTCCGATAGTCGTACGACGAGGCACCTGTACCCAGGCCCACGCGCGATCAGTCAGGCTGTGCGGTGCGGGAGCCTGGTCAGCGCGAGGACGTGCTCAGCCGGAGTACCGCGTAAGGCAACCAGTTCGAGATTGCGGCCGCTGCGGCGGAGGGCGGCGGCGAGAACCTGGATGCCGGCGCTGGCCAGCTGCGTGACGCGGGACAGATCGACGGCCAGCGGGATGGTGGCATGGCGCGCCACCTCGCGCAGGATGCGGTCGAACCCGCGGGCGGTGGTGATGTCGATCGGCCCGCCGACAAGCAACGTCCCGTTGGTGACCTCCGCCGAGAACTCGGCCGGCTCCGTCGAAGGCATCACCTCCCCCACGACCTGGCTCGGCGCCTTCGTCAGCGCGGTTCGCGCCGTCACCGTCGTACCGGAATCGGTGCGATCGACCGACAGCGCGTCAACCGTCGAACCGGCCAGCGCCAGGCCGCGTCCACGTCCGGACGCCGGTTCGCTGTTCTTCCAGCGGCCCTCATCCCGGACCGAGATCTCCAGCTCTCCGCTCCGCGTCAGTTCCGCGGCCAGGGTCATCGGACCTGGTGCGCTGTCGTAGTAGGCGTGCTCGACGACGTTCGACATCAATTCGAGGACCGCGTTGTGGACCCCGATCACCAACACCAGCTCGGGATTCAGCGCCCGCAGCCAGGCCGCGAACTCGTCGCGGTACCGTCCCACAGTCGCCTTGACAGCAGGTCCGGTCCGCGTGAATGCGGGCACCGGAGTACGGCGGTGCGCGGCGAGCACCGTGATGTCGTCAGAGTGGCCGTTCAGCAGTTGCAGAACGTGCTCGGTGACCCGCTCGGCGGGCTGGCGTGATGCGCCACTTCCCGCTGCGGCAGCTCGCAGCAGGTCGGCAGTCGCCTGATCCGCGGTGCACTGTGGGCGCTCGATGATCCCGTCGGTGTACAGCAGGAGTACGTCGTCGAGGTCGAGGTGCTCGGTGCAGACCTCGTACCCGCCAGGCGCGCCGAGCGGGGTGCCGCCGGAAGGTTCGACGTACCGCGCCTTGCCTGCCATCGACGCGATCACCGGCGGCGGATGCCCGGCGGTGCAGTAGGTCAGGTCCCCGGTGGCGGGATCGAGTACGGCGGCGCACGCCGTGGCGGCCTCCGCGCCCGGCACCCGGCTCGCGAACTTCTCCAGCCGGCCGATCGCGGTGGCCGGATCCGCGCCGTCCTGCAGCGCCATCGCCAAGGCGGCCCGCAGCCGATCCGTCACCCACGATGCCCGGGCTCCGTGGCCGACGACGTCCCCGACCATCAGCGCGACCCGGTCGTCGTCGAGGACCACGGTGTCGAACCAGTCGCCACCCGCGCCTGCTCCGATTTCCGCCAGGAGGTAGCGCGCGGACAGGTCGACGCCCGGCAACACCGGCAACCGGGTCGGGGGCGGCGCCTCGTGCAACGTGTCGGCCGTCCGCCAGGCCTCTTCGTACATCCCCGACCTCCATCCGAGAGCGATCCCGGGCTGAGATCTACCTGTGCCCATTCCGGCGCGGTCGACTCACGGCGCAACAAACCGCCCGCGTCGCCTCGTTCCGGTTGAGGCTGAGGTGCATCATGGAGAGGTGGATGAGTTCGAACCTCAGTCCGCGCTGCGGGACCCCGACCAAGTCGCCGCGACGTTCGCCCGACTGGCTCTGGAGATGCATGACGCGGGCGGTGTGGATGAGACGGTTCAGGCCGTAGTGGAGTTCGCGCTGCAGGCCGTCGACTGTCAGTACGCCGGAGTCGCGCTCTACGCCAAGGGTGGAAACCCCGAGGTGCCGGCCGCGACCGATCCCACCGTGGCCGAGATCTACCGCTTCCAGATGGACGGCGAGATCGGTCCGCTGGTCGAGTGCATGCGCAGCCAGAGAACTGTCGTGGTGCCGGACACCACGTCGGAGGTGCGCTGGCCGGATTGGGCCAAGAAGGTCCTCAAGCTGGGAGTGCGGAGCGTTCTCGACGTGCCGTTGCGGACGGCCGCGGGCACCGTCGGCGTGCTGGGTCTCTACAGCGTCGAGCCCGACGCCTTCGGACCGGACGCGGAGGCGGTCGCGCACATCCTGGCCCGGCACGCGTCGGTCGCCGTCGCGACCGCCCGCCGCGAGCAGAACCTCAACCTCGCGGTCGACGCCCGCAAACTCGTCGGCCAGGCGATGGGCATCCTGATGGAGCGGTACGGGCTGGACGACGACCGCGCCTTCCAGGTCCTCAGGCGCTACTCCCAGCAGACCAACACCAAGCTCCACGACGTCGCCCGCCAGCTCATCGACACCCGCAGTCTCCCTCGATCCTGACCACCTGCGCGTCTAGGCTCGGTGCATGACTAGGTACGGTCCGGCGGAGGCGGCTGAGCGGTCCGGGTTCAGCATCGACACGTTGCGCTACTACGAGCGCGAGGGCATCCTCCCGCCGGTGGCACGCAACTCGGGCGGCCGACGGCAGTACTCCGACGACGATCTCGCGATGCTCGACTTCCTACGCTGCCTACGCGACACCGGCATGCCGATCGAACGACTCCGCCGCTACGGCGAACTCGCCCGCTCAGACAAAACCATGCCCGAACGCCTAGCCCTGATCGAAGAACACACCAAGGTAGTCGAGTCCCGAATCGCCGAACTCCAGTCCCAACGCACCCGCCTAGAAGAAAAAGCCGCCTGGTACCGCGACCAGCTCGAGAAGTAGACCTCAAGAGGGTTGTTCAGAACCCTCAAGAAGAAAAGCAAGAGAAATAAGAAGTACAGGGAAGAAATGATAGAGAGGGAGTTGGCTGCCTGGCCGGGCTGGGCGGCCCGGTCATGCTCGGCGTGTCAGAAGGTGCATCGACCCACCGCGATAGAAGGATTGGATTAGCGAACTGGTCGGGCGGGTGTTCCAGATGGTCGAAGGACGGCCAAGGCGGGGTGGGCGTCCACCGAGCCTGGGGTTGTACCGGCAGGTCGTGTTGGTGCTGCTGCCGTTGCGGCACAACGTTCCCCAGATGATGCTGGCCGACCCATCGGGAACCGTGCGAACGGCACCAGCAACTACTCCGGGAAACGACGCCGCCAGGCCTGAACATCCAGATCGCAGCCACGACCGCCGCGCGATCACCGAGTGCGGCTGGGAGGGCGTCTTGGACAACCACACCTGGCTGGGCGACGCCGGCCACCTCGGCACCACCGCAACCATCCCGTGCAGACGACTCGGCTGGTGACTTCTGAATAACCCTCAGAGACAAGGAAAGACGAAAGATCGAGTGGGGGTTGGGTGCCCGGCTGGGTCCGGCGGTCCGGCGGCAGTCCGGTGGCAGTCGTCGTCGGCCGGAGAACCTGACTGCGAGGGTACGCTGCGCACGCGTTCGTCTTGTAAACAAGGGCTTTCGAGCATGATCGATTGGAGATTCTCGCATCTGGCATATATAATCGAACGCATGTTCGAGAATGATCTAGGTGAGTTCTCGACGGCCGAGCTGCTGGAGTCGGCCGTCGAGCATCGCGTGATGGCCAACCGGGCCGACGCGCGGTTGCTGGAGCACGCCCAGATCTACGCCGACCGGTTCCACCCGTCCACGTGTGGCGTCCGGCCTGGTCGCCGGTCCCCCGATGGGCGGGAGCGGGCCGTGGTGCTGGGTGGTGAAGGCTGCCCGGAGATCGCGGAGTTTGCGATCGCCGAGTTCGGCGTCGTGCTGGGGATCTCGCCGATGGTGGCTGCGCGGTTCATCGGTGAGGCGTTGGCGTTGCGGCACCGGTTCCCGTTCACCTGGGCACGCGTACAAGCCGGTGACGCCACCCCGTGGAAGGCGCGCCAGCTCGCGTCGGCGTGCATGAAACTCTCCGAGGAAGCCGCCCGGTACGTCGACCAACGCGTCGCGCCGCTGATCGACTCGATCACGCCGTACCGGCTGGACAAGATCGTCCGCGCCGCCAAACTCCACGCCGATCCGGACCTGGCCCGCGACGAGGCCGCCGAGGCAGCAGATGAGCGCGGCGTGTTCGTCGGCCGCAGCGACGACCACGGCAACAAGACCCTGTTCGCGAAGGCTCCCGCCGCCGCAGTCATCCGGCACGACGCGACCATCGCCGCGATCGCCGACGCCCTCAGAACCTTCGGCGACACCCGCCACCTCCAGCACCGCCGCGCCGACGCCATCGGCATCATCGCCGACCCCCGCTACACCCAAGAACTCCTCACCCAAGCCCGCAACCACTCAACTCCCAACCACCCAACTCCCACAACCTCGGCGGATACCGACTCCGCCGACTCCGCCGACTCCGCTCCTGCCTCGTCCCCGCACACGAACCGGCGCGGTACAGCGACTCGCCCAGCAAGCCGCCGATACGACGGCACGCCTGCAACTGAGACAGACCCGACGAGCGCCGCCCGACCCGCCATCCACCGCAATCTGACCAGCCCGCACTGCGGACCCGACCGTAGGAGGTCCATGCAGTCGGGCGCGCCCGCTCTACCTAACCCAGCCCACCTGCCTGATCCGCTCGAGCCACGCGACGCTCCGCCCGCGGAAGACTTCGAGCTATGCGAGCCGGATCCGGCGACCGACCCGTTCGACAGTCGGCCCACGAGCTACGTTCCCGGTCCGCGGACAGAACCTGATCCAGGAACTCCGATGGACGCCGCCGCCCAACGGGCGCTCGACGCTCGGCTGGCCGAGATCAAGCGAGCGGCGCACACACATCCCACAGGCTCGACGGGACAGCTGCGTCCTGCGCGG
The DNA here is from genome assembly GCF_042715335.1 of Kribbella sp. NPDC058693. Taxonomy (NCBI): domain Bacteria; kingdom Bacillati; phylum Actinomycetota; class Actinomycetes; order Propionibacteriales; family Kribbellaceae; genus Kribbella; species Kribbella sp. NPDC058693. The sequence continues at coordinate 162,219 of NZ_JBHXSQ010000006.1, forward strand.
ACCGAGGTCTTCGTGCACCTCACCGACCACACACTTGCCACCGGCAACGGTGTGCTGCGCGCCGAGGGAATCGGTCCCATGCTCGCCGACCAGCTCACCGAGCTCGTCGGACACGGGCCGTACGTCGTCAAGCCCGTCATCGACCTCAACGACGCCGTCAGCGCCGACGCCTACGAGATCCCCAACCGGATCCGCGAACGCGTCCGACTCACCCACCCCGTCGAACTGTTCCCCTACGGCACCCGCGAAACCCACCGCACCATCGACCTCGACCACATCAAGCCCTACGACCCACACCACCCCACCGGTGCTGCCGGCCAGACCAGCACCCGCAATCTCGCGCCGCTCAGCCGCTACGCGCACCGGGTCAAAACCCACGCCCGCGGCTGGACCGTCCGCCGCGTCGACCTCAAAACCCTGGAATGGACGACACCCCACGGGTTCACGTTCCACGTCGACCCCACCGGAACCCACCGCCTCCCCAACCACACACCCGACAGCTAAGGACCTGCTCAGGCAGCGGCATAACCGAGCGGTGAACCACGCGGGTTTTGATGCGCACCTCCTTCGTCGGGAAGGTGGCATTCATGCCGAGGAAGTACGACGAACAGACCAGGGCCAAGGCGGTCCGATTGGTGGCCGAGCATCGGGGCGATTACGCCAGTGAGTGGGAGGCGATCACCACTGTCGCGGGCCGGCTGGGGATGACGCCGGAGACGCTGCGCCGCTGGGTTCGCCAGGCCGCGGTCGACGCCGGTGAGGCCGGGGGGGTCCTCGCAGATGGTCCGGGAGAACCGGGAGCTGAAGCGGAAGAACGCCGAGCTGGAACGCACGATCGAGATCCTGAAGGCGGCGACCAGCTTCTTCGTGCCCGAGAGCGACCCGCGACAGCGCTGATCTGCGGGTTCATCGCCGAGCAGAAGGCTCGATTCGGGGTCGCTCCGATCTGCCGTGCGCTGAGCGCGCATGGCTGCCCGATCGCGACGGGATCTTGGTGGCGCGCTGCACCGTCAAGCGGCTGAGGAAGGACGAACGGGTGGCGTGGCGTGAGCAGGACAAAGAAGATCCGTACCACGACGCCAGACCCGTCCGCGCCGGGCTCCGGACCTGGTCGAGCGGCAGTTCCGGGTGCCGACGCCGAACCGGTTCGCCTACACGGACTTCGTCATCGATGCCTTCGCTGGACGGATCGTCGGCTGGAAGTGCTCGACATCCAAGCACACACCGCATTCGTCGAACGCGCCATCGCCCAAGCCGCAGCACTCCGCGCGACGGAGGGCAATCCCCCGCAAAACAAGGCGATTCATCACTCAGATGCCAGGTCTCAATACAGTTCGGTGCACCTCAGTGAAACCCTGCACCTGCACGGTCTCAGCCCGTCTATCGGGTCGGTCGGTGACGCCTACGACAACGCGCTGGCCGACACCACCATCGGGCTCCACAAGACCAAATGCATCCGCGACAACTCACCGTTTCGGCGGCAACCCCTGATCGGCCTCACCAGCGGCGAGGCCATCACCGCCGACTGGGTCGACTGGTACAACACCAGCCAGCTCATGCACCGCCTCGACCGACGCCCACCCGCCGAAGCCGAGGCGACCTACTATGCACAAACCCGAGACGACCAACCCGTCGGCTGGCTGATCCCGAACAGGTCGGCCAGCATCATCTGGGGAACGTTGTGCCGCAACAGCAAAAGCAGCACCAACACGACCTGCCGGTACAACCCCAGGCTCGGTGGACGCCCAGCCCAGCCAGGCAGCCGACTCCCTCTCTATCATTTTTCCCTGTACTTCTTATTTCTCTTGCTTTTCTTCTTGAGGGTTCTGAACAACCCGGTGGGTGGGGTTGACCTGGTGTGCGCTCCAGGTTGGATTGTGTTCGGCATGACTTCTCCTACCTCCCCGTTGGTGCTCGGCGCGATGATGTTCGGTACGGCGATTGACGAGGACACGTCGTTCGCGCTGCTGGACCGCTTCGTCGAGCGCGGTGGTGTCTGGATCGACACCGCCGACTGTTATGCGTTCTGGGCAACTGAAGACGGCCGCGGCGGCGCCAGTGAGCGCGTCCTCGGCCGGTGGCTGGCCGCGCGCCCCGGCGTACGCGACCGGATCCGCATCGCCACCAAGGTCGGCGCGGAACCGCTGTGGGCCGGATCATGGCCGGATCAGCGCGCGGGTCTGAGCCGGCGAGCGATCCACGACGCGTTCGCCGGCAGCCTCGAGCGGCTCGGCATCGACCAGGTCGACCTGCTGTGGCTCCACCAGGAGGACCGCAGTACGCCGATCGAGGAAACCGTCGACGCCGTTGCCGAACTCAATGAAACCGGTCAAGTACGACGAATCGGCGCATCCAACCACCCGGCCTGGCGCATCGAGCGCGCCCGTACCCACGCCAGGTCCAAGGGCTTAGCGCCGATCGACGCACTGCAGCTCAGCGCCACCTACCTCCAGGTCCGCCCCGGCACCCTGCCGGAGGACACCGCGCACCCATTCGGGCAACTCAGCAACGAGCAGCTCGACCACGCACGTGAACACCGGATGGAGATCTGGGCCTACACCCCGCTGCTGGCCGGCGCGTACGACAACCCGGACAAGCAGATCCCCGAGGCGTACGACCATCTCGGCAGCACCCGTCGCCTCGCCGCCCTCGACCAGGTCGCCCAGCAGACCGGCGCGACCCGCGGCCAGGTCGTCCTCGCCTGGCTGGTTGCCCAAGGCATCCGCCCGATGCTCGGCGGCAGCAAGCTCCACCAACTGGAAGCGGCTCTGGATGCGACCGCGATGACCCTGACCGAGGACCAGCTCAAGCAACTCGACGTGCGCTGAGCCGTCAGCGGTTCGTACGGAGGGTCTGGGCCAGCTCGTCGAGGGCCGGGAGCGCGTCGATGATCGTCTGCGCGGATGCTTCCGGGAGCTGGTCCAGGCACGCGCCGAGCGCCTCGGTGCGGAGCAGCTTGACACGCTCGTGCAACTGGCGGCCGGCGTCGGTGGCCTCGACCCGGACAGCGCGCAGGTCGTCCGGGTTCGGGTCGCGCTGGATCAGCCCGAGCTCGGTCAGCCGACCCACCACCCGGGACAACATGGTCGGATTGAGCCCTTCGAGCTGAGCCAGTTCGGTCAGCCCGAGCGGGCCGCGGAACGTGATCAGGCCGAGCACGGACGCCTGGGTCGGCGTCAGGCCCTCGTCGGTCGCCGTGGCGTTGAGCTCCCGCGCGAGCTTGGAGATCACGCCACGAAGCTTGCTCAACGTCTCGGTGTCGGTCATGTCACCCCTTTATTGCCTGCCAGCAAGCAATGTAGTCTGTTCATCGATGGAACCGTCGAGTTCACCCTCAGTGATCACCGAGCCGGCACCGGACGAGCCACTGGCTCACCGGCGGCTGGTCTTCGGCATCGTCGCGATCGCCCTGCTGATGGCATCGATCGATCAGACCATAGTGGCGACGGCGCTGAATGCAATCCGCAGCGACCTGAATGCCGAGCTGACCTGGAGCGGCTGGACGATCACCGTCTACGCGCTCGGCCAGATCATCGTGATGCCGCTGGCCGGCCGGCTCGGCGACCAGTTCGGGCGGAAGAAGATCTTCCTCGGCGCGGCGGCGCTGTTCACGGTCGCCTCGCTGTGCTGCAGTCTCGCGGACAACATCTACCTGCTGGTGGTGTTCCGCGCGTTCCAGGCGATCGGCGGCGGCGCGTTCATGCCGACCGCGACCGGCATCGTGGCCGAACAGTTCGGCCGCGACCGGGACCGGGCGATCGGGATGTTCACCTCGATCTTCCCGATCGGCGGCATCATCGGCCCGATCATCGGCGGCATCATCGTCACGTACTGGTCCTGGCGCGAGATCTTCGTCGTGAACATCCCGATCGGTCTCCTGCTGATCGTGCTGGGCCTCAAGTTCATCCCGAGCAGCCCGCCGAAGGCCGCCTCCCGGATCGACGGGACCGGCGCCTTCCTGCTCGCAGTGACGATGCTCTTCGGCATGTACGGAATCAGCTCGCTCGGCAGCGCGGGCGCGGAGCCCACCGATCCGCTCTTCATCGTGTCGATGGTGATCGCGCTGGCGCTCGGCTTCCTGTTCGTCCGACACGCGAACCGGCACGCGGCGCCGTTCATCCCGGTCAGCCTGCTGCGCGGCCGCGGCTTCGGCGCGATGAACACCATCAACTTCCTCTTCGGCGCAGCCATGCTCGGCTTCGGCGCCCTCGTCCCCCTGTACGCCGAATCGCGGTACGGCATCCAGCCGCTCCAGGCCGGAACGCTGCTCACGGCACGCGCGGTCGGGATGATCTGCGTCGCGGGGCTCGCGGTGTTCGCGCTCCGCCGTACCGGATATCGGGCGCCGATGATCGGCGGGTTCGTGCTGGTCGCGGGTGGGATGACGCTGATGTCACTCGCTCCGCACGGCCTCACGCCGTACGCCTGGCTGGCCATGGCGGCGGGTATCACCGGTATCGGGATGGGGCTGTCGATCCCCGCGTCCAACAACGCCAGCCTGCAGCTCGCGCCGGACCAGATCTCCGCGATCGCGGGCCTCCGCGGCATGTTCCGTCAGTCCGGCGGAATCGTCGCGGTCTCGATCACCACCACGATCCTCAACCACGCCAGCAACGCCGGCGCCTCTCAGGCCCACAGCTTCGTCGTCTTCGCCGCGATCCTGCTGCTGATGATCCCCATCACCTTCCTGGTCCCGGACCACCGCGGGACCTGGTGAAATCGACGATCAACCGGGTCAGCTCCTCGGGCTGGTCCTCCGGGATGAACGAGTAGGAATCGGCGACTGTGACCAGCGTTGCGTCGGGCAACGTTTTCGCCAGGCGTTCGAAGAGTTGGGGTGCGAAGATGCGATCGTCGGCGGCCTGGACGAGCAGGACCGGCTTGTCGAAGCTGGTCAGGGCCTCGGCCGCCGCGAGTGTGTAGTTCCTGTGGACGCCGGCGATGAAACGCTTGGCGTCTCGGCGGATCTCGGCGCTGTCACGGATCGGCTGTAGATAGGAGTCGAGGATCGCGTCCGGAATCCCTCGTTTGGCCAGCCGGCCGAAGGTGTTGGGCAGCCTTCGCACGACTCCGTATTGGAGGAATCGACTTGCAAGCCACATAGACCCAGGCAGGCGGGCCAGCCTCGGCAGTTGGTCGAACGGCGCCGGGAAGAACTCCTCGAACGCGTCGCACGGCGTGAGCACCACGCGGCCGATCCGCTCGGGATGGTTGGCCATCAGGATCTGGGTGAGCGCGCCGCCGGTGTCGTTGGCGACGATGGTCACGTCGGTGAGGTCAAGCTCGTCCAGGAAACTCGCGATCAGCTTCGCGACGCCGGACGGCGTCAGGTCGGAATCAGGTGCCATCGGCAACTGGTGCGCACCGAGCGGCCAGTTCGGTGCGATGCAGCGGAAGCCGGCTGCGGCGACCTCTGGCACGACCTTCCGCCAGAGACTCGCGTTGACCAGCAGGCCGTGGACGAACACGACCACGGGTCCCGTGCCGCTTTCCTCATAGGTCACCCCGCCGGCGGTCCTCACACCGACACCTCAAGCGATCCCGACAAGGCATCGAGCGCCGTACGCCGCCCGGTCTCGACTGCGGCCCTGAGCGGATCGGGCCGGCGTTCCGTGCGTCCGATGCTCACGCTCCCGACCGGCGGACGCACCTGAATCGTCGCCGGATGCGACGTCAGTAACCGCTCCTCCTCCGCCCGGATCTCGACGCGATGCAACCACGGCTCGAGCGCGCCCGGCGCGTGGCGGGTGAACCAGCGCGTCATCACCGCCCGCTCCGCGCGCGACGGCGGCGACTGGGTCTCGTCGAGCCGACGGGTGCGGAAGGCAACGATATGCGTGGCGCCCTGGGCCAGCGCCGTACGCACGGGTGTGCCCTCGCTGACCCCGGCATCGACGTACGGCGTTCCGTCGATCACCACCGGCGGTCCGGCGAGCAGCGGCATCGCGGCCGATGCACGCAATGCCGTCTGCAGACTCGCCTGATCGTGGATGTGCGGATGCAGGTCGACCGGCTGGCCGGTGATGGCATCGGTCGCGATCGGATGGATGCCGACGGGGTTGTCGAGGACCTCCTGGAATCCCATCGGCATGATCTCGGTGTAGACCTTCTGCACCAGATAGCTGGTGTCGACCACCGGCCGGCGGCGCAGGATGCGTCTCGGGTTGATGGTCGTGCCCATGATCGTCCGGTCCCACCAGGCGTGCTTGGTGCTGTCGGCGCGACCGCACAGCAGCCAGGCCGCGTTCAGCGCACCGGCGGAGCTGCCGTAGACGGCGTCGAACAACGGCAACAGCCCGAGCTGCTCGATCGCGACCGTCATCCCGCTGGAGTACGCACCGCGTGAGCTTCCGCCCTCGATCAGCAGCACGAGGCGCGCGTCATCCCGGCGATGCCCCGGTGCACTCCCCTGCTTCCGGCGATCGCGCAGCAACTGGATCACAGACTCGGTCACCAGTCCTTTATACATCGTTTTGTATCAGCGTTACGAATAGCCGTTCCGGAACGTCGTACGGCGTGCTACGGTCGGCGCGTGCCCCGGGTGAAACAACGGACCGAAGCGCTGCACGAGCGCGGTCTGGCGAGCGCTCTCGCCGTCCTCGACGAAGCGGGCACCGCCGGTCTGACCACCAGGAATGTCGCGCTCCGGGCGAATGCGTCGGTGCCCGCGATCTACGAGGTCTTCGGCGACAAGGCCGGGATCGTCCGCGAGATCTTCTTCGAGGGCTTCCGGCAGCTGGCGGACGAGTTGACCGCTCTTCCCCGGCAGGCCGACCCGCTGGAGGCGCTCCGACGGCTCGCCGAGGCCTTCCGCCAGTTCATCCTCACGCGCCCGATGCTGGCCGAGGTGATGTTCTCCCGCCCCTTCGCCGACTTCGACCCGACGAATGACGAGGCACGGGCCGGCGCGAAGGTCCGCAAGATCTTCGTACAGCACGTCCGCGACGCCGTCACCGCGGGCGCATTGGACGGCGATCCCACCGACATCGCCCTCGTCTTCTTCACCTTCGTCGAGGGCCTGGCCGCCGCCGAGAGCGCCCACCGCCTCGGCACCTCGAAACAATCCACCAACCGCCGCTTCCGGCTTGGAGTCACCACCCTCCTCGCCGGCTTCACCACGACCGATCGACGATGAGAGGTGAGCCGTGTTCACGATCGATCAGATCAACGAAATCCATGACACGCTCGGTAAGGCGACCACGCTGCCTGCCTACCTGAATGCGTTGAAGGCCATCGGAGTCGTTCAGTCTGTCTCGTTCGTCACGGACGGCCACACCGAGCACCTCGGCGCAGATGGTTACGTCGTCTCGACTCCTCCGGCTCACCAGACGTTCCCGATCGCCGAGGTCAGCGATCGGACGCTGCTGACCGAGGCCCTCAAGGAATCCAACTACGAGAAGATGTCGAAGGCGCTCGCCGACAGCGGCATCGAGAAGTGGATCTTCGACACCCACGCCCTGACGATCGCCTACCTGGACAAAGCCGCCAACGTGCTCCTGAAAGAGGACGTCAGGTAGTCAGGGCTTGGGTTTCTTCGTGTTCTGCTTGGTCTTGGGTGGCTTTCCGTGCGTGTTCGGTTGGACGGGTTTCACCTGCGCTCGTGGTGTCGCCGTGTGCGGCGGAGCGGGAGGGTTGGGCCGGATCGTCGTGGTGCGGACCGCTGTCGGGGCCGGTGACGACTTCGGCTTCGTTGGGACCGAGGGAGTCGTACTCGTCGGGTTGTTGCTGGGGGCAAGGTTATTGGTCGGCGGGAGCTCGGGAGATCTGGTGGCGAGGACGGTGCCGACCCCGGCCGCGAGAACGACCGCCACGATCGCGCCGATCAGAGCGGGTTTCGCGGGCCTTCGACGTACTGGAGGCGTCATCAGTTTCGGCGTTGTGACGGACGGCGGCACCGCGCCGTCCGCGAGCTCGGCAGCGGTCGGCCGGTGGGAAGGGTCCTTGGCGAGCATCCAGAGCACCAGCTCATCGACGTCGCCGGGAAGGTCACGCCGGATCTCGCTCGGCGGCGCCGGCTCCCGCTGGACGTGCTGGAACATGACCGACGCCGGGTTCTCGCCCAGGAACGGCGGATGCCCGGTCACGAGTTGGTAGAACACGCACCCGAGCGCATAGATGTCGGACGGAGGCTCGGCGGGCTTGCCCAGCGCGCGTTCCGGCGACAGGAAGTGGCTCGTGCCGACCAGTTGCCCGGCTGCGGTCAGGGTTGTCGGCGTGTCATGGAGGAACCGGACGATGCCGAAGTCCGCAACCTTCACCGTGCCGTCGCCGGTGAGCAACAGGTTGTCCGGCTTGATATCGCGATGCACGATCCCCTCGCGATGAGCGGCCGCGAGACCGGCCGCAGCCTGCCGGATGATCGACCCGGCGCGGTCAGGGCAGAACGGTCCTGAACACCTGAGTTCCTCACCCACGGTATGCCCGTCGACCAGTTCCATCGCCAGGTAGAAGCGGTCCTCGTACTCACCGAAGTCGTAGGCGGCGACCACATGCGGATCGGACAGCTGCGCGATCGCCCGCGCCTCACGCAGGAAGCGCTCCGACGCGGCGAGCGTCCCCGGGACCGGCAACATCACCTTCACGGCGACCTGGCGGCCCAGCAGGAGATCGTGTGCGCGATACACCTCGCCCATCCCGCCACGACCGATGACCGCCTCAGTTCGGTACCTGTCCGCGATCAACTCCCCTGCTCGCCTCACTGCGGACCGGTACCCAGGTGCAATCGTTCCGGCAAGTTGCCCAAGGCCCACGAGTGCCATTGGCGCGGATGGGCACTGGTGAAGCATGGCGCAGACAACGCACGTAGGACCGGCAACGCGGGCGCCACAGCTCAGGTACGTCAGAACGCTGAATTGTGCGGCGGACCGCCTGTGGAACCTGATCACCACCCCCGACCTTCTCAGCGGTTGGCTCGGCTCGACGGTGCTGAGCGACACGCAGTACGGCGGGTTCCTGGTCGCGACCGGTCCGCGGACCCAGCAGACCGGCATCGTGACCACCTGTGAGCCGCCGCACTATTTCCAGGCTGCCTTCAACGACCCGCCGCACCACCCGACCACGGTCCTGGTGGACGTGGTTCCGGCACAGGACGGATCCCACCTGATCCTTACCCAGGCCGGCATCCATGCCGGCCGGGTGGCCGACTACGACACGTTCTGGACCGCTGCCCTGGACCGTCTCGAGCGAGCTGCTTCAGATCAGGTAGCGGTCTCCAGGGCCGACGATGCGTAGCCAGCGGGATGCGTACGGTTCCAGTTGCAGCGTCAACGAGCCGTTCTCGGCGAGTTCGGTGGAGCCGTCGCGGAGCAGATCGACCGCACGCAGTCCGACGCCCGAACCGGCGACACCGAGCGTCACCTCGGTGGCCTCCGCGCCGAAGTTGTGCGCGGTGACGATCGCGCCGTCCTCGTACTCCGAGCGGTGCGCCATGACGGCCGGTGCGTTGTGCTCGAGGATCGTGCACTCGCCCCACGACAACTCCGGGCACTCGCGATACCGCCGTACGAGCAGCTTGATCCAGTTGAGCAACGAGTCCGGGTCACGGCGTTGCGCGGCCACATTGACGTGCTCGGGACCGAACTCGCCCTCGGTGACCGGTGCCGTGAGGTGTTCGGGATCGGCCGTGGAGAAGCCGCCGTTCGGACCGGTCGTCCACTGCATCGGAGAACGGACGGCGCCCCGGCCTTCGATCGCGAGGTTCTCGCCCATTCCGATCTCCTCGCCGTAGAACAGCACCGGCGTACCGGGCAGCGAGAACAGCAGGCTGTAGACCATCTTGAGCCGCGCCTGGTCGTTGCCCAGCATCGGCGGCAGGCGGCGGCGCAGACCACGCCCGTAGAGCTGCATCTCCTTCTCCGGACCGAACGCGTCGAACACCTCTTGACGCTCGTCGTCGGACAACTTGTCCAGGGTCAGCTCGTCGTGGTTGCGCACGAACGTCCCCCACTGACTCTCCTCGGTGGTCGCAGGACGTTGCCGCAACGATTTCACCAGCTCGGCCGGATCGTTGCGCGCCAGCGAGAGGTACATCCGCTGCATCCCGATGAAGTCGAAGCACATCGTGAGCTCGTCGCCGTCCTCGTCACCGAAGAATCGGCGTACGTCGGGATACGGCAGGTTCACCTCGCCGAGCAGCATCGCCTGCCCGTGCCGACGATCCAGGAACGCCCGCAGATCACGCAGGTAATCGTGCGGATCCGGCAGGTTGCCGGCGTCCTCGGCCCCGGTCGTGTCGAGCAGGAACGGTACGGCGTCCACCCGGAAACCGGACAAGCCGAGCTGCAGCCAGAAACCCATCACCCGCTGGATCTCCTCGCGCACCTCGGCGTTGGCGATGTCGAGATCCGGCTGATACTTGTAGAAACGGTGCAGGTAGTACTGCTCTGCCTCGTCGTCGTACTGCCACAGGCTCGTCTCCTGGTCCGGGAACACGATGCCCTCGTGCTGATCCGCCGGCGGCTCGTCCCGCCAGACATACCAACCCCGGTACGGCGACTGCCGCGAAGCGCGGGCGCTCTGGAACCACGGGTGCGCGTTCGAGGTGTGGTTGACGACCAGGTCCGCGATCACCCGGATCCCCCGATCGCCCGCGAGCGTGATCAGCTCAACCAGATCACCATGCGTCCCCAGCCGCGGATCGACGCCGTAGAAGTCGGTGATGTCGTACCCGTCGTCGCGATCCGGACTCGGATAGAACGGCATCAGCCACAGGCAGGTCACCCCAAGATCGGCCAGATGATCGATCCGCTGACCCACCCCGCGCAGATCCCCGCACCCATCCCCGTTCGTGTCGAAGAACGTCTCGACATCAAGGCAGTAGACCACCGCGTTCTTCCACCAAATATCAGCCGTCTCCGTCAATCGCATGCCTCCGGGTGCCCACGCCACGACGCGGGTACACCCGGCAAGCGTCACGGCCAGGCGGTGCTGAGTCGCTCGTACTCTTCGGCGGTGACCGGAAGCACGACACCGTGGCAGGGGTCGTCCGGCAGGCGATGGTCGGTGGAGGGTGTCCACGCCCCGCCGGCGAGATCGGTCGTCTCGAACGGGACATACCGGCGTACCGCCGTGAACTCGTCGATCCAGAGGTACCACTTGTCCTCGGTGTTCGACTTGTACACCAGCGGACCCTCTCCCTGGACGATCGCGCCCAGGCCGATGCCTTCGGCGAGTGGTGTCCATTCGGCTGCCGTCAGCGAGGTGGAGGTCTCAGAGAAGACGGACTTGCCGAGCGGTACGTCGCCGCTGCGGCCGCGTTCGTCCTTCAGGAAGCGGTAGTAGACGCCGTCGTGCTCGATCACCGTGGCGTCGATGGTCTGCCAGCCGCGGTCGATCCACACCTGCGGCTCGGAGAACTCGCGGAAGTCGCGGGTGGTGGCGTACATGATCCGGTTGTAGCTCTCGCCCTCGTGCTCCGCGTTGTCGTAGAGCGTCGAGGACCAATGCACGAGGTACGCACCCTGCTCGGGGTCCCAGATCGCCTCCGGAGCCCAGGTGTTGCCGGCCTCGGGCGGTGCAACCTCGACGAGCCGACCGTCACCCCAGTTCACCAGATCCGGAGACTCCCAGACCATGATCGAGCGGCTTCCCCGGCGCTGGTGCCGGTCCCAATCCAGGCTCACGTACAGACGCAGGTCGGTCGCGATCAGGTAGAACCGGTCCGCGGACCGGACGATGTGCGGGTCGCGCACGCCGCCTTCGCCCAAACCGGAGTACAGCACCGGCTTGCCTCCGTTGAGGTCGCGGAAGTGGAGCGGATCGTTGCCGTCGCTCAGCGCGAAGTAGATCTGTTCGCCGTCGATCGATTCGCGCTTGAAGTGCACATACAGGTAACCGGCGTACATCAGCCGACCTGGATGGCGAGGCAGTTGGCGACTTCGAGTGGGGGTGTTTCGGGGAGTTCGGCGACCAGGATGCCTTGGGCTTGGGTGAAGGGGACGGGGCCGTGGCCGAGGAGGCGTACGGCGGTGACTGATTCGGCGGTGAGGCCGCGGATGATGGCGCGGTGGTCGGCCGGCCAGGCGAGTTGGAAGGCGTAGATGGTGTTGTCGCGGCGGGTGAAGCGGTAGTCGGAGCTTGTCCAGCGCACCCGGTCCTCGGTGAAACCGTCGATGATCACGCTTGATGGTCCTTCGCCGAACACGTCGAAGGGCCGGGTGCCGTAGATGCCCTCGCCGCAGACCTTCGTCCAGGCGCCGAGGTCTTCGAGCAGCTGCGTGCATTCGAGGTCGAGGCTGCCGTCCGGCTGTTGTGGCACGTTGAGCAGGAGGTTGCCGTTCTTCGACACGATGTCGACGAGCAGCTCGATCACGTGGCCGGCCGTCTTGTAGACGTCGCGAACGTTGTAGAACCAGTCGCCGACCGACGTGTCGGTCTGCCACGGCCGCGGCTGGATGCCAGGCGTCTGGCTCCGTTCGATGTCCATCATCCCGACCGCGCTCACCTCGGGCCGGCGATCCTTCTGCTGATAGACCGCCCGGTTCGTGCCATGGAGCCGCGCGCTGGTGTTGTACAGATGCGACACCGCCCGCAGCCCAGGCTCGTACGTCGCCTCGCCGAACGGCAGCGGCCCGTCGGAGTACAGCAGGTCGGGCTGGTACCGGTCGATCATCTCGGTCACGGCCTCGAGCCAATGCCGGTGCCACGCGGGATCGTCGCTGTACCAAGGATCCGGTACGTCGACGTCCTGCAGGTAGCGGCTGTTGTCGAGGTACAGGTCACGGCTGGCCGGGTCGTTCCCGTCGTACGGTCCGAAACGATCGCCGCCCTTGTTGACCGACATCCATGTGAGCGCTGCGCCGAGGTGTTCGGTTATGCCGAACGGCAACCCGTGCTCGTCCGCCGCCGCCTTCCACAGCGCAAGAATGTCCTTGCCCGGGCCGACCTTCACCGAGTTCCAGCGGTGGATGGCCGACTCGTAGTTGAAGAAGTTGTCGTGGTGCACGGCCTGCGCGACGAAGTACCGCGCGCCGGCCGCGACGAACCGATCCATCAGGTCCTCCGGATCGAACTTCTGCGCCTTCCACAGCGGTACGACGTCCTCGTACCCGAACTCCGACGGGTGCCCGTAGGTCCGCAGGTGGTACAGGTACTGAGCGGTGCCCTCCCGGTACATGTTGCGCGCGTACCAGTCGCCGTACCGCGGCACCGACTGAGGACCCCAGTGCGACCAGATGCCGAGCTTCGCATCCCGGAACCAGTCCGGGCATTCGAACGTGCTCAGGGACTCGAAAGTTGCGTCGAACGGCACTGGTCGCTCCTCGTCGGGTTTGCCGGGGACTACTTGTTGGGCATCTTGTCGTAGGCGGTCTGCTGGATCTCGAGGTACCGCTTCAGGCCGAGACCGTCGAGGCCCTTGATGTAGGCGTCCCAGTCGGTGTCGATGTTCTTCGAGCCGGTGACGAACTGCAGCGCGTTCTGCTGCACGTAGTTGTCGATGTTCGTCTGCAGCGTCGCGACCTCGTTCGCCTGGGCCGGGTCGATCCACACCTTCCAGTACGGGTAGATCTTGGCCTTGTCCTCGTGGCCCGCGTACAGCTTGGTCGCGTCGAACAGCCGGCGCTCGTACCCGGCCTGCGAGTAGATGTCGGTGCCGATCGCCTCGGAGTTCCGGAAGTGGGCGGTGTTGTTGTACTGCGCCAGCGCGCCCCAGCCGGAGTTCGGCGGCTTCGATCCGACCTTCTGCGGGATCTGCTTGAACACCGGCTTCAGGGACTTGTCCAGCGCAACATCGCCGGCCCCCGGCTTCACCCAGGTCTTGCCCTCGGTGCCGAACTGGCCGTTGATCTGGCCCTCGTCGGTGAAGATGTAGTCGAGCAGCTTGATCGCCTGGATCTGCTCCTCCTGGGTGGCCTTCGAGGTCAGCACGAAGGTCGCACCGGGTGCGCTCGGGAAGTTGTAGCCGGTGAAGTTCGCACCGTCCGGCCCGGTCAGCGGCGGCACCGCGTCGTACTGCTTGTCGCGGCCATCGGGAGAGCCGGTGGTGACGAAGATGCCCGGGTGCAGGACCGTCGCGGATCCGAGCACGACGGTGCCGGCGTGGTTGCCCTGCTGCTGCAGCGCGTCAGGGTTCTGGGTGAACGCGCCCTTGTCGATCAGGCCATCCTTGTACAGCGAGTTCAGGTACTTGAGGCCTGCTCGCCAGCCGTCCTTGTTGGCCTGGACGTCGACCTTGCCGTCGTTGAGCACCAGGGTCGAGTTGTTGTTGCCGCTGGTGCCCTGCGGGTCGTAGATGAAGGCGTTCATGAAGTACGGGATGAGTACGTCGCGGACGTCGGCGCTGAGCGGGATCTCGTCGGCCTTGCCGTTGCCGTTCGGGTCCTGGGTCTTGAACGCCTCGAGGACCTTGCGCATGTCCTCGGTCGTCTTCGGCTGCTGCAGACCGAGCTTCTTCAGCCAGGCGGAGTTCATCCACAGCTTGTCCTGGTACGTGCAGTGGAAGCAGTCGACCCACTGCGGTATCCCGTAGATCTTCCCGTCCGGTGCGGTGGCCATCGCCTTCCACTCCGGGGTGGAGTCCAGCGCCTTCTTGACGTTCGGCGCGTACTGGTCGATCAGCTGGTTCAGGGGTACGACGACACCCTGGTTCGACAGCTTGAGCAGATCGGTCTGGGTGAACTGGTCGACCCACGGGATCAGCAGGTACAGGTCGGGGTAGTCACCGCTGGCCAGCGAGATCTGCCGCTTCTCCTTGGCCGGTCCGCCGTCGAACGTGGTGTTCTGCCACTTGATGGTCAGGTTGAACTTGTCCTTCACCACCTTGGTGAAGTCGTTCGTGGCCAGGTTCCAGTCGGCCGACTGCGGCGCGAAGACGTCCAGCGTGAGCGCGGGATTCCCGGTGATCGTGGGCAACGGCTTGCCCTGCGTGTCGTCCGAGCCGCCGCCTCCTGAACAGGCCGCAAGGGCGAGCGCCAGGAGACTGATGCCGGCGACCGCGGCGCGCCTCCGCCTACTGAGTTTTACAGACATAGGTCCCTCACAGGGTCGAGGTGAAGCAGGAGATCAGCCCTTCACAGCGCCGATCAGGATTCCCTTGGTGAAATAGCGGGCGACGAACGGATAGATCAGCAGGACCGGAACGCTCGCGACCACGATCAGCGAGTACTTGAGCAGGTCGGCCAGTTGCTGGCGCTGGATGACGACGGATGCGTCGACCGCGCCGCCACCGGTGGTGTTGAGGATCAGGATGTTCCGCAGTACCAGCTGCAACGGGAACAGATCCGGGTTCTTCAGGTAGATCAGCGCGTCGAAGTACGAGTTCCACTGCATGATCGCGTACATCAAAGCGACCACCGCGATCATCGGTTTGGCCAGCGGGATCACCACCGACCACAGGAACCGCAGGTCGCCGCAGCCGTCCAGCTCGGCGGCCTCGACGAGCTCCTCCGGGATCGCGGTGCGGAAGTAGGTACGGGCGATGATGACCTGCCAGACCCCGATCGCCTGCGGGATGATCAGCGCCCACCGGGTATCCAGCAACCCGACCGACTGCACCACCAGGTACGTCGGGATCAGGCCGCCGGTGAACAGCATCGTGAACAGGATCGCGGTCATCACGACGTTGCGGCCGACCAGGGTACGACGCGACATCGGGTAGGCGATCGCGACCGTCATCGTGACGCTGACGATCGTGCCGACGACCGTGTAGAACAACGAGTTCACGTAGCCCTGGACGATCTGCGGGTTCTCGAAGACCGCGTGGTAGCCCCGCAACGAGAACTCGACCGGCCAGAACAGCACCCGTCCGGACGACACCGCCTCGGGACTGCTGAACGAGCTGGCCACGATGTACAGCAGCGGCGTCAGCACCACGGCGAGGAAGACCGCGAGCAGCAGGTAGACGCAGAACAAGAAGATCCGGTCGGTCCGGGACTCACGGATCCGGCGCGCCTTCGCGGCCCGGCGTTCGGTCCGCTTGGTCGGCTTGGTGGGCAGTGCGTCTACCGGCGGCATTTCGGTTCGGGTAGTCATGACCACAGTCCATTTCCGGTGATCCGCTTGGCGATGGTGTTGACCATCAGCAGCAGCGCCAGGTTGATGACCGAGTTGAACAGGCCGACCGCGGTCGCGCCGCTGAAGTCGGCGTTCAGCAGGCCGGTCTTGTAGACGTAGGTGGCGATGATCTCGGACTGGCTGAGATTGAGCGGGTTCTGCAGCAGGAACGCCTTCTCGAACCCGATCGCCATGATGTTGCCGACAGCAAGGACCAGGATGATCACCGCGGTCGGCATGATGCCCGGCAGGTCCACGTGCAGGATCCGCCGCAGCCGGCCGGCGCCGTCCACCTTGGCCGCCTCGTGCAGCGCCGGGTCGATCCCGGCGAGTGCCGCGAGGTAGATGACCGCGGAGTACCCGGTGGTCTGCCAGACGTCGGACCAGACGTAGATGTGCCGGAAGTAGTCCGGGTTGCCGAGGAAGTCGATGGACGGTACGCCGAAGAACCCGAGCCCCTCGTTGACGATGCCGAGTCGCGGCGAGAGCACCAGGATCGTCATCGACACGACCACCACGGTCGAGATGAAGTACGGCGCGTACGTGACCAGCTGGACGCTCCGCTTGAAGATGCCGTTGCGGACCTCGTTCAGCGCGAGCGCGAGGATGATCGCGATCGGGAAGCTGGCCGCGACGGTGTAGAGCGACAGCACGAAGGTGTTCTTCACCAGGGTCCAGAACACCGGGTTGTGGAAGAACAGGTCGAAGTTCTGCCAACCGACCCACGGGCTTCCCCAGATGCCCTTGATCACGTTGTAGCTCTTGAACGCCAGCACCGCGTTCGACATCGGGATGTACTTGAACACCACGAACCAGACCAGCGGCACGACCATCAACAGGTAGAGGGTCCAATGCCGGCGCAGACTTCGGCGCAGCCCCTTGATCCCGGGCCGATCTCGTCGCCCGCGACGACTTGGCCGCACCGGTGTCTGACCGGCCGGCGGCTGGATAGTTGTCAGGCTTGCCATGAACCCTCCTCGTCCTGGCCGGAGATCAGCTCGAGCTCAGGCGGTGGCCGATACCGGCGGTCAACCTGACCGGCACCCGGTCGTCGCCGTGGCGTACGACGCGCTCTTGGTCGCGATCAGCAGTAAGAACTGCCTCCACGCCACCCGGCGTCCAGGCGATGTCGACAGTGACCCCGCCGCGAGCCCGCAGGCCGGTGACCCGTCCGCTCGGCCATTCGGCCGGCAGAGCAGGCAGTAGCTCGAGCTCGCCGGTGTGGCTCTGCAGCAACATCTCCGCGATCCCGGCCGTCGCGCCGAAGTTGCCGTCGATCTGGAACGGCGGATGCGCGCAGAACAGGTTCGGGTACACACCCGCGCCGCTGCCGGGTCGCCCCTTCGCCGTGTCGTCCGCGGGTTTCAGGAACGCACGGACCAGGCGGTGCGCCGCGGCCGCATCGCGAAGTCGAGCCCGCAGATTGATCTTCCACGCCAGCGACCAGCCGGTGGCCTCGTCGCCGCGCAGGTCCAGGGTTCGCGCTGCGGCGGCCGCGAGGTCCGGCGTACCGTCAGGCGTGATCGCATCGCCTGGATGGAGGCCGACGAGGTGCGACATGTGCCGGTGGTGGGGATCTTCTTCGGGTAGGTCGGCCGCCCACTCCTGCAGCTGTCCTCGTGCGCCGATCGCCGGCTCGGGCAGTCGCTTGCGCGCGGTGGACAGCTCGCCGACAAGGGGATCGACGACGTCGAGGAGGTCGGCCGCCTGTTCGACGCGCTGGAAGAGATCCGAGATGAGCGCGAGGTCCATGGTCGACGAGACGGTCACCGAGGCCGGCTGTCCGTCCTCCGCGATGTAGTCATTCTCCGGTGAGGTCGACGGCGCCGTACCGAGCGTGCCGTCCGGCAGCTCCACCAACCAGTCGAGGCAGAACTCCGCCGCCCCGCGCAGTACGGGCCATGAGTCGCCGAGGAACTCCAGATCGCCGGTGAACTCGTAGTGATCCCACAAATGCCGGGACAGCCAGGCGCCGGCCATCGGCCAGTTCGACCACCGCGGATCACCCTCGACCGGGAACGACCAGCACCAGGCGTCGGCGTTGTGATGCGCGGTCCAGCCGGCGCAGCCGTACCGTTCCTTGGCCGTCGTACGCCCGGCTTGGGCGAGTTGACCGATATACCGGAGCAACGGTTCGTGGCATTCGGACAGGTTGGTCGTCTCGGCCGGCCAGTAGTTCATCTCGGTGTTGATGTTCACCGTGTAGTTGCTGCTCCACGGCGGCCGGAGGATGTCGTTCCAGATCCCCTGCAGATTGGTCGGCAGGCCGCCCGAGCGCGAACCCGCGATCATCAGGTAGCGGCCGTAGTTGAAAAGCAGCGCGGCCAGCGCGGGATCGTCGACCCCGCTCGCGACCCGTACGTCGGACGGCAGGTCGGACTGGTCCGACCCGGCCAACTCGAGCGACGAACGACGGAAGAGCCGCCGGTGATCCTCGCGATGATCGTCCAGGATCTCGTCGTACGCACGGGCGCGCGCCGCGAGAACTGTCTGATCCGCGGCGGTCCAGCACTCCACGGCGGATCGTGTCGGCGTGGTCGACGGACCGTCGTACCCGGTGCCGCTGGACAGGATCAGCGTGACCTCGGTTGCGTCCTCGATCGTCAACTGGGCTTCGTCGGCACGGATCTCGCCGTCGCTCGCGGCTCGCAGCGCAATGGCCGCTGCCATGCCGCGATCAGCGCCGTCGGAGTACCGGACTCCCTCCGCAACGTCGCTGCGATGCGGAGGAGCGACATCGGCCGGTGCCTGCAGCAACAATCCGAGTCCGTCCTCGACAGCGTGAGGCTGCGAGGGCAACTGCGACGTCAAACTGCAGGTCAGTCCCAGCACCGGCTCGGATGCGGTCACTCGCACAACCAGGACATCATCCGGTGCGCTGACGAAGGCCTCTTGTCGCACAACGACTCCGCCAACCTCGTACTCCGCCGTCGCCGTCGCGGCATCGAGATCGAGCTCCCGCCGGTACTGCGCGACGTCGGCCGGCGTGCTGCCATTGACCCGAATCTCCAGCAGGAGGTCGCCCAACGGCAGGTACGCCTGGCCGTAGCCGGAGTGGAATCCACCGGCCAGCTCGTGCGCCCGGCGGATGTCGCCCGCCGCGAGCGCATCACGCACGGCCTGGACTGCTTCGGCGCCGGTCGCACCCAACGGCGTCGAGAGCAGTCGCGCGGTCTCCGGTCCACCCGACCACAGCGTCTCGTCGTTCAGGCCGATCCGATCGCGGCCGACCCCGCCGAAACACATCGCGCCGATACGGCCGTTGCCGAGCGGCAAAGCCTCCAGCCAGGTATCGGCCGGGCGGTCGTAGTACAAGCGCTGCGCACCGGACCGGTCCGAGCTCACCAGGTTGCCCATACTGCAGTCCTCCGTCGAGATGACGAGGTATTAGTCCTATGAATTTCCGGGATCGTAGCGCCGCCGCTGCGATTGGTCCATACTGAACGCCATCGAATAGCCAGAAAGATCCCATCTCTGTGGAACGGATGTGAGGGCCGCCATGCCACGGATCACCTCGGTGGAGGTTGTCGACGTCCGCTTCCCGACCTCGCTGACCCGCGACGGTTCGGACGCGATGAACAAGGACGGCGACTACTCAGCGGCGTACGTCGTGCTGCACACCGACGCTCCCGGACTGTCCGGACACGGCTTCACGTTCACCATCGGTCGAGGCAACGACCTCTGCGTCGAGGCAGCCCGGCAACGCGCCCAGCCACTGCTCGGCCGCGACGTCGACGAACTCTGCGGCGACCTCGGCGGCAGCTACCGCGAACTGCAGTCGGACAGCCAGTTGCGCTGGCTCGGCCCGGACAAGGGCGTCATTCACCTCGCCCTGGCCGCAGTGATGAACGCGGTCTGGGATCTCGCCGCGCGGAGGGCCGGCGTACCGCTGTGGCGCCTGCTGGCCGAGATGTCACCCGAGGAGCTCGTCGAGGCCGCCGACCTGCGCTACCTGAGCGACGTACTGACAGCCGATCAGGCGGTCGACCTGCTGGCCCGGCAAGAAGGGGGCCGCAAGCAACGGATCGAAGAGCTCGAGGCCTCCGGTTACCCGTGCTACACGACCTCGGCCGGCTGGCTCGGGTACTCCGATGCCAAGCTGCGCAGGCTCTGTGAGGAGGCCGTTGCCTCCGGCTACAAACATGTCAAGCTCAAGGTCGGCGCCGACCTTGACGACGACATCCGGCGCTGCGGCATCGCCCGTGACGTACTCGGCCCGGACGGCAACCTGATGATCGACGCCAACCAGGTCTGGGAAGTCCCGCAGGCGATCGAATGGGTCAAGGCGCTGGCCGAGTTCGACCCGCTCTGGATCGAGGAGCCGACCAGCCCCGACGACATCCTCGGCCATGCCGCGATCCGCAAGGCGGTCGCGCCGATCGGCGTCGCCACCGGCGAGCACGGCATGAACCGGGTGCTGTTCAAGCAGATGTTCCAGGCGGGCGCCATCGACTACTGCCAGCTCGACGCGGCCCGCCTCGGCAGCGTCAACGAAGTACTCGCGGTCTACCTGCTCGCAGCGTCGTTCGACGTACCGGTCTGCCCGCATGCGGGCGGTGTCGGCCTGTGCGAGCTGGTCCAGCACCTCGCGATCTTCGACTACGTCGCGGTCTCGGGCAGCCTCGACCGTCGGGTCACCGAGTACGTCGACCACCTGCACGAGCATTTCGTCGACCCCTGCGTGGTCCGGGCCGGTGCGTACGTGCTTCCGGACGCGCCCGGTTACAGTGCCGAGATGCACAGGGAGTCACTTCAGACCTATCGCTTTCCGGACGGCGCCTACTGGTCGACCGTCACCGAACCAGACCCGCTGCCATGACCCCCAGCAAGGTGGTCGAGAAAGCGCGTACGCCCGGGACCTCCCAGACCGATGTGGTCATCGAGGGCATCCGGCAGATGATCATCGACGGCCGGCTCCGGTCCGGTGACCGGCTCCCGGTCGAGAAGGACCTCGCCACGGCCCTCGGCGTCTCCAGAAACCCGTTGCGCGAGGGCGTCCGAGCGCTGTCGATGATGGGCGTTCTCGAGACCCGGCAGGGCGACGGCACCTACGTCACCAAGCTCGACCCTTCGATGCTGCTGGCACCGATCGGATTCGTCGTCGACCTGCAGGACGGCAGCGGAACGCACCACCTGCACGCCGTACGACGGGTTCTCGAGACCGAGGCCGCTGCCCTTGCAGCGCGACAGATCGCGCCGGAAGAGCTCGAAGCCGCGGCCGAACTGCTGCGCCACAACGAGGCCGAGCTGCAGCTCGACGAACCCAATCACGAGACCGTGATCGAGAACGACATCGCCTTCCACCGCATCATCGCGGACGCGGCCGACAACCCCGTGCTGGCGGCGCTGATCAACGCGCTGGGCGGACGAACCATGCGCGACCGGCTGCGCCGATCGATCACGCAGCCGGGCGCCGACGACACCGCCCACAGCGAACACCTCTCGATCCTCGCCGCCCTGACCGCGCACGACCCCGACCGCGCCCGGATCCGGATGGCCACCCATCTGTTCACGGTCGAGGACTACCTGCTCGAAACCCGCCGCCGAACCGACGACGAAACGAGACCTCTGGATGAATCTCCTGCACTGGAGCAGCCCTGACCTGAGTCTGACCTTTACCCTCGACGACGGTCCGGTGCGCCTGATCGGCGTCGGCTCCGAGCCGGACCTGCTTCCCAGCCAGCCGTTGGTCGAGGTTGCCGCTGTGGGACACGGCCTCTCGCCGAGCACCTATCGGCACGTCGACACCAGCCTCGGGCAACAGTTGCGCTACGTCCGGCACGAAGAGGACGACGCGACGTTGCGCATCGTCCAGGAGGAGCCGAGCACCGGTCTGCGGATCGTCAGCGTGTTCGAGGCGGGAGCCGGCGTACGCGCCTGGTCCGAGGCCTCGATGACAGGCCCGGGCACACTCGAGCTGACCTTCCTCTCTTCCCTGGTCGTCGGCCTTCCGTCCATCGATGCGGAGCTGCTCACCGCTGCCAACAGCTGGATGGCGGAGAATCGTTGGTCGACCCACGCATTGCGCTCGGAGGCCCTGGCCGACATCGTCAGCGACGCGCATCGCCATGTCGCAAGAAGCCGGTACGCCGTGACCAACAGCGGCTCGTGGTCGACCGGCGAACAGCTGCCCATCGGCGTCCTCCTGGGCGAGTCGTACGCGCTCGGTTGGCAGATCGAGCACAACGGACCCTGGCACTACGAACTCGGCGAAAGTCGGCACGGCGGCTACCTGCTGCTGAGCGGGCCGACCGACCAGGAGCACCAATGGAGTGTCGAGCTAACTCCCGACCGGCCGTTCACGACCGTGCCGGTCTCGCTTGTCGCCGGGACTGATCGCGACAGCGTGTTCGCCGCCCTGACCCGGCAACGCCGGTCGATCCGTCGCCGGCGTACAGCCGACGATCGGATGCCCGTCATCTTCAACGACTACATGAATACCCTGCTTGGCGATCCGACGACCGAGAAGCTCCTCCCGCTGATCGATGCCGCCGCGAGCGTCGGAGCCGACTACTTCTGCATCGACGCCGGCTGGTACGCCGAAGGCGACTGGTGGAACACCGTCGGCGCCTGGCAACCGTCGACCACCCGCTTCCCGAACGGGCTCGCCGAGGTGATCGACCGGATCCACTCCCACGGCATGACACCCGGCCTCTGGCTCGAACCCGAGGTGATCGGCGTCCGCTCCCCGATCGCCGACGAACTCCCCGACGACGCCTTCATCACCCGTCGCGGCCGCCGCGTCGCCGAGTCCGGCCGCTACCTGCTCGACCTGCGCAGCACGGCAGCCCGCCAACATCTCGACGCGACTGTCGACCGGCTCGTGAGCGACTTCGGCATCGGCTTCTTCAAGTTCGACAACAACACGATGACCGGACCGGGCACCGACAAGGGCGGTACGTCGCTCGGCCACGGACTGCTCGAACACCAACGAGCACTACTCGATTGGCTCGACGATCTCCAGACCCGCCACCCCGACCTGCTGATCGAGAACTGCGCGTCGGGCGCCATGCGGATGGACTACGCGATGCTGTCCCGGCTGCACCTGCAGTCGACCTCGGACCAGGAAGATCCGTTGCTCTACGCACCTATCACCGCAGCCGCGCCGGCCGCCGTACTGCCGGAACAGGCCGGCCACTGGGCGTACCCGATCACCGGCACCACCCGCGAAGCGTTCACCTTCGCCCTCGTCAACGGCATCCCCGGCCGCCTCTACCTGTCCGGCCACCTCAACCAGATGACGCCGACCGAACTCGACCTGGTCCGCGGCGCCCTGGCCGCCCATCGCACGATCCTCGAAGACCTCGACACGCTCGTGCCCACCTGGCCGCTCGGCCTCCCGACCTGGACCGACGACTGGATCGCCCTGTCCCTCAACGGCCCGGACGTCTCCTACCTGACCCTCTGGCACCGCACTCCCGGCCCGTCCACCGTCACGCTCCCCCTCCCCCGCTCGACGATCGAGCCCCACTTCCCCACGGAGAACACCGGCTGGACCTACAGCTGGACCGACGACAACACCCTCACCATCACCGCCGACACCCAGGAGCTCTCGGCGCGAGTACTACGCCTCACCCGCTCATGACGCTCGCGGCGCCGCCGTGCTCTCCCGAACGAGGCGAGCTCGGCGCCTGATCTGCGTGTGTTCTCAGGGCTGCAGGGGATGGATGGTTACACCCTGTACGACGCGGTTGACCTCGCCGGCGGGGAACGGGTTGTCCGGCGTACGGCCAAGCGCCACGGAGAACTGCAAGGCGAGCAGTTGGGCGATCACGACGAACGGCAGCGCGAGCGGTGCGTCGTTCACCTCGGCCACGCCGGCGATCCGCCAGGCCTCGGGCGCAACGTCGGGATCGTCGTCGGATCGCCCGTCGACGATCAGCACGTTCTCGGGTCCTAGTGCCGCGCGGAGTTCCATCGCGATGTCCTGGTCGTAGCGGCGGGTGTACAGGTCGTTGGACAGGTAGACGACCGCCAGACTCCGCTCGTCCAGGACGGACTTCGGCCCGTGGCGAAAGCCGAGTGGGGTGTCGAAGAAGCTGATCATCTTCCCCGCGGTGAGCTCCAGGAGTTTCAGTGCCGACTCCCTTGCCAGGCCACCCAGCGCACCACTGCCCAGGTAGACGACTCGGTCGTAGCGGCGATCGGTGTATGCGGACAGGTCGTCCGCGCGGGCAAGGACTTGTTCGGCCGCATCGGCGAGCCGGTCGGTGAGACCAGGATCCTGGTCGGGGGCCAGGGCGAGCCAGGCGGTCAACAGCATCGAGGTGAAGCTGGACGTCATCGCGAAGCCGCGATCGTTGGTTGCCGCCGGCATCAACAGGACGAGCGACGAGACGGACTCTTGGTGCTCGCGCGCCAGCCTGCCGGTCGCGTTGCAGGTGATGACCAGGTGATGGACCGATCGCAGGCAGCTCGTTGCCAGCTGGGTGGCCGCGACACTTTCCGGGCTGTCGCCGGACCTGGCGAACGAGATCAGCAGCGTGGGCACATCATCTGCGAACATCTCCCGAGGGTTCGAGACGATGTCGGTGGTGGCGATCGCATCGATCCGCCGCCGAAGCCTTCGCGACAGCGGTGGCGCGAGAACCTCGCCGACGAACGCCGACGTACCGGCACCCGTCAGTACGATCCTCAGGTCGGGCTGCGCCAGCAGCGGCTCGAGGAACGCGGCGAGCTCGCTCGACCTGGCAGCCAGGCTCGCGGCCGCCTGACGCCATACGGCCGGCTGCTGCAGAACCTCCTGGTAGGTGGCCAACGAGCTCACGCCGTCCGCGGTGGTCGGTACTCCGGTCACCCAGCCACCTCCGAGGCTACGAAGCTGTCGAGCAGGGCCATCGTCTCGGCGGCTTCGCCGTTCAGGTCGATGGAATTCTCACTCACGGATTCCCCTTAACGTCGAACTCGGAGCGGTAGAACGCCGACGCCGGCGTTCTACCGCTCTCCTTGATCAGGCGTTCCGGACCGCGTCGCCGGCTCCGGACAGGTTGTCCAGGCGCATTTCCGAGTACTTGCGGCTCAGCACGACCCCGTCGGCGCCGCCGCTGAAGGCGGCCGCGGTGGCGTCGCGGACGCTGTCGCGAGTACACCGGGTCAGGTTGTCGCCGGACGTCAGGTCGTACTCCTCCTTCATACCGACCGGGATGTCGATGTCGATACCCGAGTAGATCTTCGTCCCGGTCCCCTCGACGCCGGCCTTCGCGCGGGCCGTTTCCCGCTTGACGTAGTCGGCGCTGAAGCCGATCTGGGACAGGTCGTCGAACTCGCCTTCGTCCAGGTTCAGAAGTTTCAGCATCAGCGGGTAGACCTCGGCCGGGGTGGCGTCGGCGAACAACGTGCGGCAGATCGAGGTGACCCAGGTGAAGAATCTCGGTCCGGCGCAGTTGTTGTAGATCACGATCTTGAGGAAATCGGAGACCTTGGCGAGCTCTGCATAGTCCTGATCAGCTCGGTAGAACGGGCTGAAGGAAATGTTGTGATAGACGTGCCAGCCCACCTGGAGGTCCTGTTTGCAGGCCTTGGCGACACCGTAGATGTCGGCGTACATCTGGCGCTGGCTCTGCGTCCAGAGGTTCTGCCAGGCCAGCACCTCGGGGTAGCGCAGCAGGATCCGCCAGAACGAGGTGAACGCACCGTCAGGATCCTTCTCCCCCGATGACGTTTTCTGGTTCCAGGCCAGCACCGCCCCCATGCCTTCCCGGGCCCGCTCGACGTTGATCCCCAGATTCCGGCCGATCTGCTGGCAATGAGTGCAGAAGCAGCCGAGCTCGCCGGCTTCGACCGGCTTCTGGATAGCAAGGTTGAGCGGACCGGGCCGCTCGGAGCACCAGGCGATGCCGTCGAGGTCGTAGGACTTCGCGTAGTCCTCGACGATGCTCAGATGCCAGTTCCGGTAGTCGGGGTTGTTGAAACAGGTGTGCAGGGTCGGCCTGCCCCACAGATCGACCTCGAGCAGCTTCGGGAAGTTCGGGTAGTCGCGCAGCGCCTGGGCGTAGTTCGACTCCTCGATCCAGGCGTACGAGCCCATACCCAGCGCCTTCGCCTTCGGGATCACGTCCTCGAGCATGTCGTACCCCGGATGCTCCGGCGCCCGGCCGATCGATCCGAGGACGGTGTTTCCGTAGAACTCGGGGTGCACCGTGGCGTAGTTTCCACCGACCCAGTCGAGGTCGTACTCCTGCACGCCGTGATCAGGAATCGGGTGCCCGGGCAACTGACGTCCCCCGGTGCCTCTGGTCCAGGTCGGTGTGGCCAGGAAGAGCTGGTTCACCCCGCCCCGTTCGGCGAGGATGTCCAGCACCTTGTCGGTTCCTTCGTCGATGAATGACGCGGCACCGATCTGGATGGCCACGAACTTGTCTGACATCTGGATGCGTGCTCCTTGTCGTGTAGCGAGTGAATGGTCGGTCAGCCCTTGAAGCCGCTGCCGGTAACTCCTTGGATGAAGTACCGCTGGGCCAGAAGGAAGATGATGAAGACCGGTACGACGGTCACCGTCGCGCCCGCCATCAGCGGTCCGACCTGGGTGTAGAACTCGTTCTGGAACTGGGCCAGTCCGATCGGCAGGGTCTGCTTCTCCGGCGAGGTGAGGAAGATCAGTGGCCCGAAGAGGTCGTTCCACGAGTCGAGGAACGTGAACATCGCGACCGCGGCCAACGCCGGCTTGGTCTGCGGCACCATGATCGTCAGAAAGGTCCGGAAGGTCGACGCACCGTCTACCTGCGCGGCCTCCTCCAGGCCGGCCGGCAGCGTCTTGAACGCCTGGCGCATCAGGAAGGTCCCGAAGACCGGGGTCAGCACCCTCGGCACCCACAGCGGGAACAACGTGTCGATCCAGCCGATCTTCTGGAACAGGATGTATTGCGGCAGCAGATAGATGATGTTCGGCACGATCGCTGTCACCAGGACGATCCCGAACAGGGCGTCGCGGCCCTTCCAGGTCAGCCGGGCAAACGCGTAGCCGGCCAGGGACGAGACGATCAGGCCGCCGACAACATTCAGGACAGCCAGCTTCACACTGTTGAGGAAGTAGACCGGCATGTTGCGGAGCACGGTCGTGTAGTTGCCCCACTGCGGATGGGACAGCGCGAATCCCGGCGGGAAGTCCATCACGTGCTCTTCCGGGCGCAGGGACGTGTTGAGCATCCACAACGCCGGAGTGAGGAACGACAACGCGAGCAATATCAGGAAGATCATCAAGATGATCCGCCGCCCGCGGAACCTGCGCTTGGCCTGCGGGGGACGCTTGCGGTCTCCTCCATCCGCCAGAACTGGTCTGTCGTCGACGGCCAGGTCAGTCATAGAACACCCACTTCTTCTGCAGCTTCCACTGGATCCACGTCAGTACGGCGATGAGCGCGACGATCAGCCAGGCCATGGCCGCTGCGTAGCCGAACTTGCCCTGCTGGAAGGCGACCTGCCACAGATAGAAGATGTAGACGCTGCTCGAATAGCCGGGGCCGCCTTTGGTCAGGACGTAGATCAACCCGAACACCTGGAACGATGCGATGAACTGAGAGATGGTGACGAAGAAGATCTGCGGTGTCAGCAACGGCAGGGTGATCCGCCACAGCCGTGACCAGGCGGAGGCTCCGTCGATCCGCGCGGCCTCGTACATCTCCTCCGGGATTCCCTGCAGGCCGGCGAGCAGGATCATCATCGGATATCCGACGCCCTGCCAGGCGCTGACCACCACCACCGCCGGGATCACCCAGGCGGAGTCGGCGAGCCAGGCCGGACCGGTGATGTGCAAGGTCCGCAGGAACTGATTGATCAACCCGTTGGTCGGGCCAAAGATGTAGTACCAGACGAACCCGATCGCCACGACGTTCATCACGTACGGGGTGAAGAACGCCATCCGCAGGAACGCCGTACCCGGGACCTTCAGGTTCCCCAGCAGCGCGAGAACGAGCGCCAGAACGACCGTCACCGGCACACCCAGGACCGTGAAGACGATGGTGTTGCGGACCACCTGAAGGAAGATCGGGTCGTTCGCGATCAGATCGACGTAGTTGCGGCCGCCGACGAGCCGGGGCGAGTTGAACCCGTCCCAGCTCGTGAACGAGGTGTACATCGACACGACGATCGGCGCGGCCTGGAAGGCCACGATGCCGAACACGAGCGGCAGTGCGAACAGCCAGCCTTCGAGGGTACGGCGGCGCCGGTTCCGCCGTACCTCCGGCGGAACATCGGCACGCCGCACTGCGGTGTGAATCGCCATCGGTCCGGCCTCAGCCCTGACCGAGAGCCTGCTCGACCTGTGGCCTGGCTCCCGACAGCACGTCCTGAGCGCTGCTCTTGCAGTTGTAGACCTGGTCGAGCGCCGGACGGTAGATGGCACGGGCGCCGAGCGTGTTGCTGGTCTTGTTCCCAGCGGTGAGATGGTGGGCCGCCTCGGCCAGCAGTTCGGCGTGCTTCGGCGCACCGGTACTCGCCTTGGAGATCGCCTCGGCCGCTGCGTTGTTCACCGGGGTGAACGAGCCGCCCTTGCCCAAGATCTGGCCTGCCTCCGGACCGGCGAGATAGTTGAGCAGTTTGAAGGCCTCGTCGTGGTGCTTCGCCTTGGCCGGTACGCCGTAGCTCACCACGCTGGCCTCGTTGGCCTGGTCCGCTGTCCCGGCGGGTGGTGGCGCGATGTCCCAGTCGAAGCCCTTGATGGTCTGCCGCAGATAGGGCACCGACCCGGACTGTTCGAACAACATCGCGGTCTTGCCCTGCGCGAACAGCTGGATGTCTGCGTTGTCCTGCAGCAGATCGGCCCACGCCGGCTGGACGTGATACTTACACGTCAGGTCCGCGACCCACTGGACGGTCTGGACCCCGATCGGATCGGCCAGCGTGAACTTCTTGCCGTCGGCGCTGTAGACGCCTGTCTGGCTGCCGTTGTTGTGGGTGAACGTCTGCTCGTAGTTCGTTGCCGCGCTCACCGTCGCGCCGTACATCTTGGTGCCGTCGGTCAACTTCTGCGCGTCTGCCAGGAAGTCCGCGGTCGTCCACTTGTCGCTGCTCCACGTACCCGGCGGAAGCGGCAGGCCGGCCTTCTTGAAGGCATCGATGTTGTAGAAGACGATCGTGGACTGGTAGCCGAGCTGCCACGAAGTCATCCGGCCGTCGGACTGCTTCCCGAAGTTGAACACCTGAGGGGCGTAGTCGGAGTCCTTGAGCCCGGCGGCCTTCACGGCCGGCGCGAGGTCGAAGAGCGCGCCGTTGTCCGTGAACTGCTGCACGTAGTCGTCGTTGATCCGGAAGATGTCCGGCGGCTTGCTACTGGCCAACGAGGTACGCATCTTGGCCTCGTAGTCGGATTCCGAGGGAACCGGGAGCACGTCGACCTTGATGTCGGGGTTCTCCTGCTCGAACTTCTGGATCGCCTGTCCCAGCGGCATACCTTCGACGACCTGGTCGTTCATGAAGGTGATGGTGACCTTGCCGCCGGCTGTGTCAGCGGATCCCCCACCTGAGCAGGCGGCGAGTGACACCGCCACGGCCCCGGTCGTGAGGAGGCCGGCGATCCGACGCCGCCGGCGACGCGTCTGTGACGAGTTGAAGCCCATCGATACGACTCCTTTGTGAATGTGAAAGGGCGGTGTCGCACGGCCGAAGGGACCGCGGGCCGATCACGCGAAGACACTGCGCAGACCTGCGCACTGTGGCGCGCGAAGTTGATCTGAAAGTAGATGGAACGACCAGTTGTGGTCAAGGGATACGAATACATGCGCAACTTGATGAGCAAGTGCGCAAAAGTTGCGCATTCGCTGGGGCTGCTGGTGGGCCTTGCTCAGACGATGGTTACCCGCACGCCGGCGCGCTCGAGAGACTCGAGTTGGTCCGGGTGGGCGTTCCGGTCGGTGACGATGTCGGTGATGTCGGAGAGCCGACTGATCCGTGCGAAGGTGACCCGGCCGATCTTCGAGCTGTCTGCGATGACGACGCTGCGACGTGCCCGGCGCAGGAATGCCAGGTCGGTCTGCGCCTCCATCTCGTCGTACGTCGTGCAGCCCTCCTCCGGCGTCAGGCCGTCCACGCCGATGAATGCGATGTCCAGGTGATAGTTGGCCAGCATCGCTTCCGCGGCGGGCCCCACCAGCTCGTACGACGACCGCGCGAGGCCGCCGATGAGCACCAGGCGGACACCCGCGTGGCCGACCAGTTCAGCTGCGATGTTGATCGCGTTGGTGACCACTGTGATCCCGCGGCGCTGGGCCAGGGCGCGGGACAGCTCCAGCGCGGTGGTCCCGCCGGTCATACCTACCACTGCGCCCTCCTCGACAAAGGCTGCGGCGGCGCGACCGATGGTGCGCTTCTCAGCCTGTCGGAGGATCGCCTTGACCCTGGTCGGCTTCTCGTCGCCGGCTTGGTTGGACAGGGCCCCGCCGTGGGTGCGGACCAGCAGCTGGTTGCGGCTCAGCGTCTGCAGGTCACGGCGGATGGTCGCACCCGAGACGCCGAGTGCGACGGCCAGGGCGGCGACGTCGACGCTGCCCTCCAGTCCGACCTGGTCGAGGATCGCGCTCAACCGCTCCGACTTCCTCACGATCGGCACTGTATAAGGTGCGCAGGTTTTGCGCACTCGCTCAAGATCTTGCGCATGTATTCGTATCCCTTGACCAGTAGTTTTCATGATGACTACCTTCGAATCAGATTCGCGCGCCACTGTGCGCAACTGCGCACTCGCGATCGCCTGCTCCAGCGAGCCCGTCGGTGCGACGAAGGAGGCGACCAGGATGAGTACGGCGGCTCTCTCGTCGATGCGCTCCTGTCAGCCATCGGTGCCGTCCCCCCGCCGGGCCCAGCGGCTGGTCGAGATCCTCGACCTGCTGACCACGCGCGGACCGATGTCGGTCGATGCCCTGTGCAATGAACTGCGGGTCTCGCCGGCAACGCTGCGCCGGGACATGACCCACCTGGAGGATCAGAGCCTTGTCGTCCGTACCCGCGGCGGCGCCCGGGCCAACACCGGACGAGAGCTGCCGGTCCGGCTCCGGGACACGAAAGAGCCACAGGCCAAGCGCGCGATCGCGATCACCGCCGCTGCCCTGGTACCGGTGAACAGGCCGCTGGCGGTGGCGATCGGTGGTGGCTCGACGGCCGCCGAGGTCGCCAGGGAACTCGGCAGGCGCCGACGGCTGACCATCGTGACCAACGCACTCACCACCGCTGTCGCAGTCGCCGCACGACCGAATCTGCAGGTGATCATGACCGGTGGCGTGATCCGCGCGAGCTCACTCGAGCTGGTCGGCAGTCTGGCCGAGACCACGTTCAACGGGATCAGCGTCAACCTGGCCATCCTCGGCGCAGACGGTGTCAGCGCGACCCACGGCGTCACCACCCACGACCACACCGAGGCCCGGACCAATCACGCCATGGTGACCCATGCGCACCGCCTGATGGTGGTCGCCGACAGCTCGAAGATCGGCCGGACGACCGTGGCCAAGGTCGCCGACGCGTCGGCGATCGATGTTCTGGTCACCGACGCTTCGGCGGATCCGCACGAACTCGCCGCGCTGGCCGAGTTGGGCGTGACGGTGCATGTCACCCCTTCACGCCGGAGAACGCAATACCGCTCATCAAGTGCCGCTGGAAGACGACGAACACGATGATCACCGGCAGGCTCGCCAGCAACGAGCCGGCCATCAGTACCGGGAAGTTCGTCGTGTACTGACCTTGCAGGCTGGCCAGGCCGGCAGAGACCGGCATCTGCCGTGGATCCGAGTTCACGACCAGTGGCCAGAGCAGGTCGTTCCACGACCAGATGATCACCAGCACGCCGAGCGCGATCATCCCCGGCGCGGCCATCGGCAGCATGATCCGCCAGAAGATCTGCAGGACGTTCGCACCGTCGATGCGGGCGGCCTCCTCGATCTCGATCGGCAGCTGCCGGAAGAACTGGCGCATCAGAAAGGTGCCGAAGGCACTGAACATGCCGGGCAGGAACAACGCCGCCAGAGTGTTCAGCAGCCCCAGCTTCTGCATGATCTGGTACTGCGGCAGCAGGAACACCTGGTAGGGCACCATCGTCACCGAGAGAAAGACCGCGAACAGGACTCCACGGCCCCGGAACTGCATCCGCGCGAAGGCAAAGCCCGCCAACGCACTGAACAGCACCTGACCGACGGTCCGGGCGATGGTCATCACGGTCGTGTTCAGCAGCTCCCGGCCGAACGGCAAGGCACCGAACACGGTCGTCACGTTCGACCACTGCGGCGAGTGCGGCAGGAACGTCGGTGGCACGCTCACCGATTCACCGAAGCTCTGCAGCGACGTCGACAGCTGCCAGAGAAACGGCCCGACCATGAAGACCGCGCCCACACACAGAACCAGGTGCGCGATCGGATGCTTCGGCCGGAAACGCCGCCGGTGCCGTACCGACGCCTGGATCGACTCAGCCATAGTGCACCCACCTCCGCTGCAACCGGAACTGCGCCGCGGTCAGGATCAAGGTCGCGAGCAGGAGCAGTACGCCGATCGCGGCCGCGTAGCCGCCGTCGTGCTCGGCGAACCCCCGTTGATAGAACAGGTAGACCAGCGTCTCGGTCCGCTCGATCGCCGGACTCTGCTGACCGACCATCAGATAGATCAGATCGAAGGCCTGCAACGAGTTGATCACCGTGATCACGGTGACGAAGAAGATCGACGGCGTCAGCAGCGGAACCGTGATGTGGAAGAACTGCGCCAGCCGCCCGGCGCCGTCCAGCTCCGCCGCCTCGTAGTAGTCGGTAGGGATGCCGCGGATGCCGGACAGGAAGATCACCATGTTGTAGCCGATCGACCCCCAGACGCCGACGATGCTGATGGCAAAGATCGCCGTGGCGGGATCGGAGAGCCAGTGCGGACCGTTGACGCCGATCTTCGACAACAGCCAGTTGATCAGGCCGTAGTCGCCGTTGAAGAGGTACTTCCAGGTCAGCGCGACCGCTGCCGGCAGGGTGACCACGGGCAGGAAATACAGCGTGCGGTAGACGGTCACTCCGCGCATCCCCGGCAGGCTGAGTAACGCGGCCACGATCGCCGACAGCGGCACCGCGAGCAACGAGATCACGCTGATGATCGCCGTGTTGACGATCGCGTGGACGATGTCGGAGTCGGCGATCAGCGTCCGGTAATTCTCCAGCCCGGACCACACATGCCCGCCGAAGGCTCCCCAACTCGTGAAGGAGAAGTAGATCGTCTGGAACGTCGGCCAGATCTCGAAGATCACGAGCCCGGCAGCGGCCGGCAGCAGGAACAGCAACGCCCACCAGCCACTGTCCCGGGTCGGCGGTCGCGGCCGGCCGCCAGTCGTCGTACGGGCACTGATCGGGCGTGCTTCGGCCGGCGCCGTCGCAGTACTCGGGCCGCTCACCGTTGTTCCTTCGCCAACGCGCCGTTCATCGTCTCCGCGACGTGCCGGGACACGTCGGCGACCGAGGACTTACCGGTCCACGCGTCGGCGAACTGCTTGGTCGCGGCGTCCCGCCAGGCGGCGGTATCGGTGGACGCCGGGAACGGCTGCGCGTACTTCAGATGGTCGACGAAGACCTGCAGGTCGAACTCCGGCATCGCCTTGGCGTACGCGTCGGCGTGCCCCTGGTACGCCGGGATCACGGTGCCCGTCTTGGCCTGGATCTCGGCGGCCCGATCAGATCCGAGGAACTGCAGGAACTCCCACGCCTGATCCGGATGCTTCGTCTTGGCAGACATGCTGTTCGCGAGCCCGTTGCTGTAATAGTTCCGGTTTCCCCCGGGTCCGGCCGGCAACGGCGCGATGCCGATGTTGGCCTTGCCGTACGGGACGGCGGCGATCTCCTCGGGTTCCCAGGATCCGCAGTACCGCATCGCGACCTTCCCCGAGGTGAGCATCGCCAGCGGGTCGGTGTCGGTGGTCTGCTGCAGCGTCGGCGAGACGTGGTACTTGGTGATCATGTCGGTCCAGAACTGGATGCCCTGGATCGTCGCCGATTGGTCGTACCCGGAACTCTTGCCGTCGGGCGAGATGACCTGACCGCCGACCTGCGGCACGGTCAGGTACCAGCTCAGCTCGTCGGCCTCGGGCGCGACGAAGCCGTACACACCCTGCTTCGGGTTCGTCAGCTTCTGGGCCGCGGCGACCACGTCGCTCCAGGTCCACGACTCGTCCGGGTACTTCACCTTGGCGGCGTCGAAGAGCTTCTTGTTGTAGCAGAGCCCGAACCCGTTGACGTCCTTCGGTACGCCGTACACCTTGCCGTTGACGGTGTAGGCCTTGGTGACGGCGGGCACGTACGCGCTCATGTCCAGCTTCGACTTCTTGATCTGGTCGTCGAGTGGAGCCGTCCCGCCGCCGGTGGCGTAGTACTTGGCGTACACCATGGTCATCCAGAAGACATCGGGTCCGGTGTTCGCGGTGACGCTGGTCTGCAACTTCGTCCAGTAGCTCTCCCAGGGAGTGACCTGGACCTGGACGTCGATGTTCGGGTGCTTGGCGTGGAACTCGGTGATGATCTGCTTCATCGCGGCCGCCTGGGCCTGGTCCCAGATCGCGTAGGTGAGCGTGACCTGTTTGTCGTCGCCACCCGCCCCGGAAGATCCCGAGCAGGCAGCGACGGCGATGAAAGGTGCCACGAGCAACAGACTCAGCAGCCGTCGGCGGATTCGTCGTACCGTCTTCATGGGGACTCCTTCGTTGCGGGGCGGGCAGGGTCAAGGAAGTCGAGTCGCGCGGGCAGTGCTTCCCCCAATGCGTGCCGCGCCGAAAGTTCGCCGAGCAGTGGGCCGAGCGTCAGGCCCCACGCCCCCAGGCCGGTGGC
Source organism: Kribbella sp. NPDC058693 (assembly GCF_042715335.1). Classification (NCBI taxonomy): domain Bacteria; kingdom Bacillati; phylum Actinomycetota; class Actinomycetes; order Propionibacteriales; family Kribbellaceae; genus Kribbella; species Kribbella sp. NPDC058693. The sequence continues at coordinate 196,973 of NZ_JBHXSQ010000006.1, forward strand.
GACGTGGACCGACGGCGCAACCGCACCGACCAGTGGCAACCCGTCGCTGGTCGCGGGTCGCAGTCCCACCCTGGTCTCGAGGATGGTGGCAGCAGACAGGCCGGGCGCTAAGGCGAGAGCCGCACTCAGTACGGCGTGCTGGCCGCCGGCCGTGACTCGAGCGTCGAATCCGACGTCCTCGTGCGTCGCCCCTGCGACGATGCGGTCGTCGAAGCCGAGCAGGTAGCCGGCGCCGGGAGTGTTCACCACCGGCCGCATGCCCGTCTGCTGGCCGTCGAGACGCAGATGCACGAGCTGCCCACGGATCGGACGGACGTCAATCTCGACGCCGTAGGCAGCCAGGTCCGATGCTGCCCAGGCGCCGGTGGCGAAGAGAACCGCTCCCCCGTCGAGCACCCGATGCCCGACGCGGACCCGAGGGGACGGGTGCTGCGGATCCAGGCTTCCGGCGCCGGGGATCACCTCGAGGTGGGCACCGTCGGATCGGGTCCGAGCCCGCCGGCGCGCCGCGGTCATCAACCGGTCGTGGAGGCGGGAACCGACGACGCGGCCGACCTCGGCAATGAATATTCCGCGCAGATCACCGCGCAACTCCGGCCAGTAGGCACGGAGATCTGCGCCGTCGACGGTCTCGACCGGCTTGGTGACGCCGTGCGCGCGGCGTCCCTCCGGGCTGGACAGCCGCTCGGCCACCGCGTCGAGCGCGGCCTGCTCGTCCGGATCGTCGCCGGCCACGACCAGCTCGCCGACCTGCTCGAAGGTCGCCGAGCCCGCTCCGGCCGGGTCAACAGCATCCAGCTCGGCCAGGAGACTGTGGTAGTAGCCGACGCACTCGGTGATCATCGACGTCCAGTCCGGACGTTGTTCACCACGGTCGAGCGCGACGGGCGAGACGATTCCCGCGCCGGCATCCGTCGCCCGGCCGGCCAGGCCGGCGTCGACGAGCGCTACCCGCGCACCCTGGCGGACGCCGGCCAATGCGGCGCTCGCCCCGACGATGCCACCGCCGATGATGATCAGGTCAAACTCCGCCATCGCTAGCTCCCTGGCGAAGCGGTCGCGAGCGCCGGGATGAAAGCGCGTGCGTTGTCCCCTTCGACGAGCGCCGCCAGATCGTCCGGTAGTCCGAGTCCCGAAATCGTCCAGCGCCCGGTCGGCGGTATCTCGCTCGACGAGTAGGCGAAGGCCTCGTCGCTGCTGGCCAGGAAACGCAAGTACATCCGGTAGTCCTCGACATCCGGCGGCGCGCAGTCCGTACCGAGTAGGACCCGGTCCGGATGACGTTCGATCAGCGCCCGGGTGCGTCTCGGCTGGCGGCCGAGCTCGGCGATCCGCGCGGCCAGGTCGACGCGATAGTTCGGGCAGCGGTCGAGCATCTCCTCGACCCAATCGAGGTTCTCGGCGAGGCAACCGACGTGGGCGCCGATGAAGCGAACCTGCGGATGGCCGGCGACGACGGACTCGAACGCGTCGAGCAATCGCTGCAGCGGCGGGAACTCGGGTCCGTGAAAGTGCCAGTCAGGATGCCGCAGCAGCTCCTCCAGCCTCTCGTTGTGACGGTCGAGCGGCTGGAAGAAGGCCACCGGGTCGGCGGTATGGATGAGCGCCGGAACGCCGGACTCGGCCAGCGCCTCCCACAACGGCTCCAGGCGCGGATCATCGAGGAAGATCAACTCCGACCGCTCGTCGCGGACCCGCAGCCCGATGTCCTTCCACAGCTTGAGCCCCGCCGCGCCACGACGTACCGAATCCCTCAGCGAGGCAGCCATCCGGTCGCCCCAGCCCGGCGTCGAGGTGTCGGTCCAGTCGACTCGGGCGAATGTCACGAAGCGCCCGGGATAGCGACGGTCGTAGCGGTCGAGGTTCGCCTCGAGCTCGCCGGCCCACTCACCGTCGAGATTCACGATGGTCGCCACACCCGACTCGTCCATCGTCGCGATCAGCGCATCCGGATCAGGCACCCGCCAGACTCCGGTGTTACGTCGCCCGAGATGGTTGTGAACATCCACGATCGGCGCCGCCGGAGCCGTCACCGACGTCACCGCGGCACTCATCATCGACACCGGAGCAAAGTCCCGCAGCCGGATATCACCGAGTCCTTCGGCCATCGTCCCTCGATTCGCAGTTCGGATCAGAAACCAGCGAGACGAAGCTACGATCGACAGCAAGGACCTCCAACGAACTGATCACTCCAACTGATCACTCACCCGAAGCCACTCCGGTGAGGTATCAGACGCGCGGCCGCTTTCCTCCGAGGTATTGAAAGATTCAAGGGGGGACGTCATGGCTGAGGAACTTGAGATCATCGTCGAGGAGTATCAAGACGAATTGACCGAGCGGGTGCTGCACTGGCGGGAAACGCTGGTGCGGCATGACCGCGTCCGGGCGGAGCTGGGCGACGTCGACCCGGCCGCGCTGAGGGTTCTCGGCCCGACCTTGCCGGGACGAAAGCGGGACGAGAGCTCGCCCTTCGTCGCAACGATCTTCGACCCGCGGGAGAACCGGTCGGTCGAGGTGCGGGGCCGACTCGATGGCGATGACGTCGAGGTGACGACGAGTTCGTTCCGGCCGAATCCGAGCGGCCAGGAACTCGGCACCGCGCTCGAGGCGCTGCGTGAGGATCCGGAGTTCGCCGTACTGCGGGACCGGGACGACGTCGTCGTCTACCAGCCGATGCCGCCGCTGGCCGACGTCGAACAGGAGGACGGATCCGTCGTACGCAGGGTCGCACTCGGCGTGTTCGACCCGCGGTCCGATCGGCGGCATCGGTTCGCCGCCGTCGGTGTCAGCGATCGAGTCGTGGAGTGGGACCCCGAGCTCTCACATCCGCTGGACGGGGATTGCGAGGAACACCTGCCGGTCGGTGTGAACAGCATGCCCGACGGCGGCGGCCGCGACTGGGTTCGCGTCCGGGTACTGCGTGGCGGACTGGAGCTGTGGAACCTCGTGGTCGTCCGGCCGCGCGCGTCCGAGCCATCCCATTTCGGCAAAGGATCCGGCGTCGAACTCAAGTACGTCACCTACCGCGGCCGGCTGGTGCTCTGGCAGGCGCATGTGCCGATTCTCAACGTGCTCTACGACGACGGCGTCACGTACCGCGATTGGCAGAACCAGGAAACACCGTTCATCGCCAACGGCGTCGACCCGGTCGGACCGGGCTGGCGAGTATGTACGTCGCCACCGGCAACGATCCTCGAGTCCGGTACGGACGCCGGAAACTTCCAAGGCGTCGCCTTCTGGTACGAGGACGGCGAACTGCGGATCGTCAGCGAGGTCCAGGCCGGCTGGTACCGCTACATGTCGGACTGGCGGCTGCGCGACGACGGCACCATCGCACCGCGCTTCGGATTCGCCGGCACCCGCAATCCACGCACCTGCATGCCACACCAGCACCACGTCTACTGGCGCCTGGACTTCGACATCGAAGGCGCCGGCAACGACGTCATAGAGCAACGCGGCCTGATATTCCCCCACCTTCCACTGTGGTGGCGGCTCGTCCGGGAAACCAAGCGCACCCGCTCCCTGTTCGCCCGCCGCTGGCGTGTACTCGACTCCGTGAGCGGTCGCGGCTACGCCATCAACCCAGGAACAACAGACGGCACCGCCGACTCCTACGGCGTCGCCGACCTCTGGTTCCTGCGCTACCGATTCACCGAACTCGACGACGGCGTCAGCGTCGTCGGCGGAACACCAGCCGACACCCAATGCCGACTCGACCAGTACCTGACCGCCGAATCAATCAACTCCACCGACGCAGTCATCTGGTACGCCGGCCACTTCCGCCACGACGAGACCCACCCCACCCCCCACCAAGGCCACATCGTCGGCCCAGAACTACGACCCATCAACTGGTGAGCTGATCGCCGGCGCCTCGAATCTCCCTGATCTATACGTCTCGAAGATGTGAAAGTGGCTAAGGGCTCGCTGGTTTGCATTCGATTCGGTGACTACCGACCATCCAGGTCGTCGATCCGTCGTGCGTCCTGGCCTTCAGTGTGTAGCGACCTGTCCACATCTGTTTGTCGTCGACCACAACGCGCCGTGTGTCCTGCGACATCAGGCGGCGGTTCGGCCGGCTTGCCAGGTGTCCAGTTGATCGATCAGGACGGACGCTGCCAGATTGAAATCGACGAGTGCTTGCCGTGATCTGGTGACCGGCGCCTTCACCACCTCGTCCATGGCACGTTCCAGTTCGGACAGATGCCGCCTCCAACTCGGCAGCGAGTCGAGTACGTTGCCGACTCGTAGTTCCGCGATGGCCTGATGAGCTTCGCCGACCTTGGCCATGACATCTGCTTCAGCATTCTGTCGGCGAGCACTCACGAGGGTTTGAACGGCGCCCATGCAGGTGGCCAACTGCTTCCTTGCTTGATCAAGTCTCTGAAGCTCATCCGCGCGACGTTGTTCGGTGATCTGTCGCAACTCGTCCGCTTCCTGCTGACGTTTGCGAGCTGATCTCGAGCTGACCACTACCGCGGTCCCAGCGCCGGCAGCAGCAAGCAGCGAGATGCCATATGCGCCGTACACCACCGAATCATCAACCGCTGCAAGCGGAACAGCCTTCGGCATCACTCGCAACGTGCGATAGGAGACACCAACAGGCTCCGACAATGGCATGGTGCCGGCGTGCGCTTGGGCTACCCCAGGCAGGAAGCACGCGGCCGTTATCGCGACTGCCCCGCACAACCGGAGGAGCTTCCTCATTCCGACCCTCCCTTTTCGAGCTGGATCCGCTGCGCCGCCGTCCGCAAGCCTGTCAGCGTCTTGTCGAGAGTCTCAATGCTCTGGCCGGCCCGCTGCCTGTCGACGTGCCCTACCTTCGTCGCCTCGAACAGCTCTGCAACAGCTCCATTGACCTCCCCCACGAGTTCGACGCGTTCCTCCTCCTTGGCACCGAGGATCGTCCATGCATCACGCGAGGAGCTCCTGAGACTCTCCCACGCAGTTCTCGTAGCGGTAGTAATAGCAGCGATCTCGGTCGACTTCTTGCCCGGATAGCCCAGAACTGCTGCCTCGTTGAGAGTGGCTGCCGCTGCTTGCAGCTCCTGCGCGCTATCGAACAGCCGACGCACCGCGCCTTCTCTCGCGGTCGTCCGCTGATCCTCCAGCTCGTTCGTTCGCTTCCTCTTCGCCAGCCTCGTCGTCGTGAAGGCCGTAATCACGCTGGCAAGCACTGCGGCAACAGCCGCGCCGGTAAAGAAGGAACTTGCATCGAAGCCCGAGCTCGATGGCAACGGCCCTGGCGACGGTGATGGCGAGGCCGGGCCAACTCCAGCCAGCCACAGCACACATGAAGCCCACACCATGTTGCCGCCCCTCGAGGAGTACAGCAGCCCCAACCGCACATCGGAGCCCGCGCCAGTCGGCAACTGCGCAGCGCCGCAACGCGCGAGCCCTTCATCCACATATCGCCACACCTCCTGAACTCGTTACATACAGCTCAGACCACGATCGGCCATAAAGCGCGGGTTACAGGACAAGTCGTTGGCCGCGGGGTTGTCAGCGCCCCTGTCCACCCTCCCTGGGTGTCAACCGTCGGGAGACGACTGACAGCCTCGATGAATGGTGTCCACCAGCCGGGCCGGAGTCGTCGCCCTCTGCCGCAGTACAGCCCACACCGCGGCGCGGGCAACTCATCGAGCTGCTCATCGGTAAGCGGGTATTCAGCTCCGGGAGCGAGGTACTGTCTTCTCCGCATCGATGACGCAGGGGCACTATCGACCGATGAACTCAGCCCAGTACGCCAACAGGTTCTAGCCGGCGAAGTCTGGAACGGGCTTGCGTTGATGCGAGGTCATCTTGAGATCAGGCTCCGGCACGCTGTACCTGAACTCGAATCGGCCAAGGTGACCGCAGGGCAGCGTCGCAAACAACGCAATCACGGCCAGCCCGTCGAGGTGGATACCGCCTTGGAGGCTGTTGAGATCGCGACCACGGCCTTCGGCTCTTGCATTCGGCGGAGGGAAACCAGAGCGGATCGAACACCGAGTAGGCGCAACCTCATCCCGCTGATGCCCGGGGATCTAGGCCGGCGACACCGTATCGCCGTGATAGCAAGGCTACGTGTGCATCGAGCCCTCCTGGTTGCACTCTTGAGCGCTCCGACCAGAAGACGCGTTGGCACTCCGCTGGGGCAGCGAGACAAGAATCGACCCATAGCGGTGCCGATGGAGTCATTGGGCGGCTTCGACGACCGACGACCCCGCGTACGGTGATACATCAGGCGCCTGACGTGATTGCCGCGGATGCGGTCAGCGGCTCACCGATGAAGGAGTAGCGTCCGGTCTTCCACACCGGGACGGACTCGTCAGTCTCAGGGTTGTACCACCAGCATTTCTCCCACCACTGCGTATCGTCGAAAATCCAAGTGACACGCGTGTCGGGTTCGTACTGCCGGTTACTGGGCCAAACCCTGTCCTCGGGGTCCTCGGTCGGCTTTCGCTGTGTTCTGATCAGAACCGCATGAATGTCATGCCGCGGCTGAGTGCGCTCCCGATCGGCGTACACCTCGAGACGAGACGCAAGGACGGTGCTTACCCTCTGAGGGATCGACAGCACATAAGCATGAACTCGCAGTCCAACGCGCATTGCGCGGAAGAGGTTGCCTTCGCGAAATTCCGCACGCTGAGTGAGGCCTGTGCCCGCTCCATCTGCCCGATCAGTTTGTCCAGTACGTCCAGTCTTTCCCGCGCAATCTGGATCGACTGTCCCGCAATCTTAACTTCGGTCGCGTTGTCGAGCCCCCTCGCCACGCAAGTTCCACGTCCGGCAGCATCCCCTACTTCGAGGGTGGCGGTGGAAGGCGCCGGCGGCAAGGTTGTAGACAGGTTCGATTGCCGACGACTTCTCTGTATCCCGGAGCTGTTGCCAATCTCCGATACCCGCAGTCGGATCGCGGAAGCTGCAATGCAAACCGACGGCACTCAACGCTCGGTCCTAAAGGACTTGGCATCGATCGGTGCAGATCGCTCGTCGCCGTCGGTTCGAGCGAGCTGGTGCGCCAGCTGCGCCGGTGTGCTTGTCGACGATAAGCAGATGGCCGCCCGTGACGGTGTCTCCCGGCTGGCCCGCAGTACGGTCAACTCCCGCCGACGCTGGCTACTCCAGAGTGGCGAGGAACTGTGCAGTGCGGCGGGTGAAGAGGCGGGCTTCGGAGGTGGTGGAGGTGGTGTGGGCGGCGGTGGCGGCGGCTCGGATTGTGGCGAGTGGGGCGTTGGTGGCTTGGAGTTGGTGGGCTCGGATGAGGTGTAGGAGGCTCTCGGCGTAGCGCTGGCCGTGGGTGTCGAGGCTGAGGTCGGCCTGGTCTAGTACGACTCCGGCCTTGGACGGGGTTCCGGCCGCGAGGAGCATTTCGGCGTGGAGGGCGTAGAAGTAGGCCAGGCCGGTGCGCGGCGGGTTGACGAGGGTTTTGGCGATGATGGCTTCGGCCTCCTCGGCTGCCCCGGCCGGATCGTTGCCGAGCAGGGCCATTGCCCAGCAGCGTTCGATCCGGACGCGCGAGCCGAAGTAGGCGTAGACATGTTCGGGGTCGGCGGCTGCGGCGCGATCCGCTGCGTGCAAAGCCCAGACTGGATCGCCTGCCATTACGCCGGCCATCGAGGCGAAGTAGGCCCAGATCGAGAGCGCGAACGGATCGTCGGTGGCTGCCTCCAACGTGTCGAGCAGCTTCCGCGATCCGTCCAGGTCATCGAGGTGTACGGCGGTCAGCATGCCGTGCATCGGTGGCCAGTTCAGGTGCAGATCGCGTCGGAGTGGATCGGTCTCGCGGCGCGCGAGCTTGTCCAAGGTGTCGCGGTCGATGCGGTTCAGGCACCGGTAGGCCTCGCCGACATTGCCGATGTCCCACTGGTGAACGCCCCAGGCGCTGAGCCCGTACGCACGCACGACCGGGTCGGACGACGCCTCGCCATGATCGAGCAACCGTCGAGCCAGGCGCCCTCCGCGGTTGATCTGCATCCCTTGCGTACTGGCGATCCAGCGAGTGAAGAGGAAGTCGGCGGCGGTCGGCTCCCGGCCGAGTCTGCGCGCGACGGCTTCCGCGCGTTCCAGCAAGTCCGGCGCGGAACCGACGTACCCGACTCGCATGCCGACGACAGAGGTGAGCTGCGAGAGTGCGGACAGCTCGAGCTCCGGCAGGTCAGCTGAGCGGGCGATCCGGACCGCCCGCTCCAGGTGCCGCTCCGCCGCCTCGAATGCGGACTTGTTCGCGGCACAGCGGCCCGCGGCGACGAGAGCGTTCGCGATCCGCGCCGGTTCGACGAGCGGACCCGCGGCCCACAGGTGGTAGGCCAGTCGCTCGGCGACCTCCTCGCCGCCGACCGACTCGAGAGCGGTTGCAATCCGCAGATGCAGCTCGGTCGCCTGCCGCGTCGGCATGATGCCAACGACTGCCTCACGCACCAGGTCATGCGCGAACGAACACGAGAACGGATCACCGGCCACCGCGTCAATCAGACCGAGAGCCTGCAGTGGCTCGAGTCGCGCAAGGCAGATCTCGACGGTCAGACCGGCCGCCCGAGCGAGCAGGTCCAGCTCGACCTCCCGGCCGATCAGAGCGGAGAGCTGAAGCAGGCGCAGTACGTCGTCGTCCAGATCGGCAATCCGGTCCCTGACCACGTCCCGCACGGTCGACGGCGGCTCTGGCACCATCGCCGCGTCCTCCGTGAGCCCGCCCCGGCCGGTTAGATAGCGCGAGAGTTCACGGACGAAGAACGGGTTCCCCGCCGTACGCTCGAAGATTCGCCGAGTCACACCAGCATCGGGAACCGAGCCCGTCTCGCGGCGAACGAGCTCGCCGACCTCGGCGACGTCAAGCGGTCCGAGTCTGGTACGGCGATGGCCGGGCAGCCGACTCGCCGATGCGAGCGTCCGCGCCACCTCGGGGTGTGGAGCGGGTCCTCGATCCCGCAGCGCGCCGATCACGACCGCGCCGCCGGGCAGCCTGTCCACCAGGTGCGTGAACAAGTCCAAAGAAGCGACGTCGGCCCACTGCAGATCGTCGATGACGATCAGCACGGGTTGCCGCGCCGAGACCTTGCCGGTCATCGCAACCACACTCTCGGCGAGCCGGAACTGCGCACTGCTTCCCGGAGGCAGCTGACCGTCGAGTGCAGCGTCGCTCGGCTCCAGCAGACGCGCCAACTCGTCGTTCAGCACCGTCTCGCGTTCGCCTGCAGACAGGCGATCCGCGATCGCTCTGACGACTTGCACCCACGGCCACATCGACGGAGTACCGTCACCGGGAAGGCAGTTGCCCCAGACAACCAACGCTCCGCGGGCGCCCGCCTCGGCGGCGGCCTGCTCCAGCAGCCGGGTCTTCCCGACCCCTGGCTCACCCTCCACGAGTAGTACGCCGGAGCCGCCGCCGAGGGCCGAACCAACCAGCTGCCGCACCTGGACAAGCTCCTCCGCACGGCCGACCAGACCACCTCCCAATGACTCGCCGTCCACGAGCTGCCCCACCGACTGGGTTGTCGTACGGCGGAGTACGCGCTGCTGCGCAGCCTGCAAAGCCTCACCGGGGTCGATGCCGAGGTCCTCCGCAAGCCGGCCTTGAACCGTCCGATAGACCTCCAGCGCCTCCGCTTGCCGACCGGCCGCGCCCAGCGCACGCACGAGACTGGCCTGGACGGGTTCGTGCAATGGCGCCATCGTGGCGGCACGGCGCAGGGACGGCAGCACCTGCGTCGGGTGTCCCAACGAGATGGCGATCTCCGTGGCGGCGACGCAGGCATCGAAGTACTCGGCCGCCAATCCGGCGAAGATCGACTCCGCGCCCGGCCCGTGGTCCATGCCCTCGGCTGCCGGCCCGCGCCACAGGCGCACCCCGCGTGAATACCAGTCCAGCGCGGTTTCCGGATGCGACTCGGCCCCTGCGAGCGCGCAGTACTCACGGAAGTCGGCCAGGTCGAGCATGCCCGGACTGCTCGCGAACAGATAGCCGCTGCCGTGACGCTGCAAGTAGGACCCGCTTCCTCGCGCCGCGAGATCGGGCTCGAGCAGGCGGCGCAGCGAACCGACGTACTTGTGCAGCACGTTGAGGGCGCTCCGCGGCGGATCGTCTCCCCAGATCAGGTCGATCAGTTCCTGGGTGCTGGTCGGCTGACCCACCATCGCCAGGAGGAGAGCCAGCAAGTAGGCCTGTTGACGCGGACCGGTTGCGAGCTCGGCGCCGTTCCGCCACAGCCGCAGCGGCCCGAGGATCTGGAGGCGCAATCCAGCGTCGACGGACTCGCGACCGTCGTCGACGGAACGGATTGGCCCGGCCACGCAGGCTCCACCTGGGTCGATGAGACTGCTTCCTGCCTGACCATTGAAGCCCATCGCCGCGCCGGAAGGTAGTACGAAAAAGGTTGGCTCAGGCAACCGCTGCGCGGACCGGCGGTGCGACGCGCGGAACCGTCGCGGCAAAGAGCAGGAGACCGGTGACCGTGAGAACAAGTCCGGCCCAGACGGTCGACAGCGTGCCGAGTCCGGCGCTCAGGGTGATCGACCCGCCGATGGCTCCCAGTGCGTTCGCGAGGTTCAGCGAGGCGAGATTCAGTGCGCCCATCAGGGTGGGAGCCTCAGGCGCGTATCGGGTGAGCAGCACCTGGATTGTCGGGATGGCGAGCATCATGGTCGCGCCCACTCCGAACAGGGCGAGCAGCAGCACCCAGGTCGTTCCGCCGGCCGCCCCGATGGTGATCAGGAACAGCAGTACGCCGCCGTACCCGATGACGAGGCCACGGTATTCGTACCGATCCGCCAGCCGACCGCCGATCTGGTTGCCGACCGCCATGCCGACGCCGAACACGGCGAGCGCGATAGGGATCAGCGACTCCCCCGCCAGTGCCGCGTCGGTCACGAACGGGCCGATGAAGGTGTAGACGGCGAAGATGCTGGCGATGCCGAGCGCCGCGACCGTCATCACCACCCAGACCATTGGCCGGCGCAACGCCCCGAGCTCCTGCGAGACAGAGCCGCCGTCGAGGTCCCGTGTGGTCGGGACCCAGGCGAGGACAGCCGCGCCGGCACAGAGGCCGATGGCCGCGACCACGACGTACAGCGCCTGCCAGCCGACGTGCTGTCCGAGGAAGGTGCCCAGCGGCGACCCGATGATTGTCGCGACCGTCAGGCCACCCATCACGGTCGCGAACGCCTTGCCGCCCTTGCCCGGACCGTAGACATAGGCCGCGACTACCGCCCCGGCGCCGAAGTACGCGCCCTGGACGGTGCCGGTGATGAAGCGAGCGGCGATCAGCATGCCGAGGTTCTGTGCGATCGCCGAGAGGAGATTGCCGACGAGGAACAGCAGTGCGAGTCCGAGCAGGAGCTGTTTGCGGTTCTGCCGGGCCGCCAGGATCGTGATGGTCGGGGAGCCGATCATCACGCCCACGGCGTACGCGGTGACGGCGTACGTCGCCTGCGGGATCGTGACGCCGAGATCCGACGAGAACAACTGGATGATGCCGTTGCTCCCGAACTCGCCCGTGCCGATGGCGAACGTGCCGAGGGCCAACGCGAACAGCGTCAGCTTCGTGCTCCTGGTGTCGCACTCGGGCGTGTGCCGCCGCTCCTCGGCCGCGCACTGCGGTCGGTACGCGTGGGTCAGCAACAGACCGGTCCTTTCATAGCGGCGTCCTGCGCCACCGTACGAAGACGCAGTTGACACCCAGTGGATCCCGACTGAACGCGGTGTCCACTCGTCGTCAACGGCTCCGTTCTAGCGTTCAGGTCGCCGAACCACCCGAGAGGGGTCACTACGATGAGTGAACCGACCACGCCTGCGATCAGCCGGATGCACCACTTCGCCTTCACCGTCCGCGATCTCGAGGCGAGCATCGCCTGGTACCAGAGGGTCTTCCAGGCAACCGTCGTGAACGGCGACCTACCGCACTACGGGCGTGAGTGGACCGGATACGCAAACCTTGTCCTCGAGCCCCGGACCGGGGTAGCCGTCGGGCTGCACCACAACGAGGCCAACCAAGGCGAAGAGTTCGACGAGGTCCGGACCGGTCTCGACCACATCTCGCTGCAGGTCGAGGGCCGCGACGGCCTCGAGGCCTGGGCGGCGTGGCTCGACGAGCTGGGCGTCGCGCACTCGGGCATCCAGAGCCAGACCAAGCCGTTCGTCTACTCCACGATCGTCTTCCGCGACATCGACAACATCCAACTCGAGTTCGTTGCCGTCGACGCCTGAACAGCCCGCAGAGGCGGATCAGCGTCAGAGCAGGGAGTCGAGTGACTGCCTGGCGGCCGTGAGTTCGCCTGCTGCCTGGTTCAGGTAGGCGAGGGCCGCGGTCAGGTTGGCGTCGGCGCCATCCAACGCATCACGCCCGCTCTCCGAGACTGCCGCGAAACGCGTTAGTTCGAAGGATTTCATCAGGAGCGCCGCGGTCGACATCAAGCTGCGTAGTTCGTGGAACTCCCCCACCAGCGACTTCGCCGCGACTTCATCGGCCGGACGACGACGCAGTACGTCGACCGCCCGCCGCAACGCCTCACCCGCCTGCTGCAGCGCGTCCTCAACGCTGTGTGACATCCGCCGCCTCCGCCCCTCGGCATGCTCAACTGCGAGGCGGCAACATCATCAGACCGTTCCGGCGAATGGCAAGCAACTAACGACTGCTCTGCACGAATTGTGACTATGCCATCTCGCGTAGTCGCGCTTTAGCGCCTCGCTCCACGAACTCACCGCGTGCTACGACTGCTGGCCATCAGACCGGTGAGGGTGTGTGCTCCTGGACATGGCGGATGTAGCCCGCGACGTCCTCGGGGATGAGGCGGCCGATGGCTCCGCTGGAGTAGACGCTGACCATGACCTTGCCGTCGGGGTTCAGGACGAAGCCGGTGGACTCCAGGTACAGCGGGTCGTGGTGGACGAAAGCGCCGGTGAGGTCGGAGATTGCGCAGGCGTCGGCGCCGTACCCGACCGGGAAGGTCACGCGGTGTCTCTCCATCAGGCCGGCGGTTGTTGCTTCGTCGTCGACGGACAACGCTGCGACTCTGATCCCGACGTCGGCCAGGCTGGCGCGGGCACGCTGGAATGCACGCAGTTGGTGGTTGCAGTAGTTACACCACGATCCCCGGTAGAACAGCATCACGCCGTACTCGCCGTCGAACGCCTCAGGGACATTGACTACTCCCCCGCCGGGCACGGTCAGCGAAAGCTCTGGAAAAGCGTCGCCAGGTTGCAGCAAAGACACAGGCCGAACTCCTTGGTCAGATCCCGGCGAGCCGGAACTTGGCGTGGAACTCGGCCGCCAGGTCGTTCAGCTCATTGATGCCGTTGGCAATGAACGGGAGGGTGAGAATGACCTCGTCGACCCCTCCGGCGGCGAGTTCGGCGAGGTCGTCCAGGACCTGGTCGACGCTGCCTGTGTACGGCGCTCTTCCGGCCGCAGGCACCTCGCCGAACGGACTGAGTCCGACCAGGGACCGGCAGCTGAGCTCGCCGGGATCCCGGCCGTACTCGTCGGCCATCTTCAAGAGCTCGCGATACTTCGACGTCACGTCGGCCGGAGGCAAGAGGCTCGGCATCCAGCCGGACGCCCGTCGAGCCACTCGGCTTCGCGCCCGCCGGCTCGGGCCGCCCAGGAACACCGGGATCTGCTCGGCAGGCTTCGGCCCGACCTCGGCCGGATACACCGTGTACCGCTCGTTCTTGAACGAGACCGGGTCAGGGGCCCACATCGCGGCCGCCACGTCCAGGAACTCGTCCAATGCTGCGCCGCGTTCCGCGATCGGCCGCGGGGCCGTCGCGCTGAACTCGTCGACGGACCAGCCGCTACCCAGACCGGCGACGACACGGCCGCCGCTGGACGCCGCGATCGAGGCGAACGACCGAGCCAGCCGGAACGGCATGTGCAGCGGCGGGACCACGATCGCAGTACCGACCTCGACTCGGCTGGTGACGGCAGCTGCCATGGAGAGAGCGACCAGTGGATCCATCACCTGGCGGTACAGCTCCGGCCAGGTCCCGTCGCCGTACTCCGTGAGCTTGTGGATCCCGGTCTGATCCTGGGCGTACAGCACCCGCTCGAACACCCACACGCTGTCGTACCCGATCTCTTCGGCCGCCTTCGCTGCCGAGATCAGATCCGTGCCTGGGACGTACTGCCAGTTCTGCGGCAGCAACGTGCCGAGCTTCAATGCCATCAGATCGTCCTCACTGTGATCAGGTTTACCGGTACTACTCCGAACCGCCGCCCATGACCTCTTCATCGGGCTTCATCGCCATGTCCTTCAGCGACTCCTCGGACTCGGGATCGTTCTCGGTCGGCTCCAGCCTGGACGAGCGGACGACGGCTTCGCCTCGGTAACCATCCCTAGCCGTCCCCCGGGGGACGGCAGCCCCGGCCACGACTGCCCTCGTCGAAGAGCCTGACACCGTTCTGGGCGCTACCGAACTCCCGAACTCGTGTGGTGTCGCGGTACGGCTGCTCGGCCGCAGCAGCGAACGGGTTCAGGAGATGTTCCGTCGCACCTGGGACTGCGCTCGCCGGTTGCTTGTCGACTGCCCAGCGCCAGACCTACGCAAGAGCCGACGGAGTGGACAACTGGGCAAAGCCTGCCCGGTCGACGCAGTACATGCCTCGGCGCTGGGTGACGACCAGCAGGACGTGGTCGCAGGACGGGCACCGGGCGACCAACCCCGGGCCATCGAGGTAGACCGCCACCTCCGCAACGACACCCGACCGCCCGCAGCCGCCGCACGTGCAGCCCGCGGTCGTCATGTCGGCGCCGAAGATGGCCTCCAGCGTGCCGGCGATCGCGTTCCCGTCGTACCTCGTCATGGCAGCACTCCCGTTCCGCCGAAGCGTTCCGTTCTGATCCGGGCCGGGTCGTGGCCCAGGTCGACGAGCCCGGCTGCCGCGGTCTCGACGAATGCGGTCGGCCCGCAGATGAAGGCCAATGAGCGATCCGCCGGCGACCAGGCGACCTCGGCCAGCAGTTCGCTGTCGATCCGGCGGCGATACCCCCGCCAGGCGCTCGGTTGTTCCCGGGTCAGCGTGATCGAGATGTCGAACGGGTCGCACGCCGCAAGGTCCATCAGTTCCTCCCGATAGAGCAGCGCTTCGAGCGAGCGGGCCGAGCACAGCGCCCGGACCGGAACCTCGCTGCGGGTCGCCCGATGGTGCCTCATCATCGCTCGCAGCGGCGCCAGGCCGGAGCCACCGGCGACCAGGAAGAGCGGTCCGCCGAGCGGCTCGTCCCAGACGAAGTACCCACCGACCGGACCGCGGAGCTCGAGTACGTCCCCGGCCCGGAGCTCGTCCACGAGGAACGGCGAGACCTCGCCGTCGTCGAGTCGCTCGACGCTGAGTACGACGTGCCCGTCCTCCGGCGCCGACGCGATCGAGTAGCTCCGCTCCGCCTGATATCCGTCCGGTGCCGTCAGCCGTACGTCGACGTGCTGGCCGGCCATATGTCCGGGCCACCCGGGCACCGTCAAGGCGATGTTCTTCACTTGCGGGGTCTCGGACATCGTCTCCACCACGGTGGCCTGCTGCCAGCTCAGTCGCCCTGGTATCGCTGTTCTCGCCATGGATCTCCGTAGTTGTGGTAGCCGTACATCTCCCAGAAGCCGGGTTCGTCGTGCTCGCGGATCTCGAGTCCGCGGATCCACTTCGCGCTCTTCCAGAAGTACAGATGCGGAACCAGCAGCCGCGCCGGTCCTCCGTGCACGGGCGGCAGCGGGCTCCCGTCGTACTCGAAGACCACCCAGGCCTGTCCGCCGCGCAGATCCGCGACCGGGAGATTCGTGGTG
Source organism: Kribbella sp. NPDC058693 (assembly GCF_042715335.1). Lineage (NCBI taxonomy): Bacteria > Bacillati > Actinomycetota > Actinomycetes > Propionibacteriales > Kribbellaceae > Kribbella > Kribbella sp. NPDC058693. Next base: position 212,724 of record NZ_JBHXSQ010000006.1, read on the forward strand.
TACCCGCCGTCGCAGTACGCGGTGACGTACTCCGCCCGGAGCGAGGTCGCATCCAGCAACGTGTCGACCGAAACACCGCGCCAGTTGATGTCGAGCTTCGACCACTTGGTCACGCAGTGGATGTCGACGGTGAAGGTCTCGGCCGGCAGCGACCGGAACTCCTCCCACGACCACGTGACCGGCCGCGACGAATCCGCCGTGGCACGCCGCCCCTGAAATCCTCGGGTCACCGCCATCGGGCTCGTCCTCCACATCATCGGTCTCGGGTACTCCGAGCGTGCTACGGACGGGCATTGCGGCGCATCTGTGAGTACCCCGGGGCACCCCCGGGACACTCACAGATGCGAGCGCGGCCGGTTCCGGAGGAGGCTCGCAACGTCAGGACGCTCGCGCCCAACGGAGGAAAGTGCGACATGGCAACTGTCTCGTTCAAGGGAGCCACCCGGGTCTATCCCGGCACCGACGTTCCGGCGGTCGACAGTCTCGACCTGGAGATCGAGGATCGTGAGTTCATGGTGCTCGTCGGACCGTCGGGCTCGGGTAAGTCGACGGCGCTGCGGATGCTGGCGGGGCTCGAAGAGGTGAACGAGGGGTCGATCTTCATCGGCGACCGCGACGTCACCAACGCACCGCCGAAGGAACGCGACATCGCGATGGTGTTCCAGAACTACGCGCTCTACCCGCACATGTCGGTCGCCGACAACATGGGCTTCGCCCTGAAGATGCAGGGCATCCACAAGGAAGAGCGCGCCAAGCGCGTCATGGAGGCCGCCAAGCTGCTCGGCCTCGAGGAGTACCTCGAACGCAAGCCGAAGGCACTGTCCGGCGGCCAGCGTCAGCGGGTGGCGATGGGGCGCGCGATCGTGCGCAGCCCGAAGGTCTTCCTGATGGACGAGCCGCTGTCGAACCTCGACGCCAAGCTCCGAGTCCAGACCCGCACCCAGATCGCCGAACTCCAGCACCGCCTCGGCGTCACCACCGTCTACGTCACCCACGACCAGGTCGAGGCCATGACCATGGGCGACCGCGTCGCCGTACTGAAGGACGGCGTCCTGCAGCAGGTCGACACCCCACTGAACCTGTACGACCGGCCGAAGAACAAGTTCGTAGCCGGCTTCATCGGATCCCCCGCGATGAACCTGATCACCGCCGAGATCGTCGACGGCGGCGCGAAAATCGGCGACTACGTCGTACCCGTCGCCCGTGACCTGCTGGCCAAGGCCGGCGACGACAAGACCCTGACACTCGGCATCCGCCCGGAGGCGCTGCACATCGCCGACGCCGGTCTGCCGGTGAAGGTCGCCGTGATCGAGGAGCTCGGCTCGGACGCGTTCCTGTACGGGACCGCGGACCACGCCGAGAACCAGCAGATCATCGCCCGCATCGGCACCCGCCTGCACAACGACAAGGGCACTGAGGTCTACCTCGCACCGGACCCCGAGAAGCTGCACCTCTTCTCCACCTCCACGGAGAAGAGGCTCGGCTAGGGAAGAACCTGGGTCAGTTGGCTTCGCGAAGTGATGCCCAGCTTCGTGAAGACCTTGCGAAGGTGGTACTGGACAGTCCGCGCGCTGATGAACAGGCGGGTGGCGATCTCGGGATTGGACAGCCCGTCGCGAGCCATCCGGGCGATCTGGGCCTCCTGCGCGGTGAGTTCGCTCTGCGCCGGGACGACCCGTTTGCGAGCGGTCCCACCGGCTGCTTTCAGCTCACGCCGGGCGCGCTCGGCGAAGGCGGTCATGCCCATCGACTCGAAGCTCGTGTGCGCGGCCCGCAGCTGTTCGCGTGCCTCGAGGCGACGGCGTTCGCGACGGAGCCATTCGCCGTAGACCAGTTGTGCCCGCGCGAGATCGACGCGGAGCGCCGTACCGTCGAGGCGGCGGATTGCTTCGCGGTACAACGCTTCCGCCTCGCCGGCTCCGGTCAGCAACGCGCGGCTCCTGGCCCGGACGCTGAGGATCCAGTCCGTGCCGCCCGCGTCGGCCATCTCGTCCAGCCTGCGGCAGGCCTGCTCGGCGGCCTCGATCTGTCCGCTGCGGGCACCGCCTTCAGCGAGCTCGGCCGGTGTCCAGACATAGACGGCGTGGTCGCCCGGGTGCTCGAAGCCGCGGGCCGCCGTCACGGCCGCCTCCTGGTAGCGCCCGAGGCTGTTGTCGAGCACCGCGGCGGCCCAGCCGGCGATGGTCAGCCCGATGCCTTCACCGCGCTCGATCGCATCCCGTGCCGTCGCCGCGACCAGCCGTTCGGTCTCGAACCGGTTGCCGCTGAACGCCGCGACACCGAGCAGTCCGTACGGCGTCACGGTGCCGCCAGTCACCTCGTTGACCGACTCCGCCTCCGCCGTCAGCGCCGCTGCCGTGACCAGGTCACCGGTGAAGAGGGCCACGTAGGCGCGACCGGCCAGCGCGAGCGCGAGATCGTTGACGACACCGACCTCGCGGGCCAACTGGATGTGCCGGTCCGACAACCACTGCCAGCGCTCGACGTCCCAGAGCCGCATCGCCGTGGTAGTTGCCATCCACAACAGTTGCAGCTCCTGCTCCATCGACATGCCGGCGCCGAACTCCGCGAGCGCCTTGCGCAGCGTCGGCACGCCCGCGGCGTAGCCGTCGGTGAACGCGGCCGCCGTACCGTCCAGCAACAGATCACCGGGCCGTGGTCCGCTCGGCCGGGGCGCGGCCGCGGCGGCGCGGGCGACCGCGGCCAGATCGCCGGCGGGCGTTGCGAGTCGAGTCGCGAAGGTCGCCGCGGAGATGGCATCCAGATACGTCGCCCGCGCCAGGTCGACGTCGATCGGCTCGAGCCGTTTCGCGGCCTGCAGCATCAGCTGAGGAGCGTCACTGCCACGGCTGGTGGCGAACGCGAGCTGGGCGCGAATCAGATCCGCCCGGGCGCGCTGACGCTCCGTGAGCGGCTGCCGGTCCGCGAGCTCCAGCAGCTCGGCGGTCGCGGGGAACCCGCCCGACTGCAGTTCGATCTGCGCGGCGGCCAGCGCACGCTCCGCCCGTTGCGCCGGGTCTACCGTCAAGGTCACGGCCCGATGCAGGAACGCCGCCGCAGCCGACAGTCCACCACGCGCCCGGGCCCGGCCAGCCGACCGTTCGAGCTCGTCGGCGATCTCCGGATCCGGCCCGGCCGCCGCCTGCGCGCGATGCCAGGCCCGCCGATCGGGATCGGTCCGCGGGTCCGTGGCGTCCGCAAGCGCCGCGTGGACCTGCCGGCGGTCTTCCTCGGAGGCCGACCGGTACACCGCGGACCGGACGAGCGGATGCCGGAACCGTCGTCTCGGCACGCCCTCGGTCAGCCCCGCCTCGCGCGCCGCCACGACCGCATCCAGATTGATCCCGAGCTGAGCCGCGGCACGTCGTACCAGGATCTCGTCGCCGGACGGATCAGCAGCGGCGAGCAGCAACAACCGTCGCGTCTCCGGTGGTACGGCGGCGATCCGGCGGACGAATGTCTCCTCGACGGTGCCGGCGCCCGGCAACCCGAACCCGCCGGCCAGCTGCGCCGGAGTCAGGCCGCGCGGCAGTTCGAGCAGGGCCAGCGGGTTCCCGTGGGCGTCGGCCACGATCTGGTCGCGCACCTGCTGATCGATCGGCCCGGAGAGCACGGCGTTCAGCAAGGTCCGCGCGTCGGCGTCGTTCAAACCACCGATCGCGAACTCCGGTACGCCGTCGAGCAGATCACCGATCTTCCGCGTGGCGAAGATCACGGCCACGGATTCGGCCCCGATCCGGCGCGCGACGAATGCGAGGATCTGCGCCGAACTGCGGTCGAGCCACTGCTGGTCGTCGATCAGACACACGAGCGGCCGGCGGGCCGCCGCCTCGGACAGCAGGCTCAGGACCGCCAATCCGATCAGGAACAGGTCGGGTGGCGAGCCCTGGCTCAGGCCGAAGACGACCCGGAGCGCGTCCTGTTGGGGTGGTGGCAGCCTGTCGACGCCGTCCAGGACCGGAGCACACAGCTGATGCAACCCCGCGAACGGCAGCTCCATCTCCGACTGGACCCCGGACGCCCGGGCCAGCCGGCACCCGTCCGCGCGGGCAGCGACGTACTCGAGCAGCGCGGTCTTGCCGACGCCGGCCTCGCCGTGCAGGACCAGCGCACGGCTCTCGCCGGCGCGGACAGCGCCGATCAACTGGTCGAGCACACCGCATTCGGCCCGCCGACCGGTCAGCTCCACGGGACCCACGCCATCACGCTACCCCCGGAGCTCACGAGGGAGGACAGGATCGTCAGTTCTGGTACCCCTGGAACAGGCGGAGCCAGGTCTCGCTGATCGTCGGGAACGACGGCACGGCGTGCCACAGCCGCTCGATCGGGACCTGACCGACGATCGCGATCGTCGCCGAGTGCGGCAGCTCGGTGACACCGGGGCCGACGAACGTCACCCCGAGCAGGCACCGGGTGTCCTCGTCCACGACCATCCGGGCCCGGCCGCGATAGCCGTCCGCGTAGAGATTCGCGCCGCCGCCCCTAGCGAGGTGAACGTGCGGGACGGCTGATCGATCCGCGCTCTCCAGGTGCGCACTCCATGGTGTGGCTTCGTCCACCGACTCCCCCGCTGCCTGGTCGAGGATCACCTGGGCGGCGATGCGAGCCTGGTACTTGCCCTGGTGCGTCAGCAACGCCCGGTGATTGACCGGTCCGGAACCAATCACGATCACATCGAATTCGCGGGAGTGTACGACGTTGCCGACCGCATCGGGATCCTGGTGCGCCACTCGATCGCCTGAGCCTCGATCCCGGGACTTTCTGGGCACAACGTCGTGGCGTACAAGCAACCGTAGGCCCAAAACACCTTCCCGAAGCAGGTCAGGGCTGCTGCTTTGGCGCGGCTGGTGGTGGCTGCCCCGAAGGATCGGGCGACGGGTCGGCCTCAGCCAGCGCATCCCGCAGGGCGCCGCGGGTGGCGACGCCGAGCTTGGGGAAGATGCGGTAGAGGTGGGTGGACACCGTTCGATGGGACAGGAACAGCTGCTCTCCGATTTGCTTGTTCGTCAGGCCGGCCGCTGCCAGTACGGCGATCTCGTGCTCTTGCGCGGTCAGCACGGGGCGATCGGTCGCCGGTCCGGCCGGGACGGTCCGGCCTGTCGCTCGGATCTCGTTGGTGGCCCGGGTGACCCAGGGTTCGGCCCGTAGCCGGCTGAAGGTGTCGAGCGCCGCGGTCAGTTCCGCGCGCGCCTCGCCGGTCGCATGGGCCCGGCGCAGCCGCTCGCCGTAGACGAGTCGCACGCGAGCCCGGTCGAACGGCCAGCGGGCCGAATCTGCGACGTCCAGCGCCTGGCGGAACTGCTCGAGTGCGACCTCGTCGCTGTCGGCGGCGAGTCCCGCCGACGCGTGCACGAGCATCGCGATGCGCGGCGACAGGCGATCCACTTCGAGATCAAGGAGGACGGCCACGTGCGACGCGGCCTCCGTGTGACGGTGGGTCCGGACCGCCGACTCCACCAGATCCAGGCAGACGTTGGGTGCTTCGTGGACGTACGGCGCCATCGTGCCAGGCGGACTGATCGCGGCGGCATGGTAGAACGCGGTCTCGAAATCGCCACGTCCGATGGCGCTGAGCGCCAGCACGTGATGAGCGTAGGCGGCGATCCGGTCTGCTCCCCGAGCCACAGCCCAGCGCATCATCTCGTTCGCGAGGTGGACGGCAGGCTCCTCACCGCGCGCGGCCGTGAGGAGTCCCTTGCGGAACTGGAAGATCGGCACATACAACCCGAGCCCCCGCGCGTCGCAGAGTTGCAGGCACTCGTCGAGCAGTTTGTCCAGCTCGTCCCATCGTCCGGTTTGCACATCGTCCCCGCAGATGTGCATCAGCAGCGCCACGAAGTTCGTCACGGCGCCGGCCTCGCGACTTTGGTCGACGACGCGAAGCAACGCGGTCCTGTAAGGGGTCAGCCGGTCGAGGACACCGGCGGCCAGCGCGAGCCTGCGGATACGCCACGGATCAGGTTCGTGGTCGAGGCTGCGCAGGGCGGCGTCGAACCGGTCCAGGATCGCGGGTGCGGTCCGGACCGGGTCGAGAAAGACCCGTGCCACCAGGTCCAGATCTTCCGGCGGTGCCGGACCCAGCCGGTCGAGGACGCGGTACAACTGCTCCGCATGATCGGCCCGTCCGCTGTACCCGCAGATCAGTAGCAGGACGAAGACCGCCGCCAGCACCCTGTCGTCCTCGGCGTCGAGGGTCGTCCCGCAGCCGTCGATGGCCGCCGTCATCAGCCGATGCGCGGCGGCGACATGGCCTTCGTGGTTGAGCAGCAGGAGTACGCCAGTCGTTGCCTCCTGCAACGACTGGAGCGGATCGAGCTCGCCCTGGGTCGGTTCGCCGAGCCAACGCGCGACATCCTCCAGGCCGCTGCCCATGTTCGCGGCGATGTAGGCGGCCTCGACCAGCCTGCGACGGTGGTCCATCGCCGACGGGCTGAGCTCGGCCGCACGGGTCAGCCGGACGACGGCGCCGTTCGGATCGCCGCGCCCGAGCACCCGCCGCGCTGTCTGCTCCAGCAGACCGGCCACCGTCTCGTCGGTTCCGGTCGTCGATTCCGCGAGATGCCAGGCCCGTCGGTCCGGCTGCGCGTCGAGCACACCGGCGAGCAGCCGATGCGCCCGGTATCGCTCGTTGCGTGTCGACACCTCGACGATGGCCGACCGCACCAGCGGATGGCGGAACGTGAGCCGGTGGGTGTCCTCCTCGATCTGAACGAGGCCGGCACGCTCTGCCGGCCCCAGGCCTGATAGCTCCACGTCGTCCGACGCTCGCTGCAGGATCGCCAGCTCGCCGGTGCCGTCGAGCGCGGCCAGCAGCAGCAGGTTCCTGGCCGCGTCGGTCAGGCCCTCGACCCGTGCCTCGAACAGGGCTCGCAGCCGTCCGCTCAGCGGCAGCACTGTGGGCAACGACTGCAGTGCCTCCCGCTGCCTCCCGGTCAGGGCAGCGGGCAGCTCCAGCAGGGCCAACGGGTTGCCTCGGGCAACGTCCAGCAACCGTTTGCGCACTCCGGGCGCCAGCATCGGGTATCGGCGCCGCAGCAGGGCACTCGCTGCATCCGGGGTGAGCGGATGCATCCGGAGCACCGGCAATGCCGTTCCGTCGAAGAACGTCTTCGCATCCGATCTGGCGGCCGCCAGCAGTCCAACCCGACTGCCGGTCAACCGCCGCGCGACGAACCCCAGCACGGCGGCGCTCGAGCGGTCCAGCCACGGAAGGTCGTCGACTACCAGGAGCAGCGGATCGTGCTCAGCGGCCTGGCGCAGCAGCGCGAGCGTCGCATTCGAGACGACCAGCCGGTCCGGCGGTGGACCTTCGGCCAGACCAAGGGCTGCCTGTAGCGCCGCCCGATGAAGTTCCCCCAGTTGCCCGAACTCTTCGATCAGCGGAATCAGCGCCTGATTGAGGCCGGCGAAGCTGACCTCTGCCTCGAACTCGACGCCCTCGGCCCGCAGGATCCGGGCACCGCTCGCGGCCGCATCCGCCGCGGCCGTATTCAGCAACGCAGTCTTCCCGAGCCCGGCCTCGGCGGACACCAGCAAAGCGCGATCGGCACCGGGGTCGTCGTCGAGCAGCGCCCCGACGAGAACCAGCTCGGTCTCCCGACCGATCAGCGTCTCTGGGCTCTCGCGATTCACGTCCCCTCCCGGCCGGCGTACGTCGCCGCACAGTTCCGCCGTACCTGCTCAAGCTAGCACCGCCGCATCGAGCTATGGGCCGTATATCCGCGGTCATCACCCTGGGCTCAAACCCAATAATTCAAGTTTGGAGTATCGCTGTGACTGACAAGAAGATCATCGCCGTGGTCGGTGCAACCGGCGCCCAGGGTGGCGGCCTGGTCCGCGCGATCCTGGCCGACGCCGACAGCCCGTTCGCGGTGCGCGCACTGACCAGGAACCCCGGATCGGACAAGGCGCGAGCGCTGGCCGCGGCCGGCGCCGAGGTCGTGCAGGCGGACCTGGACGACGCCGAGAGCGTTGTCTCCGCGTTCACCGGCGCCTACGGCGCGTTCGTGGTGACGAACTTCTGGGAAGAGCGCGCCATCGGCGAGGAGGACACTCCGGAAGCACGTGGCGACAAGGAGTTCGCACAGGCCGACACAGCGGCACGGGCTGCGGCCGAGGCCGGCCTGAAGCACGTCGTCTGGTCGACCCTGGACGACACCCGAAAGTTCTTCGGCGACGACACGTCGGTGCCGTCGCTCGGCAAGTACAAGGTCCCGCACTTCGATGCCAAGGCCGACGCCAACGAACTGTTCGTGAAGTACGGCGTACCGACCACCTTGCTGAACACGACCTTCTACTTCGAGGGGTTCATGTCCGGTCTGGCCCTGAGCCGGGACAAGGACGGCAAGGCAATCGTCATCCTGCCGATGGCCGACGCGCCGCTGGCCGGCGTGGCGGCGGAGGACATCGGCAAGACCGCCTACGCGATCTTCCGTGACAGCGCCGCCTTCATCGGCAAGACGGTCGGCCTGGCCGGCGACCACCTGACCGGTGAGCAGTACGCGCGGGCGCTGTCCGTGGCGATGGGCGAAGAGGTCAGCTACCGACCGCCGACGTGGGACGAGTACCGCGCCCAGCCGTGGGTGGTCGCGGTCGAGGCGGGCAACATGTTCGAGTACTACGCCCGCAACCACGAGCAATACACCGGTGAGCGCTCTCCCGACGCGATCCGCCGGATCAACCCGGACCTGCAGTCGTTCGACGACTGGCTGGCCGCCCACCCAGGTCAGGTCACGGTCAGCTGAGCCGACCCGGGACGCGCTCGATGTCGTCAGGGCGAGACCTCGAGCAGATCGCTGAGTCCGAGGCGTTCGTAGAACTCCGCCTGGTTCGCCTCGGCCAGATCGCTGACCCGCTCCGAACCGTCGTCGGCCGGGTCGATCGTGGTCCGGAACGGGCGACCGCCCTTCGGCAGGTCGACCACCCGCACGATCTCTCGCGCCACCTCGGCGACGTCTGCATCCGGCGGCGAGAGCTTCGCGAGTCGCCGGCCGACCTGCTCCGTGAGACCCGCGTACAGCTGCTCGTATGCCGCGGCGGTCTTCGTGTCCGTGGGGTGCATGGCATGCGCGAAGTGATTGGTGCCGGACGTGAACGATCCGGGCACGACGATCGCACTGTCGATGCCGAAGCGGGCGAGCTCGACCGCGTACCCCTTGGCCAGCTGGTCCTCGGCGGACTTGGTCGCGAAGTAGGCGGACAGGTACGGCGGAGTGCCGCCGAACGTACTGGACGAGCCGATCCACAGCAGCAGACCGTCGCGGCGCTGACGCATCTGCGGCAGCACGGCACGATTGACCCGCTGCGTGGACAGGACATTGGTGTCATAGAGCTGCTGCAGCTGCTCCACGGTGAACGACTCGGTCGGACCGTTCGAGAGATGGCCGGCGTTGTGGATCACCACGTCGATCGCGCCGGTCGCAGCCGTCACCGAGTCGATCGCGAGGTCGACCGAGGCCTGGTCGGTGACGTCGAGCTCCACGCTGCGCAGGTCAACCGAATGCTCCTTGGCGTACGCCGCCGCGTCCGCTACCGCTTCCGCATTGTGACCGATCGTGTCCCGCACCCCGGCGTACACGACATGGCCGGCGTCGGCCAGCGCGCGGGCCGTGAGTGCGCCGAAACCGCTGGAAGCGCCGGTGATGATGATGGTTTTCGGCATGACGTTCTCCTTGTGACAGCAGGGATTCAGGCGAAGGTGATCACGCCGCGGCCGCCGCGGGCTCTGCCGGCGGCCATCGCGTCGAGCGTCTCGGGTGCTTCGTCGAGGGTGATCGCGGTAATGGCGGGCAGGATCTGGTGCTGGGCCGAGAACGCCAGCGTGTCCCGCAGGTCGTGGGGCGATCCGGACGGCGACGCCATCACCCGAAGCCGGTTCAGCACCATCGGCTGGACCGGAAGACTCAGCGGGTAGGCGCTGTAGCCGCACAGGATCAAGGTGCCGTCCGGCGCCAGACCACCGAGCGTCTCCGCAGCAGCAGTGCTCGACGGCGCGGCGTTGAGGATCACGTCCGCCCCGCCGTCCCAGGTTTTCAAGGTCTCGGCCGCGGGCGATTCGTCGGTCGAGACGTACAGTTCCGCGCCCATCGCCTTGGCGGCGTCCTCACCGCGCCGGGAGCGTCCGACCACCGCAACACGGGCACCCATCGCCACGGCGTACCTGATGGCGAGAGTGCCGATACCGCCGGCACCGATGACGGCCACGCGGGAGTTGGGCGTGGCCCCGGCATGACGCAAACCGTTGTACGCCGTGATTCCGGCGCACATCAACGGTGCAGCCTGGACCGGATCCAGCCCCGACGGAAGCGGGGTCACGAAGCCCGCCTTGAACACGGCATACTCCGCATAGCCGCCATCGGTCACCACGCCGGTGATCCGCTTGCGGGGGCACAGGATCTGCTCGCCGCGGACGCAGTAATTGCAGTGCCCACATGAGTCGTAGAGGAACTGCGCGCCGACCGTGGTGCCGACCTCCGGGAAGGTGACGCCGTCACCCACGGCAGTGACTACACCGGTCACCTCGTGGCCGGGAATCACCGGGAACCTGGCGAAGGCGTACTTGCCTTGCAGCAGGTTGAGGTCGGAGTAGCAGACACCGCAGGCGGTGACCTTGACCAGAACCTCTCCGGCTCCGGGGTCGGGCACATCACGTTCGATCAGGGACAGTGGCGCGTTCACGCCCTCAGCGACGGCAGCACGCATGGGAGGCTCCTCCGGCAGTGGGTTGACACCTCGCAGTCTTGCCGCCTCCGCGCCGCCGCAGCATCAGTCAAACGACGATCTCCCGGCACGGGATTCGCCGTACGTCACGGCCCCAAGGTGGCGAGATGACGTCGTACGTCGGCCGCTTCCGACCGACCGAGATCGTCCAGCAGACCGAGCGCCTGGTCCCAGGTGACCCGGGCTGCAGCAAGGTCTCCGCTCCCCTCCTGGCTCTCGGCGAGGTGCAGCAGCGAGGCTGACTCGTCGTAGCGGTTGCCGAGCAGCCGGAACATCCGGACGGCCCGCTGATAGCTGTCGACGGCCTGCCCGAAGTCGCGGCGCTGCAGGTGGATGTAGCCCAGACTGTCCCAGGTGGACGCCTGGCCGTCACGGATCTCGAGTTCCTCGAAGATGGCGTAGGCCCGTCGGCAGTGGTCGAGCGCCTCGGAGTAGCGGCCGAGACGAGCCAGACACCAGCCGACGTCGTTCAGAGCGCTGGCCTGACCGGGCAGGTCTGCGGCTCGCCGGTACAGCACAAGCGCCGCCTCACTGTCGGCCAGAGCAGCTGCGTAGTCGTCCTGGGCACCGCGGACGAAGGCCAGCGCCCGGCGGCTCCTGGCCTCGTTGGACTCGTCCCCGAGCTGCTGGAACAGCAACCGGGCCCGCTCCAGCTCGTCGGCCGCCGACGCCAGGTCACCGAGTCGGCCCATGGCCGCACCCAGACCTCGATGCGCATGAGCCTGCCCTTCGACATCGCCCAGGCCGGACGCTGCCGCAAGGGCCAACCGCTGCACAGTTACTTGGTCCTGCCAATGACCCCGGCGTTGCAAGAAGTCGGAGACCGCCCACGCAAGCCGCCATACCTGAGCCGGAGTCACAGCGGCGCCCTCCGCTGCCACGGCGATCACAGTGCGGTACTCCGCCATAAGCCAGGTCAGCGCCGCATCGCGATCGGCGAACTCGGTGCCGACCGTCCCGTCAGTCGGCGGAGGCAGAGTGACCGTGGAGTCGCGCGGGTACAGCATGTGGTTCGCGGCGTACGTCGCATGCAGGTAGTAGTCCATCAGCCGGAGGAATGCCGTACGCCGGTCAGCGTCCGCATCGATGGCGCGCGAGAGCTCATCGGCGTACGTGTGGAGCAGGTCGTGAGTCCAGAAGCGGCCAGGCGCGCGCTCGACCAGCAAGTGTGCCCGGGTGAGCTCCGCGAGCAACGATCGCGTACGGCGGACGTCCTGACCGGCGAGGCTCGCCGCAGCGTCAAGTGCGATGTCACCGGTGGGATGCAGCGTGAGCAATCGGAACAGGCGAGCCGCCTCGAGCGTCAACGCGCGGTACGACCAGGAGAACACGCTGCGGCTGTCGAGCTCTGCGGCCGAGAGCGCATCCAGTCTGCTGCTGCCGTCGAACAACTCGGCGGCGATCGTGGACAGCGGCAGATCGGAGTTGGCGGCGGCACGAGCTGCGACGATGCCGAGCGCCAACGGGAGGCCGGCGCTGCAGTCGATCAGCCGCTGTACGGCGTCCGGCTCGGCGGCGAGCCGGACCGGGCTGAGTTGCGCGGCCAGGAACTGCCGTGACTCCTCCGGCGAGAGCAGGTCGAGTGGCAGCGGACGGGCGCCGTCGCGCACGACCAGGCTGGACAGTCCGTCGCGGCTCGTCACAATCACCAAGCAGCCCGACGTCCCTGGCAGCAGTGGCCGGACCTGCTCGGCGTCGCGGGCGTTGTCGAGCAGGATCAGGACACGCCGGTTGGCCAGCCTGCTGCGGTAGAAGGCCGCCTGCGCGTCCACATCCGCCGGGATCTTGGCACCCGGTACACCAAGTCCGAGCAGCAGACCGTGGATCGCCTCCGTCGCGTCCATCACGGTCTCGCCCGGATCGAACCCGCGCAGGTTCAGGTAGAGCTGACCGTCCGGGTACCGGTGGGCGATCTCGTGCGCCCAGTGGATGGCCAGACTGGACTTGCCGATGCCCGCCGTACCGACGATCACGACGGTCGTGGGAGGTGCGCCGGCAGGCGGCAGCAGTCCGCTCGCAGCCCGGAGTTCGTTGGCGCGGCCTACGAAGCCGGGGAGATCGGCCGGCAGCTGGGCCGGTCTCGAACTGTCGCGCACGATCTCCTCACGGAGCGCCTGCAGGCCCGGCCCCGGGTCGAGCGCAAGCTCATCGGACAGCACCTGTTCCGCGTCGGCGAAAACCGCCAGCGCCTCCGCGGTCCGGCCGGACCGGTGGAAGGCTGCCATCAGCAACTCGCGGAAGCGCTCGTCCAGTGGATGCTGGGCAACCAGTCGGGCGAGCCGGGCCGCCGCGTCGTCGTATGCGCCGAGCTCGATCTCGTTGGTCAGCTGAGCTTCGACGGCGGCCAGCCGCTCGCGCTCCAGGCCCGCGCGCTCCCGGTCGACGTACTCCCCCGACAACCCGGTCAGTGGCTGACCGGTCCACCGCGCGAGTGCGGCGTCCAGGTACGTCGCTACATTGCGGAGGTTCCCTGCCCGGCGGGCAATGTCGGCCTGACGCACCTCATCCCGGAACGCGGCCAGGTCAAGGGTCTCCGGCGTACTGCGGATCGCGTAGCCGCTGTCCCGCGGCGATATCAGCGACTCGTCGGCGCCGAGCTCGCGGCGCAGCCGGTACACGTATGTCCGGATCACCTGGACCGCGGCCGGTGGCGGATCGATCGGCCACAGGGCGTCGATCAACTCGTCGACCGACACCAGTTCGCTGTCGCTGAGCAGCAGGGCCGCCAGGGTCTTCCGCTGCTGAGGTCCGCCCAGGCGAACCTCCGCCGTTCCCCGCCAGGCGCGGACCGGACCGAGGACCGAGACCCACAAGTCGTTACCCGGCAAGGCTGCTCAACTTCTGCTCGAGCTTGCCGGCCATCGGGTGGCGCAGCTCGGCGAACAGCTCCAGCGCCCGCTGCCAGGCTTCGCGGGCGGCAGCCAGGTCATGGAGTGAGACGCGGTTGTCGCCGTAATTCGCGAGTGACATCGCCTCGTTGTACCGGTCCCCGAGCTCCCGGAAAGCGTCAATGGCCCGCAGGTACCACGTGGCGGCAGCGGGCAGATCCCCGAGCATCTGCTGCGCGTGCCCCAGGCTGTCCCAGCTGTTGGCCTCGCCATGACGGTCGCCGGCGGCCTGCCACAGTTCGATGGCCTGCAGCAGCATCGTGACGGCCAGCTCGTGGTCGCCGAGCGTGGAGTATTCGTTGGCCAGGTTGTTCATTGCCGTTGCGCGGGCGATCGGTTCGGATCCGTGCCGCAGCGCCTCCTGGTAGTTCTGCACCGCCTCGGCCGATCGACCCTCGTCGCTGTACATGTTGCCGAGAGCAACGTACGCGCTGGACTCCGCCTCCTCCGAACCGGCCTGCCGGAAGCCCGCGACGGCCTTCTCCAGCAGATCGCGCGCCGCATCCCTCTCACCGACATCGATGTACGTCTTCCCCAGCGTGTACTGCGCCACCGCCTTGAGGTGCATGTCCCCCATCCGCTCCGCGGCAGCAAGCCCGGTCCGCTGTACGTCGACAGCCTCGCGCCAGTGCCCGCCGCGATACTGGAACGTGTCCAGCGCCCAGGCCAGCTGCCACGCGTGCTCGTCGTACCCGTTGCGCGCCGCGTCCCGTACTGCGCTCACCAGCGCGGTGTACTCCGCGATGAACCACGCCCAGGCGGACGGGCGGTCCGCGATGTCGTCCACCAGGGTCTCCGGTCGTCGCGGCATGATGTCCACGGCGGGACGGTGCGGATTGACCAGGGCCTCGGCGACCTTCGCGGTCTGGACGAAATGGTCGAGCACGTGCACCAAGGCCGCTCGCCGTACATCGACGGAATCCACCGCCTCCAACTGCTCCATGGCGTAGGCGCGGACGAGGTCGTGGTACCCGAAGCGCCCTGGTACTGGCTCCAGCAGCAAATGCGCCGCGGTGAGTTCGGCAACGAGAACCTCGGTGACCGGGATCGCGCCGCCGGCCAGACTGGAGATGGTCACCAGGTTGCTGGTCGTCCAGGGCAGCTCCGACATCAACCGGAAGACAGCCGCTGCGGGCGGGGGCAGAGCCCGGTACGACCACGAGAAGACGGCTCGAACATCCACCGCGACGTCGGCGTCCGCGAAGGCGTCGAGACGACCCAGGCTCTCGTCGAGCTCGGCCAGGATGTCCGTGAGACGGAAGGCCGGGTTCAGCGCCGCGCGGGCAGCGACCACAGCCAGGGCCAACGGCAGCCGGCCACACCGCTCGGCGATGGCTGCTGCGGCGCTCTGTTCCTGGCGCACCCGCTGGTCACCCAACCGACCGCCCAGGAACTCGATCGCCTCGACCGGAGGCAGAACGTCCAGAGCGATCACCGCCCCGCGCACAGATCCGCCGAACTGGTGCCTACTGGTGACGACGAACAGCCCACCAGTTGTGCCGACGAGCAACGGAGCCACCTGTTCGGCGTCGCGCGCGTTGTCGAGCAGGACGAGGATCCGGCGGTTGGCGAGCAGCCTTTCGTACGTCGCTGCCCGGCCGTCGAGATCTTTCGGCATCTCCTGCGGTGGCACCCCGAGTGCCTCGAGCACCAGGAAGAAGGCTTCCTCGGTCGGCATCGCCGGGCGCGCCGGGTCGAAGCCGCGGAGGTTGAGATAGAGCTGTCCGTCGGGGAAGCGGTCGGCGATCGCGTGCGCCCAGTGCACCGCGAACGTCGTCTTGCCGACGCCGGCCATCCCGGTGACCAGGACGGTAGGCTCCCGGTCGGGTCGCTCCAGGATCGCCGTCGCGGCAGCAAGCTCGGGCTGCCGGCCGGCGAACCCGTAGTGGTCAGCAGGCAGTTGTGCCGGCCCCGCAACAAGAGTCGTACTTGCCGAGGGCAACAAGTCTGGATCGGCGCGGATGATCCGGTCCTGCAAGGTCCGCAGCTCTTGGCCAGGATTCGTGCCGAGCTCCTCGGCGAGCCGCGACCGCAGCCGCCGGTAGACGGCCAGCGCCTCCGCCTGCCGCCCGGATGCGTAGAGGGCAAGCATCAGCAGCTCCGCGAACCGTTCGTCGAACGGATGATCGTCGACCAGTCCCGTCAGTCCGGCCAGCGCTTCGGGTACGGCGCCCAGCTCGAGCTGAAGCCTTGCCTGTCGCTCGAGCGCGGTCAGCCGGAGCTGATTCAGCCGCACCCGCTGCGATTCGGCGTAGTCGCCGGGGATGCCGGCCAGCACGGGCCCGGTCCACAGCGCGATCGCGCGGCGCAATTGGTCGAGGGCGTCCACCGGCGCCGCAGCCTCAGCGACGGCAAGAAGTTGCTGGAAGCAACCGAGATCCACACTGGCGGGGTCGGTGCGCAACCGGTAACCGATTGTGGTCGAGGTGATGATCGAGTCGGCCGCCGACTGGCCCGGCTCGAGGGCGCGGCGCAGTCTGTGGACGTAGGTTCGAATCACCTGGGTGCCGGTGGGCGGGATGTCGCCACCGCCCCAGACCACGTCGACGAGCTCGGCGATCGAGGTGTCGGTGCCTTCGTGCAGGAGCAGCGCGGCCAAGACGGCACGCGGTTGCCGCGAGCCGAGCTCGACCTCCCGCTCGCCCCGCCAGGCCCGAACCGGCCCGAGCACGGTGAACCGCAGCTCTTCGTCCATCCTCGATCGCACTCCCGCACCAGCCGTGCTTCCTGGTACGGCGATCGTACTCGCGATCCGCAGTCCGGCCGACCGTCAACGGCCTCTGCACCGCGGCTCCTGTCACGGATGGCAACTAGTGGTCAGATCGGACATCGCCGCGACGTACTGACGGCGGCGATGCCTATGGTGCAGTGTGAGGCGAGGCGGATGGACATGTGAGCTATCGGGCACCTGAGCGGCTGGTGGGTCGCGACGCGGAGCTGCAGATCGTCGCGTCGGTGTTCGACGGCTGGACCACCTCCAACGCCAACTCCGTGACCGAGCGCGCGCTCCTCGTCCTCGCCGAGGCAGGCGTCGGCAAGACTGCCCTGCTGAACACAGCCGCGGACGCCGCGGCATCGAGCGGCGCCTTGATCCTTCGCGCCGAAGGCGTGGAGTTCGAGGCAGACGTCAGCTTCTCGGGGCTCAACCAGGCCCTGCTGCCCCTGCTGAAGGACTTCAGCCGGCTCGATCGGCTTCACCGGGACGCCTTGTCGTCCGTTCTAGGGCTTGCCTCCGGCCCGGTACCGGACCGGCTGGTGGTGTCGAACGCCGTACTCAGCCTGCTCCAGCACGCCGCCGAGGACCGCCCGGTCCTGGTGGTGATCGACGACGTGCCGTGGTTGGACCGGTCGAGCGCGGACATCCTCGGCTTCGTCGCCCGACGGCTCACCGGCGGCCGGGTCGGGCTGCTCGCGGCATCACGACCGGGACCCGGGAACATCTTCGACGGGCTCCCGTTGTTGCACCTGGACCCGCTGTCGCCGGATGCGGCGAACGACCTGTTGCGGATGCGGTTCCCGATGCTGGCCGCCGGCGCACGGCGGCGGATGCTGGACGAGGCGCAGGGCAATCCGCTGGCGCTCCTCGAGCTGCCGGCGGCCCTCAGTGGACGGCAGCGGATCGCCACCCAGTCCCTGCCGCCGGTCCTCGCGCTCGGCGAACGATTGCAGGCGGTGTTCGAGACCCGAGTCAGCGGATTGACCGATGCAGCCCGCGAGTTGCTGCTGCTGGCCGTACTGGAGGGTGCGCGCACACTCGACGTACTGCAGCACGCCACAGGCGATTCTGATCTCGGTGGCCTGGATTGCGCCGAGTCTGCCGGTCTGGTGCGGATCGGCGAGAATCCTCAGCAGCTTGTGTTCCGTCATCCACTCGCCCGATCGGCGATCGTCGGAGTCTCGACCCGGGGCCAGCGACGCCGGGCCCACCAACGGCTGGCCGAAGTACTGTCGGACCATCCGGAACGCCGGGCGTGGCATCTCGCGGAGGCGGCCACCGGCCCTGATGAGGAGGTCGCGGCCCTGCTCGAGCAGAGCGCCCGGCGCATCCTCGGCCGCGGCGATCCCGTCCTGGCCGTACAGCGCCTGAGCCGGGCTGCCGAGCTCAGTCCCGGACCTGCCGACCGCAGCCGTCGGCTGACCGAGGCCGCCTTCGTGAGCGCGAACCTGGCCGGCGGTCTCGATGACGTATCCCGCCTGTTGGTCGAGGCCACGCAGGCCGGGGCCGGGCGGCAGCAGATGCTCCAGGCTGCGACCACCGCCGCCTTTCTGCTGCTGATGACCGACGGCGACGTCGACACCGCGGTCCGCCTGTTGCAGACCGCGATCGACAGCTGCGGCACCAGCCTCGACGCGACCGACGACAGCCTCGTCGCGGCGATCTACCTCCTCTCGCTCATGTGCGGATTCGGCCGGCGGGCGGAGTTGTACGACGGCCTGTTCCGCGTACTCGACCGGATGGTTCCCGAGGCCCCGGACGATCTCTACCTGTTGTCGCGCATCGTGCCCGACCCGGTGCGCACGGCGGCGGCCGTGCTCCCGCAACTCGAGGCCGCCCTCGCGGAGCTGACCGACGAGGCGCCGTCGTGGCGCTTCCGCAAGCTCGCTATGGCAGCGGCTTTCACCGATCGACTCAGCGAGCACCGCCCGCTGTTCTGGCGGTTCGTCGAGGAGGCCCGCAGCCGCGGGGCCGTCACCGTCGTCGTGGCGCTGCTGCTGCACATCTGCCTGGACGACATCCACAGCGGACGCTGGGACGAACTGGACGAACTCACCAACGAGTGCCTCCTGCTCTGCGAGACGAGAGGGCTCGGGCTGTACGTACCGGTCTTCCAGCATCGCAGGGCCATGCTAGCGGCCGCCCGCGGCGACGAGAACGCGGTCAAGGAGCTTGCCCAGGTGATGACCAGATGGGCGGTGCCTCGCCGGGCGGAGGTCATTCTGGACTACGCCCATCACGCCCTCGCGCTCTGCGCGATCGGGCGCCTCGACTTCGAGGACGCCTATCGGCACGCGATCGCGGTGAGCCCGCCCGGAACGCTCCCGCCGTACTGCCACGAGGCACCTGGTCTCTGCCTTGACCTGGTGGAGGCAGCTGTCCGAACCGGGCGGCGAGCGGAGGCCGAGGCCCACGTGTCCGCGATCTTCGCTGCCGACATCGCCGGCTTGTCGAACCGGTTGAGCCTGCTCGCTCACGGCGCGGCCGCGCTGGCCGCCGAGGAGGACGCCAGCGCTATCTGTCTCTTCGAGCAGGCGGTCGGGCTGCCGGGCGCTGACCGGTGGCCGTTCGAGCTCGCCCGCGTCCAGCTTGCGTTCGGTGAACGACTGCGGCGGGTCCACGCGGCGGAGCGGGCCCGAGGTCAGCTGGCCACGGCGCTCGCAACCTTCGAGAAGCTGCGGGCGCTGCCCTGGATCGACCGGGCCGCGAACGAGTTGAGAGCCACCGGTCGCGCCAGGTCCGCCTGCGGGGCTGAGGCCCTCACGCCGCAGGAGCAGGAGATCGCCGCACTGGCCGCCGAGGGCTTGACCAACAAGCAGATCGGCGAGCGGCTGTTCCTGTCCCACCGGACGGTCTCGACGCATCTCTACCGGATCTTCCCGAAGTTGGGTATCGCCACCCGCGGCGCCCTGCGCGATGCACTGCTCGGCTCGGACGACACCTAGCCGTATATGGATCGTGTAGCGCCCGCTGCGAACGTCGTGGGCACTATGCAAAGTCCGCGATATCCAGAGCGCCGGGAGATCGACCCGGCTGACCATGCGATCGTCATCGGCGCCGGCATCGGCGGTCTGCTCGCCGCCCGGGTGCTCAGTGACCGCTACCGGTTCGTCACCGTGCTCGATCGGGACGAGTTGCCGGCCGGACCGGCAGTCCGGCGTGGCGTGCCCCAGGGACGTCAGGTGCACGGGTTGCTTGCCAAAGGCATGGAAATCATGACGGAGCTGTTCCCGGGCCTGTCCGACGAGTTGGAGGCAGCCGGTGTGCCGTCCGCCGACCTGCAGGCGGAGATGCACTGGCACATCGATGGACGGCTGCTGCGTCCGGGCCGGTCCGGGCTGATCGGCTTCGGCGTCAGTCGAGCTCTCCTCGAATACGTCCTGCGGCAGCGGGTCGGCGCGCTCGGGGGCGTGGCCGTCTTCGGCAGATGCGCCGTCATGGGTCCGCTGACCACCGACGATCGGAGCCGGGTGACCGGCGTGACCGCGCAGGCCGACGGAGTCGAGTTCACGCTCGAGGCGGACCTCGTCGTCGACGCCGGGGGCCGCGGTACCCGGAGTCCCGTCTGGCTGGAGCGTCTTGCCTATCAGCCTGCCGAGGAAGAGGTGCTGAAGGTCGACCTGACCTACGTCTCCTGTGAATACGAGCGATCCCCTGGCGATCTCGACGGTCGGCTCGGATCGGCGTACGGCGCTTATCCCGGGCATCCACTCGGCGGCTTCGTGCTCGCACAGGAGGGTGACCGCTTCCTGGTCGGGCTCAGTGGCTGGTTCGGCAGTCTGCCGCCGATGGATCAGTACGGTATGGCCGCGTTCGCCGACAAACTGCGCGCGCCGGACATCGCCGAGCTGATCCGCACGAAGGCGCCCCTCGGGCCGCCCGCGAAGATGAAGTATCCGGGGAGTATCAGGCGCCGGTACGAATCGCTGGAGCGTTTCCCTGCCGGGTATCTGGTGTTCGGGGACGCATTGTGCAGCTTCAACCCGTTCTACGGGCAAGGGATGACGGTTGCCGCGCTGGAGGCGCGGATCCTGGCCCAGATGCTGGACGACGGCGCAACGCCCTTGGCTGCTCGCTTCTTCCGCGAGGCGGCGACGATGCTGGACACACCGTGGGGTATCGCTGCGTCGAACGATCTCCGATTCGGCACCGTGGCCGGCCGTCGTACGGCGCGCGCCACCCTGCTCGGCTGGTACCTCAACCGGTACAAGGCCGCGGCAGCAATCGATCCCGTGCTCTCCGGGGCGTTCTTGCGGGTCACGAACCTGATAGCAGAGCCGGCCAGCCTGCTCATGCCCGCGCTGATCGCGCGGGTTCTGCTGGCACGACTGCGCAAGCGCTCCGGCTGATACTCGACAAGCTGCTCCGTGCTCGCGACTGCCGGACCGCCAGCAGCGTGTCCAATGAACCGGTCAGAGACGTCGGCTCGTCCGCGGCCGAATTGTCCTCGTCGAAGCGGAAACCGAGCCGATCGTCGTCGACCCCGAAGCCCAGCGGTCCGACCGTGAACGACCCCGGAACGACGTGGTGCCAGCCGTCCGGCAGCAGTACGGCGATCACCCGGCGCGCGTCGACCGGCAGGCGCTGGATGTTGTTCATCCCGCCACCAACGTTTCGATCGTCTCGGGAGCCGAGCTGAGCAACTCGACTACCTCGGTGTGCGGCCGCAGCGAGATGGAGCGGGGTTCGCTGCCCAGGTCAGCCCAACCACACCTTCGATGCGGCTCTGGTTCTTCTTCCGGCGCGGGTCGCGCTTGGCCGTCGTACCGTTGCCGGCCAACGAGTCGAACACGTGCACGTTGTACTCCGCGACGAGTTTGCGGCAGAACTCGATCCCGCGGACCGAGTTGCCGTGCTGGTCGAGCCGCGGAGACCAGATGCAGATCCCCATCAGCCCCGGGATGACCACCATCAACGCGCCGGAGACGCCGCTCTTGGCCGGCAGCCCGATGGTGAAGGCGAACTCGCCGGAGAAGTCGTACATGCCGCAGGACGACATCAACGACAGACAGTGCTGAACCGTGCCGGCGGAGCACGACTGGAAGTAGAACTCGAGTGTCTCCTGCAGATCGGTGCCGGCCGGGAACGCGCCGCTCTCGCGCATCGAATAGCCGAGAGCGAAGTTCCGGTCGGCGGTCTGCCGCTCGGACAGGTACACGGCACAGCTCGGAGAAGTCCGGGACCGCGAGGTCGCCTTCGACGGCGCGCTGAATCAGGCTGCTGTTGTGCCGGGCCAGCTCCACGAACTGTGCGAAGTCGACCTTCTTCGCCGTCGGGTCGGCCAGGTCCAGACCGGTCAGCGCTTCCTGGATGCGTACGTCGTCGGCACACAACCCCGCCTGTTGCAGCCGGGCGAGGATCGCCCAGTGAGACACCCGGTCGTGGTCGTCCCGGTCGAACGAGTCGTACAGGTTTCCGGTAGACACGATCGGTCCCGGTGAGGCCGGCGGCGCTCATGAGTCGGCCTTTCTCCTGATGGTCCAGATGGTCGTGACAGTGGGTGGGCCTCGCGTGGGCACCGGGAACTGTGCCCACGCGAGTCGCCGCGCGCGGCTCCGAGAGGATCTGAGAACCAAACCGCGCGCGGCGGTCAGTGGGTTTTCACTGGGGCGGCAACGGTGTCGCGGTGAAGACTCCATCGGAGTCGAACTGCTTCTTGACGGCCAGCAGACGCTCGGCATTCTCGCCGTACGCCTCCGCGATCTGCGCGGTCTCGTCCGGCCCGAGCAGGTTCGGGTAGCCACCCGGCAACGCGAACGGCTCGAGGTCCGCCGAGGTCTCGGCAGCCCAGCCGCGGTGCAGCTCGGCGTCCTCGTCGGGCTCCCACGCCGCGACGATCTCGACCGTGAAGTGCTCCCGCCGCAGACCGAAGGCAGTCTCGCCCAGCGGCACGCGGGTCCCCGCACCACGGAAGTGATGCAGCACGATTCCCGATGTCGGAGAGGTCTTCGCCTCACCGGCCTTGATCAGAGCGGCAACGGCTCCGGTGGTGAGGTGGCCGAGCGGCCGAGTCTTGATCTCGTAGTGGCGACCGTTCGCGATCTGTGCGTCGAACAGGCCGAGCAACGCGCTGTACGGCATCGGGGCAACCTGCGCCATCAGCGGTGTACCGAGCTGCTGGAACCGGTCGATCCATTTCTGTCCGTAGGCCAGGTCCTGCCCGCTCCAGACCGGCGCCATGTACAGGGTCGGGTTCCCGTCGGGCCCCGTGAGTACACCGGTCTGCACCGTGAGGTCGTCCGGCGCCTCGGCGATGAGGTCGACGTACCCGTCCCAGATGTCCTCGGTCTGCGACCACGGGAAGAAGATCAGACCGGCGATCACCTGGCTGATCGGGTGCAGTTTGATCCGCAGCGAGGTGACCACACCGAAGTTCCCGCCGCCGCCGCGCAACGCCCAGAACAGATCCGGCTCGTTGTTCGCGTCGGTGCTCACCAACCGGCCGTCGGCCAGCACGACGTCCGCGCCGATGAGGTTGTCGAGCGCCAGACCGACGTTCGCCATCAGCGGGCCGTAGCCCCCGCCCAGCGTGAGGCCGGTCAGACCGACCGCACCGACGGTCCCCGTCGCGGCGAGCAGGCCGTGCGGTTCGACCGCGGCGGTGACATCGGCTCCCACGGCACCGCCACCGACGGTGGCGATCCGCGCAGCGGCGTCGACCTCCACGGAGCGCATCTCCGACAAGTCGACGACCACACCGCCGTCACGCAGAGCCCGGCCGGCCCAGTCGTGACCGCCGCCGCGCACCGACAACGGGAGTCCGTGCTCGCGTGCGGCCCGGACCACGGCCTGTACGTCGCTCACCCAACGGCAACGCACCAGTAGTGCGGGGCGGGACGTGACTGCGCCGTTCCAGATCGGCAGCGCGTCGTCGTACGCAGGCCCGGGCAGCAGGACCCGCTCGGCGCCGAGTTGCGCGGCAAGCAGGTCCGCGACCGCGGCCACGGGACTCTTGGTGTTCATCCTGTACTCCTCTTCCGGCCTCGCGCCTCGGTGGCGTGGGCTCCAGATCTCATCTCAGCCACCGGCGATATATGCCGGATGAACGTGTCCCTCAGGCGGTCGCGCGCGCAGCGTCGACGATCACGCCGGTGACCTCGGCGGGCTGGGAGATCATCGGCACGTGCGAGGCGGCCACCTCGGTCAGATGCGACTGCGCGCGCTTGGCCATGAACTGCTGGGCCGCGAACGGGATGGCCATGTCGTCACGCCCGGCCAGATACCAGGACGGGATCGTCGACCAGGCCGGCGACGCGCCGGACGCTTCGTTGCCGGCGGCAAGCGCAAGCGGCCGCTGCTCCACCGCCATCAGCTCGGTGATGCCGGCCGGGACGTCGGCGGCGAAGACCTCGTGGAAGTGCTCCAGACTCAGGTAGACGTCCACGCCTGGTTCCGTCGAACCGTTCGGGTAGGGGCGGGTGAGTGTGTTCACCGGCAGCAGGCTGCCCGGGAACTTGCCAGTGAGCGCGAAGATGTCCTCGCCCTCGTCCGGCGCGAAAGCCGAGATGTAGACCAGGGCCTTGACGTTCGCAATGCCGCGGGCGGCATTTGTGATCACAGCTCCGCCGTACGAGTGGCCGACCAGGATAATCGGGCCGGCGATCGAGGTGAGTACGCTGGCGATGTAATCGGCGTCGCCGCTCAAACTGCGCAGCGGGTTGGCGGGGGCAAGGACCGGGTAGTCGGCCGCGCGCAAGCGTTCGGCGACGGCACTCCAGCCGGACGCGTCGGCGAACGCACCGTGGACCAGCACGATCGTCGGCTTCGGTTGCTGATTCTCCATGGGGACTCCTCGGACTGTGGCGCGCGGTCGCGCCGGGTTGTCGGAACGACGGTACGAGCGCCACGCGGGGCCGCGCTTGCGTCAGATGACGACTCTTGCGGCGCCCCGGGCGGGGTCAGTCATTCGACGCTAGCGGCGTCGCGCACGCGAGCGGAACAGTTCTCCTGAGCACACCCTTCGAGGAGGGCCTGAGCGATGGGACGACTGATCGTCGGCACCGAGAACAACGCCGGCATCGAGCTGTACTACGAAGACCACGGTGCCGGGCAGCCTGTCGTACTGGTGCCCGGATATCCGCTCGACGGCAGGTCGTGGGAGCGACAGGAGCTGGTGCTGCTCGAGGCCGGTTTCCGGGTGGTCACCTACGACCGGCGTGGCTTCGGCCGATCCGACCGGCCGGCGATCGGCTACGACTACGACACCCTGGCGGCCGACCTGCACGCGCTGCTCGAGCGGCTCGAACTCGAGAACGCCGTTCTCGTCGGGTTCTCGATGGGCACCGGCGAGATCGTTCGGTACCTCGGCACCTACGGCTCGGCGCGGGTCGCGAAAGCGGTGCTGATCGGTTCGCTGCCGCCGTGCCTGCTGCGCAGCGACGAGAACGCGCAGGGTTTCGACGGGGAGAGATTCGACGAGATCAGGACTGCGATCACCGACGACCGGTACGCGTATCTCGAGGATCTCCTCAACGACTTCTACAACGTCGACCTCCTCGGCGGCACCCGCATCAGCGACCAGGCCTGGCAGGCCGCGTTCATCCTGGCCGCCGACGCGTCACCGCTCGCGATGCTCGGATGCGTCGACAGTTGGAGCACCGATTTCCGCAACGACCTGCGCACGATCGACGTACCCGTGCTGGCACTCCACGGTGCGGACGACCGCATCCTTCCGATCCAGGCCACCGCGCACCGGCTCGGGACGGTGCTCGACGACCTCCGGCTGGTGACCGTCGAGGGCGGCCCGCACAGCATCACCTGGACCCATGCTGACGAGGTCAACCGCGCTCTCCTGGCCTTCCTGACTTGAACGCATTCATCGCCCGTATATCCGGACCACGTCACCTGGATGGCATGGGGACCACCACATCGCCGGTGCTGACCGCCGAGCAACTGGAGGTCATCGGCCTGCTCGCGACCGGCCTGTCCGACGCGTCGATCGCCCGGCGGCTGAACCTCGGCCGCCGGACGGTCGGACGGCGCATCAGTCAGATCTACGACCTGCTCGGCGTCACCAGCCGCTTCCAGGCCGGTATGGCGGTGGCCCGCCTCGGCCTGCTCGACTTCACGCCGGACGCAGACCCGAGCCCGGCTCGATGGAGTGGTTGGCGCGGATCAGGTTCGCCGGATCGTACTCGTCCTTGATGTCCTGCAACCGCTGGTAGACCTCGGCGCCGAACATGACGTCGCCCGGGACCGGAGAAGTGACGAAGTTCTGGTAGCCGACTTCGGACAGCCACGCTGTGAGCGACTCGAGCAGCAGATCGACCGCGCTGTTGGTGGCCGCGGTGCTCTCCTCGTCGAAGGCGGCCCCGCCGGTCAGAAGCGAGTACCCAGCCTCGAAGGCCGAGACCGCGCCGCCGTTGACGGCGGGGACGGCGGCTGCACCGCCCAGGTGGCGCAGTTCGACGGTCGCGAGCGCAGGCCCGGCGTTCGCCAGGATCGCGTCGATCGCGGCCGCCGGCAGCTCGCTCAGCAGCGCACCCTCACCGGCACCGGGCACCGGCTGCTCAGGATCCATGTGCAGCATCCACAGGTCGCTGGGCTTCATCGGCTCGAAGGTGTCCATGTTCGGCTTCAACTCCCGCAACGGCGCCAGCCATTCGTCGGTCTCGTCCTTGGACAGCTCGCTGTTCACCTCGACCATCACGAACTGCTTGCCACGCAACGGCTCGGGGATCTGTGGCAGCGGCGGCATCGACAGCAGCCGCGCGATCGAGGTGATCTCCTGCGGCACGCTCGCGGTCCATTGCCTCCACGCCTGCAGAACCTCTTCGGCAGACTCACGTGGCCACCACAGCACGCCGGCGTACACCTGCTCGATCGGGAACAGCCGGAACTCGACCGCGGTCACGATTCCGAAGCTGCCGCCGCCACCGCGCACGGCCCAGAACAGATCCGGCTCGTGGGAGTGGTCCACGCGGCGCAGCTTGCCGTCGGCGGTGACCAACTCCACGGCCGTGATGTAGTTCGTCGCGAGACCGTGCGAGCGGACGAACCAGCTGAGTCCGCCGCCGAGCAGGTACCCGACTACGCCGACGTCACGCGCCGTGCCGGACAGACCCGCCAGACCGTGGCGCTCAGCTGCCTCGGTCACGTCCTGCCAGAGCGCGCCCGCCTCGACCCGCGCGACCTGCACCTCCGGATCGATGTTCACCTCGCGCAGAGCCGAGGTCTTCAGCAGGATTGTGCCGGCCAGCGACCCCAACGGGTCGGCGTTGTGGCCGGTGGTCTGCGGAGCAACCCGGAGGCCGAGCTGACGGGCAGCATCGACCACAGCGATGACGTCGTACTCCGATCCGGCGCGGACCACCGCGGTGGGCCGCTGATCGAGGTTCACGTGCCAGGCCTGCCGGGCCGCATCCCAGTCCGGATCACCGGGCAGTACCAGCGTTCCGTCCAGCGACAGCGCCCGGAGGACGGCTTCAATTTCTCGAGTGTTGTTGGATTCCATGGGGACAGCAGACCGCGGGCCGATCTACAGCTGATAGACAGCCGATCAGATGCGCCGAGCCCGGGCGCGGCCTGTTTGGCAAAAGCCTCGGTGCAACTAGTTCAGGTTGTTGGTGAACTTGCCGTAGATGCCGCTCTGGTAGGCGCGTGTACCACATGACGCTGTTGCCCTGGTCGTTCTGCAATCCCCGAATCGCCACGGTGGTGTCATCGTTGCCGAATCCGCTCGTCACGACTGACGGTCCTGTCGATGCGATTGCACCGCCGTTCATCGTGACGGCTCCCGGGGTCTGCGTCGTGAAGATTCGCCCGGGCCGATATACAACTGCTCGCACTGGGCAGCCTGTCGCAGGCGTGTCCATCGGACGTATACGCGACGTCGAGAACCTGGTGGCATGACAGAGCGACAGATGTCGGACCCCACCCGCTACGGCCGACTTGCCGGCGACAGCTACGGCGTCGACGACGAGCGGGCGCCACTCGTGCTGCTGCACGGGCTCACCTACGACCGGCAGCAATGGAACCCGGTGCTCGAGGAGCTCCGGACGATCGACGACCGTCGCCGCGTGCTCGCCGTCGACCTGCCCGGACACGGCGACTCGGGACCGCTCGCGTCGTACGGCGCGAACGAGGTCAGCACCGCGATCCATCAGGCCGTGGAGGATGCCGGGATCACCGCGCCGATCGTCGTCGGGCACTCGCTCGGCGGCGCGCTGGCCACGACGTACGCCGGGCAGTACCCGGTCCGCGGTGTCGTGAACATCGACCAGCCACTGCTGGTCGGCGGCTTCGGCGACTTCCTGCGTGGCGTCGACGTGGAGCTGCGCGGCACCGCCTACCGGGATGTGTGGGAGTCGCTGCTGTCCCAGCTGAAGATCGACATGCTGCCGGCGGCCGCGCAAGAACTGTTGCGGACGGCAACGACACCGCGGCAGGACCTGCTCCTCGGCTACTGGAACGAGATCATGATGCTCCCCCCGGACGAGCTCGCGGCCCGGCGGATCCGTGACCTCGAGACGATCCGTGCCAACGGAACGCCGTACCACCACATCAGCGGGGACGAGCTCAGTCCGCACTACCGCACCTGGCTGGAGAGCCTGCTGCCCCAGCTGACCGTCACCGTGGTGCGCGGCAGCGGCCACTTCCCGCACCTGGCTCACCCGACCGAGGTCGCCAAGATCCTGTCCGGCCGGCCATGACCCTGCTGCCACCAGGCCTGGCCGAGGAGCTCGCCGGGTTCTATCGCGAGCTGCATGAACACCCCGAGCTCTCCCTGCAGGAGTTCCGTACGGCGGACCGGATCGCGTCCGCCCTGGAACCGCTGAAGGTCGAGATCACCAAGGGCGTTGGCGGCACGGGTGTCGTCGCCGTACTGCGTAACGGACCCGGCCCGGTAGTGATGATACGAGCGGACTTCGATGCACTGCCGATCGAGGAGAACACGGGGCTGCCGTACGCCAGTAGGGAGCGTGGCGTCGACTCGTCCGGTCGGGACGTACCGGTGATGCATGCCTGCGGCCACGATCTGCACGCGACCGCTTTGGTCGGTGCACTCGCGGTCCTGAGCAGCTGCCTGGACTCCTGGTCAGGGACCGTCGTCGCGATCTTCCAGCCGGCCGAGGAATTGGCTCGGGGAGCGAAGGACATGATCGCCGACGGGTTGCTCGAGCGGTTCCCGGTTCCGGAGATCGTCCTCGGCCAGCACGTCACGTCGGCTCCGGCCGGTCAGCTCCAGATCGGCGGCGGTCCGCAGATGGCGGCGGCCGACTCCGCCACCGTGACGCTGCTCGGGCGCGGCGGTCACGGCGCTCGCCCGCACGACGCGATCGATCCGGTATTGATGGCCGCGAACGTCGTCGTCCGGCTGCAGAGCATCGTGGCGCGGGAAGTGCCGCCGACCGAAATCGCCGTCGTCACGGTCGGACGGATCGTCGCCGGCGCGAAGGACAGCATCATCCCCACGAGCGCGGAACTGGGGATCAGCATCCGTACCTACACCGACGAGGTGCAGACCCTCGTCAAGAACGCCGTCGAGCGGATCGTCCGCGCGGAAGCAGCGGCCGCCGGAGCCGAGCTGGAACCCGCCATCACCTGGCACCCAGGATCTCCCGTCCTGACCAACGACCCCGAAGCCGCCGCGGACCTCGCCGCCGCCTTCGCGGACTTCTTCGACGCGGACCAAGTAGTGCCCGCCGGACTCCGCACTGCGAGTGAGGATGTCGGCGCCTTCGGGGCAGCCCTCGGAATCCCGACAGTGTTCTGGTTCCTCGGTGCGCTCGGACCGCAGTCCGCCGGCCTCGTGCCGCACTCCCCCGGTTTCGCACCGGTCATCGAGCCGACCCTGACCACCGCCGTCGAGGCTCTCACCGTCGCCGCGTTCCACCGGCTGGGCCCGCCACCGGCGGCACCACGGGATCTCCGATGATGCCGCCGCCGACCGCCGCATATCTCCGGGCCCGCTACACCAGGTACCTCGCGGCGCTCAACGAACGCCGGTTCGAGCACCTCGTCCACTTCTACCCCGAATCCCTGCTGGTCAACGGGATCCACTGCGACCGGCACGCCCACCTGCTGGACATCAAGCGCCTGCTCTCGGCCTTCCCCGACTGGCACTGGCGCCTCGACGATCTGCTGACCGACGGCACCCGAATCGCGGCCCGGCTCACCACCACCGGCACCCACGAGGGCCCGTACGACGAATTCGCCCCGACGCACCGAACCGTCACTGCGTCCGAGTTCGCCCACTACCGAATCACCGACGGCAGGTTCACCGAAGTGTGGTTCCTCTCCGACCGCGAATCCGTGCGGCGACAACTCTCACAGGAATCGGCGTGACCCCATGACTCTCAACTTGTTCCCGCCCTCGAGTACGACGACGTCGTACCGCTGAGGCGCGACGTGGTTCGCCGTATTCGGCTCGCCGAGATCTTCAGCGGGGAGCGCTTCGAGCGGGTTCTCGCCGTCAAGAAAGCACACGACCCGGACAACCTGTCCCGGGTCAACCACACCATTATCAGCTCTAGGAAAGGGAATTTCTGATGCCGGACAAGAAGATCATCGCCATCGTTGGATCGACCGGGGCGCAGGGTGGCGGGTTGGCCCGCGCAATCCTGGCCGACCCGGACAGCCAGTTCGCCGTCCGGGCGCTGACCCGGAACGTCGACTCGGAGAAGGCGCGGGCGCTGGCCGATCTCGGGGCGGACGTCGTTGCGGTCGACTTCGACGACGAGGAATCCGTGGTCCAGGCCTTCAAGGGCGCATACGGCGCGTACTGCGTCACCTTCTACTGGGACTACCTGTCCGCGGACAAGGAACTGGAACAGGCCGAGATTCTCGCCGAGGCGACCAAGGCCGCGGGCGTCGAGCACGTGATCTGGTCGACATTGCCGGACACGAGGCCGCAGTACCCACTCGACGACGACCGGATGCCGAGCATCGGGCGCTTCAAGGTCCCACACTTCGACGGCAAGGCTGAGGCGGACGAGTTCTTCCGCGAGCGCCGCGTACCGACGACCTTCCTGCAGACGGTCTTCTACTACGAGAACTTCATCTACTTCGGGCTGGAGCCGAAGCGCAACGGCGCCGGCGTGCTCACCCTCGGTCTGCCTCTGAGCCGCGGGAAGCTGCCGTTCATCGCCGCCGAGGACATCGGCCGGTGCACCCTGGCGATCTTCGAGCAGGGCCAGGAAATGGTCGGGCAGACCGTGCGCATCATGGGCGACCAGCTCACCGGCGACGAGGTCGCGCGGGCGATGCAGGACGCATTCGGCGAGACCGTGCTGTACGAGTCGCCGACGTACGCACAGTTCGCGGCGTTCGGCTTCCCCGGCGCCGACGACCTTGCCAACATGTTCCAGTACTTCAGCGAGCAGACGGACATGTTCGCCCGCGACTTCTCGATCGAGCAGACCCGCACGCTCAACCCAGCCCTACAGAGCTTCAGCACTTGGCTCGCCACCAACAAAGACCGGATCCCAGTGCACTGAGCCGATCAGGTCCGAGGCATGTGAATGACGCCCGACAACTGCGGAATGACCGACGGTGCAGATGAGGGCCGCGCAGCCGGGGCGCCAGGATCGTGGCCATGTTGCCCGCCTCATTGACGTGTCAGGAGGCGGACCCCATTGTGTGTCCAGGCGATACACCCCGATCCAGGCGCAGGGATGAGTTGCCGGAGAGGCGGCGGCCGCAACGCGGGGCGGCCAGCTAGCTCCTGGTCCCAGCTGGCACGAGGCGCTTAAGCATGTGTGCCCAGAGCCCCTTGTCACAGCCCGGCCAGCTGAAGTCACGACCACGGCGCGCCACATCACCTCGATCACCAAACTGCTCGGGGTCTGCCGCTCGACGATCTACAAGTAGCTTCCCGAGCTGGGCCGAGTTCAGTCCTGTTGGGACGGTACTGGACCAGGGGTGGTGGCGACGTCGTCGAGATCCTCGAGATCGTCGAACACAACAACGGCATCTGCGGCGGCGTCACGCAACTCCGGCAGAACGGAATCGTCTTCAGCGATCAGCTCGAGCGCGCCGACCGCTCGGTCGATGATCGACTCGATCCTGGCCAGGGCCTGTTCCATCACCGCAACGCTGACCGGCTCCGAACCGATTCCCAGCCCTTCCGGACTGAGCTGATCCGCGACAGCGTCGATTCGCCACCGCGCAGCCAGCTGCGGACCGATCGCATCGTCGAGCAGGTCTGTAGCCTCTCGGCAGCTCCGGCTCACAACTACCGGCACTGCCGGCCCGCCCTCGACCGTGAGAGTCATCGCCGCGATCGCCAAACTGCCGAAGCCCGCGGCTACCAGTGCCTGACGCAACCTGGCCAGTCGCACCACAGCCGGCCCCTCCGACAACTCGACCCAATCCAGCGTCGCGTCAGCCTCGTCGAACACTGCCACCAGCCGCGCACTCACTACGTCCTCAGACTCGCTCATAACCGGATAGTTCCACCTTTCAGCTCCAGCCGCCTAGGCATCCACGAAATCTGCCCTCCGCAGAATCGACGTAGGCGAGGCACGTCACAGCGCTGGAGCATCTGGAGATCAGCAACTCTCAAATCGACTGCTCCAGTTGAGGAGGCCGTGGGTGGCGTTGCGAAGGATCAGTGGACGAAGGCGGTCAAACAGCCTGACGGGAAGGTCAAGCGGGAGCGGGACGAGAAGCGGTGGGGGAAGGGGAAGCGGTGGCTGGGGGTTTGGACGGATCCGCTTGGGAAGGAGCGGTCGCGAGCGTTCGAGACGAAGTCGTGGGCGGTGGACCCGGCCAGTGAGATCCAGTACGAGTCCAAGTGGCGGCTTCATGTGCAGCCTGTGTTCGGGCGGCGGATGGTCAAGAGCATCCTGCCGTCAGAGCTCGCTGTCTGGCTGACCGACATCATCGGCGCCTATGGGCCGTCGACGATTCAAGAGCGACGGCACTGCAGGAATGCATGCCCTGCGCCACTACTTTGCCAGCATCACCCTGGCTGACGGGGTCAACATCAAGGAGCTGTCCGAGTATCTCGGGCACTACGATCCGGGGTTCACGCTTCAGATGTACACCCATATGCTGCCGTCGTCGTACGACCGCGCCCGCCAGGCTGTCGACCGACGGCTGGAGCGACTTGCTCGGCGGCTGACGGAGCAGTCACGGAGTAGGGCCGATCACAGCCGAGATCTCGAGGACCTCGACCGAGGCCCCGGTCTGCTCTGATCGAAGGTCAGGGCGGACCGGTCATCCCTTAGAACAAGGCTATTTCAGCTCGGCGGAGGTTTTGCCGAGGAGGCGGCGGGCGACGATTAGTTGTTGGATTTGTTGGGTGCCTTCGAAGATGTCGAGGATTTTGCTGTCTCGGGACCATTTTTCGAGGAGGTGGTGTTCGGAGTAGCCGAGGGTGCCGGTTAGTTCTACGCAGCGGAGGGTGACGTCGTTGGCGGTGCGGCCGGCTTTGGCTTTGGCTATGGAGGCTTGGAGGGAGTTGGGTTGGGCGTTGTCGGCCATCCAGGCGGCCTGGAGGGTGAGGAGATAGGCGGCTTCCCAGTCGGCTTCCATTGAGAGGTACGTCGCGGCTGCGGCGGGCTGTAGATGGACGGGGCGGTCGTAGTCGACCTCTACGCCGGCCTCGGCCAACAGGTCGCGCGTGAGCTCGAGGGAGGCGCGGGCGCAGCCGACGGCCATCGCGGCGACCAGTGGGCGGGTGTTGTCGAAGGTTTGCATGACGCCGGCGAAACCCTTGTCGATGTCGGCCGTGCCGAGCAGGTTCTCGCGTGGTACGCGGCAGTTGTCGAAGCGGATGGTCGCGGTGTCGGACGCGCGGATGCCGAGCTTGTGTTCGAGCCGTTCGACCGTCATGCCGGGCGTGTCCTTCATGACCACGAACGACTTGATCGCGGCGCGGCCGAGCGTCTTGTCGAGCGTCGCCCACACCACGACGGCGTCGCAGCGACCGCCGGCGGTGACGAAGATCTTCTCGCCGTTCAGCACATAATCATCGCCATCCAGCCGCGCGGTCGTCTGGATGTTCGCGGAGTCGGACCCGCAGTCCGGTTCGGTGATCGCCATCGCGGCCCACACGCCGTCGAACCGCTGCAGTTGCTCGTCCGATGCGACCGACGCGATCGCAGAGTTGCCGAGTCCCTGCCGCGGCATCGACAGCAGCAGTCCGACGTCACCCCAGCACATCTCCATGATCGACAGCACCGACGACAGGTTCGACCCGTTGACGACCCCGTCCGCGTCGGCCCCGCTACGTCGTACGCCGGAAGCACCCGCGCCCGAACCGGTGCCTGAGGCACCTAATCCGTCGACCATCGCCGCGAGCATGTCCAGCTCGACCGGGTACTCGTGCTCAGCCAGGTCGTACCGGCGTGAGTTCGGCCGCAGCATCTCCGCCGCGACCTGGTGCGCCTGGTTGACGAAGGCCCGGAACTTGCGCGGAGTCTCGAGGTTGATCATCAGACCAGCACCGCCCCTTCCATCACGCCGATCGCTCGCAGATCGCGGTACCAGCGCTCCACCGGATGCTCCTTCACGAAGCCATGTCCACCGAGCAGTTGTACGCCGTCCGTCCCGATCTGCATGCCCTTCTCCGTGCACAACCGCCGCGCCAGCGCCACCTCGCGGGCGAACGGAAGCCCTTGCGTAGCACGCGATCCGGCCCGGTACGTCACCAGCTTCATGCCCTCGAGCTCGATCCCGATGTTCGCCACCATGAACGCCACCGACTGCCGATGACTGATCGGTTCGCCGAAGGCCTCCCGCGAGTTCACGTACGGCGTGACGTAGTCGAGCACCGCCCGCGCCGTACCGAGGGCCAACGCACACCACCCGAGCCGCGACAACCGCACGCACTCCGCGTAATCGTCAAGCGACCCCAACGGCACCGCAGGCACGTCCGTCAGGATCACCCGGCTCAACGACGCAGCCCGCAACCCCATCGACGGCTCCGCCTCGATCACCACGCCCGGATGATCCGCCTCCACCACGAACAACCCGGGCCCGGCGTCCGTCTGCGCCCCGATCACGAACAACTCCGCCTCGGCGCCGCGCGGTACGAGCGACTTCACGCCGTCGAGCAGCCCGCCCGTGTACCGCGTACGCAAGGCGAACGGATCGAACACCGGCCGCGGCTCCAGCAGCGCCATCGCCGCCGCCGGCACGGTCTGACCAGTGAACGCCGGCAGATACGTCGCCTGCTGCGTCTCATCGCCCCACAACGAGATCGCCGTACTCACCGCCGACGGCGCCAGACACGCGACCGCCTGCCCCATATCGCCATGCGCGAGAGCCTCGGCGACGAGTACGCCGGTCATCGCGGACCGCTCGGTGACGATCCCGCCGAGCTCCTCTGGTACCTCGATCAGACTCAGCCCGAGCTCGGCCGACGACTCCAGCACCTTGGCCTCCGTCGCGCACGCCGTGTCGGCCGCACCAGCAGCCGGCCGCAACACGTCGGCGGCAAAGTCCCGCACGACGTCGACCATCATCTGCTGGTCCTCGGTCGGCGTCAGGTCGAACCGACCGGTCCCCTGAGCCGCAGGCAGCCGCGACGGCGCGGCCAGTTTCGAGACAGCCGAGAACCGCCGAGACACCGCACCAGCCGTCCGGAATCCGGTCTTGGTCGCCTCGAACACCGCCCGCTCGGCCGGCTTCCGCAAGCCGAACCGGTCGATCGCCCGCGACCGCGCCAGCTTGTTGAGCAGGGCCACGCCGACCCCGATCGCGTCCCGGCGCCCACGGGTCTTCTGCTGAAGGCTCATACCGCCAACTGTAAACCGAAGTTACAACCCAGGTCACGCTGGTAGCCTGACCCGACCGGTCCGAAGGAGCGCAGCAGTGGCGGTCAGCATGTCCGACGTGGCCCGCCACGCGGGCGTGTCGCAGCGCACCGTGTCGAACGTGGTGAACAACTACGTCCACGTCTCCCCCGCGACCCGCGCCCGCGTCCAGGCCAGCCTCGACGCCCTCGGCTACCGCCCGAACACCGCCGCCCGCCGCCTGCGCACCGGCCGCACCGGCACCGTCACCCTGGCCGTCCCCACCTTCCGCGAGCGGTACTTCGCCGACCTCGCCGAAGCCGTCATCGCCGCCGCCCGCGACCGCGGTACGACGATCCTCGTCGAGACCACCGGCGGCCGCCACGACCTCGAGGTCGAGCTGCTTCGCGGTGGCGGCGACGTCCTGACCGACGGCGTGATCATGAGCGCGGTCTCGCTCAGCCGCACGGACCAGCGCAGTACGCACCCGGTCGTCCTGGTCGGCGACCGTGAGCCCGGCAGCGCGATCGACCACGTCGGTATCAAGAATCGCGAGGCAGCGCAGGCGGCCGTGACGCATCTGCTCGACACCGACCGGCGGCGGATCCTCCTGCTCGGCGCGAACCACGGCCCGCGGCGCTCGTACCAACTGCGTCGCCAGGGATACCAGGCCGCGCTCAAGAAACACGGCGTCGACCTCGACCCGGCGCTGATCGTGGACTGCGACTGGACCACCGCCGCGGCCACCGACGCGATCGCCCGCACCTACGACCGACTGCGCCCCGACGGAATCTTCGCGATGAACGACTCCGCCGCCCTCGGCGCCCTCCGAGCGCTGCAGCGCAACACCATCGACGTACCGGGCGACGTGTCGGTCATCGGCTTCGACGACATCGTCGAGTCCAGCCTGTCGACCCCGACGCTCAGCACGATCGCACCGCTGCTCGACGACATCGCGAGCACCGCGCTCGACCTCCTCGACGAGCAGCTGGACGACGATCACGTCCCGCAACACCGGATGGCCGGCTACGAACTCCGCGTCCGGGAGAGCACCACCCGCTAACCGAACCCGCGCCGGACAACCCCTTGTGGGCAGGATTTGCTACGTAGTAAATTCCGGCAGCATGACGCGTACCGCCCTCGCCCCCAGGTTCACCGGCGCCGGAAAGATCG
The DNA here is from genome assembly GCF_042715335.1 of Kribbella sp. NPDC058693. Taxonomy (NCBI): domain Bacteria; kingdom Bacillati; phylum Actinomycetota; class Actinomycetes; order Propionibacteriales; family Kribbellaceae; genus Kribbella; species Kribbella sp. NPDC058693. The sequence continues at coordinate 248,903 of NZ_JBHXSQ010000006.1, forward strand.
AGTTCGCGGACCACGAGTACCCGGACCCCGCCCTCGGCCAACTCCTCCTCGCCGTCCAGGCGAACGCCCTCTGCGGCACCGACCGACACCAGTACTACGACGGCTCCTCCGTCGTACCCGGACACGAAGCCGCCGGCACCGTCCTGCAAGCCGGCGAAGGAACCAGCACGGCCGTCGGCACCCGCGGAGCCGTGTTCCTGATGGACTTCTGCGGCGAGTGCCGCAGCTGCCAACTGAACGCCACCAACCAGTGCCTGGCCAAGCGCGCCGACATGGGGTTCACCCACGACGGCGGCTACGGCCCGTACGAGCTGGTGCACGAGTCGAACTTCTTCCCGGTCACCGACGACGTCGAGATCGGCAACGCGACGATGCTGCTCGACGTGATGGGGACGAGCAGCCACGCGATCAGCCGGGCGGCACTGGTCAGACCAGACGTCGAGAGCGTGTACATCGCCGGTGCCGGCCCGATCGGTCTCGGCCTGACGGTGATGAGCAAGCTCAAGTACGGCGCCGACGTACCGGTCTACATCTCCGACTTCTCCCGCTGGCGGCTCGACTTCGCGGAGTCGTTCGGAGCGATCCCGCTGCTCGCCGACGACATCTCGGCGGCGGGCAACCCGGACGTCGCGTTCGATGCGTCCGGCAAGGAGTCCGCCCGGCGCGCCGCGCTCGACATCGTCAGCCAGCGCGGCGCGCTGATCTGCGTCGGCCACGGCGAATCGCTCACCATCGACGTGTCCAGCGACCTGATCGCCCCCGAGCACGCCATCCTCGGCAGCGAGTACTTCCGGTACGACGAGATGCCCGGCAACCTCGCGCTGTTGTCGGACCACCAGGAGCTCATCGGAAAGGTGATCAGCCACCGCTTCCCGGTCTCGGAGATCGCCGACGCGTTCGAGCTGTTCATGGCCGGCGAGACCGGCAAGGTGGTCGTCACGCAGGACGGCGCCGCATGAGAGTCGCGGTGGTCGGCGCCGGCGGTTGGGGCGAGCACCACGCGCGCATCTTCTCCCGCCGCGAGGACACCGAGCTGATCGGCATCTTCGGCCGTACGCCGGATCGCACGCGGGCGCGAGCCGAGCGGTACGGCACCACGCCGTACACCGATCTCGACGAGATGCTGCGCAACGCGCAGCCCGAGCTCGTCACAGTCTGCCTGCCGAACGAGGACCACTACGACATCACGCTGAAGCTGGTACGCACCGGCGTACCGCTGCTGGTCGAGAAGCCGCTCGTGTTCGACCTCGCCGAGGCGGACAGCCTGCTCGCGGAAGCCGGCGACAACTTCTTCGCGATCAACTTCAACCACCGGTACGCCGAACCCGTGCAGCGCGCGAAGGCACTCATCGACGCCGGCGAGCTCGGCGACCTCGTCTTCGCGACCTGGCGTTTCGGCGGCGATGCGAACCACGGGAACTCCCCGCACGCGAACCTGATCGAGACCCAGTGCCACGGGTTCGACATGCTCGAGCAACTGGTCGGACCAGTAGCCTCAGTAGCCGCGCAGATGACCGACAAGACGTACGGCGCCTTGAGCACGGTCGCGCTCGCGCTCGACTTCGAGAACCGCGCGGTCGGCACGATGCTCGGCACGTACGACTCGTCGTACGCCTATCCCGACACGCAGCGGATCGAGATCAACGGCACCGCCGGCCGACTCGTCATCCACGACACCGTCCGCGCGCTGACGTTCCAGAAGGCCGGCGACCCGGTCGAGCAACGCTGGCACTCGACGTACTTCGACGACGAGTCGCGCAACTTCGCCGGCACCTTCGACCGCCACGTCGACGCGCTCCTCACCGCACTGCGCAAGGGCGAGCAACCACCCGTCCACGCGAGCGCCGGCCGCCGCGCCCTGCAGTTGGCGCACGCCGCGATCGAATCCCATGAGACGGGACGCCGCGTCCTGACCTAAGTACGATCCAACCCATGGACCGGACCAACGCACTCGTCGAGCGGATCTTCCGGAACGCCGGGGCCGCACTCGAGCTCTACTCCATCTACCTCGGCGAGCGCCTGGGCCTGTACCGGGCGCTCGCCGACCAAGGCCCGGCGACCTCGGTCGAGCTGGCCGAACGCACCGGCACAAACGAGCGCTACATCCGCGAGTGGCTCGAGCACCACGCCGCCAGCGATCTCCTCGACGTCGACGACGTCACAGCAGCTCCGACCGAACGGCGCTACACCCTGCCGCCCGAGCATGTCTCGGTGCTGGCCGACGAGGACGACCTCGACTACCACGGCTACAAGGGTGTCGAGCTCGCGAGAGCGGCCCGGATGCTCCCGGACCTGGTCGAGGCGTACCGCACCGGCGACGCCCCGCCGCACCAGCCGTGGGAACCCGAGGGGCGGGCCGAGTTCAACCGCCCGACGTACCTGAACCTGCTCGGCAAGGAGTGGCTGCCCGCGATCCCTGAGATCGACGAGCGCCTGCGCGCCGATCCGCCGGCCCGGGTGGCCGACTTCGCCTGCGGCACCGGCTGGTCCTCGATAGCGATGGCCCAGGCGTACCCCAACATCACCGTCCACGGCGTTGACCTCGACGCGGACGCCATTGCCGCCGCCCAACGCCACGCCCACGAAACAGGACTGGACGATCGGGTGAGTTTCTCGGCGGCGAACGCATCCGACCAGTCAGGTCAGTTCGACCTGGTCACCATCCTCGAAGCCCTGCACGACATGTCCCACCCGGTCGATGCCCTCAGCACAGCCCGCCAGATGCTGGCCCCCGGCGGTTCGGTCCTGATCCTCGACGAGCTGGTCGAGGACCAGTTCACCGCACCGGCCTCGGATCTCGAGCGGTACCACTACGGCTGGAGCCTGATGTCCTGCCTGCCCGACGCAATGGGCGACCCGGACTCAGCCGCAACTGGCGCGCTGATGCGCCCGGACACCCTCCGCCGCTACGCCACCGAGGCAGGATTCACCGAGACGCAGGTCCTCCCCTTCCACACCGACCTGTTCCGCTTCTACCGGCTCATCCCGTGATCGCGTCAGCCTTCGCCTGCAGATAACGCTGCTCGGGGAGGCTCGTCGTACGGCGGGCCGCGGCCAGGTAATGGTCATGAGCCCGCCCAAGATCACCCGCGCGCTCGTAGAGATGGGCGCGGACGGCGTCAAGCCGATGGGTCTCGGTGATGTTCTTGTCGTCCTCAAGCGTCGCCAGCAGGTCGAGCCCCGCCTGCGGACCCTCGACCTGCGAGAGCGCGATCGCCCGGTTCAGCGTGACCATCGGGTTCGGCGCGATCTTCTCCAGCACCAGGTACAGCGAGAGGATCTGCCGCCAGTCGGTCTCGTCCGCGCTCGGCGCCTCCGCATGTACGGCGGCGATCGCGGCCTGCAGCTGGTACGGCCCGAGCCCGCCCTGCTGCAGCGTGTGCAGGATCAGGTCGGCACCCTCGGTGATCTGCGCGCGATCCCACAACGACCGGTCCTGCTCGTCGATCGGCACCAGACCGCCGTCCGCGGTCGTGCGGGCCGCCCGGCGCGAGTCGGTCAGCAACATCAACGCCAACAGGCCCGCGGTCTCGCCGTCGTCGGGCAGCGCCGTACGCAGCATCCGCGCCAGCCGGATCGCCTCGGCAGTCAGCTCGACCCGCTGCAGCTCCTCCCCCGAGCTCGCCGTGTAACCCTCGTTGAAGATCAGGTACAGCACCTGCAGTACGACGCGCAGCCGCTCGGCCCGCTCCGACTCCGGCGGCATCGCGAACCGGCTCCCCGCCGCCTTGATGCTCTTCTTCGCGCGGCTGATCCGCGGCGCCATCGTTGCCTCCGGCACCATAAACGCGCGGGCGATCTCCGCCGTCGTCAGACCGCCGACCGCCCGCAACGTCAACGCGACCTGCGACGCCGGCGTGACCGCCGGATGGCAGCACAGGAACAGCAACGTCAACGTGTCATCGGCGTCCGGAGCGTCGTCAACGTCGGCGCCCGGGGCAACCAACTCCTCCGGCCCTGCCATTGCCGCGACGCTGTCCTCACGCCGCCGCCGCGCACTCTCGCTCCGAAACGCATCCGTCAACCGTCGCGTCGCAACGGTGATCAGCCACCCCCGAGGATTCGCCGGTACGCCGTCGACCGGCCACTGCGTCGCCGCCGCCAGCAGGGCCTCCTGTACGGCGTCCTCGCACAAGTCGAACTGCCCGTGGCGCCGAGCCAAGAACCCCAGCACCTGCGGCGCCAACTCCCGCAACAACCCGTCCACCACGGTCAGTCCTCCCCTCGATACGCCCACCCCGACCACCCGTCAACCCGGATCGCGATCACCGGACCACGCGGCGGATCCGCCTCGTACTGCGGGTACTTCGCCGCCAGCAACTCGACCGCCGCCGCATCCGAGGCCACCACCCGCGCGACCCCGTCGACCCGTACCCACCACAGATGCGTCCAGTCCTCGTCGTACTCGTCGACCAGCACCGCGACCCGCTCGTTCGACGAGATGTTCCGCAACCGTTTCAGGTCCGTCGTCGACTTCGGCTTCTGGTCGATCCCGATGAACAGCTCGTCCGCATGGACGACGTACGTCACCGGTACGACGTGCGGCCGCAGGTCCGGGCCGACGGTCGCGAGACGTCCTACCCGCGCTGCCGCCACCCGAGCCCTGCAGCCTGCTTCGTCGAGTCGCACACTCCGACCCTAGCGGCTGACCGGCGCCTCCTTGCGCCAGAGCACTCCGCCGAGGATCGCCCACAGCGCCGACAGGATCATCGGCGGCAGCCCCACGGTCTCGTGCAACTCCTGCCCGCCGAACCAACGAAGAGATCGCAACCCGGCTGGGCGGGCTACCGCGACACCTGAGTCAGCGTTGCAGGCGGCGGAGAGCAGCGGTCGGGAGCGTGCGGGTGACAGGACCCAGGAGCGAGGCGTCGCGGAGCGCAGTACGGGCTGCCAGATGGCCGCAGGCGCCGTGGACTCCGCCGCCGGGGTGGATAGCGGAGCTGCCGAGGTACAGGCCGGTGACGAAGGTGCGGGCGCTGCCGAGGCCAATGGTCGGGCGGAAGACGAGTTGCTGGTGCAGCTGCATCGTGCCGCCGCCGAGGGCACCGAAACCGAGCGCAGCGTTGCCAGATTCGAGTGCGGACGGGCGCTGCAGCTCGCGATCGATGACCCGGTCGCCGAAGCCCGGGGCGTATCGCTCGATCGCGCGCTCCATCCGGCCGGCCAGCTTCTCCGCGGCCGCGTCCTCGGCGATCCCGCGCGGCAGATGAGAGTACGCCCAGACCGCCTCGGTGCCCTCGGGCGACCGGGTCGGATCGGACTTCGTCGTCTGCCCGATCAGCAGGAACGGCTGCGCCGGAACCCGCCCGGTGTCGAGATCCGCGGACACATGCACGAGATCGTCAGCGGTCCCAGCGAGGTGTACGACGCCGGCCGACCGCGCCTCCGCCGACTTCCACGGGATCGGCCCGCTCAGCCGGAAGTTCAGCTTGACCGTCGGGTAGTCCCACTCGAACCGCTCGTCGAGATCACGTCGCAGCCCCGCCGGAATGAGTGCCTCCGGCAACAACTCGCCGTACAACGCCGGTGCGGACGTATCCGCGATGACCGCGCGAGTGACCGAGACAGTCTCACCGGATGCCGTGTGTACGGCGGTCACGCGGCCCGCGGACACCTCGACGCGCGTCACCGGCGCACCCGGGACGAGCAACACTCCGGTGCGCTCGGCGCGTCGTACCAAGGCGCCGGAGAACGCCGATGATCCGCCGGTCGCGACCGGGTAGCCGACGTCCTGCGCCAGCATCGCGAGCAGCCAGCCCATCGTCCCGCTGACGCTGCCCGACAACGGCGCGTCGGCATGCAGTGAGTTCCCCGCGATGATGGCCGGCCCGTGCCGCCCGTCGAACAGCTCCTGCCCCATCCGGTGCATCGGCATCGCCATGAACCGCGCGAACCGCAGCAACTCCCCCGCCGAACCCAGCTTCCGCGCCAGCTTCAGCCCCGGCACGACAGGCGGCCAGGTCGTGAGCAACGCGTTCAGCAACGGCTCGCGGATCGACACGTACTGCTGGTACAGCCGCAGCCAAGCGTCACCGTCACCAGGGTGCTCGGCGCCGAGCGACTTCGCGGTGTCCTCGGGATCCCGGTGGATCGCTGCCGCAGCACCGTCCTCGTCGAGCAGATGGACCAGCGGCAGCGGCGCGTTCGACCATTTCAGGCCGAACTTCTCCAGCTCCAGCGCCCGCATCACCGGCGACGCGACCCCGAGCGGGTAGTTCGAACTGAAACGATCACTGATCCAGCCGCCCTCCTCGGTCGACCGGACCGCACCGCCGAACGTGTCGGCGGCCTCCAGCACCAGGACGTCCCAGCCCGCGTCGGCAAGCGTGATCGCGCTCACGAGCCCGTTCGGCCCCGAACCGATCACCACGGCATCAACCCTGCGCGGCAGCATGCCTACGACCTTAGCTCGATCTCCCGGATCAGAGCCGTGACCTCCCGGGCGCGCCCGATCATTGCCGGATCGACCATCCGCCCGTCCGGCAGGACGATCACACCGCCGCGCTCGACATCCGCCTTCTCCACGGCCGCGAGCAGGGCCTCCGCCTCGGCCACCTGCGCATCCGTAGGGGTGAACGCCTCGACGATCGTGGTGAGCTGTCGCGGGTGGATCGCCGTCCGGCCGACGAAGCCCAGCATCCGCCCCTCCAGCGACGTACGCCGGAGCCCGTCGAAGTCGTCGACCCGCGGGTACACCGACATCATCGGTGCGCCCAGCCCGGCCGCCCGGGACGCCGACACCAGCCGGCCGCGCGACCACGCCAGCCCGGCCGCGTCGTCCACCCCGAGCGCACTCGACAGATCCGCTTCGCCCAGTGCGACCGCGACCACCCGCGGATCGGCGGTGGCGATCTCGAACGCGCGCTCGACCCCCAGCGGCGACTCGATCAACGCGGTGATCCTTGCCGATGGCACCTTCTCCAGCACGGCCCGCACATCGGCCGCGCTCTCCACCTTCGGCAGCCGGATCCGGACCGCCGGCACGGCGGAGATCGCGGCCAGGTCGTCCTCGATCCACGGCGTCCCGAGCGCGTTCACCCGGATCTCGACCGGCCCGTGCGCGTTCGCGGCGATCCAGGCGACCGCCCACCCGCGTGCATCCGCCTTGGCGTCGACCGGTACGGCGTCCTCCAGGTCGAACACCACCAGATCGGGGCCCGCAGCAACAGCTTTCGCGAACCGGTCCGGCCGGTTGGCCGGAACATACAGTGCCGTCAGCACTCTGAACGCCCCCTCCAGGCCATTACCACACGGACTACACGACCCCGGCAGCCCGCAGCGCAGCAAGCTGATCAGGGGTGACGCCGACCTCCGCGAGCACCTCGTCGGTGTTCGCGCCGTGCGGCCCGCCGGCCCAACGGATCGAACCCGGCGACTCGGACAACCGGAACAGCACGTTCTGCATCTGCACCGGCCCGCCGAGCTCGTCGTCGTCGACGCTGACGATCGTCCCGAGTGCGGCGTACTGCGGATCGCTCATGATCCCGCGGATGTCGTGCACCGGCCCGACCGCGGCCTCGGCCTTCTCGAACTCCTCCATCACGAGCTCCAACGGCCGCGCCGCGATCCACGAACCCACCGCGTCGTCGAGCTCGTCGGCGTGCTCGGCCCGCTCCCGCCCGGTCGCGAACCACGGCTCCGCGACAAGATCCGCACGACCGACCAGCGTCACCACCCGCTCGGCGATGCTCTGCGAACTTGTCGACACGGCGACCCATCGACCATCCGCGGTCCGGTACACGTTCCGCGGCGCGTTGTTCGACGACCGGTTCCCCAGCCGCGGCTGCACGTACCCGGTCTGCTGGTACGCCGTGATGCCGCCGCCGAGCATCATCAGGATCGGCTCGATGATCGCCATGTCGATCACCTGCCCCGCACCGGAGCGATCTCGCTCGCGCAACGCGACCAGAACGGCGTACGCCGTGGCGAGTGCGGTGATCCCGTCCGCGAGACCGAACGGCGGCAGCGTCGGCGGACCGTCCGGCTCACCGGTGACCGCCGCGAACCCACTCATTGCCTCGGCCAACGATCCGAACCCGGGCCGCCGCGACCACGGACCGACCTGCCCGAACGCCGTCACCCGCGCGATCACCAGCCGCGGATTCGCCTCCAGCAACACGTCCGGCCCGAGGCCCCAACGCTCCAACGTCCCTGGCCGGAAGTTCTCGACCAGCACATCGTTGGACCTGACCAGGTCGAGGAACACGTCCCGGCCGCGGGACAGGTCGAGGGTCGCGAGCCGCTTGTTCCGCCCGAGGGTCTTGAACCACAGCCCGACGCCGTCCTTTGAAGCACCGTGCGTCCGCGCGGCGTCCGGCCGCGACGGGTGCTCGATCTTCGTCACATCGGCGCCGAAGTCACCGAGGAAGGTCGCTGCCAGCGGTCCCGCGAACAGCGTCGCCGCCTCGAGCACCTTCACACCGTCAAGAGGAGCAGACCTCATCCCGCACACCTGAAGCCGATGGTCTCCGAGCGATCGAGACCACCTCCGGTCAGCACCAGCTTGAAGCTGACCTCGGGCCGCTGCGGGCCGCCGTCGGCGTACCAATCGGAGCCCTTGGCAACATAATGCGAACCGCCCTTGAGAATGCAGAACCGGCTGCGGCCGTCGCGGTACTCGCTCTCGGTCAGGTTCCACACCAGTGGCTCGCGGCGCTCGAAGCCTTCGACAGCTGCCGCGACCTGCCACTCGTCCTCGGTCGGCAGCCGGCCGCCACGCCACGCGGCGTACGCCCGCGCGTCCGGCAGGTCGACGTACGTGACCGGATGGTCCTCGGTCCCCGGGACGGGCGCGCCCTCGACCCAGTGCCTCAGGAACCGGTTCGCGACCACCGGCCGATAGCCGGTCGCCTTGAGGAACTCGGAGTACTCCGCGTTGCTCACCTCACGCACCGCGACCGAGATGCCGGACAGCTCTACCTCGCGCTTCACGCTCTGCATGTCGTGCAGCCGTGGCGGCAGCGGCTTCCACTCCTCCACGTACGGCGCTGTGTCGTACAACCCGGTCTCGCGCCGCCGGTGCCGAACGATCAACGTCCGCTCCCCAGCCGGTACGTCGACCGTCACGCCGATGTCTGCGCTACCTGAAACCGCGGGCACCGCGACCAGCTCGGCCGGACGCATCGGGAATGCCGACTCACGCACATGCGCCCGCGGCATCGTGCCCAACCGGCGCGCGGTCGCCCGGCAGGATGCACCGGCGGTCGCGCCGACCCGGACGATGCCGGCCACGCCACGCCCCGGCACGACCAGGTGGACACCCTCGTCGTCCGAGGTGATCGGGACGCCCGACGTCACGTCGTACCAGTCGCCGACCTGGTCCTCGGAGCGCAGGACGATGCCGTCGAAGTCCTCCTCGTCGCGGTTGATCAGCGTCCAGAAGGTGATGTCTGCCAGGTCGAACCGGGACCCGTAGACGCCGTGGTCGCGCGCCTTCTCCGGGATCTCCGGCGTCAGCTGGATCCAGTCGCCGTCGATCAGCACCGGCGCGAACGCGCGCTGAGCGGCGACCATCCGGCGCAGTGTCGCGCGGTCGCGGGCGTTCCAGCCGACCCACGCCGAGAACACCGACTCCCAGACCAGCATGCCGACGCCGTTGACCCACGCCGACTGCAGCTCGTCGCTGTGGTCGCGGTTCCACCGGCGGGTGTGGTGCATCATGTGCCGGCGTTCGAACAGGTGCGCACGCAGCACACCCGGCGCGTCCGTGTCCGCGAACCACTGCGCCCAGGACAGCGCGTGGTCCGCGATCCTTGCCATCGGCAGCCGTGACTCGCCCTCGAACGCGATCGCCGGGTTCGCCTGCCGGAGCGCGCGGGTGAAGGCCGGATCGCCTTCCTTCAACGTGTCCAGGAAGACGCCGTCGACGGCGAAGTCGGTCACCAGCGCCGCGAACTCGTCAGCGTCGGAGCGCGCGGCGCGGCGGGTGCCGACGTCCCACGGGTTGTAGTCGAAGAACACCTTCAGGCCGAGCCGGTGCAGGTCGTCGATCAACGCCCGCAGCCCCGGCACGTCCCGGTAGAAGTCGAACTGGTTCCGGTCGTCGATCCCGATCACCGGGTACGCGTGCCAGAGCACGATCGCGTCGTGCCCGCCGAACTCGTCGAGCCCGTGCTGGACGAACTTCTCCGGCGTGAACTTCCCCGTCCGTACGTCGTACAGCAGGTCGTCCCAGAGCCAGACCAGCGCCACCGAGTACGCCGTCTGGGTCCACTCGCGACCGGGCTGGTCGTAGTGCGAGCCGTCGTACCGCGTCCGCTCGATCGCGCCGAACCGCCACTCGGCCAGCTTGGCGCGCCAGCGCGGCAGATCACCCGGGTCCTCCGGAGCGCCGAGGATCTTGGCGTCGTCCAGGAAGGACAGATCGGTCCCGAGACCCAGGTCGACCCTTGCAGGCAGATCGATGGGCCGCGGTTCGAGCGGATTCACAGGTACACCTCCGCATAACGCGCGTCGATTGCATCCCCGTGAGGCACCGAGGAGATCGCCCCCGCGGCTTGAACACTTAATGAAGCAGCAACGTTAGCGCGTCGGACCGCGTTCGTCAGGTCGCTTCCGGTGATCGAGTCGTTAACTGACACGGCAGCTAATGCTGCGGCCAGCACACCGCAGAAGGTATCGCCCGCTGCCGTCGTGTCGACAACCTCGACAGGTACGCCGGGAACCGCAATTTCGTCGGTGTCCCGGGTCAGGATGACCGCGCCGTCGCCGCCGAGCGTGACGATCGCGGCCGGCACCTTCTTCAGCAGCGCGGACCGGTCCTGACCACCGACCACCTCGGCCTCGGTCTCGTTCACCACCAGCAGGTCGACCTCGGCGAGCAGTTCGTCGGAGAGGTCCGCGGCCGGAGCCGCGTTGAGGATGAAGTACGTCGAGGCCGCGGCTGCCGCCTGGACGGTGGAGAACGGGATCTCCAATTGGGAAAGCACGATTTTCGCTTGTCCGATTGCGGCCAGCGCATCCGCGGACAGAGCCAGCTCGCCGTTCGCGCCGGGCGCGACCACGATCGAGTTCTCGCCGCTCTCCTCGACGGTGATGATCGCCGTACCGGTCGGGGCGTCGCTCGTCGTCGCAAGCGAGAGGTCTACCCCGGAGCCGCCGAGCGCATCGCGTAGCAGTGCGCCGCCGTCGTCGGCACCGAGCGCGACGACCATCGCCGTCCGTGCACCGGCCCGCGCCGCGGCGACGGCCTGATTGGCTCCCTTACCGCCCGGACCACGGCTCATCACCCCCGCGAGAACGGTCTCGCCGGGGCGCGGAATGCGCTGGACCGGTAACACCAGATCCACGTTCGCACTGCCCACTACGACAACCTCAGGCTGCACCCCGCGACACCTCCACAGTCCTAGCCGCCAGTTCGTCGATCGCGATCTGGTTCATTCCCGGGAGACTTGTGGTCACCCGGTTGTCCAGTGGTGTGGACCACTCTGCCGGAACCCCGCGCGTCGCGCCAAACACAGCGCCCACCGTGGCGCCGGCCGAGTCGGTGTCCCAGCCGCCCATCACCGCACGACCGATCGCGGTGCTGAAATCCGGAGCGGTCAGCGCGTACGCCGTGAGTGCGGTGTTGTTCACCGCGTGCACCCAATGCAGGTCGCCGTACTCCGCGTGCAACGCGTCCAGCGCATCGTCGAGCTCGGCGTCCGCGAGCGTGAGACCGAAGCGGACGGCGCGAGCGATCGCACCCTGCCCGTTGACCACCTCGAGGCCGGCAACCGCCGCCTTGATCGGGTCGTCGAGGACCAGAGCGGCCGCCGACATCGCCGCCACCCAGAGTGCCCCGTCGACGCCTGCGCCGGTGTGGCTCAGCCGGGCGTCGACGAGCGCCAGCCGGGCGGCCGCAGTACGGTCGCCGGGGTGTGCCCAGCCGTAGGCGTCGGTGCGGATCTGCGCGCCGATCCACTCGCGGAACGGGTTCCCGACGACGGCCGCGCGGGCCGGGTCGACACCTTCGAGAAGGTTGCGGTAGGCAACACGTTCGGCGGTGAACACGCGTCCGGCCGGCAGCTCGTTCAGCCAGCTCTGCGCGACGTCCTCGGTGGTCAGCCCAGGCCCGTACCGCTCCATCATCAGCAGCGCGAGGATGGCGAAGTTGATGTCGTCGTCCTCCGGCATCCCGTCGATGACCTCGCGCAGGCTGTTGACCTTCGACCGCCGGTTCCACGGCCACCGCAGCTGCACATCCTCCGGCACGCCGACGGCAGTGATGTACTGCGTCAGCGGCCACTGCCCCGAGCTAGCCAGGATCTCGCGAATGCCCTCGCGCGGGATCTTCTCGACCGGCTTGCCGAGCAGGTTGCCCGCACACCGGCCGAGCCACGCGTTCAACGTCCGCGCCTCGAGCTCGACCGGCTCGCCGAGCGACGGCAGCTCGGGAATCTCCGGCTCGTGCCACTCCGCAGTACGTGCGTCGAGTACGTCGAGCAGCTCACGGGCCAGTGCGCGCAGTGCCGGTGGCGCGGGCTCGGCGGAGGCGCCCGACACGGGGGCGTCCGTCGTACCGCCTGCTGCCAGCCAGCGGGCCTGGACGTCGGTGACGTCCACGCCCTCGGACCGCGCCTGGACCAGCTGGTGCGGGAGCAGGTCCTCCGGCTGCACCCAGGTCATTCTCATCGCGTCAAAGTCTCCAGTACTTCGCTACGCCGCGCCCATCGACGCGCGTCAGCCGCCTGCAGGTCGACGGCTACCGAGGCCATCACCCTTCCCGGCTCGATCAGGTCGGTCTTGCTCGCTTCGGCGATGTCGGCGGCCCAGTCCGCGGGTACGCCGTCGCGTCCGCTCAGCGCCCCGGTGATCGCGCCGGCCATCGACGCGATCGAGTCCGCGTCGCGGCCGTAGTTCGTACCGCCGAGGACGGCCCGGCGTACATCTCCCTCGGAGACCAGGACGAAGCCGAGCGCGACCGGAAGCTCCTCGATCGCCTTGGTCCGGCTCGGACGGCGTGCGTCCATCGACAGTTCGCGGTAGTTCGGTCCGACAGTGTCGTAGGGCTCGATCGCCTTGCGCAGCAGGGGAATCGCCTGCTCCCAGTCGGTCACGCCATCGGCCGCTTCGACCACCGCCTCGACGGCCCTCCGAGTGCCGTCCTTGGCGAGCCGCAGAGCCGCCTCTACCGCCGACACAACCGTTGCCCCGGGCACCATTGCGGCGGCGACGGCGGCCGCGAACACGCCGGCCGCCTCCCGCCCGTAGCTCGACTGATGCGCACCGGCGACGTCGATCGCCTCGGCGTACGCACCCTCGGGATCGCCCGCGTTGGCGACGCCGACCGGTGCCATGTACATCGCCGCACCGCAGTTGACGATGTTGCCGACGCCGGCCTCCCGCGGATCGACGTGCCCGTAGTGCAGGCGGGCGACCAGCCACTTCTCGGCCAGGAACACCCGCTGCAGCAGCAACGCGTCCGCCTCGAGCTCCGGGACCCAGCGGGTCCCGTCGATCATCTTCGGCACCAGCGACTCGGCGACGGCGTACGCGTCGAGGTGGGTACGGCGTTCGTCGTACACCTCGACCAGCGCGTGCGTCATCAACGTGTCGTCGGTGATGTGCCCGTCGCCCTTGTGGTACGGCGCGATCGGGCGCGCCGTCCGCCAGTCGTCGTACCACGGGCCGACGATGCCGGTGACCCAGCCGCCGTGCCGTTCCCGGATCGCCTCCGGGGTCCAGCCCTCGACGGCTCCACCGATCGCGTCACCGACCGCGGAACCGACGAGGGCACCTACCGACTTGCTTTCCAGCTCGGACGTCACTGGTTGACCTGACCCCATCCATCGCTCAGTTTCTTGCCCAACGCGGCCAGATCGGTCTTGTTCGCCAGGTACTCCTGCAGCGCCGGCGTCGCGATCTGGTCCTTCCACTTCGGGTAGTTCTCGACGCTCTGGAACGGCGCCTTGGTCAGTTCGGTGCCGCTGGCAAGCGTCTGCTGCCAGCCGTCCTTACCGCCGGTGGTCTTGAGGATCGCGTCCCGGGCCGCCTGCGTGGTCGGGATCAGCCAGTCGCCCTGACCGACCGCGGCCAGGTTCTCGGCCTTCATGAAGTAGTCGATGAACTTCGCCGACTGCTCGATGTGCTTGCCCTCGGCCGGCACCGACAGGGTCTGCGGGTTCGCGGCCTGCTTGGTGCTGGTGCCCTTCAGCGGCGGCAGCACCTCCCACTGGAAGGTCTTCGGCGCCTCCTCGAGGATCTGCTGCGCGACGTAGTTGCCGGCGACAATCATCGCGTACTTGCCGGCGTAGAACCCGGGCAGTACGTCGGAGGCGGCCTGCGTCAGCGAGGTCGGGTCGATCGACTTGTCGTCGTAGGCCATCGCGTGGATCCGCTTCGGCACCTCGAGCTCCGGGTCGCCGATCGTTGCCTTGGCGTCCTTACCGGTCCCGTCGAAGAACTTCCCGTCGAAGTTCATCCCGAGGTTCAGCACGGTCGCGGTCGGGCTCTTCAGGCCCCAGCCGAGTCCGTACTTGCCGGCCGCGGTCAGCTTCTTCGCATCGGCGGCCAGGTCGTCCCAGGTGAGCGAGTCACCGGACGCGGTGATCCCGGCCTGCTTGAGCAGCGCGGAGTTGCCGAGGACGACGTACGACTGCATCAGCGTCGGTGCGCCGTAGATCTTGCCGTCGTTCGAGACCGTGTCCCAGACGCCCTGCGGGACGGCGTCCTTGGTCCCCTGGCTCAGGTACGGCGAGAGGTCCGCGAGGTACCCCTGGTTGATGAACCCGGTGATGTCGGCGGACTCGTCGTGGATGATGTCCGGCGCGGTCCCGCCCTGGAACTGGGTGACCAGCTGGTCGTGCACGGAGTCCCAGCTGCCCTGGACGTACTCGACCTGGATGTTCGGGTTCGCGGCGTTCCAGTCGGCGACGATCTTCTTGGTCGCGGCCACCGTCGTCTTCTGGAAGGCGAGGCTCTGGAACTTCAGCGTCACCTTCTCGTCGGACGAACCCGAACTGTTGTTGTCGTTGCTGTTGCCCCCACACGCGGCGAGCGTCACCAGCGCACCCGCCGCGAGCAACGCGGTCAGTACCTTCTTCATTACCTCTCCTAACCTTTGACTGCGCCGCTCAGCAGGCCGGAGGTCAACCGGCGCTGCAGGAAGGCGAAGAACACCAGACTTGGAACGGTGGCCAGCACGGAGGCGGCGGCGAGCGGGCCGAACTGCACCTGGCCCTCGGCACCGACGAAGCGGGCGAGCACCAGCGGAAGTGTCTTGAGTTGCGGGTCCTGCAACAGGACCAGGGCGAAGAAGAACTCGTTCCACGCCGAGATGAAGGTGAACATCGCGGTCGCGATCAGCCCGGGCCGGAGCAGCGGCATCACGATCGAGACGATCGTCCGGACCCGGCTCGCGCCGTCGACGGACGCCGCCTCCTCCAGCTCGCGCGGCACGGCAGCGACGTACCCCTGCAGCATCCACAGCGCGAACGGCAGCGACCAGACCATGTAGACGATCACCACGCCGGGGATCGTGTTGGTCAGGTGCAGCGGTCGCAGGATCATGAACAGCGGGATCACGATCAGGATCACCGGGAACACCTGGCTGACCAGGATCCAGCCGTTCGTCAGCGGCCGCAGCCGGCTGCGGAATCGGGCCAGCGCGTACGACACCGGCAGCGCGACGATCAGCACCAGGATCGTGCTGTAGATCGAGATCTGCAGGCTGTTGCCGAGGCCGCGGACCAGGCCTTGCTCGTTCAGCGCGTCGGAGTAGTTGGAGAACTCGACGTGCTTCGGGAGGATCGACGGCGTGATGCTCGCGAACTCCTGCGGCGACTTGAGCGAGCTGGAGATCAGCCAGAGCAGCGGGAAACCGAGGAAGATCAGGTACGCCAGCACTGCGACGTACTGGAGGACGCGGGTTGCCGGACGGGTTCTCATGCTTCGCTCCGCAGGCGGTTCCGCAGGTAGAAGAACAGGAACAGGATGATGATGACCACCATCACGTCACCCATCGCGGCGGCCATTCCGAAGTTCCCGTAGCGGAACGCCTCGTTGTAGGCGAAGAGCATCGGCAGCATCGTCTTGCCGCCCGGACCGCCGGCCGTCAGCACGTAGACCAGGCCGAACGAGTTGAAGTTCCAGATCATGTCGAGGCTCGTGATCGCGACGATGACGGTGCGGAGCTGCGGGAGCGTGATGTTCCAGAACTGGCGCCACGCGCTGGCGCCGTCGACCGCGGCCGCTTCGTACAGGGTGCGGTCGATGCCTTGCAGGCCGGCGAGGAGTGTGACGGTCGTCATCGGCATACCGACCCAGATACCGACCACGATCACGGCCGGCAGCGCCGTACTGAAGTCGCCGAGGAAGTTGATCGGGTGGTCGGTGAGGTGCAGCTTCTGCAGGATCTCGTTGACCGGGCCGTTGGTCGGGTGCAGCAGCAGTCGCCACATGATCGCGACGACCACCGGGGGCATGGCCCACGGGATCAACGCGAGGGTCCGGGCGACGCCGCGGAACTTGATATCGGTGTTGAGCAGGAGCGCGAGGCCGAGCGCGGCGACGAACTGCAGGATCGTGACCGACAGGGTCCAGATCACGCCGATCCGGAACGACTCCCAGAACAGGTTGTTGTGCAGCAGCTTGCTGAAGTTGTCGAAGCCGACGAAGTTCGTCTCGACATGCAGGCCGGCGCGCGCGTCGGTGAAGCCGAGCGCGATACCGCGGATCAGCGGATAGACGCTGAGGATCAGCACCGGCAGCAAGGCGGGCAGGAAGAGGAAGATCGCTTCCCTGTTCTGCCTGGGCTTACCCGGCTTCTTCACCTGCGTCGGCGCGGTCAGAGTCGCCGTCACGGGGTGGACCTCCTGATACTCAACGACGGTTGTACGACGATGCGTCGTGGCGTCCGCTCGTTGTCCTCGATCCTTGCCAACAGCAACTCAGCCGCCCGCCGCCCCCGCTCGGCAGACCCCAGATTCACACTCGTCAACGTCGGGAAACACTGCTCGGCCAGCTCGCTGTCATCCATCCCCACCACCGCGACATCCTTCGGAACCTCGAGTCCGGCCGCAGCCAGCTCGTGCATGAGCCCGACGGCGAGCAGGTCGTTCGCGCAGATGACGGCGTCGAACCCACCACCGAGGAGTTCGGGTGCGGTGGCGCGTCCGGCGGCGAACGTGAAGTCGGTTGCCTCCGCGAGGGCGGCTGGCTGTAGGTCGTGGGCTTTGAGGGCCTCCGCGAAACCCTTGGCTCGGGCGGCGCCGGGGACGGTGTCGGCGGGGCCGTTCAGGAAGGCGATTCGGGTGCGGCCCTGGGCTACCAGGTGGTCGACAGCGAGCAGCATGCCCTTCGGGGAGTTGGCTCGGACGGTGTCGACGCCGGCCTTGGCAGGCACGTTACCGGCGACTACGACCGGCACCTCGCACTCGCGGATCGACTTGACCAGGTCCTCGTCGACGCGGATCGGGCTGATCAGCAGGCCATCGGCGTACCCACGGGCCATCCCCCGCACCAGCGCGACCTCGTCGACCACATCAGGCCCGGTCGTCGTCACCACGAGCCGGTAGCCGGCCGCGGACACGACCTCCTCGACCGCCCGCATCATCGTCACGTACACCGGGTTACCGACGTCGGCGACCGCCAGCGTCAGCTGGAACGTCCGCCCGACCTTGAGCGATCGCGCCCTCGCATCCGGTACGTACCCGAGCTCCTGCACCGCTCGCTGGACCCGCTCGACCATCTCCTCGGTCGCGGGCAACCCGTTCAGGACGCGCGACACCGACGCCACCGAGACCCCGGCCGCCCGGGCCACCCCAGCGATCGTCGGACGACTCACGCCGACCTCCTGTAATCGTTCTTGTAATCGTTTACAAGCCCGACAGTAGGACGCCGCCGCCCGGCGGTCAACCTCAGAAACCGCCGCTAGACCAACCTGTGACTTATTCCTCGGTCTCGTCCGCGCCGGGCCGCTCGGCCCACGGCGTCTCCTTGGCCGGGCGGACGACGATCAGCTTGTCGCCCGCGGCCAGGACGGAGACGTTCGAGTCGTAGTACCGGTGGACCTTGCCGTCGCGGACGACCGAGACGACGCGGTCGGGTACGGCGGACGGGGGCTTGCCGACCTCACGGCCCAGGACGGGGCGTTCGGCGACCTCGAGGCCCTCGCCGTACGTGAGGAGGTCTTCCATCACCTCGCCGAGGTTCGGGCTGACGGACGTCAGACCGAGCAGCCGGCCGACCGCCTCCGACGAGGTGACGACGGCGTCCGCGCCGCTCTGCCGGAGCAGCGGCACGTTGTCCTCCTCGCGAACCGCGACCACGATGTGCGCGTTCGGGTTCAGCTGCCGCACCGCCAGCGTGACCAGGACCGCCGAGTCGTCGCGGTCGGTCGTCACGATCACCTCGCGCGCGGTCATCACCTCGGCACGGCGCAGTACCGTCCGGTTGGTCGCGTCGCCGTGGAAGGCGGCCATCTGGTCGTTGCCCGCGTCACCGATCGCCTGCGCGCGCGGGTCGATCACCACGATGCTGTCGCGGTTGACCCCGTTGCTGATCAGCGTCTGGACGGCGGAGCGGCCCTTGGTGCCGTAGCCGACGACGATGGTGTGGTCCTTCATCCGTTTCCTCCAGCGCGTGTCGCGCATGATCCGGCGACCCTCGTTGGCCAGCACTTCCAGTGTCGTACCGACCAGAACCACCAGGAACGCGATCCGCAGCGGAGTCACGATGAAGGCGTTCACCAGCCGGGCAGTGGGCGTCACCGGAGTGATGTCGCCGTACCCGGTCGTGGTGAGCGTGACGGTTGCGTAGTAGATGCTGTCGATCAGCCCGACTTTGCCGTCGTAGCTGTCCCGGTACCCGTCACGGTCGACCACCACGATCAGCACCATCACGGTCAACAGCCCCAGCGCGATCAGAATGCGGCTGAAGAGCTGAAAGAGCGGCGAGCGCGTGCTCGCGGGCAGGTTGACCAGCAGACCGTGTGGGTTCCGACCGGTGGGAAGGGGTGGCACGGTTCAGACGATATTGCACCGCAGGCCGATCCACCGCATGCGACAGGCTCCGGTCGGACAGAGCGACACTGACCATCAGACTGTCGCCGTCCCGCACCACACGCGACCGCATCCGCAGCCGCTCGAGGGTCCGGAGCATCGCGTAGTTCTCGGGCTGCACCATGCAGACGAGCCGATCGGCACCGAGCGCCCGGGCCTCTTCCACCAACTGGCGCAGCAACCGGAGCCCGAGGCCCTGGCCCTGCCAGCCGTCCTCGACGAGTACGGCGACCTCCATCGTCGTGGTGCCCAACTCCTCCCACGGCGCGGCTGTCGCCATCCCGACCACGGCGCCGTCCACGTCCGCGACCACCGACACGCCACCGGCCGGCGCGGACAGGTGCCGCGCGGTACGGGCGGTCAGCTTCGGCATCGGCACGTGGTACCGCCGGGTGCGGCTCTCGTACGAGCACCGGTCGTGCATCGCGACCACGGAGTCGGCGTCCTCGACGGTCGCCGTCCGCAGCACAGGTACGCCGCTACCGGGCCGGGGCCCTTCCGCCACGTCGTACCGCTCCGCGAGCCGTCCGGCGATCTCCACGAGTACGTCGGCCCGCGCCCACTCCGCCGGCGTGTACTCGTCGAAGCCCTGCAGGTTCCCCAGCTCCTCGTCGACCGATACCGGGTCGTCGAGCAACCGCAGTACAGCGCGCAGGTAGCGCGTCGGGGCATCACTCAGTACGTCGGCCTGGCACGGGCGGACCGTCGTACCGACGCAGCCGGCCTCGGCCACGAGTGCGGCCAGGTCGTCGGCGTTCCAGCCGACACCGGTGGAGACCACCAGCTCGTCGACGGCGCCGGTCTCGGCGGTGAAGACCTCGAGGCTGAGGATGTTGATGTCGTCCGCACCACACCGTGCAGCGAGTTCGGCCAGAGCACCGGGCCGGTCGGCGAGTTCGGTCCTGATCTTCCAGAGCATGCGGACGCCCTCCCTCGTGGAAACGTGCTTCCACTGTCCGTCCGCCCTGTTGCCCCGCCGGGTCCGGAATGTTACGCCCGCGTCAACCTTTGCGCCGGACCTTCGGCAGGTGCGGCATGTGCGGGCGAGGCTTCCGCGCGGCGAGGACGACGGCCGGCTCCCGTTTGTCCAGGTCGGCGTGCCGCAGCAGCTCGGGGTACGTCGCCTGCGGCACCGGCGGGTATGTCGTGACGATCGCGTCGCCGGAGAACACGAAGAAGATCGCCTGACCGTCCTTGATCACCTTCAGCAAGGAGCCGTCGCGCACGGTGAGAGCATGCTCGACCGCCTTCCGGCGCGCGGAGCGTTTCGCCCACGCGGCCTGGACCGCCTGCTGGGCCGGCTCGCGCCCGTGCCGCACCGCCTCGACGACGAGCGGGCCGTACCGCACGCCGTACTTGACGATGTTCTTCGCCAGCTTGCCATTCGTTTTCCCCGCACCGGCCATGCACCGAGCGTACTGGCCGCGGGGTTACGCGGCGGCGTTCTAGCTGGGGCGGGCGCTCCTGGCCTCGATGGCGTTGACAGTCTTCGCGAAGGCTTTGGTCAGCACGGACTTGCCGACGGTCCCGACAACGAGCGCGAGCAGCCGTCCCTTCAGGTTCTTGCCGTCCCGGACCACGGTGACGTCCACCGCGGTCGTCCCGTCGGGCTGCCGCGTGAAGTCGTAGGTGTGCCCGGAACGTCCGCCCCAGATGTTGGAGTCCGTCGTGGTCAGCACGACGTGCTCGGGGTCGGACCAGTCGTACCGGAGGCGTTCCCAGATTCCGGACGACCCTTCGGTGACATCGGCCTCGTGCTCGCCGCGCGAGTGGACGACCAAGTACTCGTCCGTGCTGTTCCCGAACAGCTCCTTACGGCCCGGCCCGAAGTCCGTCAGCCCGGCGACGAACTGCTCAGGCGTCACGCTCGTGGTCGCATGCAGACGAATCGTGGCCATCCGGGGCTCCTTCGACGGTCGGGCTGTTGGCTTCCAGGTATACGGCACAGCCACCGAAGCGGGTCACAGGCGGGCCTCCGCACACCCATTTCGGTCAACCGGGTCGCGTCGGCATGCGGACGTTCGTCGCGTCAGGCACCATGGACGCCGTGACCACCCCCAACCCGCGCCGTCCGATCCTGCCGGGCAACAAGTTGTTCGAGTCGCTGCCCGGTGCCGCGGACCCGGCGACCGTCACCGAGGCCGCGCACCGGACCGCCGAGCTGCTGGTCCGCGGCGTACGCAAGTCCGAGGACGCCGAGGTGCATGCCCGGGTGGTCAAGCTCGCGGATGAGTACGGCCTCGACGAGCTGGCCGAGCTGTGGTCCGACTCCCCCGCCGACTCGCTGCCCGGTGCGCTCTGGCGGCTCTATGTACTGCGCTCCTGGGTGCACTCCAACGCCGAAGAGGTATCCCGCGAGTTCGCCACCGGCCGCAAGTACGCCGAGGTGCACGCCGTCGTCGCGGGCGTCGCCGAGCCACCCGGTCCGGCCGAGGTCCGCGACATGGTCGACGCAGTACTGCGGGGTGTCGCGACCGGGGATTTCGCGACCACGCTGGACCGGGCGGCCGCGTTCGCGCGGATCATCGCGACCGGGCGGGCGCATCTCGCGGACGACGGGCATGACCAGGTGCTTTCCGCGTCGAAACTGGTCGAGACCGCAGATCAGCTGCAGACCGCGGCGCGCGCCGAACGCGCCGGACATTTGTGGTAGTTGCGTCCGGCGCGTTCGGATGTTATAGCGGTAGTTGGTGCGTCTTGAAGCCCGAGATCCCAACAGGACAAGGGGTTTGGGCACCGGTTACACTGTTCGAGGTGTCGGGCCGGTGCAAGCCCCGGGTCCCAAAATTAGCCGCTACGAGCGGCCACGCGCCGTGAGGCGCTTCCCGGTCCGGCACCTCTAACTCACCACTCCGTAGAAGTGGTTCAGCGTCTGCGTGACCGACTTCCCGTGGGTGTCCGTCAGCTCGACCTTGAGCGTGACGAACGAGGTCGCCTTCAGGTTGTTGACCAGCGCGATCGCCTTCGTGCCGAGGTTGACGGTCGGGACGTTCGCCCAGGTCGCACCGTCGTCGTACGACGCTGACACGCGAGCCGTCGTGAAGCGGCCCGCGCTGTACCACTGGCCGGACTCCGCGCTGATCGTGACCGGGAACGCCGGGACCCGCGCTGCCCGGTCGTGGAGGTCGACGGGCAGGTCGTAGTCGGGGAACAGCAGCGGCAGCGGCTTACCCGCGTCCGCCGACGAACTGCGCCACTTCCACCGGGTCTCGACCGTCGACGGCGACTCCCACTTGTAGTCGCCGCGCTGCCAGCGGATCAGGTCGTACTTCAGCTCGAGATCGGTCGCCGCTGCCGGCACGTCCCAGACACCCTGGCCGTAGTACCCGTACTCCCCCAGCGAGACGCCGTTCGCGAACAGCTCGGTGCCGCCCAGGTCGAGGAAGCCCTGCGACGAGAAGTGACCGGGCTGCGTGTCCGCCCAGCTGGCGAAGTTGCTCCAGACCGTGTTGCCGTCCCGCGCCGCCGGGGCGTACTTCTGCCCGGTCGTCTGATCGGTCACGAGCCCCGGCCGCAGTCCGGCCTTGTACCAGCTCTCGCTGTGCCGGCTTCCCGCCCTGTACGCCGTCGCCATGGACGTCATCAGCGTCGCGAACGGCCACGCCATCGCGTCCGCGTGCCCGACCATCTGCGACACCTTGGTGTCCTTGTCGGCGGTGACGAGATGCTGCACGCGCGTCGGCGCCGCGACCGATCCGCGATCGCCGGTCGGGATCAGGTTGATGCTCCACGGCCGCCACACGTCGACGTACTCGGAGTACGTGTAGTCCTTGCCCGGCGTGTAGTACGTCGCGTCGATCGTTGCCAGGTCGCGGTCGCGGACCCGGTGCGTCGGCTTGCCCTTCACCTGCTGCTCGTGCGTGAACGCCAGGCTGTAGAGGTACGGCGACTTCGCGCCGGCGGGCGATGCGTACTGCCACCCTTCGACCACCTCGAACGTCCCACGACGGGCCTTGGACGTCGTTCCGAGATAGACCTTGACTGTCGTGCCGTAGCTGCGGCTCGACGACAGGATCCAGTTGTCGATCACCCGCCCGTAGGTCAGGCTGCCGGCCTTGCGTTGCGTCGGCCGGTCGGTTGTCACGGTCGCCTCAGCGGCCGTGCGGGCGTCGTACGTGATCGTGGTGTTCTTCGTCAGCGTGAGCTCGGGATCGCCGAGGAACGCGTACGAGTCCACCAATCCATCGGCGCCGTCGTGCGCGATCGTCGCGGCCAGCGAGTAGGTGCCGGCGCGCAGGTGCAGCGTTTGATCCGTGCCGTCGAAGCCGACTCGCTGCGCGGCGATGCTGTCGAGGTCGAAGACATCCAGCGAAGAGATCGACGTGGCCGGCTTCCCGTCGCGGTCGATCAGCTTGAACGTGACGTCGACGTACTGCGGCTCGAGGTAGAACCCGAGCGGCGTGACCACCGTCTGCCCGCTGTTGCTCTTGGCAACCACGCGGGTGCTGATCGCGCCATACAGGCCGTAGTCGATTGCCTTGGACGGGTCGACTGCGACCGGTAGGTCAGCGGTGCCACCGGCCGGGATGGTGAGCGAGTTGCCGAACGTGATCAGGGACGACGGCAACGGTTTCCCGTTGTTGCCGCGGGCATCGGCCGTGACGGTCAACGTGACGGCCTCGGTGCCGTCGTTGTGGTAGGTGAGCTGCTTCGTGACCTTCTGGCCGGAGGTGTGCGGCCAGGCGAACGTGCCGAGATCGGTAGTGGCCGGACCAGTGACCTGTTGCGTCACTGCCTGCGCGACGTTGAGTTCACCGGCTCCTTGCTCGTAGATGCCGACCTTGCTCTCCGCGCGTACCGAGTTCTGCAGGACCGCCTTGAGTTGCTGGCCGGTCCAGGTCGGGTGCTCCTGCTTGAGGATCGCTGCCGCACCGGCCACGTGCGGCGTCGCCATCGACGTACCGCTCATGTCGATGTACGCCGAGTCGCCGCGGCCGCCTGCGCGGGCGGCGGTGATGTCCACGCCGGGCGCTGCGATGTCGGGCTTGACCGCGTGGTTCGCTAGTACCGGACCGCGGCTGGAGAAGTCCGCCGTGGTCTGCGTGAGGTCGGTGGCGGCAACGGTCATCGCGGACGCGGCGCAGCCCGGGCTGGTGATCGCCTCGGCCGGTCCGCCGAGGTTGCCTGCGGCAATGACGAACAGGACGCCGGACTCGGCGCTGATCCGGTCGACGGCGGCTGCCATCGGGTCGGTGCAGTCGACGGGTTCCGACGTACCGATGCTCATGCTGATGACGTCGGCGCCCTCGGCGACGGCCCACTCCATGCCGGCAATGATCCAGGAGAGGTCACCGCTGCCGTAGTCGTTGAGCACCTTGCCGGACAGCAGTTGGGCGCCTGGCGCGACACCCTTGTTGCGGCCGTTGGAGGCGACGCCCCGACCCGCGACGGTGGAGGACGTATGGGTGCCGTGACCGTCGTGGTCGGCTACGTCCGGGCTGTCGGTGAAGTTCTTCTGCTCCTTGACCGCACCGACCAGGTCCGGGTGTTCGGCGTCGACACCTGAGTCCAGTACGGCGACCGTCGTACCGGTGCCGTCGTACCCGGCGGCCCAGGCCTGCGGAGCGCCGACGTACGGGACGCTCTGGTCGAGGGTCTTGTGCACCTTCAGGTCGAGCCAGACCTTCTGGACGTCCCGACCGGTCGACAACGCCTGCCAGGTGTCGTGTGCACGGGTCTTGTCGGTCTTGTACGCAGCTGCGCTAACGGACGGCAGCGCCCGCGTCCGAGTGGAGCCGGCGGGCACGGCCTGCTGGGCGGCGCGGGCGGTCGGCTTGTACGTCGCTATGACGGGGATCTGGTCAGTGGACGAGTCGTCGTACCCCTGCCGGATCAGACCGCTCACGTTGAACAGCGCCTGGTCCACCTTGCCGCTGTTGACGAGGCGGGCGGCGCTGTCGGGTACGACGTACAGGTCCTTGCCGACGGTCCGCGTCTCGTAGCCGGAGTCCGCTGCGTTAGCTGGGAAGAAGCGCACGTTGCTGCGGCCTGAGCCGGCCGGTGACACCTGCACTTTGTCGCCGGTGATCAAAGTGACCGACTTCGTGCTGTCCACCTGGACGGGCAGGGAGGGCTCGGGCGGCGCTGCGGCCGCGGGAGGAACAGTGAGGGCGAGAAGGGCGGTAATGGCCACGCCTATCAAGGCTTTGCGCATGGGGATGAGTTCATCGCAAAACCGCCAGCGAAGGATGGGCAGTCGGTGGCAAGATTGCGACAATGCGGTTACCCGCCAGGCTCTGACTCCCACTCCCCCGCCCACCGGGAGGCATCGTGCTCGACGTGCTCGGACTGGATGACTCCGAAGAACTCGCGTACCGCGCCCTCGTCGAGGTGCCGTCGTACGACGCTGCCGAGCTCGCTGCCCGGCTCAGCTGTCATCCCATCGAGGCGGCACGCTCCTTGACCGCCCTGGAGACGCTCGGGCTCGCTGCCCGATCCAGCGGCAGCTCAGACCGGTACGTCGCCTCGCCGCCGTCGGTCGCGCTGGCTGCGCTCGCGGTGCAGCGCGAGGAGGAGCTGCGACGAGCGCAGCGCGAGATCGAGTCGCTCGCGGAGGTGTACCGGGGCACGGACACCGAGCGGTCGGTCAGTGACGTGGTGGATGTGGTGCGCGGGGCCAATGCGGTCGGGCAACGGTTCGCACAGCTGCAGATGTCGGCGCGGGAAGAGGTGCTCGGCTTCGTCAAGGCAGAGATCGCGGTCGTGCCACCCGAGGACAACAAGGAGGAGGACGCCGCGGTCACGCGAGGAGTTCGCTACCGCGTGCTGATCGAGCGGAGCGCGTTCAACCGGCCCGGGTTCTTCGCGGCCGCGTCCGATTCGCTGAACGCGGGCGAGGAGGTCCGCGTCGTACAGGAGCTTCCGATGCGGTTGCTGATCGTGGATCGGCGGATTGCGTTGGTGCCGTTGTTGTCTGGAGCAGGGGGCAGCATCGGTGCGCTGATCGTGCACAGCAGCGGGATGCTCGACGCACTGCTCGCTCTGTTCGACCGCGTGTGGCGTGACGGGCTTCCGCTCGTACTGGGCTCGAACGGCATGGCGGAAGGGCTGACTGACGGATTGCCCGATCTGGACGCCCGCATCCTCGGTCTGCTGCTGGCCGGCCTCACCGACCAGGCGGTGGCCAACCAGCTCAACCTGTCCATGCGCACGGTCCAGCGTCGCGTCCGCGCTCTGATGGACCTCGTCTCCGCCGACACGCGCCTCCAACTCGGCTTCCACGCCGCCCGCCGCGGCTGGATCTGAACCGTTCAGGGTCGGATCCGGGGATAACCCCCTGTCGGTCCCGCTCGAACGCGAGCAGACTCGGAGCAGTTTGTCGACCGGTCGTCTGGGGTGGCCGCTGATCAGCCAGGGAGGGCGATCGGCAATGGAGGGGACAGTCAGCGATGTCATCGAGGTCGTGGATGCGAAGGACCTCGTCCGCGTCTACGGCGAAGGCGATACGGCGGTACACGCGCTGCGCGGGGTCGGAGTACGGATCGAACCCGGACAGCTGACGGCGGTGATGGGGCCGTCCGGGTCGGGCAAGTCGACGCTGATGCACATCCTGGCGGGACTGGACCGGCCGACGTCCGGCTCGGTGAAGATCGACGGTATCGAGATCACGACGCTCGGTGACGACGCGCTGACCAAGCTCCGTCGTCAGCACATCGGTTTCATCTTCCAGTTCTTCAACCTGCTGCCGATGCTGACCGCGCGTGACAACATCCTGCTGCCGTTGACGATCGCGGGCGCGAAGCCGGATCCGGAGTTCTTCGACGAGTTGGTCAGCCGGGTCGGCCTGGCCGACCGCCTCGAGCACCGGCCGGCCGAGCTGTCCGGCGGTCAGCAGCAGCGCGTCGCGATCGCGCGGGCATTGGTGTCGCGGCCGACCGTCGTGTTCGCAGACGAGCCGACCGGCAACCTCGACTCCCGGACCAGCGGCGAGATCCTCACGCTGATGCGATCGTCGGTCGAGGAGTACGGCCAGACCACCGTGATGGTGACGCACGACGCGAAGGCCGCTGCGATGGCCGACCGGGTGCTGTACCTGGCCGACGGCGAGATCGTGAAGGAGACCGGCCGGTCCAACCAGCACGAGATCCTGCAGATCATCGACACGCTGGACCTGCAGTGATCAAGTTCGCGCTCCAGGGCCTGCTGGCCCGCAAGCTCCGTACGGCGCTGACCGCGATCGGCGTCGTCCTCGGAGTCGCGCTGATCTCGGGCACGTACGTGCTGACCGACTCGATCACGTCCGCGTTCGACTCGATCTTCACCCAGAACTACAAGAACACCGACGCCGCGATCACCGGCAAGAATGCGTTCGACGCGTCCGAGGACGGGACCGTGACCGCTCCCCCGTTCGACGCCGGCCTGCTCGCGAAGGTGCGCGGGCTGCCCGAGGTCGGTGCGGCCGGCGGTTCGGTGAACGGCGAGGCGCAGCTGATCGGCAAGGACGGCAAGTCGATCGTGTTCGGCGGCGCCCCGAACCTCGGGTTCAGCGTCGACCCCGGGCTGCCGCAGTTCAACTCGCTCACGCTCGTGTCGGGTGCATGGCCCAGCGGTGACCAGGTCGTGATCGACACGAAAACCGCCAAGGAGAAGGGATTCACGACCGGCGACACGATCGGCGTGCAGGCCCGCGGCGCGGCCGAGCAGATGAAGATCTCCGGGCTGGTCGAGTTCGGCGCGGTGTCGTCGATCGGCGGTGCGACGCTGGCCGGGTTCGACCTCGGTACGGCGCAGCGGTTGTTCGACAAGACCGGCAAGCTCGACCAGATCCTGATCGCGACCAAGTCCGGTACCAGCGAGCAGCAGATGCTCGACGCCGTACGGCAAATCTTGCCGGAGGCAACACAGGTCCGAACGGCCGACGAGCAGGCCAAGGAGGATGCGGCCGGTACGTCCAGTTTCCTGAGCTTCCTGCAGACGTTCCTGCTGGTGTTCGGCGGGATCGCGCTGTTCGTCGGCTCGTTCGTGATCGCCAACTCGCTGTCGATCACGATCGCCCAGCGCACCCGTGAGTTCGCGACCCTGCGCACGCTCGGCGCGTCGCGGCGCCAGCTCCTCGGCACGGTGGTGCTGGAAGCATTCGTGACCGGCTTGGTCGCGTCGGTGGTGGGACTGTTCCTCGGGCTCGCGATCGCGACCGGGTTGTTCAAGCTGTTCGACGCGGTCGGTTTCACGCTGCCGAACAACGGGCTGGTGTTCCGGACCCGGACGATCGTGGTCGCACTGATCGTCGGCGTACTGGTGACCGTCGTGGCCAGTCTGCGTCCGGCGTGGCGGGCGACGCGGGTGCCGCCGATCGCCGCTGTCCGCGAGGGCGCGACGCTCGCGCCCGGGCGGCTGAACCGCTATCGGCCGGTCGGTGCTGCGCTGCTCGCCGCGGGCGGGATCGCGCTCGTGCTGGTCGGATTGTTCGCCGATGGGCTGTCGACCAAGACGCTGCTGATCTTGCTGGGCGCCGGGGTGTTGCTGCTGTTCATCGGGATCGCCTTGTTCTCCTCGCGTCTCGTCAAGCCGTTGGCGGCGGTGGCGGATCCGATCGCGCGCTGGTCGGTCGTCGTACTGACCGCTCTGATCTGGCCGTTCGTTCTGGTGCCGTTGTGGGCGATACGGCGACTGTTCGGCCGCCATACGGAGTTCCCCGGCGTACTGCCGGACGGACCGGCCGTGGCGATCGGTGGGCAGAACAGCCGGCGGGATCCACACCGTACGGCGTCGACCGCGGCCGCGCTGATGATCGGGCTGGCGCTGGTCACCCTCGTCGCCACCTTGGGTGCGGGTCTGATCCGGCCGTTCGAGCAGGCGGTCGACGGGATCTTCAGCGCCGACTACGCGATCACCGCGCAGAACAACTTCAGCCCGCTGCCGCCACCGGTCGCCGCGGAGGTCGCGAAGGTGCCGGGAGTCGAGAAGCTCACCAGCGTGCGCGGCGGCCAGGCGAAGGCGTTCGACAAGACGATCACGATCACTGCCGTCGATCCGCAGGCGCCGGAGCTGCTCACGTTCGACTGGCGGTCCGGATCGCAGGCGTCGCTCGGCGAGCTCGGGGCCGACGGCGCGATCGTCGATGCGGCGTACGCCGACAGTCACGCGCTCGTCCTCGGGTCCCGGTTCCCGATGCAGACTGCCACCGGGAAAACCCTGCAACTGCAGGTGAAAGGCGTCTTCCGGCCGCCGGCGGGTGGCTCGCCGTTCGGGAACGTGACGATCTCGACAGCCACGTTCGACGCGACCACTTCGCAGCCGCTGAATCTCTACACGTTCGTCAACATGAGCGGTGGCGTGACCGACGCGAACACCGCGACCCTCAACGATGCCCTGCGGACGTTCCCGAACGCCAAGGCGCTGACACGGGACGAGTTCAAGAAGGCGCAGACCGACAGCATCAAGAGCATCCTGAACGTGCTCTACGTGCTGCTGGCGCTGTCCGTGCTGGTCAGTCTGTTCGGCATCGTCAACACGCTGGTGCTGACGGTCTTCGAACGGACCCGCGAGCTCGGCATGCTGCGCGCGATCGGTCTGACCCGCGGCCAGGTGAAACGGATGATCCGGCAGGAGAGCGTGATCACCGCACTGATAGGCGCAGTCATCGGGATCGTCCTTGGCCTGGTCCTCGCATCACTGCTGGCCGCGCGGCTCGACGAGATCTCGTTCACGATCCCGGTCGCCCAACTGGTGATCTTCGCCATCGTCTCGGTCGTGGTCGGCATCTTCGCAGCCATCTGGCCGGCCCGCCGCGCGGCGAAGCTGAACCCGCTGGAGGCGCTCCAGTACGAGTAGCGTGATCGGCTCCGCTCCGTAGCCGGCTGGACACCTACCGGCTACGTTCGCGAGGGTGGGGGTACTCCTGAGGCAGACAGCCTCGGGAGTATCCGCCCAACAACCCCTCCGGAAGGAACCCCTCATGCGCCGCCTTCCCCGCGCACTGCTGCCGTGCGCGCTGATCGCCGGGCTGCTACTTCCGGCCGCCCCGGCCGACGCCCACCGTGGCGATTTCGACATCCAGGCCCACCGTGGTGGTCTCGGACTCACCGTGGAGAGCACGATCGCCTCGTTCTCACACGGTCTGGAGCTCGGCGTCAGCACGCTGGAGCTCGACGTACAGATCACCCAGGACGGGTACGCCGTTGTCACCCACGACCGGAAGGTCGACGGCAAGAAGTGCCGCGACACCGCGCCGTACACGCCGGGCGACCCGGAGTACCCGTACGTCGGCAAGTTCATCAACACGCTGTCACTGAAGCAGGTCAAGCAGCTCGACTGCGGTTCGCTGCCGCAGGCGAACTTCCCCGAGCAGCAGCCCGACCCGGGCGCCCGCATGCCCGAGCTGCGCGACATCTTCACCCTCGTGCACCGCTACCGCGCGTACGGCGTGAAGCTGAACGTGGAGACCAAGGTCGAGGCCGGCGCGCCGACCGAGACCGCTCCGCGCGAGCAGTTCGTCCAGGTGGTCGCCAGTGAGATCCGCAAGGCGAACATCGCCCGTCAGGTGACGATCCAGAGCTTCGACTGGGGTTCGCTGATGCGGATGCACCAGGTGATGCCGCAGCTGCCGCTGGTCGCGCTGGACAACTTCGACTTCCTGCAGGTCGGCAAGCCGGGCAAGTCGCCGTGGCTGGGCGGTCTCGATATCGACGACTTCGGCGGCGACCCGATCAAGGCGGTCAAGTCCTTCGGCGCTTCGGCGATCTCGCCGGTCGACGGCTTCCCGCAGGGCGGCAAGATCACCGACCCGGCGTTCCGTCCGTACTTCACCAAGGACACCGTGAAGGCGGCACACAAGGCCGGCCTGAAGGTGATCCCGTGGACGGTCGACGATCCGGCCACGATCAAGTGGTTCATCGACCAGGGCGTCGACGGCATCATCAGCGACTACCCGGACCGCGTGCGCGACGTCGTACGGTCCGAAGGGTTCCGCCTCCCGCAGGCGTACGACGCTCCCGCCGTACGGGCGTTGCCCTCGGCGCATGCGCACAACGACTACGACCACCGGCGGCCGTTGCAGGATGCGCTCGACCGCGGGTTCAACAGCGTCGAAGCCGACGTATGGCTGGTCGACGGTGAGCTGCGCGTCGCACACGACCTCGCGGACGCCAAGCCGGGTCGCAACCTGGAGAGCCTGTACCTGAAGCCGTTGGCGGACCGGGTCCGGCAGAACCACGGGCAGGTGTACAGGCACGGCCGGGACTTCCAGCTGCTGATCGACATCAAGAGCGACGGACCGTCGACGTACGCCGCGGTCGATAAGGCGCTGGCGAAGTACCGCGGGATCAGCACGATCTTCGTGAACGGTCGCGTCCATCAGGGTGCCGTCACCTCGGTGATCAGTGGCAACCGCCCGCTGGACGACATGAAGGCCCAGAAGGTCCGGTACGCCGGGTACGACGGCCGGCTGGGCGATCTGCAGTCAGGGATGCCGGCGTCGTTGATGCCGCTGGTCAGCGACAACTGGTCGAACGTGTTCACCTGGCGCGGCATCGGTCCGATGCCGGAGGCCGAGAAGACCAAGCTGCACGACATCGTGGTCAGCGCGCACCACGCCGGCTACAAGGTCCGCTTCTGGGAGACCCCGGACACGCCGGGCGCCGCCCGCGAGGCGCTCTGGCGCGAACTGGTCGCCGCGAACGTCGACTACATCAATACCGACGACCTGCACGGTCTGGAGGACTTCCTGCGCTGACTTCCGTGAGGGCGGTGAAGTCGCCGCCCTCACGGAACGCGTTGCGCTGCTTGATCGCACCGTTGCCGTCGGTGAGTGCGCGCTGGAGTCCGTCATCGACCAACTCCAGTGCGTCGAGCTCCTGCAGGGCTGGTTCGACGTGTTGCCGCAGTCTCTTCAGGAGTTCGGCCACCGGCATCGGTTCGGCGGTGCGAACGTCGACGCCGTTCGCAGTGAGTCCGTCGCGGGCAGCCAGCCAGTACGCGGCCCGCAGTACCTCGGGCTCGAGCTTCGGGCCCTGGCCGCCGTCCTCCAGCGCCGTCATCACCAGCGCACGGGTCAGCGTGGCCAGCAGCACGGTCTCGTCGATGGTCAGTGGTACGTCGCTGACCCGTACCTCCACCGTCGGCAGGTGCGACGACGGGCGGATGTCCCAATAGACCATCCGCTCGTCGATGAGCGTGCCGGCAGCCAGATGCATGCTCACCAGCGCGTCGAAGTGCTCCGGCGACTCCAGGTACGGCGGTGGCCCGGCGCACGGCCACCGGCTCGTCATCAGCCACCGCCAGCTCGCGAAGCCGGTGTCACGACCCAGATAGATCGGGGAGTTCGCCGTGAGGGCCAGGAGCGCCGGGAGCCATGGCCGTACGTGATTGCTGGCTCTGACGGCGGCGTGCTTGTCCGGCACCTCAACATGGACATGGCAACCGCAGACGCCCTGTTCACGCGCCAGCAGCCCCCAGCGCAGCTCCAGCTCCTGGTAGCGCGCCTTCCTGGTGATCGGCTGCGCCGCATCGCCCTGAGGAGGCACTGCGATCGCCAGCAACCGCGCTCCCTCCTCTGCGGCAGCCGCGGCGAGTTTGGCACGCAGATCCGACAGATGCCCCCGCAACTCCGCCGCAGTTGTGCACACCGGTGAGTTGATCTCCACCATGGCGCGCGTCAGCTCCAGCTCTACGTCTGGCAGGTCCGCAACGACTGCCTTGCTGCGTGGCAGTGGATCGCCGGTGGCGGATACCAGCATGAGCTCTTCTTCTACTCCGAACGACGGAACCCTCACGCCGGCCAGGTACCCATGGCCTAAGCTCTCCGGCGTGAGTCTGCCTGTTGTTACCGCGACCCGGTACGTGCTGCCGCTGCGTGAGGGCGGATCGTTGCCAGGTGTTGTCGAGGGCAACGATCTCGGCACCTACGTGATCAAGTTCCACGGCGCCGGCCAGGGCCCGAAGGCGCTGGTGGCCGAGGTGATCGTCGGCGAGCTGTTCCGTCGCCTCGGCCTGCGGGTGCCGGAGCTGAAGCTGATCCAGCTCGACCCGGCGATCGGCAAGTCCGAGCCCGACTTCGAGATCCAGGAGCTGCTGATCCGCAGCGCCGGCCTGAACCTCGCCGTCGACTTCCTGCCGGGCTCCTTCGGGTACGACGGCTCGGCGGGCAACCCCGGTGACGAAGCGATGGCGCGGATCCTGTGGCTGGACGCGTTCGTCGCGAACGTGGACCGGTCGTGGCGCAACACGAACCTGCTGGTCTGGCACAAGAACCTGTGGCTGATCGACCACGGCGCCGCGCTGTACTTCCACCACTCGTGGATGTCCGCGGAGAAGTTCGCCTCGCTGCCGTACGACGCCTCGGACCACGTGTTCTCGGTGGCGGTGCCTGGGGTCGCGAAGGTGGACGCTGAGCTGGCCGCGGCGATCACCCCGGAGCTGTTGACCGAGGTGATCGGGCTGGTTCCCGACGAGTGGCTGGGTGACGGTGACCGGGAGCGGTACCTGGGGCATCTGATGGCGCGGCTGGAGAACCGGGCCGCGTGGGTGCCGGGAGGTGCTCGGTGATGGCACCGTTCGACTACGTCATCCTGCGGGCCGCACCGCGCATCCAGCGCGGCGAGTTCATCAACGTCGGCGCGGTGCTGTACTGCCGGGCGCTGGACTACCTGGGCGCCGGCTGGGACGTGAAGCCGGAACGTCTGAGGGCCTTGGACCCGGCAGTTGACGTGGACGTCGTGTGTGCGTCGCTGGATCAGATCCGCGCGATCTGTGCCGGTGAGCCGGTCGGCGGCCCTGCCGCTGGGACCACGATCAGTGAGCGGTTCCGGTGGCTGGCGGCGCCTCGCAGTACCGTCGTGCACCCCGGACCGATCCACAGCGGGATCACTGAGGATCCCGCTGCGGACTTGGAGCGGTTGCTGGACGCCTTCGTGCGTTAGGCCAGTGCTTCGGACACGACCTCGCGGGCCTGTTCGAAGACCTGCTCCAGGTGTTCGGCGCCCTTGAAGGACTCGCCGTAGATCTTGTAGAGGTCCTCGGTCCCGGAGGGGCGGGCGGCGAACCACGCCGACTCGGTGGTGACCTTCAGCCCACCGATCGCGGCTCCGTTACCCGGTGCCTTCGTCAGCCGGTCCACGATCGGCTCACCGGCCAACTCGGTCGCAGTGACCGCGTCCGCGGACAGGGCCGACAGCTTGGCCTTCTGCTCGCGGGTGGCGGGCGCGTCAACGCGTGAGTACGCCGACGCACCGAAGCGCTCCACCAGCTTCGCGTGGGCCTTTGACGGCGTCTCCCCGGTCACAGCGGTGATCTCACTCGCCAGCAACGCCAGCAGGATCCCGTCCTTGTCGGTCGTCCACACCGAGCCGTCGAAGCGCAAGAAGCTCGCACCGGCCGACTCCTCACCACCGAAGCCGACCGAGCCGTCGATCAGCCCAGGCACGAACCACTTGAAGCCGACCGGCACCTCCCACAGCCGACGGCCCAGGTCACCGACCACGCGGTCGATCAGCGACGACGACACCAGTGTCTTGCCGACAGCGACGTCCGCACCCCACTGGCGGTTGCTGAACAGGTAGGAGATCGCGACGGCCAGGTAGTGGTTCGGGTTCATCAGTCCGGCGTCCGGCGTGACGATCCCGTGCCGGTCGGCGTCCGCGTCGTTCCCGGTCGCCACGTCGTACTTGTCCCGCTGTGCGACCAGCGACGCCATCGCGTACGGCGAGGAGCAGTCCATCCGGATCTTGCCGTCGTGGTCCAGCGTCATGAACGACCAGGCCGGATCGATCCGCGGGTTCACCACGGTCAGGTCGAGACTGTGCCGCTCGGCGATCGCGGACCAATAGTCGACACTCGCACCGCCCAGCGGGTCGGCGCCGATCTTCACGCCGGCATCCCGGATCGCGGCCAGGTTGAGCACCGACGGCAGGTCGTCGACGTAGTGCCCGACGAAGTCGTAGTCCCCCGCCTGCTGACGGGCCTGCTCGAACGGCGTACGGCGTACCTCGCGGTTGCCGCCCGCGATCAGCTGGTTGGCGCGATCGGCGATCCACTTGGTCGCGTCGGAGTCGGCCGGACCACCGTGCGGTGGGTTGTACTTGATGCCGCCGTCGCGCGGCGGGTTGTGCGACGGCGTGATGACGATGCCGTCCGCGTCCGCGCCGGCGCCGCGGTTGAGCCGCAGGATCGCATGCGAGACCGCAGGGGTCGGCGTGAGCCGGTCCGCGCTGTCCACGAGCGTCTGTACGTCGTTGCCGGCCAGCACCTCGAGCACCGTGCGCCAGGCCGGCTCCGACAGGCCGTGACTGTCCCGTCCGACGAGCAGCGGCCCCGTCGTATCCTGACCGGCCCGGTACTCGCAGACGGCCTGGGTGATCGCCAGGATGTGTGCCTCGTTGAAGGCGCCGTCGAGGCTCGAGCCGCGGTGCCCCGACGTACCGAAGACGACCTTCTGGGCCGGATTGTCCACGTCCGGCGTGATGTCGTCGTACGCCGCCAGCATGGCGTCGACGTCGACGAGGTCCTCGGGCTGAGCGGGCTGGCCTGCGCGTGGGTGCATGACCACATGCAACCACAAGAGCATCACTGACCGTACGGCGTGAGCAGCTGGTCCACGGGCGCGAAGTCGTCGGTGAGCACGGGCCCGTCGCTGGTCGGCTGATCCAGGAACTTCATCCCCGGCTCCAGCCGGCTGCTGATCGCCGGTACGTCGAGCGGACGGTCGGATGCGATCAGCACGAAGTTCCCGCCACTGCCGTTGGTCCGCACGATCTCCCCGACGTACGGGAACACCGCCTGCACGGTCTTGACCTCCGCCTTCGCGAACCGGGCCGGCCCGTGGTCGATGACGTTGATCAGGTAGATCCCGTCCGGCCGCAGCACCCGGCGTACGTCGGTGATCAGCTCGCGGGTGGTGAGGTGCCACGGCACGGACTGCCCGCTGAACGCGTCCATGATGACCAGGTCCTGGCCGTCCGTCGCTTCATCGCGTACGCCGAGCCGCCCGTCCTTCACCGTCACCGCGAGGTCCGGTCCGGTCCGTACTCCGAGCTCCTTCTTGTCGAGCTCCACCACCGCCGGGTCGATCTCGTACACCTGGTGCTTGCTGCCCGGCCGGGTCGCGGTCAGGTACCGCGGCATCGTCAGCCCGCCACCGCCCACGTGCAGAACGTCGAGCGGCTTCTCGGCCGGCCAACTGCCGTTGATCGCCGCTGCGAAGTTCTTGATGTACTCGAACTCCAGATAGGTCGGATCGTCCAGATCGACGTACGAGTGCCGCAGCTGGTCGAGGTACAGCGTCCGTCCACCCTCACGACTGGGGTCCGCCACCACCCGGGCGCAGTGGTACGCCGTCTCGACCTCGCACGGACGTGGCGCGACAACGGTCAGAGTGGCGCCGATGACTGCCAGAGCGACCGGCTTAATCGCTGCCTGCACACCGCGCAGCATGAACGTCAGTGCGGCACCGGCGACCACCAATGCGGCGCCCAGCGTCAGGATTATCGTGCTGATCGGGACGGTAGCGACGAACACGAATCCGGTCAGCACAGTGCCGACGATGCCGCCGACCGTCGCGTACGCGGACAGTCTGCCGACGACAGTGCCGGTCTGCTCCAGAGTGGACAGCCGCAGCTTGGTCACCATCGGTGTGACGGCCGCCAGCAGCGAGGCGGGTGCGAAGAGCGTGACGGCGAGGACGAGGAACACCATGTCGTTGGCGAGCGCCTGGCCGGTCCACCGCACCACCGGGAGGATCAGCATCACCAGTGCGCCACCGAACAGGATCAGCGGGCCTAGCGTCCGCTGTGGCGGCACCACATCGGCGAACTTGCCACCGAGGGCCGCACCGGTCGCGATCGCAGCCAGTGCGACCCCGATGACCGCAGTGTTCGTCTCCAGCGTCAGTCCGATGTACGGCGCGACCAGCCGGAGCGACACGAGCTCGAGCACCATCACGGCGGCGGAGCTCCCGAACGCCAGTGCAATCGCCAGCTTCTGACCGACCGGACCAGCTTCGCCCTTGCCCATCGCGTCACCCTATCGGTGCAATGTAGACGTGATGGACCCAACGAGAAGTGCGGAGCTGTACCACGCCGGGCGCGAGCGGATGGCGGACGCGGTCCGCGACCTCAGCGTGGACGACCTCGATCGCCAGGTGCCCGCCTGCCCGCAGTGGAGCGTGCACAGTCTGGTCTCGCACCTGACCGGAGTGGCGGCCGACTTCGTGGTCGGAAACGTCGTCGGTGCACCGCGTCCGCCGTGGACCGCAGTACAGGTCGAGAGGCGTCGCAACCTACCGATGGCCGAGGTGCTGGACGAGTGGGCGACTGTCGGCCCACAGCTGGAGAAGCTGATCGTCGACGGCACCACCTCACACCCGCTGGTCTGCAACCCGTACGTGGACGCTGCAGTCCATGAAGCCGACCTGCACGGAGCCATCGGCAGCGGGCGCCCGCCGACCGAGCTCCGGCTGGCCACTCTGGACTGGATGCTCGACGAGCCGGGTCCGTTGACCGTCATCACCCCGGACGGCACCTATTCGGCCGGCTCCGACGGTCCGCCCACTGTGGCGCACACCAGCTCCTACGAACTGTTCCGGGCCATCTTCGGGCGCCGCAGTACCGCGCAGATCCTGGAGTGGGAGTGGGACTCACCGGAGCACGCCATGACCTGGAGCAGAGAGCTTGCCATCCTCCCGCAGACGTCGGTGCCGTTGAACGACTAGACCTCGTCCAGCCGGGCGATGAGGGTCTTCGGAGCGATCTGGCGGAAGGCGTTCTCGACCAGGTCCTCGAAGTGCTCCCAGTCGACATCCACGTCCAGGTACACCCCAAGCCAGCCACGGTGCCCGACGTACGGCGGCCGGTAGAAGTGCACCGGGTCCTCGGCGACCAGTGCCTCCTGCACACCGGGTGGCGCTGCCATCCACACACCGAGGCGGTCGTCGTGGTGGTGATCGGCGTACATCACGAACACCTTCTTGTCCCGCACGAACCAGGTCGGCTCGCCATGACTCGGCCGCTCGGTCGCCTCGGGCATCGCCAGGCACAGGCGGCGTACGCGTTCCAGGACGTCCATCGCCCTAGTGTCGCGGACCCGGGGTCACTACGCCTGCCTCGTAGGCATAGACGACCGCCTGGGCACGGTCGCGCAGGTCCAGCTTGGTCAGGATGTTGCTGACGTGTGTCTTCACGGTCTGCTCGGCCAGCACCAGTTCGTCCGCGATCTGCCGGTTGGACAGCCCACGAGCAACCAGCCGCAGTACGTCGGTCTCCCGTGGCGTCAGGTGCACCGGAGTGATCGGTACGACGGGTTGCGCCCGCGCGAAGTCCTCCACGAGCCGACGGGTGACGGACGGGGCGAGTAGCGCATCGCCGGCGGCCACGACCCGTACTGCGGCGGCCAGCTCGTCCGGGGTGGAGTGCTTCAGCAAGAACCCGCTCGCACCGGCGCGGAGAGCGGCGTACACGTAGTCGTCGAGGTCGAACGTCGTCAGCATCACGACCCGCGGCGGCTCGCCGGGCGTCGAGTCGGCCAGGATTCGCCGGGTTGCGGCGAGGCCGTCGAGGACCGGCATGCGTACATCCATCAGGATCACGTCCGGCTTCAGCTCAGCGGCCAACTCGACCGCCTGGGCGCCGTCACCAGCTTGTCCGACAACCTGAAGATCCGGCTGCGCGTCGAGCAGGGCGCTGAACCCGGCCCGCACCATCTCCTGGTCGTCAACCACCATGACCGTGATCGCCACTCGCCACCTCCTGCCCGACCGGAATGATCGCCTGCACCAGATAACCGCCTTCCGGGGTCGGCGCAGCGCTGACGGTCCCCTCCACGAGCGCCACCCGTTCACGCATCCCGGTCAGCCCATGCCCACTACCCGGCGCCGGCGTAGGACTGCCCGGCGGCGGCGTAGGACTGCCCGGCGGCGGCGCGTTCTGCACAGTCACCTCTAGCTCGTTGCCAGCGTGTTTGACCGACACCTGAACCGCTGCGTGCGGCGCATGCCGGACCGCATTGCTCAGCGCCTCCTGCACGACCCGGTACGCCGTGAGCTCGGCCGTCTCGTCGAAGCCCGTCGGCACCTCACCGATCAGCCGCACGTCCGCACCGGCCCGGCGTGTGCTCTCGACGAGGTCAGCCAGCTCCGCCAGCCCAGGCTGCGGGCCCAGCTCCCCCATCGGCGGTTGCTCGACCGGCTCGCGCAGTAGCCGCAGTACTCGACGCATCTCCGTCAGCGAGACACGTGCCGCGTTGGCGATCTCGGTGAACTCCACACGGACGTTCTCCGGTACGTCGGCCAGCCGGTGCGGCGCACTGTCCGCGCGTACGACCACAACGGACAGGTGATGCGCCACGACGTCGTGCAGCTCGCGAGCGATCCGGGCACGCTCCTGCAGACGCTCACGCTCGGCACGCTCGGCCTTGGTGATCGTCTCCTGCTCGGCCAGCCGCCTGTTCGTCTGACCACGCGTGTGGATCAGGTCGCCCACCACGACCGCCACTGCCGACAGCACTGCCATGGTGATCAGCCCGCGCCAGCTACCGCGGTCCGGCGCCAGTTCGACGGCCACCACACCCACGGCTTGGGTCGCCACCCACCACCCGACCTGCTCGCGCCGGCCGAGTCCACGTGCGCCGGCGATCGCGACGACGAACGAGTGACCGAACGCCGCCGTCGTACCCCATGGCCACGGTTCGCTCGAGCTGACCGGCGTCGTCACTGCCGCGGTGACGGCCGTGGTGACGAGTGAGACCAGCAACGCCGCCCGCGGCCGCAGCCACGCCAGGCCCAGGGCCAGCGCCCGCGCCATCGCGAGCGCCAACACGGCCCCGAGCTGTACTTCGTAGTGCTGGCCGAGATCCATGACCGTGAGGACGAGCAGCGCCGCGACCCCGAGCGCCGCACCCCATGCCCACCGCCCGCGCGGCCACTTGTTCACGGATGGACCCTACTCACAACTGCTCGATCCAGGACCAGAAGAACGCCAGACCGCCGGCCGCCAGCACAATAGTTGCCGGAAGCACCCACTTCCGCGCCGCCAGTCCGTACAGCGGCAGCACCAGCTGAGCGTGCAGCGCAGCGATACCCCGCAGTGCGAACAGGAACACAACGATGCACGGTACGGCGATGAGCCCGTGCGCCGTCCACGCGCCGGCCCGCGTCGGCCCGCCCCACGTACCGGGCTCGATCGGGCCGTGGTCGACGAAGCCCCAGAACGGTCCGCGCACCACGGCCGTGACCGCCAGCATCATCAAGAACCAGCTCATCAACCCGAGCACCGCACTGATCAGCCCGTACCCGAACACGACACCGGGCTCACCACCTCGATCTGTGCCGACAACATCGCGCCGCCCGAGTCGGTACGTCGCGAGCCTGCGCCAGCGCTGCCCAGCCGCCTGCGGTTCCCCGACCATCGCGTCCGCCAGCGTCTGCGCACTCACCGGCGCCAGCAACGCGTCGTACGCCAGCGTTCTCCCCAGCGACCTCGCCAGCCGCCGCATCCTGCCGTCCACCGGCTTCGCGTCCGCCCCGCGGCGGGTGAGTGTGTCCGTCATCGTGTCTCCTCAAGTCTCAGGTCCTGAGATCGAGGCTAGGAATCGGACGCTCCCGGCACATCCAGCCGGAGAGCCAATCGGCGATCAGTACCCCGGTAGGGGGTCAGTTGTGATCTAGGTCACAGTGACCACGATGCGTGTCGCGCCGTTACACGGTCAGTGCCGGACGGCGTACGGCTTGCTGGGCTGCCCGACGGCACGAGCGGCGAG
Source organism: Kribbella sp. NPDC058693 (assembly GCF_042715335.1). Taxonomy (NCBI): domain Bacteria; kingdom Bacillati; phylum Actinomycetota; class Actinomycetes; order Propionibacteriales; family Kribbellaceae; genus Kribbella; species Kribbella sp. NPDC058693. Next base: position 289,567 of record NZ_JBHXSQ010000006.1, read on the forward strand.
GCCGCGCCCAACAGGAGGTACTGGACACCATGCGCATGCGGAACCTGGCGGTGGCCGCCACGCTGATCCCGGTTTTGCTCGTCCCCGGCTGCGGCACCGACGCCGGCGTCGCCAACGCGGCACCCGCCGCCCAGAAGGCGGCCCGGCCGAGTCTCACCGACCAGGCCGCAGCAGCGGCCGGCTCCGACGACCCGGTGGTCAACGCGTACTACGCGTACCGGATCGCACTCGACGCGATGATGCGCAGCGGCGGCGGGAAGACGACGCAACTGCAGCAGGTGATGACGCCGAAGATGTACCAGGCGATCAGCGTGCAGGCGAAGTACTTCCGGACGAAGAAGCTGCACAACACCGGCGCCACGAAGGTCCTGTGGGCGCAGCGGACCATCGCATCGAACGGCGTCATCGTCAGCGCCTGCTACGACACCTCCGCGGCCCGCACGGTGAACTCCCGCGGCCACTCCGTCCTCCCGAACACGACGCCGACCCGCTGGCTGGACCAGATGCGCGTCCTCCCCCAGCAGTCCCGCTGGATCGTCGACGGCGGCACGACCACCCCGAACGCCTGCTGATTCGTCCCAGTGCGATCACGATCGCGCGCCCCTTGGATTCCGCTTACCAGCGCCGGGAACACTCACCGCTGAGTGCCGGCTAGGTCGAGGGGTCCACCTGATGATCGACACGAGTTTCCGACGTTGGCTGCCGACATGGTGCGGCGGCCGTCGTACGCCGGAGTCCTTCCGGCGGACGAGCTCCCGCGTCAGTCGTCTCGCCGTCCAGTACGACGCCGAGGTCGACGCGGCGCTGCAACGCCTGTGGCCGAAGGCGCGGATCTACCACGACCGCGAGTTCACCCGGGACCGCGCGGACTTCCTGCTGGTGGTGCGCGGCCGCGGCGTGATGATCGAGACCAAGGTGAAGAGCGACCCCGGGCTGTTCCACGGCTCCACGCTCCCGCCGCTGCTCGATCGCCTCCAGCGCGACGGTCGGCGTCTCGTCGTACTGCTCAATCAGGGCGACCCGACGCCCGCCCGCGACCTGGTCACCACCAAGCTCGGCGACAAGGGCCGCATCGTCGTCTGGTCCGGCCCGCACCACGACACCGAACTCCGCGAGGCCGTCGAGTCCCTGCTGCACCAGACGAGTCGCCACGCCTGAAAACATCAGTGGGTGCCGCCGAAAGGCGACACCCACGCCTCTGAGCAGAGTGGAGATCAGGCGTTCTTGATCGCCGAGACCTCGAGCTCCAGCGTGACCTTCTCGCTGACCAGTACGCCGCCGCCCTCGAGCGCCGCGTTCCAGCTGACGCCGAAGTCCTTGCGGTTGATCACGACCGAGCCCTCGAGGCCGACGCGCTGGTTGCCGAACGGGTCGGTCGCCGCGCCGGTGTACTCGAACGTCACGTCGACCGGCTTCGTCACGCCGCGGATGGTCAGGTCGCCCGACACCACGAACTCGCCGTCACCGCTCGGCTTGACCGAGGTCGAGGAGAAGGTGATCTCCGGGTGCTCGTCCATCGCGAGGAAGTCGTTGCTGCGCAGGTGCTCGTCGCGCTGCCCGTTGCGGGTGTTGATGCTCTTCGCCTGGATCGTCACGGTGCCGGACGAGTTCGCCGGGTTCTCGCCGTCGATGTGGAACGAGCCCTCGAACTCGTCGAACGCCCCCCGCACCTTGGTCACCATCGCGTGCCGGGCGCTGAACCCGATGCGGGTGTGCGCCGCGTCGAGCGTGTAGTCGCCGGACAGTGCGGCGTACTCGTTGGACATCGCGGATTCCTCCAGAGGACTAGTTGAACTTTACACAGTACAGATTTCACCTTTGACGCTCAGAAGTCCACCCCCCACCCGGCGTGTTCATCTGCTGGACCCGTCGGGGCCGGAGAATGGGACCCGGTCGAGGAGAGAGTGGGGTTCGGTGGAGCGGAAGGTGTTCTGCGCGTCGGGACCGAGTGACGTCTACCGCGCGGTGAGTACGTCGCTCGGCCGGGAGCGGTTCTGGGCCACGTCGGCGCCGGAGTCGGGTGGGGTGATCTCGTTCGTCCTCGCGGACGGACGCGCCGGCGAGTGCCGGATCGACGAGGCGGTCCCGGACGAGCTCTACCGGTTGCAGTACTTCGGCCGCACGCTCACGTTCACGCTGGCCGCCGGCGAGACTGGCGGCACCGAGCTCACGCTCAGCTCGGACGATCCCGCCGACGGCGCCGAGGTCGTCTCGCTGCTGCTCCGGCTGAAAGCGTCGGTCGACTTCGGCGTCGACCTGCGCAACCACGACGAGACCCGGACCGCGTCGTACTCCGACAGCTGACCGTTGCCCCAAGCAACAGAGTTAATCGGTTGCGGCGGCCGGGCGACACCAGGTCTGATAGGTGGCCGGAGAAACTGGAGGACCGTCGTGGAACCGCTCAGCGGCGACGAGATCAGGCGCTCGTTCGTCAATTCGACCAAGAGCCAGGTGAAGGCGATCGCGCTGCCGGCGCGGTTCACCGAGCTGCCCTGGGAGTCGCTGGACTTCCTCGGCTGGCGAGCCTCGAAGGCACCGAACCGGGGCTATCTGGTGGTACGCCGCGACGGCGGGGTGACCGGGATAGCGGTCAGCACCCAGACGTCGGGAGCCGCCCGCCGGTTCGCCGGACTGTGCGACCTGTGCAACACCGCGCACCACGTCAGTGACGTCGCTCTGTTCGCCGCCCGCCGGGCCGGTTCGGCCGGCCGCGAGGGGAACACCGTCGGCATGTACATGTGCGCCGATCTCGCCTGCTCGCTGTACATCCGCGGCCTGCGCGAGCTCGACCTGCCGCAGGGCGAGACCGCCACCCCGGAGGTCCGGGCCGAGCGACTGACAACCCGTCTGGAGAGTTTCGTCCGACGCGTGCTCAGCTGAGGTCTCGGGACACTACGCTGGTTCCCACTATCGGCCCGCATGAGGACAAGGGAGAGCGAGTCGCGATGACCGAGTTCCGCATCACGCACGAGATCCACCAGACACACCCGGACATCCGCGAGAAGCTCACCGCCACCACGATCGAGGCGATCAACGAGTCCAGCGCCCGGTCGGCCGAGGACGCGGCCCGGGTGCTGCGGCACAAGCTCGCCGAGATCGGCGTCCAGATGAGCGAACCCGCCTGTCTGTCCGCGATCGAACGCATCCGCTCCGGTAAGCAGCTTCGCTTCGAGATCGAGCCGCTGCCCGACGAGGACGACCTCGCGTAGCCGCCGGATAGGGTGCCGGGTGTGCACCTCGAGGAACTTGGCCGACGGATCTACGCGACAGCCCACCTGACCGGGGAGTTCGTCCTCCGGTCCGGACAGAAGACAGCGGAGTACTTCGACAAGTACCGGTTCGAGGCCGATCCGGTACTGCTGGACGAGGTGACCGCGGCGATGGTCCCGCTGATCCCGGCCGGGACCGAGGTGCTGGCAGGTCTGGAGATGGGCGGCATACCGGTCGTGACCGCACTGGGCCGTCACACGGGGCTACCGTGCGCGTTCGTCCGCAAGGAGGCGAAGCCGTACGGCACCTGCCGCCTGGCCGAGGGCGCCGACATCGAGGGACGGCGCGTGACGATCGTCGAGGATGTGGTCACCACCGGTGGTCAGATCGTTCTGTCCACCAACGATCTGCGCGCACTGGGCGCGACGATCACTGACGCGCTCTGCGTCATCAACCGCAATGCCACCACGCCGGCTCCACTCACCGAGGCCGGGCTGACCCTCCACGCCCTACTGAACCCCGAGCACCTGGTGCCCACGGCCTGACATCACCCCGCCCTGCGCTCGCCCTGGCGCTCGTCGCGGCGCTCGTTCTGGTGTGCGTCGGCTGGGATGAGTCTGCGGAAGTCGTCGACCGAGATGATCGGGACGCCGAACTCCCGAGCCGCCCGCGCCTTCACCGACAAGCTGTCGACATCGGCGGCCACCACGAACGTCGTCTCAGGCCGGACCGCCTCCTGCGGCACGAACCCAGCCGCGACCGCCCGGTCCCACCACACCTCGCGCGGCTCGACCATGTCACCGGTGAAGACCATCGTGCTCCCCGGCGGAAACCCGCGTGCCCCAGGACGATCGGGTACGACGTACCGCCCGGCGCTCGCCCGGAGCAGCGCCTCGTCGACATCGGTCGCGCGACGCCCGAGCATGACCGCGACCCGGTCGACATCGTTCCGCTGATCGGGCGTGATCGTCCCGTCTCCCCAGGACGCGGTCGCGAGCGCAGCGACATACCAGCGGTGAAGGCTGTCGACCTGCGGACGGGTCAGACCCAGCTCGGTTGCCACCTGCACCAGCTGATCCGCATCTGCCGCCGTGATCTCCCGGTTGGCGAGGATCGTGTCGAGCAGCACCAGGTACGAGTCGGCCTGCGGCGGCACCGGAACGCGGGGCAACTGGTCTACGAGCCGACTCATCCAGCCATGACGACCACCGGCGTGCACCGGACGAACGGTCGGCGCGACGTCCGTCCCCGGCAACGCAGGCCAGGGCAGGCGGCGGACCTCTTCGTAAGCCCACTGCCACGGCGGCGGTGACGGAAAAGCCTTCAGATAGCGGGAAAACAGCTCCGCGGTCGCTCGCGTGTCGGCCATCGCCGAATGCCAGCCTTCGATCGAGATGCCTGCCGCCGCGCAGCAGGCACCGAGCGTCCGCTTCGCGCCCGGATAGAGATAGCCCGCCAGCGCCATAGTGCACATCGACCGCTCGGTGATCAGCGGAACCGCGACGCCCAGGCGCGCGAACTCCGCGCGCAGGAAACCGAGATCGAACTCGACGTTGTGCCCGACAACCATCCGCCCGGCCAGCAGTTGGCCCAACTGCCGCGCGATATCCCCGAACTCCGGCGCCGCCAGCACGTCGGCGGTCAGAATCCCGTGGATGTGCTGCGGACCCAGGTCACGTTGGGGATTGAGCAACGTCACCCACTCGTGCTCGACCTGCCCACGCGCGTCCAGGAGCACGACCGCGATCTCGATGACCCGATGCCGATGGCTCGGCAGCAAACCGGTCGTCTCTGTGTCGATGACGGCATACATCCCCGGGCCTCCTCCGGCTCGATGACCGACTGGAACAACCCAATCACACGCCGCCGACAGTTTCCGGCCCGTCAGGTTTCCGGAAGGTCGACGGCAATCTCGGCGCCGAGCTTCGCACCGTGCGCGAGATTGAGCTCGTCCCCGCTCCAGAACCGTCCCGGGTCGTACCAGTTCAGCCGCCGACCGCTCCCCAGCAACCCCATCGCCTCGTACGTCACCGCGACCACTTCGGCGCAGTACGCCGACTCCAGCTCGAGCTCCCGAGATCCACGCCGGAACGCCGGCACCCGGCCACGCACCCACCTCGACGCAAGCCGTGCCGTCGACGGGAACGGCGTACCGTCCAGCCGCGCCACGGTCCGCAGTACCGCGTCCTCCATCTCCCGCGTGACGGGGTGATCGAGCTGCCGCAACCAGGCCTGCTGACCGTACTTGCGACCCCAGACGAGCACGGCGTCGCGTAGGTCGTGCAACTGCACCCCGCGGTGATGCGTCCCGGTCCACACGTCCTCCAGCGAACGGCCGAGCTCCGCGTGCCACATCAGCGGCGGGAGATCCTCGACCACGACCGCCATTCCGACGTGGTTGACCGGGCTGTTCGTGGTCAGTTGGATAGCGCGATCCGCCGCGCTGTCCCCGCGGAACAGCCAAATGTCACCTGTTCGTGTCAGTTCCGTAGCGTCATCCAGTGAAATCCGGCTGTTCACGTCGCTAGGTTAGTCGTCATGAAGGTATGGAAGGTGGTAGGACTTGCGGGGCTCGTCGGCGTGGCCGCAACGGGCGTAGTCATCGCGCGGGGCGAGCGGAAGCGCCGCGCCTACACGCCGGAAGAGGTGCGGGACCGCCTCAAGACCCGGGTCAAGGAAGCAGCGAACGCCTGACTTCCCGGCCGGGCGGACGGGACACGCCGTAACTCGGTGGTACGGCGCTGATCCCGCCTGCCCGGCCGAACTCGTTGCAGCACGCAACCTCTAAAGGTTGTGGAGGGCAACGTCTTCCAGCCGGCCGGCGGTGATCGTCGCGGTCTGGTAGGTGCAGTACGGCTGGCTGCGCCGGTCCGTCGGCGACCCCGGGTTCAACAGCCGCAACCCGCCTGGACTCGTCGTGTCCCACGGGATGTGACTGTGCCCGAACACCAGCAGATCGACTCCCGGGTACGCCGCTTCGCAGCGCGCCTCGCGCCCCTTGGCCGAACCGGTCTCATGCACGACGGCAATCGACAGCCCGTCCAGCGTCACCCGCGCGACCTCAGGCAGCCGCGCCCGCAACTGCGGCCCGTCGTTGTTGCCCCAGCACCCGATCAGCCGGGTCGCACGAGCTTCCAACTCGTCCAGCAATCCGACGCTCACCCAATCGCCCGCATGGATGACCACGTCGGCACGCTCGATCGCCTCCCACACCGACTCCGGCAGCTTCTTCGCCCGAACCGGCAGGTGAGTGTCCGAGATCAGCACGAGGCGCATGCGCCTACTCTCTATGCCCCCAGTGCCTCGATCAACTCCTTCTCCTTCGCCGGGCTCAGCCCGGCGCGTCGCTCCCGCTCCAGACCGAGCTCCCGCTCCCAGGCGAGCGCATCCTCCAGGAACTCCCGGCGTGGCCGATGCGTCAGCCCGGCTGCGGCTGCCGCGGCACCGCTCCGCGACGACCAGCCCTCGTACCCGGGCTCGGTCAACCACATCGCCAGCGACTCCGGCCCCATGTACTGCCCGACCTCCTGCTTCTCCAACCACTCCCGCGGCGCGAGCACGACCGGCCCGGTGTGACCGCCCACCTCGCGCGCCAACTCGATCCAGTCGCCGAACGGCACCAGCGGACCGCGGGTGTCGAACGTCCCCGTCCGGCCCTCGGTCGCGTTGTCCAGCAGCCAGCCGGCCAGATCACGGACGTCGATCACGGACGTCGCCAGCTCGGGCGTGTCCGGCACCAACATCGGCTCCTCCGGCGCACGCGCCGCCCGGGCGACCCACGTCCCCGATCGGTCGCTCCGGTCGCCCGGCCCGCCGATCAGCCCGGCGCGGGCGATCACGAGCCGATCCCCCACCACCTCCCGCGACGCGAGCTCGCTGGCGACCTTGGCCTCGCCGTACAGCTCCTGCTCCACCACATCCAGCTCGGTCGGCTCCCGCAGTACTGCGGTCTCGTCCGCGCCGGGCGTGTCGTACGTCGCGTAAGCGTTCACCGAGGACACGTACGTCCAGTGCTTCGCCCGGGCACCGAAGGCGGCCAGTGCACCCCTCACGAACCCTGGCTGCCAGGACACCTCGAACACGGCATCCCAGTCGCGAGGCGGGACAGCGTCGTACGCATCCGGGCTGCTGCGGTCGACCGCTATCAGGCTGGCACCGTCTGCGATGGCGCCGCTCTCGCCGCGTGCCACGCAGGTCACCGAATGTCCGCGCGCGACTGCCTGCGCAGCGATCTCGCGACCGAGCCACGCCGTACCACCGAGGATGAGAATCTCCATGTGGGCAAGCCAATCAGGCCCGACCGACAAAACCCAGACACCTCTGCCGAGGGCAGAAACGGCGCGTGATCCGCTGCCCGCGTCAGGTCACCGTAACCGGTCGGGCCTTGCCAGCCAGGCGATCCAGGCGCACTGTCGAAGGAGACATCCAGGGGTGAGTGTCACAACACAGGGGGAGAAATGGCTGGTTTCGTTCAGATCATCGAGTACCGGACGTCGAAACCGGACGAGATCAAGGCGCTGATGGACGACTACAGCGCCAAGCGCGAAGCCGAGGGCGAGGGGCCCGCGCCGGTCCGCGGTATCACCTGCGCCGACCGGGACGAGTCCGGACGGTACTTCGCGATCGTCGAGTTCGCCTCGTACGAGGACGCGATGGCGAACTCCCGGCGGCCCGACACCACCGAGTTCTCGGCGCAGATGATGGCGCTCTGCGACGGACCCGGGAAGTTCTACAACCTCGACCTGACCGAGGAGATGAACTACCGCTGACCGGTCCCGGCCCAGGCGTATCGCGAGTCCGCCTGGGCCGGTACCGCGCCGGGTACGGCGTACGCCGCCTCGCCGAGGCGTACGCCGTACCTGGGCCACGCCCGGTGCCGGGAGGGGAAACGGCACCGATGCGCGCTGTGGGCAGCTCGGGTCCGCGGCGCCGGATCCGTTCTGCGGGTCACTGACTGGTCAGCGAAAGACTCGGTACGACGTCCACGCGGACGGCGGCGCGGCGCCATGCTTGCGGCTGAACGCACCCTCGGGCCCGAAGCCCCGGTCGGTGCCGAGGTCGCCGTCCGAGTGGAGCGGGTCGGGGTCCTGCGGCTCGGGCGCCGAGTGCAGGTCCGGCCAGGGCCGCGGCGGTAGGGACTCGCGGGGCGGCAGCTTGAGGTCGGGATCGGGACCCCGTTCCGGGTCGAGCCATTCGACCTCGGTGGCCCCGTTGTGACCGTGGATGGCGATGACGGACTCGATGCCGTCCCACACGGTCGTGGTCGGATAGTCGCCGTACCAGCGCAGCGCGACGGCTCCGTCGGTGAACTGCACTCCCTCGGCGACGGGCCCGGTGCCACTGACACCGGAGACGTCCTGATGACGGATCAACCGGAAACGACGGGAACTCATTTCGGCGCTACCTCCCAGAGCCGCTCCCCCGGCAACTTCCGCTCCGGACCGGGATCCTGGTCCGGCACCGGCTCGCTCGTCACCCGCAACCCGGCGAACCTGCGCGACATGGCCGCGGCGTACCGCTCGGCCAGCTCGGCCTCGGCCCGGTAGTCGGCAACCACATGGTCCCCGAACCAGACCCGCACCCGCCGCCGCTCCACCCGGACCGCAGCCGGGTGAGGATCACCACCGTCAGCCATCTCAATGCACCCGACACCGAGTCGAGCCGTTTCCCATCAGCGACCTCGCAACAAAACCCTTCACGTCAATCACTTCCACTTCCCTGTGGGGATGGGTTCACAGGTAGTGACGGCCACCTCAGCCGTTCATGACGCAACTCCCGAGAAAAATCTCACACCCCGTAAGGACCCCGCTCAGCCGACGACCCACGGGCGCCAGGTGGCGAGATCGGGGTCGTCGAGCGTCGTACCCGGTTCGAAGGTGTGGGTTCCGCGGCCGGGCAGGTAGGCCGCGACGAGAAGCTCCACGTTGTGCGACAAGAGGGCCGGCACCTCACCGAAGGCCCCGACCAGCAATTCGAAGGCGAGCCGAGCCTCCTCCGCCTGTGCGGGCTTCCGGTTGCGAGCCTGGACGTCGACAACCAGCGGATAGTGATCCATGGCCTGCACTTCGTCGGGCTCCGGCTGGAAGGTGTTCGGCCCGATGTAGAAGCCGACGATCTCGTCGAACGTCCGCGCTCGGCCCTTGTACTGCAACTCACCGGTCTCGCCCCGCAGGTCCCCGTTGAACTCCAGGCCGAGCACCTCCGCCACCCGTCCGGCGGCCTCCTCCAACGACCCCTGCATCGACAGAAAGATCTCATCGCTGTCAGCCATCAGTTCTCCCTCGCATAACTCACCAACCGACCGTCACCAAGAATCACCTGCACCATGCTGGCCACCCTCGAGCCCGGCTGACTGGAGGCCCGCCGAAACGCTCGTTCCGCATCCTCCTCCGACAGCCCGATCCGGCGTCCGTCGATGACCACCTCGCCATCGGTTCCCGACTGCCCGCTGCCGCGGTTCATGTTCCGCTTGACCGCGCTGTTCTTCAGGCTCGTCGGCGTCTTGAACTCGACGACCACTCCGCGGCTCGACGCGGACCTGCGCACCATGACGTCGGGATTCTTCTGGTGCTGCCGGGTGTGGTCGGCAGGTCTGACATCGACGCGCCAGCCCTCCTCGGCGAGACGTTCTGCGATGACCAGCTCGTGTGGCTCGAAGGTCTCGTCCGGACCGTAGAGGCCGGGCTCGAAGTCGACGTCGAGCGGTCGGGCGTCGAAAGCCGGGTCGAAGTCGACGGTGGGGAGGTCGGGGAGGTCGATGTCGACGACTAGCGGTTGGCGGCGGGGTTCTTCGGGGTAGTCGAAGGTGGCCGAGACCTCGTCCGTGGTGATGGTGAGAGTGGCGTGTTGCCACTTCTTGTTCTCGTCCTCGGCCATGGACTCGAGGAGGTTCTTGACGGCCTCGGTGAGGTCTACCTCGATCTCGTGGTCCTCGAGGAGGTGGGCGTTGCGTTTCTCGTCATCTTTTTCGTTGCGTTCTTCGAATTCGATCTCGCCGGTCTCGAGGACGGTGATCTCTATCTCGAGCGGTTCCTGCTCGTCGCGGTCGTCGTCCTTCTCGTGGGCCTTGCGGTATTTCTCGAAGGCCTTGCGGGAGACGGTGATCAGTGGGGGTTCGTTGTCTTCGGCAACTTCTAGGTCTTCGTAGCTGAAGGTGAGGCGCTTGGTCCGGCCGAGGGAGTCCAGGTCACCGGAGCCGCTGGTGAGTTTGTTGCGGTCGGCGGAGTCTGACGAGGGACGGTTCGTTGACGGGCCCGCCGTACCGACCAGGCCCTCGGCCCAGCCTCGCGCCTTCGGGGGCGCCATCGAGAGGTAGTGGGCGGCGGCCTCGCACGCTCGAGCGGCGGCGTCGAGTTGCTGGGCCGCGACGGTTGCCTGGCCGCGGGACGCGATCAGTGCGAGCTGGGCGTTCTCACGGCACCGTACGGCGGTGCGCTGGAGCTGCTCGACCACGCGCGGGATCTCGTCGAAACAGTCGACCAGACCGCGCGCGACCCGCTGCAGCTCGGACGGCAACGGAGTCAGATCTGGTCGGCGTAGTTCTTGCAGCCGGCCGAGGCGATCTCGAGGGCCTCGGCGGCCTGTTCGACGGCCTTGCTCGCGGCCTCGAGGATCTCGGTGATGTCGCGATCGATACCGGTCGCGGTGCCCGCGATCAGGCTCTCCACCAGCTGGCTGTGCTGGGTGAAGCGGAGCTTGAACCCGGCCAGGCCGCCGGCTGCCTGCTTGGCCTCCATCGAGACCTGGTGCAGCTGTTCCTTGAGCCGCAGTACGTCGGACACCTCAACCCACTCCCAAACCTAGTTGCGCTTCTTCGGCAGCACGATCGCCGTACCCGCCACCACGACCGGTACCCCGATCCCGATCCACCACGGCAGACCGGCCGCCATCAGGACGAAGACCGCGACCGCACCGCCCCAGCCCCACCAGCGCGCGCCGGGCAGCCGCGGCAGTCCGAGCATCCGCGAGGCGGCCAGCATCGTGACAGCCGCGATCGCCGCGGCCTCGACCCCGGCCAGGAACGACCCGCTGAACACCCACACCAGCACGAACCCGACCAGCGCCAGGACCGCGCTGATGGTACGCCGCTTGCGCTGCTCCTGGAGCGCCCGGGCCGTGGTCCGCAGCTCCTCCAGCTCGTCGACCGATTCGGCGAGCTGTTTGGTGATGCGCTCGGCAACGGTCTCGATGTCGTTCAGCGCCCGGATCTCGGGCAGCGAGTGGTTCGCCCGCTTCCCCTCGGCCGGCAGCCCGGCCCGCTGCAGACTCGCGGCCGCCTTCTCGGCGAGCGCGTTCAGCCGGGTCTGCAGCTTCAGCCCGCGCTCGGCCATCGCGTCGGCCTCCGCCGCCGCCGTCGCCTCGGCCTTGGACTTGTGCGCCGTCAACCGGTCCTGCGCCTGCTGCGCGTCCGCCCGCGCCATCGCGACCGTGCGCAACGCCCGGACGTACTCGGACCACTCCTGCTCCACGGTCTTCATCGCCGTACCAACTCCACCGTGCGCTCCACCTCGTCCGCCCGCAGCGCGGCGAACGGTACGACGACCTGTGCTTCAGGATGCAGCCCGTCCCACAACAGCCCCCGATGCGGCTCCGAGGCCCACCGCACCAGCGGACCGGCCACAGCACGTACGCCGTCCTGCGGGTGCCGCAGGAACAGATGCGTCGCCACGTTGGCCCGCCCGTACCCGAGGTGCTCGGTGCACACATGCATCCGGTTCCACCACCCGTACGTGATCAGCCCGTGCGCCGGCCCGTCCCGCACGATGTCCTGAAGCGCGTTCGCCGGGCTCTCGAAGTACCCCTCGGCGTGCAGTTGCATCCGCGGCACCCCGTGGAACCCGAACCCGAGCAGGTAGGTCCCGCCGGCCTGGCCGGTCCGCATCGCCTCGCGCAACGCGAACAGCCGCGGCGCGATGTCGTCGTGCTTGTCCACGGTCTCGACCTCACAGCCGAGCTCCCGCAGTACGTGCACCAGCGCATCCTTGCCCTCGGCAACGGCGGGCGCCGAGTTCGTCCCGTCGACAAATACAAACCGCGGCGCATCCACCGCAGCGGCCGCCGTCGACACAACCAGACCGGTCAGCACGCCCAGCGCATCTGCCGGCCCGTCCCCCAGCACCAGTACGCCGGCACCGGGCTCGGGCCGTACCTCGACCGAGACCGGCTCCTCGGTCACCGCGATCGGCAACCCCGTCCACGGCCGCCCCAACTCGGGCTTCACCGCCGCGGCGGTCTCGGCCAGGTGCGCAGGCTCAGCCAGATGGAACACCCGCGGCGGGTGCGCCTCCGACCCCGCGCGCGCCCACAGCTCATGCCGCAGCGCGTCCAGTATCGGTTTGTCCGCGAAGCTCACCAGCACATGCTGGTTGTCGTCCGGCGACCCGAAGTTCGCGTTCAGCACTGCCTCGCCACGGAACTGCAGCTCGGCCGCCGCCGTGTTCCCACTCCGCAGGATCGCCTGCGAGTCGGCCGGCGTGGTCTTCAGCGCGATCCGATACGGCACCTGCCCGAAGATCGAGTCCCGCCGCGTCGACAGCCGCTTCACGCCCTCGATCGTCTGCGTCGCCAGTACGACGTGAACGCCGTACGCACGCCCCAGCCGAACAAGCCGCTCCAGCAACTTCGCAGCCTCGTCAGCCAGCTCGTCGTCGTCCTCGAGCAGCACCTGGAACTCATCGAGTACGACGAGGATGCGCGGCGGCCGATCCGGGCCCGGCGCGAGCTCCGCGATATCGGCGACGTTCCCGTGCGACTTGAAGATCTCGCTGCGGCGCGCGAGCTCGTCCGACAGATGACGCAGTACGGCGAGACCGAACGCGCGATCGCTGTGCACACCGAGCACCCGCACCTGGGGCAGCCAGTGCGGCCGATCCGGCCCCGGGCCCAAAGCCGAGAACTCGACGCCGTGCTTGAAGTCGAGCAGGTACATCTCGAGGTCCGCCGGTGCGTAGCGCGCGGCGAGACCGTGGATCAGCACGAGCAACAGGTTCGACTTGCCCTGGCCGACCGCGCCGCCGACGAGGACGTGCGGGAGGGCCGGGTTGCCGCTGCGCAACCGGACCAGCGCCGGCGTGCGGTCGTCGTACCCGATCACGGCGCCGATCTCGTCCTTGACCGGCTGCCACCAGGTCAAGCGGTCCGGCAGGGTCCGTTCGAAGTCGATGGTCGGCAGGACGGCGATCTCGGCCTGCTCGGCGATCACGTCACAGATGCCCGCGGCAATGGTCGCGTCGAACGGCGGGTCGAGCCTTGCCGGCGGCAACTGCGCGACCTCGACCCGGTCATTGCTGATGACAACGGGATTGAGGAGCTCGAGCAACTGTTTCGAGTCGACATCCAGCTCGGCCGCGGTCGAGGCGTCGTAGTGGACGAGGAAGCAGATCCCGCGCTTGCCGGCGGTCGCGGCCAGCCGGAGCAGATCGCGCTGGGCGAGCGTGTCGATCCCGGACGGGTAGTCGAACAGGATCACCAGCCGGTACGGATCGGTGACCTGCCCGGTCTCCTTGAGCAGGTCCTCGAACCGGTCGTGCCCGAGCTGCGCCTGCCGGCTCGCCCGCAGCGAGGAGACATCGACCAGACCGGACAGCACCGTGTGCAGCTGCTCCGCGGTGTGCGTTGCCCTCGGCACCAATTGCGGGTACTTCGTGGTCAGGTGACCGAGCAGCCCCATCACCCCGGTCAGCCGCGGATCGAACGCGTCGACGCGGAGCCGGAACGGTTCGGCCGCTGCGATCAACCGCAACGCGGTGCTCTGCAGAAGACGACGCGCATTCTCGTTGCGGTCGGCGGTGACCTTCCAGCCGTTCGTCTGGAGCAGCGGCGCGACCACCGGCGTACCGGCGTCCAACTCCCCCACACGCACGTACGACGGGACGCCCGCGCCGACCAGCTGACGGGAACGCCAGCGCGCGTCGTTCGGCGGGATCGAGCCCAGGCCGGGCGCGAGCCGGTCCGCGAGCAACCGCGCCTTGGGCTCGGCCTCGGCCAAGGCCTCCGCGGTCCTCGCGTCCACCAATCCGCGCGACTCGCGGCGCGCGATAGCGGTCTGCTCCTGTAACTGACGATGCAGCCGGACGGCGCGCTGGTGCTCGCCCTGCGTCAGCCGCCGCGCGTTCTCCAGCAGCTGTGCCAGCGCGTGCTGCAAACCGCGGATCCGCGCTTCCAGGAGCTCCGGTGCTGCGTCTGTATTGCGCGCTCCGCGCGAAGCCGATCCGGGCATACCTCCCCCGTCAGGCTCCTCCGTCACGAGCACCGCCCTTCCAAACTTGCCCCGCGACCGTACTGATTGCCTGGTGTAACCATGTCACACCTGTAGTCCCATCCGTCACTCCAGGCATCAGCGGTCTCACCCAGTAATCCGGTGCTAGTCCGGCGCGACGATCTCGAGCTCGTAGCCGTCGGTGTTGTGGAGGAAGGCGGCGTAATGCTGCGGGCCGCCGGCGTACGGATGGCGGTCGGCGAACATCAGTGTCCAGCCGTGTTCGGCGGCCTCGTCGACGACGGTGTCGACGTCGGCCCGGCTGGCCGCGTTCAGCGCCAGGTGGTTCATCCCGGGGCGCATCCGGTCGTGCTCGGTGGCCGACATGGCAGGGCTCTGCTCGACCACGACGTACGAGCCGTCGGAGGCGATCCAGGTCATGCCGCCGGGCCAGCCGTCACCGTCCTTCCAGCCCAGCCGGTTGAGGACCCAGCCCCAGCTTGCGACGGCCCGGGACAGGTCCGGGACCCAGATCTCGACGTGATGCACCGCGGCGACCATCGCAGCATTATCTGTGCTCGACAGAATGGTTCGACACCGCCGTCGATACTGCCATCGAGATCGCCCCGGAGATGACCAGCCAGACCAGGGCGGCGAGCAGCCAGGGCCACCACGGCCGGGCCTGCGCGGCCTCCGCGACCGCCTTGCCGAACAGGCCGCCGCCGGGCGCGAAGACGAACACGAGCAAAACCCGCGCGATCTTCGTCTCCGTGGTCATTTCTTCATTGTGAGAGGCGGCCGCCGACCCTGCAGAAACCTTGGCGTTTCGCGCCCCTTCACCTTTCTGTCTGTGGCAGGGTCTACCGTCTCCGTTGACAGTCGAGGGGAGGTCATGGTGAGCACCACCCGGATCGAGAGCACGGCGTACGGCGCGGCCGCGCTCGAGCGCCTGCAAGCCGTTGTCGCTGGGCTGAAGGCCGACGATCCGATGACTCCTGTGACTCTGCTGCTGCCCAACAACCTCGCCGGCGTGATCGCCCGGCGCCATCTCGCTCGCTCATCCATCGGCGGGCTCTATCTCGCGACCCTCGAGCGGCTGGCCGAGCAGATCGCCGCCGGCACGCTGTCGCCCCGTCGTCCGGCGACCCGTCCGATCGTCGCCGCCACCTGGCGGACGGCGCTCGCGAAGGCGCCCGGCATCTTCCAGGACGTCGCCGAACACCCGTCGACAATCCAAGCGCTTGCATCTGCCCATCGCGAGCTCCGCGACCTCACCGATCCCGCGCTCAACAAGGTCGCCGGAGCTTCCGCGCTGGGTCCGGATCTGGTCCGCCTGCATCGCCACGTCACCACGGAGCTGGCCTCGGACTGGTACGACGAGACCGACCTGCTCCGCGCCGCCGCATCCCGAATCGAAGCGTCGTCCGAGGTCGTCCGCGAGCTCGGCGCGCTCGTCCTTTATCTTCCGCAAGAGCTGACGCAGTCCGAGGCTGCCTTCGTCGCAGCGCTCGGCGACGCAGCGGCCGATCTCACGGTGATCGTTGGTCTGACCGACGTACGCCGTGCCGACCGCGCCGTCCGGCGTTCGCTCGAGCGGATCGGGATCGACCTGCCGCGGTCGATCTCGAAGAACTATCCGGTCGCGACCGAGATCCTCAACGCGTCCGACGCCGATGACGAGGTGCGTTGCGTCGTCCGCGATGTCGTGTCGGCGTTGGAGCACACGCCTGCGCATCGGATCGCGGTGCTGTACTCGGCCGCCTCGCCGTACGCGCGTCTGCTGCACGAGCACCTCGGCGCGGCGAAGATCGAGGTCAACGGCCCGGGGACGCGGCCGGTGCACGAGCGGGCGATCGCGCGGACGCTGCTCGAAGTACTGGCGCTGGTGGATCAGGATCTGCCGCGTGCGGATGTGTTCCGGGCGTTGGCGAATGCTCCGACGCGCGACTTCGGCGGCGAGCGGATCCCGGTGCCGCAGTGGGAGCGGATGTCGCGGGCGGCCGGGGTGGTGCGCGGGGACGACTGGGACACCCGACTCGCGCGGTACGCCCAGTCCGAGCGACGCACGGCTGATCAGGAAGAGGCCGCCGAGGATCCGCGACCGGCGGCGGTGCGGCGCGCGCAGTACAACGCAACGACGGCCGAGCGGTTGCATGCGTTTGCTTCGACGCTGCGGCGACGGTTGAACGCGCTGGCGGAGTTGGAGACCTGGGCCGAGCTGTCGGAAGGGGTTCTGCAGCTCTTCCACGATCTGCTGGGTGATTACTCGTCCCTGCCGATCGAGGAGCAGTACGCCGCGGCTGCGGTTGAGGGATCGTTGACGGGGTTGTCGACGTTGGACGAGCTCGGGACGCCGGCGAGTCTGGCGGTGCTGCGCGACGTACTGGATCTGGAGCTGCAGCAGTCGTTGCCTCGGGTCGGGACGTTCGGGACTGGCGTGCTGGTCGCGCCGCTCTCCGCGAGCATCGGGTTGTCGGCCGACATCGTCTATGTCGTTGGGCTGTCGGAGGACTTGTATCCGGGGCGGGTGCACGAGGATGCGCTGCTCCCCCATCGGGTGCGGGAGGCGGCTGCGGCGGAGTTGGCGTCGTTCCGGGACCGATTGGACGAGAAGCAACGGCATCTGCTGGTCGCGTTCTCCGCGGGTGCGCGGGTCGTGGCGGCGTTCCCGCGCGGGGATCTGCGGCGATCATCACGGCGGTTGCCGACGCGTTGGTTGCTCGGGTCGTTGCGTGAGTTGACGGGTGATCATGCGCTGCCGGCGACCCAGTGGGACAGGTACGACGAGGTGCTGCAGACGTCGGCGTCGTATGCGGGATCGTTGACTCTGGCAACGATGCCGGCGACGGAGCAGGAGTGGCAGACGCGGGCCGCTGCGGCCGGGCTGTGGGTGCAGGACGGTGTACTGGTGCGGGCTCGGGAGCTGTTGCGTGGCCGGGGTTCTCAGGCCTTCACCCGTTTCGACGGTGACTTGTCCGGTGTGTCCGGGCTGCCCGAGTACGCGGTCGAGGACCGGATCGCGTCGCCGACCTCGCTCGAGTCCTATGCGACCTGCCCGCATGCGTACTTCGTCGAGCGGCTGCTTCAGGTGGAGCCGCTCGAGGCGCCCGAGGACCTGCTGGTGATCTCGCCGGTGCAGATCGGGAACCTGATCCACAACAGCCTCGATGCGTTCGTGACGCGCTTGTCCGGCTCGCTTCCGGCGTACGGCGAGCCGTGGACGGCGGAGCAACGCTCGCTGTTGCTAGCGATCGGGGCTGATCTGGCCGAGCAGTTCGAGGCGGAAGGGCTGACCGGGCATCCACGCCTGTGGCAGCGCGAGCGGTTGCGGATCCTCGGCGACCTGATGGTCCTGCTCACGGATGACGATCGCTGGCGGGCGGAGCGGTCCGCGTCGGTGGTCGCGAGTGAGCTCCGGTTCGGGTTCGACGGCGAGCCTCCGGTGGAGATCCCGGTGCCGTCGGGCCGGGTGCTGTTGCGCGGGTCGGCCGACAAGGTGGACCTCGGCGCGGACGGCACGATCTATGTGACGGACGTGAAGACCGGCGGCTTCTCGCGGTACGAGGGCATCGAGTCGGATCCGGTCGCGGGCGGGACCAAGCTGCAGTTGCCCGTCTATGCGTACGCGGCCCGGGCCCGGCTGGGAGAGCCGGCCACGTCGGTCGAGGCGTCGTACTGGTTCGTCCGCCGCGGCGGCAAACGGATCCCGGTCCCGCTGACCCCCGAGGTCGAGGAGCGGTACGTCGACACGCTCGACGTGATCGTGTCGTCGATCGCGGCCGGGTACTTCCCGCCGAAGGCGCCCGAAGTGCCTGACTTCCTGTGGGTGCAGTGCCCGTACTGCAACCCCGACGGCATCGGGCACAGCGAGGTGCGAGCGCGCTGGGACCGGAAGCGTCACGACCCCGTTCTGGAGCGGCTGGTGCGTCTCATCGATCCGACTGCGTTGGAGGCCGGCGATGAGTGAACAGCTGCTCGACGGGGCCGCACGCGATCGGATCCGTTCCGACACCGAGACCACGCTCTTCGTCGAGGCGGGGGCTGGGTCCGGAAAGACGCATGCGTTGGTCGATCGCGTGATCACGCTGGTGCTGCGGGACGGCGTACCGCTGCGGACGATTGCTGCGGTCACCTTTACCGAGAAGGCCGGCGCGGAATTGCGGGATCGGCTGCGGGTCGAGTTCGAGCGGGCGCGGAAGGGCGACGCTCGGGAGCTGGCCGACGCGGCGCTGGACGATCTGGACTCCGCATCTATTGGCACGCTGCATGCGTTTGCTCAGCAGATCCTGCTCGCGCATCCGATCGAGGCCGGGCTGCCGCCGCTGATTGACGTACTCGACGAGGTCGGGTCGTCGGTTGCCTTCGAGGAACGCTGGGCCGAGTTGCAGCAGCAGTTGCTCGATGACGACTCGATCGCCGAGCCGCTGTTGCTGGCGATGGCGGTCGGGGTCGAGTTGAAGCATCTCCGGTCGCTCGCGCGGCTGTTCGGGAACGACTGGGACTTGATCGCCGAGCGCGTGCTGGTCGATCCGCCCGAGTTGGTCGCGATGCCGGACCTGACCGGGCTGATCGCCGCGGCCGCGCAGATCGGTGGGGTGGTTGACTCCTGCCTCGATCCCGAGGACCGGCTGCTGCCCAAGCTGGTTCAGATCCGCGAGCTCGGGTTGATGCTCGATGCCGCGACGGATCAGGAGACGCAGCTCGCGATTCTGCAGACGCTGCGCGGGTTGAAGGTCGGGCGGATCGGGCGCAAGGAGAACTGGCCGGACATCGCCAAGGTGCGCGGGGATTGCACCGAGGTGGTCGAGGTCGCGGGTTCGCTGGTCGAGCTGTTGCTTGATGCTTGCCTGAGGCACCTTTCGCATTGGATCGCGGAGCGGGTGCTGGAGTCGGCCGAGCTTCGTCGCGGGGAGGGACGGCTGGAGTTCCACGACCTTCTGGTGCTGGCTCGTGATCTGCTGCGGCGGGATGCGGCTGTTCGCGGGGAGCTTCAGGAACGGTTCGAGCGGTTGCTGCTGGACGAGTTCCAGGACACCGACCCGATCCAGATCGAGCTCGCGGTCCGCATCGCCGGTGGTGTGGAGGCTGATGCCGAGGACTGGCGCGAGGTCGAGGTGCCTGAGGGTCGGCTGTTCGTGGTGGGCGACCCTAAGCAGTCCATCTACCGGTTCCGCCGCGCCAACATCGCGACGTACCTCACCGCCCAGGACCTCCTCGGCGAAACCGTCGCCCTCACCACCAACTTCCGCACGGTCCCTCCGATCCTCAACTGGATCAACAACGTCTTCGCCACCCTCATCCAGCCGCAGGAAGCCGCGCAGCCGTCGTACCAATCCCTCGCGCCCCACCGCACAAGCCCGACCGCAGCCACCACCATCGCGGCACCGTCCCGCCCTGGCACCACGTCCCCCACCGACCCGGGCGCTTCGTCCACCGGCCCTGGGACCTCATCGGCGGTCCGCCCGGGTCCGCGTGCTCGTTCTCGAGCGGCTGACCAGCCCGCCGAGCACACCCCGGTCAAGGGCGACCAACTCTCGATGTTCGACGACCCCATCCTCGACGAGGATCCGGCGCCTGCGGACGAGCAGGTTGCTGAGGTGGCGACTGTCCTGCAGTTCCGTCGGCGAGGCGACACCGTGTCGGCCGACGTACCACCGGACCTCCCGCCCGAAGAGGAGGACCCGTCCGCCGGCCCTGCCGTCACCATCCTCGGTGCCGAGCCGCACGACGACCTCCCCCGCGCCCAAGCCTCCGTCCTCCGCGAGCGTGAAGCCACCGACGTGGCGTCCGTCGTCGAGCAGGCCCTCCGCGAAGGCTGGCTCGTGTACGACGACCGCGCCGAATCCTGGCGCCCCGCCGAGGCCGGCGACATCGCCGTACTCGTCCCCGCCCGCACCTCCCTCCCGTTCCTGGAAGACGCCCTCGACCGCGCCGACATCCCGTACCGTGCCGAGGCGAGCTCCCTCGTCTACCAAACAGCCGAGGTCCGCAACCTGCTCGCCTGCGCCCGCGCCCTCGGCGACCCGAGCGACCAACTCGCGCTCGTCACCACGCTCCGCTCGCCGCTGTTCGGCTGCGGAGACGACGACCTGTACACCTGGAAACGCTCCGGCGGCTCGTTCACGCTGACCGCCCCGGTCCCCGACCAGCTCCTGACCCACCCGGTCGGCGACGCGATGGAGTGGCTCCGCCGGACGCACTACGCCGCCCGCTGGCTCACCCCCAGCGAGGTCCTTGCGAAGATCGTCGCCGACCGCCGCATGCTCGAAGTTGCCGCGATCGGCCCGCGAGCCCGCGACGCCTGGCGCCGGATCCGCTTCGTCGTCGACCAAGCCCGCGCGTGGTCCGAGGTCGAGCACGGCGGCCTGCGTTCGTACCTTGCCTGGGCCGCCCACCAGGGCGAAGAAACCTCCCGCGTCGCCGAGGCCGTGCTCCCCGAGACCGATGCGGACGCCGTACGCGTGATGACGATCCATGCCGCGAAGGGCCTCGAGTTCCCGATCGTCATCCTCTCCGGCATGACCGCGGCCCCGAACCGTCAGCGCGGCGTCCAGGTCCTCTGGCCGCCGGACGGCGGGTACGCCGTGAAGCTGAAGTCGTCCGTGCAGACCGAGGACTTCGACCTCGTGCAACCGGTCGACGAACAGATGGACGACTACGAGCGCCGCCGCCTCCTGTACGTCGCCGCGACCCGCGCCCGCGACCACCTGATCATCTCGCTGCACCGCTCCGGCAACCGCCGCCATTCCAGCAACGCCGAGCTGCTCGCATCCGCCGGCGGCGTCGAGGCACCGCACTCCACCTTGTTCAGCAGCCCGCCCGTCCCCGACCGCGAACCGTCCGGCAGCCCCGACGTCACCCCGCCGATCTCCCGGACGGAGTGGGAGACGCGAGCCTCCGCGGCCCAGGCCGCGAGCCGCGCCCGCTCGGCCCAGAGCGCATCCGGCCTCGAAGGCACCGGCCCAGAGGTCGTTCTCGGCGATATCGACCCCGGCACCGCCAAGGCGGCCCGCAGCCTCGAAACCCCACCGTGGACGAAGGGCCGCTACGGCACGGCGATCGGCCGCGCGGTCCACGCCGTACTGCAAGTCGTCGACCTCTCCACCGGCGCCGGCCTCGAATCCGCCGTCTCCACGCAATGCCTGGCTGAGGGCGTGCTCGAGTACGCCGATGTCGTGACCGCACTCGTCCGTTCGGCGCTGGCGTCTGATGTGGTGAAACGGGCCGCCGCCCGCGAACACTGGCGCGAGTCGTACGTCGGCACCGTCCAACCCGACGGCACCGTGCTCGAAGGTTTCGTCGACCTCATCTACCGCGAGGACGACGGCCGTCTCACGATCGTCGACTACAAGACCGACGCCATCCCCGCGGCGGCGGTGGACAGCCGGGTCGCCTACTACGCTCCACAGCTGCTGGCGTACTCCGAGATCCTGCCCAACACCGGGCCGCCGATCCTCCTGTTCCTCAACCCCAGCGGGGCAATCGAGCGACAGGTGCCCTAGGCAAGTTTTTCGCTCAGGTATCCCCGGAGGATCCCGATCCAGCCCTCGAACGCGTCGAGGTGGGCATCGTGGCTTGCCGCCGGAAGGTCGGCGCGCCGGGTGCCCGGTCGGCGCCGGATCAGTTCGTCCTTCTGCTCGGCGGTGAACATGCCGTGCTCGGCGAATACCGCCAGCGTGGGGACGGTGAGGTTCTCCCATTCGGTCCAGCGATCTTCCTGCACGGCGGCGATCGCGGCCTGCATGATGTCGGGGTCGAATCGCGGCCGTAAGCCGTCGGGTGCCGGTTCGAGATCGTTGACCCAGGCATCCGTCAGCGGCCTGTCGCCGAGGAACGACCGCGCCGTCGCCTCGTCGGCGAACGGCACCGGCCACGAGGCGAAGTACCGACCGATGTTGGCCGGCCCCTCGGGCTCGTCGTCACCGGCGACGTGGCCTTCGAGCATCACGAGCCGATCGATCAGGTCAGGGCGCGCCGCGGCGGTGAGGAAGGCCGTGTGCGCGCCCATCGACTGGCCGACCAGTCTGACCCGTTGACCGGGCAGGAGTTGTTCGACGACCGCGACGACATCGCCGACGTACGCGCTGCGCGAGACGTCTGCCGGCCGGCGGGTGCTGCCGCCGTGACCGCGCTGGTCGACCAACAGCACCCGGAACCGGTCGGTGAGCGCGTCCGCGGTCGGCAGGAGCTCACGTGAACTGCCCGCGAGTCCGTGCAGCAGCACCACCGGCGGTCCGTCGCCACCGCGATCAGTGACGGCGATCTTCGTGTCCCCGCGCTGGATCATCACCTCAAGCCACCAACTTCACCGCGAGTACGACGATCAGCACGGTCGATGCCAACGCAGTCATCAGCTTCCCGAGATGACCGGTCAGCAGGCGCCCGAGCAGCGCGCCGCCGCCGGCCAGCAACAGTTGCCAACTCGCGGAAGCCACGAACGCCGCGACCACGAACACGATCCGCTCAGCAAACCCCGCGACACCCGATCCACCCAGCACGAGCGCCGCGAAGTAGATCACCGTCCACGGGTTGAGCAGCGTCATCCCCAGCATCCCGAAGTACGCCGTCCGTACGCCGACCGGCGTCTCCTGCTCGATCACCGCGAGCCGCTGCGCGCGATACCGCCGTACCGCTTTGACCGCGCCCATCACCGCGAGCCCGATCAACACGACAACAGACGCCCACCGCAACGGCCCCACAACCGGCACCAGCAACGGCGCCAACGCCGTACCAGCAACTGCCGCCACCCCGACGTACACGCCATCCGCCGAGGCAACCCCGAGCGCCGCAAACGCCCCGATCCGCAACGAACTCCGCGCAGTCAACGCAACCAAGTAGGTCCCGACAGGCCCGACCGGCATAGCAACCCCATACCCAGCCAGCACCCCCGCGACCACCACCCCAATCACAACTGCCCGAACGCAGACCCCAATCCCCACCCACCCTGCTGCTGAACCCAAGCCACAACGGCCGCAGGTTCATCGAGCAACAGAAGATAGGTCGTAGTCATGCCCACATCATCAACACCCCACCGCACCCACTCAACCCAATTACCAGCCAGCTGTACGAGACCACCACTCGCCGTCACGAGGTGCATCACCCAGCTCATCGAGGTACGCGAGAGCGTGATCCACGAACTCCGCCGGAAGCCGAACACCGTGATCGTCGACGTAATGCGCCAAGCCATCGGGCCACACCCAGACGCCGTCGCTCAACTCGAGAGCGCCGTTGTCCAGACCACAGAACCGGCACCGCGAGTATCCACCGAACCCTCGATAGACGAATCCGGAGCGCAAATACCCCGCAACCGTCTCCCTCTCCCGCTCGTCCCACGCCAGATCAACAAAGTCACGCGCATCCGGCCACCCCGGTGCATCCGCCCCAAGCCAGTAACCAATGAGCCTCAGCACCCGCGAACCAGGCTGAACCATCGCCATTCACCTCCAGGTCGGATCAGGGTGAGTCGATCTCACGCCGTCGATACACCCACTCCTCGCCCGCCAGCAGCTCACGCGCCTGCGCCGGCGGCACAGCGACCGCGTCGAAGCGGATGTCGACCGGAGGTACGAAGTCCGCGATGACGTACGTCCCGACCTCCGAGACCAAAAGATGCTCTTCTTCACCCACCGCCTCGTAGATGAATCTCGCCTCGATGAGGGGGTAGGCCGGGCGGACGGCCACGGCTCTCAGGTTCGGCGTGACGAGGTCCCACAGAGCTCGCTGGAAAGACAGCAGAACCTCGGTCCGGAAAGCGGCGGGGTCTGTTGTCACTTCGGTCTCCCGGGTTACGGAGGTCCACCGTGTGTCGCCTCCGCTCAGTCGTTGCGTAGTTACTGAGAGTTTATCGATCGTGGAGGTCTGGGTCCGGATGGTTACGGGTTGTGGAGAACGGGAAGTGGGAGTGGCGTGCGGGGGGCCGTGGAGTCGCTACGATCTGCGGAAACAGTGTGTGAGGAACGTTCGAATGATGGTCCGCCCGCTGGCGGGTCTGCCACCACAAGTGTGAGGGTGTGGCTCATGAACATCGGTACCCGGAAGATCGTCGTCGACGAGGCGATCGCGCAGCTGCGGCTGTACGCCGAGACGAACGGCGCCGTGCTGCAGTACTACGACGGGCTGCCGGGGATGACCACCGTCGGTGGCTCCGACCCGAACCAGGTCACGTTCGAGGACCTGGGCCGGACGATGGTGATCGGCAGCGATCTGCGCGCGCTCGACATCCCGTGGCTGCTCGAGGTCGAGGCGGAGAAGGAGTTCGCCGCGATCCCGGTCGACGCGCGGCTGGAGGACGCGGAGCGGGGCAGCGACCTGTTCGAGGCGGCGATGGCGCTGGACGACAAGTTCACCGGCCACCGCGGGTTCGGGCACGCGAAGAAGTCGAAGCTGCTGCATCTCAAGCGGCCGTACCTCTACCCCGTGACCGACAGCTTCATCCGGATGACGTACGGCACCGCGTCGGCCGGCTCCGAGTTCCTGTCCGCCGTCCGCGACGACCTGGTCAACCCGGCCAACGTCCGCGACTTCAAGCTGCTGCAGGTCCGCCTGATCGCGGAGCCGTCCACGAGCGCCGCCCGCCTGCTCGGCGAGGTGCCGACGCTGCGACTGCTCGACATCCTCGCCTCGCTGCTCGGTGAGGCGAAGTAGTTAGAAGACCCCGAGTCGCGCGAGCGGCTCGACCAGTTCGCGCTCCTCGTACGAGAGGTGCGACAGGAGCGTGTCGTCGAGCAGGTCGACGGCGGCACGCAATCCGTCAATGCCGCCTGATCCGTCAACCAGTGCGACGAGAGCCTTGTCGACACCTTCGAGGACGTCGTGGATGATCTTGTGCTCCTCCTGCAACCGGTCGACGACCGGCACGAGCTCCGGGTCGGCCCGACGCAGATGCGGGAAGAGTGAGGCGTCCTCGATCGAGTGGTGCGTGGTGACGAGCCGGCAGTAGGACTCGCAGTACGTGCCGAGGGTCCAGTTGTTCTGCCGCATGGTCATCGTGTTGATCGCCGAACGCGCCGCGCCCACCCCCATCGTGCCCGCGGCGACCTGCTCGACCAGATCGCGCACCTGCTCGAGCTCCGCCCGAAGATGGTCGTGTACGTCGATCAGATGCTGCCCCGACTGCAGCTGGTACGGCGCATAGGTCCGCGCCGGATCCAGCGCCGGCCCGGTCGGCCGCACCGACTCGTCCAACAGCTGCACGGCACTCCGCTTCACTACCGGAGGCGGCGTCGGAACCACGCTGAAACCACCTGCCCTGACAGCAGCCCCGGAGACAGCCGCACCACCCGCGGACCGGTCAGCGCCCGCGGCGTCTGCGGAGGTGGTGCCGGTGGCGGTGGGCTCGGGGGGTAGCTGGCGGGCGGTGTCGACTGCCTCGCGAACACCTGCCGCGACCTCGGCGAAGCGGCGGATGTCGTCGGGGTTGTCGGAGGCGAGGATGTACGTGCTCATGCCCTCCTCCAGCGTCAGCTCCGTGAGCTGGTCGATCCACAGGTGCTCCGGGCCTTGCAGGAACCCGCCGTTGCCGTTGAAGCGGCCGGAGATGTTGTACAACCGCCGTACCTCAGACGGATCCCGTCCGGCCTCCAGGGCCGCCTCGTCGATCAGCTTGTTCATGGCCGCCAGCTGCTCCGGACCGGCGTACCCGCTGCTCGGCAGCCACCCGTCCGCGAGCCGCCCGGTGACCGCAAGCATCCGCGGCTTGTACGCACCCAGCCAGATCGACACGTCATGCGCCGGCTCCGGACCGCGCTTGGCACCGGCAACTGTGTAGTGCTTGCCGGCCAACCGGATGCCACCGCCAGCGGGTGTCCAGACCTCGCGGATGATCGCGATGGCCTCCTCCAGCGCGGTGATGCTCTGCCCGGTCGTCAGCCGCGGCCCACTGTTCGCCGCGACCGCATCCAGGAATCCGCCAGCACCTAGACCGAGCTCCACCCGCCCACCAGTGATCAGGTCGAGCGTCGCAACACTGCGCGCGAGGACGACCGGATGGCGCAGCGGGAGATTGGCGACGTTGGTGGTCACCTTGATGCGCTGCGTCTGAGCCGCCACGACCGACAGCAAGGTCCAGGCGTCCATCAGGCGCGGCTGGTACGGGTGGTCCTGGAAGCTGACCAGATCGAGTCCGACCTGTTCGGTCAGCTGGGCGAGCGCGATTACCCGGTCCGGGGCGTCGACCGCCGGGGTCAGGAACGTGCCGAAGACCAGCTCGTGGCCGTAGTCCATGGTTCACCTTCACCTGTCGAAGTTGGCTCGGGAGCAAAACTACTTCGGCAGACAAATAATCTCAACTACAGAACATCTACTGGCGGACGAGCATCTCGAAGGCTTGGGCCGGACTCAGCGCAGCGCCCCGCGCGTACGCCGCCTCGTACGCCGCGTCGCCCAGGACGCCAGCAGCGGCGACCGCCCGATCGAGGTCCTCGGTCTCGGTCGCCGCCATCAGGTAGTTCTCCGACGCCCGCGTTGCGGCCGCAGAGCCCAGCAACACAGCCGCCAGGGTCTTGTCCGGGTGGCACGCGGCAATCCCCTCCAGCGCCCAGCACATCCCGCGCAGCGAGTCGAAGTCCACTGACACCTGGAACGCCTCCGTGTGCAGCGCCAGCGCGTCCGCGAGCCGGCCCTGGAGCTCCCGGACGAACCCCAACTCCTCCAACACGATCGACAGATAGAGAACCGACTCCTTCTGCAGGCGCGCGGCATCGATCAACGCCTGCAACCGCTCCGACGCCTCGTCCAGAGCGCCGGTACGACGGGCCGCGAAGCCGAGCACGAGCTCCGCGAGCGCCTGCGTCGAGCGCTGCCCTTGCTCAGTGGCCAGCCGCAGCGCGCGTTCGCCGTACGTTCGCGCCGACTCGTAGCGCGCTTGCCGGATCGACGTCCAGCCGAGCATGCCCAACGCACTGGCGACCTCCGGCCAGAGTCCCAGCTCCTCCGCGGCCTGCACGCCTTCAAGATGAAGCCGCTCCGCCTCGTCGAACTCACCGACAAGTTCAGCGTGCGCTCCGAACCAGCCTGTCGCCTGCAGCACGCCCCACCGATCCCCCAGCGCACGGAAGATCGTGATGCTCTCGCACGCGCTGTCGTAGAGAGCCGGCAGATCCGCCCGGACATGCGCATGCTTCGCCCGCGCAGCCAGCACGGCCGCGACACCCCACTGGTCCTCGTCGGCCTCGAACCGCTTCAGCGCCCGGTCCAGCATCGCCTCGCACGTCGGAAGGTCCCCGGCGTCACTCGCAGCATTGGCGATCCACCACAGCCCCATCGCGTCCGCACCATCCACCCAGCGGTCCCGCTCCGCAGGGGCGTCAGGGTGGCCGAGCAAGTACATGTACCCGGCCCGCCACGCCCCAGCCCGAGCAGAGCCCGGCACAGCCTCCAGAGACCGCATCGCCTCAAGATGACGCCCACGCAGGAACCAGTACCAGGCCAGCGCATCGACCAGCCGCTCAGCCAGGTCCAGCTGCCCTGTGGCCACAGCTCGATCCAGTGCGGTCCGGAAGTTGGCGGAGTCCTCGTCCAGCAGCTGCAGCCATCGACTCTGCTCACCACCGAACAGTCCTGGCCGCGCAGCCTCGGCCAGCGACACGTAGTACGACAGATGCCGCTGATGAGCGGACTCCAGCTCACCGGCAGCTCGCAGCTTGTCGACGCAGTACGCCGCGACCGACTCGAGCAAGCGGAAGCGAGTCCCCTCCACCGGTACGACGAGCGACCTGTCGACCAACCGCACCAGCACATCCAGTACGTCGTCCTCACCACACACAGCAGCCGCCGCCTCCGCAGTACAGCCATCTGCGTGTACTGCGAGGCGCCGCAGGACGGACTGCTCTTCCGGAGCGAGCAGCTCCCAGCTCCAGTCGATCATCGCGTGCAGAGTCTGCTGTCGCGGCGCAGCGCCCCGATGACCTGTCGCCAGCAACCTGAACCGGTCGTCGAGCCGCGCAACGAGTCCACGTACGCCCAACGCACGCACCCGCGTTGCGGCGAGCTCCAACGCCAGCGGGATCCCGTCCAGCCGCCGGCACAGCACTGCAACATCGGCCACGGTCTCGTCGGTCAGCGCAAAGCCCCGTGACGCTGCAGCAGCACGAGTCACGAAGAGCTGCACCGCACTACACGCGCTCGCCTCCTGCGGGCGGAGCGAAGGCAGCGGCACCTCCAGCGGAGGAACGCTCCACACCACCTCACCGGCCAGTCCGAGCGGCTCACGGCTCGTTGCCAACACGCGGAGCCCCGGAGCAGCCGCCAGCAACCGGTCCGTCAACGCAGCAACGTCCTCGATCACCTGCTCGCAGTTGTCCAGGACCAGCAACCGCGAACCCATCACTGCGGCCAGTCTGTCGACTGCAGACGAGCCACCGGTGTCACGAAGGTCCAGCGCGGCCTGTACGGCGTCAGTGAGCGAGTTCGCCACCGACAACGCATCAGGTGTGATCGCAGCCAGCTCGACCAGCACAACGCCGTCAGCGAACCGGTCTGCCGTGGCAGCCGCTGCAGCGAGGGCCAGCCGGGTCTTCCCCACTCCCCCAGGCCCTGTCAGCGTGACGAGGCGCGAGGTCCCCAGACTGGCGTCAACCTCGACCAGAGCGTCATCGCGACCGATCAACTCGCTCATCGCGGCGGGGAGGTTGTTGCGGGCATGCGGCAAGTCCTGCGTGAGGATCGACTGCTGCAGGGCGACCAGCTCTGGGCTGGGATCCAGACCGAGCTCATCGAGCAGCAGGTCACGCAGCTGCGCATAACTGTCCAGTGCCTCGCTCTGACGGCCGGCACGATAAAGAGCCTTCATGTGCGCGGCCCGCAAGCCTTCACGCATCGGGTGCTCCTTGACGAGGGCAGCGAGATCCACGACCGGCAGGTCTGCCTGTTCGAGCACAGTCAGTCGGAGATCCGTCAGCCGAGCCACGGCGGTCTCGACGAACGCGTTGTCCGCAAAATCGGCGTACGCCGGACCACGCCACAACGCCAGCGCTTCATCGAGCGAACCTGCGGCCACGAGCTCGCCGAAACGCAGTGCGTCGCAGTTGGCGGCGGACACCGACAACGAGTAGCCGGCCGGGCCGGACTGCACCAGCGAGCGGCTGCCTGGCTCCGCGTCCTCGAAAGCTCGACGCAGCTGGGACACCTTGGCGGAGAGCGTCCCGGCCGGGTTGCCGGGCACGTTGGAGCCCCACAGGTCGTCGATGAGCCGGTCCGCCGGCACCGGGCGACCCTCATGGACGAGCAGGTCAGCCAGCAGCGCGCGCACCTTGAGGCCCTGGATGACCACGGGCTCCCCCGCGTCCGTCCACGCCGTCACCGGTCCGAGCACCCCGAAACGCATGAGGGCACCCTATTCCGGCCTCGGCTGAAGGAACCGGAAAGAAACCGTAAACGCCTTCCGGCAGAGTCTTCACCAGACGGAAGCCGGAGGGGAGGAGGACGGGAAATGCGACTGGCGGTGATCATCGGCAGCACCCGGAGTGGCCGGTTCGGACCGACCGTGGCGCACTGGCTGGCGCAGCAGGCAGCCAAGCAGTTCGAGGTCGACCTCCTAGACCTCAAGGCCGCGGACCTCCCGACGACCCTGCCGGACACCGACGACGAGACGCCGGCACAGGTCGCCGTACTGGCTCCGAGGCTGGCTGCGGCGGATGCGTTCGCCGTCGTCACTCCGGAGATCAACTGCAGCTTCCCGGCGTCACTGAAGACCGCACTGGATTGGTACTACGAGGAGTGGCACGCCAAGCCCGTCGCGATCATCAGCTACGGCCGGGAGAGCGGCGGCTGCTACGCCACCGCACAGCTGCGGCAGGTCTTCACCGAGCTCCAGGCCGTCACGATTCGCAACACCGTCGCACTGCCCTGCTACTGGGAGCAGTTCACCGCCGACGGCGGCTGGCCCAAGGCTTCCGCCGGTTACGAGGCACAAGCCAAACTCATGCTCGACCAGCTCGTCTGGTGGGCCGAAGCACTCCAGGGCGCCCGCACGCGGCGCCCGTACAAACACTGAAAGGGACAGACCCATGAGGAAGCTGATCGAATCCACGTTCATCACGCTCAACGGCGTCATCGAGGAGCCGCAGCGCTGGAGCCCGCCGTACTGGGACGACGAGCACGCGGCGTACTCGCAAGGCCTGATGGAGGGCGTCGACGCCCAGGTGCTCGGCCGCGTCACCTACGAAGGCTTCGCCGACGCGTGGATGCAGCGCGGCGGGGACCCGTTCACGGACCACTTCAACGCGATGCCGAAGTACGTCGCCACTCGCACGCTGACCGACTGGAAGTGGAACGCCCAGCCGCTCGAGGGTGACGCGGCCGAGGCCGTCCGCCGACTCAAGGAGGAGGACGGCGGTGACCTGATCAAGTACGGGACCGGGTCGTTCTCGAAGACGCTGCTGGAGAACAAGCTCGTCGACGAGTACCACTTCTGGATCTTCCCGGTGGTGGCCGACGGCGCGAACATGTTCCGCGGCGACAACATCGACCTCACCCACCTCGAACTGCTCGGTACGACGACGTTCAAGTCCGGCATCGTCGTCCACAAGCTCGGGCCGAAGGCCTGACCCGGCGTTCCTTCCGGCCCGCACACTTCGACAAAGGTGTGCGGGCCGGACGCTTGTTTGCGCATGGCGTGGGTACCGGACGGTGCACGGGGGGATGTGAGGCGGCGCTGGGGACCGTCTGCCCGGGGGTCTCTGCGATCGCTGCGCCATGCGCGGTCGCGGGCCCGTTCAGCCAATCGCACTGGAGTTCTGATGGGTACCGTCCTGACCATCGTGATCATCGTCGTCGTGGTACTCGCGGCGGTGGCGCTGTTGTTCATGTATCAGCGCAGACGTTCGGGTGAACTGCAACAGCGGTTCGGCCCGGAGTACGAGCGCACTGTCGAGGAGTCGGGTGACCGGCGCGGCGCGGAACGTGAACTGCGCAGCCGGGAACGGCGCGTGTCGAAGCTCGACATCACGCCGCTGAGCCCTGGATCCGCGAGCGCTTATGAGGCGGAGTGGGCCGAGGTACGGCAGAGCTTCGTCGATCGTCCGGCCGGTGCGGTCGCGGACGCCGATCGCCTTGTCCTGCGGATGATGCGCGAGTCCGGCTACCCGGTGGACGAGTTCGACCAGCGGGTCAACGACATCTCGGTCGAGCACCCGGAGGTGGCGGCGCACTACCGCGACGCACACCGGGTCGCCGTCGCCGATTCCCGGGGCGAGGCGGGCACCGAAGACCTGCGCCAGGCGGTCACCGCCTACGGCCAACTGGTCGACGCACTGCTGCACGACAGCACGGACCGCCACACCCGACCGACCAGCGCTGAGGAGCAAGCATGACCACGTCAGACGACCGCCGCTACGACACCGACCTCGACTCCGCCGCCAACAACTCCGCCCTGAACGACCGCGTGCCCGAAGACGACCGCCTCGCCGACGACCGGGTGGCTGATGACCGCCTGGCCGACGACCGCGTGATGGACGACCGGGTGGCCGACGACCGCGTGGCTGATGAGCGTGTGGCTGATGACCGCGTCGCTGATGACCGCGTGGCGGATCGTGCGGACAGCGGTATGACGGCGACGCCGGCGGCCGACGAGCCGTTGGTGGCCGAGGAATCGGTGGTTGACTACCGCGCCCGGTGGGAGGTCATCCAGCAAGGATTCGTCGACGACCCGCGCAAGGCCGTCACCGAAGCCGACACGCTGGTCGACGACGTACTGAAGAACCTGTCGGACAGCTTCGAGCGCCAGCACCAGGGCCTCGAGCAGCAGTGGTCCGGCGGCGAGCCGTCGACCGAGGACCTGCGCTCGGCGCTCCAGCGGTACCGCGCCTTCTTCCAGCGCCTCCTGACCCTCTGAGACAACTATGGGGGTGCGGCCGACAACGGCCGCACCCCCTCTTTTAGTTGCCTAGGGCGCGATGTTCTGGTTGAGATGGAACACGTTGGCCGGGTCGTACTTGCGCTTGACCTCGACCAGCCGGTCGTAGTTCTGCCGGTAGTTCTCCCGGATCCGGCCCTGGTCGTCCTCGGCCATGAAGTTGATGTAGCCGCCGGCCTCGGAGTGCGGCGCCACGTCGTCGTAGTACGAACGCACCCATTCGATCCCGGCTTCGTTCTGCGCCGGGTCCGGCCACATGCCGGCGATCACCGTGGCGAAGTTCGCGTCGCGATAGGCGAACGCGGTCCCGTCCGGTGTGACCCGGTGGCAGGCGCCGTTGATCGGGTAGATGTGCACGGTCGAGTTCACCGCCGGAAGACCGGGTGCGTGCCGCAGGTGCGCCTGGATCGCCTCGTCGGTCAGCTCGGTGACGAAGTTCGCCTTCCAGTAGTGCTGCAGGCCGGGCGGCACCAGCGCGTCGAACGCGCCGTTCAGCGCCGGGTACGGCATCGGTCCGACGTGCTCGGCCATCACCGGCGCGAACTCGCGGAACTTCGAGATCTGCGACTCGCCCTCTTCGAGGTCGCCGGCCCAGCAGCCGACGATCGCGGCGAACGGCTCGCCGTGCCGGTTCTCCGGGATGAACGGCAGCGGCGGCGCGATCTGGAACGCCGGGAACCCGCCCAGCTGTTCGGGCGCGTCCTTGATCAGCTCCCGGAATCCCGTGAGTACGGCGGCCGCGTCGGACATCTCGAAGAACATCGGGCCGCCGTAGATCATCGACACCGGCGCCAACCGGAACTCCAGCGCGGTCACGACCCCGAAGTTGCCGCCACCACCCCGCAGCGCCCAGAACAGGTCGTCGTTCTCCTTCTCGCTCGCGATCAGGAACTTCCCGTCCGCGGTCACCACGTCGGCCGAGATCAGGTTGTCGCAGGACAGCCCGAGCCCGCGGGCCAGGTACCCGATCCCGCCGCCGAGCGTCAGTCCGCCGACGCCGGTGGTCGAGATGATGCCGCCGGTCGTCGCCAGCCCGAACGCGTGCGTCGCGGCGTTGAAGTCGCCCCAGGTCGCACCGCCGCCGGCCCGCGCGGTCCGGTTCACCGGATCGACGCGTACGTTGCGCATCCCGCTCAGGTCGATGACGACACCGTCGTCGACCGTGCCGAACCCCGGCACGCTGTGTCCGCCGCCGCGCACCGAAAGTTCCAGATTCTCGGTACGGGCGTAGTCGATGGCCGTCATCACGTCGCCGGCGTTCTCACACCGGACGATCACCTGCGGCCGCTTGTCGTGCATCCAGTTGTTGACGCGGCGCGCCGCGTCGTACCCGTCGTCACCTGCTGTGAAGACCTGTCCTCTGGTGTTTTCCCGCAGGTCCTCTATCGCACTCATGTCCGCTCCCCGAACTGTCGCCTGTCGCAGATCGGCGCGCGTATGCACCACACATACGGCACCGCGCAGACCGGTCATCACCGCCGGGAGCAGCGCGAAAATTCTCTCCCCAGAGAGCGACTGAACCCCCGACGGGCACCCGGCCCTCCCCCAGACCCCGCCCGTTCACCCACGACCTTCCCAAGCCGGATCGGTTTCGTCAATCCCATTGTCAAAGCCGAGCAGCCGGTTCCGACCAGGAGGTAAACCAACACCCGGAGGACATCATGCGGAAGATCATGTACTACGTGCACCAGTCGCTCGACGGCTTCATCGAAGGCCCGAACGGCGAGTTCGACTGGGCTGAGCTCGGGCCGGAGCTGGGCGACTACTCGATGAGCCTGACCGAGCGCGCCGACCTCTTCCTGTACGGGCGGACGGTCTGGAACATGATGTCGTCGTACTGGCCGAACGCCGAGTCGATGAGCCCGGACGAGCACGCGATCCAGTTCGCACCGGTCTGGCGCAGTACTCCGAAGGTCGTGCTGTCGACCACGCTGGAGAGCGCCGACTGGGACACCCGGATCGTCCGGAAGGCCGAGGAGATCCGCGCTATCAAGGAGGAGCCGGGCAAGGACATCCTGCTCACCGGGAGCGCGAGCGTCGCCGCCGCGCTGACCGAGCTCGGGTTGCTCGACGAGTACCACGTGATCGTGCACCCGGTGATACTCGGCGGCGGCAAGCCCGTCTACCAGCCGACCGAGCGCCGCAGTCGCCGCCTCGCAGACACTCGTTCATTCGACGGCCGAACCGTGTTGCTTCGTCACGACCTCGTCTGAGGCAGTGTGCTGAGAAGACGAGCTTCAGCTTGCTCGAGGTGGTGTGCCAGGTGGTCTGCGGCCGCGGCGGGGTCGCCGGCCGCGATGGCTTCCAGTACGGCGGCGTGCTCGGACGCGACCGTCGACGGCTCGACCTTCCGGTGGGCCTTGTACTGGCCCATCGAGAGTTGCACCTCGCCGATGATCAGCTCGTGCATGCGCAACAGCCGTCGACTACCGACAGCGGCAACCAGCGCCGTGTGGAACATGATGTCCGCGTCGACCTGGTTCTCGAACAGGCGGTCGCGCGCGGCGTACTCGATCGCGACCTGGGCCCGCGCCGCGTCGGCCGGCACCTCGCCGGTCGCGGCGAGCGCGGACACCGCGGCCTTCTCGATCGTGATCCGGCTGAAGAACAGGTCCCGGATCTCGGCCTCGTCGAGGACCGGGACGACCGCGGTCTTGTGCGCCGTACGCCGCAGCAACCCGAGCGCGGTGAGCCGCTCGAGCGCAGCCTTGGCGGTCGGCCTGGCCACGTTGTACTCCGTGGCCAGCCGGACCTCGGTGAGCTTCTCCCCCTGCGGGATCTCGCCGTTCACGATGCGCTTGCGGATCGACTCGTAGAGTGCGTCGGTCAGCGACGACGGCCCGAGCTCGAGATGAACCATCAGACCACCTTAGTAACCCGCAACCTTGTCAACGATGTTGTGCAGCGGCTCGCCCGCGACGAACCGGCGGATGTTCTCGGCAACGATCTCCCGCGAGCGGCGAAGATTGCCGTCGCTGGTGGCGCCGTTGTGGGGCGTGACGATGACATTCGGCAGCGACCAGAACGGGCTCTCGGGCGGCAGCGGCTCGACCCCGTGCGCATCCAGACCGGCACCGGCGATCTGCCCCGTCCGCAAGGCCTCCAGCAACGCGTCGTCGTCCGCGATCCCGCCGCGCGAGATGCAGATGAAGTACGCCGACGACTTCATCCGCGCGAACGCGTCCCGGTCGAACACCCCGGCGGTCGTCGGCGTCCGCGGTACGGTCACGACCACGAAGTCGGATTCGGCCAGCAACTGATCGAGGTCGCACACCTCGTCGACGTACGGCGACGGCTGGTCCGGGCGACGCCGTACGCCGAGCGTCCGCATGTGGAATGCCTTCGCCTTCTGCGCAAGGTCGAGGCCCGAGTTGCCGAGACCGTAGATGCCGACGGTGCGCCCGACGAGCTCGGCGTGCCGATAGTGGTCCCAGCGGTGCTCGGCCTGCGCCCGCATCCACCGCGGTACGTCGCGACTCAGCATGAGCATCAGCAACATCGAGTGCTCGGCCAGCGGGATCCCGCCGTTCCCGGCGCTCGACGTCAGGACGACCGACGACGCCCGCATCTCAGGTGTCAGGTCGGAGTCCACCCCGGCCGACGGGCTGTGCACCCAGCGCAGCTTCGGCGCCTTCGCCAGCACGTCCGGCGACACATGCGCGACCACCGCCTCCATCTCGCCGAAGACGTCCGCGGCGTCGTCGAGCGAGTCGACGAACCGGATCCGCGTGCCCCCGGCCGCTTCGACGTACGCCGGTGATTCTTTGCCAACGACAACAATCATCAGCTCATATCCTCAGATCTTGTCCCGGCGCAATGTCCGATAGAGCGCCGAGTGGTCCAGTTCCCCGTCCCCGTCCGCGATCGCCGCGCTCATCAACTGCTGCGTGGCCGCGGTGTTCGGCAGCGCAAGATCGAGCTCCGCCGCGGCCTGGATCGCGAGCCCGAGGTCCTTACGGTGCAGGCGGATCCGGAAGCCGGGCTCGAAGGTCTCCTCGATCATCCGCTCGCCGTGCACCTCGAGGATCTTCGAACTCGCGAACCCGCCCATCAGCGCCCGCCGTACGACGGCCGGATCCGCCCCCGCCCGCTCCGCGAACAGCAACCCCTCGGCGACCGCCTCGATGGTCAGCCCGACGATGATCTGGTTCGCGACCTTCGCCGTCTGCCCTGCCCCAGGGCCGCCGATCAGCGTGATGTTCTTCCCGAGTACGTCGAAGATCGGCCGCGCCCGTTCGAACACCTCGGGCCGTCCGCCGACCATGATCGTCAGCGTCCCGTTCCGCGCGCCGAGCTCGCCACCGGAGACCGGCGCGTCGAGGTACTCACAGCCGAGCTTCTCGATCAGCTCGGCGAACCCGATCGTCGCGGTCGGCGAAATCGAGCTCATGTCGATCACCAGCGAACCCGCGTGCAGCCCCTCGGCCACGCCGGCCGGCGCGAACAGGACCGACTCGACGTCGGGCGTGTCCGGCACCATCAGGATCACCACCTCGGATCGCTCGGCCACCTCCTTCGCCGAGCTGCACACGTACGCGTCGACCTCGGTCCGCCCGCGGTAGACCGACAGCTCGTGGCCCGCAGCAATCAAATTGTCGACCATCGGACGACCCATCACGCCAAGGCCGATGAACCCGATCCTCATGCCTCACTCCAATCCACGTGCACGACTTCGAGCAGTCCCGCAGTCGGGATCACGATCTCCACCCGCCCGTCGACCACATTCGGCACGACGTCGACCCCGGCAACGAGCAGCCGCACCTTCACCCGATCCGTCGGTACGGCGATCGACACGGACTGCGGCGGTAGCGGCAACGTCTCCCGGATCGGTCCGCGCATCGCCATCGGGTTCGTCAGGTTGACGAAGGCAACCGCCGTGCCGGAATCACCTGTGTAGACAGCGACATCCACCAACCCCGCGCCTTGTACTGTCACGTCCGGCGTCTTCCCGAGTGCCCAGGAGACAGCATTCGCGATCAGCCGCCCATGATCGGCTTGCAACGCCTCCCAGAAGATCGCGCCGATATTGAACGGGAAATACACCGTCCGGCCACCGGCAGCGTTCTCTGTGCAAACCACCGCTGGCTTGTCCGGAGCCTCCCGCTGGTAGACCTCCTCCATCGGCAGATCCGGGAAGTCCGGGATGAACCGGAACGGCGCAGCCTCCTCGCTTGCCACCCCGATGATGTGGGTCCCGCCAATGATTCGCGTCGCACCGTCGAAGCCTGCGTTCAACGGATGCGCATCCATCAGCGCGATGTAGTTGTTCTGCACGCGGCGACTCGGCTCCGCCAGGCCGATCCCCAGCACGTCCCCCAGCCCGAAGTCGGTCCGCTTGGACCCGTTCTCGTCGTACAGCGAGCTCTGGTACGCCGCGACGAGCGACCCGCCGCCCTCGACGTACGAACGCAGTACGGCGCACTGCTCGTCGCTCAACCGCTCCGCGTTCGCGAGTACGACGACCTTGAACGCACGCAGGCGTTCCAGCGTCATGACCTTGTCGGAGACGAACTCGAACGGGATCCGCGCCTCGACCAGCGCCTGGTAGAACCCGTCCTCGTGATCGTTGCCGCCGCTGTCGAGCAACGCGATCTCAGCGGTGATCCGCAGGTCACGCAGGACCGGCTCGACCGTCGCGTGCAGGTTGAAAGCTTCGACAACCGGCTCGACCCAGCGATCGTCCTGGATGGTCGCGTTGAACTTCGTGAACCACGGCAGCGCACCCTGCGCGAACCCGTCGACGATCCACGTCTTCGTCTCCTCGACCGGCGCGACCGAGTCCTTCCAGCGGTACTGGTGCTCCGGCCCGACCGAGGTGATCAGCTGCACCGGCCGATCCGGGTACACCCCACGATTCCGCTTACCGGCCCGGCCCGCACCCCATGGCGCCTCGATCCCGTGCCGGCCTTGTTTGTCGACGATGAACAACGGCGACACCGGCTCGGCCAGGTCACCGGCGAGATCGCGCGCCGCGAGTGCGCCCAGGTTCGGCACGAACCGCGCGTGCGGCCGGAGATCCCGGACCGCTTGATCCCAGATCCCGACCAGCTCGCCGAGTCGCCGATGCCGCCAGCTGACGTACTCCGGCCAGCCGTCGCCGTGCTCCTCGAGCGGCAACTCCAGACCGCACTCGTCGCGGAACGACTTGCGGGCAGCCTCGCTGTACGAGATCCCGCCGTACCCCTCCCACCGGTTCGCGAAGACCGCGTCCACGTCGTACTCGCGGACGATCTCGCGGATCACCTCGGTGAGGAACTCCCGGTGGTACGGCGTGAGCGCGCAGGTCAGCCAGACGCCCGGGTACGCCCAATGCTCGATCGGGTTGCCGCCGCGGTCGCGGGCCAGCCATTCGGGGTGCGCCTCGGCCGCATCGGCGTGGATCGCGTGCGGGTCGACCCGGGCCATGACGGTCATACCGAGACTGCGGGCGCCCTCGACGAGCGTGCCGAACGGGTCGGTGTCGGCGAGGAACTTGCTGCGGTAGTGGTACTCGAGCTGCGTCGGGTAGTAGGCGACGTATCCGCCGGCGCTGATGCAGGTCGCGTTGGACTTGCTGTCGCGCATCAGCTGGAGCCACAAGTCCGCGTCGAAGTGTGCGGGATCGTCCTCGGCGAGCGTGATCTGAGCCCAGCGGGTGGCGGTCCGAGCCCAGTTGTCCATGAGAAAAGATTGTTAGACAAGAATGCACGCCTGGCAAGAGCTGGTGTTAGCCTCGCACGATGGAATATCGCGGCCACGAGCTGAGCGCGAACGTCTCGATGCTGTTCACCGAGCTGCCGTATCCGGAGCGATTCGCCGCGGCCGCACAGGCCGGCTTCGGGGTCGTGGAGTCGTGGTGGCCGTTCGCCGTACCGGATCCGTCGGCCAGCGAGATCGACGACTTCGTGCGGACGGTGCGAGGCGCCGGCGTGACGTTGGGTGCGTTGAACTTCTACGGCGGGGACATCGCGGGCGGCGAGCGTGGGGTCGCGTCGCATCCGGATCGGCAGGAGCAGCTCGCGGCCAACATCTCGGCGATGGTCGGGATCGCCGAGCGGACCGGATGCCGGTTGTTCAACCTGCTCTACGGGCAGCTCGACGATCGTTGGTCGCCGGACGAACAGGCCAAGACGGCATTGGACGCGATCCGCTCCGCGGCCGCGGGTGTCGGCGCCCTGGGCGGGACGGTGCTGATCGAGCCGCTGACCGAGGGATTGAACGGTCGCTATCCGCTGCTCACCGCCGACGACGTGCTGGAGGTCATTCGTGGCGTGGGCGCCGACAATCTGTCGCTGCTGTTCGACATGTTCCACCTCGGTAGCAACGGCGTCGACCTGCTGGCGACCGCGGCTTCGGTCCCGGTCGCGCACGTCCAACTCGCCGACAGCCCTGGCCGCGGCGAGCCCGGCTCCGGGTCGCTGCCGATCGCGGCGACGCTCGACGCGTTGAAGGCGGCCGGCTATCAGGGCGTCGCGGCCTGCGAGTACAAGCCGACGACGGACACCCTCACCAGTCTGGCGTGGCTCGACTAGCCGCCTCGGTCAGCGCATCCGCAACCGCTGCTACCGCAGGGGTTCTGGTACGACGGGTCAGCAGGAAGACGGCTCGTCCGACAGCTCCTTCAGCCGGCAGTCGTACGGCGACACCGGGCGCGCCCTGGCCGATCACCAGATCCGGCAGCAGCGCGCCGGCGCCCGTCGTACGGACGAGTTCGAGCAGGATCAGGAAGTCGTCGGAGCTGTAGCGGAGATCGGGCTCGAACCCGCCGAGCTCGCGGCAGACGCGGACGTGCATCTCGCGATGACCGGTACCCGGCTGGCACGCCGCCCAAGGCAGGTCGGCGAGGTCAGCGATCGGGACCCGATCGGCAGCGGCCGACGGATGGTCCTCCGGCAGTACGACGCGGATGTGCTCGCGGAGCAGATGTTCGCGCAGGAGATCCGTGTGTACGGCGCGCGGCTGGCCGTCGTACTCGTCGCCGACCATCACATCCAACTGCTGCAGACGAAGCGCGGGCGCGGCCTGCTCGACCTCGAGCTCGGCAGCTTCGACGCGGATGTCAGGGTGTGCCTCCGCGAGGCTGCGAATGGCGGGCGCGACGACGCGGATGAAGGCAGATTGGAACGCCCCGATCCGGACCACGCCGGCGACTCGACCCGCAGCGACTGCGGCCAACTCGGCCTCGGCTGCCTCGACGCCATCGAGGAGCGTGGTCGCGTGCCGGACCAGGACCTGGCCCGCAGCGGTGAGCCTGACGTTGCGGCCGACCCGTTCGAGTAGCGGCGTACCGGCCTCGCGTTCCAGGACGGCCAACTGCTGGGAGATCGCGCTTGGCGAATAGCCGAGCGCGCGGGCTGCGCCGTGAACCGTGCCGCGGCCGTGGACCTCGCGCAGCAGCCGCAGCCTATGCAGATCCATCATTCGTTCAGCTTAGCTTCACA
Organism: Kribbella sp. NPDC058693; assembly: GCF_042715335.1. Lineage (NCBI taxonomy): Bacteria > Bacillati > Actinomycetota > Actinomycetes > Propionibacteriales > Kribbellaceae > Kribbella > Kribbella sp. NPDC058693. The sequence goes on from NZ_JBHXSQ010000006.1 coordinate 330,245, forward strand.
ATGCTGTCCGTGAAGCCGCGATGGACGTGAACGGTCTACTGGTCCGACCATCGATGTCGTGGGACGCCTCTTCTGCCTTCTTTCCGCCGCCGCCTTCGGAGTCATGGCCGTGTTCGGCAAGCTCGCGTACGACGCGGGCGTGCCGGTCGACGCGCTGTTGCTCGTCCGTTTCGGCCTCGCCGGCGGACTGCTGCTGATCGTCGCGCTCGCCCACGGTTCGCTGCGCAATCTGCCGCGGCGGGCCGTGCTGACCGGGCTGGGGATGGGCGTGTTCGGCTATGCGGCCCAGTCCGGGCTCTACTTCTCTGCGCTCGCTCGGATGGACGCGTCGCTGGTCGCGTTGATCCTGTACCTGTACCCGATCCTGGTGATGGTCGCCGCGATCGCGCTGCGGCGGGAGCGGGCGTCGCGCCGACGGGTATGGGCGTTGGCGATCGCGTTGATCGGGATCGGCTTGGTGCTGAGCGGCGCGCTGGCCGGCCGATTCGATGTGGTGGGTGTATTGCTGGCGTTGGGCGCACCAATCGTTTACACCGGGTACATCCTGGTGGGCGATTCGCTGACGGCCGACGTACCGCCACTGGCGTTGACCGCGCTGGTTTGTACCGGGGCCTTCGGCACCTTTCTCGTCCTTGGGCTCTTCCGGGGAATCGACCTGGGCTTCGCGCCGGTGGGGTGGCTGTGGCTGGCGGCGGTGGCGCTGATCAGCACGGTCGCGGCGATCCTGCTGTTCTTCGCGGGGATGGCGCGGGTCGGTCCGTCGGTCGCGTCGATCCTGTCGATCTTCGAGCCGGTCGTGACGGTCGCCTCGGCGGCTCTGGTGTTCGGCGAGAAGCTCAGCGCGACGCAGTGGATCGGCGGCGCGCTGGTGCTGTCCGCCGTACTCATCGTGCAATGGCGGCCGCAATCGTTGCCGGAACTTTCGCGGACTTCACCGAAGGCCACGGCAGACTTGACGGTATGAGCCGGATGGCGTGGGCGGGAGTCGTCGCGTTCGTGACGACGACCGCGATCGGCTGCACCACCGACGACGCGGTACCCCCTGCGCCGCCTTCGACCGCGACCTCCCCGACGCCCACCACGTCATCCGTCTCAACTCCTCCGCCGTCAACGCCTCGGCCCAATCCGGTTTCCTTGCAAGCGTTGATGGCCAAGAAGTACAACGGCGGCGCATTGAAGCTGGAGCGGGTCCTCGCCCGCAACTCGGAGTACACCCGCTACCACGTCACCTACCGCAGCGGTTCATTGACGATCTCCGGCATCATGAACGTCCCGGCGACGCCGGGACGGCATCCGGCGCTGGTCCTCAACCACGGCTACATAGATCCAGCCGTCTACACGAACGGCCGCGGCCTCATGCGCGAACAGGACTACCTCGCGCGTCGTGGGTACGTCGTTCTGCACACCGACTACCGCAACCACGCGGAGTCCTCGAAGGACCCGAACGCCGAGCTCACCCTCCGCCTCGGCTACACCGAGGACGCCATCAACGCGGTCCTCGCACTGAAGACCTCGCCGTCCGTCGATCCCGCGCGGATCGGCATGCTCGGGCGATCGATGGGCGGCGGCGTCACGTACAACACGCTCGTCGCCCAACCAGGGTTGGTGAAAGCCGCGGTCGTGTTCGCGCCGGTGAGCTCGGACGCCGCGGACAACTTCAACCGCTGGACCCGGCCGGAACGACCGCTCGCCACCCAACTCCTGCGCCGGTACGGCGAACCGTCACGCAACCCGAAGTTCTGGCGGAACCTGTCCGCGGTGAACTTCTTCGACCGCGTGACCGAACCGGTGCTGGTCCATCACGGCGAGTCCGACTCGACCTGCCCGATCGCCTGGTCACGCGAGAGTGTCGCCGCACTGAAGGCGGCCGGGAAGGACGCGACGCTCTACACCTATCCCGGTGAGGAGCACGCGTTCGGCCCGGCCTGGCCGACCTCGATGGCGAGGACGGTCACCTTCTTCAAACAGCACGGGGTTTGATCGCGCTGACGGCGTACATCGTCAGCGACATGTGGAAGGCGCCGCGATCGGCTGCTTCGCCGAGAGTCTTCGCGAACGCTTCGGCCTCTTCCGGTGTGATCACGCCGGCCTGCAACGAGGTCAGGTGCATCATGCCGACGAATCCTTGCCGGGCGCCCTCTTGCGGCTCGAGCCACGTCGCGGCGGTCTCGCCGGTGATCTCGAGGCCCGCGTCGGCGAGCAGCCCGCGCAGTTGGCGGCCGGAGTACGGGTTCGCGGATTCGCGGAGGAAGTAGTCGACCATCCGCTGCAGTACGTCGGGATCCGCCGGGTGGATGATCGCCGTACCCCAGTCCGTGTCGATGAGCGCGATCCGGCCGCCGGGCCGCAGTACTCGCGTCATCTCCTGTACGACCGCGGCGGGATCGTCGACGTGCTGCAGGACTCGCTCGGAGCGCAGTACGTCGACCGACTCGTCCTCGAAGGGCAGCGCCTCGGCGTGGCCGTCGACGTACTCGACGTCGGCGCCTGCTGCCCGTCGTACCGCCTCGGCTCGCAGGCCGGGGCTGGGCTCGACCCCGATTGCTCTGGCCCCCGACTCGTGCAGCGCGACGACGTCCTCGCCGGTGCCCGAGCCGACGTCGACTGCGATCTCGCCGGCCTTTGGCGCGAGCTGGTCGAGGGCCCACGATTTCAGCGTGCGTACGGCGGGCCGGGCCGCCATCTGGTCCAGGATGAACGCCTGGCGGTCGACGTTCTGCTCGGCCACGTGCGCGGCCTTGAAACTGCCGCGCTCGGTGACGAACCCTGTCCCGCCCGGCACTTCGGTTTCGGTCATGCTGATCTCCCCCTATCAGTACGCCCGAGCGTAGCGCCGGGCAGGTCTCATGGAAGTGGTTGCCACTCGTTGTCGCGCATCCGGAGGATCGCCCACCCCACCACGGCGAATCCGGCGGCCTCGAGGCCCCAGCCGATCAGGTCGAGCGTGTGACTGCTGACGACGACCGCGGCCACGAAGTGGATCGGCTGCGAGACCATCACCGCGACCGCGGCCCAGCGCGGACCGACGTGTGAGCGCCACATCGCGATGCCGAGCAGGATCGTGCCGAGGACGTGTCCGATCACGAACACGAAGCCGGCCAGGTTCATCGAGCCGTGCGTGATGTCGGCGGCCTTCGCGATCGACGCCGGGTCGAGTCCCGCCGTACCCGCGGACCAGGTGAACACGTCACTCGACGCCGTCCACGGCAGGGACAGGTACCCCGCGACCATCAGGACCACCGCGACCGCGGTCAGCCACGGCGTACTGCGACGCGTCAGCCGGCCGACGAAGTACACGCCGGGCACGAGCGTCAGGAACGCGATGTAGCCGAGCCACAGCACGAACGAACTGCGATCGAGATTGCCGACGATCTTGTTGACGATCGTCGGTACGTCGTCAGTCGTGTTGTACGGCAGGAAGTAGCGGAGCAGAGCCAACGCTGCCGGCCCGATCGGCAGGATCAGTGCGGCCGACCATCGCCACAGCGGGCGGATGTCTGCATGCGTCGCCGGCGTGATTGTCTGCGTCATCGCGCACCTGCCAACTCACGCCGCGGCAGCAGCACCGCTACTACACCGACGATCGTCGCCCCGACTCCGACACCGGCCGCGACGACCGCGGCTGCAGGTACGTCGGAGGCGAAGAATGCCGGCACCGCCAGCAGAGCGGACGCGATCCGCAGGGTGATCAGCGGAGCGAGCGCCCACCGCTTCCCGCGCCACGCGAGTCCCACCAGCACCAGGCTGAGCAGCCCGATAACGGCCGAACCGATCGCGATGCTCATCGGCGGGTGATCCCCGTCCGTCGTCAGCGGCGTGGACAGATCCGCCATGCCCAGCAGTCCGAGCAGAACCAACCCGAACTTGTTCATCTCAGTACCCCCTCATCAGGTGTTTCCGACTGCCCAACCGTCGCTCGCCGGGCGGAGCCCGGGCCTGGGGATGCGGTCCCTGCGGCTCGGGCGGTTCCCCGGTCCGACCGGGACTGCGATCCCGAGACGCCGGGAACCCTTTTGGCGCACACTTCGGGTATGACCACCACCGCGACGAGCCGACGGGGCCTTGTCGGCCTGCTCGCGGGCTTCGTGGTCGCCGAGGTCGCGGTCGCCGTCGGCTATCTGCTGGCGATCGGCTGGGGTTGGCACGAGCTGGTCGATTCGTTCATGGTGACCAACGGTCTGATGGCGCTGACTTTCGGTCTGTGCGGCGCCGTCATCGCCTGGCATCGGCCGTCCAACCCGATCGGCTGGCTGTTCCTCGCGGACGGGATCGGTCACGCGACGACGCCGCTGGCCGGTGCGCTCGCGCAGTACCTTGCCGACAGCGGGGCCTCAATCGCGGCTCAGCGGGTGTTCGTCACGATCTCGATCGCGGCCTGGCCGTGGTCGATCGGGCTCTTCCTGCCGTTGGCGTTGTTGCTGTTCCCGACCGGGCGTCTGTTGTCGCCGCGGTGGCGTTGGGCGGCGATCGGGATCATCGCCACCGCGCCGCTCTTCGTCGTGGAGATGGTCGGCAGTGGTGATCCGATCTCGCCTGATCTTCCGCGTGGTTACCTGGCGATTCCGTCGTACGACTCGCTGCAACCGCTCTGGACGGTGACCGAGCTCCGCAACCTCGCCGCGATCCTGCTGGCGGTTGTTTGCCTGATGATCCGGTATCGGCGCGCGGATGAAACGGGCCGACGGCAACTCCTGTGGTTGCTGCTGGCATCGGTGATCGCGATCCTGTTCGTCACACCGTGGGCCTTCGTTGCCGGTACGCCGATCCTTGTGTTGCTGGCGATTCCGCTGATACCGATCGCGGTGGCAGTGGCGATCGTTCGCTACCAGCTGCTCGATATCCGGTTGGTGATCTCTCGGGCACTGACCTGGGGGTTGCTGTCGCTGGTTGCCATTGGCATCTATGCCGTGCTGGCGGCGTTGCTCGACTCACTCATCGCGTCGCAGGTCGGGCGGTCGGCGGCGGTGACGGTCTTGGTCGCGTTGATCATCGCGCCGGTTCTGCCCCGTTTGCAGCAGCTCGTCGATCGGGCGCTGTACGGCGATCGGCACGACCCGGCGCGGGTGGCTTCGCGGGTCGGCGAGCAGTTGTCGGCCGGGCTGCCCGGTGTCGTCGCTGCGATCCGGTCCGCACTGCGGTTGCCGTACGCCGCGCTGACGGTCGACGGCGAGGTAATCGCGATGGACGGCAGTCCGGGTGATGTTGTGGCGGTCGACCTTTCGTACGGCGGGGAGGTGGTCGGGTCGCTCGACGTCGGTGTCCGCTCGGGCGAGTCCAACTTGTCCTCGGCAGACCGCGACGTCCTCGCACTGGTCGCCGTGCCCCTAGCTGTCGCCGTGCACGCGACCCGCTTGTCCGCCGAACTTCAGTCGTCACGCGAGAAACTCATCTCAGCCCGCGAAGAGGAACGCCGCCGCATCCGCCGCGACCTCCACGACGGCCTAGGCCCAACCCTCACCGGCATAGCCTTCTCAGCCGACGCAGTCGCCAACCTGATCACCCCCACCACCCAGCCGCCCACCCCCGCCGCCTCGCAGGATCCCGCCGCCGACACCTCGCGCGCCCCGACCTCCGACCCCTCGCCCACCCCCGGCTCCAGCACCTCGCGCGCTCCCGCCTCCGACACCTCCCGCTGCGCCGCATCCGGCGCCTCGCAGGCTGTCGAGCTTCTGGCGAGGTTGCGGGCGGACACGCGGACCGCGATCGGCGACATCCGTCGGCTCGTCGACGATCTGCGACCTCCCGCGTTGGATGAACTCGGCCTCGTCGGAGCATTGCGGCAACGGGCCGACCAGCTGTCGTTCCGCGCCGACGGCGCCACCATCCAAGTCGCCGTCTCCGCCAACGGCTTGCCGACGTTGCCCGCCGCGCTGGAAGTCGCGGCGTACCGCATCGCCACCGAGGCGCTCACGAACGTCGTACGCCACTCCCGTGCAACCTCCGCAGTACTCGCCCTGCGCTGCGGCAGCGACCTGGAGATCGAGGTCACCGACGACGGCCCACCGAACGGCGCCTGGCATCCCGGCGTCGGCCTGCAGGCGATGCGCGAACGCGCCGCCGAACTCGGCGGCAAATTCGAAGCCGGCCCCACCCCCCTCGGCGGACGAGTCTGCGCCCGCTTCCCTCTCGCCACGCTGGAGCCCCGATGAGCATCCGCGTGGTGCTCGCCGACGACCACCCCGTCGTCCGAGCCGGCCTCGCAGCACTCCTCACCTCTCTCCCAGGCATCGAAGTGGTCGGCGTCGCCTCGACCGGCCGCGAAGCAGTCCGCGAGGTCATCACCAGTCACCCAGACGTCGCCGTACTAGACCTCCAGATGCCCGACCTGGACGGCTTCGCTGCGACCCGCGAGCTGGCCCGCTCAGCCCCCGACACCGCAGTACTGGTCCTCACCATGTTCGAGGACGACGACTCGGTCTTCGCCGCGATGCGCGCCGGCGCCCGCGGCTACCTGGTCAAAGGCGCCGAACAAGAAGAGATCGCCAGAGCCATCCGCGCCGTCGCCGCCGGCGAAGCCATCTTCGGCCCCGGCGTCGCCCGCCGCGTCCTCACCTTCTTCTCCGCCCCACCACCCGCCGCCGACCCGTTCCCCGAACTCACCACCCGCGAACGCCAGATCCTCGACCTGATCGCCGCCGGCCTCTCCAACCCCGCCATCGCCGACCGCCTCGATCTCGCCTCCAAGACCGTCGCCAACAACGTCTCCACCATCTTCACCAAACTAGGCATAGCCGACCGCGCCACCGCGATCATCCAGGCCCGCAACGCCGGCCTCGGGACTACGGAAGAGCGTTGAGGTAGCGGTTGCCGATCGTTTTCAGGTGGGTGAGGAGTTCGGGTGGGCCGTCGACGTGGAAGTCGAGGCCGAGCATGCCGATGTAGACGGCGACGATTTCGAGCGAGTCGGCGCCGGTGACGAGGACGCAGGTGTTGTCGTCGATGGATTCGACGATGCCGACGGCAGCGTGGATGCGGGACAGGACCTCCTGGGCGGGGGCGTCGACGGTGATGCGGGCATGGACCTTCCAGCCGGTGGACGCGACGTCCCGGAGTACGAAGTCGGTGTAGTCGTCGCCCGGCATCGGGCGGGCCTGGTAGCGGCGACCTGTTGCCATCCGCAACGACATCCAGTCGACGCGGTAGGTACGCCACGCCCCGGCCTCATCCCGCGCGACGAGGTACCAGTAACGCTGCCAGCTCACCAGACGATAGGGCTCGACCAGGATCGGCAGGTCCTGTACGACGCCCGATCCGGCACCGCGCGCCGGGCTGCCGGGCGCGACGGCGTACTCGAAGCGGAGGTAGTGCTCGTCGCGGATGCAGGCGGCGATCGTCGCGAGTACGGCGGGATCGATCTCGGGATCCGCGACGTTGGAGCCGGTGTTGTCGGGACCCTTCTCCATCGCCTGGTGGATCGCGTTGACCTGGCGCTGGAGGCGGTGCGGGAGGACCTGCTCGAGCTTGGTCAGCGCCCGAGTGCTGCTCTCTGCCATGCCCATCACCCCGGCGCCGGTCCGCAGCCCGACCGCGACGGCGACCGCCTCCTCGTCGTCGAGGAGCAATGGCGGAAGCTTCGCGCCGACGCCGAGCTGGTAGTGACCGGACGGCCCGCGGGTCGCGTCGACCGGGTACCCGAGCTCGCGAAGCCGGTCGATGTCGTTGCGGATCGTCCGCGTCGTCACCTCGAGCCGCTCGGCCAGCTCCGTGCCGGTCCAGGCCGGCCTCGTCTGCAGGAGGGCGAGCAGGCTGAGAAGGCGCTGCGAAGTCTCGAGCAAATCAATCTCCCAATTAGGAATCTAATGTTCCTATACGGATTCTACGGTAAACCCATGAGCACAAACGAGAGCATCCAGTCCTTCACCGTCAACATCGACCAGGCCGACCTGGACGATCTGCAGGCCCGCCTCGCGCGGACCCGGCTGCCCGAGCCAGCTCCCGGCGACGACTGGGATCTCGGCACCCCGAACCACTACCTCCGCGAGATGGTCGACCACTGGCAGAACAAGTTCGACTGGCGCGAGCAGGAAGCGCGAATGAACGAGTTCCCGCACTACCTGACCGAGATCGACGGCCAGACGATCCACTTCATCCACGTGCCGTCAGCGGTCGAGGGCGCGACGCCGCTGCTCCTGCTGCACACCTACCCCGGCTCGTTCGTCGACTTCCTCGACATGATCGGCCCGCTGACCGACCCGGAGTCGTACGGCGGATCCGCCGAGGACGCCTTCTGCGTGGTCGTCCCGTCGATGCCGGGCTTCGCTTTCAGCACGCCGCTGGTCGATCGGGGCTGGACGATGGCGCGGGTGGCGCGGACGTACGACACGCTGATGCGGCGGCTCGGGTACGAGTCGTACGGCACGCACGGGTCCGACGGCGGCGCGATGATCTCGCGGGAGCTCGGCCTACTGAACCCGGAAGGTTTCCTCGGACTGCATGTGCTGCAGCTGTTCTCGTTCCCGTCGGGCGACCCGGCCGAGTTCGAGAAGTTCACGCCGGCCGACTACGCGGCGCTGGAGCACCTGAAGTGGTTCCAGTCGGTCGGCGGGTACAACGCGATCAACTCGACCCGCCCGCAGACCGTTGCCGTCGGCATCTCCGACTCGCCCGTCGGCCAGCTGGCCTGGAACGAACTCTTCAACAGCTTCGGCAACGGCACCAGCCTGGTCAGCCGCGACCAGATCCTGACCGAGGTCTCGCTGTACTGGTTCACCAACAGCTCGGCCGCGGCCGGCCGGTACCACTACGAAGAGGCGAACTCCGGCGTCGAGCCGCAGATCAACAACGCGCCGACCGGCGTTGTGGTCTTCGCGGACGACTTCAAGACCATCAGGCCGCTGGCGGAGCGCGACAACACCAACATCGTGCACTGGTCGAACTTCGAGAAGGGCGGCCACTACGCCAGCCTCGAGTGCCCGAACGACGTGACCGCCGACCTGCGGAAGTTCTTCCGCAGCCTGTGAGTTCACCGGGCCGGCTCGCTCTCGGGCGAGCCGGCCCGCTCAGGTTTGCAGCTCGATCTTGCCGATCACCTTCGGCCCGACGGTGTCGAGTACGAGGATGCCGTCCTGGTAGAAGTTGCTGACGTACATCCGCTGGCCGTCCGGACTGACGGCCAGCTCCACTGCTGCCCCCAGGTCGTCGGTGAGTGAACCCACGACCTGATGCTTGCCCAGATCAACGATCTGGACGACGTCGTCGGTGCCCTCGGTGCCGAGGATATAGAGCCGCTTGCCGTCCGAAGCGCCGATCCTCGCCCCGTCCGGCAACTCCTGCGGCACCGGCCGGGTCGACTCGACGTTCGTGTTGATCACCGCGTACGTCGATTGGCCGATCACGTACAACATGCCGTCGCGTCCCGGCGTGAGGTCGTGCGGCTGGGAATTCACCTTGATCGGGGTACGCGTCGGCTGACGGGTCTTCGTGTCGATCACTGCGACGGAGCTGACGCTGTCGGCGACGTACAGCCGCTCGCCCTTCTCGTCGACGGCGATGTCCGCCGGGTTCGGTCCGCTGGCCAACGGACCGCCGACCGTCTGCATCGTCTCGGTGTTCACCTCGGTGATCGTCTGGCTCTTCTTGCTGAGCGCGTAGACGCGATGGGCGGCAGCGCTCACCGTCAGCTCGGTCGGCTCGGGTGCGACGGCGATCGGCTGGCCGACCACCTTCCACGCGGCCACGTCGATGACCGAGATCGTGCTGGAGCCGGAGTTCGCGACGTACAGCATCTTCCCGTCCGGCGAGAGGGCGAGTCGGCTGGGCTGGGTTCCGACTCGGAGCGCGTCGCCGACCTGTTTGCGGGTCGTCGTACTCAGCCTCAGGATGCGTGCGTTGCCGATGTCGGCGGCGTACAGGAACTGGCTGTCGGGGCTGACCGCCAGACCGATCGCGATCGGGGATCTCGGAGCCGGCGGTACGACGGCGACCGCGACGCCACCGAGTACTGCGGGTGCGACCAACGTTGCCGCCATCAACCAGCGTCGTGTGGGCAGGTCGGTACCGGCCGGCCTGATGAGACCGACGAGGCCGAGCAGGAACCACACCGCGAACAAGACCACCGAACGTGCGGTGGGCCCTCCGGCCGGGTCGAAGAGCCCAATCCAGACAACGAATCCGCCGAGAACCCAGCCGGCGAAGAACGGCCGTCCGACGTTGAACAACGGACAGGCCAGCGCCAACTCGGCACCGAGGATGCCAAGGACCACCGGCGTCAGGCGACGGACGAGATCCGGCTGGAGAAGGTGCGGTCCGCTCCGAGAGGCATCGACCACCATCACGAGGACGACGATCGCCGCCGCAGCACCCAGCAACACAAGCCGGAGCTGAGGACGCGGCCGCCCAGGACGCCACCGGACGAAGGCCACGACACCCGCCGCCAACCAAGCGACATGCGCGGCCGCATCGAGGTAACCCGGAAGGCTGTGAAGCCCGCTCGGGATGAGATTCGTCAGCCGACTCGTCAGCAACAAAGCACTCACAAGCCCCGGCACCGACAGGCCGGCAACGAAGGAAGTCCCCGCCTCCCGGAGCCTCAACTGGGCAATCACTGCGACAGTCAGCACGGCCGCAACCACGATCGAGTACCACGAAGCTTGCAACACCGCGGACACGACCGCGAACCCGGCGGCCGCCACCGTCAACAGGAAGACCGGCCAGTCGATCGTGGGCAGCCGCACCCGATCCCGCCAACGCCGTACCGTCGCCGTCGCAGCACCACCGAAGGTCGGCGCGGGTGCAGGTCGTCGCACCCGGGGTATTGCCACCGGCCCCACCGTCGGACCGTCGAGGTACGCCTGCGCAGCGGCGGAAATTGCCCGGCTGTCGTCGTCCGTCAGCTCCTCGAGCTTGGCCCTGGCCGTCTGCCGAACATGCTCATTGCTTGCCTGAAGCAACTGCCCGAGTGGATTCAGCGCCGTCTGCCGGATCGCCGGCACCGGGCTCTCGAGTGTCGTCGCCAGGTACTCCGGCAACTGCCAGCCCGGATTGGATGCGATGACCGTCCGGCCCTCGATCTGCGCGACCTGCTGCGGCCGCTGGTTCGGCTGCTCCGCAACGACCGCCTCGTAGACGTAGCTGTACAACTCGTCGACAGTGATGTCACCGTCCGCATCGAGGTCGGCCGCGCCGGTGCGCAGACCTTCCACCAGATGCCTCGTGAAGACCGACTGCGGCGCCTCACCGTGGATCGTGCTGCCCTCGAACGCGTACTGGAGGGAGTCCGACGCGGTGAGCACCGTACGCCCCCGGCCGCCAAGCGCCTCCTTCGTGTGAACGGCCGTGTCCGCCTTCGCGAACTGCTGCACGGCGTATGCACCGCCGTAGCAGCAATCCAGGATCAGGATCTTCTGCCGCGAGGCGCTCTCATCCACCGCCTCATTCACGAATTGTGTCGGCAGGCCCGTGAACCGCGGGCTGTCGTGCTCGGTGTCCTTCATCGCGAGATACAGCCGGCCGTTCTCGTCTTTCAAACCGTGACCACTGAAGTAGAACAGTGTCAGGTCATCACGCTCGCTGGTGGCGTAGAACCGGGCGATCGCTCGGCCGACCCGACTCTCCGGCTCGTTGACCAGTACCTCGACCTCGAACCCGGCAATATCCGGATCCTCGAGGACTCGCGCGAGCGCTTCGGCATCCTGCGCCGGCGCGACCAGCCGCCGCATGGCAGTGTCCTCGTACTCGTACGTCGCCACCAGCAACGCCCGTCGACGCCCCACGACTCAGCTCGCTTCGTGCTTGCGCAGGAACGCCTCGATCAACCGTTCCTTCTCCTCGGTCGTCGCCGCGTCGACCTCGATCGAGTCCGCCCCGATCGTCAACGTCACGCGCTGCTGCGGGCTCCGCCGTACCAGCCAGTCCTTGAGAATCGTGACCAGCACCGACACCATCCCGCCGGCGCCACCCAACGCGATCGCAACCTGGCCGACGACGGCGGCGTCCCCTTTACTGCCTTCTGGCGCGACAGTTCGTACGCCGCGGGTGTCGAAGTCGCGCAACTCCCGCTGCAACTGCCGAATCCCCCGATCCGCGAATTCCGGATCGTCGTCGACCAACCCCACCTGCACCCAAACCCCCACAGAACCCTCCCAGGATCGCGACTCATGATCGCGGGTCGGGCCGTGGTTCCGCAACGTTCGGTAGCCATCTGCCGACGCAACGCAGAGAGCCCGGAGTGCTCACGCACTCCGGGCTCCTTTGGGCTCCACCCTTCTGGAGGGACGTCCGGGCAGAGCTTCCTCGTCGGGCTCGACCTCAGACCTGCCGGCGCTCCCGCCAGTCCCGCCGCAGCCCCCCGGATCCACAACGAACAACCGGCAGCCGAAGGCCACCCCGAATCCTGCACCGCCCCACCGCAATCCCCTCCCCCCGGGACCTGCAATCCTCACCGGCCCCGCCATCGACGCTACGCCCGCCGATTCCTCCGGACAACGCCCGAGCCGCCGTTCAAACGAGTGACTACCGAGGCCGATCGAGGAACTCCTCGAGCAACGCCGCCCGCTCGTCGGCCGTCGGCCGCTCCAACTCGATCGAGTCGTCCCCCAACGTCACCACGATCTTCCCCGGACTCTTCCGCCGCTGGATCCAGTCCCGCAGTACGGCGACCAACGTCGGCACCGCCCCACCCGCCCCCACCAACGCCACCGCGATCGCAATGGACCCATCGTCCTGAGCCAGCCCACCCGCTTCCTTCACATCCTGCGTAGGCAGCCCCTCCCCGGCCAACTCCTTCCGCAGCTGCTGAACCGCCTTCACACACCGCTTCGCATCCATCCCCGCATCCGCCACCACCCGAACCTCGACCCACCGCGGCTCACCCATCCACCACTCCCATCAGTTGCCCCAGGCCCCCTGTGGATAACTCCCCCACCCCACAATGCCCAACTCCTATCCTGCTGAAAACCCCACCGAAAGGCCCACCGATGCCTCCCAACAACCCCGAACCCACCTCCCTGATCACCCCCACCACCGCCGCCGAACTCCTCCCCCACATGCTCACCCGCTTCCGCCTCGGCTACCAAGACCCCTTGATCTTCGGCACCACCCAACCCGAAGCCGTCCTGATCCCCTACACCCTCTGGCACACCCTCAACCCTGTGGATAACTCAGGTCCCCATCAACTCTGAACTCCTATCCTGATGACGATGCTCCACGCACTGGAAGGACAACGATGGACTCCGAAGAAACGCCGTACCTCCTCCCCGATGGGGACCGCGTCTGGGTCATCAAGACGTCTACCGCCGCCGGGCTCCTCCCACAGATGCTCGAACGCTTCCGCGCCGACGAGCCCGAACCCCTCATCTTCGGCGACGCCGGCCAACCAGAGGCCGTAATCATCCCCTTCGACCTCTGGCGCCGCCTCGACGCTCTTGCCGCCGACGAAGAGGGCTTCGATCACGCCTATGACGAAGTCCGCCGTCGCCTGGCGGATCCACAGCCCTCGGTTCCGCTCGAAGAGGCCGCAGCCCAGATCGGCTGGGATCTCGACGAAGACATCGATGACTCCGACTTCAAGCCGCGATGACGAAGTACCGCCTGCTGCTGCGGACGGAAGTCGTGCAACAACTCGCGGCGCTGAGCCAGGCCGCAAAGACCCAAGGCCCTGGCGGCCTGCGCACCCGCGAGTTCCGCGGACTGCAGATCGGCCTGCGCGCGCTTGCTGACGGCCAGGAAGAGCAGTACGACGGCAAGCGCCTCTCCTATCACCGCCACGACCTCAGCGACTGCGCAGAGATCAAACTCGCGGTCGTCCCCGAGACACGCCACAACATCGAACTCGGCCCATCCCACCGACTCATCTACCGCGAGTTCGAGCCCGAAGATGGCGGCCCGCCCTACCGGCAGGTCGTCGCCTACGCCCACCGAGCCGCCGACCGCCCTTTTGAAGAGGCCGCATCCCGCCTCGGCCGTCAGTCAGGAGCACGTCTACGAGCCATCCGCCCATCACCCACACCGAACAGCCACCCGCCCAGCCCGCCGCCCCAATCCGCCAGCCCCTCCCACCGGACCTCCGCATAGCCCTGGCCGCAGCATCGAACGTTGCCCCTGCCTCCGGTGCCGTTCGATGCAACAGACCCACCCCGCAGCCTTGCGCTAACCCAGGTCGCGCCGACTCTCGCAGCCGGGAGCTCTAGCCCAACCGTTGCAGCAATCCCGCCCTCTGGGTCTCTGGTAGCACCCGGCTGGCGACTCGGATGCATCTCGGAGTCGAGATGCATACCGGCGGGTGTCAGCCGCGTCGGATGACTCTGAGCCAATCCGGCCGGCCGTCTTGCACTGATTCTCTTTGACCGTTGGCGCAGACTAGGCTCTCCACGCCGCTACGACCGAGGGAGCCTGCTGCGAGATGTCAGAGGTGTCGACACAACTGGAGCTGCTTTCGGGGGTCGCGCAGCTGGATCTGGTGGCGGCAGAGCTTCTCAGGCTCGATCCAAGCGGCGATCAGGTCGCAGCCGTGCTGCGCGATACGCTTGACCAGCTCCTCGACGGCCGACGCCGGGGACGTTGGAACTACTCTGCCCTCCATAAGACTGAGAAGACCTACATGGGCACGCTGGTCGAGATCAATCTCCACCGCGAGTTCGAGTTCGCCGACGGCGATGTAACTGATTACCGGATCGCAGGAATCGAGGTGGACTGCAAGTTTTCGCAGACCATCGGCGGCTGGGAGTTCGGCCCGGAGCTAGAGGGTCGTTTGGCGCTCGTGGTGTGGGCTAACGACCAGACGAGCGATTGGCGCGCCGGGCTCGTCCGCGCGACAGCGGATGTACTCCGAGAATCGAAGAACCGGGACGCTAAGCGGAAGCTGACTCGAGAGGGTGTCGGACGGATTCGGTGGCTCTGGGCGGACCATCCTGGCCTGGCTCCGAACCAACTGTTGCAGATGTCTGATGCACAGCGCGAACGGATCTTCTCAGCCCGCGCGCGCTCTGGCACTAGGCATGGGCAGGCACGGCTGCTCCAGCTGTGCCGGGAGCTTCAGGGCGTCGTCCTGCGGCGGACAACGATTGAGACAGTTGGGTGGGGACTTGACGATCCGTTGAAGCGAATGCGATCGAACGGTGGCGCCCGCGAGAAACTCCGCTCGGAAGGCCTGGTTGTCCTTGGCCACCAGGACAACGATCCAGCCGTCGCGTCATCACTCGGCCTGCCTGTGCCATCGAAAGGTCAGTTTGTCGTGTGCCGTGTCGTTACGTCGGAGAACTCAGTCGGCGCCGAAATCAACGGGTCCTGGTGGCGGCGCGCGACCGCGGCCGATCCTGTGGTACCGGCGCCAATTGTGCCGAGGTAGCGCAGACATCCGTCTTGAGGCATCGAGCATCAAGAGCTCCGATCTAGGCGACCTGAACGGCTCGAATATCGAGGTGATCGAACTCCCTAAGCTCGCCGAGAAGGCTGAGGTCCTCACGCCGCTTGGCTCGGCCTTGCAGATGGCATCTCGGGACCCTGACATCGAAGTTCTGGGCGCTCAGCCACCTCCCCGCAGATGTCCGTAAGACGCAAGGCGACGTCCGCAGAGTTGCCGTTGCCTGCGGTGCCACGATTCGGCCGCGCGCAGATCGGGTCAAATCAATCAGTCGCCCATGTAACGCCCGGTAACCATCCGCCGATGTAGCGACCGGGGGTTGCACATGTACAAGCGTCGATCATCACGGTGCGAAATCGATCTCCGGCCAACTGGCCCAACACCATATGCACCGGAGCGATCACATCACGGCAGGGAACGAGTTGCGTTCGGGGTGACCTGGTCGCGGCGACGATGTGCGTCGTCAATCTGCTTCGCGGTGCACCGTTTGATGGAGCTCGCGAAGGCTGCTTCGGACGGTGTTTTCGCTGCCATCTCGCCGGCTGGGCGTCCAGCAGTCCAGGAGCCACCGAAGACCCCAGTGACGCACGGTCGGCCTCTTCTATGGGCCAAGAGCGTCCTGCCGTTTGCTGTCAAGGACGGGACCCACATCGCTGTTCGTCCTGCTGCAGCGCTGATCCATCCGTGTGGAGGGGGCACGAGATGAGGTCGATCGATTGGGCATCATACGACCGTTGGAACGAGGCGGTTGCCGACACGATGTACCCCGAGGTCGACGACGCCGCGCCTGTCTACCTGGACCTTGAGGAGGATCTCCTCGCGACAGTCGCAATCCACGCGGGTTGGGGCGGTAAGCCCCGGGATGGTTTGTGCGCCGCCATTCGCACCGCAGTCATCGATGGGCGCAAGTTCACACTTGCGGGGCTAAATGAACGGCTGCGTCAGTGGCGCCGGAGTGAGACCGCTGACCCACCTCCGGTTCTGGCGTTCTTAGCCCTGACGGTGCAGGCGGCCGAGGACATGGGCCAGGATGACAGCATCAGCACGACGGCCTATTACCCCCGGCTCGCCATCCTGCTGGGAGTGCCCGCCGACGAGGTGCGCACCGTCTATATGCAATACGCCGAGCACTTCTGGCGCTGTCTAAACCAATGGCTCGACGACCTCGATGGCACGCGCGGGTTGCCTACTGCCTACGCGCTACAGCACCGTTTCGTCGGCCTCCCGATATCCCAGGCATTAGTTCGCCACGCCGATCGCCGGCACTTCCCGGAGTTCTTTGCGGAGTACGGTCTCGCCGCTGGGATGAGCATCGCGCCTGAAGCCCTCGTGCCCTACTTGCATGCGTGGTTCGAGGCAGAAAACTGTCCGATCTCGAAGAATTTGCGTCGGCTATGGCTCAAGGTTGCGGCCCAGGAGCGGATCGCGGCAGTCGCCGCGGTAGAGCTGGCCGAGTGGGACGGAACTCTCCCTGAGGCCCACGCCGGTCAGCCAAGGCCCGAGAAACTCCGTCTGATGACCCAGATGCGCAAGGGCTTCATGGACTCAACTCTTGATATCTCCGTCACGCTACGCCGCCCCGCTGACTCAGGCACGGAGAGCATGGAGATCGAGTCGACCACGGGAGGTTGGATCCCGCTGACGTTCCGCCCCGTTGTCGCCAGTCTGTGGCGCACGGGCGCCTCAGAGGGCCTGGACATCCGGTCAGTGCTTGAAGGTGTGGTCAACATCCGGGCCACTGGTGCACCGAGCATCATTCTCAAACGTCCGCCACGCACGATTGTCCCGCTGGTCTGGGACGACATGGTGAATGGATACGTCGAGCAAGAACGCCTGCAGCTCAACGTGCAGTGCATGCTCCTGGTGAAACGGGACGCCAACGGGAGGTGCATCGCAGACGAGGTTGTGGCATCCATCTCCACGTGTGCTCGACCGGGATTTGCCGTTCACGATCGGCTCGATGGACTGCCAGACGGCTGGGTCGCTATCGACTCAATCCAGCTTTTTGGCGCGCCAAGTGGCACCCGCTTCAATGAACTGGTGCCGCTAGCACGGGACCAGTTAACGATCGCTGGCGGCATGCGCATCCCGTCCCGTGTTCGCAAGTGGTCCTCGACCGCGCCTCCAGAGCTGCGCGCCGCAGTCCAGAGCCACGACATCGTGCGTATCAAACTCGTCGATAGCCACGAAGACACACTCGTACGCGAGTGGAACGGAAAAGGTGGTGCGCTGATTGTCCCGCTTCGCGACGAAGCGCTGCACGATGGGGACTATAGAGTCAGTTTGCTGCTCGGCGAGTCCTCGTCGCCGGCTCAGGAACTCAATCTACGGCTGCGATCCGCGGACACTCCCGACCCGGGCTGGCAGAACGTTCCACGGCTCACCTATCACCTGGCAAAGCCACTCGGAGTCATCACCGCCACCGAGCATCACGCCGACGACGACAGCATTCTCGTGGATGGTGCTACTGCGCAAGGCGATCGCACCGTGGAGATCGCGGCGGTAGCCCGTGAACTTGCGCTATGGCGGCCGACTACTCAAAGGACGCCAATCCGCTCACCGATTCAGGTCGGCGCTCCGGATCCCAAGTCGTGCGTTGTCACCGGTGCTCACTACCTGGAGTTCCCGGCCTATCTTGGCGGCAAACAACCGCGCTTCATCGAAGGCACTTGTCGGTACTGCGGCCTGGTCAAGCGGTCACCTGGGTGGGTGAAACCCAGCTGGAAGTCTGGAGGGAGCGCGGCTCAGACGTCGTCCACGCTGGCTCACGTATCGGTTGACGAGCTGCCACCGGTCGGTGACCAGCGGCAGATCCTCTGGGACAGCGCTCTGGACGCACTCATGCACCTCGGTGGCGGAACCGGCTCGAGCGCAACTGCGATCGCGGGCCAGATCGACGGCACAGCACTATTTACGAGCACCTTCCCCCATATCCTCGAAGCACTGGGGCATCTAGCTGTCGAGAGGAACATGAAGGGTGAGTGCCAGCGCTGGGAGATCTCGCCGACATGCCTGGCGGTTCTGCCGAGTGGGGCCGTGGAACTCGTCGGATATTGGCCACCAGAACTCGTGACAGTCGTGGCACATCGCGCCACAGCATTGGGAGGCACCTTCCGCAGCGAATGGCAACCGGATGGGCCCTCGCGGCGGATAGTGACTGGACTGAGCAGTGCCGCAATCGCGGAGCTGCCCACAGAGAACGTGCTGCTCGCTCCTGACGCTGGATCACGGATCCTCAAGACCCTACCGCCGCTCTCCGAGGTGGCTCGGGTCGTGCCGCGTGAACCTCGGCCAGGTTTCTCGCAGGCAGAGAAGTTCGATACGACGCGGGCCTCCTGGGTTCAGACGTCCGATGTGACGCCGCCGGGGGCATACCGCTTGCGTCGGGGGTTCGAGACCTTGTACGCCTTCGCCTCGGACGCGGATGCCGCGGAACGGCACGTCGCTCCAGCATCCGTGCACCTGGTCAAGCATCTGGCGGCCAACTCGGCAGGGACAGCGCTAGCACGGTACGAGCCAGACCAGCGCGACATGCTTGTTCCGCTCGGATGCGACCTGCCCGGCCTCTACGCCCGTGCACTAGTCCTCTGCAGTGGCGAGCAGCCCCGGCGGGCCAAAGTAAGAGTGGGCACGGCAACCATCTCTTGCCTGCGGTATCCCGAAATCGACCAGGAGACCGCAGATCTCCTGCTGACGCTGCTAACAACCTGAGGAGACTGACGTGGAGCCCACCAACCCAACCAAGCTCACCCGCGACTTGCGGGACGTCTTTCTCAAGTACTTCGACACCGCCTTCTGGCTCGACGACGAGGCGGTGATGGACGAACGCAGGACGTTGCTGAAGGCCCCGGGTGCGCTGATCGGCGATCTGATGATCGAGCCCGTGATGCCGTACGCCAACACTCATCCGCTCAAGGACGTAGCTCACAGAGCCGGCATCGACGCCGACGTTGCCCGGCTTGTCGGCGAGGCTGTTTTCCCAGGCGCACCACGGTCGGATCTACGACTCCGCGAGCATCAGGCACAGTCCATCGAGCACAGCTTCAGATCAGAAGTGAGCGAGGGACGCAATGTCATCGTCACGTCGGGTACTGGTTCTGGGAAGACTGAGTCGTTTCTGCTGCCAGTCCTGATGAGGATCATGCAGGAGGCGGCCGAGTGGCCTGCGCAGCCGGGAGCCGACTGGTGGTGGTCGTCCGCGTCGCCGGAATGGCGGCCGATGCGTCATGGCGAGACGCGCGACTCCGCCATCCGCACCCTGATTCTCTATCCCACAAATGCACTGGTCGAAGATCAGATGACGCGACTGCGTCGTGCCGTGCGCGCCTTACGTCAGTCAACGCCGCGCACGCCCATCTGGTTCGGCCGCTATACGGGTAGCACAACGGGATCCGGCCGACGGCCTCAGCGAAGGGCGATGGGCGAAGCAGCAGCAGAGCTCAAGGCGCTGGAACAAGACATAGCGGGACTGCGGAAATCGAACGCCGACGCGCGCGGTGACCGTCCGGACGCCTTCGCCCCAAATCAGGCGCTAGACCTCGACCAGTTCCAGGACCCACGATCCGGTGAAATGCTCACGCGCTGGGACATGATCGCGGCCCCGCCAGACATCATGGTTACGAACTACTCGATGCTGAACTCGATCATGATGCGGCAGTTCGAGGAACCAATGTTCGAGAAGACGGCAGCGTGGCTAGCGAAGCCGACGAGTGTCTTCACACTCGTGGTCGACGAGCTTCACCTTTATCGTGGTACCCAGGGCAGCGAGGTCGCGATGATCATTCGCTCGCTCCTGCGCCGCCTAGGCATCGCTCCTGATTCGCCGAAGCTGCGGATCATTGGTACATCTGCTTCGCTCAACGAGTCGTCTCGCAGCATGGACTACCTGGAGCAGTTCTTCGGAGTCGACCGGACGAGCTTCGCGATTTGCCCGGGGCGCCCGCTGGAATTGCAGGCTCCAGCCGAGGTGACACGAAACGACGTACAGGCGGCGCGCAGGTCTGCTGCCGATCTGTCGCGTGCAGTGGCGCTTGCCTGCCAGGATCCGAAGGAGGAGCGGCTCCGGGCGACATCGATTACCGACCTCGCTGACCGGCTGTTCCCACACGAGCCTGACCGTCTCGAACTCATCGACAGTATCTTCACCCAGCTGGCGGTTGCGGAACCGGCGGAAGACGAGGAGCCTCTGATTCCTTTGCGCGCTCATGCCTTCGTACGGATGCCGCGCGGTGTGTGGGCCTGCAGCAATCCTAGGTGCCGTTCGGCTGAGGAGTCGCCGAACGGTATAGGCAGACTGTTCACCACCCCCACGCACAACTGTTCTGACTGCGGCAGCAGGGTGCTCGAGCTCCTGTACTGCTACGAATGCGGTGACATCAGCCTCGGCGGCTTTGTCCTCCAGCAGGAGGAGTCGCAGGTTGCCCTTGCCGCTGGACCGGTGGTGGAGAATCAGAGCGGCAAACAGGTCTTCCTGCGCTCGTCGGCAGAGTTCGTGTGGTATCGCCCGGGCCTTGTTGACCTGGGCAAGGAATGGTCACACGGTGGCATCAAGCTGGCGTTTGCGACAGCATCGTGGAATCCGGCGCTCGGAGTGCTATCGATGCAGCCACAGAGCGAGCCTACTGGGATGGCGTTGAGTATCTCAGGGGCGAAGGCCGGCGACCGGATCCCGGCATTGCCGACGCGGTGCCCAAGTTGCGGCTATGCAGCCCCTCAGCAGCAAGCAGGCTCCTTCACTAGCGGGCACGTCAACTCTCCAATACGCGCACACACAACGGGCCCTGCCGCCGCGACTCAGCTCTATCTATCGCAACTCGTCCGATCGCTGGCCAATGGGCTCGACGGACGTGCGTCAGTCGCTGATGCGAAGACCATCGTCTTCACCGACGGCCGAGACGACGCGGCCCGAACCGCGGCCGGCGTTGCGAGGAATCATTACAGGGACTTGGTGCGCCAGGTACTCCGCCAACAAGTCCAGGAAGCGCCGGATCCTATTTCTCGGTTGAGAGATCTGGACATGGCAGAGGTCACCGCCAGAGAGTTTGGCCCCGCGAAGGTGGCCTTGATGAGCCGGGATCTTGGGTTACCGCTCATCCCTGAGCAGGAGCAGGCATTGCACGACACACTCGTCAGGTTGGCCAGCGAGCGCTCGGTCGCATTGCCACAGCTCTACGGCCGCATCCGAGACGCCATGGTCCGGCTCGGCGCCAACCCTGGAGGCCCTAACCCGTGGAACCGTTATTTGGAGGATCGCCTCGACGGCACGACCCCCTGGTACCGCGCATTCGCCTCTCCTGTCAGTGGCGCATGGCCCGAGCCGCCGCTGACCCAGGGGCAGGAAAGGCTCATGGAGGATCTGCGTGAAGCCGTGATGGAGGCGACGTTCGACCGTGCCCGCCGTGACCTTGAGTCGGTCCAGATCGCACGGATGGCCATCGAAGGACTCCCTCCAGTTGACGGAGTCCTGAACGAGGAGGAGCAGGCCCAGCTCGTGGGCTCCGTGGTGCGCATCCTTGGGACGCTCAGCCGATATGAGGGCAGTCGCCGGGGTGGTGTCCAGAGCACTGCAGTTATGCCCGCACCCGTCGCGAGGTACGTCGATAAGGTTGCAACGAATCGTGGGATCTCAGCCGGTGCAGTCACTGCGCAGCTGCAGGAGCTTCTCGCAACTAGTGCCGGCAGCAGAGCAGTCAGTGGCTGGTTGCTACGCTCGTCCGCCATTGACTCCACGCTCGTTTTGCTGCCGCGGGGAGACGAGTGCTGGCGATGCCGCAATTGCAACTATGTCCACCTGCAGGCCAGCGTCGGCGTGTGTAGCAACCGTCAGTGTTTCTCAGTCGGACTTCAACCGGAACCGGTAGACGACAAAGACTTCGACGATTACTACGCCTGGTTGGCGCATCAGCGTCCTCGCCGCCTATCGATCGCCGAGCTCACAGGGCAGACCAAGCCGTTGTCCGCACAACGCGATCGCCAGCGCTGGTTCAAGGGTGCGTTCTCCCTGAACGAAAGCGCTCTCGCCGACGAACTGGACGCCCTTTCAGTGACCACGACAATGGAGGTCGGCGTTGATATCGGATCTTTACGCGCGACGATGATGGCGAACATGCCGCCGCAGCGGTTCAACTACCAGCAGCGAGTCGGCCGCGCAGGCCGATCCGGCAGCAGCTTCAGCTACGCCGTGACCGTGTGCCGGGCCCGCTCGCACGACGAGTACTACTTCCAGCGTGCCGACCGGATGACCGGCGACATCCCACCCCAGCCATTCCTCGATCTCGAGCGGCCGCGAATCGTGCAGCGCGTTGTCGCCGCCGAGTGTCTCCGCGCCGCATTCGCTGGACTGGCAGATCCACCCACCTGGACATCGGATAGCAATCACGGCACGTTCGGCCAGACGACCGAATGGCCGGAGCGCCGAGATGGTGTTGCGTCACAGCTGCGCAACCAGGACCGGGTGCGAGAGGTTGTCAGGCGATTTACGGCATTCACCCGACTCTCGGACGATGCGGCGGCAGCCATCGTGCGTCACATCATTCGCGATCTAGTCACTAGCATCGACGAAGTAGTGGAGGCTGAGACAGGCTCAACAGACACCGAACTAAGCGCAGCGCTCGCCCGATACGGAGTTCTGCCGATGTTCGGGTTCCCGACCCGCGTCCGGAACCTTTGGAACACGAAGATCACCAGCCGGGAGTGGTTGCAGACGAAAGTTGTCTCCGACAGGTCGCTCGACCAAGCAATCTCGATCTTCTCTCCGGGCGCGGAGGTGGTGAAAGACGGTCTCGTGCACACAGTGGCCGGCTTCGCTGCCTACCGTGTCGAGGGTACGGTCGCCAGGGCCGTCGACCCCCTCGGAAACGGCTACCACTTCGGACGGTGCCCGAAGTGTGGGCGAGGTGAGCTTGAGCCTAACGGTTCGGCTTGCCCTGCATGCTTCGAGACTCTCGAGATGCTCACTTTGCACGAGCCACGCGGCTTCCGAACCGACTACAGAGCCAGGCCGTACACGAACGACGGTGACGTGGCGCTTCGGGGCTCTAGTCCGATCCTGACGGTGAAGTCCCAAGCAACGCGTGAGAGACAGTTGCCTAAGGCAGACCTCCACCTTTACGAACAAAGCCGACTTGTCACCGTGAACGACAACTTCGGCCGGGGATTTCAGTTCACCCACGCCCAGGACGGCACAGTGACAGCAGAGCCAGGTTCCGCGGGACAGCCCGCGGTGACGGCAATCGGCGAGATTCGGGTAACCGACGCACTGCTGATTACCCCGCGAAGGCTCGACATCCCAACGGCGGCCGTCGCCCTCCACGATCAGCCCTCGGGCAGGGCCGCTTACACATCATTCGTCGAGATCGTCCGGCGCGGCGCCCAAGTCTTACTCGACATTGACGGAATCGAGCTTGCATCGGGCATCAACCCGATTCGTGTGCCACTTCAGGCCGCCGACGAGCCGAACGCAAAGGCGCAAGTAGCGGCGGCCGTTTATCTAGCCGATACTGCCGAGAACGGCGCCGGGTACGCCACTGAGCTAGGCGACCCGTCGGTGTTCGAGGAGATGCTTCACCGTATCCATGATGATGTCTCGGACCAGTGGGAGAGCCCGCAGCACCGCCTAGTCTGCGACCTCTCCTGCCCAGACTGTCTGCGTGCGTATGACAATTCGCGTCGCCACTCACACCTGGATTGGCGGCTGGCGCTCGACATGCTCGAACTCGTCACCGGCAGACCTCTGACGATCGCAAGATCCCTCCCGTCCGATCCGGTCGAGTTCGATACGGCGGCGAGTGCCTTACAGGGCTCCACAACTGGCGTCATGTGCGACGTCCCATACATAGCCCGCGAGGACAGATGCGTGCTCCTCGCACACCCGCTGTGGCGCCTCGACACCGACTGGCTCACCGAGCAGCAAGCCCGCGCGCATGTAGCCGCGCAGGAGTTGTTCCGCACGGTCGAATGGGAAGACGTCCGCTCTTTCCGGATCAACCCGCTGTCGGTATGGCGCCACCTGAACTGACATCGCGTCCACCACGGCCGGCGGTGGTGGACCACGTCAGCCCTAGCCTGTTGTCGGCCTGGAACCGGTGTCGCCTGCGCGCAGGCTTCGATCTGGATCCGGCAGCCGGGAGCCTAAGGAGAATGGGTCTGCGAGCGGCGGTCGGGATCGTTGCGCATGCTGTGCTCGCGCGACGGTTCGCGACACATGAGGAGGTCGCCGATGCGTGGGCCGCCGAAAGCTCGCGAGCGTACGCGCTCCTGGCGCAAGCATGGGCCCCTGCGTCGCCGCCAGCTCCACAGAATTGGCCCGCGTGGGCACTGACCAAACACCAAGTCACCAAGCGTGTCGTCCCCAACAGCACAACCGACTCGGCAGTCGTCACGTCTGCATATGGGAGCTCATTTAGAGCGCCGGAGCGGCTGCCGTTGTCCAGGCAGACCGCACCAGGTCTCCCCTGGCGTGAGCGTTGGCTTGAGGACGGAGTGCTCGGACTGAAGGGCCGACCAGATCTCGTCGAGCGCGCCTCAGGTGTACTCACCGTCGCGGACTTCAAGACTGGGCGGGGCGACTTGACAGACGATCGGAGGGATCAGCTGCTGATCTACGCGGCCCTGGTCCGATCGTCGCTCGGCGAGTTACCTATGCGTGCCGAGATTCGGCATGCAGACGGGAGCGCCCAGGGCTTTGCCATTCGCAGCGAGGCCGTTGACGACGTGGTGCGACGTGCGTCGCACGCTCGTTCCGTGCTGAACGACGCGGCCACCGGCCACCAGGGACTTGAGGCCGCGCCAGGCCCGGAAACGTGCCCCACTTGCCCGTTCCGGGTCGCCTGCAGCCCGTTCCTTCAGACATACCAGCCGGACTGGGTTTGCGGTCAGGTCGTGGTCGGTCGCGTGCTGAGCACCGGCCGGCTCGGCGCCCGGCCCTACATCGACCTCGACGTTGTTGCACCACGCTGGCGGTCCCGGCAGCTTCGCGTCGTCGGCCTCGCACAGGAGACACCGACGAGGGGTGAAATGTTCAGCGTGAGCGACTTTGAAGGAAGCTTAGGGACAGGCTTCGCACGCTGGAATACGCTCTCATGGACCTGGCCACAATGAGCAGATCTGCCCTTAGTCGCCCTGCACGCTGGTCGCTCGCGCATCGAGCCACGCGCGGACGCTTGAAGCATCGGTGTACCCGTGAGCCTTCAAGGCGTCAACGATGTCCTGTCCACAGATCAACACGATTGGATGGTCATCGGTGCGCACTTCTGAGTAAGCCTGCGTCGCGAAGTACGAGGTCGTCACGAACACGCCGAACTCACGATGCCGAATGCGCGAGATGAGGCGAGCAACGTCCCTGACTCCGACAGAAGTGTCGGGACTGTAGCACTTGGCCTCCAGAGCGAAGTCGATCGCAATCGGATCGGACGGCGGTCCAAGCATGTACTTTCCAATCGCATCCCGACCACCGTCACGGCTCGGCCGTGTGACATCGCACTGCCCAGTGGCAGGTGCCACGAGACGCCATAACTCGACAGCCACTGGCTCGAAGTCATGCTCATGGTTCTGGAAGTAGTCACGAATCTCCGCGAGCATCGCTCGTCCAGTGGGATCGTTGGGAACCTGCTGAGCCTTGCTTCTGACACTGGTGGTCGCAGGGGCTTCCATCGGCCGATAGACGCGGCCGTCCACCCACGACTTCCAAGCCGGTGGGCAGTGTTCGCTCTCATATGCCCTGCCGGCCAGCACATCAGTGATCCATTCCCTCGAGATGTGACCTGCATCCAGAACGGTGAAACGCGCGCGGTAGTTCTGAAAACGTTGGCCTCTAGTTGTGCGCCAGATCGCCACAAGGTCGTCATCACTCGACAGCGATTCGGCGCCAGGTACCAGCAAGCCATGGAAAGCCACACTCCGGCCAGGAAACGCTCTGTGGAAGAGCAGGAAGGGTGGAACCTTCCGACGATCACCGGACGTATCGTGGCCTCGCGCGAAAACATCTCGGAGCAACAGATTCCCTGCGCGCTGCGTCTGATGAATCTCACGCCCTGGCTGCCGGTTATCTCCAAAGTACGTGAAGACCCCCGTTTGAGTGTCGAGAACATCAGGCCAGTCAACCTCAGTACCCGAGGTGTAGAGCGCGACGAGGCGGACCGTTCCGGCGCGCGGAGATCCAGCTGGCCTAAAGCCGCCTTGATTGCCGACGGGCAGCAGGCGGGCCAGCGCGTCGTCTGCAGCGTTGCCCGCGGTACCACCGGCATAGACGGCATCAACGATTAGGTCCGCCGACTCGAGGCCGACGAACGGGAAGATGGGACCAGCGCTCACGACCGCAGGCTATCGCGCGGCCGGATCGACAGCTTGGTCGAGCGCCGATCCGCTTTGCTCCGGCACAACTACGCCGACACGCTTGAAGTGGTCCGCAGTCGAGTCGTGCCCCGGGACCCTCTATCGTCGTGTGGCGTGAGCGATGCCCTGCTGCCTGACATGCCGTTCAGCGAGCCAGCCCCTGACGCTGCACGGGACGAAGTCGTGTCTGCTTTGATCGCTGCGGATCCAGACGGGACCCGCACAGCAGCAGTCTTTCGGTCGACCTTCGATCAACTCTACGACGGTCAGCACACCGGACGCTTTCGCTGGGACCAGCTATACAAGACCGAGAAGACGCATTTTGGCACTCTGTTTGAGATCAACATGCGCCGGGCCTTCGACGATGTGATCGACGATACCGATGACTCTCATCTGCTCGACTATCGGATCCGCGGGCATGACGTCGACTGCAAGTACTCGCAGCGTCTTGGCGGATGGATGCTGCCACCCGAATGTTTTGGCCAGCTTTTGCTGGTAGCGACTGCAGATGACATGCGAGGAACCTGGAACCTCGGAGTGGTCCGGGCCAGCGACGAGAATCGCAACAAGGGCAGCAACCGTGACGCTAAGGCAAGTTTGAGCTCGCGTGGTCGCAACCAGATCGCATGGCTTCATATAGAAGCCAGCCTCCCGCCAAACATCCTCCTGAGCCTCGACCCCGTCACTCTTCATGCCGTCCTCGCCCCGAAGAAGGGACAGGCTCGAGTTACCGAACTCTTGAGACGAGTCACCGAGCGCCGCATCGGGCGCAACACGATCGCGACACTGGCCCAGCAGGACGACTACATGGCACGCATCAGAGACAACGGCCACGGGGCGCGAACAGTTCTCAGAGCGGAGGGCTACCTGATCCCGGGCGGCGACTACGAAGCGCATCGACGCGTCGCTCGACAGCTCGGAGCGAACGTACCTGGGCCAGGCGAGATCGTTAGCCTGCGTGTCGTTCCCACCGATGAAGGCAACCCGTGGACAGTACAGCTCGAGGGCCGATCGTGGAGGCTGGCCAAGGAAGGTGAGCCCTGTCCAGAGCCCGCTCCAAAGCTCCCAAGTACCCGGAGCGCGACGAGCGCACCCTCGGAGAGCCTCCAACCTGAGTTGCCGAAATGACGAGCGAACACCACCGGGCACAGCTGAACGACTCTCGACTTGAGGCGGGGGCCAAAGAACCACGTTCGTATGGCGAGACTCCGACGACTCCGGGTCGCTCACGCAATATGCAGGCGATCCGTCGAACCAACACCAAGCCCGAGGTCGAACTGCGGTCCGCCTTGCATAGGGATGGGTTCCGCTTTCGCAAGGACCTCAATATCCATACCTCGACGCGACGGGTGCGACCCGACATTGTCTTCACTGCACGCAAGGTCGCTGTCTTCGTCGATGGATGCTTCTGGCACTGCTGCCCTGAGCATGGACGTCAGCCGACGGTGAACTCGGGTTACTGGTCGCCTAAGCTGCAGCGCAACGTGGAGCGAGACAGACTAGCTGACACTGCCCTGGAGACCGACGGCTGGACTGTCGTCCGGATCTGGGAACACGAGCATCTCAACGAGGCAATCAGCAAAGTGACCGCAGTGCTCAGGCAAACGGAGCCTTAGCTGACCTTCGAGCGCATCTGGGCTAGGTACTCATGGCGGATGTGGTCATCCTGACCGATGAATGCCCGGAAGGTTCCGAGCTTGTACGTCGCCTCGCCGGCCTCCGACTCGCCTTCGTGCATGTCGAAATCGCGCGTCAGATGCTTGAGCTGAATCTTGATCTCCTCACGAGCGAGCGAGCCATCGATTTGCTCATAGATCTCCTCGATCGTGAGTGGTGCATCGGCTGCGCGCAGAACTCGGTAGACCTCGTTGTGAGTTGCTGTCTCCGTTTGAAGGCGCGGCTCGCCTTCGTGGTTCAGTGCGGCGACAATCTGACGGCCGATCGCTCTTGCGACGGGGGGCGGGAAGGCGTTGCCAATCTGGCGATACTTCGAGGTCTTGCGGCCGGCGAATTTCCACTTGTCGTCCCAGCCTTGCAGACGGGCAACCATCTCGACCGTCAGCTTTGGGTTGTGCCCCTTCGGCGTACCAGCAGATGGAGCCTCGTCAGCGACTCCCAGTCCGTCGACGCCCATTTCCGCCCAGGCACGCTTGGCCCGCGTTGGCCCTAGGTCCGCGCCACCATGCTTCTTCGATCCGCCCACGATCGTGGGCGCGATTCGATCGGCGCGGCTTGCCCAGTGTTTGGCATGCTTCCAGCCGTTCTCGGCCATGAGGTCGACAAGCTCTTCACCAACGGTGCGCTGGACAGGCGTCGCCTCCGGCCAGCTGAAGTAAGGAGCGTCTTCCTTGCTCAGTGCCACCAGCACGAATCGGGGACGTAGCTGCGGAACTCCGAAATCAGAGGCCTGAAGCAGGCGCCAGTCCGCGACGTATCCCAGCTCACTGAGGCGATCGAGTACGTGCTGCCTGTAGGCCGAGAACCTTGGCGCAGACAGTCCTCGAACGTTTTCGAGCATGAGTGCCCGCGGGCGCATGATGCCGCAGAGCTCGACTGCCCAAGCGAAGAGATCGCGCTCGTCGTTCGCACCAAGCTGCTTGCCAGCGATGGAGAACGGTGGGCAGGGAACGCCACCTGCCAGGAGGTCTATGTTTCTGAACTCCGCCGGGTCCCAGACTTCTGGATCGGCGACATCGCCTACACGTACGTCCCAATCTGGCCGATTGAGCTCCAGGGTCGCCGCCGCCATGGGATCGAGCTCAACCGCCAACGCGTGCTCAAACCCAGCCAGCTCGAGTCCGAGAGCCTGACCGCCGGCTCCAGCGCAGATCTCTACTACCCGGAGTGAACTCACGAGACCTCCCCCGCAGATCGAACATTTGTTCGAGTGTAGAGACGTGCGTCAGACCCGGTCAAATCCACCGAGAGGACTGCAGCGCGTGCCTGAGCGGCATCGACGCATCTCTGACCCCGGGCCTGACACCGCATCGTCTCGGCGTGTCTCATGCGTCAACTTCCGCTCAGCCGGGGGATCGAACAGGCAGAGCTTAGCCTCCACGCATCGTGAGACGTAGGACGCCCGCCGGCACACAGCACGACTACTTTCCGATCATGGCTAGCGCACGATCGGCCATCGCCACGAATGGCGCGATCTCACTGGCAAGAGCTTCAGCACGTCGCGCTGGCGAGGTGCCGACCTGACGGGATCGATCTGCTTGCACATCCAGGTGCGCCAGACGGCGGGGCAGTCGATTCGCGCGGTAGCGCGCAAGGTCCGGCGGCAGCCGGAAGGGATGCTTCGGGCGATGAGCCCGGGGGTGGGTGGGGCGGCGCGGAGCACGGCGACGAAGGAGTCGCGCGTAGCACCGCGATGGGCCGACTCTCTCCTACCAAAGTCAGCGCGTGAGGTCTGCTGTGAATTGGTAGGCGTCGCCTCTGTAGTGGTTGGTGCCGGAGAGGAGGGGGGTGGTGTCTTGGGTGTAGGCGATTTCGGTGGCTACCAGGATGGCTGCGGCGGGAGCCAGGTTGAGGAGGGTGGCGAGGGTTTCGGTGGCGTTTTGGGCTTGGACTGTGTAGCGGGAGTAGGCGAATTCGATGCCGTGGGTGGAGAAGAGTTCGTAGAGGGAGGCGTCGGTCAGGTCGGTGCCGGGTAGCCAGGGGGCTACGGCCAAGGGGATGACGAGGTCTTCGACGGTTACGGGGCGGCCGTCCATGCCGCGGAGGCGGCGGATGGCGGTGACGGGGGCGGTGGGGGCGAGGTGGAGGCGGTGGGCCTCGTCGAGGGTGGCGGGGCGTTCTCGGTGGTCGAGGATTTCCGAGGTGGGGCGGAAGCCGAGCTCGTGGGCCATCTCGGTGAAGGACTGGAGCCGGCTCGGGGGTTCGCGCAGTACGAGGTCGCGGACGTACCAGCCGCGTTGGGGCGATGGGGCGATCAGGCCGTCGTCGGAGGCTGCCTGGAAGCCGGCGCGGACGGTCATCCGGCTGAGCCCGGTCTCCAGGGCGAACTGACGTTCGCTCGGCAGGCGGCTGCCGCTGGGGTACTTCCCGCGGACGATCCCCTCGCGGATCCGTTTCTTGACGCGCTCAACGGCGGGCTCAGTCACGGCGGTCACTATACCAGTTTCACGAGTCAAGCCAGGCACAATCCCAAACTGGTTCACACTGGCATAACTGGTTTCAGCGTCGTAAGGTGGCCGGAAGTCACAGACGAAGGAGTCACGATGGTCAGCAGGCGGAACGTGTTGAAGTCGGGGGCCGCGCTCGGACTGTTCACGCTGGCCGGATGCGCGCCGAAGGGTACGAAAGCGAGCAGCGCACCGACCACACCCGCCAAGTCGATCGACGTCGCCAAAGCCGGCGCGGTGACGCTGACGATGCTCGACTTCTGGGGCGGCGACGCCGCCAGCTGGGTCGCCAGCGCGGTGAAGGGCTTCCAGGCGAAGTACCCGAACGTCACGATCAAGCGCACGTCGGTCGACTGGGGTCAGCTGACGCAGACGGCCAACCTGCGGTTGAAGGAGAAGAACCCGCCGGACATCATCACGGTCAACAACGGCTGGCAGTCGCTGGGCACACTGTCGAAGGCGGGCCTGGTGCTCAACCTGGACGGGTACTCGAAGTCCTTCGGCTGGGACAAGTTCCCGAGCACCATCCTGCGCCAGACGCAGTTCACGACCGACGGCGCGGAGATGGGCAGCGGATCGTTGTTCGCCACCCCCGTCGCCAGCTCGTCGCTGATCGGCCTCTACTACAACAAGACAGTCCTCGACAAAGCAGGCGCCAAGCCGCCGACCGATCTCGCATCCTTCGAGGACGCGTGCACGAAGGCCAAAGCCGCAGGCCTCATCCCGATCGGCTACGGGTCGCAGGACAAGGGCTCCTCGACGGCGATTCTTCTTGCCCTGCAGGACCTTTTCGGCGATCAGAAGAAGATCAACGACTTCGTCTACTCGACCGGCTCGGTGAAAGCCGACGAGATCGGAATGTCCGAGGCCGCCGAGCATCTCAAGTCGTACCAGGACAAGGGCTGGCTCACGCCGAACCATGCCGGCATCCAGTACGCCGACGCGATCGACGCGTTCCTCAAAGGCAAATCCGCCTTCCGCTTCGAGTACACGGGAACCCTTGCCTTCAAGGGAAATCAGAAGCAGGAGTACGGCTACGTCCAACTCCCCCAGGCCACCGGCGGAAAGGTCGTCGGTACGGGCGCCTCCACCGCCGTCGCGCTCGGATCCAAATGCGCGCACCCCGACGTAGCAGCCGCGTTCCTCGATTTCCTCGCCGGACCGCAAACCGCGCAGTACGTCGTCGAAGCCGGTCTCCTGCCGTTGCTGAATGACGTCAAGGCGCCCGCGGACAACCCCGAGTTCGGCACCGAGATCACGGGCCAACGGTCGCTCGACAAGGACAACGGCTACGTCCCGTACTTCGACTGGTCGACGCCCTCGATGCTCGACACGCTCGGCGGTCAGGTCCAACTGCTGCTGGCCGGCCGGAGTACCCCGGCGGAGCTGGTCAAGGCGGTGCAGGCCGACTACGACAAATTCCAGGCCGCCCGATGAGCGTTCTAGCGATCGGTCGCACCAAAACCAGAACCCGAACCGTGTCGCGACAAGCCCGCAAACGGCGCTGGATGGGCCTGCTCTTCCTCTCCCCCGCGCTCCTGCTGTACGTCGTGATCGTGCTCGTGCCGCTGCTCCAAACGGTCAACTACTCGTTCTACAAATGGGACGGCGTCAGCGAACCGACGTGGGTCGGATTGCGCAACTACTTCGAATTCGGACGCGATCCGAGGATGTACGCCGCCTTCGGGCACGTCCTCGTCCTGATTCTGATGTTCGGCCTGATCCCGCTCGGTCTCGGCCTGATCAGCGCCGCGCTCCTCAGCAGAGCGAAGATCCGCGGCGAGGGCATCTACCGCTGGTTCCTGTTCCTGCCGCAGGTGCTGACGAGCGTCGTCGTGGCGATCATATGGAAGCGCATCTACGCGCCGGACGGCCCGCTGAACAGCATCTTGCGCGGCGTCGGACTCGGACACCTGACCCGCAACTGGCTCGGCGACTTCACCTGGGCGCTGCCGTCGCTCGGCATGATCGGTGTCTGGGGCGGTTTCGGATTCACCATGGTGCTGTTCCTGGCCGGCATTCTCGCGATTCCGGATGAGCTGTACGAGGCCGCGCGATTGGACGGATCGACGCGATGGCAGGAGTTCTGGCTGATCACGTTGCCCAGCCTGCGCGGGCAAATGGCAATCGCCCTCACTCTGACCATCACCGGCGCGCTCAGGACGTTCGACATGGTCTACATCACCACACAGGGCGGACCCGGTACGGCGACGACAACCCCGGCGCTTCTCCTTTACCAGTTGGCATTCGTCAATCCCGATGTCGGTAGGGCATCCGCGACCGGCGTCGTGCTGGCTGTGTTGTGTCTCGCGATCGCGGTCGGCATCACGAGGATCATGGAGAACAAAGACCGATGATCTCCAGATTCGAACGCGTCTCGAACTACGTCATCGTCATCGCGCTGACGGTCGGAGTGCTGTTCCCAGTCGCGTGGTTCGTCCTCACCTCACTCAGCCCCAACACCTCAGGCGCACTCGATTTCTCCAACATCGCGTGGAGCAACTTCAGCGCGGCCTGGCACGACGGGAATCTCGCGCACTCGATGTACGCGTCCCTGGTCATCACCGTGTCCGCGGTCGTCGGGCAAACCGTGCTGGCGATCCTTTCCGGGTACGCATTCGGCGTCCTCGGCGTAGTCGGCGAACGCTTCCTCTTCCCGGTCATCCTGCTCGGAATGATGGTCTCGACCGAAGTGATCGTCATCCCGCTGTACTACGAATTCCAGAGCATCGGCTTGACCAACTCTTGGCTCGGCCTCGTCATCATCCAACTCGGAATGGGCGTGCCGTTCGGAACGTATTGGATGCGAGCGACGTTCAGATCGCTCCCCCGGTCGGTGATGGATTCCGCCGCCGTCGACGGTGCGGGAGTCTGGAGCACTTTGTGGCGCATTCTCGTCCCGATGGCGCGTCCCGCCGTACTCACCTTGGTCCTGCTTTCGTTCATGTGGACCTGGAACGACTTCTTCCTTTCCCTTATTTTCCTGGGCGATCCGGACAAGCAGACCGCGACCGTTGCCCTGGGCGCCTTCCAGGGACGGCATGTACTGCAGGTCAATCTGATGGCGGCCGGATCGCTGATCGTCTCGCTGCCGGTTGTGGCTCTCTACCTGTTCTTCCAGCGCGAATTCATCAGCGGCGTCATGGCCGGCGCGGTCAAGGAGTGACGTGACAACGCCTATCACTGTGGTACCCGACGCTGCTCGGCTCGGCGAGGCGGTAGCGCAACGGATTCTCGAGCAACTGACGACAGGCAGCGCCATCGTCGGCTTCCCCGCCGGCCGCAGCGCCACTCCCGTCGCAGCTGCCCTCAAAGAATCCGGAGCCAGCCTGGACGGCCTTCAGATCGTGATGATGGACGAGTACGTCACCAGGCAGGGCAGCCGCTGGGAGCTGCTGGACCCGCACGCGCCGCACAGCTGCATCGGCTGGGCCGAACGGAACCTGCTTGGCCCCCTCGGCCTTGGTCCGACCAGTCTCCTCACCCCGGACCCCAACAAGCCCGAAGCCTTCAAGCAGGAGATCCTCGACCGCGGCGGCATCGACCTCTTCCTGCTTGCCAGCGGTCAAGGAGACGGTCACGTCGCTCTCAACGGCCCCGGTACGCCGCGCCACGCGCCCACCCGGGTCGTCGAGCTACCCGAGTCGACCCGCCGCGACAACGTGTCCACCTTCCCCAATCTGCAGTCCCCCGCCGAGGTTCCGTCGTACGGCGTCACGATCGGTACTGCGGAACTCGTCGAGCTCTCGCACTCCGCGGTGATGCTGCTCTGGGGTGAGAACAAGGCGTACGCCTTCGACCGCATCACGCAGGCCGACCAGTACGACCCGTTGTGGCCGGCAACCATCGTGCACGACTGCCGCAACGCCCTCATCTACGCGGACGAAGCAGCCGCACAAAAGACAGAACGAGAAGGAGTCTCCTAGACATGGCTCGAATCAAGATGGCCTACATCGGCGGCGGATCGTCCCGAGCGGCCGGCACCATGGCGTCGTTCTTGTGGCACGGGCCGGAGTTCGCGGGCTCGGAAGTCGTGCTGATCGACAAGGACCCGGAGCGGCTGGAGATCGTTCGCCGGATCGCGGAGAAGCTCGCGGCCCAGGGCGGTGACAACATCACCGTCACCGCGACGACGGACCAGCGTGCTGGTCTGACCGACGTCGACGCCGTACTGACGAGCTTCCGGCCCGGCAACTTCGACGCGCGGGCGCTGGACGAACGCATTCCGATCAAGCACGGCGTGATCGGGCAGGAGACGCAGGGGCCTGGCGGGTTCTTCATGGCGCTGCGCTCGATCAACGACATGCGCGGCATCACCGACGACCTGCAGGCGGTCGCCCCGAACGCGGTGATCTTCAACTACACCAACCCGGTCAACATCGTCTCGCAGGCGGTCTCGAGCTACACCTCGGTCCCGATCTACTCGATGTGCGAGGGCCCGCTCGTGTTCCCGCCCGTCGTACTGCGGGCCGCCGGCCTCGACCCCGAGCGGGCCAAGGTCACGATGGCCGGCGTGAACCACAACTGCTGGAGCTACGAGCATCTGTACGACGGCAAGGACGTCATGCCGCTGCTCGAGGCCGCGTGGGAAGAGCGCAAGGACGACCCGACGCTCGACGACAACTCGAAGCGCGCGCTGCATCTGGCCGTGGTCATGCAGTCGATCCCGTCGGACTACTTCAACTACTACTACTTCCGGAACGAGGTGTTCCGGGCGCAGCAGGCCGCGCCGCGGACCCGGTCGGAAGTGATCATGAACGAGGTTCCTGGGTACTGGGAGCACTACCGCGAGCAGGCCGAGGCCAGTCACCCCGAGCTCGATCCGGCCCGGTCGCGCGGCGGGATCCACGAGCTGGAGTTGGCGATCGACGTGATGAGTGCCTACTACAACGACACGGGCGCACGCCTGCCCGTCAACCTGCCGAACGCGGACGGCGCGCTGCCCGGTTTCGACGCGGAGACTGTCGTCGAGGTGTACTGCGACGTGAACCGCAAGGGTTGTCACATCGAGCCGCAACAAGCTCTGCCGCTTGCTGTTCGGGGCATCACGCGGCAGCTCGCCGACTACCAGATGCTCGCGGCGAAGGCTGCCTGGGAGGGCAACCGCGCCGACGCGATCCGGGCGCTGATCGCGAATCCGCTCGTGCCCGACCTGGCGATTGCTGAGCCGTTGTACGACGAGATGGCCGCCGCGCACTCGGCGTACCTGCCGGAGAGACTCCTGCGGTGAGAGACGTCTTCCTCGCCGTCGACGCCGGGAACACCAAGACGTGGGCTGGTCTGACCACCGCTGATGGCGACCTGATCGCCCTGGCCCGCGGCGGTGTTGGCGACATCTACGCACCCGCGGGGCCAGAGGCGGCCAGGTCGGTTGTCCTCGGCCTCGTCGGCGAGGTGCTCGAGGCTGCAGACCTCAAGCCGTCCGAGGTCAAGCACGCGGCGTTCCGGTTGGCGGGCGTGGACTGGCCGGCGGACGAGCAGTTCTGGGCTGCGGCCCTGCAGCCGCTCTTCAAACAGCTCAGCATCAAGAACGACGGTTTCGCGCTCATCCGGTGCGGCAGGCTGGATGGGCAGGGCATTTCGGTCGTGCTCGGTACGGGCGCGGCGCTCGCGGGCCGAGGGCCGGAGAAGGAATTGGCGCTGTCGTGGTGGCTGCAGCATCCCCTCGGCGCAGCCGGTCTGGTCAGCGAGGCGCTGCGCGCGGTGTATCTGGCTGAGCTCGGGATGGGTGAGTCGACGAAGCTCGCCGCCGTACTCCCGCCGTTGGTCGGTGCGTCCACGCCGGAGGAGATGCTCGAGCTCACGACGGCGCGCGGCAACGCGTTCAGCTTCGCGGCTCAGGCGTCGCATGCTCCCGCCGTACTGGCGCTCATCGACGACGACCCGGTCGTGGCCGGGTTGGTCGATACGCAGGCGGAGCGACTCACGGAGTACATCGGCAGTCTCGCGCGGACCTGTGGACTGGTCAGACCAGTGACCGTAGTAGTCGGAGGTGGCCTGGTACCGGAACCGGAGGCGCCGATGTTCGCCGCGCTTCGCCGTAGGTGTGAAGGTGTCGACCTTCAGCACGCCCAGGCGCCGGCGCTCGTCGGGGCGTTGCTCGATGCGATCGCCGAAGGTGGCGCGACGCCGACCGAAATGGTCCGCGCCAGGCTGACTCAGAAGCTCAGCTGATGGGACTGTCCTGATTCTTTTGTTGGAAGAGTTGGCCGCGGCGAGCAAGGGTGGTGGGTATGGACTTCACTCATCTTGGGCGTACTGGGTTGTCGGTTAGTCGGATCGTGCTGGGGACGATGAACTTCGGTCCTCACACCGAGGTGGGGGACGCGCACGCGATCATGGACGCGGCGCATGACAAGGGCATCAACTTCTTCGATACCGCGAACGGGTACGGGCGGGCCATCTACCCGGGGCGGACCGAGGAGATCATCGGCGAGTGGTTCGCCAAGGACCCGGCGAACCGGCACAAGACCGTGCTGGCGACCAAGGTGTACGGCGACATGGGCGACGGCTGGCCGAACGAGGGCAAGCTGTCCGCGCTGAACATCCGCCGTGCACTCGACGCGTCGCTGAAGCGGCTGCAGACGGACTACATCGACCTGTACCAGTTCCACCACGTCGACCGTGCGACGCCGTGGGACGAGATCTGGCAGGCGATCGAGGTCGCGATCCAGCAGGGCAAGATCCTGTACGCCGGATCCAGCAACTTCGCCGGCTGGCACATCGCGCAGGCGCAGGACGCGGCCGCGCGCCGCAACTACATCGGCCTGGTCAGCGAGCAGTCGATCTACAACCTGCTCGTCCGCGACGTCGAGCGCGAGGTGCTCCCGGCCGCGCAGTACTACGGCCTCGGCGTGATCCCGTGGTCGCCGCTGCAGGGCGGTCTGCTCGGCGGCGTCGTACGCAAGGAGAACGAGGGCGTCCGCCGGCTCGAGGGCCGGGCCAAGGAGACGCTCGAGCGCCTGCGTCCGCAGATCGAGCAGTACGAGGCGTTCGCGGACGAGCTCGGCCACGAGCCAGGCGAGGTCGCCCTCGCCTGGCTCCTCCACCAGCCCGCCGTCACCGGCCCGATCGTCGGCCCGCGCACGATGGAGCAGCTCGAGTCCGCCGTACGCGCAGTAGACATCAAGCTCGACGAGAAGGCCCTGAACCGCCTCGACGAGATCTTCCCCGGCTACAAGACCTCCCCCGAGGACTACGCCTGGTAAGACCCGTCAAAACAGCCGGCCGCCCACCAGCGGCCGGCTGTTTTATGCGTGGACGGCGGTGGTGGGGAGCATGCCGATGAGGGCGTCGGCGGCGAGGGAGGCGGCGGGGCCGGTGGGGACGGCTACGGAGACTTGCCAGGCGGAGGCGGCGCCGGGGGCCAGGGAGACGGTGACGTGGTCGCCGTGTTTGGCGGCGATGCGTTCGGGGACGAGGGCCACGCCCAGGTCGTAGGCGACGAGAGCCAGGAGCGTGTGTACGTCGTTGACCTCGATCGTGACCGGATGAGCGACGCCGGCCCGGGTGAACGCGCTGTCCGAGATGGCCCGCGCGCCCCAGGTCGGGTCGAAGTCGACGAACGACTCGCCGATCAGGTCGTCCAGCGTGACCCCGGACGCCTTCGCGAGGCGGTGGTCGGGCGCGCAGACGAGCACCATCGACTCGCGCGACAGCGGCCGGAGGTCCAGCCCGTCGACCGGGTCGCCGGCCGTGGCGACGAACGCGACGTCGAGCCGGCCGGAGGCGAGCTCGTCCAGCATCGGCGTGGAGCCGCCCTGGCGGACCTCGATCTCGACGGCCGGGTACGCCGAGCGGAACTTCGCGAGCAACGCCGGTACGTCGACCACCCCGAGGCACTGCTCCAGCCCGACGGTCAGGTGACCGCGCAGTAACCCCTGGACCGCGGCAACAGCATCCTTCGCGGCTTCAGCGGCGGCGAGGGTACGGCGGCCCTCGCACAGCAGCGCCCGACCCGCCTCGGTGAGCTCCACACTCCGGGTGTTCCGGACGAACAGCGACGCCCGCAACTCACGCTCGAGCGCGCGGATCGACGCGGACAGCCCCGACTGCGAGATCGACATCGCCTCGGCGGCCCGGGTGAAGTGTTTCTGCTCAGCCACCGCGACGAAGTGTTCCAAGTGCCTCAGCTCCATGACTAAGAACTGTAGTCGATCGAAAGAAATCGATTCACCTGTCCCACATCTCAGGCGTCCGCGCGTGGAGCGCCGCCCGGGGGTCGGTAGGGTGTGCGCTATGGCGGATGAGGAGTTTCGGGTTGAGGTTGTGCTCAGTGACGAAGGGCACGGGTTGACG
Source organism: Kribbella sp. NPDC058693 (assembly GCF_042715335.1). NCBI lineage: Bacteria > Bacillati > Actinomycetota > Actinomycetes > Propionibacteriales > Kribbellaceae > Kribbella > Kribbella sp. NPDC058693. Next base: position 369,296 of record NZ_JBHXSQ010000006.1, read on the forward strand.
TTCTGGGACCGGTTGCGGGCGCTGGATCTGGATGACGACGCGCGGAAGCGGCTCGGGAGTCAGGTGACGGTGACCCGAGACGGGAACCGGATGCTGATGTACACGCACACGCTCGCGGACGCCCAGGAGGCTGAGCGGACCGCCAAGGATCTGGTCGCCGACGACCACCTCGACGCGACATACACGATCACCCGCTGGAACCCGGCCGAGCAGGACTGGACCGATCCGAGCGTGCCGGTCGGTCCGCACGACGCGGCCAGCGACGCGGCGAAGAACGCGGGCATGGAGGTCCCGGACCAGCGGTACGTCGTGGTCCAGGCGTACAAGCCGGAGTTCCTCCGCGACCTCGGTCTGTAAACCTCAGCGCGGGACGTAGCCGGTCTGCCGGCAGAATGCGTCGGCGGCGGCCTGGTGGGCCGCCGCCTCGTCAGGACGGTCGAGGGCCTCGCAGCAGCGGGCCAGCAGGCGACGGGCCGACTGCCGCCCGATGCCGTACTCGACCGAGTCGGCCAGCGCCTGGGTCGCCTGGGCGTGGGCGAGCTCGACCTCGCCGTCGAGGAAGTTGCACAGGGCAAGGTCGCAGTGCAGCTCGGCGATGACGGTCGCATAGCCGGATTTCGCGGCCAGCGCCTCGCCTTCCTCGTAGTACGTCCGGGCGGTCGCGACATCGCCGGCGTGCAGGTACGAGTCGGCGAGCGCCTGCAGCGAAATGCAGGTGTCGTAGCTGTTGTCGATCTCGCGGCTGTCACGCAGTACGTCGGTCGCGATCCGGCGCGCGTCCTCGTAATGACCGAGCCGGTTCTCGACCGCGGCCTTGGCCAGTCCCCACTGGATCCCGTCGAGCCGGTTCTCCATCAGCGGCTCGGCGTTGCGCAGATCCGTTGCCGCCAGCTCCAAGTTTCCGAGTTCCTTGTAGGCACCGGCACGGTTGACCAGGGCAACAAGTCGATCGTTGCCGTGTGCACCTGAGTGCTGCAGCGACTCGGTGGCACAGGCAACGGCCTCGCGGAACTCACCGAGATGGATGTGGTTCATCGCCTGCGCGTTCAGACCGCGCGGCATCCGCGCGAACTCACCGCAGGCGCGGAACACCGCCAGCCCTTCACCGAACGCCTTGGCGGACTCGCGCAGCCGTCCCTGGGCGTTGTAGCTGACCCCGATGTTGCACCGCAGCGCACCTTCGCCGAGCGTGAATCCGCGTGCCCGATAAAGCTCCGCAGCCTGCTCGAAGAGCGCGATCGCTTCCTCGGTCGCCCCCGTGTGCCGCGCGAGTACGCCGCGCGCGTGCAGCATCGCGCCACGGCCGGCGTCGTCGCCGGACGCCTGCGCGCCGAGCTCACCGAGCCGGACCAGGGCGCGCCACGTGCCGTACCGGCTGTGCTCGTAGAGATACAGCCGGACGATATCGGCGAGCTGCCAGGCGACATCAGGCGTCCCGAGCTCGAGCGCGCGCTGCGCCACGGCCTCGATGTTGGGCAGTTCAGTCGTCAGCCACGCCTCCGGATCGTCGACGGTGACGTCGTACGACGGCATCGGGATGCGGACGGCGCCCGGTTCCAGGACGGTCATTGCGGCGTTCGCGGTGCCGACGTACCAACGGCACAAGGACTTCCAGGCGTCGAGGTCCGGGGCGGCGAGCTGGGCGGCGTACTCCTTGACGAGGTCGTGCATGAGGTAGCGGTCGTGGCCGACGGATTCCAGCAGGCTGGCGGATTCGAGGCGGTTGAGGACCTGGTCGTACGTCGGGCCGATGAGCGCCGCGGCCGCGTCGGGCGCGAACTCCTGGCCGGGGAAGAGCGAGAGTAGCCGGAAGCCGCGTTGTACGGCGGGGTCGAGCAGGTCGTACGACGTTTGGAACGCCGAACTGACAGCGGTGTCGTCGTCGATGGCGAGCGTGGCGAGCGCGCCTGTACGACGCATGCGGGAGACGAAGGCCGCGACCGAGCCGCGGGAGGCGACGGCGCCCGCGATGCGGAGTGCCAGCGGAAGGCCGGCGCAGAGGTCGACCAGGTCCTCGACGTCATTGGTTGCCTGAAGCATCGAGTGGATGAGCGTGGTGCTGGCTTCCGGCGTGAGGGTCGGGACGCGGATCGGGATGCCGCCGTCGAGCGCGGCGAGGGCGTCCAGCGGGTTCCGGCTGGTGACGAGTACGGCGCTGGTCGGCGTACCTGGGAGGAGGGGACGGACCTGGGCAGCGTCCTGCGCGTCGTCTAGGACGAGCAGGATGCTGCGCGTCGCCAGGCGCGAACGGAAGAGTGCGGCGCGGGCATCGCCGTCGTCCGGGATCGAGTGCGAGTCGACGCCGGATGCGCGCAGCAGCTCGACCAGTACGTCGTCCGCGCGCCGCGGCTGGTCCGATGCGCCGCGGAGGCGGACGAACCATTGCCCGTCGGGGAAGCGGTCGGTCAGCTCACGCGCGACGCGAACGGCGACGGCCGTCTTGCCGACGCCGGGCGTGCCGGAGAGCGCGACGATCCGGACGCCTTCGGTCGCGGTCAGCAGATTCACGACGTCGGTCACGAGCACGTCGCGGCCGACGAGGTTGCGGATGTCGAGCGGAAGCTGGTTCTGGTGCTGCCATTCGTCGTCGAGCGCGGACGTCAGGATCGACTGGCGGAGCTCGCGCAGTTCGTCGGTCGGGTCGAGCCCGAACTCGTCCACGAGGCGCGCCGCGAATCCGTCGTACGTCGACAACGCGTCGGCCTGGCGTCCGCAGCGGTAGAGCGCGGTCATCACCAAGGCGATCAGACGGTCGCGGAGCGGCTCTTGTGCGCTGAGGGTTTGCAGCTCCGGGAGTACGTCGGCGTGGTCGCCGCGGGCGAGGCGTGCATCGTAGTACTGCTCGATCGTGGTCAGCCGCTCCTCACGCAGGCCGATCGCGGCTGTTGGCTCCACCTCGATCGGGTCGCCTCGCCACTGGTCGAGGGCGTGGCGAAGGTGCTCGACCTGGCGGGCCGGATCCTCGGCGGCCTGGGTCAACGCTGCGCGGAATGCTTTGAGATCGGATGGTTCGGCGGCGAGCAGGTAGCCGCGGCCGCGGGTCTGCAGTACGCCGGCGCCGACGATGTCGCGCAATCGTCGTACGTAGGTGTGGACGGTCCGGGTCGGGTGCGCCGGCTGAGGTACGCCGTCGGGCCACAGTCCGTCGATCAGCTCATCCATCGGCACCGGGCGGTGCGGGCGCAGCAGCAGAAGCGCAAGCAGCGAACACAACCGCGGCGCCGGCGTGGGGACCGCACGTCCGTCGACGACGATCTCCAGCGGACCGAGGATGCGGAACTCCATGCCCTTTAGTCTGGCAGCTATGGATGTCTTGCTGGGGCCCGTGAGGGAAGACGATGTCGCGTTGCTCCAACGGTTCGTGGTGGAGCCCGGGCTGATCGGGCTGGACTGGAACGGGTTTCGCGATGCGCAGGCGCCGGTGCGGCGGTTTGCCGAGGACGGGTTCCTCGGCGCCGAGGACGGGCGGCTGATGGTCCGGACCGGTGCGGAGACGGCGGGGCTCGTCAGTTGGCGGTCGGGGTCGTTCGACGGCAGGACGAAGTACTGGGAGATCGGGATCGCGCTGCTGCCGGAGTACCGCGGGCGTGGGATGGGGTGGCGGGCGCAGGCGATGCTGACGGCGTACCTGTTCGAGCACACGCCGGTGCAGCGGATCCAGGCCGCGACGCATCCGGAGAACCTGGCCGAGCAGAAGTCGTTGGAGAAGGCGGGTTTCCGGCTCGAAGGCGTGATCCGCGGGTGCGAGTTCCGGGCCGGGCGGCTGCGGGACGGGTATCTGTACAGCCGGTTGCGGGACGATCCGGCGCCGGAGCTCGGCAACGGTTCGGTGACGGGAATGGCGACTGACACCGTCGGGGGACCTTCGGCGCATTAGTCTCGGCGGGTCGTTGCACGCTTACTCGGCGTGGTTCTGCGACATTGAAAAGGCTGAGAGAGGGGTCGCCCGTGTCGCGTCGTCGAGGTCTTGTCGCCGGTGCCGTCGTGTTGTCGTTCGTGCTCGCTGGATGTTCCGACGTGGCCGCGAGCGAGACGAGCCCCTCGGACACCCCTTCATCTACAGCCTCTTCCCCGAGTACGACGCCGAGCGCCACCCCGACCGTGAAGCCGACGGTCAAGCCGACTGTGCCGCCGAAGCCCAAGGTGAAGCAGAAACCGGCGTACTACGCGCTGCGGGTCGAGCGGCAGCTGGACAAGCTCGGATACCCGGTCGGCGACATCGACGGTGACATAACCGCGCGCGCCAAGCAGGCGCTGTGCGCGTGGCGCGAGACCAACGGCCTGCCGGTCAGCCGCGCCGGCCTCACGTTGAACGACGCATACTCGGTGCTCAACGCAACCAAGCGCCCGACGCCGACCCGCTCCCCCGGCATCTACGTCAACAAGACCTGCCAGATCCTGTACCAAATCGTCGGGAACACCTACAAGCGGATCGTCTGGATCTCCACCGGCGCCCCCGGCTACGACACCCCCAACCGCACCGGCAAGGTCTGGCGCAAGTGGGCCGGCGCACACGAGAGCAGCCTGTACGAAGACGCGTACATGTACGACTCGCTCTACTTCCTCAAGGACCGCCCCGGCATCGCCCTGCACGGCTCCCGGGTCAACTCCCTCATCAAGCCCTACCCCGCCAGCCACCGCTGCGTCCGAGTCATGCGCCCCGAAATCCACCAGATCTACGCCGACACCCCGATCGGCACCAAGGTCCAGATCTACGGCGAGTTCTAGCAGCATTACTCCAGGAGCTCATTTACCGACCGACCCGGCACTTCTGAGTTGTGCTTGCTTGGCTCGGACGATGTCCGGGTCCCTGGGGTCGAGCGGAAGCACAGCGTCGTCGTCGTACCGTCTGTCTTTTCTGCGAACGACTTTGGCTATCCGAATCTGTCGCATCGGAACTCCTTGGAGGGGCAGGCCTGGCGCCGAGGTGTTGGAGGGGTTCTCAAGACGCCAGGCCCGCCTGCTAGGTGGGGGTCGGCGACGACAGCAGGTACCACGCCGCGCTGTTGGGCGAGAGTTTGTCGCCCGCGTCCTGGTGACTCGCGAGCAGTAGTTCGCCGTCGACCGGCACAGCGACCACTCTCGACGAGCAGTTGACGACGCAGCAGAAGCCGTCGCCGCGGGTGAAGGCCAGTACGCCGGGTTCGGTCGCCAGCCAGTCGAAGTCGTGCGAAGCCAGTGCCGGAAGCCGCCGGCGCATACCGAGTGCCTCGCGGTACAGATGAAGCATCGATTCGCCCCAGCCCAGCTGATGATCCACAGCATGCATGGCGAACCAGTCAGGCTGCGGCAACCACGGATCTGACCGGGAGAAGCCGAAAGCCTCCTGGCCGGCCGACCAGGGCAAGGGAATCCGGCAGCCGTCCCGGCCTCGCCGCGCCCCGTTGCTGCGGTGGAACATCGGATCGGTGAGCACATTGTCCGGCAGATCCGTGACCTCGGGCAGACCGAGCTCCTCGCCTTGATAGAGGTACGCCGCTCCCGGCAGCGCGAGCATCAGCAGCGCACTCGCCCGCGCACGTGCGGTCCCGAGATCGACGTCCCCGGCGTGTGCGCCTGGGGCCCCACCGCCGTAGCGGGTGACGGATCTCGGCATGTCGTGGTTGTTCAGCACCCAGGCGACCGAGGAGCCGGCGTCCTGGATCGTGTCCAGCCCGCGGTCGACCACGTCGGAGAGAATCTGTGCGTCCCAGTGCGCGCGCAGGAACTCGAAATAGAAGGTCTGATGCAGTTCGTCCGGCCGCTGGTACAGCGCGAGTTGCCGGGTATCCAGTACGCCGACCTCGCCGATCAGCACGCGTTCGCGGCCGGTGAAGGCCGAGTATCCATCGGCGATCTGCCGCCAACGGCGCCAGACGTCGTGCACCTCGGGCTGGTTCCACGCGTGCGGGTTGAGCGGGTCACCGGTGAGCTCGTCGTCGATCGCCTGCCCGTGGTCCGGCAGTCCGGCCGCCTTGTGCAACCCGTGCGCCACGTCGATTCGGACGCCGTCGACGCCGCGCTCGAGCCAGAATCGCAGTACCTGCTCGAAGTACGCCGCCACGTCGGGGTGGCGCCAGTTGAAGTCGGCCTGCTCCGGCGCGAAGCTGTGCAGGTACCACTGGCCGTCGGGAACCTGTTGCCAGGCCGGGCCGCCGAAGACGGAGCGCCAGTTGTTGGGCGGTTCCTCGCCCCGCCCGTCGGCGAAGTGGAACCACGCGCGCTCAGGGCTCCCCGGGCCTGCGGCCAGCGCCGCGGCGAACCAGGGATGCTCGGTCGAGCAGTGGTTCGGGACAAGATCGATGAGGACCTTGATGTCATGTCGGTGCGCGTCGTCAACCAGACGGTCGAAACCGTCGAGGGTGCCGTAGTGGGGATCGACCGAGAAGTAGTCGGAGACGTCGTACCCGTGGTCGTGCTGCGGTGAGGGGTAGAACGGGTTGAGCCAGATGCCGTCCACTCCCAGGGCCCGCAGGTACGGGAGCTTCGCGCGGACGCCGGCCAGATCACCGACACCGTCGCCGTCGGAGTCGTGGAAGCTGCGGAGGTAGACCTGGTAGATGACGGCGGTCCGCCACCAATCGGCTCCAGGCCGGGGCCTTGTCGTGAACATCGCGATCGGTCCCTCTGGTCGTTCCCCAGGCCGCTGATCTCGTCACTACGATCCGCCGTCGGAGGGCGGGCGTCAGCAAGGCCAGCGTCCAGAGGGGCTACCCGCTAACCGGAATCCTGGGTCTGGCTGACCGGTACTCAGTGGGCGTCGAGATACCGGACCACAGCCAGCACCCGGCGATGGTCGTCGCTGGTCTCGGGGAGGCGCAGCTTGGCGAAGACATGCCGGACATGCTTCTCCACAGTCGCTTCGGTCACCCACAGCCGGCGTGCGATGCCCGAGTTGGAGCGACCCTCGGCCATCAGTGCGAGTACTTCGTGCTCCCGTGGACTGAGCTCGGCGAGCGGGTCGCCGTCCCGGCGGGCGTTGACCAGTTCCTGGACCAGGGCAGGGTCCATCACCGAGCCACCTCTGAGGATCCGTTCCATCGTCTCGATGAAGTCGCCCACATCCGTCACCCGGCTCTTGAGGAGATAGCCGATCCGCTGGCCGGACGCGAGCAGCTCCATTGCGTGCTCGACCTCGGCGTGGGCCGACAGGACGAGGATCCCGGCGGCCGGGAACTCGCGCCGAATCTCCCGGGCGGCGTCCAGCCCTTCGGTGCTGTGCGTGGGTGGCATCCGGATGTCCACCACGACCAGGTCGGGCGACAGGTCCCGCACCAGCGGGAGGATCCACACACTGTCGCCGGTCTGTCCGACGACCTCGAAACCCGCCTGCTCGAGGAGGCTGGCCAGCCCCTGGCGCAGGAGTACGTCGTCCTCGGCCAGGACGACGCGGCTGCGTGTCGCACCGCCATCGACGGCCGAGTCGATCGTCATCTCCCCACGGTAGACCTACCTGTCGTCGAGGATCCGGCGGAGAGCGACACCCGACAACGCCGTCTTGGACAGCAGAGCCGCGGCCGGCACGCTCTCGACGAGATCGATCAGGTCCTCCGCCGCGTGGGTGGAGATCAGAACGACCTGCGCGGGGTCCACATTCGTCTCGATCTGGATCCGCCGGGCCAGGTCGAGGCCGCTCTCGCTGCCGAGGTTCACATCGACGAGTACGACGTCGGGTTCGGCGCCGTCCAGTCGCGCCAGCGCCTCGTCGATCGTCGAGGCGACTCCGACCACGGTGACCCCGTCACTTTCGAGGCGGGACCGCGCGGCGTCCAGGAAGTCAGTGCTGTCGTCGACGATGAAGCAGCGCAACCCCATGGCTCCAGAATCACGCGACGAGGGCCCCGGCGCATTCCAGCTAACGCGACTCTCTGTGCAATCGAACGTTGGCTCCGGCGGACGTCAGCTGCCGGTCAGCGGGAACTCGGCGGTCAAGGTGGTTCCGGCGCCGCGGGGACTGTCGAGGTTCAGCCGGCCGCCTAGCGCTTCCACCCGGTCGCGGAGGCCGAGCAGCCCGGTGCCCCGGCTGAAGTCCGCGCCGCCCTGTCCGTTGTCGCGGATCTCGACGCGGAGCGCGTCGCCGGTGATGTCGGTGGTGACCACGACCAGCGAAGCCTGCGAGTGTTTCGCTGCGTTGGTCAGAGCCTCGGACACGAAGTAGTAGGCGCTCGCCTCGAGCCGCTCCGACAGGCGCGGCTGCGCACGGAGCGTCAGGCGGATGGGGATCGTCGACCGGCGGCCCAGTGACTTCAGTGCCGGGCTGAGGCCGCCCTCGGCGAGGATCGCCGGGTGGATTCCGCGCGCCGTCTCGCGGAGCTCGTCCAGGGCGTCGGTCAGTCCGCCATGCACCTGGTCCAGCTCCGCGGTGAGCTCGGACAACTCAGGCGGCACTTTCGTCTGGGCTGTCTGCAGCCGGAGCGCGAGTGAGACGAGCCGCTGCTGTGCGCCGTCATGCAGATTGCGCTCGATCTGCCGACGCGTCCGGTCGGCGGTGACCACCACGCGGGCGCGGGATGCCATCAGCTCGGCCCGGGCCTCTGCGTTCTCGATCGCGGTGGCGACGAGCTCGGTGAAGCCCGCGATCTGTGCCTCGGTCGCGGCCGGGAACGGTATGTCGTTGGTCTTGGAGGCGGCAACGACACCCCAGAGGCGGCCGCCCACGGTGACCGGGCAGCCGATCGAGGAACGGATTCCGATGGTCTGCGCCTCCTGCGCGATCGCGCCCGACGCACCGGCGAAGCTGTCCAGGCGGATCGGTCCGGCGCGTCGGCGTACCTCGCGGGCGATGCTCAGGCCGTCGAGATCGAACCGCTCACCGACGGCCAGATGGGCGGGCACCCGGCTCCAGGCCGCGACACCGGTGACCGTCCCGTCCGGTTCGTACCGCTCCATCCGCGCGAGATCGGCGCCGCAGAGTCGCCCCACCTCTTCGGTCACGGCTGTGAACAGGACACTCGGCGCTACCGCTCGAGCCACCTGAGTGGCGACCCGCCGGAGCGCGGATTGTTCGTTCGACAGCCGTTGGGCCTCCAGTGCCGCCCGTCGTAGCCGAGCCGCAAGCTCGCCCACGACCACCGCCGTCACGAGAAACACACCCAAGCCGACCGCGTTCTGGGCGTCGGCAAGCAGGAGGGAGTGCAGCGGGCTGACGAAGAAGTACGCGTACGCCCACACGCTGAGCACGGCCGTGACGACGGCGAGTGGCGTACCCCAGAAGATCGCGATGGGCAGTACGGCGAGCAGATAGAGCACCAGCAGGCTGAGTGTCGGGACGTGGGGCTCGCCGAGCTTGATGAGCGCGGTCACGGCAGCGACCAGCAGGCCGGCTGCGAGCAGTCCAGTCAGCCGGCGGACAACCGCTGAGCTCGTCCGGCGCCGCTCCATCCCATCACACTTTCCCCTGGACGAACGCTAACCGATAGTCCCGGACACTGACGACCACTGCATCGTCGTAGCCCGGAAGACCTGAAGGCCCGGTTCACAGCCGAGGCGATACCGCTGCTGTAATCGAACCGGCCCAAATCCCTTACAATCAAGGCCGTTCCAGCCTGAGGAGACGTCTTGGTACGCCGGTTCGCGCTCGTAGCTGTACTCGCACTCACAGCCTGCAGCCAACAGCCCGACAACCCCACTCCCAACCCCACGCCAACGGCCGCCCCGTTGACAGTCGCCCAAGCGACCAAGGCGGCGCTGACGCTGGCAGATCTGCCGAAAGGCTGGGACGGTGGCGTCGCGGTGGATCCAAGTCCAAGTCCGGGCGCCGCCACGACTCAGTACGATCCGGCGGACTGCCAAATCGTGGTCGGTAACCCGCTGAGGAGCCTGGACGCGCCCAGTACCTCGGTCCGGGGGCAGTACTTCGTCCGTGAACCTCTCGAGGGGATCACAGAGTTGATCTATTCCTGGCCGACCACACAGCAGCCGCTCGTCCAGAGAATCGCGACGGCACTACCTCATTGCACCACCGTCAAGGGCACAACGTCCCTCAGGACCGGGTTCAGCATGACGGTCAAGGAAGTGCAGATGCCAGGCTTGAAGGACGGCATTGCCTTGCGCACCGAGATGGTCGATGCAGATACTCCTGACCGCATCTTCGTCCTCCACTCCGCCACAGTGGTACGCGGAGGCACCGTGCTCCGCATCTTTGGGGTCAGCGACACCTTTCCCACCGATGCAGCGTTTGCTCAGCTTCTGACGAAGGCGGTGGCTCGGCTTGATGCCAGCAGGCACTAGCGCCGTGTCAGGAGTGGTACGCCGGTTCGCGGTCGGTGCTGTGTTGCTGTTGACCGCAGGGGTGGGAAGGTGGCGTGGCGCCGGATCCCTCGCCGACGGTGGCGAGTGACGTCAAGTACGAGCCGGCAGACTGCTGGATGGTGAGGGATCCGATGCGGGACCTCGGCGTACCGGCCACTGCGATCCGCGGTCAGTACTTCATCCGTGTGAACGACAACCCGATCTCCGTGACCGAGCTCATCTGCTCGTGGCCGACGTCGCGACTGCCGGTCGTACAGCGGATCGCCGCGACGCTCCCGCGGTGTGCGACCGTCAGCGGGACCTGGTACGACGGCGAGACGTTCCGGATCACCCCGCGTCAGCTTCCCGTCGCCGGGCTGAAGGACGGGATTGTCATCCGGACCGGGAATGCGAAGTCCGCCTCGTACGCCGCCTATGTCGCGCGAGGTGGCACGCTGCTCAAGCTCACCGCGGACAGCGACTCCTACCCGACCGACGCCGCGTTCGTCCAGCTGCTCAACGCCGCGGTTGCTCGGCTTGAGGGTGTTGGTTAGTGGCGGCGTTCTACGTGGGGTCTGAGGGTGCCGTCGTAGGGGTTGGGTGGGAGGCCTTGAAGTAGGTCGGGTAGGTGGAAGGTTTGGAAGAGGGACAGGTCGAAGAAGGCGACTGCGTGGACTATTGCGGTCGCGGTGAGGGTCAGGACCTGGATCTGGAAGGCGCGGTGGATGTTGTCGCGGGGGTCTCGCATGTAGACGGCGAAGGCGGGGAGGCCGTTGGCTTTCAGGGGGACGAGGTACTGGTCGCCGGGGCGTTCGGCCGGGCAGTGGGTGGAGATGAGGCGGCCGATGTCGCGGGCGCCGCGGAACCAGGACGTGAACGGCGGCATCTCCCAGATCGCGTCGGCGGTGAAGAGCGTGACGATCGCGGGTACGTCGTACTGCTCGAACGCGGCCCGGTAGCGAGCCAGCAGGGCTTCGTCGGGGACGGCGGCGCTCGGTCTGACGGTGAGCGGCATCGGGCGTACGTCGCCCAGCAGGTCCGTGATGCGGGCGCCAGGCCAGTCCTCGATGTCGTGGAGGATGGTCGCGGCTCGTTCGCGCGGTGGGATGCGTTGGAGGGCGGCGATCAGGCCGAGGTCGATCGGGCGGCCGTCCATCAGATGTTCGGGGATGGGTTCGAGCCAGAGAATCTCGGAGCTTTCCGAGAGTGCTCCCTCCGGATGCGCGCTGGGAGCGGCCAGGTCGGACGGGAGCGGACGGCTCCCCGCGTGCAGCAGACACGCGCGAGTGGCAGCCTCATAACCAGACGTGGAACCAGCGATCTCGATGGCGTCGGTGATGGAGCCGAGCATGCGGTAGCAGTGCGCGATCAACCCGGAGTCACCCATAGCTACTCCATCGGCCAGGCCCGGCTCTCGGTCTGGTGGTCGGCCAGGTAACCGGCCAACGCCAGTGCCCTCATCTCTTGATGATGCGGTACGGCGAGCTGCGCGCCAATGGGCAGCCCCGAAGCGGACCACCCGACGTTGACCGTGGTCGCCGGATGCTGCGACATGTTGTACGGGACCGTGAACCCGATGTGCTCGAACGGTTTCGACGGGTCGTCCGTCGGATACGCGAGCTCCGCCGGGAACGCGGTGATCGGCGCGACCGGCGACAGAATCACGTCGTACGCCGTGAACACCTGCGCGACCGCAGCCGCCATCGCACCCATCTGGCTGTACCCGTGGAACACGTCGGACCCGGACAGATCCCCCGCCGTCGACACCCACTCCCGGATCTGCGGCAGCACCTTCGCACGCCGCTCCTCGGGCAGTGCGGCGATGTCCGTCGCCGAGCGGATCCGCCAGAAACGATCGAGCCCGTCGAGCATCTCCCGCGTGATGATCGGGTCGATCGGCTCGACCAGCGCACCCGCCTTCGACAGTACGTCGGCCGTCGCCGACACCGCCGCGATCACGGCCGGATCCACCGCCGGCCCGACCCCGGCATCGAGCAACAACGCAACGCGCAGCCCCTCGAGCTCAACCCCAAACTCGTCGTCGGAAGCAGGAAACGACGTGTGGTCGCGCGGGTCATACCCGGACATCACCGACAACGCCAGCGCCGCGTCGCCGGCCGTACGGGTCAACGGTCCGATCGCCCGCCCCGGATACGGATTCCCGACCGCGACCCGCCCGTGCGTCGGCTTGAGCCCGACCAACCCACACCAGCCCGCCGGCAACCGGATCGACCCGCCGATGTCCGTGCCGATATGGATCGGCCCGTACCCAGCCGCCGCCGCGGCCGCCGCACCCGCACTCGACCCACCGGCAGTCTTCGTCACATCCCACGGATTCCGCGTCAGATGATGGAACGTCGACACCCCCGACGAGAGCATCCCGTACTCCGGCATCGTCGTCTTGCTGAAGATCACCGCCCCGGCCGACCGCAACCGCGCGGCAGCCGGCGCATCCTCGACCGCCGGGGTCAACAACGTCGCCGCAGTCCCCTGCGGCACCGGCGTACCGCGGGTCGCGATGTTCTCCTTCACCGTCACCGGCACGCCGTCCAGCGCCCCCGCCGTCCCGTCCCGCCAGCGACGCTCCGACTCGAGCGCCGCCGCCCGTGCTCCCTCGGCGTCGAGCGCGTACAGCGCACAGATCTGTGGCTCGCGAGCGTCCACCCGGGCCAGCACGTCCTCGATCACCTCGACCGGTGACACCGAGCCGTCGCGGTACTTCGCCAGCAGTTCAACCGCCGTCAGATCGGCGAGACTCATACACACCCCTCAGTTCGGTGGGTCGAAGCGTCCGTCGACCGCGGTCCAGCCGCCGTCGACCGCGAGTACGCTCCCGGTCACGAAGCTCGCGGCATCGGACGCGAGGTACACGACCGCGCCCGCCAGCTCACTCGGCTGCGCCCACCGGCCCAGCGCACCTTTCTGCGCGTACGCGGCGTACCACGCGGGATCGGCCTTGATCTGCGCGGTCAGCGGGGTCTCGACGACGCCGGGTGCGATCGCGTTCGCGCGTACGCCGGACGGCCCGAGCTCGGCCGCCGCCGTACGCAGCAACTGCACCAGCCCGGCCTTCGTTGCCGCATACACCGATTGCCCCGGCTCGACCGTGGTTCCGCGGATCGAGCTGAACCCGATGATGCTGCCGCTCCGCCGCTCCGCCATCCCCCGCCCGAACGCGCGGATCAGCTCGAACGAGGCCCGCAGATTCAGCGACACCACCCGGTCGAACTCCTCGCCGGTGTAGTCGAGCATCCGCTTCCGCACATTGGTCGCCGCCGTGAACACCAGCACGTCCACCGGATCCAGCTCCTCGACCGCCCGCGCGATCGCGGCGTCGTCCAGCACATCCAGTTCGTACGCCGTGAGCTCGGACCCGGCCGTCGCACGAGCCGCCGCGAGGTCCCGGTCAGCACACGTCACTCGCGCACCCTGCGCAGCCAGTGCCAGCGCACTCTCGCGCCCGATCCCACTCCCCGCGCCGATCACCAACGCGTGCTTGCCATCAAGCCGGAACAGATTCGCGTACTCCATACGGGCCACCTCTCACGGGCGTGGACGGATGATCGCCATGCGGGTTGTGGTCAGTTCCTCGATCGCGAAGCGCGGTCCCTCACGGCCGGTGCCCGAGTCCTTCACCCCGCCGTACGGCATGACGTCGGAGCGGAATCCGGGTACGTCGTTGATCACGACTCCGCCGACCTCGAGCCGGTCGATCGCGGCGAACGCGGTGTCCAGCGAGGACGTGAAGACGCTCGCGTGCAAGCCGTACCGCGTCTCGTTCACGGCCCGCAACGCGCTGTCGACGTCCGGCACCGACCGCACCGCAATGACCGGTCCGAAGATCTCCTCGTCCCAGGCCGGCAGACCATCAGGTACGTCGGTCAGCACGATCGGCCCGAGCACGTCGCCCGGCGCCTCGTACGCGATCGACCCGCCGGCGTGAACGGCATCCCCGACCCACTGGCGAACCCGCTCGGTGGACGCCGGGTTGATTAGCGCAGACACCCGCGTCAGAGGGTCGCGCGGGTCGCCGACAACGACGGTCGGCAGCCGAGCACCGAGTTTCTCCAGCAGCTCCGAGCGGATCGACTCGACGGCGATGACGCGTTGGACGGAGATGCAGGCCTGCCCGGAGGCGTAGTACCCGCCGCGAACGATCGCATCGGCGGCGGCGTCCAGATCGGCGTCCTCGGCAACGACGAGTGCAGAGTTGGAGCCGAGTTCGAGCAGGACTTTCGTCGGCGCCGCATCACGCGCGATGCGATGACCGACAGCCGCAGATCCGGTGAACGAGACGGCACCAACCCGACCGTCGGTGGTGAGCGCCGCGCCGACATCCGCTCCGCCGGTCACCAACTGAACAGCGCTCTCCGGTGCACCCGCGTCAGCAAGCGCGGAACGCATGAGGTGCACAAGCCACAGCGTGGCAAGCGGCGTCTGCGGCGCCGGCTTCACGATGATCGGGCAGCCGGCCGCGAACGCAGGCGCGATCTTGTGCGCCGCCAGCAGCAACGGGTAGTTGAAGCCGGTGATCCCGACGACCACGCCGATCGGCTTGCGCACCCAGAAGCCCTGCAGACCTTCACCACTCGGCAGCAGATCCAGCGGCACCGTCTCACCGTGCAGCCGAGCAACCTCTTCCGCCGACGTCTCCAGGGTCAGAAGCGTCCGATCGATCTCCACCCGGCAGTCGACCAGCGGCTTGCCGGTCTCGAGCACCAGCAGATCCACGAATTCGTTGCGTGCAGCAAGGACCGCGGAATGCACGCTCTGCAAGACTTTCCGGCGCAGGTACGACGGAAGCCGGCCGACCGTCTCGCGGACCGACAGGGCGTTGTCGAGCGCGGCCCGGGCCAGCTCGACGTCGCCGACCGGTGCGTCCGCGACCGTCGAACCGTCGTACGGGAAGATGACCGGAGCTGTTGCCGGCGCTTCGACCCAGGCCTCACCGATCGGCAGGCCGGCTGGGAACTTCACGCTGGATCTCCCTTCGCGAGCAGGTCGGACGTGGTCGCGCCGGACAGCGCGCGCTGAAGCGTGGGGATGGCCGAGACGAGGCGCTGCGTGTACGGGTGCTGCGGAGCGGCGTACACGTCGCCGGTGTAGCCGGTCTCGACGATCTGGCCGGCGTTCATGACGGCCACGCGGTCGCAGACGTGCTTGATCACGGACAGGTCGTGCGAGACGAACACCAGCGTGAGGTTGAGCTCGTCGACCAGGTCGGAGATCAGGTTGAGGACCTGCGCACGGACGGAGACGTCGAGGGCGCTGACCGGCTCGTCCGCGATCAGGATGCGCGGGCGGGGCGCGAGCGCACGCGCGATCGAGATGCGCTGACGCTGACCGCCGGAGAACTGATGCGGGTACCGGTCGCCGGCGTCCGCGGACAGGCCGACGGCTTCGAGTAGTTCGCGTACGCGCTCGCCCGAGGCGGGATGGCCTTGGACGACGAGCGGTTCGGCGATGATGTCGCGGACCCGCATCCGCGGGTCGAGCGAGCTCATCGGGTCCTGGAAGACGAGCTGGAGGTTCTCGCGAAGGAAGCGCAGGCGGCGATCGGACAGGCGGGTGATGTCGGTGCCTTCGACAATCACATTGCCGGACGTCGCGCGGTCGAGGGCCGCGATGATCCGGAGCAGCGTGGACTTGCCGCAGCCGGACTCGCCGACGATGCCGAATCGCTCGCCCTGCTTGACTTCCAGGCTCACGCCGCGGAGCGCGTGCACGACCGGGGCCGGCTGGAACAACGAGGTACGCGGCCGCGGATAGTCGCGGACGAGATCGACGACCTGGATGGCGGTCGGCGTCTCGAGCTCATGCGTCGTCGGGATGTGCTCAGGCATCGGCGGACGCCCGGACGTCGGCGGGTGCTCAGGCATCCGTCACCCCCGCGGGGTGGTGGCAGGCGAAGCCCTCCGACTCGTCGCCCGACCATGGCGGAGACTCTTCGCACAGGGCGGTTGCGTAGGCGCAGCGGGTGCGGAAGACACAACCCGACGGGAACTTGCCGGCGGGCGGCACGTTGCCGGGGATCGTCGTCAGTCGACGGGTAGTCGTGTCGAGGTCGGACGCCGCGAGCAGGCCCTCGGTGTAGCGGTGGCGCGGGCGCGTGAACACGTCGGCGACGGGACCGGACTCGACGACCCGTCCGCCGTACATCACCAGCACTCGTTCGCAGACGGTCGCGACAACGGCGAGGTCGTGGGTGATGAAGAGGAGCGCGGACGAGCGGTCCATGACGCCGCGAACGATGAGGTCGAGGACGAGAGCCTGGACAGTGACGTCGAGCGCGGTCGTCGGCTCGTCGCAGATCAGGAGGGACGGATCGTTGGCCAAGGCAAGCGCCAGGACGACTCGTTGCCGTTGGCCACCGGACAGTTGGTGCGGATACGCGCGCAGGGCGTCGGCCGGGAGTTGAACGCGTTCGAGCAGCTCCGCGGCGGCCGCACGTGCTGCAGACTTGGGCTTGGTCTTGTGGATCAGCATCGCCTCGGTGAGCTGGTCGCCGATCCGCATGGTCGGGTTGAGCGCGGTCATCGGCTCCTGGAAGACCATCGCGATGTCGCGACCGCGGACCTGCGACATGCGGCGTTCGTCGGCACCGATCAACTCGTGGTCGACACCGTCGAGGCGGACCGAGCCGCCGACGTACACGTCCTCGGGAAGTAGTCCGAGCACGCTCAACGCGGTCAACGACTTGCCCGACCCCGATTCCCCGATCAGCCCGACCCGCTCCCCCGCGCCGACAGTCAGGTCGACATCGGACACCAGCGTCGTGTCGCGGACTTTGACGGACAACCCGCGAACCGTCAGCACGTCGCTCATCGGCGGTCCTCCAGTTTCGGGTCGAAGCGATCGCGGAGGCCGTCACCGAACAGGTTGAAGCCGAGTACGGCGATGGCGATCGCGATCCCTGGGAAGATCGCCAGCCGCGGAGCGCTGAACAGGAACTCCTGGCTCTCCTGCAGCATCCGGCCCCACGACGGTGTCGGCGGTGGCGTGCCGTATCCGAGGAACGAGAGCGCCGCCTCCGCGAGTACGGCGATCGCGAACGACACGGAGGCTTGCACGGTGATCAGGCTGGTCACGTTGGGCAGCACATGCCGGACCGCGACCGGCAACGGCCGTCGTCCGGCCGCACGGGCCGCGAGCACGTACTCCGTCCGCATCACCTGCAGCGCGCCGCTCCGGATCACGCGGACGAAGCTCGGCACCGAAGCGATGCCGATGGCAATCATCGCCGTCAGCGTGCTCGCCCCGAACACGGCGCCGAACATGATTGCCAACAGCAACGCAGGAAACGCGAGCAGCAGATCGTTGCCGCGCATGATCACCTCACTCGGCCAGCGCCGGACCATCGCGGCCAGGATCCCGAGCGGTACGCCGATGACCGCGGCGACGCCCACTGCGACGACGCCGACGAACAGCGTCGTACGCGAGCCGACCATGATCTGGCTGAGCACGTCGCGCCCGAACTTGTCGGTCCCGAACCAGTGCGACCACGACGGCTCAAGCAACCGCGACGCGGGCGTGACCAGGGTCGCGTCGTACGGCGTCCAGACGAACGAGACGAGTGCCATCAGCACGATGAGGCCGACGATGACGCCGCCGGCGATCAGGCTCGGGTTCAGTCGCCTCATGATGCCGTCCTCAGGCGCGGATCGAGAGCGACGTACAGCAGGTCGACGATGAAGTTGACCAGGAGAACGGCGAGGACGAGGACCATGACGACGTCTTGGACCAGTAGGAGGTCGCGGTTCGAGACGCCGTCGAGGAGGAGGCTGCCCAGGCCGGGGATGACGAAGACTCGTTCGACGACGACCGCGCCGATGAGGAGGGTCGCGAGCTGGAGGCCCAGGACTGTTACGACGGGGACGGCGGCGTTGCGGAGGCCATGGCGCCAGAGGGCTTGAAAGGGCTTCAGGCCTTTGGCTCGGGCGGTGCGGAGGTAGTCCTCGCGGAGAACGTCGAGGACCGCGCTACGGACGTAGCGGGTGAGGACGGCGCCTTGGACGAGGCCGAGTGAGAGCGCCGGCAGGATCAGCTGCTTCAGGAACATCCCGGGGTCCTGCGCGGGCGGGGTCCAGCCGTTCGCGGGCAGCCAGCCGAGCTTCACCGCGAACACCACGATGAGCAGGATGCCGGCCAGGAACGCCGGTACGGCGACGCCGACCTGGGAGACCGCGGACAGGGCCAGCCCGGACAGCTTGCGGTGCCGCGCGGCCATGATCGTGCCGGCCGGGACGGCGACGAGCAGCGCGATGATCATCCCGGCCACGACCAGCCACAGCGTCACCTGCAGGCGATCGAACACCTGCGGCCCGATCGCCACCTTCGACACGTACGACGTACCGAGGTCGCCGTGCAGCAGTCCGCCCAACCAGTCGAAGTACTGCGTCGGCAGCGGGCGGTCGAGGCCGAACTGCTGCCGCAACTCGGCCACCGCCTCATCGGACGCGTTCACGCCGAGCGCGACCCGGGCGGGGTCGCCGGGCAGCACCGCCATGAACGCGAACACCAGCACCGAGCTCACCGCAAGACTGACCAAGAACACGCCGGTGCGCTCGATCAGGCGGAGAATCATCGGGCGAGCTTGGAGAGATCGAAGTTCTCGGTGATGGCGTTGGTCGGCAGGCCCTTGATGTTCTTGTCAGCGACGATCAGGTTCGGGATCAGGAACAGCCAGTCGCCAGCGGCCTGCTCGGACAGCCGGCGCGCCGCCTTCTTCATGTTGTCGACCTGCGCGGCCTCGTCACCGGCGTCCGCGGCGGCGAGATAGCCCTGCAGGGTCGGATCGTCGTACCGCGTGTAGTACTTCGCGTTGAACACCGCACCGAGGTCGCGCGGCTCGACGTGGGCGATGATCGACATGTCGTAGTCGGCGTTCTTGAAGACCGTGGTCAGCCAGGCGGCGGGGAACTCGAGCTGGTCGATCTGCACCTTCAGCCCGGCCTGCTCCAGCATGCTCTTCACCACCTGGCCGCAGGACGTTGCGTACGGCAACGTCGGCAGCCGCAGCCGGAGCGTCTTGCCGGCCGCACCGGATGCCTGCAGCAACGACTTGGCCTTGGCCAGGTCGTACGGCGCGACGCCGGTGAGGTCCTCGTACCACGGGTCGGTCGGCGGGACCATGCTGCCGATCAGCTTGCCGCGACCGGCCCAGCAGGTGTCGAGCAGTGCCTTGTGGTCGATCGCCATCCGGATCGCCTGGCGGGTCCGGAGGTCCTTGAACACCGGCCGGGAGTTGTTGAAGGACAGCAGCACCTCGCCGTTCGTCGTACCTTCGATCACCTGGTACTTGCTGTTGCTGGTGAACTGGCTGAGCGCTTCCGGCGCCTGGACCGTGCCGATCACGTTGATCGTGCTGGTCAGCAGGGCGTTGTTGAGCGCGGTCGCGTCCTTGAAGTACTTCAGCGTGATCGTCTGGAAGTACGGTTTGCTGCCCCAGTAGTCGTCGTTGCGGACCATGACGATCGAGTCGCCGCGGTTCCACTTCGAGAACTTGAACGGGCCGGTGCCGACCGGGTCGGTCGCCAGCGCGCTGACACCGGACTCGGAGAACATCGCGCCGATCCGGGTGGTCATCCGGAACAGCCAGTCGTTGCTCGGCTTGGCCAACGTGACCTGCAACTGCGTGGGCGAGAGCGCCTTGGCCCCGGAGACCACGTCCATCGCGGCCTTCAGCGAGATCGTCCAGGCCGTCTTCACCCGGTTGATGCTGAACACCGCGTCGTTCGCGGTGAACTGCTTGCCGTTGGTGAACTTCGCGTTGTCGACCAGATCGAAGGTGTAGGTCTTGCGGTCCGGCGAGACCGTCCACGACTTCGCCAGCGACGGCACGATCTTGCCGGAGTCGTCCTGCTTGACCAGCGTCTCGTACACGTTCCCGAGCAGCGCCTGCGGGATCGCGGCACCGTCGGTGGTGGTGAAGTCCAGGCTGGCCGGCTCGGCGACCAGGCCGATCGACAGCTTCTGGTCCCCGCCGGGCGAACTGCCTGAAGAGGTGCTCGAACCCGCTGAGCAGGCGGTCAGGGCCAGCACCGCCGCGGAAGCGACGAACGCGACCGCCCGGATGCGAAACGACGACTTCACGCCAACTCCTTCACTGGTCCGACCAGTGGACTAGGTGTAACTGGGCCACTAGATTTGTCCCCTGCTCAGGTGCCTGTCAAGCGACTAGGGGGTGCGCCGGATGACAACTGGACCGCAGTTCAGTCCGGTACAGCCCGTGCGCGCGTACGAACGGATCGTCGAACAGGTCGAGGACGCCCTCGCCCGCGGCGACCTGGCCCCGGGCCAGCGGCTGCCGAGCGAACGGGAACTGGTCGCACAGTTCGCGGTCAGCCGATCGACCGTCCGCGAGGCGCTGCGGGTGCTGGAGAGCAACGGCGTGGTTCGCTCCCGTCCGGGCGATCCCAACGGGCCGGAGATCCTGCCGTTCTCGCAGTCCGCGCTGCGCAAGCAGATGGTCCGCCTGGCGCGCGTCGACGAGCTGACCCTGAGCGAGCTGATCGGCTTCCGGATGATCATGGACGGCGCCGCGATCCAGGTCGCGTCCCGGCTGCGTACGCCGGAGGAGCTCGACGAGCTGGAGGAGACGCTGGTGGCGATGCGAGCGGCGATCGACGTCGACTTCGGCGCGTTCAGCCAGGCCGATCTCGCCTTCCATGAGTTGATCGCGCGGATCAGCCGCAACTCGCTGATCCAGACCTGCAACGAGGTCGTCCGCGGCGTCGTACTCAGCCTGATCTCCGACAAGATCGCGCACGCGCCGAACAGTCGCGCCCTGATGCTCGAGTCACTGCACCACCACGCCGACGTCGTCGACGCGATCCGCACCGGCAACGGCCACGCCGCCGCGCGCCTGGCCCGCCAGAACATGTACGACTACTACGGCGGGTATGTGCCCGACTCCGAGCAGGAAACGTTGCGTGCACTCATAGAGGACTGAGGTACTCCCGTGGCATTCTGACGGGATCGGTTCACTGGTGGGGGGCACCGCGTGAGCAAACCAGCGATTCTGACTGTCGACGACGATCCAATGGTGTCGGCGGCGATCTCCCGGGATCTACGCCGCCGGTACGGTGACGACTACCTCGTCGTGCGCGCGACCTCGGGCGACCAGGCGCTGGCCGCGCTGACGAAGCTGGCCCTGCGCAACCAGCCGATCGCGCTGATCGCCACCGACCAGCGGATGCCCGGCATGACCGGTATCGAGCTGCTCGAACGGGCCCGCGTGCACGCACCGAGCGCGAAGTACCTGCTGCTCACCGCGTACGCCGACACCGACGTCGCGATCCGGGCCATCAACGACATCGGCCTCGACTACTACCTGCTGAAGCCGTGGGATCCGCCCGAGGACCAACTGTTCCCGGTCGTCGACGACCTGCTCGGCGACTGGCAGCACGCCAACCCCGACCACGTCTCGGATGTCCGGGTCGTCGGCAACCGCTGGTCGGACCGGTCGCACGACATCAAGACCTTCCTGGCCCGCAACCACGTGCCGTACCGCTGGTACGACGTCGAACGCGATCCGGAGGCCCAACGGCTGAAGGACCTGGCCGATGCCTCCGACAACGATCTCCCGCTGGTCCTGATCCCGGAGAGCGACACCCTCCGCTCCCCCACCACCCTCGACCTCGCATCGGCGCTCGGCCTGCGTACGAGAGCCGAACAACCGCTGTACGACGTCTGCATCGTCGGCGGCGGACCCGCAGGCCTGGCTGCCGGCGTGTACGCCGCGTCCGAAGGCCTCAGCACCGTGATCGTCGAACGCGAAGCCCCGGGCGGCCAGGCCGGACTCAGCGCCGCAATTGAGAACTACCTCGGCTTCCCGCGCGGACTCACCGGCTCGGACCTGGCCGCCCGAGCGGTCGCGCAGGCATCCCGCTTCGGCGCCGAGATGGTGCTCGCGCGTTCGGTCGTCGGACTCGAGTCGCGCGGGCCCGTGCACGCCGTACTGCTCGAAGGATCCGGTGAGATCGAGGCCCGCGCGCTGATCGTCGCGACCGGCGTCTCGTACCGCAGCCTCGACGTCGACGGCCTCGCCGACCTCACCGGCCGCGGCGTCTACTACGGCGCCACCGCCAGCGAGGCCAGCCAGGTCCAGGACGACGAGGTGTACGTCGTCGGCGCGGCGAACTCGGCCGGCCAAGCAGCCCTCAACCTCTCCCGCTACGCCAAACGGGTCGTGCTCCTCGTCCGCGGCGAGTCGCTGGAGAGCTCGATGTCGAGGTACCTGATCGACAAGATCACCAACGCGACCAACATCGAGGTCCGATGCCGGACCGAGGTGGTCGGATGTCGGGGCGACGGTCACCTCGAGGGCCTGACGTTGGCCGATGGCAACTCCGGTCGCGTCGAGGAGGTCCTCGCCAGTTGGTTGTTCATCTTCGTCGGCGCGATCCCGCGGACCGATTGGCTCGGCGATTCCGTGGTACGCGACGAGAAGGGCTTCGTGGTGACCGGACCCGATGTGCTCGCGTTCGATCGGTGGTCGCTGCCGCGGCCGCCGTACGCGCTGGAGACCAGCGTGCCCGGGGTGTTTGCCGCGGGCGACGTTCGGCTCGACTCGATGAAACGGGTGGCCTCCGCGGTCGGCGAAGGCGCCATGTCGATCTATCTCGTCCACCGCTACCTTGCGACCGTCTGATGCGCGCCGACGATCTGCGAGACATCCCGCTCTTCGCGGGACTGGCCGACGGACAGCTCGAGGAGCTGATCGAGGGCAGCACCGAGGTGCCGATCGAGCTCGGCGCGGACCTGTTCCACGAAGGTGAGCCGGCGGACTTCTGGTGGGTGCTGGTCGACGGTGTGATCGCGCTGCACCGCAAGATCGGCCGCGAGGACACCGTGATGGGCAAGATGGACGTTCCGGGCCGCTGGGCCGGCGGGTTCCGTGCCTGGGACGAGCACGGTGTCTATCTCGCCAGCGGCCGCGGCCTGGCCGAAGGTCGGGTACTGCGGGTGCCGACCGACCTGCTGCGGGAACGGGTCGACGCGTGGTTCCCGCTCGCTGGCCACCTGATCAGGGGCGTGTACGGGACTGCGCGGGCCATCGAGTCGACGGCCCGGCAGCGGGAGTCGCTGATCACGCTCGGCACGTTGGCAGCCGGGTTGGCACACGAGATCAACAATCCGGCCGCGGCCGCGGCCCGGTCCGTCAGCGCACTCGACACCGCGTGCGTCACGCTGCTGTCGGCCTTGCGCCGGCTCGCGGAGGGCGAGGTCACGGCGGTGCAGTTCAGTGCGCTGGACGAGCTGCGGCTGGAGCTCGGCTCGGGTACGGCGGCGCCGGATCCGGTCGATCTTGCCGATGACGAGAACGTCATCTCGGACTGGCTCGCCGATCACGGTGTCACGCAGGACTGGCTGATCGCGCCGCCGTTGGCCGCGGCGGGCGCCGGCGTCGAGTGGTGCGAGCGCGCGGCCGACGTACTCGGCGATGCTTTGGAGCCCGGTCTGGAGTGGGTGGCCAGCACGCTGTCCGCGGCGACGTTGCTCGGTGAGGTGAAGGAGTCGACGCGGCGGATCACCGAACTGGTGGCGGCCGTCCGCTCGTACTCGCAGATGGACCGCGGTTCGATCCAGACGATCGACGTGACCGAGGGCATCGAGAGCACGCTGGTGATGCTCGGGCACAAGCTCCGCGACGGCGTCGAGGTGATCCGCGAGTACGGTGCCGACGTACCGCGGATCGACGCGTTCGCGGGCGAACTCAACCAGGTGTGGACGAACCTGATCGACAACGCGGTCGACGCGATGGACGGCGCCGGCACGTTGCGGATCATGACCCGGACCGACGGCGACCGGATCGTCGTCGAGTTCACCGACACCGGTCGCGGTATGCCGACGGAGGTCGCGGCCCGGGCGTTCGAGCCGTTCTACACGACCAAGGACGTCGGCAAAGGCACCGGCCTGGGGCTCGACATCGCACAACGGATCGTCGCCGAGCACCACGGCGGCACGATCACGATCGCTTCGCGGCCCGGCCGGACCACCTTGCAGGTGCGGTTGCCGCGGCAGCCCGCAACGGGCTGATTCGTACCGAACGACAGGGTAGTGGCGGTGCGCGCCATGACGCCGTGGAGCCCGCCCGCTCCGGTGGCGTGAAACTACGTCCTGTCGTTCGGTACGGGTCCTCAGGTGTCGTGCTCGAGAATGCGGACCCGCGGCACCTTCAGCAGCTTGCGGGCCTTGGTGGACCAGTCGGAGCAGACGAACCGGGCCGCGGTCTCCGGCCAGGCGACCACCACGACCTCCTGGCTACCGGTGGTCTTCACCATCTGCATCAGCGCCAGCATGATCTCGCCGTGCGTGATGGACACGTGGACCTGGTACCCGCTCGCGGCCCGGAGGCGGCGCGAACTGTGTTCGATCACCGACGCGAGGTCGACGGCCGGGTCCGCGAGGGTGGCCGTCGGTGTCCGGCTCGGAGCGGCTGTCGGGCCGACCCGTGCCGACGGAGCTGTCGCCGAGCCGACCACGGCCGCCGCGCCGGTCGTCCCGGCCACGTCCGCGAACGTCGATCCCAGCAACGCCATCGGACCACCGATCCCGCTGTCGGGATGGCTGGAGACCAGCAGGTGGTAGCCAACGGCTTCTTCATGTCGTGCGTACAGGGCGGCAACGCGGCGCGCGTCGCCCTCGCTCATCTCCCGCTCGATGAGCACCACCACGTCGTACGTCATTCGTGGCTCCCTTCGCGTCAATTCCGTTGTACTCCTGCAGCGGAGCGCACCAAAGCGACACCCCCGCCTCCGTCACGGAACTGTCAAACATTTCTCAGGCCCCTGCCAGACTCGCCCGAGCGCAGGGGCCGCGTCTCAGCCGGCCCGCAGAGTCGCCCGGGCGCGAGTGTCAGGCGCAAGTACGGCGAGCAGGTGCGGCGCGTCGATCAGCTCCACGCTCGCGTGGTCGAGCAGACGCGGATGCAGCGCATACACTTCCGCCCCCGAGCGCGGCGTGACATCACCAGCCAGAACGGCGACGAAATCGGCGCGGTTGGCGGCATCCTCGTCCCACCGCCGGTCAGGCTCCAACCGGGCCGTCACCCGCCGCGCGAACGCCGCAAGCTCCTCGGACGGCTCCCGCTGATACCCGACGACAGATCCGTCGGCACACCGTACGGCGATCTCGTCGGCGCGCGCGGCCGCGTGCCAGCAGCAGACCTCCCACAGGCTGACCCGATCGCCGGACCCGTGCACTTCCTCGAGCGTCGCGGCCATCAGCCCGAGCTGACCGCCGTACCTCGCGATGTTGTGACCGTATCCGGCCGCGCCCAGGTTCACGTCGTACCAGCGCAACTCTTTGGTCTGCAGGTCGACGCCGAACGGCATCAGGATCTTCGCCGGCCCGGACAGATCGAACCGCTCCTCGACCGCGGCCGGATCGAACAGGCCATTTGGTTGCCGCATCACCCCAACGAACCCGCGCGCCAACTGATCGAACGGTACGTCGTTGTAGCTGAACACAACCGGGAGCACGTAGCGCCCGTCGACCCGGCGCACCGCGCGCAGATCGATGTCCACGAACTCGGTGGACCCGTGCGGCGCCGGCGCGGACGTCAGGTCACCGGAGTGCACCAGCGCATCCTGGTCGAACCGCAGCCGCGTGTAATCGCAGAGCCCGACGAACGCCCACTCCTCATCGAACACCGCCACGGACAGATCGAGATCGACCCGCCGTCCGGCCGGCTCGATCCAATGCAGGAACAGGCGCAGCAGTTCATCCTGCGGGATCGGCACCGCACTCCCCCGCGTCATCCGCAGCAGACTCGAGGACGCGCTCCGCTCCGAACCAGGCGCCGCCAGCCGGGTCAACTCCTCGTCCAGGAACGCCCGCCGCCACCGCGGCAGATCCGTTGCCCGACGCAACATTTCACCGGTCAGTACGCCGGACAACTCGGTCGCCAGCTCGCTCGGCAACGGCTCGCGGTCGTCCACGGCCGTCCAGATGCGGGCAGTGCCGCCGCGCGGGAAGAACAGCCGCAGATCGCCCGGCGGTGTGCGGACTTGCCCGAGCGCGGCAGTGATCACCACCGGAGACACGTCCGAGACTGCGGTCGTCAGGGCCTCGACGAGCGTGACGTGCTGCTCGGGCGGAAGTACGCGCGCGAGGTGGACAAGTCGACGTACCAACTCGCCGGGACGCTCACGCAGCAGGTCCAGCGCCTGCTCCGGCCGCCCTTGGGCGAAGGCGCCTTCGACCCGCGAGGCGAACGTGCTCATCACGAGCCGCCCGTCCTCAACGCGAATCAGAGGATGCTGCGCGGCCTCACCCGCCACTGCCCGCCCGGCTGGAGTCCCGAGGTCCAGATCGGTCTGCCGAAGGACTGCGAACGCGAGCGCCGCGACCGGGAAACGGGTCGCGAACTCGAACGGGTGCAGGTTCTCCGCGATCCGCTTCCAGGCCCGCTCGTGGCGCAGCAGATCCTCGACCAGCGTCTCCGCCGGCAACCGGTCCAGCCGCCGCAGCACCAGCCGCCGAGTTGCCCGCGGCAACGACTTCCGCCGGGCCGGCGGCGTCCGCAGCCCGGGATCGGCGTCCATCAACGCGTAGATCAAACGCAGTACGTCGGTCGCGGTGTCGGTGCGATCGATCAGCTCCGGGTCGTCGGCGAGGAAGTGCGCGATGACGAGCGCCCGGGTCTCGCGGACCGGGATCTCGTCCGGCAGCCAGGACGGGTCGGCAGCGTCGAGCAGCACCAGCAGGTCAGCACGGTCCGCGCCCGACAGCGGTGCACGCCGCGCCAGCAAGATCTCGACCGTCTCGCGGGCTGAGTCGTCCGTTGCCGGCGAGAGCAGGCGCAAACGGTCCGACCGGACGTGGGCCGGCTGCTCCTCGTCGAACGACGGTTTGAGGAACGGGTCCTTGCGGTCGATCCGGCGCAGGCAGAGCGGGCAGGCGCTGAAGTCCGAGCCGTCCCAGCACGTCCGGCAGACCAGATGGGCGCACGGCGAGACCGGATGCACCGCCTTGGTATCGCCGCAGAGGACGCAGGGCTGATCGGGCTCCTGGAGGAGACGAGCGAACACCCGGTTCACGTAGAAGGTCTCGGTGTTGCCCGGCACGCTCTCCGGGAAGCCGCGGAACAGCGGCGTGTGGTGGGTGTCGTGACCGGACTCGGCGTCGAGCAGGTCGAGCAGTGCGCCGCCGAAGCCGGCGAGTGCGGGAGCCGACAGCGAGGCGCAGTACCGGTACAGGCCGACCGACAGCAGGAAGCCCCGCTGGATCAGGTCGGCCTGGAGCGCGGACAGTCCGGTCTGGATCGTCAGCGGACGGCGGAGCCATTGCCAGGCAGTACGGCGTACCGCCGGGGTCAGCGTGGTGACGTCGACGAGCCGGCGGCGGCGCAGCAGGACCTGCGCAGATTCTTCCGGCATGGCGTCTCCCCGGTGGCGTCGTGAGATGAAGGCACCAGGGGCGGAGAGCGGACGCGCTACTTGGCCTGGTGAAGGAGAAGGAAGCACGTCCAGGAGCCGCCCCTGGCACCGAGAACGCTACCGGGGCCTACCGACAGTTTCGGGGCCATACCGCCCCACAAAGAAGAGCTCCGGTAGCAGGGTCGGGGCCGCCCCGCCCAGACCCCGCTACCGGAGATCTACAGAGTAGAACGTTCACCCAAATACTGCGCTACCGGGTCCCCCAATCTGGACCCGAACTGGCACAGATGCGCCGCAAGTTATCCCTTGAACCCTTGCAGGACACAGAGTTGCTCACCCTCGGGAGGTGTCAGGCCACGGATTGTGGTTAACGTCGTAGGTATGTCGGTTGCGGCGGTCGAGCGGGCGCGCTGGCGTGACGTCTTCGGGCACGCCGAGTTCCGGGCGTTGTTCCT
This sequence comes from Kribbella sp. NPDC058693, assembly GCF_042715335.1. NCBI lineage: Bacteria > Bacillati > Actinomycetota > Actinomycetes > Propionibacteriales > Kribbellaceae > Kribbella > Kribbella sp. NPDC058693. Next base: position 397,344 of record NZ_JBHXSQ010000006.1, read on the forward strand.
CGCCGGGGTGCTGTCCGTGGCGGGTGATCAGCTGGCGCGGGTGGCGTTGTCGGTGCTGGTCTTCGACCGGACCTCGTCGGCCGGGCTGACCGCGGTGACGTATGCGCTGACCTACGTACCGGACCTGTTGTTCGGGCCGCTACTCGCCGGCTTCGCCGACCGGTACCCGCGACGCACAGTGATGATCGTCACCGATGTCGCACGGGCGATTCTCGTTGCAGGTATGGCGATCCAGGCCCTTCCACTGCTCGTCGTGATCCTACTGCTGCTCGCGTTGCAGGCGTTCGGGTCGCCGTTCAACGCGGCGCGCGGGGCCACGCTGCCCGCCGTACTCCCGGGTGATCACTACGTGCTCGGCAAGGCCGCGAACGACATGGTCGTCCAGTTCAGCCAGGTCCTCGGCTTCGGCTTCGGCGGCGCTGTCGTGGTCGCCGTGGGGACCTCCGGCGGCCTGCTCCTGGATGCCGCCACCTTCGTCTTGTCGGCCCTCCTGATCACCTTCGGAGTACGCCGGCGCCCTGCTCCGACAAGTGGCACAGATGCGCCATCCGGGAGCTATTTGAAGGACCTGACGTCCGGCATCGCGCAGGTCGCCCGTACACCGAAGCTCCGGACGCTCGTCCTGCTCGCCACCATCGCCGGCTTCTACGTCACCGTGGAGGGTCTGGCAGTCCCCTACGCCCACGAGATCGGCTACGGCACCACGACTGCGGGAGTCCTGCTGGCCGCGAGTCCGGCCGGCTGCGTGGTCGGGATGTGGCTGATCACGCTGTGGTCGCCGGAGCGGCGGATGAAGCTGCTCGGCCCCCTGGCGGTCGCTGCGTGTGTTCCATTGGCTTTCTCTGCGCTCCAGCCGGGGCCTGTGGTGACGTTCTGTCTCTGGGCGCTGTCCGGCGCTGCATCGTCGTACCACCTGCCGACGAGTGCGGCGTTCGTCCAGGCTGTGCCCGATCATCAGCGCGGTAAGGCGTTCGGCGTCGCGGGGACCGCGCTGAAGGGCAGCCAGGGCCTCGGAATTCTGCTCGCGGGGGCGCTGGCAGAACCATTCGGGCCATCCGGTGCACTCGCCGTGATGGGCGTCACAGGCGCAATACTGGCGGCCGCGGCGGGCGCCGCCTGGGCGCGCGCCCGCCGAATCGACGACCATTCGGAGAATTACAGTTAGGATAAGTTCCGGGCCGCCCGGTTTATCTCGTGAATGAGTTATCCGGAATGTAAGACCCAGGTAAAGATTTACCTTTCGTCACCAATCGTTACCGCCATTGGCGGTGCGCGGTGCGAACCAGTCGTTACCGCCGCGGAGCCAGTCGTTGCCGCCACCGGTGAACCAGTCGTTCCCGCCCGCGAACCAGTCGTTCCCCCCGTGGAACCAGTCGTTGCCGCCGGTGAACCAGTCGTTGCCGTTGCCGGTGCCGCGCGTCGTCTTCTGCATGATTCTCGACCCTTCTGGAATGACCAACTGATGGAATGACCCGGACACGGGGGTGACCAGACGTGAACAGGTCGTTACGATGTACGCATAACCGCTCAGATCGACCGTGTGTGAGGCTCATATGATTCTGATCGGTCGGAGCAGCTGGGGGCCACCCCGGCAATGGAAGCTCTGGTCGTTGCCGAGGACCGCTTTGGCTTATGTGCTCGCGATTGATGTGATTGCGGTCACGATTACCACACTCGCGGTTCGGAGCACGGTGAGCGGGCCGAATTCCGGTGTGCGGCACTCCGAGTGGGTGGCATTCGTCGTCCTCGCCGTCGCCTCGACCCTGCATCTGGAGTGTGCCCGCGGAATCGAGCGCCGACGCGAGCTGGCGGCCAATACTTCACCGCACACGAACCTGAAGTGCCTGTGGATCTTCGCGGCCCTGCTGCTGCTCCCGCTGTCGCTGGTCATCCCGCTGGTCGTGCTGGCCTACGCCTACTCCTGGTTCCGCGTGTACGGGCGGACCGTCGCGCACCGCAAGGTGTTCTCCACGGCGACGTACATCCTGGCCAGCGCCGCCGCCGCGGCCGTGCTGCGCGCCGGCGGCCTGCTGACCGAGCCGCGGGTGCCGACGAGCCTCTGGTCACTGGTGATCGTCATCGCCGCGGCCGGGGTCTGGTGGCTGGTGAACTACGCGCTGGTGATCGGCGCCATCCTGCTCGCCTCCCCCGAAGCGACTGCGCGTGAGGCGCTCGGCGAGCTATCAGACCAGCTGGTCGTGTGTGCCGGGCTCGGGCTCGGTGTAGCGATCGCTGCGGTCCAGTCGTCGTACCCATGGGTCGTCCCTGTACTCATGGTGACGGTGATGGCGCTGCACCGCGATCTGCTGCTTCCGCAGTACCAGCGGGCCGCTGGGACCGACTCGAAGACCGGTCTGGCCACCTCGTCGTACTGGGCGAGCGCAGTGCCCGCCGAGCTGGCCCGTGCGGACACACTGCGCAGCACAGTCGGTCTGCTGATGCTGGACCTCGACAAGTTCAAGGAGATCAACGACACCTACGGCCACCCCGCAGGTGACGAGGCGCTGCGTGCGGTCGGCGAGGCGATCCGGGCCGAGGTCCGGCACGGCGACCTGGTCGCACGGGTCGGCGGGGACGAGCTGGCAGTGCTGCTGCCCGGCGCGTCCGAGACCGAGGTGATGGAGATCGCGGAGCGGATCAGAGCGCGGCTCGTCAGCCTCACGGTGTCGGTCGGTACGACGAGTGGCGGCACGGCAGCGATCAGCGGCGTACCGGCGTCGTTCGGTGCGGCGATCTACCCGCACGTCGCGAACACGATGGACCAGCTCGTCCTGGCCGCCGACGACGCGCTGCTGACGGCCAAGCGGTCCGGGCGCAACCAGATCGTGGCCGCCCTCCCGAACCCGCCGGCCGTCACGGACCACGTCGACCACCTGGAGCAGTCAGAGCGGTCCGACTCGGATCACCACATCAACGACTGACGCTGATCAGCGCCTTGCCTCGCAGGGTGCGGTGTTCCAGCGCCCGATGGGCGTCGGCGACGTGGTCCAGGTCGTAGAGCTGGTCGATGACCGGACTGAGGTCACCGGCGGCCGCGCGGGTAATGACGTCGGCGCCGGTGATTGTCGTGGTGGTCGAGTCGGCGCGGAGGTCCATGATGCCCTTCACGGTGACGCCGCGGCGCTCGGCTTGGGCGGGATCGATGGCGGCGAAACCGCCGCTCGGCGCGCCGTGGGCGGAGAACCAGCCGCCGTCCCTGACCACGCTGAACGCGGCCGCGCCGAGTTCGCTGCCGGCGCCTTCGAAGACGATGTCGGCGCCCCGGTTGTTCGTTGCCTCGAGCACCAACTTCTCCCAGGACGGCTTGCTGTAGTCGATCAGTACGTCGGCGCCCTGGGCCCGGCTCAGCTGGAGCTTCTCGTCGCCGCGAGCGGCTGCGATCACATGTGCGCCGGCCTTGTGAGCCAGTTGGATCAGGAGCAGGCCCATACCGCCGGCCGAGGCGGTGATCAGAACGTCCTTGCCGGTCATCGACGGTGCGAGTTGCTCGAGCATGAGCGCGGTCAACCCGTCGCCGTACACCGCGACCGCGGCCGGCAGGTCGAGCTCGGGTGGTACCTCGACCACGTCGGTCGTGGTGAGGGCGAGCTCGGCGTGAGCGCCGAAGCCGATCGTGCGGCCGACCACGGTCTTGCCGATCCAGTCGGTCGATACGTCGGGACCGACCGCGCGGACCCGGCCGCCGAGCGTCCCGCCCGGGACGTACGGCGGCTCGACGTCGAAGAACTTGCCGTGCTGACCGCGGCGGATCGCGGTGTCGACGAAGATGACGTCCGCGATCCCCACGTCGACGAGCATCTGGCCGGCTCCGGGCTCGGGATCCGGCACGTCGCGGGTCTCGATCACGTCCGCGTCGCCGAACTTGGTGACTACTGCTGCACGCATATCTGCACTCTTTCCGGTTGTCGTCGGGGTTCCGAGAGTGCAACCTCAACGTTGGTTCAGGTCAAGCTCGGGAAGTGTCGGTGGTCCGGCGTACTGTGCTGGGCATGCTCGACGCCGTTTTCGTCCCGGCCGACCCGCCGCGCGCGGGCCGGTTGGCGCTGTACGGCGATCTCGCCGCGGCCGGCGAGGAGGCGAACGGCACGGTCGAGCTCGTCCTCCCGCGCGGCTCGACAGTCCGCCGTACGACGGTCCCCGCGCGCCTGCTGTCCGTTGCCGAGGTGTTGGCTCGGCTGACAGCTCCGGGCGACGGCGGCTCGGGTGGGGTCGGTTCGGATCCGGGTGGGGTCGGCTCGAGTGCGGGTCAGGACGGTTCGCCTCGGGGGGTGGGCTCGGTTAGTTGGGGTGCCTGGCGGGCGGCTGGGTTGGCGGGGCTGGTGCTGATCGGGCGCGGGCGGCTGGTGCCGGATCGCAGTCCGGACGGGTACGGCGCGTGGCGCGTCGCTCCGCTCGATCCGCTGGACCGCGCGTGGCTGCGGAACCTGGGCGCCGCCATGCCGGCGTACGGTCACGCGCTGCCCATCGAGGGCACCAGGCCGGTCCGGCTCGTCGACCCCCAGCAACTCGTGCGTGCCTTCTGGGACGCGCTCGCCGACACCATCGTCCGTACGCCTTCGGCCGCCATCGCCGGGCGTCCCGGCGCGGCTCCGTTCGCGGCCGTGGACCCGATTGCGCTCCCCGGACCGTCGGGCTGGCTCGACGAGACCGCCCTCGCCGAGGAGGCCGGTGCCCGCCTCGTGCTCCGGATCGAACCACCCGAGCTGCCTGAGGAATCCTTCCGCGGCGTCCTGCAGTTGCGAAGCGGGCTCGACCCGAGCCTGCTGGTCGACGTCGCAGACATGTGGAACGCACCAGCCGCCGTACTGACAGCCCTCGGTGAGCGTGCGGAGACCGATCTCCTCCTCGCTCTCCGCCGCGGGGCTCGAGTCTGGCCTCCGCTGGGAGCCGCGCTGCGCGACGCGGCGCCGGAAGAGGTCGGGATCGACGACGTGGCGTTGGATGAGCTGGCCGAAGGGAGTAGCGAGCTCGAGGGCGCCGGGATCGAGGTGCTCTGGCCGACCGACCTCTTCGCGGGTGAGCTGGCTGTCCGCGGCTCCGTCGCTACGCCGACTCCGGGCGCGATCACCGGGCCGGACTTCAGTCTCAACGACCTGGTCGCTTTCCGCTGGCGGCCGACGCTCGACGGCCAGGATCTGACCGAGGCCGAGGTCGGTGCGCTCGCGGAAGCGAAACGGCCGATGATCCGGATGCGCGGCCGCTGGATCCGCGTCGACCAGGACGTCGTACGCCGCCTCCGCAACGGCTCGACCCGCAAACTCACCGGCGCCGAAGCGCTCGGCGCGGCGCTGACCGGGACGATCGATGTCGACGGCGAGCTCGTTCCGTTTGATGCGGACGGTTCGCTGGCCGCGATGCTCGCCCGGCTGCGGACGGCCGAGGAGCCGGCTCCGTTCACCGATCCGGTCGGCCTGCGCGCGACCCTCCGTGACTACCAGCGCCGCGGCGTCGCGTGGATGGCGCAGCTCGCGAATCTCGGCCTCGGCGGCTGCCTCGCCGACGACATGGGCCTGGGCAAGACGATCCAGGTGATCGCGTTGCATCTGCAGTTGGAGCGACGCGGCCCGATGCTCGTCGTCTGCCCGTCGACCTTGCTCGGCACGTGGGAGCGCGAGTTCGAGCGGTTCGCCCCCGACGTACCGACGCGGCGCTATCACGGCGCAGGCCGGACGCTCAGCGACATTGCGCCCGACGAGGTGGTGCTCACGACGTACGGCGTGGTGCGTCAGGACCACCGCGTTCTCGGCGAGGTGGCGTGGGGCCTGGTCGTCGCGGACGAGGCTCAGCACGCGAAGAATCCGTTGTCCCGCACGGCTCGCGCGTTGCGAACGTTGCCTTCAGCAACCAGGATCGCCTTGACCGGTACGCCGGTGGAGAACCGTCTGTCCGAGCTGTGGTCGATCCTGGACTGGTCGGCGCCGGGGTTGCTCGGGACGCTCGACCGGTTCCGCCACGACGTCGCCGTACCCGTGGAGCGGTTCCATGACGAGGAGGCGACTGCGCGGCTGGCTCGGGTGACGCGGCCGTTCCTGCTGCGGCGGAAGAAGAGCGATCCGGGGATCGCCCCGGAGCTTCCGCAGAAGTCCGAGCGCGATGTCGTCGTACCGCTGACTGTCGAGCAGGCCACGCTCTACCAGGCCGTGGCGAAGGAGACGCTCGCCAAGATCGAGGAGGCGGAGGGCATCGCTCGGCGTGGGCTGGTGCTCAGTCTGCTCACGCAGCTGAAGCAGGTGTGCAATCACCCGGCGCAGTTCCTGCACGAGCCCGGTCCGCTGGAGCGGCGCTCGGGCAAGCTCGCCGCGCTCGACGAGCTGCTCGACGTGATCCTGTCCGAGGGCGAGTCCGTGCTGATCTTCAGTCAGTACGTCGAGATGTGCCGGCTGATCGAGGCGCATCTGGCGGCGCGGCAGATCAAGTCGTTGTTCCTGCACGGCGGGATCGGGGTGAAGAAGCGCGAGCAACTGGTCCAGGAGTTCCAGGCGGGTGAGGCGCCGGTGTTCCTGTTGTCATTGAAGGCCGGTGGGGTCGGGCTGACGCTCACGCGAGCGACGCATGTCGTGCATTACGACCGTTGGTGGAATCCGGCGGTTGAGGATCAGGCGACCGACCGCGCTTATCGGATCGGTCAGGATCGTCCGGTGCAGGTGCATCGGCTTGTCACCGAGAACACGCTCGAGGACCGCATCTCGACGGTCATCAACGCCAAGCGCGACCTCGCGGATGCCGTGGTCGGTTCGGGTGAGGCGTGGCTGAGTGAGCTGTCGGATTCCGAGCTCACCGAGCTGGTCGAGCTGTCGACTACCCCGGCGAAGTCGGGCTCGGCGAGTGCGTACAACCCTTCTGCTGTTGGGAAATCCGATGGCTGATGAGGATCGGGTGCCGTGGCAGGGGTGGCGGCGGAAGGGGGAGGATGCCGGACTGCCGGCGGCGAAGGGGCCGGGGAGTCGGCGGCCGTTCGGGGCGACGTGGTGGGGTCGCGCGTGGTTGGAAGCGCTGGAGCAACGGGCTCGGCTTGATCCGGGGCGGTTGTCGCGTGGGCGGTCGTACGCGCGGCGCGGGAGTGTTGTCGAGCTGACGGTGAGTCCGGGTGAGGTTGAGGCTGTTGTGCAGGGCAGCCGCGTCACGCCGTACCAGGTGACGGTGCGGATCCGCGCGTTCTCGAGCGCCGAGTGGGACTCGGTGCTGGAGGTGGTCTCGGCGCAGATCGGTCGGGTGGCGGCGCTGCTGGATGGTGAGCTGCCGCCCGAGGTGATCGACGACGTGCGCGACGCGGGGCTCGAGCTTCTGCCCGGTGCTGGTGAGGTCCTTACGCACTGCACGTGTCCCGACTTTGCCGTTCCCTGCAAGCATTCCGCGGCGGTCTGCTACCTGATCACGGACGCGCTGGACGACGACCCCTTCGCCCTGCTTCTCCTCCGCGGTCGCCGCAAAGACGAGCTCCTGGCCGCCCTCCGCACCCGCCGCGGCTCAACCGCCGCACCAGTCGTCGCACCCCGCACTCCTCCCCCCGCCGGCATCCCCGCAATAGCAGCCTTCGCCCGCCACCTGACAGCCGGCCCAGCCCTCTCGTCGACGCCCGCCTCCTCCGAGCAGGATGCTCGGCGTGCGGCGGGGCCTGTGCCTGTGCCCACACCACCTAGACCGCTGGGAGCTCCGGGAGTGCCTGCGGCGGTGCGGGTGCTGGATCCGCCGCGGTCGTCCGGCGTCGACGTACGAGATCTGGTCGCACTGGCAACCGACGCCGCCCAACGCGCCTGGGAGCTGGCATCCGGCGACGGAGACGGCGGCCTCAACCTCACCTTCGAGCAGGACCTGGCCCGCAGAGCAGCCAAAGCCCTAGGTACGCCGGACCTCGCCGACCTGGCCCACCGCGCCCGCATCTCCTCCCGCCAACTAACCACCTGGGCCGTCGCCTGGCGCGAAGCCGGCCCCGGCGGCCTCGCCGTAACCCTCGACGAGCCGCACGACGTCGACCCAGAAGCCCTCACCGAAGCCCTGGAAGCCCTCCCCAACGCCACCATCGAGTCCAACCGCCTGACCTCCGGCAAACTCCAACTCCGCCTGGGCCATGACAACCTCTGGTACCGCTTCGACCAAGCCTTCAACGACTGGACCCTCACCCGCCCACCCGCCGCCGACCCCCGCGACCTCCTCTAAGCTCCCCCGACGTACGTTCCTGGGGAGGGTGCACCACCGCCGTTGGACCGCCGCGGCAGCAGGTTTCCGCGTCAGTGCGCCGCTCGCAGACAGCACGGCGGAGTGGGACCAGGCTCGTGGGCGGTCAACCCAGCGGCAGCCGCCCCTTGGCTCGTGTTCCGCGCCGGCAACAGTCCGATCGAGTTGCGCGTACTGAACGACGGCTCGGGCACGCTGGACGAACTCCGATCCATCGCGCAAACGATCCTCACGCTTCCCGGCGGACTTCCCACCGCCCCGGCGGTCATCGCGCAGCCTGCGTGTGCACGCGGTACTGCGGCCGCCGAGAAGTTGCTCGGCGAGAAGGCGGTGCTGCGACGAGACACCGTGGCTGACGGCTACCTGTCATGCCAGTGGGGTTCGGCAACAGGCTCGGTCGCGGTCCGATCCGGCGGCCAGGGCTCGGATCCTTCGCTCGACTTCGGCTACATGAAGGACAGTCCCTACGCGCACCCGGTGAGCGTCGGCGCCGAAGGCTGGCAGCAAACAGGCGGCCAACTGGTGTTCCGCACCGCCAAGAACGCATACGTCGAACTGCTCGCAACGCCCGACAGCATCCTGCGCCCAGCCGGAATCGTCACGCTCGCGCGGGCGATCGCGCCGGCGTACGCCTGAGTCAACGGGCAGCGACGAACGCCTGCGTGAGGCGGGTGATGAGGTCGTACGGGATCGGTTTGTTGAGGGGGAACTTCAGCGTGCCTTTGCCGGAGCGGTACGGGTCGATCGCGATGGCCAGGGCGTCGTCGAGGGGTGGGAGGGGGTAGACGGCGATGTGCGCCTTCCAGCCGCTGAAGTACATCAGTGGCTTGTCGTCGAGGGTGATCGTGGGGATCTGGTAGCTGATCTTCTCGCCGGCCCCGGGTGCGGCGGCGTGGATTGTGCGGCGTACCTGTTCCAGGACCTCGCGGACTTCCTCGGGGAACGACGCGATGTACTCGTCGACTGTCATGCGCGGCGCAGGGTTGTGTGTTCTTCGAGGGCTGGGATGAGGTTCTCGGCGATTTTGGTGTGGCCGGCGACCGTGGGGTGGACCTGGTCGGTGCAGTCGTCCTCGGTGATCCAACCGGTGGAGTCGATGTAGATGAGGTTGGGGTCGTCGAGGGACTTCACCGCGGCCTGGATCGTGTCAGCGTGTTTTCCGTTGAACGGTGACAGGGACACGATCGTCGTGTCCGGGTACGCCGCGCGCACCCGCCGTACGTAGGCCGCGTACTCCTCGACCTCCAGCGTCGGATCGTTCACGCCGAGGTTGATGACGACCACGTCGGACGGCTCGACGTGTTCGGCCGGTGAACCGGCGAAGTTCCAGCCGAACGAGTCGACGCCGGCGGGCACTTCGCCGTTCCCCGGCTTGCTGATCCCCTGGCTGCCGAACCCGACCTGGTACGACGTCGCGCCGAACGCCCGCGCGGTCAGATACGCGTACGTCGTCGTACCGTCCGCGCCCTCGGACTCCGGGTGCACGCTCAGCGACCGCACGCCCTGCGTGATCGAGTCGCCGTAGAACTCGATCCGCGGACCGCTCGGCCGACCGCTCAACCGGAGCCGCGCGTTCACGTCGAGCACGAGGCCGGCGAACACGACCGCGCACTCGAACGGCGGGTTCCACCGGTTCGCGTGCTCGTTCACGTCCTTGACCACGACCTCGACCCGGTGCCGCGCGTCCGGCGCAGACAGCTCGACGACCGGCCCCTCGATCACGTGCAGCTTCGGCTCGCCGTCGTCCACCGTGATCCACAGGTGCGGCGCAACCGTGAGCCCGTCGGTGTCGAACAGCAGCTGCAGCCGCTCACCGGCGTACGAGAACGAGATCCGCGAACCGGAGTTCACGGTGATCGCCACACCGGGCTGGTGACCCCACTGTCCTTCCAGGACGATGCGCGGATCGGACGGGGCGACGACCTCGCCAGGCTCGAACGGCACAGCACACTCCTTGTGATCGGGTTTGCTGTGCCATTCTGCCTGGCGAGCTCACCAACCGGCCTTCCGAGCCCGCGCCTCGAACAGCAGGATCCCGGCCGACAGCGCGACGTTCAGCGAGTCCGCCTGCCCGAGCATCGGGATCGACACCGCGTCGAACCCCTCGGCATGCCACTCCCGCGACAGCCCCGAGCCCTCCGAACCGACCACGAACGCCGTCGGCCCGTCGTACTGCGGAACGCGATACGTCCCCGTTGCCGCCGGGTCGGCGAGGTGGACGCGGAAGCGATGATTCCGCAGCCACGCCGCTGCGGACGGGATGTCGTCGAACTCCAGGATCGGCATCGAGAGGACGGTGCCGCGGCTCGCGGAGTACACGGACGGATGCGTCGGCCGGGCCCGCCTGCTCGTCAGGACGAGGCAGTCGGCGTTGGCGGCGTCCGCAGTACGGATCAGGGTGCCAAGGTTGCCGGCGTACTCGACGCCGTCGGCGACCAGCACCAGCGACTCGTTGGTGAACTCGAACGCGTGCGGCCGCCATTCCGGGAGACGCGCGATCGAGATCAGGCCGTCGGACCTGGTCTTGCGGGAGAGGCGGGCGAGCAGCTTCTCCGAGATGCGGTACATCTCGGTGGCACGCTCCGCGATCCGATGGACCTCCGTCGTGGCGACCTCGGGGCACCAGAAGAAGGCGTCGATCGAGGCCGCGGTGGTGAGTAGGCGGTCGTGTTCCCAACTGCCTTCGACCATGATGCGGCCGGGTGAACCGTCCTTCCGCAGGGTCAGCAGGTCACGGACCCGGGGATGTTGGGCGCCGATGGAACGCGCCGAGTGGGCGAATGGGTGCACAGTCATGTGCAAGCTCCGAAAGGAGAGAATCAGCAAGCGCGCCGGGGACCCTGCGACAGGGTCCGCACCGGCGGGGCGACGCCCAGGGGGCGCCGTGGTACTGACGCGGCCTGTCGACCGCGTCAGCCAAGGATTCTCATCACATCTCGGATGGTAGGCAGCAGCGCTCGGGACGTCATCCGGTTTTCCACAGCACCACCTGCGATCCGGTTGTCCACAGGCCGGTGGCGGGTGAGTTTTGGTCTGTCGGTGCGGGTGGTTAGAGTCCTTTTCTCTGGTAGCCCAGCTGCTATCACACGGGAGGGAGCACGGGATGGACGCGACATTGCTCGACGCCGAGGCCGAGGCGGCCGTGCTGCGCGTCTACCGTCAGGTCTTCGCCGTGCTCGCCCGCGAGGCCGGCGCGATGATCGTCGACCCCGACCTGCTCGACGTCGACCAGGCCATCCTGGACGCGTTCGCCGAGGCCGGCAGCGACGGTCTCACGGTCGAGCAGGCCACGCTCGCCTGCCGGGCGTACCCGCACGACATGATCGTCCGCCGCTTCGAAGTCCTCAGGCAGTACGGCGCGATCACCAAACTCGTCGACCGTCCGAACGAGTTGCGCCACCGCGCCGCGTTCGCGCCGTACGTGATGCTGATGTTCCTGCGCCGGATGTCCGTCCAGGGCGGTCAGGCCGAGCTGCACCAGCTGCTCACACTCGAGGCGCACAGCGTCAGCGATCCGCAGGCGACCGCGGACGAGGGCAAGGCGTCGATCGGGCGGATGACGAAGGTCTTCCGGCTCCTCGGCAACGAGCTGGCGATCCTCGTCTCGACGAGTACTACGGCACAGCTCCGCGAGAACGCCCAGCTCGCGTGGGGCAACGAGCGCCTGATCGAGCAGGCTGAGAAGGTCCACCGGATCGTCCTCGAGCGCTGGCCCGAGCTGCATCGCGACTGCACTTCGCTGCGCATGGCCCTCGCCGCGTACGCCGACGCCGTACAACTCGCCGCCGGCCGCTTGGTCGAGCGAGCCGGTACGACGAGGGCGCTCGGGCTGCTGCCGATCGAGACCTGGCTGACGTTTACCCGGAGCAGCGAGCCCGATGCGCTGGCCGCCGTACTGGATGGTCTTCTGTTTGACGCTGCTGCGCCGGACTTCTCGCCGCAGACGATGGTGGAAGCGGTCGATACCGGCCGCCGGTCCGGTAGCGCTCGGATGGCGCCACCGCGCCCGACCGCGGATGCCGACGCGCCAGAGTCCGCTGCCGCGACGGACCGCGAGGACCTGCGCGCGGAGGCCGAGCGGGTGTTGGCTGGGCGGCCCGAGGTGGACATCGTGGAGGTCGTTGATCAGGCCGGCGACTGGATCACCGCGCGACGCGTGCTGGCCGAGCTGACCGCGGCGCACTTGCACGACGAGCTTGAGTACGAGCTGGTGTGGTCCGACGGTATGCGGATCGATCCGACCGCAGGGACGCCGTGGGCGACCGAAGGTGTCTTCCGCCGGGTGGCGCGATGAGCACGGAAGCCGTTGAGCGGCGGCTCTACAACGCGATGTGGTGGGCGAAGGTGCAGTCTGCCGGCCCACTCGAGATCGACCCGGAAACGCCCGCCGTCGCCGGTCTTACCCGCGCGACCTCGCCGGACGGATCGACCGTCTGGCTCGTGCCGACGCTCCCGTCAGGGGCGGGGCACAGCGTCCTCGAGGAGCTCGGCGCTCCCCCGGTCGCCGTCGAACAGCCGAACGAGACCGCCCGCCTGCTCGCGATCTGCGTCACCTGCTGCTGGACGGACCGCAGCGCTCCGGCCTGGCCGGGTGTGACCGGCACGCTGGCCCAGATCAGATCCGTGTACGCCGGGATGCGCGGCCGCGCCGAGCAGTCGAGCGATCTGACCCTGATCATCGGCAGCCTGCGCCGCCTGCACGCCACGCACTGGATCCGGTGGGACGAGAAGGCAGCCGAGGTCCGGCTCGGCCCGCGCGTCATCACCTGGACCGCAACGGACCTCTCCACGCTTCGCGACCTCTGCCGCCACCTTCCGGAGCCGCCGCCTGCCGTGCTGTCCATCAAACCTCCCGCCGCGCCGGCCGCGGACGATGCGCAGCTGGGCGCGGAGGTGTCGGATGACTGAGCAGCACGCGTTGTTCGACTCGTTGCTCCAGGACCTCAGCGATCGCGCGCGCGACGAAGTGCTCGCTGCTTTCAGCGCAGTGCAGTACGCCGCGCACCCGGTCGCCGAAGTGCAGCTGGCGGGACTCCGCGACGTGACGCTCCGCCGCCAGGTGCAGCGGATGCTGAAGCTCATCGGCCGGACGCTCGTCCACGTCGACGGCACCCACTGGACCGCCGGGTACGACGACGACATCGCGGCGAGCCTGGTCGCGCAAGGCTGGCAGCCGTTGTCGGTCATCGACCGCGCAGTACTCGTGCTGGTGCTTGTCCACTCCGTCGCGATCCCCCGCAGTGAAGGCATCCTGACCGGCGACAGCTGGAAGTCAGCGCGACCCACGACCGTCGACGAGCTGCGGACGACGCGGATCAGCGGCGAGGAACGACGCCTGTCCCTGCAGCGATTGCGTGCCGCCGGGCTGATCCAGCTCTCGGGCGATCACTCGGGCGGACCGTCGTACATCCCAGGTCCTCAGCTCCAGCGGCTGACACCAGCAGCACGTCGACGATTGCAGGACCAACTGATCCTCGCCGCTGCGCCGGCCAGTCCGATCGCCGAAGCCATCCGCGCCCGCAACGGCGTTCCAGCAGCAGATCCAGTAGCAGTAGGAGACGAAGCATGAGCGCCGCAACCGAGGACGGGCCGTTCGACATCCTTGGCTCCAAGGTGCTGCTCGGGGTGCAGGTGGTCGACCTGTCGCGCCTGTCGACGCACCCGATCCCGATGATCGGCCGCGGCCTGATCACGGTCGCCGGTCAGGGTCCGACCGACTCCAACGGCGCCGGCAAGTCGTCGTGGATCGCGGCGCTCAGCCTCCTGCACGCCGACGACCAATGGCGCCTCACCAGCGGCGCTCCGGGCGCGGCCGAGCTGCTGTTCACCGCGGAAGCGGCCGGCCAGGAAGGCAACTGGTCGAACGTCGACCGCGGCTATATCGTCGGCGTCTTCTCCGACCCGGGGCTGACCGACCTCGACGAGGTCGAGGCGGCCGCGATCACCGTCTGGATCCGGATCAACCGCAAGGCGTCGTACATCGATCTCCGCTGGAAGCAGGGCCTGCACATCCCGTACGGCGCGACCGAGGCCGAGCGTGCCGCCGGCGCCGACGCATTGTGGGCTGCCCTCCCGCACTCGAACGGCCGCACCGATTTCCACGCCAACAAGCTGTCCCAGGTTCTCTACGGCGGTCAGGTCCGCTGCGTCTCGTTCCTGTCGACGTCGGTGCGCTCCAGCCCGACCGCCAACCTGCTCGCCGAGCCGCTCAACGAGCTCGGCCCGGCCCGGATCTTCAACGCGATCGCGACACTCACCGGTCTCGATCACGAGCTCGAGCAGGAGCAGGCGCACCGTTCCGCCGAGCACACCCAGCGCGAGGCGACCAAGCAGGCGACGGCCGACCTGCAGCGCTGGGAGCAGGAGATGGCGACCGTCGAGGCGGGCATCCTGCAGCGTGCCGCCGCTCGTGAAGCGCTCGCGGCAGCCAAGGAGTCCTGGCAGGCCCGCAACGCCCGGCACCTGATCGACGGCGACGCCCGCAACCGCGAGATCCTCCAGGAGCTCGGCGTCCTCGACGAACACGTTGCCGAGCAGGAAGCCCGGAGGGAAGCTGTCGACTCGGAGATAGATGCCTTTGGCAATGAAGAGGGCATGCTCCGGGATGTCCAGCTGACCCGGCAGGAGCGGGACAAGCTCGACGCCCGCGACCGCGAGCTCGACCTGGCCCAGCGTTCGGTGCGCGAGCAGTTGGAGCGGCTCGGCCAGGAGCATCGGCGGTTGGTCGAGGCAGGTCGTTCGGCGGATGGGCGTGACCTGGCCGCGGCCGCTGAGGAGCAGGCCGAGGCTCGTGAGGTCCTCGAGGAGCACATCGGCCGTGACCACGCCGCGCGCGTGGCGGTCGAGCACACCGAGGCTGAGCTGCGCGAGGCCGAGAGCGGCCAGACCGTGTCCGCGACGCAGCAGCAGGTCCTGGAGACCGCGGGCATCGAGTGCGGCGCGCTGACCGACATCACCGAGTTGCCGGAATCCGACCGGGCCGAGTGGGAGCCGCGGCTCGCGCCGTACCGCGAGGCTGTGGTCATCGATGCCGGTGACGCGACCGTCGCGACGACCGCGCTGGCCGACGCCGGGTACCCCGGATTCCTGCTGGTACTGGCGAATCGCCCGGACGCGCCGAAGCTGCGCCGTGGGCCGAAGTCGGCGGACGAGCGGTTCACGCTGGACGGATTCTTCGCGGCGCTGGGCGAACGCGCGACGAAGGAGAACATCGACGAGACCGCCGGTGTCGTCGCGGTCGGGCAGTTCGACGAGCCGATCACCGGCCGGACCGCCCGGATCCAGGCAGCCGGGCGTCGCGTGGAGGCGGCCAAGGCCGCCCGCGCGGTCGCGTCTGCCGCGTTGGATCAGGCGCGATCCCGGGTCGAGCAGGCAGAGCGCCGTACGGCGGCTGCCCAGGCGCTGGCCGACGCGGACGCGGTCCAGGAGCAGATCCTGCAGCTCCGCGAGACCATCGACCGGCACGAGACCGATCGGGACTCGCTCGCGCCACAACTCCAAGCAGCAAAGGAATCCGCGGAGGCTGCAGCCGGCCAGCAGTTGGTGCGCGACGAGCGCCTGAAGAACCTCGAGTCGACCCGACGCGACCACGACCGCATCCTCGACGACCTCACCGGCCGCCGCCTCGCGCTGCTCGAGGAGCAGACCGCGCTCGACCTCACCACGCGGACCACCGCCTGGGGCGGCACACCCGCGGAGGCGGAGGAGTTCATTCTCGGACTGCCTGACGACGCACAACGCCGTACGACGGCCGACTGGAATCACCAGGCCTGCACCCAACTGGACGACGTCATCCGCCGCTGTTTCCCGAACGCGCGTTCGCGCGAGGAGATCCCGACCGAGCTCTGGGAAATCCTGAACGGCCCGGACGGCTGGACCAGCGGCACTCTCGGCGACCGGGTCGGTCTGGTCCCGGCGCTGCATCGGACGCTGAGCAGCCACCTCGCGCAGCACGAGACGTTCGACAGCCTGCAGCAACAGCAGATCGCCAGTCAGCGCGCCGAGCGCAACGCCGCACTCGAGCGAGCCCGCGAAGGTCTGGACGAAGCGGAGAGCACGGCTCGTGCCCACCGCACGTCCCTTGCCGACGGCATCAAAGCGCGACTTCGCCTGGTGTCGCAGGAGTTCGACCGCCTCGACCAGCAGTACGGCGGGTACGGCGCGAAGCTCGAGTTTCCCGAGCCCGACCCGCCGGCCGAGCCCGACAAGCCGTGGCGCTGGACGGTCACGCCGAAGTGGCGTCGTTCCGAGGGCGGTCCGTTCTCCGCGTTCAACGTGAAGGGCAACACCGCCCAGATGGACGAGAAGGCGGTCAAGCTCGTCTGCGCCGCGGCGCTCGCCGGAGGTTCGGATCGTCCGCTGCTGCTGATCCTCGACGAGCTCGGCCGCAACCTCGGTTCGCAGCACCGCCGCGAGGCAGTCGCGCTGTTCGAGCAGATCGGTCGCGACCGGAACATCACGGTCATCGGCGCGCTGCAGGACGACATGGAGCGGTACGCGCTCGCGTCGTCCCGGCTGTACGTCAAGCTCCGGCGCAGCTCGGACACCATGGCGTACAACCAGGCGCCGGTCGTGAAGGGCAACGAGGACAACGCGGCGCGGGTCGAGTTGCTGCGCGAGTGGATGACGTCGTACCGCGGCTCCACGCCGACCCTGGAGCTGGCCTCGCCGACGCTCACGTAGTTCTCGTGGGCTCTTGACCTGACCGCCGCGGTCCGGATACTCACGAGATGAGAGCGCTCTTCCTACCGCCCCAGGGAGATCCACATGCCGTCAGGCCGTGCTTTGCTGACCGCGGTTGTCTTACTTGCGTTGCCTGCCGGCACGCTCACGGCTGAAGCACGGGTGCAGGCGGACCAGGTCTGCTCGGTTGCGTGCGACACGCTCGATCCGTCGAAGGCGCAGGAGGAGACGTTCCCCGTGCCGGAGAAGGTGATCAACGGGCGCCACGTCGTACTGCATGTGTCGGACAAGGACGCGATGGCGTGGGGCAGCATCGACGGCGGGGCGACCAATGACGCGGTCTGGCTCGACCGTAGCTGGGACGGCGGCGCGAGCTGGGACGGTCTGCTCGGAAAGGCGTGGATCCCGTCCGGGTGGACCGGCACTCGCACGCTGATGTACAACCTTCCCGATCCGGCCGGCCACCGGCGCGGTCTGATCCGTGCGTGCGGCGACGCGGCCGGCGTCGACTGCACCGCCTGGGTACACGCCTCGGTCTGCGCGGCGGCCTGCGACGGTAGCGACGGACCGTCGGGCGACAACCAGCCGGCGCCGTCGACGACGCTGGCCAACCGCACGATCTCGCTCCACCTCGACAACCGCGGCATGGCCTGGGGAACGATCGCCAACGGCACCGCAGGCGACGAGATCTGGCTCGACCGCTCCTGGAACGAAGGCGCATCCTGGCCCGACGGCTCGTCGCTCGGCCGGACCAGCGTCGGCTCCGGCGCATCCTCGACGAGCACCCGGCTGTATGCGACAACCGACCCACTCTCCAAGCTGTACGGCGGCGCCGTCCGCGCCTGCGGTCGAGCCGTCGAAGGCCAGAACGGCAGCTGTACGGCGTGGGTGCGGCCCGCCTCCGATCGCGCCGGTGCAGCCGCCGAGGCGTTGATGTACTCGTACCAGCCGAACACGGCCTGGTGGCTGTCGAGCTGGTGGAACTCAGCGGTCGCGGTGACCACGCTGATGGATTACCAGCAGCGCACCCGCCGCACCGATCTGCGCTGGATCGTGAACGAGGTGTTCGAGAAGAACAAGGGTGTCTTCCCGGCCGGCCAGAAGAGCGGTGATGCGCTGGAGGGGAACTTCATCAGCCGCGCGATCGACGACACCGAGTGGTGGGGCATCGCCTGGGTCGAGGCGTACGACCTGACCGGTGATAGGCGGTACCTGGACATGGCGGTCACGATCGCGAACTACGTGCAGGGGTACTGGGACACGGGGACGTGTGGCGGCGGCGTGTGGTGGGACCGCGAGCGCACGTACAAGAACGCGGTCACCAACGGGCTCTATATCCGGTTGGCGGCGGCGCTGCACAACCGGCTGGCCGGCGACACGGTCTGGTTGCAGCGGGCAACGACGGGATGGAACTGGTTCCGCGCGAGCGGGATGATCAACTCGGCCGGGCTGGTCAACGACGGCCTGACCGGATCGTGCACCAACAACGGGCAGACGGTGTGGACGTACAACCAGGGTCTGGCCATTGGTGGTGCGCTGGAGCTCTGGCGGGCGACCGGCGACAGTTCGCTGCTCGCCGCGGCGCGGCAGTTGGGCGATGCGGCGATGTCGTCGCCGCTGCTCAGCCCGGGCGGCATCCTCACCGAGTCGTGTGACGCGGCCGGGAACTGCGACGACAACCAGAAGCAGTTCAAGGGCGTGTTCATGCGGTACCTGATGGATCTGGCCGACTCCACGAGCGACGCGACGTACCGGACGTATGCGCAGCGGCAGGCCGACTCGATCTGGCAGAACGATCGCGATTCGCTCAACCGGCTCGGTCAGCGATGGGCCGGCGGCGGCGCCAATGTGCGCGACTGGCGTACCCAGGCGAGCGCGTTGGGCGGACTCCTGGCGGCAACCGCCAAGAGCTGAATTCTTTGACAGTTGTCCAGATTTCGATGGGTGGCTACCAAAATCGGACCCCGGTGCTGACCACTGACCGGTGGGTACAGCAGACTGTTCCAGTGACGCCTCCAGAGATCGATCTCACCCGCTCACACCGAGTAGGCGGACCTCTGGTCAAGCGGTTGTATCACGGCGTACCGTCACCTGCGTCCGGCGTCGCAGTGTCACCTCCGCAGAGCCGACCGCCTCATGATCGGAGGGCGTGAATGGCTTCCTGGCTGCTCCGCGCCCAGTGGTCGCACCGTGACGAGTCCGTCGAGCATCGCGCACTCCGCGTCGGCCGTACGCTGACCGCGGTCGCCGTCGCGTTCCCGGACGTCCACAACTGGACCCAGGACGAGCGCTGGGGTTACCACGTCCTCGAGGCCGACGCCTCGACTCCGCTGCAGGAGATGGTCGAGGCCACCACGAAGGTACTCGCGAACGGCACGAGTACGACGCGCCTACACCTGCAGAGCACCGGTGAGCTGCCGTGGCTGTTCGACCTGTCCATGGGCGGGACGATGACCACCATCTCCGACCAGCTCACTCTGCACTGGAGCGACGAGGATGCGCTGAGGCAGTCCGAGCGCTTCGCCCAGGTACTGCGTGCGGTCGTCACGATCTGGGAGCCCGACTGGGCGAGCATCGCCGACACCGAGCTCGCCGCCGCGGCCGGCGTCTTCCGCCGCGGCATCCCGATGATGGGCTGGCTGACGTACGTCCGGGGCATGGTGGCCGGTGCGCCCGGCATCGACATCACGCTCACGCCGTACGAACGCGGCACCCTGCTCCAGGCGCCGGTCTCCCCCATCGACCTAACCCCGGTCCACATCTGCGCCGCAGCCGCACTGGTCGGGATCGCGCCCGAGTAGACGGCTAGCTGGTCACCACCAGGTGTCGATCCCAGCGCTGGACCTCTTCAGCCGTCGGCACCTCAAACTTGGCGCTCCACTCCTCCAGCTCCTCCCGGCTGACCCTGAACGTCGCAGCCGGCAAGTCCGCATTCCGCTCCTCCAGCCGCTCCCACAAGGTCTGCAGCGGAAGATCCAGTACGACGATCTCCGCACTGGCGCCTAGTTGTTGCGCTCGTGTCCGGAACAGATCCCGCTCCTCCTCGGACCAGCAGCCATAGTCGAGGATCACGTCGACCCCGAGCTCAAGTGCCCTCGCGGCAACGCCCCAGAGCATCTCCGACTCGAGCACCCATCGGCGTCCGTTCACCTCACTGGTGTGGAACAGGGCTTCCATCCACTCGTCCGGCGTCAACCGAATCGCTTTGCGCTCCTCCTCGAGTCGGCGAGCCCAGGACGTCTTGCCGGCACCCGGCAATCCAACGATCAACACCATCACAGCCACGCACAGATCCTAAGTGGCCGGATGTCCGATCCGTTCAAGACGCGATGGGTGACGCCGAGGCATGGTCGAACTATGCCAACGAAGCAACCTAGTGATCTGACTAGCCTCATGAACGTGGGCGCCGCGGTAGCCGGCTATCTCGGGCGCGTTGGGATCACCCAGGTCGACGATCTGGCGGGCCGGGATCCCTTCGAGATCTACGAAACGCTCTGCGAACGGGACGGCGTACGCCACGACCCATGCCTACTGGACACGATCATGTCGGCCACAGACCAGGCCAACGGCAATCCAGCCCGCCCGTGGTGGTCCTACACGCCCCAGCGCAAGCAGCTCATTCAGGAGCGGCGCTAGCCGCACGAAAACTGCCTGTAGATATGTTAAGGGCCACCCCAGTTGGGGTGGCCCTTAACAGTGTGAATGTCCGGCGGCGTCCTACTCTCCCACGACCTCCCGGTCGCAGTACCATCGGCGCTGGCGGGCTTAACTTCC
>NZ_JBHXSQ010000007.1:0-164249 GCF_042715335.1 Kribbella sp. NPDC058693
TGCATCGGCGCGCGGGGGCGAAGGTCTCGATGCGGAGCATCGTGGCCTTTGCACCCGTGCGGCGAGGTGCCGTGCCGAGTGCCGCGCAGTAGGCGCGGAGCCGTCAGCCACCCCCTAGGCGCCCGCAGGATGCTTGCTACCGGCCGAGCGGGCGCCGCACGCGTGCCCTGTGACGGAAATCCGCAGTACATCCGGCGCAGGGCACCGGACGCCCGTGGCTCAACCGGAGAGAGCACCGGCCTACGAAGCCGGGGGGTGCAGGTTCGAATCCTGCCGGGCGTGCTGTGTCCGAAGCAGAAGCGGGCGATGCACCGGGACGTGGCCCCGGAGAAAGCGGGTTCGAGCCCCGCCGGACACCCTGAGTGAACATCTGTTGACCCGACACCGACATCACCGACCCGGCGCGGCCCGGTCGGGCACACTGGAAGGGAGGAGGAACCACATGAGCGGTGTGATCGTTCTGAACGCCTCGTACGAGCAACTGCACGTCGTGTCGATCCCGCACGCCATCCGGATGCTCGTCCGCGAGGTCGCCGTCGTCGAGGAAGCCCACGACGGCGCCAGCATCGGACCGTTCCCCCTCCCCCGCGTACTGCGTCTGGTCCGCTACGTCGTGATGAAGTGGCGGTACGCGTCGGGACGACTGCAGTACACCCGCGCCGGCGTACTCAAGCGCGACAAGTACCTCTGCGCGTACTGCGGTAAGCCCGGCGCCAGCACCATGGACCACGTGGTCCCACGATCACGGGGCGGACGCGGCGAGTGGCTGAACGCCGTCGCCGCGCACTCCGAATGCAACGAGAAGAAGGGCTCGCGAACACCGGAAGAGGCCGGCATGCCACTGCTGTGGCAGCCCTGGATCCCTTCCCGTGCCGAGTTAGCGCTCTGACGCAACACCCATCCGGTGTCGCGGCGGCGCGCGATGCCAGGTGGGCGACGGTGACCCACCCTCGGTTCTGACCCGAGGCCCCGCAGGTTCGAGCCCTGCCCTGGCAGCTGCATGCCGTCGAACAAGGAGGGGAATCGTGGAGTTTCCGATCGAGTTGAGTGGAGCCAAGAACTCCACACTGATGTGGGCGCACGAGCACGAGGTAGGCGCGCGGGCCCTGCAGCAGCTGCGCAACATTGCCGCACTGCCGTGGGTGCACGGGGTTCGCGTCATGCCGGACGTGCACCTCGGCAAGGGCGCGACCGTCGGGTCCGTGATCGCGATGTACCAGGCTGTGTCGCCGTCCGCTGTCGGGGTCGACATCGGGTGCGGGATGGAGGGCGTCCTGACCTCGCTGACGGCCGCGGACCTGCCGGACGACCTGTCGCGGATCCGTTCCCGGATCGAGGCCGCCGTACCTGTCGGCTTCCGGGCTCACAAGGACACGGTCGGCGTACGTCGGCTGGGCCTGGACCCGCGCCCGTGGGACCGGCTGTGGGGTGCGTTCACGAGCCTGCACGACGGAGTGCAGGACCGCGAGCGCAAGGCCAAGCAGCAGATGGGATCGCTTGGCGGCGGCAACCACTTCATCGAGGTGTGCCTCGATGACGAGGACCGCGTCTGGCTGATGCTGCACTCCGGCAGCCGCAACATCGGCAAGGAGCTCGCGGAGCGACACATCCGGATCGCCCGGGAGCTGCCGCACAACGCGGACCTTCCGGACCGTGATCTGGCCGTGTTCCTGTCCGGTACGCCGGAGATGGAGTCGTACCGTCGTGACCTCACCTGGGCCCAGGAGTACGCCGCCCGCAACCGCGCGGTGATGCTCGCACTGGTGATGCAAGCGGTGCGCGACTCGTTCACGGTCGAGGTGCAGTTCGAGCAGCCGATCTCGTGCCACCACAACTACGTGGCCGAGGAGCACATCGACGGACTCGACCTGCTCGTCACCCGCAAGGGCGCGATCCGCGCAGGGCTCGGGGACCTCGGGCTGATCCCGGGGTCGATGGGCACCGGCTCGTACGTCGTTCGCGGACTCGGCTCGCAGCGCTCGTTCTACTCGGCCTCTCACGGGGCAGGCCGTCGGATGAGCCGCAACGAGGCGAAGCGCCGCTACACGGTCGACGACCTGGTCGCCCAGACCACGGGCGTCGAGTCCCGCAAGGACGCCGGCGTGATCGACGAGATCCCCGCGGCGTACAAGGACATCGACTCGGTCATCGCCGCTCAGGCCGACCTGGTCGAAGTAGTAGCCCACCTCAAGCAGGTCATCTGCGTGAAGGGCTGAACAACAACAAATGAGAGGAGGACCGGCTATGGCCGACCTCAGGAACAGGAAGCGGGTGCCCGGCGGTAGGACCGGTGCTCCGGTGAAGCAGGGGCATGCGTTGCGGCGGGTTCAGCTCGCCTGCGGGCATGTCCAGCGTGATCGGATCGCGCACGCGGGCGATCACGTGTGGTGTGAGGCCGACTGCTCCGACTGGATCCGTGTCGTTTCCGTCGAAGAGTAGTCACTCGGTTACGCCGCCCGTCGTCGTCAGGGGAGACGGCGGGCGGCTGACCAAACTCACCAGAACTCATCGCAACTTTCTCCACCGGCTGACCATCGTGGCGGTTGTACAGGTCTGTCACCGCCGGCCGGGGGGCCGCGGGCGAGTGGGTGGGGAAATGCATGATCAGAGGGTTACTGGTGCTCGGGCTCGTTACTGCGGGCCTCGCCGGCACCACCGGTGTCGCGACGGCTCAGACCGGGCCGGGGATCGCGATCGCCGCGGATCTGCCGGAGCCTGAGGCGGCGCAGTTCGTGCCAGGGGCAACGAACGTGGTCCCGGCGACCGCAGTGGCCGCGAAGAGCGCCCAGGCGATCACCACGGCGGCAGGTGGCACCTACACCTGCCCGGGTTTCAGCACGGTCGACGACGCAACACCGCTGTCGTCCGTGATGCAGGACACCTATACCTGGGGCGGGTTCAAGCCGTACAAGGTTGGCGACGGCAAGGGAAACATCAACTGGAAGCTGAACCCGTACGGCAATCCCAGCTGGTACATGTGGTTCCACTCCCTTCGTTGGCTGGGCCAAGGAATCACCGCCGCCAGCCAGGGCGACACCGCCGCGATCGACCACGTGACGACGATCGTCCACGACTGGGTCCGCGACAATCCGTACTCCTGGAAGGGTGACGTCGGCGCCTGGGAGTCGACGATGCACCGCACCAACGTGATCATTTGCACCCGGCAAGCAGTCCTCGCCGGGCTGAACGTGACCACGCTGCCGACGGAGTACGCCTGGCTCGACGCGGCTCTGCTCGACCACGCGAAGTTCCTGGTCAACAACTGGAGCGGCGCCTGGAACCACGGCACCGACGAGAGCATCGCGCTGTTCGGCGTCGGCTGCACGCTCGACCGCACCGACTACATGACGCTCGCCCAGCAGCGCCTCAACGCCGGCATCACGACCTCGATCGATGCCGAGGGTTCGACCAACGAGCAGTCGACCGCCTACGCGCAGTTCAACTACTCCCTGTGGGGCCGAGCCGTCGACGTACTGCGAGCCTGCGGCGCCGACCCCGGTACGACGATCACCGCGCGCCGCACACTCCTGGCCAACTGGCTCGCGCTGGCAACGAACTCACTCGGCAACCTGCACCAGATCGGCGACTCCGAGGTCGTCCGTACGGCGCCCGTCGCCGGCACCCCGCTCGAGTACGCCGGCTCGCAAGGCGCCACCGGGGTCGCCCCGACCGACCGCGTCGGCATGTTCTCCGCGGGCTACGTCTTCGGCCGCTCCGGATGGGGCAACTTCGCGGGCCAGTCGTCGTACAGCATCAGGTACGGGCCGACGCGGCAGCTGCACGGTCACAGCGACCACACGTCACTCACCTACACCGCCCGCGGGCGGGACATCCTGATCGACGGCGGCCACGCCGGGTACCAGAACGACGTCTGGCGGACCTGGGCGAAGAGCCCGTTCGCGAGCAGCGCGATGACCACGCCGCTCTCGGCCGACACGCTGCCCGCGACCAAGCTGACCCGGTCGCAGGTGAAGCCGGGCGCCGACTTCTTCGAGTTCTCCGACGTACCCGGGCCTGGCATCAGCCGCGTTCGCGCCGTACTCGTGCTGAACAACCCGGACCTGATCGTCACGCTCGACCGTGCGTCGTCGAAGACCGCGCAGCAATTCCAGACCCTGTGGCACCTGCCTGCGGACCAGAAGGCGACCGTGTACTCGCGGACGACCGCCCTGGCGTCGAAGGCAGGTGAGGACACCCGGACGATCCTGTTCCAGGTCCCGTACCGGCAAGCCCTTCCGCCCGGCGCGATCCTGCTCAAGCAGGCGCAGACCAAGCCGATCCAGGGCTGGACCTACCCGAACATCAACACCCGGCTGTCGGCGCCGACCCTGATGTTCGCCCGCTCCGGCACCACGGCGTCGATCCTGTCGTTCATCGCACCGGTCAAGGCCACCGGCGCCGTCACATACGCGACCCGCTGGTCCGGTACGACGTACGTCGTCGACCTGACCGTGGCCGGCGTACGCACGTCGATCGGAATCACCGCCGGCGGCTCAATCTCCCGCCTCAGCTGATCGAACCCAGCACCGGGTCGAAGTGGACGGACAACGAAACCGCCGCTTCGGCCCGGCTGGCGAGGATACGGACGCGTACGTCGGCAGGCGCGATCGGCTCGGGCAGCGTGAGCAGCCGGCGATACCCAATCGTCGTGCCGCGAGCGACCTCCGTCCACGCGCCGTCGATCAGCCCGTCGACCGCGAACTCCTCAACCTGCTGCCCAGCCTCGATGTTCTCGCGCAGGTCGAGCACGTTGATCGTTGCCGGCAGCACCAGATCGGTCCCGTAGTACTCCCGAACGGCGGCACCGAACTCCAGGAGCGCAGCCACATCCGGGTCAGCGAACCGTCCACGCCGGTCCGGCGGGATGTTCAGCAGCAGTACGGCGTTCCGCCCGACCGACTTGCGATAGATGTCGAGCAGCTCAGGCAACGACTTCACCGCCGCATCCTCGGACGCGTGGTAGAACCAGCCCGGCCGGATCGACACGTCGACCTCTGCCGGGTACCACCGCAACTCGTCGGCCTGCGCCAGCTCATCGGGTCCGGCAACGGAAGGCGCCGTCTGCTCGGCCACCATCTGACCGGCGGCGAACGGTACGACGCTCCACTCGGTCTCGCGCGCGAACCCGTCCTCGTTCCCGACCCACCGCACATCCGGGCCGCCGATCGCGATCGTCGCGTCGGGCGCCAGCCGCCGGATCAGATCGAACCATGCGTCGTAGTCGTAGGTCTGCGCGCTGCTGGTCGGATTCGCGCCATCGAGCCAGACCTCGGCGATCGGCCCGTACGACGTCAGCAGCTCGTGCAGCTGCTGCAAGTAGAACCGGTTGTAGTCGTCGACGGTGTATGTGAACTCGCCGATGACCGACTCAACCGCGGGGCTGCCGTTGCCGTAGTACCCGCCGGGCGCCTTCTCCTGGTAGAGATCCGCCGGCGACAGATAGATCCCGAAGCCAAGACCGGCCGCCTTGCACGCCGCTGACAGCTCGGCCACGACATCACCGGTATACGGGCTCGCGGCAACGGTATGCGGGAGGTACTTGCTCGGCCACAGGCAGAAGCCGTCGTGGTGCTTGGCCGTCAGAATCACGCTCTTGAACCCGGCCGCCACCAACGTCTCGACCCACTGCCCGCAGTCCAGCTCCGATGGGTCGAACACCGCCGGATCGTCCACGCCGGTCCCCCACTCGAGATCCGTGAACGTATTCGGCCCGAAGTGCACGAACGCGGTCAGTTCCTGCCGCTGCCACGCCAACTGCCTCGCCGACGGACGAACCTCGGACGGGTCGATCACCGCAATACCTTCCCGGGGTTGAGCAGGTTGTCAGGGTCGAAGGCGTGCTTGATCCGCCGATGCAGCTCGAGTCCGACCGGCCCGAGCTCGGTCTC
The DNA here is from genome assembly GCF_042715335.1 of Kribbella sp. NPDC058693. NCBI lineage: Bacteria > Bacillati > Actinomycetota > Actinomycetes > Propionibacteriales > Kribbellaceae > Kribbella > Kribbella sp. NPDC058693. The sequence continues at coordinate 5,889 of NZ_JBHXSQ010000007.1, forward strand.
CAGCCAACGCGCCTTCAACGTGCCGATGCCGTGTTCGCCGGTGATCGTGCCGCCGAGGCGGAGACCCAGCTCCATCACGGCGCCGAACGCTTCCAGCGCGCGCTCCTCGGCAGCCGGATCGTTGCGGTCGAAGACCACGGTCGGGTGCATGTTCCCGTCGCCTACGTGCCCTGGGCAACAGATCAGCACCTGGTACTTGTCGCCGATCTCGGCGATGCCACGCAGCAACGCGACCAACTGCGAACACGGTACGGACACATCGTCGATCAGTGTGGTCCCGAGCGGCTCCAGCGCGGAGTTCACCAGCCGCCGCGCCTCGAGCAGCATCCGCGACTCCTCGACATCCGACGCCTCCGCGACCTCGATCGCGCCGTGCTCTACGCAGATCGCCGCGATGCGCGCAACGTCGTCGGCCGCACGAGGCCCGCGATCGGACTGCGCGAGCAGCATCGAGCCGACATCACCCGGAAGACCCATGTCGCGGTAGTTCTGGATCGCCCGCACCGTCGGCTGGTCCAGGAACTCCAGCAACGACGGCCGCAGTCCCGACGCCATCACCGCCGCCGCAGCCGCGATCCCGTCCTCGATCGAGCGGAACGTCGCAGCCGCCGTCAGCGCGGCCTCAGGCGCCGGACGCAACGACAGCGTCGCCTCCGTGACCACGCCCAGCGTGCCCTCGGATCCCACGATCAACCTGGTCAGGTCATACCCGGCGACGCCCTTCGCCGCCCGGCGACCGGTGCGAACGACCTCGCCCGACGCCAGCACGACCTGCAGACCGCGCACGAAGTCCGACGTCACGCCATACTTCACACAGCACAACCCGCCCGCGTTGGTCGCGATGTTGCCGCCGATCGTGGACATCTCCCACGACGACGGGTCCGGCGGATAGAACAGTTCCTTCTCCAGCACGGCCCGGGAGAGATCCGCGTTCACCACCCCCGGCTGGACCACGGCGACCTGGTCCTCGACCGAGACCTCGAGGATCTGGTTCATCCGCGCGGTCGACAGCAGCAAGCAGCCGTCGATCGCGTTGGCCGCGCCCGACAACCCGGTCCGCGCGCCCTGCGTGACAACCGGTACGCCGAAATCCCGAGCGGCCTGCAGGACCTCGACAACCTCGGCGGTCGAGGTCGGCCGTGCCAGCACCCGCGGCACGCCGGCCGGCGAGAACGTCGCGTGGTCGTGCCGATGGCTGTCCAGCACATCGGGGTCATCGACGACGGCCGCGTCGCCCAACGCGGATCGGAGCCGGGTTACGAGCGCATCGGTCATGCCTCATCCTGTTCGGCGAGCAGCCGCAGGATCAACTCCGCTCGCCGGACACGCTCCCGCCCGAGGGCTTCCGCCGTACCGGCGAGGTGCGCTCCGACCGGGTAGATGTTCGGCGCGTTACGCAGGCCCATCTTCAAGTAGACGGGCGCGGCGACGCGGACGATCTCCGGTACGTCGTAGAAGCGGACGTGGCCGCCCTGGTCGTCGGGGACCTCGATGTACATGTCGATCGGGACCGTCGTCACCGAGCGGATCTCCGCGAGCACCGGCACCGGCAGGTCCGTCGACACGTTCAAGCTAGTTGCGCCGAGGCGCTCGTACAGCCGCGCAGTCGGTGCGTTCGGCAACGGCATCAGCACCGACGTCTTCAGCACCAGATCCGCGGGCAGCTCGCCCTCGATCTTCAACGCGCCGAGCAGCTCCAGTACGCCGATGTCGCCGACCAGCAGACTCCGTACGCCGAGCTCGACCGCACGGAACGCGTCACACAACGACGCCGCGACCTGATCGTTGCCCCGAGCAACACCGCCGACCGCGGCCGAGACCTTCGCCTGACCACCGATGTCCCACGCGCCGCGCGGCCCGAGGAACAGACACACCTCCACGCCCGCGGAGGCGCCGAGCGACAGCATCTCCTCGATCTCGCCGTCGGTCAGCATCATCACGCCGCTGCCCTGCGACACCCGGTCGATCGTGATGCCGCGCGACTTGGCCTCCTCCAGCACCGCGGTCATCACCCGCGGCCCCTCACAGGAAGGGATCTCGACCTTGTACGGCGATCCGTCGGGGAACGCCTTGGTCGAGGTGTCCCCCGGTCCGAAGCCGCGATCGGCAAGCAGGGCACGTGCTTCGCGAAGGTTCATCACTCGCTCCAAGGTCCGAGGCTCCCGGCCGACGTCAGATCGCGCGCCGTACCGGTGATCTCCAGGTCGAAACGCTCGGCCGCCTCGTTCAGCAGCGCCGGCGTCACCATCAGCTCGTGCGGGGACAGCGTGTCCTTGATCCGGGCCAGCCGCAGCTCGGACCAGTGCCGTCGCCCGCACATCGTCACGGCCGCGAGTACGGCGGCCTCGTCGTCCTCCATCACCATCGGCAGCCGCGAACGCCGCGCACCGCCGGCACCGGACGTCAGCGCGTTCACATAACTCGCGCGGAGGTCGATCTGTTCCAGCAGCCGTGCCGGAATGACATCGGCCAGGCCGAGCCCGGAGGCGTTCCCGTGCGATGCCGGCGACAGGGAGTGCACGCTGATCGCGGCAATCGAGGGCGACTCGAACTCCGGGATCCCGTGCACCCAGCACCGGCCGATCACGTTGGTGTCCATCCCGGCGCCGGACTTGTCCTTGCCCAGCTCATCGATCACCAGTACGTCGAGCTCGTCGAACGGCAGCCGCCCGAGCATGCTCGACGCCCTTTGCAGCAAGGCGTTCTCGGCCGCGCCGGCGATCCCGTCGGACTCGACGAACTCGACCGATGCGGTCTCGTCGAGCGAGTTCTCCAGGATCGCGAGGCCGCCGAGGATCTTGCCCTGTGCAACGACCATCCGGGCCGCGGCCTCAATGTTGCCGCCCAGCGACGGGATGCCGCCGGCGTGCAACGACGCGGCACCGCGATGGTTGCCGAGGCCGATGGCGAGGACCTTCGCGATCCCGCTCTCGATCTGCCCGTGGAAGTCGGTGTGCGGTTTGACCCGGTTCACCAGAAGTACGCCGTCGGCCTTGGCGGCGATCGCGTCGTGGTGGATCTCGGTGCCGTCGTCCAGCGTGCCAACGACCACGGTCTCCATCGTCGCCTCGATCGGGCAGCCGATGGACTCGGGCGTGACGCCGAGCCCTTCGAGCATCTCGCGCTGTCCGTCCGCGGTCGCGCCGCCGTGCGATCCCATCGCCGGGATCACGAACGGCGCAGCGCCGGCATCCTTCAGCCAGTCGACCGCGGCCTTCACCACCGGCACGAGATCGCGGATGCCCCGGCTGCCCGCGGTCACCGCGATCCGGGCGTCGGGCAGGATCCGATCCCGGAGCGGTTCGAGCGCGGCACGTGCCTCGGCGTACGGATCGGCCGAGGTCTGCACGTCCGACAGGATCCGCCGGATCGGCGTCACCTGCGGGAGGGTGCCGGACGGCCGGAGCCCGCGGACGGCCTCGAAGGGTCCCCAGCTCATCAGTGACTCTGCCGTCCGACGGCCGAACCGGTGCGCCCGACGAGGAAGTCCAGGTCACAGCCCTGGTTGGCCTGGGTCACGTGATCGACGTACAGGCGCGCCCAGCCGCGGTCCGTCTGCGGAGCGGGTGGCTGCCAGTCGGCGCGGCGCTTCTCGAGCTCCTCGTCCGACACGTCGAGATGCAACCGGCGGGCCGCGACATCGAGCTCGATCCAGTCACCAGTCCGTACGAGCGCCAGCGGTCCACCAACAGCCGCCTCAGGCGTGACATGCAGTACGACGGTGCCGTACGCCGTACCGCTCATGCGTGCGTCCGAGATCCGCACCATGTCGTCGACGCCGATCTCCGCGAGCTTGCGCGGGATCGTCATATTGCCAACCTCGGGCATCCCCGGGTAGCCGCGCGGACCAGAGTTCTGCAGGACGAGCACCGTGTCCTCGTCGACCTCGAGATCGGGGTCCTCGACCGCCTTGTCGTACTCCTCGATGCTGCTGAACACCAGCGCCTTCCCGCGGTGCTGCATGAACCTCTCGGACGCCGCGGACTGCTTGATCACCGCGCCGTCGGGCGCCAGGTTCCCCTTCAGTACGGCGGTCCCCGCGCCGCTGCCGAGAGGGTCGCCGACCGGACGGATGACGGCGACGGGCGGCGCGCCCTCCTGCCCGCTCCAGTCGGTCCGCTGCGCCTGCGCGACGTTCTCGCCCATCGTCTTGCCGGTGACCGTGATCGCGTCGGCCTTGAGCAGCGGCAGGATCTCCTTCATCACCGCGGGCAGGCCGCCGGCGTAGTAGAAGTCCTCCATCAAGTACTTGCCCGACGGCTGCAGGTCGACCAGCCACGGTACGCCGCGCGCCCACTCGTCCATGTCGTCCAGCGTCAGCTCGACGCCGACCCGGCCCGCGATCGCGAGCAGGTGGATGACAGCGTTGGTCGAACCACCGATCGCCGCGTTGGCCCGAACCGCGTTGGCGAACGCGTCGCGGGTCAGGATGTCGCTCGGCTTGAGGTCCTCCTCGACCATCTTCACGATCCGCTGACCGGCCTGCTGCGCGATCGAGTACCGCCGCGAGTCCACGGCCGGGATCGCCGCCGACCCGGTCAGCTGCAAACCGAGCGCCTCGGCCATGCAGGCCATGGTCGACGCCGTACCCATCGTCATGCAGTGCCCGTTGCTGCGGGACATGCCGGACTCGGCCGCCGCGAAGTCCTCCTCGGTCATCCGGCCGGCGTTGCGGTCCTGCGTGAACCGCCACACCGCCGTACCCGAGCCGATGTCGCAGCCGCGGAATTTACCGTTCAACATCGGACCGCCGGTCACGACGACGGTCGGTAGGTCGACGCTGGCGGCGCCCATGATCGAGCCCGGCGTGGTCTTGTCGCAGCCGGTCAGCAGTACGACGCCGTCGATCGGGTTGCCGCGCAGCGACTCCTCGACGTCCATGCTGAGCAGGTTCCGGAACAGCATCGCGGTCGGGCGCAGCAGCGTCTCGCCGAGCGACATGACCGGGAACTCCAACGGGAACCCGCCGGCCTGCCAGACACCGCGCTTGACCGACTCGGCGAGCCGGCGCAGGTGCGCGTTGCACGGCGTGAGCTCGGACCAGGTGTTGCAGATGCCGATCACCGGGCGGCCGTCGAACACCTCGTCGGTGAAGCCCTGCGCCTTCATCCAGGAGCGGTGGATGAAGCCGTTGCGGCCCTTCTCACCGAACCAGTGGTCGAAACTCCGCCGTCCGATCGGCGCATCCGGCTCGTCAACAGTCGGTTCGTCACTCATCGCGTCACCTCGTCTGTGGTCACGGTCCCGTTCACCCGGCGGCTGATACCGGCCGGGTTCGAGTTCTTCAGTACGTCGGGCAGCACCGCATCGGGAGCGTCCTGGTACGCGACCGGACGCTGGAACCGCCGCGCCGCCGTCACCCCGACGCTGGTATGGATCGAACCGACCGTCGACGGGAACGGGCCTCCGTGGTGCTGTGCCCAGGACACGGCAACGCCGGTCGGCCAGCCGTTCCACAGCACGCGTCCGGCGCGGCCGGTCAGGAGCGGGAGGAGTTCGCGGGCCAGGTCGGCGTCCGAGTCCTCCGCGTGAAGAGTCGCGGTGAGGTTGCCCTCGAATGCTTCGACAGCCTGCTTGAGCTGGTCGATGCCGTCGTACTCGACGACGATCGAAACGGGGCCGAAGCACTCTTCGAGGATCTCGTCGCGGCGGGCGAGCAGCTCGGTGACCGTGGTCTGCAACAGGGTTGCGGCACCGGCAGACCAGACTCGGACGCCGTCGACCTTCTCGAGGCGGTCGAGGCCGGAGCTGAAGCCGTCCTTGATGCGATCGTTGAGCATCGGCGCCTCGGCGACTCCGCCGACTGCCTCGACGAGCTGCTCCTGCAGGCCGTGGCCGGTCGGCAGGAAGACCAGGCCGGGCTTGGTGCAGAACTGCCCGACGCCGAGCGTGAACGAACCGACGTACCCACTGGCGATGTCCTTGCCTCGGGCATCGATCGCCGCCTGCGTGACGAAGACCGGGTTGAGGCTGCCGAGTTCGCCGTAGAACGGGATCGGCTCGGGGCGGGTGACTGCGATCTCGTGGAGCGCGTTGCCGGCCGGGACCGAGCCGGTGAAGCCGGCCGCGGTGATACGCGGATCCTTCAGCGCGGTGACGCCGACGTCGAAGCCGGCGATCAGGCCGAACGTTCCGTCCGGCGCGCCGGCGGTCTTGAGCGCCTCGATCATCACCTCTGCCGTCCGCGCGGACAGCTCGGGGTGTCCGGGGTGCGCCTTGACGATGACCGGGCAGCCGGCGGCCAGCGCTGAGGCAGTGTCGCCTCCGCAGACACTGAACGCGAACGGGAAGTTGCTGGCAGCAAATACCAGGACCGGGCCGAGCGGGACGAGTACGCGCCGCAGGTCTGGCCGCGGTACAGGCTTGGCCTGCGCGTCGGCCGTGTCGATGATGACTTCCAGCAGCGAGCCTTCTTCGAGTACGTCGGCGAACATCCGCAGCTGGCCGGTGCTGCGGGCGACCTCACCGGTCAACCGGGCCTGAGGCAACGAACTCTCGCGCATTGCAATAGGGACCAGCTCATCGGACGCCGCATCCAGCGCATCTGCGACCGCTCGGATCCAGCCGGCCCGCACGGCCGGCTCGGAGGCGCCGAACGCGGGAGACGCCGCGGCCGCCGCGGCCAGTGCCTGCTCGAGCTGGGCCGGCGTGGTGTCCTGCGTCATCGGGTTCCCTCCAGGTTGTCGGTTGCGAGGAACGCGAACGGTTCCCGACCTACGGCCACGGTATTCGTGAGGGTGCCGACCTCGTCGATCGTGATCGTGATGACGTCACCCTCGGCGAGCGCGAAGTCGAGCTCGGGAACGATGCCGGTCCCGGTCGCGAGGATCACGCCGTCGGGGAAGTCGTTCGGCAGGAACAGTACGTCGATCAGGTCCTGCAACTCCCGCACCAGCTTCGCCGTCGACGTGGTGTCCGCGAACACCTCCGCGCCGTCACGCTCGATCACCAGCCGGATGTCGAGGTTCTTCGGATCGGAAACCTCCCACACCGGGCGAATCCCCGACGCCAGCGCGCAGCCGCCCGCGAACAGCTTCGCCTGCGGTACGTACAGCGGGTTGACGCCCTCGATCGAGCGCGAGCTCATGTCATTGCAGACGGTGAACCCGACGATCTGACCGTGGCTGTTGGCAACCACCGCGAGCTCAGGCTCCGGTACGTCGTGACCGGAGTCGGACCGGATCCCGACCGGCTCGCCGTCCACCACGACCCGCCAGGCCGGCGCCTTCTGGAACAGCTCGGGCCGGTCGGCGCTGTAGACCTTGTCGTACACCGACTGCTCCGTGCTCTCCTCCATCCGGGCGCCGCGCGACCGCTCGTACGTCACGCCCGCGCACCAGACCTCACCACGGCCGTCGAGCGGCGGCAGGAACTTCAGCCCCTCGACCGGCTCGCCCTCCCCCAGCTTCCCGACCGCGCCCTGCAGGTCCTCGAGCGGGAGTTGCAGCAGCTCCGCGAACGTGTTGATGCCGGGAAGCGACGCCACCGTGTCTCCGGTGCGCACACCGGGGATCGGGCGACCGTCGATCGGGGACAGATAACGGACCAAGTGCATTGACAGGCCTTTCACATCGACGTACCGAGCAGACCACGAGTGATCTGGAAACCAACATTGCCGGAGGCAACTGCTTTGGGAACGAGCCGGCGACTCGCGACGGCAGCGATCGTGTCGAGCCCGATCCGCGCCTGCTCGGCCGCGTCCCCGGTGGCGACCGCGTCCAGGTCGTCGCCGTACGTCGCGACCGTCTCCGGATCGTTGCTGAACTCAACGATCGGTACGAACCGCTGCGCCGACAAGGTGCCGCCGGCAACATGCGCGAGGATCTGCTGGACGCCGGTCGCGCCGAACCCGGTCGCGGTCTCCATCCAGTCCGTCCCCGGCATCCGCATCACGTGCCAACCCGGCGCCGCGAGCCGCTGCCCGTGTGCGACAGTCGGCCCGACCGGGTCTGCCGACCCGAACGCCGCCGTACGGAATCCGTCATGCGCAAGCAGAGCACCACGCGACGACAGTACGACGGAACCGCCGGAGCCCACGATCTCGCGACCGATCAACGCGAACGCCTCGGCAGTCGCAGCCGAGAACGAACCTCGCGCTTCGAGGCCGACGGTCAGCGCACCGAAATCCCCGCGCTCGTCAGCCGGAGCGGCGAGGTCGAAGCTGCTGAACCAGTCCTTCACCTTCTCGCCGACCGCATCGAGGCCGCCGTCCGCCTGGATGCTCGCCCAACCGAAGCGCGACGGATCGGCACCGGCCTCGACGAGTCGCGAGCGGAAGTAGTCGTTGTGAGTCTTCTCGCAGCCGTGTTCGAGCAGCAGCGCCATTCGGGTGTTCGGATGCAGCAGATAGCCGAGCATGATCCGCGCGAACGTCTCCTCGGACGCGCCGCCACTGCTGCCGCAGCCCTCGGTGTGCGGGAGAGCGACCATCCGGGTGACGGCGTTCCCGGCCCATCTCTCCAGCTCCGCCTGGGCTGCGATGCGTAGAGCGATCTGGCCGGAGCAGAGGCTGGTCGGAAGGATCAGGCCGACCGCCTCGGGCACCAACCTGTCGTCGACCCTTAGTAGCTCCGTAGAGGTCTTTGCGTCCGATGTCAGCCCGGTGTGCGGCAGGCCGTCGAGCGGGGCGTCGCGGTCCTCGGCGGGGAGGTCGGTGAGCTTGCGGCTCATCCGGCCGTCGGTGGTGATCGAGATCCCCTCGACCGGGCCGACCTGCTTCCAGTTCCGCCAGATCGACACCTGGCTGTGGCCGGCCCGCTCGCCCGCGCTCTTCTCCCCGGATGCGACCCGGATCGTGAGGTCGAACGTATCCGCGGTCAGGTCGGCCATCGGCGTACCGGACAAGTACTTGCCTGCGTCAACGTCCATCTCGGCGTGCAACCGCTCGTACCGCGCGCTGGTCGTGACGAACTTGAGCGTGGGCACGAACGGGAAGTTGGTGATCGAGCCGTTGCCGGTGGTGAAGAAGATCAGGTTGCAGCCGCTGCCGATCTGGCCGGCTACCGATTCCAGGTCGTTGCCCGGGCTGTCCATGAAGATGTAGCCGTTGCCGGGCAGCGGTTCGCCGTACTCGATGACGTGGTCGAGGCGGACCTCGCGCGGAAGCTTGCGCGCGGCACCGATCGACTTCAGCACAATGTTGTACAGCCCGCGGTACACGTTGCCGCCGGACGGGTTGCCCTCGGCGGTGTGGCCGTGCCAGCCGACGCGTTCCTTGAACGACTTGATCGTGGCGAGGAACTTCTTCGCGGTGGCGAGGTCGCGGACGTTCTTCAGTACGTACGGCTCGGCGCCGATCAGCTCGTCGGTCTCCGCGAGCACCGCCGTACCTCCGTGCCGGATCAGCTCGGCGCTGACCTGACCGGCGAGCGGGTTCGCCGAGATGCCGGAGAACGCGTCCGAGCCGCCGCACTGCAACGCGATCTTCAGGTCCGCCAGCGGGACCTCCTCGCGCTGCTGCGCGTCGACGACCGGCAGCCACGGCTCGATCAGCGCGCCCGCGATCGTCAGGTCGTGCTCGAAACCGGCCTTCCGGGTGAAGAACGCGTGCGGGACTTTGATCGACGGGTAGCCGTGCTCGGCCATGAAGTCCTTGATCGCCCGGCCCGAGACGACGTCGCCCTCGGTGTCGACGATCAGGACGGCGCCGACGTTCGGGTTCAGCGTGAAGCCGGCCAGCGTGGCGAGCAGGAAGTGCAGGTTGTTCGGTACATCGTCCTCGCCGCCCTCGGTGTGCGCGACCGGTACGACGCCGTCGCCGGCCGCCGCGCCGTCGAAGCGCCGCGCGAGCTCGGTAACGAACCCGCTGCTGCGCGAGCTGGTTGCCATCAGTACGACGTGATTGCGCGTGCCGGCCGGGCCTTGTTCGCGGGGGTAGCCGAGGAACGTACCTGGCTGCTCGACGCTGGTCACCTGAGCGCCGAAGTTGAGCGCGGACTCGTCCAGCTCGTACGGGTCCAGGGGCTCGTTGGTCGCGGACGGCTCCGCGGGCAGGCCCTCGACCCCGCGGGCGGTGACCGCGGCGAGGCTGGTCGGCGTACACACATAGTCACCGGGGACCAGGTCGCGGGAGGCGCGGGCGAACGCGGTGTTCCACGAGGTCAGCGCGTCACCGGCGCCGGTCGGGGTGACCACGAAGCGGTGGCCTTCGAGCACGGTGTGTGGCAGCGTCACCGTCGTACCGTCCAACTCGACCTCGGTACCGGCCTCCAGCCGCCGGGAGGCGATCGCGACGTTGTCCCCGGGCTCGGGCAGAACGCCGACCTCTTCGAACCTCACCATTCGTTCGCGCCTTCCCATAGCTTGCTCTGGGCGGAATCGTGCATGATGCATGATTACCAGTGTTACCCTGCCGAAACCTGACCGGTGGGGTCAAGGGCGCGACCAGATCCGGAGACAGCTGATGGCTGACGCGTTGGGGCCGATGGAGGCGCAGGTGGACCGGCGGGTCCTACGGCGGCAGATGCTCGCCGACGACGTCTACGAGGCCATCAAGACGATGCTGATGGACCACGTCATCAGACCCGGGGCGCGGATCTCGATCGACGGGTTGGCGCGCGAGTTCCAGGTGTCGTCGACACCGGTCCGGGAGGCGCTGGCGCGGCTGGAATCGGAGGGTCTGGCGGTCAAGGAGCCGCTGAAGGGCTACCGAGCGACGCCGCTGCTGACGCTGGACGAGTTCGACGACCTCTACCGCTTCCGCCTCCTCCTCGAACCGTGGGCCGCGCGACGCGCCGCCGAACTGATCTCTCCGTCGGGGATCGAACAGCTGCGCTCCGAGCTGGCCAACGCAGTCGAGCCGACATCGATCGACTACGCCGGCTACAAGTCCCTCACCGCCCACGACAACCGCTTCCACACGCTGATCACGTCGCTGTCGGGGAGCGAGCAGGTCCGCCTCGCATTCGAGCGGACCCACTGCCACCTACACATCTTCCGCCTGCACTACAACCGCGACATCGGCCCCGAGGTCCTGACCGAACACCGCATGTTGGTGGAGGCGATCACGTCGGGCGATCCTGCGCGCGCAGAGGCCGCGATGACCCAACACATCGAAAATTCCATGACGCTACGGCTGCGCCGCATCTACGAATGACGCGACGGCCGTTCCCGCTGGCGGTACCGCCGGAGCTGACGGCGTACATCCTGGACTTCCACTGGGACCTCGACCTCCTGCACGCCCTCGACCTGCCGGTGATTGAGCTGCCGGTCACCGACCTGGCCCATCATCTCGACCTGCCGTTCTGGGCGTACGACGACCGCCCGTTCCAACTCACGCCCCACCAGGTGGCGGCGGATCCGGTCACCTACCAAGACCAGTACGAACGCACGCTGGCCGCCGATCTACATCATCCGCTGGACGTCGTCCGCCGACCCGACGACCGGCTCACGATCCTGGACGGGGTCCATCGACTCCTACACGCCGAACTCGAAGGCCGGACCGTCGTCGCCGCACGCATCCTCCCCTGGACCGACCTGGACCGAATCGCCGTCCGCGGGTGAGCTGCCCCGCGGGCTGATCGCTGGGTCTTGCCGGTTGCCGCGGCGGGTGCTCGCTCGCGCTCGCATGTGACTACCTGGGCCTGGCGCAGTCGCCTACGAGGAAACGCCGGCCTAGCAGTCACCCGCGAGCGGCAGCGAGCGCAGCGCGGGCGGCAGCCCGCCACCCCCGGCGGCAGCCGGAAGACGCGGCGGCAGCCGCAAGGTCCGGCGATAGCCGGAAAGGATGCACCGGCGATAAGCCGGGGGGCGGGTGGGCAGCGTGCGGAGTGGTCGCGCCGAGGAGCGGAGCGACGAGAGGCGGGCGCGGAGCACGCGGGGGGGGAATGAACCCCCAGGGGGAGGCGGGCCAAAGCTTTGTTTAGGGGGGGCGCGGGGGGGCGGGGGCCTGCGGGGGGGGGGCGGCCCCCCGGGGGGGGCTCTTCCACCCCGCGTGCTCCGCGGCGACTACTTGGTGATGACCAGGGCGTCCCCGACCGGGCGTTCGCCGGTGGCGTCCGAGGGGGTGTTCAGTACTTTGCCGTTGGCAACCATTGTGGTGGAGCCGCCGCCGTCGAGGTTGATGGCTTCGGTTAGGTGGAAGGACTTGGCTACCGCGGCTGCCTCGGAGATCGACAGGCCGAGGCTGTTGACGTTGCGGCCGTCGGCGGTGATCAGGACTGTGCGGCCGTGGTCGTCGACGCCGGCGATCGTGCGCGGGTTTCGTTTGTGGACCCAGCCGTAGTAGAAGCTCGGCGTGTCCTGCACCATCCCGTCCGCGGCCGCGGTGGCAAACACCCGCCCGTTGCGGACCAACTCCGGTCCCCCGTTGACGATCGTCGTACGCCGAGACAGTGACACCGGACGCCCGCGATCATCGAGCAGCGTCGAACGGATCGACAGCGGTCGACCGACCTTGGCCGCAGCCAGCAGCGGCGCGACGAGATTGCCGATCGCCTGCACCGTCCGCCCGCCTTCAGGGATCGCCCCGCCGCGGGTCGTCGTACGGATCGCAGTGACAATCCCCCGCCGATCGAGCAGCACCTCAGCACCCGGTCCGCTCGGCGTGCTCACGCCGTACGACTCGTCGAACGCGATCAGCTCGTCCGCGTCGGTGCAGGTCGTGTCGTGCATCGGCTTCGCGGTCGGCAGGTCGTCCGCCGTACCGCCGCAGTTGCGGATCAGCCCCGGCACCCGGTTCAGCCCGTCGAGGGGCAACGACGCCCCAACGCCCCGAACGGACCCACGCCAAGTGAACCGGTCGACAGACGTGCCACGCGGACCAAGCACGAGCGCCGGCCGCCCGTTGGTCGGCTCGCTGACCAGACGCCCGTCGTACACACCAACACCGGCCGCATCGCCAGGCGCCCCCGACTTCGGGTCGAGCACAAAGAACCCGGCGTTGACCGCAGCCGTCGCGCCGGTCAGCGTCGCGAGCGTGGTGGTCGTCTCGCGCTGCTCGATGTCCGAGCCGTACGTCGCATCGAGCGTGCCGCGGAACTTCTTCGGGTCGATCGTCAGGACCTGTACGTGCCACGGACCGGTCGAGCCGGCGATGTCGTCAGGCTCGCCGTCCCACCCGGTGTAGATGCTCGATCCGCTGAGCCCGGCCGCGATCACCCTGGTACGCAGGGCGTCGGCGTCGGCCTTGTTCGCGAACAGTCCGAGCCGAACCCGGTACCCGAGGTTGCCCCCGCCCGCGTCAGCAAGCCGCGGCGTCGGCACATCCTCGACCCGCGGTTCGAGGCCTGCGGCGCGGAGCTTGTCGGCGGCCTTGTTGGCGCCGGCCTGGTCGGAGATCGCGGCCGCGGGTGCGTCCGGATCGGGCGAGGAGGAGGGGATCGCGATCTCGACGGTCCAGCCGGCTTTGGTGTCGGTCTGGCCGCGGACGATCGTCGTCAGCGTGACGCCCGGCTGCAGTGTGCGGGTGTCACGGGTCTCGGTGAGGTTGTCCGGGCCGAGCGGAAGATGCTGCGTCGGCGGGGTGGCGACAGCAGTCGTGCCACCAAGGGTCAGAGAAAGGCAAAGGGCGGACAGGCCCAGACGTCGCAGGGTCATAGGACGTTCCTACGTTCCGCCCTCCACTGTCGCAACCTGAGCGGAGCGTCGTGTTCTTGAACAACAAACGTCACTCCAGCGGCGCACCGCCGTACGAGACCTCGTTCCCGTCCGGGTCGAAGAACGTCGCATGCCGTACGCCGTTCTCGTACGTCTCCCGTGCTGCGGGCACAAGGCCGCGCTCGGCGATCCCCCGCAGTACTCCCTCGAAGTCCTCGACGAACAACGTGTGCTGCGCATGCCCCGCATGCTCCGGCACCACCTCGATGTACAGGAACTGATGCTCGCCGAGCTCCCACACCGCCTCAACATCATTAGGCAGAAAACTCGGCGGCCCACCGAACAACTGCTCGTACCACGCAACCGCGATCCCGTAGTCCCTGACAGAAACCCCTGCAAACAGATCCAAAGCCATACCGGATCGTAGCCGCGCCGCGAGCGGCGGAGCCTGCCGGTACATCTGCGCGTCGAATAGATTTGCTGCCGTTGCAGGCACCGACCGTGAGGACGAACCATGTCGCCGCATGAGGTCATCGGGGAGTTCGCCCTCGGGCTGGTGGTCAACGCCGTCAGCAGGGGCGCCGGCATGCTGGCCGCGCTCCTGCCTGTCGGCGAGCCGGTCAGCGAACAGACCTGGTCACGGGGTGCGGTGAACCTCGCCGTACAGGCCGAACTCGAGGACCACGACCTCTCGCCTGAGCTGCTGACCCGGATCGGCGAGTTCCTGCGCCAGTCTCCCGAGGCACAGCACCTCGCCGAGGCCGCACTCCTGGTCACGCTGATGCGAGGCGACACGGAGTCGATCCAGAGCAAGTTCCGGGCCGAGGTTCGAGCCGCCCTGATCCTGACGATCGCCCCGCACCCGAATGACATGCCGGCGGTCGCAGGAGCGATCACCGCAGGTCTGCTGGCGGCCGCGCGAGGTCTGTACGGCAACGCCAAGAGCCGATTCAGCCGAGGTACCGGGGACGGAGCCAAGTCTTACCTCGAACAAGCCGCCAACCGGGAGCTACTCGCGCAAGCACTGCAGTCGAAGTTGAACCTGGTCGACTTCGCCGCGTTCGTCGGTTCGTACCGCAACCTCGTACAGCAGAAGACCGAGATCCTCACGCTGGCACAACTCGACCAGCAGCGGTCGATCCGGCTGCAGGACGTCTATGTCGCACCTGATCTGCAGGCGATCGACGGCGGCTGGGACTCGGTCGCAAAGTCTGACCGCCTTGATCTACGGGACGTGTTCGAGTTGTCGGCGCGGACCGTCGTCCTCGGGGATCCAGGGGCCGGCAAGTCGACCCTGATCCAGCACCTGATGCACGAGACCAGCAGTGCAACGGAACAGAACGCACGGGTCCCGTTCCTGGTGGAGCTCCGCCGGTACAACGACGCCAAGACGCGGGATCCGCGCCGGATCCTCGATCACATCGAGAGCTGCATGGCGGAGGACTACCAGCTGGTCCCGCCGCCCGGTTGCATCGAGTGGCTCCTCATCAGTGGGCGGGCCGTCGTCATGTTCGACGGTCTGGACGAGGTGGTCAACGGGACGTCCCGGGCAGCCGTCAAGGACTCGGTCCTGGCCTTCGCGAGTCTCTATGCCGCAACACCCATGGTGGTCACCTCGCGTTCGGTCGGCTACGACATCGCCTCGTTGTCGAGGACGGACTTCACCCATTTCAGGATCCTGCCGTTCTCCGACGATCAGATCCGGCGGTACTGCGAGTCGTGGTTCCGGATCGACGCGCGTCTTACTTCGCAGGTGCTGGAGCAGCGGGTGAACTCGTTCGTCGCAGAGTCCGAGGAGCACGCCCCGGACCTGCGCGCGAACCCGCTGATGCTGAGTCTGCTCTGCGCGATCTACATGGGCGAGAGATCGATCCCGGAGAACCGACCGGAACTGTACGAGAAGTGTGCTGCCCTGTTGTTCGATCGCTGGGACGCACTGCGCCGCATCGACACTCCGCCGGCGTTCAAGGCCGACGCCAAGATCGCGCTCTGTGAGATCGCCCTGTGGATCTATCAGAGCGCGGAGCGCCAGCAAGGTGTCACCGAGGCAGCGCTGGTACAGCGGCTGACCAGGTTCTGGCAGGAGCAGCGCCTTCCGGATGTCCTCGCCGCCCGCGAGGCCGCGCAGGAGCTGGTCTCGCTGTGGCGTGGCCGAGCCTGGCTGATCACCGACCTGTCTTCCGGACCGACCAGTCAGCCGATCTTCGCATTCACCCATCGAACCTTCCTCGAGTACTTCGCCGCGGTGGAGCTGGTTCGCAGGGCCGGCGGCCCCAAGGAACTGCTCGCCAAGCTCGCCCCTCACCTGGAGATCGCCGAGTGGGAGGTCATCGGTGAGGTATCGGTCGCGGTCCTCGACAGCTTTCAGCATCGCGGGGCCGAGCGGTTCGTTCTGGAGCTGTGCCGCCGGGCGGGCCAGTCCACGCAGAAACGCCGCTACATGCTGACGGCGTTCGCCCTCCGTCTCCGCGAGTTCGGGCTGCTCACCCCAAGAGCGGTCGAACGGCTCACGTCACAGGTACTCCGAACCTATCTCCAGTCACAGAATCCCGGCCGGGACTACCGCGAGATCCGGGCCTTCTCGGTCCGCTGGTCCTACTGGGAGGACCGTGATCTGCCCGCATCCAGCGAGGATCTGCCGGGAGCGCTCAAGGAATCCCTCGGCAAGGTCGCCGGCGACCCGCAGAGCCCGGACGACATCTCTCCGTTCCATGGAGAACTCCTGCTGCTGAATCTGGTCTCGCAGTTCCCCGATGCGATGCGGGTGGTCGAACAGCTGATCGAGGAGCTCTGGGAGCTGATCAACAAGCCCGATGTTCAGCGCGGGCCGTCGTACCGCCTGTTCGCCTGCCTACCGGCCCTGGTTCGCCTCGCGGGTCGGCCGACTGAGGACGTCGTCGCACAGACCCAGGATCTGATCAGCAAGCTGCATGCCCAGGACGCCGCGGAATCGCTCTATGACAGCGGGCCATTGACCGTACTGGCGGCGGTCGCGCGCGGCATGACAGTCGGCGACGACGTGCTCGACGAACTGCCATGGCAATTGTTCGTCGCCCGCGACTCCATCCTGGTGTCGAACTTCGTGAACCTCGACACCAGGCCGAGGCTTCAACCGCTGCTCGACGGAAGCCCGACGGCGGACTGGATCGAGGCGCGCCTCAGGGCGTTCAGCCTCCGCTTCATCGCTACCGTCGAAGACCTGTCGGCCAGCCGAATCGAGGTCTGGATCAATTCCTCTGATCTGGTACCGATCGAGCGGATCTTCGAACGGCTGGTCAACGAAACCGTGCCTGCGGCTCCGGAGATTGCGACTGCTTACTGGCTGCTGGCCACCTTGATGTCTCAGGCGAACGAGGTACGGCTGAACGACGCGCTACCGATCTGGCTCGGCGAGATGTTCGCTCACCTCCCTTCCGAGTTCAGGCGGCTGCTTGTTACCACTTACCGCCGGCGTCCGGCACAACCCGGGCACCTACCGGACGAAATCGTCCGTCTCTCGGAGAGTCCGCCTCAACTGGTGGAACTGGACTAGGGCCGATCTCGCCCCAGTCCAGTTCACATCACCTTGCCCGTCAGACCGGAGCGTCGCCGTGGTCGGGGATTTCTAGTTGTACGCCGCCTTGGAGGGCGGACTGGTGGGCGATGATGCCGGGGAGGGTGTAGCGGGCGGAGACCCAGGCGTTGATGGGTGGGAGGGTCTTGTCCGCGACCGCGCGGACGAAGTCGTCGGCGAGGAAGTGGTGGGAGCCCTCGTGGCCGTTGTGCATGCCGTCGAACTCCTTCGGCAGGCGGCTGCGGTCGTGGACCGGGGAGAGGCCGGAGCGGAACGCGTCGCGCAGCGCGGGGTCGACGTTCGCCAGGTCGGCGTCGTCGAGGTTGCTGCTCGGCTTGGTCTCCATCAGGTGGGAGACGTCCTCGACGCCTTCCTTGTTCTGCCACAGGGTCGTGGTGGCGAGCTGCTCGAAGCTGCCCTCGGTGCCGAACACGCGCAGCCGCGACTCGCGGATGTGCGACGGGTACCCGACGCGGCGCATCTCGTTGGTCCGCATGATGCCGCCGTCGGCCAGCTTGAAGAGGGCGGTCGCGTTCGAGAAGTCGTTGTTGAACTGGCTGACGTCCTTGTCGAAGACGCCGTCACCGCGGTCGTCCTTGACGCCGATCGCCGACACGTGCGTGGCGTGCTGACCGGTCACCGAAAGAACGTTGCCGACGGCATGCGTCGGGTAGAGCAGCGGCGGGAACGACGCGGTCTTCTTCCAGTCGTCGCCGCCGGAGTACTGGTACGCCGCGTAGAAGCCGAGGTCCATGTCGTGGACGTAGTCGCCCTCGGAGTAGAACACCCGCCCGAACGCACCCTCGGCGAGCTTCTGCCGGCAGTACACCGACGACGGGTAGTAGAAGCTGGTCTCACCCATCATGTACGTCAGGCCGGTCTCCTTGACCAGCTCGATGATGCGCGCGATCTGGTCCGCCTCGATCGCCATCGGGACCGTCGAGTACACGTGCTTACCGGCCTCGAGCGCCTTGATCGCCATCTCCCCGTGCAGCCAGCGCTGGGTGAAGATCGCGACCGCGTCCAGGTCCGACTCGAGCATCTCCTCGAACGACGCGTGCGTGACTGCGATGCCCTGTTCGGCGGCCATCTCCGCGGTCCGCTCCGGGATCACGTCGGTCAGCCGCACCTCGGACACATCCGGGTGCGCGGACCACAACCGCAGGAACGAAGGAGCAAACTGTCCGGCGCCAACCACGCCGATGCTGATTCCCATGCGAGACAGGCAATCACACATTTATGTTCTACGGAAGAACAAATTCAGACGTTGGAACGTGTGAGAGTCAGCACGCCGCCTCCGGCGTCGGGGGGTGGGTGGGCGCCGTTGGAACGTGTGAAGCCAAGCACGTTGGAACCCTCAGAGCAGCAGGTGGGGGTTGTCGGTGGTGACGCCGTCTACGCCTAGGGCGGTGGCTTGGGCGAGGGTGGCTGGGTCGGGGACGGGCCAGGCGGTGACGGACAGGCCGGCGGCGTGTAGTTCGTCGACGCCGGCTGGGGTCAGGCCCGTGATGCCGCAGAGGGACCAGGTGGCTCGGGCCTCGCGGGTCCGGGTGATGACTTCAGGGATGTCCGGCGTACGGCCGAAGATGTGGCCGGTGGTGGCGTCGGGGTAGGAGTCGCGGACGGCCAGGAGGATCTCTGGGTGGAAGGACGTGACCAGGGTTCGGGCGGCGAGGGACGGGTTCGACTTGAGGGATTGAGCGAGGAGCGGTACGGCGGCCTCGGACTTGACCTCCGCCTGGA
The DNA here is from genome assembly GCF_042715335.1 of Kribbella sp. NPDC058693. NCBI lineage: Bacteria > Bacillati > Actinomycetota > Actinomycetes > Propionibacteriales > Kribbellaceae > Kribbella > Kribbella sp. NPDC058693. The sequence continues at coordinate 24,721 of NZ_JBHXSQ010000007.1, forward strand.
TGCGCACGTCTACGGCGTCGATCACCTCGGACCACGTCGGGATCTGCTCGCCGAGGCCCGCGTCCAGCGATCGGAGCTCGGCGAGAGTCAGCGACGCGACCTCGCCCGACCCGGAGGTGGTCCGGTCGACGCTAGCGTCGTGCATGATGACGAGCTCCCCGTCGGCGCTCACCCGCAGGTCGAGCTCGATCTCGTAGCACCCGTCCGCGACCGCCCGGCGGAACGATCGCAGCGTGTTCTCCGGCTCGGTCCCCAGCGCACCCCGATGCCCGGTGATGATCACAGCGCGCCCTTTCTCGCGAACACCACATCCAGCAGCAGCACCGCGGCGATCCCGCCGACGAGCAGCCCGAGCCGGTGCAGGCCGGCATCGGTCGCGGGGCCGGCGAAGACGATGGCGATCGCGGCGGCGGCGAGGTTCGCCCCGACGTACTGCGACGTACGGAACAGTCCGGCCGCCGCGCCCGCGACCTCAGGTGGGGCAGCCCGGTAGACGGCCAACTGGTTGCCGAGTCCGTTGAAGCCGTTCGGTATGCCGAGAATCGCGCTGATCACCACGAGTACGACGATCGGCGTACCGCTGTGAACTCCGAAGGCCAGCGCGGCGCCCCCGACCAGCAGCCCGGCCGAACCGATCATGAGCAGCAACCGATCACCGTGACGGCGGGCGAGCTTCGTGGCGATCGCGACGGTGATCGCACCAAGTGTCGCGATCGGGAGGACCACCAGACCGACCTTCGTCGGATCGAGGCCACGGGCTTGCTCGAGCCAGCCGGGCAGTCCGTAGAAGATCGCGTAGAAGGCGACGTACGTCAGCATCGTGCGGAGGTAACCGAGGGACAGCGGCGCACTACGGGCAAGCAGGCGTACGTCGACGAACGGCGTCGTGGAGCGCCGTTCCCAGAGGATGAACAACACAGCCAGCGGGATCGCTGCGCCGAGCAGCCACCAGTTCGGGTTGGTCGACAGCGAGAGCAGGACCAGCATGAGCGCGGTCATTGCCAGCGTGAAGAGCACCAGGCCGCCGAGGTCGATCTCCCGCCAGAGCTTGCGGTCGTCATCCGCCGGTCGGGGCGGGTCCTTGGGGACGAGCCGCAGTACGGCGATGCCCGCGACGGCGGCGACCGGGAGATTGACGAGGAAGATCGCCTGCCAGTCGAACGTGCCGACGAGCAGACCGCCGACGCTCGGGCCCAACGCGGCTGAGGTTTGCGCAAAGACGGACAGCAATCCGAGAGCACCCACCGCGGAGGCCTTCCGACGGTCGGCGATCCGGCGGATCATCGCGACCCCCGACGGGAACTGAGCGCCGGTCCCGATCCCGAGCAGGACCCGCGCGGCGATCAGCCAGCCGAGGCTCGGCGACAACGGAGCCAACGCCGACACGACCGCCACGAGCCCGAGCCCGGCAAGAAAGACTCGCCGGGCACCGATCAGATCAGCCAGTCGCCCGGCCGTCGGCGCCGAGACCGCTGTCGCGAGGTACAACCCGGAGACCAGCCATTGCGTCTCGGTCCCCGCGTGGAAGTCCGCGCCGATCGCAACCAGCGCGACGGCGATCATCGAGGAGTTCAACGGCTGCAGCAACGTGCCCAGCCCGACCGAAGCGGCGTACCGCGCCGGCAGTTCCCCCGCCTGAACTACCTCCCGTTCCTCGGCGACCTTCGTCACTCGACAACCTCCGAGAGTTGGTCCATCAGGCGGGCGGCCAGGTGGAGGAGTTCTCGTTCGGTCGGGGTGAGGGTGGTCTCCATTGCCTTCGCGAGGAAGGTGTCCCGTCGGCGACGGTCCTCGCGGACCAGGGTGGCGCCGGCGGGCGTGATCTCGAGGAGGATCTGACGGCGGTCGGCGGGATTATCAGCACGGCTGATGAATCCGCTCGCTACCAAGTCTGTGGTGGCGCGCATCATGGTCTGCGGGGTGACGCGCTCGGCGGCGGCCAGGTCCGCGTTCGTCATCGAACCTTCGCGCTCCAACCAGCCCAGCACGTTGAACTGCGAATAGCTGAGCTCACCCTCGGGCCGCTCCTGACGCAACCGGCGGACCAGCCTGAACAGACTGGTGCGGATCTCGTGCGCGGCAACATCCGAAGAACTCATACCATCAGCATAGCTGATGATCTATATCAACCCCAGAGGATCCTTTCCGGACAGGAACGCTGCCACCGCCTCGGCCGCGATCGAGCCGGCCCGGTGGGCGGTCTGCCGGGTTGCGCCGGCCAGGTGCGGCGTCATGACTATGTTCGGCGCCGTCAGTAGCCGCGAGCCCGCAGGTAGCGGCTCGGCCGGGAACACGTCGAATGCCGCCGCCCCGAGCTGCCCCGACTCCAGCGCGTCCACCGTTGCGTCATAGTCGAGCAGCCCGCCACGCGCGGTGTTCACCAGTACGGCGCCTCGCGGCATCGACGCGAGCTGCTCCGTACCGATCATTCCGCGGGTCTGATCAGTCAGCCGCGCATGCAGACTCACCACGTCGGATCGCCGCAGCAGCTCGTCGAGCTCCACCAGCTCGATGCCTTCCGGGGCGTCATCGACGTACGGATCGGCGACCAGGACATGAGCGCCGAAGGCAAGCATCACCCGCGCGACCCGTTGCCCGATCGCGCCATAACCGACCAGCCCGACGGTGGATCCGTCCAGCTCGCCGCCGCACTCGTCGTACGCGTAGAGGTCGGAGCGCCACTCCCCCAGCTCCAGCGTCCGCTGCAGTCGCGGAAGGTTGCGCAGGGCACCCATCATCAACGCGACCGCATGCTCCGCGGCCGCCACCGCGTTGCGTCCTGGCGTGGATGCGACCGCGATCCCCCGTTCAGCCGCAGCGGCAACGTTCACGTTCACCGGCCCACCGCGGCAGACGACCAGGTACCGCAAATCGGGCGCGGCAGCCAGCACCCGCTCGGTGAACGGTCCCATCTGCGTGACCGCGAGTTCGACCCCGGCCAGCGCCTCGATCAGCTGGTCCTCGACATCGCTGGCCTCGTCCACCTCGGCAACCCGCCCGTACGGCGTCAGCGGCCACGGCAGCGTGATCTCGCTGAACTCGAACACGACATCGGGGATCGTGCTGAGCGACGCCGCGAGCAGCTCGTTGCGTACGAAGTGGTCGCCGGCGAGCAGCGTCTTGACGGTTCTCATCGATCTCCTGTGAACGTGGGTGCTGGGTCGGACCAGCGCGGGCGGGCCGCCTCGATCCGGCGCAGGTAGTGGGCGTATCCCTCGGCGTAGAACGTGGCGCGGGCCGGATCCGGGTCGACCTGGCGGGTCTCGGCGATCCACTCCGCTCCGGCGCTGTCCGGGTCGACGGCCCGTCGCGCGCAGATCACCGCACCCCGCGCGGCGACCTGTTCGGCCTCGGCGGTGTGCAGCGGCGCGTTCAGTACGTCGGCGAGGATCTGGGTCCACTCGCTGCTCCGGGCGCCACCGCCGCAGACCGTCACGCGGCCGGACCATCCGGCAGCCTCGAGGCAGTGGCGAGCGGCGTACGCGATTCCTTCGCAGGTCGCGCGGACGAGGTCGGCTGTCGTCGTGGACAGCGAGATGCCGTCGATCGTGCCGCGGGCGCGGGTGTCGACGAACGGCGCGCGCTCACCAGCCTCGGACAGATAGGGCAGGACCGTCACGCCGGACGCGCCGGGCGAGCTCTCGGCGAGAAGGCCCGGCAGCTGAGCAGTACCGACGCCGACGAGTGCGAGCACCCGGTCGAGGGCCGCCGTGCCGACCATGGCGGGCATCGCGCGCAGCCAGACGCCGGGGGTCCAGGTACCGAGGAAGAGCCCGGCCGGCTCGCCGTCGACGGGCAGTTCACGGGTGACGACCTGGCACGCCAACGTTGTACCGACGGTCAGGAGCGCATCGCCAGGCTCGGTCACGCCGGCACCCGCCGCCGCGGCCGGAAGGTCGTACGGCCCGGCAGACACCCTGGTCCCGCGAGCCATCCCCGTCGAGTCGTCCCGCAACTCGCCAACCGGCCCCGCACCGGCAACGGGCGCCAGCAGCCGACGCAAGCCCGACAACCCCGTGGCCGCCAGCGCCTCGTCGTCGTACTCCCCGGTCCTTGGATCAAGGAACGGCGCCGACGCATCCGACACATCCGTCGCCCGTACGCTGGTCAACGCCTGCATCACAACGTCCTTGCAGTACGCCGCCGTCCCCGCCCGCTCGATCACTCCAGGTTCTTCCGCCAGTACTGCGGCCAGCAGCGGCCCCGACGCACCGGGGAACATCCGATTCCCCGACCGCCGGAACACCCGCTCGGCCACACCACTACCGGTCCACTCATCGAGGATCGGGCTCGACCGCGCGTCCAGCCACGAGATCGCCGGGCGGACCGGCGTACCCGCATCGTCGACCAGCCAGAGGCCGTCGCCCTGCGCGGTGATCGCCAACACACCGGGCCGGCTTCCGACCGCGCCGGCCAACTCCTGTACGACCTCGTTGACCGAGGCAACTACTTCGAGAGCCTCGTGTTCGAACCGCCCCGGACTGCGGTGCAGCAACCGGGTCGGCCGGGATGCCTCTGCCAGCGGGCGGCCGTCGGCGTCGAAGGCGACCGCCTTGGTCACGGTGGTGCCGACGTCTACTCCGACGTCCATGAGCCCCCTCCTAGAGTTTGGCTACCTCCACGGTGGCGCCGTGGTCGCGCAGCGGTTCGATCAGGTCCTTCGGGGTCTTCTCGTCGACGATCACGACGTCGAAGTCGGTCAGCGGCGCGAGCCGGTGCAGGGCGGTGCGCTGCAGCTTGGCGTGGTCGACCAGCAGCACCTTGGTCCTTGCCGAGCGCAACATCGCCCGCTTCACCAGGACGATCTCCTCCTCCTGGTGGAACGCGTGCGTCGGCGACACCGCGGAGACAGAGCAGAACAGCAGATCGGTGTGCAGCGCCTCGACGGCCTCGGCGCACGGCATCCCGCCGAACGAGTCGTGGGTCGCGGAGTAGATCCCGCCGAGTGCGAGCAGCGTGATGTCGCGGAGCTGGGACAGCCGGGTGATCGCGGGCAGGAAGTTCGTTGCCACGGTCAACGGTGTGATGTCCTCGATCAGGTCGATCAGGGCCAGCGCGCTGGTCGAGTCGTCGAGCATCACCGACATCCCCGGCTCGATCATCGCCCGCGCGTGCCGGGCGATCGCAGCCTTCTCCGCGTGCGCGGTGTTCAGCCGGTACGCGACGTTGCTCTCGAACACGCTGGTCGGCTGCGCGCTCACGCCACCGCGGTACTTGCGGACCACGCCCTGCCGCTCGAGCTCGTCCAGGTCGCGGTGCACCGTCATCACGCTCACCCCGAACGCCTCGACCAGATCGTTGGCCGAGACCGAGCCGTGCTTCACGACGTACGCCGCGATCTCGGCCTGCCGGCGTGCCGGCCGGCTCAGTTCGGTGGTGTCGCCATCGATGTCCGATGTCATTCCCGGGTCTCCATTCGCGCAGGCTCGATCACAGGTGGAACGTTGTACGCCTCGAGACCCACTGTGCCGTCCTGCCACCGGAAACGCACCAGCGCCGCGGGACCGAGCGCAGGTAGCAGTCTGCGGTAGTCGTTCAGTCGCAGTCCGAGCGCCCTGCAGACGAGCAGCCGGATGAGCGTGTTGTGCGCGACGACAAGGACCCGCTGACCCTCGTGCCGCTCGGCGATCTCGGCGAAGACCTCATGCACCCGATCAGCAGCATCGGCCGGATGCTCGCCGCCCGGGAAGTGGTCGAGCACCGGGTCCAGCACGAACGCCTTCGCCACCGCCGGCGGCAGTTCGCTGAGCATCTTCCCCTCGGCCGACCCGAAATCGACCTCGCGCAGCCGCGCATCCACGGTCGGCTCCAGGTCCAGCGTCTGGGCGATCGGTCCGATCGTCTGCCGGGCCCGCAGCATGGGCGAACACCACAACGCGTCCGGCGCATAGTCCAGCGCCCAGTCCTTCAACTGCTGTGCCTGCTGTACGCCGACCTCGTCGATCGGGAGGTCCGTCGAACCGGTGTAGCGGTTGCCGTGATGCCATTCGGTCCGGCCGTGGCGGGCCAGGACGATCGTCGTTCTCATCCGCGATACCCCCGACGGTCGAGCTCCGCGACAAATGCGCCGTACAAGTCGTCAAGTCGTTGGTCGCCTGGTTCGAGGACGCGATCCACACGGACCATGCGTCGCGCGGTGCCGGTGAGATCGATCCCACCTGACGCGGCCAAGACAGCCATGCCGTACGCCGGGTCCGGTACGGCCGGAAGCTCGACCGGTACGCCGAGCACGTCGGCCCGGAGCTGGTTCCAGTAGCCGCTCCGCGTGGCGCCACCGGTCAGCGAGACCGACCGCACCGGGTCCGCGCCGAGCGTCTCGAGATGCTCGAAGGCGAGCCGCTCGATGAAAGCGACCCCTTGGAGTACGGCGGCGTACGTGTGCAGGTCGTCGGGGGTGCTGCCGAGCGTGAAGCGCTCGGCCTGAGGTGCGACGAAGGGGAACCGCTCGCCGGTCTTGGTGAGCGGATAGGTGACGGCGTCGATCGGGCCTTGAGCGCGCGCGGCGCGGTCGAACGCGTCGAGGTCGGCCCCGGGAAGAAGCTCGGTGAGTACGCCGGCACCCGTGCTGGACGCGCCGCCGGGGAGCCAGCCGCCGTCGGGATGACGATGGCTGTAGACCGCGCCGGTGGGGTCGACGAGCAGGTCGTCGCTGACGCCTTTGAGAACGAGCGTCGTACCGAGGACCGAGTTCCACGCGCCTGGGCTGAGAGCACCAGCGGCGATCTGGGCGGCACAGCCGTCGGTCATACCGGCGTGGACGGGGATGCCGGCGGGAGTGCGGCCGAGCTCGACGCCGGGCCGGACAACCGCGGGGAACGCGGACAGCGGGAGGCCGAGCTTGTCGAAGGCCTCGGCCGGCCAGGTCTCGGCGAGCAGGTCGTAGCCGGTCTTGAGGGCGTGGCTGGTGTCGGTGGCGACCGGATGACCGACGAGGTGGGCCGCGACGAAATCGGCGCTGTGGACGACCCGGCGGTCGGCGAGATCGTGACCGTCCGCGACGAGCTCGAGGATCTTCGGCAGAGCCCAGGTGGGCTGCATGCTCGTCGCCCAGCGGTCCGGGTCGGCGTCCACGATGTGGTCGCGACGGGCGGCCGCGCGCGCGTCGTCGTACATCAGTGCTGGGGTGACGGGTCGGCCGGCGCGGTCGGTGAGGAGGAAGGTGCCGGAGGTCGAGCAGATCGCGATGCCGTCGACATCGGCCGTCCCGACCTCGGCCAGGACTGCGTCGACGGCGCTGAGCCAGGACTGCGGATCCTGCTCGTGGCGGACGCCGTCCCGATGGCTGGTGAGCGGACGGGTTGCACGCGCGAGCACGTGGCCCTTGGCATCGGCCAGCACGGCGCGCACACTTTGCGTGCCGAGATCGAGACCGATCCAGCCCACGAAGCCTCCCAGGTGAGTGTTATCTAGGTTGATAACATAACACCAGAAGGCGATAAGAACGCGCCAGCCTGGTGGCCGAACGCGGACACAACGCGGCCCCCGCAGCCGATGGGATGCGGGAGCCGGAGTTGACGATCAGGAGTGCATCAGCACCAGAGCCGGGTCGACTGTTGCCAGCTCGACGCGGCCGGCGTCGACAGCGCCGTACGCGCCGATCGGGCCGCTGCTGCGGCGGCCACTGCGGTTGGTCCAGAACCCCCAGCCGGCCGGGGCGTCGGGCCAGGCCGGGTCGGGCTCCCAGCCCATCGGCGGACGCCAGCTGTCACTCGGCGGCTCAGGCCAGTCGGGTGGAGCGTTGAACTTGTGCACGAGCGGTCCCTCCGGATTCCCCAGCGATCCGCTGATTCGCGAACTGCCTGACAGATCAACGAGCTGGCACGCCGAATGTCACGGATAAATCTTCGTAAAGTTTCATCCGGCACACGGCCACCTATCTCACCACCAGAACCCGACCCCGGCAACCGCTCTCTCACTGACCGGACTGCACGTGCATCCTCACCGGCATCAGTTGTCTCCTCCACAACCAGCCCCCAGGTTGTCCACAGCAACCGTCCACATATCCACAGCTAGACACCGTTATCCACAGGTGATTCTGTGGATACACAGCGTGAGGGAATCAGGCGGCGACGGCCTCGCTGATCCGGGCCGGGAGGGTGCCGGCGGCAACTGCCTGGTCGAGGGCGGCGAGCTGGGAGCAGGCGAGGGCGATCGCTTCGGCCTGGGTGTGGCAGCCGTCGGCGTACCAGTAGGGATCGTCCGGCTGGCGATCATCGGCGTCGTCGATGTCGGCGTACCAGCAGTCGTGCCGGTAGTGCACGACCCGCACCTTGAGCTTCATGTGCGGTGAGACGCCGGATCCCGGCAAGAGGTTCCTGCCGGACCCTTTCGACACAGGTCGAAAGGGTCCTGAACCCGGAACCCGGCGTTTTGACGTCTCGTCGCAACCACCGTCAGCACGACCAACGACGAGGGAGTCTGCGATGGCCTGGGGAGAGAAGAAGCAGCCGAGAGCAGTGCGGAACGCTGCGAAGGCGGTCGACAACGCCTACCAGCGGCAGGAGGACACGGCGGAGAACGGCCGCCAGATGCGGCAGGCGATGCGCGGGACGAGCCAGATCCACCAGACGATCCGTTCCGGCAATGCTGCCGACCGCAGCGCCAAGCGGAACGTGAAGAACGCCGAGAAGGCTTACGACAAGGCTGTCCAGAAGGCGGCCGAGAAGGCCGCGAAGAAGAACCGCGGAAGGTAGTCCGGCGTCGGTGGCGGACCATTTGATCCTTGTTTGAAGGGTTTACAACGATGGTAAAACCGTCGTACGACTGTTCATCCAGGGAGATGGTCCGCCACAGCCCGGAAGGTGTTCGTCATGAGGTTCGTCCGCCCCGTCCTCAGCGTCCTGCTCGCCGTACTCCTGACCGGCTCGGTCGGGGCCAACGCTCCCGCCGTCGAGAGGAATGTGGTGAGCTCGCAGACCTTCCGGAACCCGGTGAACCCGTCCGCGGATCCGTCGCTGATGTTCTACAACGGCAAGTACTACCTCGCGACCACCCGCGGCGACCGGATCGGGATCTGGTCGTCACCCAGTCTCGCCACGCTGCTCGTCCAACCCGAGCAGGTGGTGTGGCGGGACTCGGACACGACCCGCAACACGCAGATGTGGGCGCCGGCGTTCCGCCATGTCGGCGGCCGTTGGTACATCTACTACACGGCCTCGGACGGCGTCGACGCCAACCACCGGATGTACGTCCTCGAGTCGGCCGGCGACGACCCGCTCGGCCCGTACGCGTTCAAGGCGAAGATCGCCGACTTCGGCGAGTACGCGATCGACGGCGAACCGATCACGGTCAACGGCCAGCAGTACTTCGTCTGGACCGGCCCCGGCCGCGGTCAGGGCGGACCGGCGCAGCTGTACATCGTCCGGATGAGCAACCCGTGGACGTCTACCGGTGACCGGGTCGCGATCCCCGCGGACGGCGGCTGCTCGGAGGTCAGGGAAGGGCCGACACCGCTGTACGGCGCGACGCGCACGTTCCTGACCTACTCGACCTGCGACACCGGGAAGCCGGACTACCAGCTGTGGATGAAGAGCATCGCGAACGGCGCCGACCCGATGGTCGCGTCCAACTGGGTGCAGCACGCCGGCCCGGTCTTCTCCCGCAACGACGAGACCGGCGTCTGGGGTCCCGGGCACCATTCGTTCTTCAAGTCGCCGGACGGGACCGAGGACTGGATCGCGTACCACGGCAAGAACACCAGCACCTACACGTATTCGTTCCGCACGACCCGCGTCCAGAAGATCACCTGGAACGCCGACGGCACGCCCAACCTCGGCCGACCGCTTGCCGCCGGCGCCACGCAGAACCTGCCATCGGGCGACCCCGGTTCGTCGAACTACTGGATCAACGACACCGACAGCACGGTCGCGTACGCCGGGAACTGGAGCTCGGGATCCGGCTGCGGCAACCAATGCTTCTGGGGCAACGACCACTGGAGCGGCGAGACCAACGCGACCGCCACGATCCACTTCACCGGCACCCGGGCCGCGCTGCTCAGCGTGGCCGACACCGGCAACGGGATCGCCGCGATCTCCGTCGACGGCGGTCCCGAGCAACGCATCGACTACTACAGCTCGATCCGCGTCGGCGAGCAGCTGATGTACATCACCCCGACGCTCGCCGCCGGTGCCCACACCCTCAAGGTGCGGGTCACCGGCGACAAGAACCCGGCCTCAACCAGCGCGGTCATCAGCCTCGACCGGATCGAGGTCTACTGATCAGTGGAACTTCTTGACGACGGTCTTTCCGTTGATCAGCAGGAAGCTGCCGTCGTCGCGGACCTGGGCGACGGTGCCCGGCCGCCGGGTGTCGTACTGCCAGGTCTCGTCGTTGGCCACGTTGTAGGTGGACAACGTGCCGTCCGCTCGCATGACGGCCCACCCCTTCGGCAGACCGGTCTTGCCGGTGGTCCACAGCACGGTCTTGCCGTTCTTCAGTAGCACCAGACTGCCGCTGTCCAGCATCTGAACCGTGTACGCGTGCGAAACCGAGTACAGGATCACTTCCCGCCCGGGGCCGACGCTCGGCGCGTTGAGGATGACGCCGGGGGTCAGCGTGCCGATCACCATGTGCCGGTTCCACACGGCCTTGCCGCGGGTGTTGTACGTCGCCAGCAGCCCGGTGTTCGGCAGCACCAGCTTGGCACCGGCGCTGGCCGCTCCGATCGCCAGCAGCTGGGTCCGGCCCCAGATGATGCGCAGCATCCCGTCCTGGCCCATCACCAGAACCGCTCCCGGCCGGTAGGTCTCGGTCTGCCACAACGGCTGCTTGTCGCCACGCTGCAGCAGCGTGACAACCCCGCTGCGCTGCATGGTCAGCGTGAAGACACCGCTCTTCGACTTGATCGACTGCAGGGCCATCAGCTTCTGACCCGGCAGCAACGTGTCCGACACCGCAGCCGGCTGTGCCTCAGCCGCAGTACTCCCCAGGACAACCATCCCGCCGGCCAACGACGTGACAGCCAGTATTCCAGCCCACAATCTTCGCAGCATTCCACTCCCCTTTGATGTCTGGAGCGGTCATCCTTTCAGGCCGGAGGCGAAACCGCGTATGACATAGCGTTGCAGGAAGAGGAAGAGCAGCAGGATCGGGAGGGCGGCGAGGATCAGGCCGGCGGCGACCAGGCCGTAGTTCGACGTGTACTGGTTGACGAAGGCGAACACCCGTACCGGGACGGTCTCGTGGCCGGAGCCGCCGAGGTAGAGCAACGGGGTGAAGAAGTCGTTCCAGATCTGTACGGCGTTCAGGATCAGAACCGTCCCGGTGATCGGCCGGAGCAGCGGGAAGATCACGTGCGCGAACGCCTGGAGATGCGAGGCGCCGTCGATCAGCGCGGCGTTCGTGTAGTCCGCCGGGAGCGACCGGATGAAGCCGGTGTACAGGAAGACCGTGAACGGCAGCTGGATCCCTGTGTAGAAAAGGATCATGCCCTGATACGTCCCGAGCAGACCCAGGTTGTCGACGAGCTGGTACAGCGGGATCATCCCCAGCTGGAACGGCAGGATGATGCCGACCAGGAAGAGAATGTAGAGGCTGTAGCTCAGGCGCGTCGCCGTACGGGCCAGGAAGTACGCCGCCAGCGAGCCCAGCGCGATCAGCAGCAGCACGCTGACGACGGTGATCAGCGAGCTGTTCAGCAAGGCCGAACTGAGCCCGGCCGATCGCCAGGCCTCGCCGAAACTCCCCACGCTCGGCGGGTCCGGCAGCGACAACGGCCGGTTGGCGATCTGCTGGGGATCCTTGAACGCGAGCGTGACCAACACGTACACCGGGAACAGGAACCCGATCGCGACCGCGATCATCACCAGTTCCAGCAGGAACGTGCGCGGGCGATACTTCATGCCGCCGTCTCCCTCGACCTCAGGTACCCGATCTGCAGGAACGACACGGCCGCGACGAAGATCGCCAGCACCAGCGCCACCGCGGTGCTGTAGCCGAACTTCCCGAACACGAACGCCTGCTTGTACAACACCGTCGACAATGTGTCCGTCGCGTACCCCGGGCCGCCGTTCGTCATCGCGATGATCTGCGTGAACAACGTCAGCCCGCCCACCGTCGACAGCATCACGTTGATCGTCACGGCCGGCGCCAGCAGCGGCCAGGTGATGTGGCGGAAGCGGGCGATCGTACCGGCGCCGTCGACCATCGCGGACTCGTGCAGCTCGGCCGGCACGCCTTCGAGTCCGGCCAGGAAGATCACCATCGAGTACCCCGCGCACTGCCAGATCACCGTGAACGCGACCGACCACAACGCCAGCGACGGATTCCCGAGCCAGTCCTGCCGCAATCCACCGAGCCCGACCGCTCCGAGCGCCGCGTTCAGTCCGGCGTCCGGAGCCGGGTTGTACACGAACTTCCACAGGAACGACACCATCACCGGACTCACCACGACCGGCGCGAAGAACACCAGTCGCAACGCCATCCGGCTCTTGATGTTGGTGTGTACGCCGAGCGCCAGCAGCAATCCGATCGCGTTCTGCACAACGACAATCGCCACCGTCAGCAGCAACGTGTTCCGCAACGCCCCGAGCGCCTGGCTGTCATGCGCGAGCTGTTTGAAGTTGTCGATCCCGATGAACGTCTTGGCGTTCCCGATCCCGGACCAGTCCGTGAACGCCGATCCCGCACCCGCGATGCTCGGGTACAGGACCACCACGGCGTACACGAGGATCGCCGGGACCGCGAACCACCACGGTGGGGCAATACGTACTCTCATGCCTTTTTCCGGTAGGCCTCGTCCATCTTCTTCAGGGCGGCGTCGACGGTTGTCTTGCCGCCGAGCAGCTCCTGGACGACGGCGAAGTGGGTCGGTTGTACTTCGGCGTTCGGCCAGCGCTGGTCCATGAACGGGACGGCCTTGTTCGCCTTCAGCGCGGGCAGGAACAGGGTCAGCGCCGGATCGACCTTCGCGTCGCCGTACAGCGGGACGCAGGAGACGGCCTCGGCCCAGGTGTTCAGGTTCTCCTGCTGGCCGCAGTAGTCCAGGAAGGACTTGGCCTGGTCGGACTTCTTGCTCTTCGCGCTGACCGCGATCCCGACCACCACGCCGGCCGGAATCCAGTTGTCAGCGGCAACATCCGTCGCCGGGAACGGGAACATCGACAGGTCGTCCGGCGTCTGCGACGCGGCCCGGAAGGCCGACAGCACGGCGGAGACCTGGACCGCCATCGCAGCCTTGCCGGTGGCAACCATCGAGGTGGCCTGCTCGTACGTCGTACCGTTCGGGTTGTCGTTGAAGAAGCCCTTCTTCTGCAACTCGAGGTACTTGTTCATCGCGTCGACCCAGCCGGAGTCCGCGAACGAGGCCTGGCCGGCGAGCATCTTGTCGTCGAAGTCGGGGGTCTTCGCGTAGACCGTGCCCGGGACCAGCGCGTACGGGATCAGCTGGGTGATCCACGGCGTCTGCGCGCCGAGTGCGATCGGGACGATGCCCTTCGCCTTGAGCTTCTCGCAGACCGACAGCAGCTCCGACCAGGTGGTCGGCGGCTCGACACCGGCCGTCGCGAACGCCTTCTTGTTGTAGATCGCGCCGAGCATGCTGGATCCGGGCGAGTAGATGTACGTCTTGCCGTCGCTCTGGAACGCGCCCTTGAAGCCGTCCGGGATCTTCTGCGTCCAGGACTGGCTGCTGAGGTCGACGAGCAGTCCGGCCTTGGCCAGCTGGGCCATCGACATCGCGCTGCCGTTGCCGGGATACACGACATGTACGTCGGGTGCGTTGCCGCCGCCGAGCTGGGTGCGGAGCGCGGTCTGCACCTGGTCGGCCGGCGCGAACGACAGATTGAAGTCGAAGCCGGAGTGCGACGACTTGTACGCGTCGAGCACCTTCCGCAGGCCGGCCTCCTGGTCGCCGACGCCGATCACCTTGAGCGTGCCGCCGGACGACGACGAGCCGCTGCCGCCCCCGCACGCTGCGAGCGTCCCGACCGCCGCGGCGCCGCCCATCAACTGGAGGAGCCGCCGTCGACTGACGGACTGATCGAGTGCCATGGGTCCTCCTGTGCGCCGACATATCGGCGAAGTCTGTGAAGTAACCGCAGGATCGTGTTACTTTCGTCACCGGGACGCTACGTATGGCCTGGAAGGGTGTCAAGTCCTCGTTGAAAGGATTCAGTCAGACCGGTGTGAAAAGGTCTCCGCCGGGGTTTTGGGCTCGTGCCCGCCTCTCCTGAGAAGATGGCGCCGTGCCCGTGACCGCCTCCCCACGTCCGGCCGGTACGCCGTACCTCGTGCTGCTGCCCGGCGGTCCCGCCACGTCCACGCGCTCTCCCCGTGGACCGGTGCAAGCGTGAGACGAGTTCTCCTGGCCGGCCTGCTCCTGCTGGCCCTGGCGCTCGGCGTCGGCGGTGGCTACTACACCGGCGACCGCGTCGACACCCCGGAACCAACCGCCTCCGGCACCGCCGGCCCGTTGGGCACCGTGTCGGAGTCCCCGTCACCGACCCCGACCGAGCCGTCTCTCCCGGTGAAGACCCCGATCCCCAGCAACCTCGACCCTCTCGAACCAGGCCTCCAGTACATCGGCCATACCTTCACCGTCACACCACAGGACGAGCCCTCGGTACAGCTCTCGGTCGACACGCCGCAGGGCTGGAAGATCACCAGGGACCCGAAGCGGCCCCAAGAGGTGAAGTACCTGAACGACCAGAGGGAGCGGGGCGTTCGGATCGAGGCGGTCGAGCCGGTCGACACGACCCCCGCGGCCGCGATGGCCCAGCTCATCGTCGACCTGAAGAAGAGCCAGGCCCCGGAGAACGACGTACGGATCGTCAGTCAGACCAACGCCACGATCACCGGCGAGAACGGCGATTCCCGCCCGGTGGCGACGCTGATCTACACCTTCATCCCGGGTCAGACGCTCCGGTATGTGATCGTGCGCTGGATCGCGATCGACGGTCAGCTGACGAATGTCGAGATGAGTATCACCGGCATCCCTGAGGACGCCGCGGCCCTGGACGAGGTTCTGCAGCACGCCTCGACGTCGGTGCACGAGGTCGGCTGAGGGCTTTCACGGAATTGTTACCTCGGGGCATGCAACCTGAGACTGTACTCAGGTGTCTTCTTTTGAGTAGGGATCTGGGGAAGGTGGGGGCGTGAAGAGCACGATGTCGCGGCGCGCGCTGCTCGGCGCCGGCCTGCTCACGCTGGCCGGAGTCGGTGGCGCCGGCGGGTACGGCGTCGGCCTGTTCCTCACCGACGAGCCCAGCCTGGCCGGTACCGCGGCCCCGCTTCCGATGGCGGGTACTCCGGATCCGTCCGGTACGCCGTCCACACCGGCCCCGCCGCCGAAGCAGATCGTCCCGGACGACACCAAGGCTCTGGACAAGGACCAGCTGGAGTACCGGATCCGTGAGTTCACCGCGACCAACGTCGTCCGGTCCGACGTCCGCCTCAAGGTGCCGCGGAACTGGGGCTTCACGCAGCCGGATCCGCCGAAGATCGGCCGCTACACCGACCCGACCAGCAAGCGCTGGATCCGGATCGAGGCCGGGTTCACCATCCGCCGGCCACCCGCCGAGTCGATGGCGCAGAGGCTGACGGATCTCGCGACGGTGCCGGCCGCCCAGATGCTGTCGATCAAGTCCCAGACCGTGGATCCGGAGACCCAAGAAGCGACGCTGGTCTACACGTACGTGCCGGAGAACTCTCTTCGCTACGTGATCATCCGGTGGGTGGCCAACCACGAAGGCCTGTGCACGTTCGAGATCGCCGTCACCGGACTCCCTCAGGACCGGGACGCGATGGAAGACATCCTCGACCACGCGGCGAACTCGGCCACGCGCGACGACACTCCGATCGGCCCGTCCTAGCCCTCGAGCAGTCCGGCGAGTGACTTATGGCCGGTGGTGGTGAGGTCGACGGCTCGTTGGTTCGGGCGGCGGCGGAGCCAGTTGTTGTCGAGGAGGCTGTCTACTACGGACGCGCCCAGCTGGCCCGACAGGTGGTGGCGTTGTTCGCTCCAGTCGACGCAGAACCTCAGGAGTTGGCGGCGGGACGGCTGGTGGTCCAGGTCGACGCCCAACTCACCGAACACTTCGACAGCGTGGGGGCCTAGTGCATACGGGCCGTCCGGGAGTTGTGCGGCCAGCGGGTCGTCCGTACGGCGGTCCGCGCCGACGCCGCCGTCGGTGCGGGTCAGGGCCTCCCGGCGTACCAGACCGTCGAGCAGAGCAACGCCGAGGCGACCGGCCAGGTGGTCGTAGCAGGTGCGGGCTTCGCGGAGCGCTGCGGCGCGGGTGCTCTGGCGGAGTGACTTGATGGGTTGCGGTTTGGCTATGCGGGCCAGGGCTTCTACGGCCGCGGCCACCTCTGGACCGGAGAGTTTGTAGTACCGGTGTCGCCCGGAGCGCTCCACTGCGACCAGGCCGCCGTCCAACAGCTTGCGCAGGTGGCCGCTGACGGTCTGTGGTGACACACCGGCCTCCGAAGCGAGCAGGGAGGCAGGCAGCGCGCGGCCGTCCGCCAGTGCCATCAGGACTTTCGCCCGCGCGGGCTCGGCCATCAGGCCGGCGGCACGAGCCACATCGGCATCTCCACTCATGTACTCCATGCTCACACCGACATACTTCGACGCAACCCGAAGTGTTTCGGTGGAAACGTGGAACGCATGCTTCTCGCGTTGCTGTGTATCGGAATCTTCCTGGTCCAGCTCGACGTGACCGTGGTCAACGTGGCGCTGCCGACGATCCGGACCGGCCTTGATACCAGTGCGGCCGGGCAGCAGTGGGTCGTGAGCGGCTACATGATCGCGCTGGCCGGGCTCCTGCTCGTCTGCGGCGCACTGGGCGATCGCATCGGCCACCGCCGTACTGTGCTCGCCGGGCTGACGGTCTTCGGCTGTGCGTCCTTGGTGTGCGGCATAGCGCCGAACATGGAGCTCCTGGTCGCAGCACGCGCACTCCAGGGCGTCGGCGCCGCGCTGCTCCTGCCGAGCACGCTGGCTGTCATCACCGATCAGTACGTCGACAGCGCCGCAAGGGCCCGTGCTGTTGGGATCTGGGCTGGTGCGGGTGCTCTGGCATTGGTCGCCGGGCCGGTCCTCGGCGGCGTACTGGTCAATGGTTTCGGCTGGCGTGCGGTGTTCCTGATCAACTTGCCGATCATCGCGTTGGTGCTGCCAATGGCTTGGCGGATGGTGCCACGACGGCGGACTACTCGCCACGAGACACACGTCCGGCTGCACGTCGGCCGTGCGTTCGTCGGAGCCAACGTGGTCTCCGGTCTGATGAATCTGGTTGGTCTAGGCACGCTGCTCGCGCTGACCCTTTATCTACAAGAGCATCTGGACCAATCCGCGCTCCGTGCCGGCCTGGAACTGCTGCCGGTTCTGCTGCCGCTGGCCGTTCTCGGTCCGATCTCAGGTCGCATCACGGCTCGGTACGGCTCCAGGCTGCCGATGTCGTTCGGCCTTGCTCTCGGGGCTATCGGCTCGTTCTGCCTGCTCGCAGTCCGCCCGGACAGCCGTTACGGCGCAGTCGTTCCCGTAGAGATCGGCCTGGGCATAGGCATGGGTCTGCTGACCGCCGCGGTAGTACACGCGGCGATCGCAGCACTGCCCCCGGACCGCGCCGGTCTGGCCAGCGGCGTCAACAACACTGCACGGCAAGCGGTCGGCGCAGCGGGCGTAGCCGGCTACAGCGCGGTGCTCAGCCACTCCGCGACCTTGACCGCAGGTCTCCACACCCTTGCCTGGGCAGGCGGCGTCCTGTGGGTGGTTGCGCTCGGCATCACCTGGTTGACGGTCGACTAGTCGACCGGCCAGATGGCACGGAAGATCGTGGAGCGCAGCCGGTAGAACCTACGACGAGCAGACTGCATCAGCGCCGGCGACGGCCGCAGCCGTTCGGTCGGAAAACGCATGGGGACTTCCTCAGCGCTAGTACTTCACCGAATCGGCGATCTCGGCAGCACGAGCGGCATCTGGCGTGATCACCTGGACGAGCATCGAGCCGCCGTCCCCGCGATCGACGACCCGTTCGAACAGGACCATATCGGCCCCGGCGCATCCACTGGAAATCCGGTCCGTGGTCGGCCGGTCATTGAACGTGCCCGGGTAGGTCGGGCCCGGCTTGCAGCCGAGCGCCTTGTTGTCCGGCAGGGCGAGCTTCGAACCCGCCAGGCCAATGAACACGCCCGGCGTGTTCGGCGACCAGTCGGCGTCCCCGCTGACCCGGAAAGCGGGCGACCCGGCCTTGCTGCCCGGCGCCAGCCAATTCGTCTGGGCGATCGACTTCGCCCAGGCCCGAGGCAGCGTCACCTGGAACTGCCCCTGCGAGACCACGATCGCCTTGCGACTGGACAGGTACCACTGCCCGGCGTACCCGGCGCCGCCACCAACCACCAGAGCGAGCAGAGCGGCGACGACCCAGCGGCCGCGCTTCCGCTTCCGCTTGGGCGTCGGGGCAGGCTCCGTGGCCTCTTCTGGTACGGCGGGAGCGTCGACCGCGACCGTCTCCGTGTCCGCCGGTTCCGACGGCTCGGCGAGCTTCACGATCGTCGGCTGGTTCTCGTCGCTCAACGCGGTCTTCGCACCCAGGTGATCCGTGTCGACGGCAATCACTTCGCGGATCGACAGCGGGAAGTCGTGCGTGGTCTCGTCCAACCCGCCCACAAGCTCCCGCGTGAACGACTGCACGTCCGGCCAGCGCTTCTCCCGGTCCGGGTCCAGCGCGCGGACGATCGCGGCGTCGACCTGCTCCGGCAGCTCGAACCCGAGCGAGCTCGGCGGCGGCGCCACCTCGACCCGGCTGGCCGCGCCCAGCCCGTCGACCTGGTGCGGCGATCGGCCGGTCAGAGCGGCGTACGCGACCGCGCCCAGCGAGTACTGGTCGGCGCGCTGGTCCAGCCGCTCACCCAGCGCCTGCTCGGGAGCGACGTACGACGGGGTGCCGCCGGGCATCGTGATCCTCGACACCTCATCGAGCGACTTGCCCAGGCCGAGGTCGGACAGGACGGCCCGCTCGCCGTCGTCCGTACTGCGGAACAGCACGTTCGCCGGTTTCACGTCCCGGTGCAGCAGACCGCGCCGGTGCAGGGCCTGCAGGCCGCGACCGACCTGGACCACCACATCGACGGCCTCGGCCAGCGGCAGCGGGTTCTTCTTCAACCGATCGGCCAGCGTGCCGCGATCGGCGTACGTCAGCACCAGGAAAGGGCGGCCGTCCTCCAGTTCGCCGACGTCGTGCACCTGGACGACGTGCTCGGACTCGACCCGGCGCAGGAACCGGCCCTCCTCGAGGAACCGGTGCCGGACCGAGTCGTCATGGCCCCAGTTGTCCGCGAGCACCTTGATCGCCACTTCGGCATCCAGTTGCTCATCGTGAGCAAGCCATACCGTAGCGAAACCGCCTGAGCCCAGGCGTCGGCGCACGACGTAACGCCCGAGTCTGGTTGGGACCCCCATACAGGGCATTATGGAGTACTGGAGTGTCCCGTGCCGGGGCCGATCGAGAGCAAAGGCGCAGATGAGCGAGAGCACCAGCCCGACCGACGACCTCGCAACCCTCGCGGAGCAGGCGCAGGCGGGTGACAAGAACGCGATGGACGATCTGCTGCGGCAGGTCTACCCGCGCGTCCTGCGGATCTGCCGCAGCGTCCTGCCGTACTCCGCCGACGCCGAGGACGCCGCTCAGGAAGCGCTGCTGAACATCGCCACGAAGATCAACACGTACTCCGGCCGCAGCAGCTTCTCCACCTGGGTCCACTCCGTCGCGGCCAACTCCGCCCGCTCGACGTACCGCAAGCTGAAGCGCAGCGCCCAGGCCGCGCACAACCCCGAGCAGATGGAGAAGCCGGACCCGCGGACCACCAGCGTGATCGCCGGCACCCGCCTGGACCTCCTGGAGGCGCTGGAGACCCTGGAGCGCGACCGTCCCCAGATGGTCACTCCCCTGGTGCTCCGCGACGTCTACGGCCTGTCGTACGAGGAGATCGCGGCCGAGGTCGGTGCTCCGTTGGGCACGGTCAAGTCCCGCATCCACGACGCCCGCGAGGTCGTCCGCCCGCTCCTGCGCCCCAAGGACTGACCTGCCCCAGACATACCCTCCGGGTTATGTCCGCCCGGGGGTTATTGCACAACGGTGACTACCTCAAGCTGCTGACCGGCCAGACGATCAGCTCCATCGGCTCCGCGATGAGCTCGTTCGTCTTCGTGCTGCTCGGCCTGGCCATCACCGGGTCCCCTGTTCAAGCCGGCCTGATCGGTGCGGCGAGTGCGCTCGGATCGACCCTGATGTCGCTCCCCGGCGGCGCGCTGGCGGATCGCTGGAACCGGCGCCGGATCCTGATCGGGTACAGCCTGTTCGGGACCGTGCTGTACGGATCGGTCGCCGTGGCCGGGTGGCTCGACGTACTCACGCTGCCGCACCTGATCGCCGTCAGCCTGCTCAGCGGTGCGGGCTATGTCCTGTTCGTCCCGGCCGAGGCCGGTGCGCTGCGGCAGATCGTCGACCCCGACGACATCGGGACCGCCCTCGCCGCCAGCCACGGCCGGCAGAACCTGGCGGCGCTGATCGGAGCACCGCTCGGCGGCGTGCTCTACTCTGTCGGCCGCGTCGTCCCGGTGGCCGTCGACGCGATCTCGTACCTCGTGATGACGGTCATGCTGTCGACGATCCGGCACGCGCTGCCGGCAGCCAAACCCGACGGCGACAAGCACGAGCTGATGCTGAAGGCGATCCGTTCCGGGCTGACGTGGATATTCCGCCAGCCCGCGTTGCGCACGATCGCCACGGTCGCGACCATCCTCAACTTCGCCGCGAACGGCACGGTCATCGTGCTCATTCTGAGCATGCAGCAGCGTGGCGTACCGACGCCGGTGATCGGGTTGCTGGAGACCGGCCTGGGGGTGGGTGGCCTGCTGGGAGCGATCGCCGCACCGAAACTGCTCGCGAGGTTCAGCACCGGCAGGATCACGATCGCGTCCACCTGGATCACCAGCATGACCTTCGGCGCGACCGCGTTCACCACCCACGCCGCAGTACTGATCGTGCTGCCGTCGTTCGCGATGTTCCTGCTGCCTGCACTGAACTCGGGCCTCTTCGGCTACCAGATGCTGATCACCCCGGACAACCTGCAAGGCCGCGCGCAGAGCGCGGTGATGTTCCTGGCGAGCAGCACCAACCCGCTCGCACCGCTGCTCGGCGGATTGATGCTCGAAGGCTCCGGCTCGCGGACAGCGCTGCTGGTGTTCGGCGTGTTGCTCGTGCTCAGCGCCGTACTGCTCACCCTGAGTCGTCCGATCCGGTCGATCCCGTTGCTGTCGGAGGTGTCGGGTGCGACGGCGGGTTGATCGGGGCTCCCGTAATGGGCGGGCGTGTGCTCAGATGGGGACATGAAGAAGCTCATCAACGACCCAGGTGATGTTGTGAGTGAAGCGCTGCGGGGGATGGCGGCAGCGCATCCGGATCGGTTGCGGGTGGATCTGGAGAACCGGATCGTCTACCGCAAGGACGCGCCGAGGCCGGGCAAGGTGGGGCTCATTTCCGGTGGCGGGTCAGGGCACGAGCCGATGCACGGCGGATTCGTCGGGCTCGGGATGCTGGACGCAGCGTGCGCGGGCGAGGTGTTCACCTCCCCGGTGCCGGACCAGATGATGGCAGCGACGAAGGCGGTCGACGCGGGCGCCGGCGTACTGCACATCGTGAAGAACTACACCGGCGACGTGATGAACTTCGAGATGGCGGCCGAGCTCGCCGCGGCCGACGCCGGCACCGAGGTGCTGTCGGTCGTGACGAACGACGACGTCGCCGTCCAGGACAGCCTCTACACGGCCGGTCGCCGCGGTGTCGGGGTGACCGTGCTGCTGGAGAAGATCGTCGGTGCGGCCGCTGAGGAGGGCCAGCCGCTGGCCCAGGTCGCGGACCTCGCCCGTCGGGTGAACGACAACGGTCGCAGCATGGGTATGGCGTTGACGTCGTGCACGGTCCCGGCCGCGGGCAAGCCGACGTTCGACCTGGCCGACAACGAGATGGAGGTCGGCATCGGCATCCACGGCGAGCCCGGCCGGCAACGGTTGCCACTGGCACCCGCCAAGGACATTGCGGCGATGCTGGTCGACCTGGTGGTCTCCGATCTGCCTTATCAGCAAGGCGATTCGGTGATTGCCTTCGTCAACGGTATGGGCGGTACGCCGTTGATCGAGCTGTACATAATGTACAACGAGGTGGCCCAACTGCTGGACCGGGCCGGCATCACGATCGCCCGCAACCTCGTCGGCAACTACATCACCTCGCTGGAGATGGCCGGCTGCTCGGTCACGCTGTTGAAGGTGGACGACGAACTGGTACGTCTCTGGGACGCGCCGGTGAACACCCCCGGCCTACGCTGGGGCGCGTGAGCATGGGAGTCGATTCCTTCGTCAACTGGTTGCGGGATGCCGCGGGCGTGCTGCACGAGAACGCGGCGTACTTGACCGAGCTGGACTCGGCGATCGGCGACGCGGATCACGGCGCCAACATGGATCGCGGCTTCCAGGCGATCGTGGCGGTGCTGGACGAGACGTCGTTCGAGAGCGCCGACGAGCTGTTGAAGAAGGCCGGGATGACGCTGGTCAGCAAGGTCGGCGGGGCGAGCGGGCCGCTGTACGGCACGTTCTTCCTGCGGTTCGGGACCGCGCTGGCCGGCGTCGCGCCGATCACCGCCGAGGCGGTCGGCAAGGCGCTGCACGCGGGTGTCGAGGGTGTGCTTACCCGCGGCAAGGCCGAGCTCGGCGACAAGACGATGTACGACGCCTGGGCGCCGGCACTGGAGGCGTACGACGCTGCCGTGGCGGGCGGATCGGAGGTCGGTCCAGCGCTGACCGCGGCGGCTGAGGCCGCGGCGAAGGGGCGGGATGCGACGGTTCCGCTGGTCGCGCGGAAGGGGCGGGCGAGCTATCTGGGTGAGCGGAGCGCCGGTCATCAGGATCCCGGGGCGACCAGCACGACGCTGATTCTGGAGTCTGCGGCCCGAACGCTCGCATGATCGGGATCGTGGTGGTGTCGCACAGCCGCGCGCTGGCCGATGCGGCGGTCGGGCTCGCCTCGGAGATGGTTGCCGAGGACAAGCGTCCGGTGATCGCGGTCGCGGCCGGGTTGGACGCGACGACGTTCGGGACCGACGCGATGGCGGTGTCGGAGGCGCTCGCCGCTGCGGACAGCCCTGATGGGGTGCTGGTGCTGCTCGATCTCGGCAGTGCGGTGCTGAGCGCGGAGATGGCACTCGAGTTCGTGGATCCGTCCGTCGCTGATCACGTCCGTCTGAGCAGTGCGCCTCTGGTTGAGGGTTTGGTCGCCGCGGTGGTGACCGCCTCAACCGGCGCATCGCTCGACGCGGTAGTCACCGAGGCCGAACGCGGTTTGGTCGGCAAACAGGACCATCTCGGCGACGCGCCGGCCGTTGAGGCGGAGCCGGTTGTGGAGGCTGACCGGTCACTGGAGATTGTCGTCAGCAACGAGCACGGCCTGCACGCTCGGCCGGCCGCTCGGCTGGTCGGGCTGGTGAACGGGTTCGATGCGGCGGTCACCCTGACAAATCTGGACACCGGCAAGGGGCCGGTGGATGCGGGCAGT
This sequence comes from Kribbella sp. NPDC058693, assembly GCF_042715335.1. Lineage (NCBI taxonomy): Bacteria > Bacillati > Actinomycetota > Actinomycetes > Propionibacteriales > Kribbellaceae > Kribbella > Kribbella sp. NPDC058693. The sequence continues at coordinate 48,270 of NZ_JBHXSQ010000007.1, forward strand.
CTGAGCATGGTCGCGACGTTGAACGCCCAGCAAGGTCATCGAGTGCGCGTGGGGGCCAGCGGTCGGCAGGCATCCGAGGCCCTCGAAGCGATCGAGAAGCTCGCCGCCGCGGACTTCGGCGACGAACCTGCGCCCGACGTACAGCCTTCCACGGCGGGTGGGTCTGGTTTGGATGTGGCGATCGGGCCTGCGGTGTTGGTGGGTTCGGGCGTGGACGTGAGCGGTTACGTTGCCGGGGACAACGAACTTGGGCGGCTCGAGCAGGCCCTGGAGACCGCCGGTGAGCAACTGCGGGTGTTGCGCGACACGACCCCGGAGCACGGCGACATCTTCGTGGCTCACCTGGCGCTGCTGGGTGATCGGAAGGTGCTCGACGATGTGCGTACCGCGATCGCCGGCGGTGCGTCGGCGCCGGCCGCGTGGCAGCAGGTGTACGACGACCTCGCGGCGACCTTCGAGGGGCTCGACGACGCGTACCAGCGTGAACGAGCGCAGGACGTCCGCGCTGTGCGAGATCGAGCGCTGCGGGTTCTGGTCGGAGCGTCCGAGGACGCACCGGCGGACGGGATCCTCGTCGTACCGGAGCTGGATGCTGCGACTGCGGCGACGCTTGATGCGACGCGGATCGCAGGGATCGCAGTGCGGGCGGCCGGGACGACCGGGCATGGGGTGATCGTGGCGCGATCCCGCGGCATCCCGCTCATCACAGGGATCGGCGACGCTGATGTGCGCCCGGGTGCGACGATCGCGTTCGACGCACGGACCGGGTCCTTCGAGGCCGCACCGGACGAGGATCGCGTGCGGGCGACGATCGCCGAGCGGCAGGTAGAGCGCGATCGAGCAGTCGCCCAGGCGGACGAGCACGCGATCACCCGCGACGGCAGGACCATCGACGTACTCGTGAACGTCGGCGTGGTCCAGGACGCGATCGATGCACGAGGCGCCGACGGATCAGGGCTGGTGCGGACCGAGGTGCTCTTCGGCGACCGTCGTACTGCGCCGACCGTCGATGAGCAGGTCGAGGCCTTCCGCGCGATCGCACAAGCCCTTGGAAACAAGCCGATCACCATCCGCACATGGGACATCGGCGGCGACAAGCCGCTTCCGTTCCTCCCGCAGGCCAAGGAGGCGAACCCGTTCCTCGGCGAGCGTGGCCTCCGCGTCTTCCGCCGTCGCCCGGAGCTTCTGCGCGACCAACTCGAAGCCATCCGTCGAGTAGCAGCCGAGACGCCGGTCCACGTGATGTTCCCGATGGTCACGACCGCCGATGAGGTCGCCTGGGCCCTGCACAAGCTCGGCCCGCGGGACGGACTCGAGGTCGGCATCATGGTCGAGGTACCGGCCGCCGCGCTGCGCGTTGCCACCCTCGCCAAGGATCTCGACTTCGTCAGTATCGGCACCAACGACCTGACGCAGTACACGACGGCCGCCGACCGCACCAACACCGCGGTCGCCTCGCTGGCCGACGGTCTGGACCCCGCCGTACTCCAACTCATCGACCACGTCGTCCGCAACGCCGGTGTCCGCGTCGCGGTCTGCGGCGACCTGGCCAGCGACCCACAAGCCGCAGTACTGCTCGCGGCCCTCGGCGTCACCGAGCTCAGCGCGGTCGGTCCGCAGGTGCCACTCGTCAAAGCACGACTGCGGCAGTCCGACCTCAGCCAGGTCGACACTGCCGCAGTGCTCAGAGCGAGGGACGCGGATCAGGTGCGCGGCCTGCTGTAGTAGCGCAGCTCGACGAGGTTGAAGCCGGAGGTGCGCTCGGGCTTGGCGGGCAGGGTGTAGGACTCGCCGGGCTCCAGGTACGTCACGTCTGGGTGCTCGAGATCCAGGTCGACCACCAGGGCCGGGTACGCGCCGGTGTGCCAGGTGTAGGACTCACCCGCCTCGGGCGTCACGTGCTGAACGCGTACGTCGTCCTCGTCGACGACCACCTTCGCCGGGAGCTCACCGGCCTGCTCGAAGCCGGACTCGGCCGGGACGCCGGCGACAGCGAAGCGCGGGTCGCCGCTGGCTTCCTCGCCCAGGTCGAGGACCTCGATCAACCGGTTGAGGTACAGCGCGTCGCCGTCGTTGGTGAGCATGTGCACCGGGGACACCGGGCGGTACACGGACCCGCCGACGGTCTCACTCAGCTGCCGCGCCGGACTGCCGTCCAGCCAGTCCATGTGGCACGGGGACGTCGACAGGCACAGCACGACGTACGGGTTGTGGTGCAGGTGCCAGCCCTGCGCCTCACCGGGCTGCAGCGACACCTCCCACACTCGGACGCGCGAGTTCTTCAGCAGCACGCGGGTCCCGATCTCACCCAGTACGACCTCGCTGCCGTCCGGTGCGGTGACAGTGGTGCCTGCAGTCATGCCGTCTCCTCTATCGGTCGTTCCATCGCGACACCGGCGAGCACGGTGCCGTCGGGCATCGGTAGCTGGGCAGCCTCGACCTCGGTGAAGCCAAAAGCCTTGTAGAGCGGTACTCCGGGCAGCGTCGACATCAGCGCCAACCTGGTGAACCCCTCCGCGCGCGCTGCGTCCGTACACGCGGTCAGGATCGCTCTCCCGAGCCCACGCCGCGTCCAGTCTGCACGGACGAACATGGCGCGGATGCGGGCCGGCTCCGTCGCCGGGTCGAGCAGTCGCTCGTCGGCTCCCGCAGTACTCGCGTTGAACAGCTTGTTCCGCCGGCTCCATCCACCGCAGGCGACGATCTGGCCGTCGACCTCGTGCACGTAGTAGGTGCGGTCGTCGATCAGCGCGGTGTCCAGCGTGGTGATGTGCTCGGCCGCGCTCGCGGTCTCCTGTGCGTCGTAGTACGCCGGGAACACGTCCAGCACCGAGGCCCGGGCCAGCTCGGCAATAGCAGCCCCGTCCGCCGGCACAGCCAACCGCAGTACAGGATCCACGCGCACAGGCTAGTTCACCCCGAACGCCGCTTCTTGGCCCAGGTTCGGTACGTGGAGAACATCCGGACGCCGGTGATCAAGAAAACCAGGGACAACATCAGGAGCGAGGTATGCGTCGCGATCATCACGCCCGAGAACACCACTCCGACCGCGAGGTCCTTCGCCAGCCGCACGATCAGTTCCCGGTCGGCCGGCTCGGGCTCCGCCTCGAACCGCGGCGTGCGGACCGCGACCGTCGGCCGGCGCACCAGCGGACGTCTCTTGGCGGCAGGTTGACGTTTGACCACCGGCCGTTTGGCGGCCGGGACCGGCGAGGCGGTCATGCGGCCGATCCGGGCCAGGTGCTCCACCCCGACAGGTGTCAGCTCGTAGTCGGCCGGGCCGATGTCCTGTGGGCGGCGGACGACGTGCGCGGTGCCGATCAGCTCGTCCAGCGCAGCCTGGACCTGGTGGTCGGTGGCGCCGGTGCGGCTGACGAGCTCGAGGCGGCTCAGCGGCCGACCCTCCAGGTGTCTGAGCACCAGCCGCTCGACGCCCGGGTCCGTCACTTCCGCCTGCGCATACTGCGGAACGGCCAGAGGAAGACACAGATGGCGATGATCGTGTAGAGCACCGCCGTCGGGAGGCTCGCGTGACCGCGCCAGATGTTGAGGCCGATGATCCCGACAACCAAGAGCACCGGCACCAACAGCACGGCAACCGTTCCCCAGTTCGGCCCCTTCGCCCCGGGCGGCAGCGTGATCGGCTCAGCCAGGTCGGGCACCGGCAGGCCCTCGAAGATCGGGTCCAGCTCCCGGCGGGTCTTGGCGGTGAGCAGGAGATCCGTACGACGTCCCAGCTCGCCCCTGTCGATCCGCCCGACGGCGTACTGGTTCGCCAACGCCGCCGAGCAGACCGACCGGTCGTCGTCGGACAGCCACAGGTCCCGCGGGTCGGCCGGCGTGGTCTGTCGAGGGTGGATCGTGTCGGCGACGGTCGCCGCGAACAGCTTCCCCATCATCTTCAACGGCGACTCGACCAGCTCCTCGACCACCTGCAGCCGACCGGATCCGGCCGCGGTGATCTCGTAGTCGGCCGGTCCGGCATCCTGCGGGCGTCGTACGACGTACGTCCCCGCGACCAGGTCGTCCAACGCAGTCTGGACCCGGTGATCGCCGACGCCGGTACGGCGTGACAGCTCCGCCCGGGTCAACGGTGCGAACTGCAGATGCTCGAGAAGCGCGTGCTCCAGCGCCGGTTCATCCCCCACAGGGGTTATTTTCGCAGCTCCAGGCGGTCAGTCGAATGTCAAAAGCAGCAATCCGCCCGAGTACGCCGGCTGCAGCACCGCCTCCACCCGGACGTACTGCGCCCGCACCGGCGTGAACGTCGTGGTGTTGACCCGGTCGACTGCAACGTCGTACGGCGTGGTGTTTTCGACCTCCCGCCACGTGTCCCCGTCCAGCCACTGCACACGCCAGGACTGCGGCACCCGACACTGGCCGGAGCCCGTGTCGTCGTACCAGTACGCGGAGACCTGTGACACCTCGATAGCGTCTCGCAGGTCGTACGAGATCCACTCCGTCGTCCCGCGACGGTCCCACCAGGTGAAGCGCGGAATCGACGTGTCAGCAGAGGATTCCGGCACCCGCCCCGAGTCAGGAGCTTCGAGGGAGTCACCGTCGTTGACGTGCGAGGCAGTGATCCGCGTCCGGTAGCTCCACTCCTTGCCGTGCGGTGACACCTGCGGGAACGACGTGACCCGCAGCCGCGCCGCACCCATCGGAATCAGCGTCACCGTCTCCACAGGTTCTGATGACTGCGCCGGACTCGGCTGCAGCAGCCCGACCACGTCCTCGGTGTCCGTCTCCCACTGCGGGAGCCGCCGCGCCTGCGTGGTCAGCGCGAGCGGCACTCCCTCGGTAGTAAAGGGATTCGCGCCGGCGTCCCGTCGTACGACGTCGAAGCGCGCACCTGCGACCAGGCCGTAGTTCCACGGTGACTCCGGATAGACAGAGAGCTCCGGCCATTCATCAGTTCCACCGATGCGCTCGTACTGCTCGTCGATCTGCAGCGAGTACGTCAACGGGCCGCGGTCCACAGACACCGAGTGCTGGTTGTCGTCCCAGACCCGAGTGCTCGTCCGCATCGGCAGCACCAGCTCCACGCGATCGCCGGGGTGCCAATTGCGGTCCACCTTGAGCCAGTCGCCGCTGACGTGTACCGGCTGGCCGTTCACCTTCACTGACACGTCGCGAGCCCAGCCGGGACGCCTTAAATACAAGGGGAATCGCGCCGCTCCCTGGACGGTGAAGGAGATCGTGTCAGAGAACGGGTACTCCGTGTCCTGCACGATGCTCACGGTCTCGCCAGCAGCACCCACACGAGCAGTCACCTTGCTGGCGGCATACATCGACGCGGCCAGACCGTTATCCGTGGTCGCCAGCCAGAGCTCCTGCGCGTAGTACGGCCAGCCCATGCCGTAGTTGTGCGGACAGCACCGGTACTGGTGTACGCCGTACTTGTAGGCCTGCATCGGGAACGGGTTCTGGAACTGCCCGTGCTTAGGCCGGTCGTCCAGCTGCACGCTGTTGGCACAGGTGATGTAGTGCATGACCTGCTGCTGCGGGTCGTACGACGCCGGCAGCGAGTTGAAAGCCAACTCCTCACACCGATCCGTCCAGGCCCTGTCACCGGTGAAGCGGGTGAGCAGCTCGCAGCTGTGCATCAGCTCGACGATCCCGCACGTCTCGAACCCCTGCCGCGGATCACCGAACCCGGGCCGCGAGTTCTCGTCCCCGGCGAACCCACCACCGGGGAACTGCCCGTACAGCCCCATCACCGTCGCATAGTTCCGGTACGTCGCCGCGCGGTGCTTCTCGTCCCCGGACAGCAGCCAGTACTGCAGCGGCTCCCGGAACCCCTGCGCCAGGTTGACGTTGTGCCAGGTCGGGATGCCGTCGACGTAGTCCGCCGACCCGCTGTGCATCTTGGTCACCAGGTCGAGCAGCCACTCGTCTCCGGTGCGGTTGTAGAGCCAGTACGCACTGTCGATGTTGTCGCCCCAGCGGAACGCACCCCACGACCGGTTGAACACCTCCGGCGGCTGCGTGTTCTGGAATCCCAGGTACTTCGTCATGAACGGAATGACCCGCTCGTCACCGGAGTACTCGTACCAGGACCGGAAAGCAGCCAGCAGCGGCATACCCGGCCAGAAGTCCGGCCCGCTCTCCAGCGAGGTCCGGAGCCGTTCCGGACCGAACCACCCGTCGGCCGCCTGGGTCCCCAGGATCCCCTCCATCCACCGCTGCGTCCTGGTCAGCACTCCGGTGTTGCCGGTGACGTAGCCGAGGTCGCCGAACCCACGGAGCCAGTACGGCAGCTCCTCCCACGCTCCCTGCGCCGGATCGACCCAGCCGTTCGTCTCGTAGACCAGGAAGTCCGAGATCTCGTCGTACCGGCCGCAGAGTCCGTCGACCTGCAACTCCAGCTGCTGCGCGAGCCAGCCGCGCGGCTCGATCGCACCGGGCGGGAGCTTCTGGAACGGCACCGGCCGGAGCGGCGCACGTTGCGGGACGTAGTGCCCGCCACGGGCGGCAGGTGGTCCGGACGGTTGGACAGCGTCGGCGTGGGCCGGATCGAGGGCGGTCACGACGGCCGCCGCTGCGAGAGAGACACCAAGGAAGTCACGTCGGGGCATTCCTTCTGGGGTGGGTTCGGGCATGGCGATACGCCTTTCGGGTGACGGGGGCGGACATCACACCGACGGAAATACCGCACACGTTTTCCGTCATTGACAACGTAGGACCGCCAACAGCCCTGGTCAAGATCAAAGCGCAGGTCAGCAAGGTCACCAAGGTCTGCTGATAAGCTCCCGCCGGAGAACGGAAGGAAACGCGATGAAGAGGCCAGGCGTGCGGATCACCGACGTTGCCGCGCTGGCCGGTGTGTCCGCCGGGACGGCCTCGAAGGCGCTGAACAACACCGGCCAGCTGAGCCAGGAGACGAGAGATCGGGTACGGCGGGCCGCCGCGCAGCTCGGATTCACGCCGGACGCCCGCGGCCGCGCGCTCTCGTCCGGCCGGACGTACACCGTCGCCCTGCTGACCACGGACAGCTCGGGCCGTTTCAGCATCCCGATCATGCGCGGTGTCGAGGACGTACTCAGCGCAGGCGAGCTGGCGACCGTCCTGTGCGACACCCGCGACGATCCACTGCGCGAGCAGAGCTACCTGCGCGCACTGGTCGCGCGTGGAGTCGACGGCATCGTCGTGACCGGTCGACGCACCGAGCCGCGGCCGCCGATCGACGTACCGCTGCCTGTCGTCTACGCACTAGCCGCGTCGACCAATCCGGCGGACGCCTCGGTCATCGTCGACGACGCAGCCGGCGCAGCTGCCACGATCACGCACCTACAAGGACTCGGCCGCACCCGCATCGCCCACATCACCGGCCCGGCCCACCACCGGTCGGCCGCCGAGCGCGCCGAAGCCGTCGCTACTGCCCTCTGCACCGAGCCGCTGTTCGGCGAGTGGACCGAACGCTGGGGTCGCCAAGCCACAGACCTGGTACTGCGCCAGCACCCGGACGCAATCACCTGCGGCAGCGACCAGATCGCCCGCGGCGTCTGCGACCGTCTCCGCGAGCTCGGCCGCTCAGTGCCCGACGAGATCGCCGTCACCGGCTACGACAACTGGCCGGTGATGGCCCTGGCCAGCAGGCCGCCGCTCACGACCGTCGACCTCCGCCTCGAGGACCTGGGGCGCCGCGCCGCCTCCCTGCTGCTGGAAGCGATCGCAGGCACGCCACACCACGGCGTACTCGAACTCCCGGCCCAGCTGGTCACACGCGAGTCGACGCTAGGACCCTGACCGCCGGCGTTCCTCCCGGGCCGGACGCGATGCCCATCGGTACGCGTAGAACGTCCACGCCAGCGCCGGCAGTCCGAAGATCGCCGCAGCGATCTCCCGGCCGAACACCATGAACAGCAGCCCGGTCAGCACGAACGGCACCGCCAGCCAAGCGGCCGCGGCGAACCCGGCCCACCGCCACTTCCCCGGCTTCCGCTCCGGCGGCTTGTACAACGAGGGCGCCGGCAACCCGGCAAAGATCGGCTGGAGGTCGCCATGCGTCACCGCGTCGTTCAGCAGATCGACCCGGCGATGCAGCTCCAGCTCGTCCAGCCGCCCGACCGCGAACTGCTCCGCCAACTCATCGGTGGCGACCCGGCGTTCCTCGTCCGTCAGCCGGATCTGAGCCATCCGCCGCCGAGCCGCCGCAGCCCGAGCCTCCTGGCCGGCCGCAGCCGCCAGGCCCATCAGCTCCCCCGGCTTCACCGGCCGCCGCTCTGCCATCCATCACCTCACTCGTCCCCACCGAGTGTGCCAGACGACCGGAGGAGCACCAGGGGCTTAGTTCAGGACGGACGGCAGCGTGGCCGTCCACGCCCTACGCAGTTCGCTCAGCGGGACCTCGAACTGGTCCTGTACGTCGAGGGCGTCGCCGGTGATCACGCCGATCTTGGCGTGCGGGAAACGGCGCGCGGTGCACATGTCGGTGAACCGCACCTCCTCGGTCCGCGGTACGGCGACCACTGCGCGCCCGGCCGACTCCGCGAACAGGAACAGGAACGGGTCGAGCCCGTCCGGCGCCCACACCCGCGCACCGACACCGCCGCGCAGCGCGGACTCGACCAGCGCCTGTGCGACACCGCCGTCGCTGACGTCGTGCGCCGCGTCGATCAGCCCGTCGCGCGACGCATTGATCAGGATGTCGGCCAACTGCTTCTCGGCCTCGAGGTCGACCGCCGGCGGGCGACCGCCGAGGTGACCGTGGATGACGTTCGCCCACTCCGAGCCGGACAGCTCCTCCTCGGTCTCACCGAGCAGGTACAGCTGGTGACCCTCCATCTCGGCCGTGAACCCGATCGGCGTACGGCGGGTGACGTCGTCGATCACACCGAGCACACCGACTACCGGGGTCGGTAGGATCGGCGTCTCGCCGGTCTGGTTGTAGAACGACACGTTGCCGCCCGTGACCGGGATGCCGAGCTCGATGCAGCCGTCGACCAGACCGCGGATCGCCTCGGTGAACTGCCACATCACGCCCGAGTCCTCCGGCGAGCCGAAGTTCAGGCAGTCCGTCACTGCTGCCGGCCGGGCACCTGTGGTGGCCACGTTCCGGTAGGACTCGGCCAGCGCCAGCTTCGCGCCGGTGTACGGGTCGAGCTTGGCGAACCGTCCGTTGCAGTCGGTCGAGACCGCGACACCCAGACCGCTGGTCTCGTCGACCCGGATCATCCCGCTGTCCTCGGGCTGCGAGAGCACCGAGTTGCCGAGCACGTACCGGTCGTACTGGTCCGTCACCCACGACTTGTCGCAGAGGTTCGGCGAGGCGACCAACCGCAGCAGGGTGTCCCGCAGCTCCGCGCCACTGCTTGCCCGAGGCAACTTCTCGGCACCGTCGGCCTGCAGCGCGTCCTGCCAGTCCGGCCGCGCGTACGGGCGGTTGTAGACCGGACCCTCGTGCGCGACGGTCTCCGGCAGTACGTCGACGACGCGCTCGCCGTGCCAGTCGATCTCCAGCCGCCCGGTGTCGGTCACCTCACCGATCACATCGGCCTGGACGTCCCACTTCGCGCAGATCTTCAGGAACTCTTCGACGTTCTCCGGGGTGACGCAGGCCATCATCCGTTCCTGCGACTCACTCATCAGGATCTCTTCGGGCGACAGCGACGCGTCCCGCAGCGGCACCTTGTCCAGCGAGACCCGCATGCCGCCGTCGCCCGCGCTGGCGAGCTCCGAGGTCGCACAGGAGAGGCCACCGCCGCCGAGGTCCTGGATGCCTTCGACCACGTTCGCGGCGAAGAGCTCGAGCGTGCACTCGATCAGCAGCTTCTCCATGAACGGGTCGCCGACCTGGACCGCCGGCCGCTTGGTCGGACCACCCTCGGCGAACGTCTCCGACGCCAGCACCGACACGCCGCCGATGCCGTCACCGCCGGTCTTGGCGCCGTACAGGATCATCTGGTTGCCGACGCCGGTCGCGTTCGCGAGATGCAGGTCCTCGTGCCGCATCACGCCGATACAGAGCGCGTTCACCAGCGGGTTGCCCAGGTACGTCGGGTCGAAGACGACCTCGCCGCCGATGTTCGGCAGGCCGAGGCTGTTCCCGTAGCCGCCGACGCCGGACACGATGCCCGGCAGCACCCGCTTGGTGTCCGGAGCGTCCAGCGGGCCGAAGCGCAGCGGGTCCATCACTGCGACCGGACGGGCGCCCATCGCGATGATGTCGCGGACGATGCCGCCGACGCCGGTCGCCGCACCCTGGTACGGCTCGACGTACGACGGGTGGTTGTGCGACTCGACCTTGAACGTGACGGCGTACCCCTCGCCGATGTCGATCACGCCGGCGTTCTCACCGATACCGGCCAGCATCTTCCCGGTCGGCGTCTCCTGCGGGATCTCGCCGAACCGCTTCAGGTGCACCTTGGACGACTTGTACGAGCAGTGCTCGCTCCACATCACCGAGTACATCGCCAGCTCACAGCTGGTCGGACGCCGGTCCAGGATGTCCCGGATCCGCTGGTACTCGTCCGGCTTCAGTCCGAGCTCAGCCCACGGCTGCTCGACCTCAGGCGTGTTGGTGGCATTGCTGACGGTGTCGGTGGACACGTTAGGACTCCTGCACTAGGTGGGACTCAGGTGAAACGGTAGCGGGCTGCCGGGAAGCCATGAGATGAGCCACCAGCAGTGGGAGGGCGAAGCCGATCATGATCGCGGGCAGTGCGACCCCGGCGTCGTTCAACAGCATGCCGACGAGACCACAGGTCGACATGGCCAGCAGCGTGGGCCGGACCATCGGCAGGCTGCGGTAGAACTCGCGGTAGGACTCCGAGGGCACCCGGTCCGGCAGGACTGTCGCCAGCATGCAGAGGATGACTCCGACGAGCATCCCCCAGCCGGCCGGTCCGCTGAAGAACTGGACCGCCATCTGGAGCTTGCGGATGAGTACGTCGCTGACGTCGCCGTCGAGCAGCCGCGCGACGAACGTGCCGAAGTGGCTGCGCTGCTCGGGCGGACGCAGGTAGTCGAGGAAGGCGACCAACGACACCGCCAGTACGCCGGCAACGCCCACGCCGATCAGCGCGCGCAGCGAGATGGTGCCCTTCCAGGTCAACCAGGCCATCAGCAGCACGGCCGGGGTCAGCGCGATGATGCCGCCGAAGTCTGTACCCCAGCCCGGCTTGCCGTCCACGACGATCGCAGCACCGCCGATGACCAGTACTGCGAGTGCGGCCTGCACCCTGCTCTTGTCGATCAGCTTCTGCGCGGCCCAGCCGGCCGTGATCAGCGCACCGACCGCCAACGTGGCGAAGGTCGAGTTGCCGAAGCCGTAGAACCGCCCACCGATCACAGGCCCGTCGGCGAACATGCTGCCGACCTGCATCGGCGTACCGAGCACTCCGTCGACCAACAGCAGCAGGTACGCCGCCAACGCGAGCCCGAGGTACGCGTACCGCTTCAGGAACACCTGCGCCAGGACTGCGGACAAAGCGCTGATGCCGATCGTCACGGCGTACAAGGAGAATCCGGGCGACGGCCACCGCCACCAGAGCGTCGCTTGCGCCAGGAAGACAGCGATGAAGAACCCGCCCTGCATGAGCAGCGTAAACACGGCAGTACGACGGGACGCCGGGCTGCGCCTGATCAGGAACCACACCAGGGCGAGCACCTCGGCGCCGACGATCGTCAACGCCACCACGAACAACACCGGCCGCGGCTGCTCGAACCGCTGGTTGGCGTCGAGGCGGTCCTCGATCACTGCTTCGGCATCGGTGTGCAGGCCGCCGGTGAAGTGGATCTCCGCGCCGTCGAGCGGACCCGCCTTCTCGGAACCGGCTGGGTCGACCGGCTTGGCCTCACCACGCAGGACGGTGGCGGTGATGTCGGTCAGCTGGATCATGCCGGGGCGGCGGGTCGAGTCGCTGGTCAGCCAGCGCGGACCGTTGTCCGGAGGGAGCTGCATCGCCACCAGCGTCTGCTGGTGTGCGTCGGCGGTCTCCTGGCCGACTCCGACGAGCAGCACCCAGCCACCTGCGGCTCTGGCTTGCGCCACCAGATCGGCTACATGCTTGCGTGCTTCCTCGCGTCCTTCGCGGAGCGGCATGGCGCCGGCATCGACGATCGCGTCGCCACACGCAGTACTGGCCAGCTTGGAGGCGTCGAAGTCGGGGCTCCAGTTGGCAACGGTGCCGTCGGGCTTCGCTACGGCGATCGCTGCGCCTGGGCCGAATCCGCAGATCCGGTCGCGGCTGATGCCGAGGCGGCCGATGGGAGCGCCGGTGTGGTGCTCGGCCTGGCGGTCGACGTACGACTGCCAGCCGGCGATCTTGCCGTCGGTGACCGCGGGCAGGTCACCACACGGCTGGTCCGGAACGTTGCCCCAGGCACGCGTACCGGCGCTGATCGTCAGCCACCCGTCGACCGGACAGGTGTGCGGCCCGGCCGTCTTCACCGAGATCGATCCGACATGCGACTGATTCACCAACGCGGTCAGCTCCGGCGAAGCCTGCACGTCACTCCAGCTCAGCCCCGGTACGCCGATCACCACGACCTTCGCCATCAGGTCATTGGGTTGTGCAGCCGCCGTACCAGTGCCGGCCAGGACGACCGCCGCCGCCAGTAAGAGGGTGCGGGCCAGGAGCGACCGCACCCCTGTCAGGCTCATCAGGAGGCGACGACGGCCTTCAGCACCGAGGTGAAGAAGCCCAGGCCGTCCGTGGTCGGGCCGGTGAGTGTCTCGACGCAGTGCTCGGGGTGCGGCATCAGGCCGACCACGTTGCCGCGCTCGTTGGTGATCCCGGCGATGTCGCGGTACGAGCCGTTCGGGTTCTCGTCCAGGTAGCGGGCGACGACGCGGCCCTCGCCCTCCAGCCGGTCCAGCGTCGCCTCGTCGGCGACGAACGAACCGTCCTGGTTCTTCAGCACGATGGTGATCTCGTGGTTGGCGTCGTAGTCGCTGGTCCAGGCGGTGCGGTTGTTCTCGATCCGCAGCGGCTGGTCCTTGCAGATGAACTTGCGGTGGTGGTTCTTGATCAGCGCACCGGGCAGCAGGTGCGACTCGCACAGCACCTGGAAGCCGTTGCAGATCCCCAGCACCGGCAGGCCCTCGCCGGCCTTCTTGATGATGGTCTCCATCACCGGGGCGAACCGGGAGATCGCACCGGCGCGCAGGTAGTCGCCGTACGAGAAGCCGCCGGGCAGGACGACCGCGTCCACGCCGTGCAGGTCCGCATCACCGTGCCAGAGCGCGACCGCCTCGGCACCGGCCACCGCGGCGGCCCGCCGGGCGTCCGCGTCGTCCAGCGAACCCGGGAAGGTGACGACCCCGATCTTCACTGTCCGTTCTCCACGTGCAGCGTGTAGTCCTCGATCACCGGGTTGGCCAGCAGGGTGTCCGCGGCCTTGCGGATCTCGGCGACCCGCTCCTCGGTCGCCTCACCGTCCAGGGTGATCTCGAAGCGCTTTCCCTGCCGGACGTCGGCCACGCCGTCGAAGCCGAGCCGGCTGAACGCGCCGTGCACCGCCTTGCCCTGCGGGTCGAGAATCTCGGGCTTGAGCATGACGTCGACGACAACGCGAGCCACTGACTACTCCAGGTTCGTTCCGGGGTGACGCCTGAATCCTACCGAGCGAGCACCAGAATGCCGCATCCGAGACTATTCACTCAGTACATACACGCAGTGTATAGTCACCGATATGGCCACCGCAGAGCTCGTGTTAGGGCTACTGTCCGCCGGCCCGGCCCACGGGTACGACGTGAAGCGCGGCCATGACGCGTGGTTCCCCGACAGCCGGCCATTGGCCTTCGGCCAGGTGTACACGACGCTGGGGCGACTGGAGCGCGACGGCCTGGTCGAGGTGGTCGACAAGACATCCGGCGGCGGCCCCGACCGGACCGTCTACGCGCTCACCAGCAAGGGCCGCGACCACCTGGCCGACTGGCTCACCGACCCGGTCCCACCGGCCTGGGGCAGCGCCGACGAGGTACTGCGGAAGCTCGTGGCGGCGATCCGCACCGGCGGGGACGCGGCCGGCTTTCTCGCCCGCCAGCGCGCCAGCCACCTGCGCCGGATCCGCGAGCTGCGCGAGACGCCTGCCGACGACGACCCGACCTCACCACTGGTCCGCGAGTACATCGTGGCCCATCTCGACGCCGACCTGCGCTGGCTGGACAGCGCCTTGGACCGCATCTCAGAGCAAAGGGGGGCTCACAGATGAGTGGACAACCAGTGCTGGAGCTGGAGGGCGTCGAGTACTCGTACCGGCGGAACACTGCGCTCCGCGGAGTCAGCCTCAAGCTCAAGCCAGGTGAGGTAGTAGCGGTCACCGGGGCCAGCGGCTGCGGCAAGTCCACCCTGCTGCACTGTGCGGCCGGCATCCTCACCCCCGACGCGGGCGTGGTCCGGGTGGACGGTCAGGACCTGACCACTCTGCCGGAGGAGCAGCGTGCGGCGCTCCGACGTACGAAGGTCGGCATCGTGCTGCAGTTCGGGCAGCTGGTGCCGGAGCTGCCGCTGATCGACAACGTGGCGCTGCCGCTCCTGCTGGACGGCCACGAGCGCGGCGAAGCCCACGTGGCCGCGCGGCACTGGCTGGATCAGGTGGGGATCGCCGACGACGCCGACGCGGTTCCGTCCGAGCTGTCCGGCGGCCAGACGCAGCGTGCCGCGTTGGCGCGCGCACTGGTCACCGGACCGTCCGTGGTACTCGCTGACGAGCCGACCGGCAGTCTGGACAGCCGCGCCGGGCAGGAGCTGCTCGACGTACTGCTGCAGGCGGCCCGGTACCGCGGCGCTGCGCTGCTGATGGTGACGCACGACAACGTCGTCGCCTCGTCGGCGGACCGGGAGATCAGGTTGCGCGACGGCCTGATCCAGCACGAGGTGTCGCTCGGATGACGCTCGAGACGCTGGTGCAGCTGTCCCGCTCGCGGACGCTGGCCGACCGCAGCCGGGTCAAGCTAGCCACTGCGACCCTGGCACTCAGCGGCTCTCTACTGCTTGGCGCGTTGCGCATCGCGCGCCTGGGCAAGGGCCCGCTGAGCGAAGACATCTACAGCAACTACGTCGCCGAGCCCGGCCTCCGCTCCGGACTGATCGCGATCCTGATCATTCTCGCCGTACTCACCGGAGGCCTCGCAGTGCAGGCCTTGCGCCTGGGTACGGCGGCACGCGAACGGCGACTGGACGCGCTGCGACTGGCAGGTGCCTCTCGCAAGCAGCTGCGCCAGCTGACCGTGACCGATGCAGCTATCGCGGGGCTGGTCGGCGGACTGCTCGCCGGACCGGCGTACCTGCTGCTCAGCCTGCTGTTCGGCGCACTCCCCCGGATGGCCCGGATCCTGCCTGGCGCGGAGGTGCTGGACGCAGCTCTGTGGATCCCCGTGGTGATTGCGATGACGGCAGCTGGTGCGGTGATCGGCAGTCTGTTGCACCGGGACGGTCCTCTGCCGTCCACGCCGGAGACCGCGGCGCAGCGTCGTACGGGCATCATCGCCGGGCCGGTGCTGATCGTGATCGGTCTGGCGACCTCGCGGTACCTGGGCTATATCGCGTCGACGATCGCGCTCGCCGGGATCGCACTGCTCTTCCTCAGCATGTCGGCGTTGTGGATCCGCGCCGTCGGGCTGCGGCTGCAGCGGTCGAGCGATCCGGCGTACATGCTGACCGGCCTGCGACTGGTCACCGACTCGCGCCCGGCGTCCCGCATCTGCATGCTGCTGGGCTGTTGCGGCTTTCTCGTCGGCACCATGGCCAACGCGATCGCCGGAGTCCACGCCGTGAACGACCGGGGTGGCAATGCCGCGTTCTACACCACTGGCTTCGGGCTGACGATCGCCGGACTCGCCCTGGTCGCGCTGACCGCGATGGCTGCGCTGATCGTCGGTGTCGCGGACCAGTTGGTCGACCATCGTCGCCAGTTCGCCAGCCTGACCGCACTGGGCGTGGACCTGGCGTTCCTGCGCCGGGTGATCCGCCGCCAGTTGACTGCGGTCGCCGCACCGGCGCTTGCGACCGGTCTGCTGCTCGGCACCCTGATCGGCCTCGGTCGCGTGGTCGGCGGCGCGGTCGATCCATTCGAGCCAGGCACGCTGCTGATCGCGGCTGCCCTCACGGCCGGCGGCTGGCTGCTCGGCCATCTCGGCGGCATGGCCGCCGGTTACCTCCTTCGCAACCAACTCCGGGACGCACTGGATCCCGAGAATCTGAGGGCCGCATGAGCACGACCCCTTTAGCGGTCCGGCCTGCGCTGCTGTTGGGCCTGCCGAACCGCATCACCCTGGTCCGGACCTTGATCGCGATGACGGTCGCCACCTTCGCGTTCCGTACCGGCGACCTGGCCTGGCTGGTGCTCGGGTACTTCTCGTACTGGTTCGGCGACAGTCTCGACGGCTGGGTCGCCCGTAAGCGGAACGAGGAGTCGCTGTCCGGCGCGGTGTTCGACATCGTCTGCGACCGGGCCTGCTCGTTCCTGCTCGCGGCCGCGTTCATGGCGACGTATCCGGAGACGATCGGCCCGCTGGCGATCTACCTGGCCCAGTTCGGCGTACTGGACACGATGCTGACGTTCTCGTTCCTGCTCTGGCCGTGGATGCTCAGCCCGAACTACTTCTACAAGGTCGACCGGCCGATCTTCCTCTGGAACTGGTCCAAGCCGGCCAAGGCCCTGAACACCGGCGCCGTGGTGGTCTCGCTGGTCGTGGCCGGCCACACCGGCGCGCAGTGGCTGCCGTACGTCGTCGCGATCGCCGCGCTCGTCGTCAAGGTGGTCTCGTCGTACCGCCTGATCATGATCCTCTGCGGCCGCTGGCTCGCCGCCCCGGGCAACCCGCGATGAGGGGGTGGACCCTGGTCTACCCCCGAAGGTGGGCCTGAGATGCGTGGGAATGGCCGCAATGGCGCATAGCCTCGGAGTCATGTGGGTGTGGCAACTGGTACTCGCGGTGGGCTTCGGCATCGGGTCCGCCGTCGTACCGGTGATGAATGCCGAGACGTACGTCCTCGCCGTCGGTGCCACCCATGCCCTGAACCCGGTCGTCGCCGCGGCCGGGATCTCCGTCGGCCAGACCATCGGCAAGGTCGCGATGTTCCTCGCCGTCCGGTACCGCCCCGGCTACGCGGCCCGCAAGACCAAGGAACCCAAGCCGGTCAACCTGGACACCCGCCGGGGCCGGTTCATCCAGTGGAACCGCGACGTCACCAAACGCCTCCTGGACGCGATGAGCGACAGCCGCTGGGGCATCCCGGTGACGCTGCTGAGCGCCTTCGTCGGCGTCCCACCGCTGTACGGCGTGGCGCTGATCGGCGGCGCCTCGCGGATGCGGACCGTGGTCTTCACCCTGTCGGTGCTGGCCGGCCGCGGTGCCCGCTTCATCCTGCTCGCGCTGGGCGTCAGCGCGTTCTAAGCGTCGAACTTACGGCCGGTCAGCTGCTCGTAGGCGTTGATGTACGCCGCCCTGGTGCGCTCGATCACCTCGTCGGACAGCGGCGGCGGCGCCTCCCCCGACGTACGGTCCCAGCCGGACTCGAACTGCAACCAGTCGCGGACGATCTGCTTGTCGTACGACGGCTGCTGCTTGCCCGGGGACCACTGGTCGGCCGGCCAGAAGCGGCTCGAGTCCGGGGTGAGCACCTCGTCGGCGAGCACCAGCGTCCCGTCCGCGCGGGCGCCGAACTCGAACTTCGTGTCCGCCAGGATGATCCCGCGATCCTCGGCCATCGACCGCGCCCACGCGTAGATCTCCAGGGTGGTGTCCCGCAGCGTCGACGCGGTGTCCGCGCCGACGGTTGCCACCACCGCGTCGTACGAGACGTTCTCGTCGTGTTCGCCGAGCTCCGCCTTGGTCGCCGGGGTGAAGATCGGGTCGTCCAGCCGGGAGCCCTCGACCAGGCCGTCCGGCAGCGGGATGCCGCAGACGGCACCGGTGGCGTTGTAGTCGAGCAGGCCGGTGCCGCTGAGGTAGCCACGCGCCACGCACTCGACCGGGTAGATGGCCAGCTTCTCGCACACCACCGCGCGGCCCGCGACCTCGGCCGGCACATCCGTGGAGATGATGTGGTTCGGCACGTCCAGCTGCTCGAACCACCACAGGCTCATCGCGGTGAGCACCTTCCCCTTGTCGGGGATCAGCGACTCCAGGATCCAGTCGAACGCGCTCATCCGGTCGCTCGCCACCATCAGCAGATCGCCGGACTCCAGCTCGTACAGGTCCCGGACCTTGCCGGAGTGGATGTGCTTCGCGCCGGGGATCTCCGGCGCCTGCGGCGTAGTGATCACAGCCGCGAGCCTACTTGCGGGCGCGCAGCGCCATTACCTTGCCCCCTAGCGCGAACAGGCCGTCACGGAGCCCGCACACCAGCGGATTCTCGACCTGCGCGAGCCGGCCGAGACCCCGCGACCGCTTGACCAGCTTGGTCGTCGCGGGTCGCCGTTCGGCGTCGTACGCCGTCAACGCCTGATTGAGCTCACTCGCCTGCAGGTGCCGCGCCAGCGCACCGGCGTCCTCGATCGCAGAGCACGCGCCGCGGCCGAGGTTCGGCGTCATCGCGTGGGCCGCGTCGCCGAGCAGGACGATCCCGCCCTGGACGAACGGGACCAGCGGCAGCGTCAGGTCGTAGATGTCGTTCTGCAGCACCTTCTCGCTGCCGGCGATCAGCCTCGGGATCGGATCGTGCCAGCTCTTGAACACGGTCGGCTCACTCGCCGCATCGGCCGGCTGGTTCGCCGTCCCGTACCAGTAGTACCGCCCGTCGATCAGCCGCGCGAACCCGAACAGTTGCCCACGGCCCCAGGTCTCCCCACCGCCGTCGTCCAGCTCCACATCCGCGATCCCGCGGTACGCCGAGAACCCGGAGTACCGCGGGCCCTTGTACTGCGGGTACAACGCTCCCCGCACCACGCTCCGGATCCCGTCCGCGGCGACCACGAGATCGGCGTGAAGCTCACCGTTGACCGTGACGCCGTCCGCGTCCTGGGTGACGGTCCGTACTTCGTATCCGGTCCGAACTGTGATGGCCGGACCGAACTCGGCCGTGATCAGGTCGTGCAACTGCGCCCGGTGGATCATCACCGGCAGCTCGACGCCGAGCTCGGCCGCACTGACGACCCAGCGGCCGTCGGGCCTGCGCATGCCGGCCGGCTTCGACTGCACCGACGCCTTCTCGACGCCCTTCACCCCGAGCTCCTCGAGCACAGCGACCGCCGACGGCCAGACCGAGATACCGGCCCCTACCTCACCAAGCTCGGGAGCACGCTCCAGCACTGTGACCTGCCAGCCGCACCGTTGCAGCGCGACAGCAGCCGTAACCCCTCCGATACCCGCTCCGACCACGATCGCCGTACTCATGAACCTGACTCTACATCTGTAGAGTTTGGTTGGGAAGTGCGAGACTGACCGGCGTGACGAAGCAGGTTCCGCGAGGTGCGGATCGCCAGGACGCCATCGCCGACGCCGCGATCCATCTGGTCGCGACGCGCGGCCTGCGCGGGCTGACCCACCGCGCGGTCGACACCGAGGCCGGCCTGCCGCCGGGATCGACGTCGTACTACTTGCGCACCCGGAACGCTCTGCTCACAGCGTGCGTGAGCCGGATGCTCACCCGGGACGTGAGCGCGATGCCACCGGCCGGCGCGGATCCGGTCGAGCTGTTGATCGGGATGACGGCAGGGATGGCGCGCGATCGGCCGGACGATCTGGTCGCGCGGTACGAGTTGTCGTTGGAGGCGAGTCGTCAGCCCGAACTACGGGCGGCGATCACCGAGGGCGGGCTGCAACTGCGCGCGATGCTCGCGCAGTTGCTCGACGGGCTCGGCGTACCCGAGCCGGAGGCGGCGGCGTGGCCGGTGGCCGCGATGATGGACGGGTTGATGTACGACCGCGTCGCGGGCGCGGGCGCAACGCTCTCACCAGAAGCGTTCGAGGCCGCCGTACGGCGTTCTGTCGTGGCCCTGATCGCAGGGCTCACAGGCGATCGGTGATCGTGACGAAGGTGAAGTAGCAGACGCCGACCAGCATGCCGACGTGGCCGAGGACGGACAGGCCCGCGCCGGAGCCCCACGCATCACTCTGCGTGTCCTCGGAATGCTTGCCTCCACTCGGCAACCAACGGGCCAGAAGCAACAGTCCGATGACGGTCAGCAACCACCACCCGGCCAGCATCACGAACGCGATCTCCCGCCGACCGGTGACCAGGGCAACGACCCAGCCGAGCAGCGTGATCACACCCACGACGGTGTGCAACCGCAACAGGGCAGCAGAAAACCCGTGCCGGCCGGCGCCGTGAGCGGTGCCGTCCACCACCGTTCCACCGAGCCGGACGCGCGTGATCAGGACGACGACCGCGCCGAGCGCAGTCAGGAACCAGGTGACGTTCGACCATTCCACGCCCCCATCCCTACCCCACCCCGTGGGCCGGTGAACCATTCCGCGTGTCGTCTTACCGCTTGACGATCGTCCAGAAACAACGCCCGGCGGGCCGAGTGTCCGCTCATGACCCGCCGGGCTGCCTACTTCAAGTCAGGTTCACCCGTTCTGCGTCGTCCCCTGCCCTTGCTGGGTTCCCTGCCCTGGAAGCGTTCCCTGACCCTGCTGGGTTCCCTGGCCCTGACCGGTGGTTCCCTGCCCTTGACCCTGGCCGGGGACTGTGCCTTGCCCGGTTCCCTGACCGTTGCCCTGTCCCTGGAATCCGCGGCCGAAGCCACCTGGCCCACCGAACTGGTTCTGCTGGGTGCTCGTCCCGTCCCACGAGTGCCCGACGGCCATCCCACCAAGGAAAGCCAGCACCGCAAGCACAGACCCGGCCCCGGCGAGCATCACGTTGCTGGGCCGCTTCGTACCTGGAGTTGCCTCCGCTGCAGGTTCTGTCGGCGGTTGCGGCGAGGTCGGCGGCTGCGGTGCAGGCCCGGCCTGGGCCGCTCGGGCGGCTTGCCACTGGGCTTCTTGGGGTTGCGTCATATTCATGCTCCTGTTCCGGTGGAGAGGTCGTACACGGTGGTGCTGCCGACGGTCTGGGCGGTGAAGTTCTCCGAGACCCAGGTGGAGATCTCGTTCGAGGTCCCACCGCGGCCGCCGAAGCCGCCACCCATTCCGCCACCACCGATGAAGTAGTGGATCTTGCCCTGGGCAACCAGTTGCTTGAACTCGGCCAGCGACGGCGCCGGGTCGGTCCCGTTGAAGCCACCGATCGCCATGATCGGCTCGCCGGACGCGATCTGCAGCGGCGCGGCACCGTTCGCGGTCACCGAGGCGGCGGCCCAGGTGTACCCCTTCGCGCCCTGCTGCAGCAGCGTCACCAGCTCACTCGAGACTCCGCTGGTCCCGCCCCCACCAAGGAACCCACCACCAGGCATTCCACCCCCGGTAGTAGTCCCAGGCTGCCCCGTCGTACCAGTCCCGGTCTGCCCGGGCGGAGTACCCATCCGCCCGCCCGCAAAGCCACCACGTCCGCCGCCCATTCCACCCATCCCGCCCGGACCAGCCGTCGGAATCGCTCCCGCGTGCGCCGTACTGATGGTGTCCAACGAGTACGCCGTCGGTCCCGCCAGCGCGCTGAATGCCAGCACCGCCGCAGCCGCGATCCCGGCGCGTCGAGCCGCCGTCCGATGCAGCGTGAGCTCCGGCAGCAGCAGCACCAACCCGGCCGCCAGCACACCGGTGATCAGCACCATCCAACGCAGCCACGGGTGCCAGGTCGGAGTCCCGTTCAGCAACGCGAAGCTCCACCCCGCAGTCAACAGCGCGCCGCCAGCAAGAGTTGCCCGCGGCAACCACTCGGCCCGGCGCCGCCACAGGATCGACATCGCTCCACCGATCACGGCACCGAAGGCCGGCGCGAGCGCGATCATGTAGTACGGGTGGATGATGCCCTGCATGTAGCTGAACACCAGCCCGGTGACGACGAGCCATCCGCCCCACAGCAAGGCGAAAGCGCGAGTCTTGTTCGTCCTCGGCGCCTTGCCCGCAGCGACGATCAGTACGACGGTCGCGAGCAGTGCAGCCGGCATCAGCCAGGAGATCTGCGACCCGAACTCACCACCGAACAGCCGCTGCAGGCCCGTCGCGCCACCCCAGCCGGGGTTGCCGACACCGCCGCCGACAGAACCGGTCTCGTTGCCGCTCAACCGGCCAAGCCCGTTGTACCCGAGCGTCAGCTCGAGAATGCTGTTGTTCGACGACCCGCCGATGTACGGCCGCGCCGAAGCCGGCAGCAGCTCGACGATCGCGACCCACCAGCCGGCACTCACGATCAGCGAGACCGTCGCCAGCACGAGGTGGATCAGCCGCTTCCCGAGCGCCGGCTTCCCGGCCACCAGGTACGCCAGCCCGAACGCCGGCAGGATCAGGAACGCCTGCAGCATCTTCGTCAGGAACCCGAACCCGACCAGCGCACCCGCCAGGATCATCCACCGCGCCGAGTGCTTCACCGAGTCGATCGCCCGCGTCACGGCCCAGGCACCCGCGCAGAGCAGCAGGATCAGCAGCGCATCCGGGTTGTTGAACCGGAACATCAGCACCGCGACCGGCGTCACCGCGAGGATCGCGCCGGCCAGCAGCCCGGCGTTCGCGGAGAACCACCGACGTACCGACACGTACACGAAACCGACGCTCGCGACGCCCATCAGCGCCTGCGGCACCAGCATGCTCCAGCTGTTGAAGCCGAAGATCCGCGCGGACAACCCCATCACCCACAACGACCCGGGGGTCTTGTCCACGGTGATGAAGCTCGACGAGTCGAACGACCCGAAGAACCAGGCCTTCCAGCTCGTCGACCCGGCCTGCACGGCGGCCGCGTAGTACTCGTTGGCGTAGCCGTTCTTGGACAGTCCCCACAGGTACGCGATCGCGGTCAGCGCCAGCAGCCCGCCGTACAGGACCTTGTCCCGGCCCAGCGTGTACTGCGTACTGATCGCCCGCGGCCGCGTCGCCTCGACGGGGTCGGTCAGGGTAGTCATCAATTGCTCCGGGTCTGGTCGAGAACCGCAGGGGGTTCGAAGGCGGGCAAGGTAGGCGCGTCGTCGTCGAAGACCCACGTCTGGAAGAGGCTGAACCGGACCACGGTGGCGGCCAGGTTCGCGATGGTCAGCACGGTGATCTCCACCGCTTGGTGCGGAGCGGCGATTGCCGTGTGCAACAGCCAGAGCGACGCCGCGGTCAGGCTCCAGCCGATGCCGAAGGCAACCAGGCCGCGCAGCTGATGCCGCCAGCGACCTTCGACGCCGTGTACGCCGAACGTGATCCGGCGGTTGAGCGTGGTGTTGCCGACCGCCGTGATCAGCAGCGCCAGCAGGTTCGCCACCTGGGCCGGCATGCCCTGGCGCAGCACGAGATAGAGCAGCGCGTACGCCGCCGTACTCAGCACGCCGACCGCGCAGAAACGCAGTACCCGGGCCGCCATCGCCGTACGAGGATCGAGGATCCGCGGGCGGCCGTACTTCTGCCGGACCGGCTCGAGGTCGACGCGGCTGCGCATCAGCCGAGCGATCCCCCGCAGATCCTCGCCGACCGTCTTCGCGATCGCGACCCGGGAGTCGAGGTCGTCGACCCAGTCCACCGGTACTTCGTGGATCCGCAGCCCGGCCTTCTCGGCCAGCACCAGCAGCTCGGTGTCGAAGAACCAGCTGGTGTCCTCGACCAGCGGCAGCAGCTCGTGCGCGACATCGGCACGGATCGCCTTGAACCCGCACTGCGCGTCCGAGAAGTGCGCACTCAAGGTTGCCCGCAGCAACAGATTGTACGAGCGCGAGATGAACTCGCGCTTCGGCCGCCGGACCACCCGCGAGCTCTTCGCCAACCGGGTGCCGATGGCAACATCACTGTGCCCGGCCAGCAGCGGCGCCACCAGCGGGAGCAGGGCGTTCAGGTTGGTGGACAGGTCGACGTCCATGTACGCGAGCACCTCGGCGCTGCTCGCGGACCAGACCTGCTTCAGCGCGCGGCCGCGGCCGGACTGCTCGAGCCGGACGATCCGGACCCCGGGCAGCTCGCTCGCGAGCAGCATGCCGATCTCATATGTCGCGTCCGTACTTCCGTTGTCCGCGATGCAGACCTCGGCCGGGAACGGGAAAGCGGTGTCGAGGAACTCCCGCAACCGTCTGATGTTCGGTCCGAGGTCGTTCTCCTCGTTCTTGACGGGTACGACGATCTCGACCCGAGGATGACCTGGAATCTGCATGTCACCGATGCTGTCCGGCGAACCTGTGGCAGCCCCTGCGTGTGGCTGGCAGTTTCCTGGCAGTTACCGAGTGCGACGCAACCAGAGCAGTCCGAGTACCGGCAGCACCACCGGCACGAACCCGTAGCCCTGCCCGAAGTGCGACCACACGGTCGCATCCGGGAAGTCGTCCGGTACGGCGTAGCTGAACGCGCCGATCGCGAGGACGCCGATCAGCTCGATCGCGATCGCTGTCGTGGCGACCTTGCGGGACACGTTCGTTGCCTTGGCCAACGCGAACGTCGCCGCGCAGTAGATGATCGCGGCAACGGCCGACAACACGTAGGCGATCGGGGCGTCGCTGAACTTCGTCGCGATCTGTACGCCGGCGCGGGCGGTCGCGGCCAGCGCGAACACGCCGTACACCGCGATCAGGATCCGGCCCGGGCCGTGCTTGGTCGCTGCGGGATCGGTCATGTCAGGCCGTCCACACGTCGTACAGCCGGAGCTCGAGGATCGGGATCACGACGCAGGCGACGGCCAGCGCGCCGGCACCCCAGCGGCTGCTCTCGGCCAGCGCCCAGAACGCCCCGATCGGCAGGATGATCAGCGAGCCGATCAGGTAGCCGATGAAGAACGGCCCGGAGACGTCCCGGTCGGTCCCACTCAGCTGCACGATGCCGACGACCAGCTGCGCCACCAGCGCGACCTCGATCACCCCGAGCATGCCGAGCAATGTCCAGTTGATCCGCTTGTCGCGCGCCGCGAGTACGACGGCGAACACCGCCGCGGCGAGCGACAGCGCAACCAGGAACCAGGTGAGCGGTGCGAACACGGGTTAGAGGATGTCACCCGGGGTGTAGGCGGCGGCCTCCGGGTAGCGCTTCGCGAGGTCGTCGATCTTCGCGACGACCGCTCCGACCTGGGCGACGGCCGCGCCGGTGAACGTCAGCGGCTCGCCGACGATGCCGACGATCTGCTCCTCGGTGAGGCCGAGCCGGCCGTCGGCGCCGAGGCGTTGGAACAGGTCGTTGCCGGCCAGACCCTTGCGCAGGTCGAGCGCGGTCGCGACCGCGTGCTCCTTGATCACCTCGTGCGCGGTCTCCCGGCCGACGCCGTTCTTGACCGCGGCCATCAGGACCTTGGTCGTGGTCAGGAACGGCAGGTACCGCTCAAGTTCGCGCGACACGACGGCCGGATACACCCCGAACTCGTCCAGGACGGTCAGGAACGTCTCGAACAGCCCGTCCAGCGCGAAGAACGCGTCCGGCAGCGCGACCCGCCGTACGACGGAGCAGAAGACGTCGCCCTCGTTCCACTGGTTGCCGGCCAGCTCCCCCGCCATCGACGCGTACCCGCGGAGGATGACGGCGAGTCCGTTGACCCGCTCGCATGACCGGGTGTTCATCTTGTGCGGCATCGCCGAAGAGCCGACCTGGCCCTCCTTGAAGCCTTCGGTGACCAGCTCGTGCCCGGCCATCAGCCGGATCGTGGTCGCCAGGCTCGACGGCCCGGCGGCCAGCTGCACTAGCGCGGAGACGACCTCGTAGTCGAGCGACCGCGGGTACACCTGGCCGACGCTCGTGAGCGTGTGACTGAAGCCCAGGTGCTGCGCAATCGTGGTCTCCAGCATGGCCAGCTTGGTCGCGTCGCCGCCGAACAGGTCGAGCATGTCCTGCGACGTACCCACCGGGCCCTTGATGCCGCGCAGCGGATACCGCTCGATCAGCTCCTCGATCCGCGCGATCGCGACCAGCAGCTCGTCCGCGGCCGAAGCGAACCGCTTGCCCAGCGTGGTCGCCTGCGCGGCGACGTTGTGGGAGCGGCCGGTCAGCACCAGCGCCGCGTGCTCGGCCGCCTTCTGACCGAGCTGTACGGCGGTTGCCACCGCGCGGTCGCGGACCAGCTCGAGGCCGGCGCGGATCTGGAGCTGCTCGACGTTCTCGGTCAGGTCACGACTCGTCATCCCCTTGTGGATGTGTTCGTGCCCGGCGAGCGCGCTGAACTCCTCGATCCGCGCCTTCACGTCGTGCCGCGTGACCCGCTCCCGGGCCGCGATCGACGCCAGGTCGACCTGGTCGATCACCCGCTCGTAGTCCTCGACGACCCCGTCCGGAACGTCGACCCCGAGCTCCTTCTGGGCCTTCAGCACCGCGACCCAGAGCTTCCGCTCGAGCACGATCTTGTGCTCCGGTGACCACAGCTCCGCCATCGACAGACTGGCGTAGCGCGCGGCGAGAACGTTGGGGATCAGGGGCTTGGTCACGAGCCCCATTCTCCCAGACGGCTACTACTTGACGGTCACCAGACCACAGAGCTTGGCGCCGGACAGGGTGCACACCTGGTACGAACCGGCGGCGAGCCCCTTCGGCAGGGCCAGCGTGTACGGCCCGGCGCCGGTGTACTGCGGGATCGCGATCCCGGACTCACCCGGGTTCACCTTCATCGAGTACGGCGTGGACGCGTCGCCGGGCACCTTGGCCACCAGCGTGTAGAGCGGCACGTCCGGCTTGGCCGCCGACGCGAGCGTGAAGGTCACGTGCCGGACCTGCTTGTCCGGGAACGACGCGACGACCTGGCCACCGGCGACCAGTGCCTTCGCCGAGGTCAGCGTGAGCGGACCGGCCTTCTCGACGGGCGCCGGGTTCGGCTGGACGGACACCTCGGGCGGCGCGATCATGTTCGTCGGGACCGGGCTGTCGGCTACAGGCGCGTCGTGCGCCGGCCGGAGCGTGGGGACGACCGCGACGGCGCCGACCACGACGGCCGCACCGAGCACGGTCAGGCCGGCGGTCAGGCGGCGCTTGCGGGAACGGGCCGCGGTCAGGACGGAGTCGAAGTCACCGGCGGAATCGGCAGCCTTGCGGTCCGCCAGGGCCTGCAGGTCCTCTTGCAGATCAGGCATGGTCGTCACTCCTCAACAGCAATGAATCGGACAGGGCGTCCCGGGCGCGGGACAGGCGCGATTTGACCGTGCCTTCCGCGATCCCGAGCGTGTCCGCCACCTGAGCCACGCTCAGGTCACAGACGTAATGGAGGACGACGACCTGCCGGGTCGGCATCGGCAGGCCGGCGAGGGCCTGCTCGAGATCACCGGCGTACCTGTCGGCGGGGTCCGGGACGTGTTCCGCCGGCAGCCGGTGGAACAGTTGCGTGAACCGGTTGCCGTCACGGTGCCGGTTCGCGGCAAGCCGTACGGCGACCAGGCGCACCCAGGCCTCCGGAGAGTCGTACCGCGAGACCTTCTGCCACCGGGGCACCAGCCGGACGAACGCCTCCTGGACGATGTCTTCCGCCTCGGCCCGCGACCCGGTGAGCAACGAGATCACCCCGACCAGCCGTGGCTGGTGCGCGCGGTAGAACTCCCGCAGCCCCTCCGTCTCCATAACCACCTACACCCCCGACCCATTGATCCGGTTCCCTCGAGCGTATGACTTTCTCACAGGCCGGGGGTGGAGGGGAGTTGTCAGAGCGTGATCTCGCCGCGTTCGGCCTTGAGGGCGATGTCGGTGCGGTGCTGGGAGCCCTTGATGCGGATCTGGCCGACGGCGGCGTATGCGCGTTGACGGGCCTCGGCGAGGTCCTTGCCGACGGCGCTGACCGCCAGTACGCGGCCGCCGGACGTGACAAGCTCTTCGTCGTCGAGCGCCGTACCGGCGTGGAAGACGCGGACGTCGTCGCTCTCGGCCTGCTCGACGCCTGCGATCGGGTCGCCCTTGCGCGGGCTGGACGGGTACTTCTTCGCGGCGACGACCACCGCGACCGATGCGGCGTCGCGCCAGCTCAGGTCGCCCTGGTCGGCCAGCTTGCCGGTGGCGGCCGCGAGCAGGAGACCGCCGAGCGGGGTCTTCAGCATCGGCAGCAGCGCCTGCGTCTCCGGGTCGCCGAAGCGGCAGTTGAACTCGATCACGCGGACACCGCGTGAGGTCAGCGCGAGACCGGCGTACAGGAGACCGCTGAACGGCGTACCGCGGTGGCGGAGCTCGTCGATGGTCGGCTGCAGGACCTTCTCGGTGATCTCGGCAACCAGGTCGTCCGGTGCCCAGGGCAACGGTGTGTACGCGCCCATGCCGCCGGTGTTCGGGCCTTCGTCGTTGTCGGCCAGGCGCTTGAAGTCCTGCGCCGGCTGCATCGGCAGCACCGTGGTGCCGTCGGTGATCGCGAACAGCGAGACCTCGGGGCCGTCCAGGAACTCCTCGATCAGCACCTGCCCGCACTGCGCCGCGTGCGCGAGCGCCTCCTCGCGGTCCGAGGTGACCACAACCCCCTTGCCCGCGGCGAGCCCGTCGTCCTTCACGACGTACGGCGGACCGAACGCGTCGATCGCGGTCGCAGCCTCCTCCGGCGTCGTGCACACGTACGCACGCCCGGTCGGCACGCTCGCGGCAGCCATCACGTCCTTCGCGAACGCCTTCGACCCCTCGATCTGCGCGGCTTCCCCGGACGGCCCGAACACCGCGAACCCGGCGTCCCGCAGCGGGTCGGCCAGTCCGGCGACGAGCGGCGCCTCCGGTCCGACCACGACCAGGTCCGCCTCGATCTCCTGTGCCAGCGCGAGGACAGCGTCGTGGTCCTCGATATCGATCGACCGGCAAACGATCGTTTGCCCGTCGTGCGCGGGCCGCAGCGCCGCGATCCCCGGATTCCCCGGAGCCGCCACCACCTGCTCGACCTCGGGGTCCTGCGTCAACGCCCAGGCCAGTGCATGCTCACGCCCACCGGACCCGATCACCAAAACCTTCACGGGCGATCAGCCTAGCGTGTACTCCGGACTGGTCCGACCCGCGCAGCGTCAGTAGTGCCAGTAGTAGCGGCCGTCGGCGTTCCAGGTGAGGGGGACGGTGGTGTGGTTGGTGAAGGCCATGCCCAGGCCGCGGGCCAGTTCGACTGTGCGGGTCAGCTGCAGGGCGTACGGGTGCTGGTTGTTGTCCCACCACTGTTCGTACTGCGTTATGCAGGTTTGGGACTTGTAGTACGGGTTGTTGCAGGGGTGGGGTGGGAGCCACTTCTGTAGGTGGCGGAAGGTGACTGTGGTGGAGCCGTTGGGGGGCTTGATGGTGCCGGTGGCGTCGAGGCAGTAGCCGGTGGTGGGGATGGTCCATCGGACGTAGTGCTGACGGCCGCCCGCGGACGGGATCGGCTTCAGGTCGTTGCAATTGGCGTCGCCCAGCTTTTCGCTGGTGACGCGCTGGATCTGGGTCAGTGGTCGGCCGGCGCCGTCGTTGTAGCCGTCCAGGAGGACCCAGTCGCCGTCGTGGATGAAGTGCTCGGCGGACTTCGGCGGCCAGGCCTTGGGATCGCCCCAGGAGATGTCGGACTCGGTGGCGCTCAGCGGCATCCAGGCCCATTGGCCTGCCGCCGTGCCGCCGGCGTAGTACTGCCCGGCCGACTTCTCGAACATCAACGAGTACTGCGCATAGTTCTCGGCCGGCGCTGCCACGGCGACAGCCGACGTCAGGACCGCCGCCAGGCCGGCCAACACAGCGAGCCGAGTGATCACAGAGTGCGACAATAGTGCACCTTGAGTTCCTGTTCCGTGCAGCCGGAGCGGTCTAGGCTCTCGATCACGAGTCCGACCCCGCAGAGGAGCTGTGATGCCAGAGCCTGTGACCCAGACGCTCGACGTGCCCGGAGCCACGCTGACGTACGACGTTCGCGGCGACCTGGCGAACCGCCCGGTGCTGCTGATGATCGGCTCGCCGATGGGCGCCAGCGGATTCCCGACCCTGGCCTCGCAGTTCGCCGACCGCACTGTCGTCACGTACGACCCGCGCGGCGTCGAGCGGAGCGTCCGCACCGGTGAGATCACCGAGCTGTCCCCGGACGACCACGCCGCCGACCTCGCCGCGATCATCGAGCACCTCGACGCCGGCCCGGTCGACATCTTCGCCAGCAGCGGCGGCGCGGTGAACGCGCTGGCCCTCACCGCGAAGCGCCCCGACCTGATCAACACCCTGGTCGCCCACGAGCCGCCGCTGGCCGCGATCCTCCCCGACAGCGAGGCCGCCCTGGCCGTGGTCGCCGACATGTACGCGACGTACCAGCGCGACGGCATGGGCGCCGGCATGGCGAAGTTCATCGCCTTCGTCGGGTACGACGGCGAGGTCCCGGCCGACTACACGCAGCAGCCGGCACCGGATCCGGCCATGTTCGGCCTGCCGACCGAGGACGACGGCTCCCGCAACGACGCGCTGCTCGGGCAGAACCTTCGCGGCTGCACGTCGTACCAGCCGGACTTCGACGCGCTGGCCAAGGCGAAGGAGCGGATCGTCATCGGTGTCGGCGAGGAGTCGGGCAATCAGATGGCTGCCCGCGGCGGCAAGGCTGCGGCGGAGCGGCTCGGGCTCGAGCCGGTCACGTTCCCCAGCGGCCACGGCGGCTTCCTCGGTAACGAATACGGCCAGCCGGGCAAGCCGGAGGAGTTCGCCACCACCCTGCGCCAGATTCTCGACTGACGATCTGGTTAGCTGGAAGGTATGACTGAGAAGCCAGAGATCGACTTTCCGGAGGGTCCGCCCCCGGCGGATCTCGAGATCACCGACATCACCGTTGGCGACGGCGACGAGGCGAAGGCCGGTTCGCGGGTCAATGTGCACTACGTGGGCGTGGCCCACTCCACCGGCGAGGAGTTCGACGCGTCGTACAACCGCGGCGCCCCGCTGGCGTTCCAGCTCGGCGTCGGCCAGGTCATCCAGGGCTGGGACACCGGCGTCCAGGGCATGAAGGTCGGCGGCCGCCGCAAGCTGGTCATCCCCCCGCACCTGGGGTACGGCGACCGTGGCGCCGGCAACGCGATCAAGCCGGGCGAGACCCTGATCTTCGTCGTGGACCTCGTCAGCGTCAGCTGAACCGAGCGCTGTCCGGAACCCCCGCATCTCCGTCACAATGACGGAGATCGCGGGGGTTCTTCGCGTAGTTGTACTCATCCGCCTCGCCCAGCGGCCCGATTGACTGGGAGGCATGACGACGATGGCTGTGACCACGGTCCGCGCGACGCGGGCCAACTGGCTGCGGTACGCCGCCCTGGCCGCGAAGGTGCTGCTGTTCGCATTGTTGCTCTCGGCCCTGATCTGGCCGGACCTGAGCGGGATCAAGGGCAAGGCCTCGACCGCCCGCCTGGTCGT
This sequence comes from Kribbella sp. NPDC058693, assembly GCF_042715335.1. Lineage (NCBI taxonomy): Bacteria > Bacillati > Actinomycetota > Actinomycetes > Propionibacteriales > Kribbellaceae > Kribbella > Kribbella sp. NPDC058693. The sequence goes on from NZ_JBHXSQ010000007.1 coordinate 79,486, forward strand.
GTACCCGATCGGCGCGATGGTCCTTCCGCTGTGGTGGTGGGCCTACGGGCGCACGCGCAGCAAACTCCACCGCACGTTCCCGTGGCTGGCGGACCTGTTGATGACGCTGCCGTGGCTGATCGATCTGATCGGCAACCGGCTCAACCTGTTCGACACGGTCAACTGGTGGGACGATGCGATGCACTTCATCCTGTGGGGCTTCCTCACCGCCGGCGTTCTGCTCGCCTTTGCACCGCGCGGCCTGTCCCGAGGCCTCACCGCCTTCGTGGCCCTCGGCTTCGGCGCCACCGCTGCGGTCGTGTGGGAGCTGGGCGAGTACGTCACCTTCGTCCGCAACTCCCCCGAACTGCAGACGGCGTACACCGACACCCTCGGCGACCTGGCCCTCGGCACGCTCGGCGCACTACTCGCCGGACTGATCGTCTATCAGCTGCGTCAATCACCCTCTACTTCCAACGTATAGCGGCACAGGGGACTTGCCGCAAGCCCCGGTTCGGCTCGCAGAATGGTGGGCTGATCAGCTCGTCGGAGCTCGGGGAACGGAGATTGGCCAGTGCGTTTTGTGTTGGCAACGTGGGGATCGCGCGGCGATGTGGAGCCGTTGGCAGGACTTGCGGTAGCGCTACGAGAGCTTGGAGCGGAGGCAACGGTCTGCGCGCCGCCGGACGACGATTTCGAGGCGCTGCTCGAGCGGGCCGGCGTACCGATGGAGCCGCTCGGGCCGTCGGTGAAGTCGGTGGTCGCGGCGCCGAAACCACCATCGGGCCACGCTGCATTCGAGCTGGCACCACGACTGGTGGCGGCGCGGTTCGAGACGCTCGGCCGGGTGGCGCAAGGCGCCCAGGCGGTGGTGGCGACCGGGCTGATGCCGGCCGGTGCGCGGGACGTCGCCGACAAGCTCGGCATCCGGTACGTGCTCGCGACCTTCCATCTGGGCGGCATCCCGTCGCAGCATTCCTCGCCGGGAGCACGCCCGGGTACACCGTCGCCGGAAGGAGAGACCGATCGACGCGTGTTGTGGCAGCAGGACGCCGAGCGCGTCAACGCCTTGTACGGCCCGTCCCTGAACAGTCACCGCGCGGAGATCGGTCTCCCGCCGGTGGAGAACGTTCGGGACTACGTGTTCACCGAGCACCCCTGGCTCGCCGCGGATCCGCTGCTGTGTCCGTCGAAGGGCATGACCGACCTCGACGTCGTACAAACGGGCGCGTGGCTGCTGCGTGACGACCGTCCGCTGGCTGACGAGCTGGAGGCGTTTCTGGAGGCCGGCGAGCCACCGGTGTACGTCGGGTTCGGGAGCATGGCCGCGCATGCGCCGAAGGACATCGCTCGGACGGCCATCGAGGCGTGCCGTGCGCACGGTCGCCGCGTCCTGCTCAGCCGCGGTTGGGCAGAGCTGGACCTTGCCGACGAGGGCAAGGACTGTTTCGTGGTCGGGGAGGTCAACCAGCAGGCGTTGTTCCCGAGGGTCGCGGCGATCGTGCATCACGGCGGCGCCGGGACCACGACAACCGCTGCCCGATCCGGTACGCCACAGGTCGTCGTACCGCTGATCGCGGATCAGCCGTACTGGGCGACCCGGGTTGCCGCGCTCGGGATCGGGGCCGCGCACGAACGCGCGACGCCTACGGTCGACTCGCTGACTGCTGCGCTCGAGATCGCGTTGAGTCCGGAGACGCGGGCGCAGGCGGTGAAGGTCGGCGGGGAGATCAAGACCGACGGAGCTCTGGTAGCCGGACGGCTTCTGATCGGCGGCTAGTCGACCTGCCGGTGGAGGGCGTCCAGAAGATGTGAGATGACGGTCTCCGGTGAGCGGGTCCAGTCCGTGGTGAGCACGTGGTGGACCCGCCAACCGGTGGTGGTCAACGCACTCGGGTGTGTGGTGAGGCGCTCGAGCAGAGTGTCGGAAGCGACGCGGTCGGGTGTGTCCACGAGTACTGCGAGGCGGTGGCCGGCGTCTTCGGGGAGCTTGAGTGCGAGATCGCAGCGGAACACGGACTCACCGACAGCGGTGTCCACTTGCACGCCGCGGGCTTCGAGCGCGGCGGCGAGCTGCTCGATGACGGCACTCGGTCGAGCTGAGGCCGGCGCCTTGACGGTGTACGGCGTGAGGGCGGCCTTCGCGGCGACGTGGTCCCCTCGGGAGACCGCGGTCGCGTACGCGAGGAAGCGGCGGAGGGTGTTGGCGCCGTCGTTGTAGGTGTTGGTGATGGCCTCGGGCTCGATACTGCTGACAATCACCATGTGTTCGCGGGCACGGCTGAAGATGACGTTCAGACGTTTCTCGCCGCCGGAGGTGTTGATCGGGCCGAAGTTCATCAGCATCCGGCCGTCCGGGCCGGTGCCGTAGCAGACGCTCATCAGGATGATGTCGCGCTCGTCGCCCTGCACGTTCTCCAGGTTCTTCACGAACAGGCCGGCGTCCTGTTCGCCGTGCGTGCGGATCTGCTCCGCCTCGTACAGCGCCGCGAACTCCGGATCCGCCTCGGCCAGCTCGTCCAGCGCCCGCTCGATCTCCCCCTGCTGGGCCTCGGAGAAGGCGACGATGCCCAGACTCTTCCCGGTCTGCCGGATCAGCGCCTCGCGCACCAAGGCAGCGATCCAGCGCGCCTCGGCGGGGTTGGTACGGCGGGTGTAGACGCCGTCGACGAGCCGCACCGCCGTGATGCTTCCTGCCAGCATGCTGTCGCAGACCTCGGACACCATCGGCGAATCCGACCGCACCGTCCACGGCGGTGCCGCATGCGGTGGCAGTCGATCGGGGACGGTCGCGAGCTTGCCCTGGTAGAACGCCGAGTTGCTGAACGAGATCAGCGCCTCGGAACGGCTCCGGTAGTGCCACGTGAGCATCGTCGATGCGAGGCGTAGTGCGCTGATCGAGAGGAAACTGTCTTCGGTGAGCGCGATCCCGACCTGCTCGGCGGTCTCGTCCTCGGCTATCTCTTCGTCTGGTGTGCGGACGCGGAAGTACTGCGTCGGCGGCAGCTGCATCTGGTCGCCGACGACGATCACCTGTGGCGCCCGGTGCAGGGCCGGGATCGCTTCCTCCACAGGGATCTGACTGGCCTCGTCGTACACGACGACATCGAATGAAGTTGTCAACGGCAACGTTTCTGAGACCGAGGACGGGCTCATCAGCCAGACCGGCCGCAGGACCGAGACCACCTCGCCGGGTGCGCCGGAGGCGAGGTCGCGGATCGAGCGGTACCGCATGACCTTGCCGAACTCGTGTTCCAGCTCGCGGCGGCCGGTCGCGAACGTCTTCTTCCGTTCGCGGTCGTCGGGCGACATCCCGGTGACGCTCTGCTCGGAGTGTGCGACCTCGGCGAGGAAGCGGCGGCGGACCTGGGCGGTGACGACCTGGGCGTTGAGCTCGGTCAGGTCGTCGTACGCCATGCTCAGCTCGCCGACGATCGCGTCGACTCGGGCGGAGGAGAGCTGCAGGGGTGCGGCTGCGCGGGCGCGTTCCCATTCGGCGGCGCAGACGGCGTACTCGAGCTGGTCGGGTGTGGCGTCGAGTTGGCGGAGGGCGGTGAGTACGGCGGGCGGGGCGGTGGCGAGGTCGCGCAGCTTGGGGCCGACTGCGCGTACGACGGGGCTCTCGGCGATGAGCCGGTCAGCGAGGTCACGGAGGCCGTCGACCGTCAGCGTGTCCCAGTGGTCGGCGAGCAGGTCTTGGGTCGGTTCTTCGGCTTCGTCGAGGGCGTCGGCCAGGCGGGAGAGCTGCGCGGGCGCGCCGTCACGCAGTACGAACTCCCAGTTGGGCACGGCCTTGCGGGCGGCGGCGAGCTGGTCGATCAGCTCACGCGGGTCGTCGACACCCCAATCCCGCCGCGTCTGCTCGACGTGCTGTTGGACGGCGGCCGATGCGGAGTGCGCTGCGACCAGATCCGTGAGGGTGTCGGTGACGGATGGTTGCACGGCACGGTTCGTCGCGTCGAAGCGGGAGCGGACCAGGTTCTTCACCCGCCGCCAATCCCCACTCAGAAACGAGAAAACCCCACCTTCCTTGCCCTGAGCAACCTTCAGAGCAGCCCGCGCATCAGCTGGAGCCAGCGGCTCACTCCACCCACCAGCCTCTGTCCAAGCCGCCCCCTCAGCCACCACCAACCGCCTCCGCTCACCCCCAGCAGCCCCCAACTCCCGAGCACCATCAGACCGAGGCACAATCGCCCCCACCCGATCCACCCCCACCAGAGGCTCCACCACCCGCCCCAGCCAACCAAGCCCCCGAACCTCCCGCACCCCCACACCGCCCGCGTGTGCACCCCCGGCGGCTGCCCTGCCGCCCGCATCCGCACGCTCCGCAGTTCCCGCGTATGCGTCCCCCACAGGTGCCGCGCCGCCCACATCCTCGCGCCCCGCCGTACCCGCGTGTGCACCTCCCGCGTCGCCCGCCTCGCCGGCACGCGCCGGCGCGGCTGGCTCATCCAGCGGCGCCAAGGCGGTTGCTACCGCGTCCCAGCGGGTGCGGAGGTCGCGGGCGGGGAGGGTGACGTCGGTTTCGTTCCAGTGTTTGGTGGCGACGAAGGCGAGTGAGCTGCGGGCGAGTACGCCGCCGGTGGACGGATCCGCCGAGGCCAGTTCTCGGGCGACCTCGCGCACCTCGTCACGCGCACTCCACCACTCCGCGACGCTCGGCACCACTCCACCCACGGAAGACGCCGGCCCAGCGGCGGCCTCGGCGGGAGACCACGCGTGATCATGCAGCTCGGCCAGGCGGTTGATGAGGGTTCGGAGCGGCGGAGCGCCCGTCGTCAGCTGGTGTTCGAAGGACTCGACCGTGGAGAGGAGGCGGTCGACGCGAGCTACCAACTCGGCCCGGCGCGTCACCAACGCATCGAAGTCGTCCTCCGCGGACAGCCAAGTCTCATACGTCTCCCGCAACCCATGGACGAACGCCTTCTTGTCCGCCTGCGAGTCATGGATCAGCGCACACAACCCATCCAACCGCCGGCTCGCCAACCGCGCATGCACCACATCCAGCGCAGCCCGCTTCTGGCAAACGAACAGCACCCGCTTCCCTCGCGCCACGAAGTCCGCGATCAGGTTAGTGATCGTCTGCGACTTCCCCGTCCCCGGCGGCCCCTGGATCACAAAGCTCTCACCCCGCCGAGCCCGAGCAATAGCCGCCACCTGCGACCCATCAGCAGGTACGACGAGATGCCGATCAGCAGGCGCCAGCTCCGGCGGCGTACTCCCGATCGGTCGCGGCCGATCCGAGAACAGCTGCTCGAACGACGCCGCCGACTCCCCACTCGTCAGCAAATCGTCGTAGTCCCGCACCAGCCCCAACGTCCGATAGTTGAAGTTCGCCAGCGAAACCGCGCACAGATCAACATCCCACGAGTACGGCCCACCCTCGGTGTCCAACGAATACACGTCAGTCTCCAGCGCCCGCGCAGGCCGCGGCGCCTCCCCCAGCGCGATCCCCAACGGCAACGTCTGCTCAGCAATCTGCGTCCGATAGATCTGCACACCCAACGGCTGATAGTCCGCACGCCGATACGAATACGGATACTGCTTCCCGCCGAACCCCGTCGCCACATTCCCGCGCCGCCGCCGGTTGTACGTCCGCAACCGCGTCATCGCCCGCTGCCGCACAAGATCGATCCGCGGCTTCTCCCGCAGATGCAGCTGCAACCCCGGCTCCGTCGCCTGGATCTCCTTCGCCAGCCGCTCGTGCAACTCCCGGAGCGCACCCGGCGACGACAGATCGACCGTCTCCGGCAACGCGATCCCGTACAGGACCCGCAAACTATGCCGCAGCGTCGGATTGACCTCAGCGATCGGATCAGTCACCCGCAACGTGTACGAGTCCCGCACGCCGCGCTTCCGCGTCAGGTCCACCTTCGCCAGCACCAACGGCGACGCGATCCGGGTATCCCGATCGTTCTTCAGGTCGTGCCACCGCAGGAACGCCGGCACCAGCCGCAGCTGATCCTGCCCGTAGTCGGCCCGGTCGCGACGAGCCGTCGAGATCAGCTTGTCCAAGGTGTTCGCGGCGTACGGCGCTTCGTCGTACCGGATCCACTTCCCCAGCGGCTGCGCCTTCTTCAGCAGGTCGGCCGCGAGCTCGTCCCGCCAGGTGAACAGCTGCTCCGAGCGGATCGTCCGTACGTCGAGCATCAGCGGCACCGATACCTCGGTGAGGTTCAGCGTCTGCGCCGTCGGCCGGAAGTTGATCAGCCGATTGCGCCGCGACAGGTCGAACAGCCTGTCCCGCAGCGCGCCGAGCACCGCCGTACGCCGATCCGCCGCGCCCCGCACGATCGCCTCGACGTCGAAGTCCAACGGCTGGTCGCGGTAGTTCTCGAGCTGCTCGATCAACGAGTGCAGGTCCTGCGCCCGCCGGTGCCGATCCGGCTCGACCATCTGCGCGGCGACCGAGACGATCACCGGATGCAGATCCGGATCGAGCTTGTACAAGTTGCCTCGGGCATCGATCAGCGTGGCGACGTCCGCGGTCCGGGACAGGTCGAGACCGCAGCCGAGCCCGAGCAGCAACTGCCCGAGGCTGAAGATGTCGGTGAGCTGGTCGTGGTGACCGACGACGTGCTCCCAGCTCTGCCAGCCGGCCACCAGCGTCGGCGCCGTGATCGCCTCCGGCACCGGCTCGGGCACGACCGTCTTGTCCTGACCACCGCTCTCGCCCAGGTCCAACGAGGACTGCCGGTGCGCGACGACCTCAACCGCCGTCGGCCTCGATCCCTGCCGCGCATCGACTTCACTCACAGCCAGCGTCGGCCGGCCCGCGTCCGCGGGCGCGAAGCCGAGCCGGTTCTGCTCGTCGACGACGATCCGATCCAGACCGCGCAGCGGCGCAACCAGCCCGCGCTCGTGCACCGCGGCCGTCTCGTGGAACAGCGGCAGCACCGCAGCCAGCAACGCGTCGTTGCCCAGTCCGCCCTGGGAGACGGCCAGCGCAACGAGATCCTCAGCGCTCATCCGACCACCTCCGAAGCCTGCACAAACCTCGCCCGTTGCTTGTCGCTCCATCCCAGCTCGTCGTCCGCGACGTCGACGTACCCCGGCAGCCCTGACCGCCGGGCGACGGCCAGCGACGCGATCAGTCCGGCGTCGCCGACATCCGGGTCGGCGGTCGCGAGATCGAGCAGCAGATAGCACAGGTACCGCGTGGTCGCCGCCGCCAGCGGTCTCGGTCGCGGCATCGGCGCCCCATCCACCGGACGCACTGTCAACGGCTCGTCGAACCGCACAGTTCCCGCTGGCTCGCCAGGAACGTCCACAAAGCCGGCCGCAGCCGTGGCAACCGCATCGGTCCGCAGGCCCTCGCTCTGCGCGATCACGGCAGCAAAGTCGCGACTCAGCTCACGCAACACCACGGCATCGAGCAGGTCCGGCGCATCCACGTCGAGCGGCCCGGTGACCAGCTCCTCGACGTACTCGCCGTCGACCCAGTTCTTCAACGCCCAGGCTCGTCCGACAGCCTCAGGATGCGTGGTCCCACGGCTCCCCGAGCGCAGGTCCAGCGACTCGGCTTGCCGCAGGTACGCCGCGGGGTCCGCCGTACTCAGGCCCGTCTCCAGCTTCAACAGCGCGCGGATCGTCGTCTGCAGCTCACCGCAAGCCGTCAGCGCACCGCGGTCCGCGAACAGCTCGGTCGCCAACGACCACCGCCGATGCGTCTCGAGGTACTGCGAAGGTGTCCGCGCGTCACCGGCCGCCGCGTCGAGCAGCCTGTCGACCGCGAGGTACCCACCGTCCTCGGCCTCCCACAACAGCCGATGCGCGAGCTCGTGCCCGATCACCGCGGTCAACTCGTCCTCGTCCAGCCGATCGAGCAACGGCCCCTGGAAGAGAATGACCGGCTTCGCCTGGTGGATGTACGCCGCGTTGGGCTCCCCACTCACCTGGAAGTACTCGACCTCCGCCGCCACCCCGAGCGCCTCGGCCGCGCGTCGCCCCGCCCGGTGTACGACGGGATGCGCGTCCTCCTCCAGCCGGTACGCATTCCGCAACAGCACGTCGCCGAGATCGCCCTCCGGCTCACCGTGCAACGCCGTCCAGGCGCGCTCATCCACCCGGCGAACAACCGCCAGGACGGCCCGGTGATACCCAAGGACGGACAACATGTGGGTCACCCTAGCCAGCCCCACCGACTATTCAACGACGTTCGTTGGACCGACCCAGCAACCACAGCAGATACGGCGCTCCGACGAGCGCGGTCAGCGCACCCACCGGAATCTCCACCGGCGGCAGCAACGTCCGCGCCGCAAGGTCGGCAGCCACCAGCACCAGAGCGCCTGTCAACGCGGACCCCAGCAGCGGGAGTTGCGGCGTACGAGTGATCCGGCGAGCGAGCTGCGGAGCGGTCAATGCAACGAATCCGATCGGCCCGGCAGCCCCAGTCGCAGTAGCGGCGAGGACGACTCCGAGGACGGTCAGCCCGAGGCGAGTCCGCTGCACACGTACGCCGAGACCGGCCGCGGTGTCGTCGTCCAAGCCCAGCGGACGCACCGCCCGGCCGGCCCAGACCAGTGCGGGCAGGCATACCGCGAGTACGACGGCCAACGGCCAGGCCTGCTCCCAGCCGCGTCCGTTGAGGCTCCCGGTGAGCCATAGCTTCAGTTGCTCGGCAGCCTCGAGCTGACTGTCAGTGAGATAGAGCTGCACGATGGCTGACAGCGCAACGCCGATGCCGACTCCAATCAGCACGAACCGGTTGGCGTGCATCCCACGCCGCCAAGCGAGCACGTAAACGATCGCCGCAGCCACCAGACCGCCCGCGACCGAGACGAACGGCATCGCGCCCGGCGACCGCACCACTCCGCTCGCCAAAGCGAGCACGGTCGCCGCAGCTGCGCCATGCCCGACGCCGATCACATCCGGACTGGCCAGCGGGTTGCGCGTCACAGTCTGGATCAGTGCACCAGCCACCCCGAGCGCACCACCGACCAGCGCCCCGAGCACGACCCGCGGCACCCGCAACTCGTTGACGACCAGGTCGTACCGTCCGCCGCTGTGCACAGTCCGCCACACCTCACCAGGCGAGATGAACGTCTGCCCGACACACACCGCGACAACCATCACCACAACGAGCAGTACCAGGAGAACCACAGCGACCACAGCAGAACGGCGGTGCAGCAGAAACGACAGGTGAGGTCGAGGTCGCAGCACAGCGACCCCACCGGGCAGAGTGCTCACGCGCCGGCCACCTTCCGGCGTACGAGGAACACCAGCACCGGTACGCCGACCAGAGCCGTCATGACTCCAGCTGGAACCTCCGCCGGAGCGCGGACGACTCGTCCGGCGACGTCCGCGGCCAGCAGCAATGCAGCTCCGAGGCAGGCAGACAACGGGAGCATGTGCCGGTGGCCGCTCGGGACCAGACGACGAGCCAGATGCGGCACGGCCAGCCCCACAAACGCGATCGGACCGGCAGCCGCAACTGCCGCGGCCGTCAGCAGAGTCGCACCCAGCGCGGCACATCCACGCACGACCTGCACCCGATGCCCCAGCGCCCGCGCGGTGTCATCGCCCAGCTCAAGCGCATCCAGACCACGCGCGCAGAGCAGCACAAGCAGAGCCCCGACCACGAGGAACGGCAGCATCCGTCCCACAGTCCCCGCATCGCGCCCGCTCAACGCCCCCACCTGCCAGAACCGAAACTGGTCGAGCGTGGCCGAGCTGGACGTAAGTACGACGGTCGTAGCCCCGGCAGCCATCGCCGACAGCGCAGTACCGGCCAGCGCGAGCTTCACCGGCGACGCACCACCCCGCCCCCGCACCGAGATCGCGTACACGAGACACGCAGCGACAACGGCACCCACAAACGCGAACCAGACATACCCGCTGAACCCGTTGGCCAGCCCGAAAGCGATCGCGAACACCACGCCGGCCGCCGCGCCCTGACTCAATCCGAGAATCCCCGGATCAGCCAGCGGGTTACGCGTCACCGCCTGCAACGCCGCCCCGGCAAGTCCCAGTGCAGCACCCGCAGTCAGCCCGACCTCGGTCCGGGGAATCCGCAGCGACCGAACAACCAGCGCGTCCCGGCTGCCGCCACCATGGAAGAGCGCATCGACCACGGCGGACAGCGGCACCGGCCGAGTCCCAACAGCAAGGCTGAGTACTGCGACTCCGGCCACCAGCACCACCGCTACCAGCGGCCAGGCGACGCGTGACCTCACTTGCCGAGGTGCTCGGCGAGCTGTTGTACGACGAGACGCGCCGCGGCCGGCCCCGCGTTCAGGTACCAGGGATCGTCGTCGACGTTGACCGCATGACCCGCCTTGACCGCCTTCATCGACTGCCACAACGGTCCGGCCAGCACACTCGCCGCATCCGTCTTGGCCGCGTCTCCCTGGACCGAGTAGAAGATCCAGTCGCCGTCAGCGACGTCGATGCTCTCCGCGCCGACGTCCTCCGAGATCGCCCGGAACTGCTGCGACTCCGGCCGCCCCAGCCCCATGTCGACAGCGATCGAACCGGTGAACGACGAGACGCCGAACATCCGGGTCCGGTCGGGCGTGAACCGCACCATCGAGATGCTGGTCCCGCTGAAGCCCTTGCCGCGCGCGACGGCATCGGCCGCGATGCTGTCGACCAGCTGCTTCGCGGCCTGCCCCTTGCCGACGGCGTCGCCGACCAGCAACAGGTCGCGCTTCCAGTTGATGCCGTTGCCGGCCGTCACCACCGTCGGCGCGATCTTCGCCAGCTTCGGGTAGAGCTCGCCGAGCGAGTCGTTGGCGAGGATCAGGTCGGGCTTCGCGGCGGCAAGCGTCTCCAGGTTCGGAGCCTGCCGCGTTCCCGCATCGGTCATCGCCGCGAGCTTCGCCTTGTGCTGCGGGAACGCCGTCCCCAGGTACGTCGGCACCAGCCCCGCGTTCGTGGCCCGCGTGGTTGCGGTCGGCACGATGCCGAGCGAGAGCAGGTCGTCGAGCTGCCCGGTGCTCAGTACAGCGATGCGCGTCGGCGCGGCCTTGAGCGTCGTACTGCCCTTGAAGTGTTTGACGGTCCGCGGGAAGACGCCGTCCTTCCCGACATCGGAGCCCATGCCGTCGGCCAGCGCACTCGGCGCAGCGGTCGGCCCGTCGTCGGAACCCTTGGACGCGCCCAGCACAGGGTTGCGGGTCCCGCCGGTCTCGCCGGCGGCCGAAGAACAGCCGGCGACCAATCCGCCGATCAGGGCAAGGGTCAGTACAGCCTTCAGCTTGGGCACTCTGGCTCCTGGGTCAGCGGTCGATGGGGCGGCAGACGCCGTTGGCCGCCGCGGAAGCCGCCAACGCCTGGGCGGCGGTGCTTCCGGCCGGTTGCTCGGCGCGGTCGGTCCGGCTCGTGTGGCGCCCGATCGGGACGACCATCGGCGTACCGGCGACCGGGTCGGGAATCACCTTGACGGCCAGCCCGAACACGTCCTGCACGACGTCCTCGGTGATCACCTCCGTCGGGTTGCCCTCCGCAACGATCGCGCCGTCCTTCATCGCGATCAGGTGGTCGCCGAACCGGCAGGCCTGGTTGAGGTCGTGCAGTACGAGCACGATCGTGCGGTCGTCGGACTTGTTCAGATCGACGAGCAGATCGAGTACTTCGAACTGGTGCGTCAGGTCGAGGAACGTCGTCGGCTCGTCGAGCAGCAGGATGTCGGTCTCCTGCGCCAGCGCCATCGCGATCCAGACCCGCTGCCGCTGGCCACCGGACAGCTCGTCGATCGGCCGGTCCGCGATCGACAGTACGTCGGTCGACGTCATCGCCTCCGCGACCGCCTCGTCGTCGGACTTCGACCACTGCCGGATCCACCGCGTCCGCGGGTAGCGTCCACGCCCGACCAGGTCCGCAACCGTGATCCCCTCCGGCGCGGTCGGCGACTGCGGCAGCAGACCGAGCTTGGTCGCGACCTCGCGTGTCGGGATCTGCTGGATGCTCTTGCCGTCCAGCAGCACCGTCCCGCGCGACGGCTTCAGTAGCCGCGCCAGCGTCTTCAGCAGTGTCGACTTGCCGCACGCATTGGCTCCGACGATGACCGTGATCTTCCCGGTCGGGATCCGCACCGACAGGTCGTGGATGATCTCCCGCTGGTCGTACCCGACCGCAAGACCGTCGGCAGCCAAGCTGTGTTCCACCACGTTCTCCATCTCTCAGCCACCACTTCCGACACTGTTGGCCCGGGCCAGCAGGAACATCAGGTACGGCGCACCCACCACGCCGGTCACGACACCGACCGGCAACTGCGTGTCCCCGAACGCGTGCTGTGCAATCAGATCCGACAACCCCACCACCAGCGCCCCGAGCAACCCGGACGCGATCATCGCCGGCCCCGGCGACCGGGTCAGCCGCCGCGCGATCGGCGGCGCGACAAACGCAACGAACCCGATCGGCCCTGCCGCGGCAGTCGCCACGGCGGCCAGCAGTACGGCGATCACGATCAACCCGAGCCGCGACACCTCCACCCGCAACCCCAGCCCGTACGCCGTCTCGTCGCCCAGCTGCAGGATCCGCAGCTGATGCACGAGGAACACCATGAACGGCAGCAGTACGACCAACGTGATCGCCAGCGACCGTACGTTCGACCAGTCCCGCCCGTTCAGACTCCCGGTCAGCCAGATGAGCGCCTGCTGTGCGATCTCCACCCGCGCCTTCGTCAACAGGTACGACGTGATGCTGGTCGCGATCGCACCGATCCCGATGCCGATCAGGATCAACCGGTAACTCGACACCCCATGCCGCCACGCCAGCACGTACATCAGGAACGCGGTCAGCACCGCACCGACGATCGCGAACGCCGACACCGCGACCCCGGTCAGGCCGAGCGTCACGATCGCGAAGACCGCGAACGCGCTCGCGCCGTACGTCACGCCGATGATGTCCGGGCTGGCCAGCGGGTTCCGGGCGATGCTCTGGAAGATCGCGCCGGACAGGCCCAGCGCCGTACCGACGAGCAGGCCGGTGAGTGCCCTGGGCAACCGAAGGGTGTTGACGATGAACTCGGTCGCATGGTCGCCGCCGCCGAACAGCGTCTTCACCACGTCGAGCACCGGGATCTTGAAGTCACCCAGCGACAACGAGACGCAGAAGGTCGCGAACACCACGACCGCCAGCCCGACAATCACGACGAGTGAGCGGGTCTGCCGGGCGGCGCGCGCCCGGGCAATGACGTGAACTGCCTCGGCCGTCACAGGTCCGCCAGCTTCCGCCGTCGTACCAGGATGATGAAGAAGGGCGCGCCGAGGACCGCGGTCACGATCCCGACCTGCAGTTCGCCGGGCAGCGCGACGACCCGGCCGATCACGTCCGAACCCAGCAGCAGGATCGGCGCGAGCAGCATCGAGTACGGCAGGATCCATCGGTAGTCCGGACCGGTCACCAGCCGCGCCACGTGCGGGATGGTCAACCCGATAAAGCCGATCGGGCCGGCCGCCGCGGTCGCCGCGCCACACAGGAGTACGACGACCACCGCGACGAACAACCGGGCCAGACCGACGCGCTGGCCGAGCGACTTCGCCACGTCATCCCCCAGCGACATCGCGTTCAGCACCCGCCCGCAGAACAGCGACAGCCCGATCCCGACCAGGATGAACGGCGCCACCTGCGCCGCCACATCCGAACCGCGACCGGCGAACGAGCCGACCGACCAGAACCGGAACTGGTCGAACGTGTCGACGTCACCGATCAGCAGAGCCGTCGTCAGCGAACCGAGCATCGCGGTCAGCGCCGCACCGGCAAGCGCGAGCTTCACCGGCGTAGCGCCCTCCCGCCCGAGCGATCCGAGGAAGTACACGGCCACCGACGCGGCCGCCGCGCCGGCGAACGCAAGCCAGACGTACGCCGTCAGCGTGCTCAACCCGAACCAGTAGATGCCCCCGACAACGAACAGCGCGGCGCCACCGTTGACGCCGAGGATGCCCGGATCGGCCAGCGGGTTGCGGGTCACGCCCTGCATCAACGCACCCGACAGCCCGAGCGCGGCGCCGACCATCAGCCCGATCAGCGTCCGCGGCACCCGCAGCGACCGCACGATCACGTGGTCGGTGTTCGACTCGTTGTAGTGGCGCAGGGCATCGATCACCGTCGGCAGCGGGATCTGCTTCGACCCGATCGCGATGCTGAGCAGCATCACCAGGATCAGCAGCACGACGCAGCCGATCAGTCCGAGGACAAGCGTGGTCCGCCGGGCCCGGCGTCGAGGACGCGCGGGAGCGGCTGCCAGGTCGGGGTCGGCGGAGGCGACAGCACTAGGCGGGGGCATTGGACTTTCGGGATCCTCTTAGGTAAGGCTAACCTCTAGACGCCTCACCATAACCCGGCCGCCCTCGGGTCCGCACCCTGCGTCTCCCCTGCGAAGTTTATGGAGAAACCACAGTATGACGACTGTGCTCGAGCGACCGATCGAGTTCGACTCGCTCCTGGCCACCGTGGCGGCCGTCGATGACCTGAGCCCGCACCTGCGTCGCGTGACGTTCGTCGCACCGCGGATCGCGGAGGCGGTGACGGCCGGACCGGACCAGCGGATCAAGGTCCTGCTCGCCCCGCCGAACGGCACCGCGATCAAGCTGCCGTCCGGCCCCGAGTGGTACGCCGAATGGTGCGCGCAGCCGGTCGACGAGCGTTTCATCATGCGGACGTACACCGTGCGCGCGCTCCGGCCGGAGGTCGCCGAGCTCGACGTCGAGTTCGTCCTGCACGGGGTCAACGGACCGGCGTCGGCGTGGGTCAGCGAGGCTCAGGTCGGTGACGCGATCGGTCTGCTGTTGCCGTTCGCGGTCGACACCACGAGCATCAAGGGCCTGCTGCACTCCGGCGTCGACTATGTGCCGCCGGCGAGCAGCGTGCGCCGGATCCTGGTCGCGGACGAGACCGCGCTTCCGGCGCTGGCGGGCATCCTCGAGGAGCTGCCGGCCGACGTACATGCCGCCGTCTTCATCGCCGTACCGGATGCTGCTGACGTGCGGGCGCTGCCCGGGAACGCCGACGTCACCTGGGTCACCGACGGATCGTTGCTCGAGGCACTCAAATCGGCGGAGCTGCCGTTCGATCCGGACTACGCTTGGGTCGCCGGCGAGTCCTCGATGATCAAGTCGGTCCGCCGCCACCTGGTCAACGTCGTCGGGATGCCGAAGGCCGCGATCTCCTTCCAGGGCTACTGGAAGCGCGGCGAAGCGCACTGCTGAGGATCCGGGAAGGCTGAAGGGCAGAGGTTCAGCCCTCCCGGAGGTCTTCAACTAGGACGGGTTCTCCGCGTGGGTCAGCGTCTCCCACGCGACGAACAGGTTGTTCGAACCCGCCGGACGGCGGGACTCGGTCAGTGCCTGGGTGTTCGACATCGCGATCCCGAGCCGGGTGTGCAGCGCGTTGTAGCCGACCTCGGTGATCGGGCCGAGGCCGCGGTTCACCGTGCCTCCACACAGCCAGGACGGCACCGGCTCGAGGTTGCGCTCCCAGCGGGACTGGAACCCGAGCGCCTGGCGGAGCCGTTCACCGAACTCCGGGTACATGTCGATGCCCTGGATCCGGGCCGTCTCCAGCACGTGTGAGATCGACGAGATGCCGTAGCCGGTGTGGGTGAAGTCGCGGCAGGTCTCCTGAGTCAAGCCTGTCACGAACGTCCCCTGGCCCTGCCAGTAGCTGACGATCTTGTCGCGGGTGTTGAGGTTCTGGCTCGGCACCGTCTTCGGCAGCGCGCCGTCGGACTCCAGATACACGTACGCCGGAACCCGCAGCCGGTACAGCGAGATCGCCTTGTCGTAGATGGTCTTGTCCTCGAGGAACACGCCGATGCCCTGGAGGGCCTCGGTCATGCTCAACTCCCAGTTCCCGTTGGAGTTCGAGCCGTTGATCATCTCCGGCACGTAGACGTTGCGCAGCATGGTCGCGAACCGGCCCGAGTTCGGCCAGTTGCCGTACAGGTACTTGATGATCTCCGCGGCCTTCGGCCACGAGGACGCGGACCAGGCCGTCTGCAGCGGTGCGTTGCTGTTGGTGTGGTCCTGGATGGTCGCCGACCACGCATCCATCAGCTGGATCGACTTCTGCGCGTACGCGGTGTTGCCGGTCAGGTACCAGAGCAGGGCGTCGGTGTACGCCGCGATGGCGTCCTCGCGCTCGTTCGTGCAGCCGAGGTTCGGGTTCGAGTACGGGCCGCACTCCACGACCGCGCGCGGCGTGGGCGTCCGGGACAGCGAACCGTACGCGCTGTTCTTCGCCTGGTTGAACGCGTTCGTCCAGGGCTGCGCGCCGGCCTGCACCTTGGCCTTGACGAAGTCGAGCTGCGCCCGACTCACGCCAACACCGGGATGCGTGAACGTAGCCGGCGCATCTACCTTCGCCGGAGCGTTCGAGGCGGCAACAGCCGGGCTACTGAGCGTCCCGGCAACCAACGCAGCACAGGCTGCAGCCAGAACCAGAGATTTCTTTCTCATGGCGGTGTCCTGTCTTTCGGGGCGGTGGACACGTGCGCTTCCCCCACTAGCGCAGGGTCTTTGCGAAAGTGTTGACGACGTGAAGTAACGGCGTCAACACTCCAGCCCGAACGGAACAGGTGACCGGCTTTTCCCAGGTCAGCGGAACAAAGTGAGAGTTTGTCCCACCGTCAGTGACCCAGTTGGCTGGTGATCTTCTCGACCACGATGCTCGTCGCGTACCGCGTTGTACCGGTCGGCTCGACGTCGGTCCAGCTGCCGGTGTACTTCGTCGCGACCGCCTGCTCGAGCGCCAGCTCCGGGTCAGGCACCAGGTCGTCGATCCGGCCCCGCAGCTCGACGTAGTACGTCGGCCGGGCCGGGTCGACGACGACCAGCGAGATCGCCGGATTCCGCTGCAGGTTGCGCAGCTTCTGCCGTCCGTCGACCAGACTGATGCGTACCCGTTCGCCGTCCCAGAGGAACCACAGCGGCGTCACCTGCGGTTCGCCGCGCCGACCGATCGTCCCGACCATCGCGATCGCCTTCGAGGACAGCAGGTCATGAAACTCGGCAGGAATCTCCACCCCGCCGAGAATAGGCTCAACTGAGGGCAAGCTCGCCCACGTGCACACCGGCCGCGTCCAGCAGAGCCGCGGCCGTGACAGCGCCGATACCGCCCAGCGGCTGAGCGCGGACGACGGCCCGCGCGCTCGCGCCGTCGAAGACCATCGTGAGCTGGATCGCCAGCGTCGACGGGTCCTCGGCGCCGGCCTTCACCAGCTCGCGGTGGAAGAAGTCGGTCAGCTGCTGCTTGAAGTGCCGCGCCACCACCGACCCCGGGTGCTCCGGGTTCTTCAGCTCCACCGCCGTACTCACGTAGGGGCAGCCGAGGTAATTGCCGGAAGCAACCAGCTCGTCCTGGCGCTCGAACACGGTCAGGATCCGCTCCCGCGGCGACCGGTCGTCCTCGGCGCCCGGATGCAGCAGCGCCTGGTACGCCGGGCCACGGCTGGCCAGGCTCTCCGCGATCAACTCGTCCTTCGACCGGAACAGCTGGTACATCGACTTCTTCGACACCCCGGCCGCCTTGCAGAGCGCGTCCACTCCGATGTTGACGCCGTCGCGGTAGAAGAGTTCCCCCGCGGCGTCCAGCAGTCGCTCACGGGGTGTCGCCGAAGTGCTCATGGAACGAGGGTACCGGTTGGATTTGAAAACGGAAACCGATCGGTTTACTGTGATTGAAACAGATCGGTTTCCTCCAAGGGAGTTTCAAGATGACCACACTCGATGGCGCCGTCGTCCTCGTCACCGGCGGCCAGCGCGGTATCGGCAAGGCGATCGTCGACGACCTGCTGAGCCGCGGCGCGGCCAAGGTCTACGCCACCGCCCGTACTCCGAAGCCGAGCACCGATCCGCGCGTCGTACCGCTGCCGCTCGAGATCACCGACCAGGCCTCGATCGACGCCCTGGCAGAGGCTGCTCCGGACGTCACGATCCTGATCAACAACGCCGGCGCCAGCTCGCCGGACACCTACCTGGACAGCTCGATCGAGGACGTCCGCGCCGTCTTCGACGCGAACTTCTTCGGACCGCTGCAGCTGACCCGGGCCTTCGTCCCGATCATCGAGCGCAACGGCGGCGGCCACATCCTGAACGCCCACTCGGCCCTGTCCTGGGTCGCCCGGCACGGCGCGTACTCCGCGACCAAGGCGGCGTTCTGGCTGCAGACCAACGCGATCCGGGTCGAGCTGCTCAACCGCGGCATCGGCGTCACCGGTCTGCACATGGGGTACGTCGACACCGACATGACGACTCAGGTCACCGCCCCGAAGTCGCGCCCCGAGGACATCGCCAAGCAGGCCCTGGACGGCATCGAGTCCGGCGCGCACGAGGTCCTGGCCGACGACACCGCCCGCGGCGCCAAGGCCGCGATCTCCGGCGACCTGACCGCGCTGTACCCCGAGCTAGTCGGCTGAGATGTAGACGTCGCGATCGCGGGTGTACTCCATCGCACCCGCGATCCCGTCGGCGACGTCCGCACCGAGTTCGCGCTCGACGACATGCAGCGCAAGATCGATCCCACAGGTGATTCCGCCGGCGGTGATCAGCGTGCCGTCGTCGACGACCCGGTTGGTCTTCAGGTCAGCGCCGAATGTCTCCAGCTCGGCCCAGGCGCCACGGTTCGTCGTGGCCGGGCGACCCTTCACCACCCCGGCCTCGGCGAGCAGCATCGACCCGGTGCACACCGAGCCGATCCACTGCAGCGACGGTGCCAGCTCGGCGATCCGGGCCGTCATCACACCTCGCCGAGCCTCCGCCCACGAGCCCTTGTCCGCGCGGTTCATCCACCCACCGCCCGGGACGAACAGGGCATCCGGCTGCCCCAGGCCCTCTGGTGCCTTGAACTGCAGGCCATGCAGGCCGGTCACCTCGGCCGGCCCGTCCAGCCCGACGAGCGCCAGCTCGAACTCGGGCCGCCGGGCCGCGTGACTCCAGACCTCGAACGGTCCCATCACGTCCATCTCGTCCACACCGTCGAACACCAGGATCTCGATTCGCATACCTCCACCCAACCGGGACGGGTCGAAGGCAGCCAGTGGCCACAAAGCCCATGTTCGCAAGGATCTGGCCAGTCGTCTCAGACCAGTACGTCGGTGGCCTTGTGCTTGCGGTCGACACCCTCGACGAAGATCACCACGCCGTCGGAGTTCTCGGTCCGCAGCGGCAGGATCTCGAGGTAGTCCGGCGACTCGTACCAGTCCCGCAGATGGTCGTAGTCGGGGAACTCGATCACGATCGGCGCCCCCTCCCACTCACCCTCGATCTGCTCGGGCTTGGCGCCGTGCACGAGGAAGTGACCGTCGTACGGCGCGAGCGTCTCGTCGATCCGCTCGAGGTACTCGACGATGTCGGCGCCCATCCGGACGTTGCGCAGGTAGGCGATCGCGTAGGCCTTCATTCTCTGTGTCATGGCTCCAGCCTTGACCACGGGGAGAATTCGCACGATTACCTCTGACGTCATCGCGACGGCTTGGTCTGCTCCCGACGTACCGTAGATGCCATGTCAGTCACAGGGGGACCGCCTTCCACCCATGCGGAGGAGGTGGAGGACGAGCGGCTCGGGCCGTACCGGTTGATCCGGCGGCTCGGCCAGGGCGGCATGGGAGTCGTCTACCTCGCCGAAGGCCCTGAGCACCAGGAGGTCGCCGTCAAGGTACTGCGGCCGCACGTCGCCCACGACCCGATCGCGCGGGCCCGCTTGCAGCGCGAAGCGACCACGCTCCAGAAGGTGGACCACCCCGGTGTGGCCGGCATCCTCGACCACGACCTGGAGGCCGACCGGCCGTACCTGGTGACCCGGTTCGTCCCGGGCAGACCGTTGGACGAGCAGGTGGACGAGCGCGGCCCGCTGACCCCACGCAAGTGGCTGCCGCTGGCCGGCTGCCTGGCCGAATCGCTGCAGGCGATCCACGCGGTCGGCGTGATCCACCGCGACCTGAAGCCCGGCAACGTGATGATGTTCAACGGCAAGCCGGTGATGATCGACTTCGGCATCGCGCAGGCCGCCGACGACCTCCGGCTCACCCAGACCGGCCTGGTGATCGGTACGCCGGGATACCTGGCGCCCGAGCTCATCGAGGGCGAGATGGTGTCGCAGTCGGCTGACTGGTGGGGCTGGGCCGCCACTGTGTCCTTCGCCGCGACCGGACGCCGGCCTTTCGGTAAGGGACCGTTCGAGGCCGTGCTGGCGCGCGTGCATTCCGGTCACGCTGACCTGGAGGGTTTGGACCCGCGACTGAAGCCGCTGCTCGCCGCGGCGCTCTCACCGAGCAAGGCCGACCGGCCGACGCAGGACGAGATCATGGACGGTCTGACCCGGTACTCCGAGGGCCGCGACGCGCTCGCCCCGCGCGAGACGCCGACCGTGGCCGCCGTACCGCCGACTCGGCTCGTGACCAAGGTCATGCCGACGGAGGAAGAACCTGACGGCCCGACTCCGACTGAGGTCGCAGGGCTGGTGCCGCCGGTCATCCCGCCGCTGTCGGCGTTCACGCCGATCCGGGACAAGATCCGGGACGCGGCTGCTGCCAAGAAGCAGGTCGCCGAGGTCCCACAGCACCCCGCGACCTACAGCCCGGCTCCCAACGCGGCTGCTCCGGCCGGGATGCCGCTGCCGTACCAGAGCGGTCCGCCGGCGCCGTACTCACAGCCTTACCCGCAGCCGTACCAGCAGGCCGGTCCGCCGGCTCCCGTGCAGCCTGCTCAACCTGCGCAACCCACCAAAGCCCCGCCGACCGGTCGACGTACTGCGGTCGTCGTCGGCTTCATGGTCGCGCTGACCGGACTGATCGCGCTGACCCCGGTGATCGGCTCAGCCGTCGCCGTCATCCTGCTCGTGCTCGCACGGACCGTCGACCGCTCGAGTACGGCGCTGATGCGCCGCCGTCAGGTCCGCGGACGGTCCGGCAAGTCGGACGGCGTCGTCGCCGCGGCCGCCAGCCCGCTGCAACTGGTGATGGCTTTCCTGATCACGCTGCCGTGCCTGATCCTGCCGCTGATCTCGGCGGTTGTTGTCGGCGGCATCGTCACCGCGGTCGCCGCCACGACGTACGACCTGAACTGGCAGCCGTTGTCGGCCGTCGGTTTCGGCAGCGCCGCGCTGACTGCGCTCTTCTTCTCGTGGTGGGGCCCCGGCGGCAGTTCGCTGCGTCGAGGCGCCCACATCACAGCGCGCAACACGTTCCGCGCGCACTGGCTGTCCGCGCTGATCGCCGTCGTACTGCTGGCGATCGGCGGCATCACGTTCTACCAGGCCACGCAGGGCGCGGGCGCAGACTGGGCGCGCACTCCGATCCAGACGCCGAACATCGAGCGGCCGACCCTCGGCGACCTGCGCAACGCGCCGTTCATCCGGGACCTCCCCATCATCGGTAACTGACGACGGGGAGTCCGGACGTCCTGCTTACAGCTGGACGATCTGGCTGCGCTCCGGGCCGACGCCGATGGCGGAAATGCGCGCGCCGCTGAGCGACTCGACCGCGCGGACGTAGGACTGCGCTTCCTTCGGCAGGTCCTCGAACGTGCGGCAGCCGGTGATGTCGTCGGACCAGCCGTCGAACTCCTCGTAGACCGGGACCGAGTGATGGAAGTCGGTCTGGGTCATCGGCATCTCGTCGTACCGGACGCCGTTCACGTCGTACGCGACGCAGACCGGGATCTTCTCGCGGCCGGTCAGGGTGTCGAGCTTGGTGAGCACGAAGTCCGAGACGCCGTTCACGCGGGCGGCGTACCGGGCGATGACCGAGTCGTACCAGCCGCAGCGGCGCGGGCGGCCGGTCGTCGTACCGAACTCGAAGCCCTGCTGTCGGAGCCACTCGCCGTCGGCGTCCAGCAGCTCGGTCGGGAACGGGCCTTCGCCGACACGGGTCGTGTAGGCCTTCACAACCGCCATCACGCGGTCGATCCGGGTCGGCGGGATGCCGGTGCCGGTGCAGGCGCCCGCGGAGATCGCGTTGGACGAGGTGACGAACGGGTACGTGCCGTGGTCGACGTCGAGCAGCGTGGCCTGACCGGCCTCCATCAGCACGGTCTTGCCGTCGTCCAGAGCCTTGTTCAGCAGGAGGCTGGTGTCCGCGACCATCGGCCGCAGGCGGTCGGCGTACGCGAGCAGTTCGTCCAGCACCTCGCGGATCTCGACCGCGCGCCGGTTGTACACCTTCACCAGCAGCTGGTTCTTCTGCTCCAGCGCACCGGTGACCTTCTGCTCGAGGATCTTCTCGTCGTACAGGTCCTGGATCCGGATGCCGACCCGGTTCATCTTGTCGGCGTACGTCGGACCGATACCGCGGCCCGTGGTCCCGATCTTCCGGCTGCCGAGGAACCGCTCGGTGACCTTGTCGAGAGTCCGGTTGTACGGCGGGATGACGTGCGCGCTCGCACTGACCACGAGTCGCGACGTGTCCACCCCGCGCGCCTGCAGCGCGTCGAGCTCCTCGAACAGCACGCTGAGGTCGACCACGACCCCGTTGCCGATCACCGGGGTCACACCCGGTGTGAGGATGCCGCTCGGGAGCAGGTGCAGCGCGTACTTCTCGGATCCGATCACGACCGTGTGGCCGGCGTTGTTACCGCCGTTGAACTTCACCACGTAGTCGATGACCTCGCCCGTGTTGCCGAGCAGATCGGTCGCCTTGCCTTTGCCCTCATCGCCCCACTGGGCGCCGACGAGCACGATTGCGGGCATCTCAGCCCTCCTCTTCACGCACCAACTTCACACCCCGTGGCGGTCGGTGCTGGAAACGGTGAAGCCCGGAGACGTTCACCAGACATTCATCCGGCAACGCATCCAGGCTCTTGCGACCAAAGCTTACCGGAACCGGGCGCCACCGTTTCGGGCCTGTCCACAATCCTCAAGCAGACGTTTCAAGTAGCTGTTTCATCAAGCGATGGGTTGCCATTTAGCGTGATCGCGTGCACACTCTTAGTCAGCGGCCCGCCGAAACTGCCGCAGGGGACGGTTCCGGCGGGCCGCTTCCTCATTTACTGGGCCTGGGTCGCCAGCCACTCGTTGATCCGCCGCTCGGCCTCCTCGCGGGACACGTCCTCGACCCGCGTCATGATCGCCCAGCGATGCCCGAACGGATCGATCACGGTGCCGAAGCGGTCACCGGTCAGGAACGTCTGCACCTCTTCGACGGATTTCGCGCCGGCCTCGATCGCCTTCGCGTACGTCGCGTCCACGTCCGGCACGTAGTGCACCAGCGAGGAATGCACCCACTCGCCGGTCGGCGCCCGCAGGCCGATCTCCGGCATCGCGTCGCTCAGCTGCAGCATCGAGTTGCCGAACTTCAGCTCGGCGTGCGCGACCCGCCCGTCCGGCAGGTCCTGCCGGCTGATCACCTCCGCCCCGAACACCGACCGGTAGAACTCGATCGCCTTCGGACCGTCCGGGACGGCGAGGTACGGGGTCAGCGAGTGATAACCGTCGGGGGTGGGGTTTACCGTGTTCGTCGTCATGCCTCCAGTGAAGTCGCCGGGGGCCGTAGCGGTCTTGTAAGAAAGCGACAGCCAGCCTTGACCCAGCCAGCGGACAGCGAGCGAGGCATCCTGCACCCACGGGAGCAGGCCCGGCACCGTTCGCTGCACCGCCTCGCACCCGGCCCGGACGCCGGCCGGTTCGTGGAGTGGTACTGGATCGTCGAGTGGGATCTGGACGAGCCGTACACGGCCGAGGTGCTGCCGTTCCCGAGTGTGAACGTGACCTTCGAGCAGCCGGGCGGCGCGTTCGTGAACGGGGTCTGCACGCGTAAGTTCGAGCGCGAACTCGTCGGACGCGGCCGGGCGTTCGGGGTGAAGTTCTGGGCCGGCGGGTTCGGCGCGATCACCGGGCTCGATGTGGGTTCCCTCTGCGACCTCGTGCTGCCGTTGACAGATGTCTTCCCCGATGGCGACCGTCTCGCCGACCTGATATTCGCCGCCGAGTCCGACGGACGCCGCCGTGCGGTGTTCGAGGCGTTCCTGCACGACCACCTCGCACCGCCGGACCCGTCGTACGAGCTGGTCCGGGAGATCGTCGCCACGATGGCGGCCGACCGCTCGGTGGCCCGCGTCGACGAGATCACCGAGCGCTTCGACGTCCCGATCCGCACTCTGCAACGACTCTTCCGCCGGTACGTCGGCGTCGGCCCGAAATGGGTCCTACGGCGCTACCGCCTGCACGACGGCGCCGAGCTGCTGGCCCAGGGCGAAGTGACCGAGCTGGCGGAACTCTCCGCGTCCCTCGGCTACTTCGACCAGGCCCACTTCTCGAAGGAGTTCAAGCAGCAGATCGGCCTGACGCCTTTGGAGTACGCGACCCGAGCCGCCGCCGAACGCCAGATCACCTACCGCTGAGCTTCACCGTCACCGCCATCATCGTTGCCATCACGGCAGCAGCCAGCGCGACCACGAAGCCGGTCTGCGCGGTGTGTCCGTCGACGACCCAGCCGGCGAAGGCGGAGCCCAGTGCGATACCTGCGGCGCCGCCTGAGTTCAGCCAGGTGAATGCCTGAGTCAGGATCGCAGGGTGGACGGTCGACTCGGCCAGCACCGCGGACAGGGTCTGGAACGGCGCAATCGCCAAGCCAGGAAGGGCTAACGCGACAGCTGCGACCAGTGGGGTGTGCGCGGCGAGCAGAGGTACGCAGCTGATCGTCAGCCAGACGAAGGCGATGACGAACTGGGTCTCCGGAGCAGTCCGCCAGCGGCGTGCGCCGTACACGAGTCCGGCGAACAGGCTCACCAGGCTGGTGATGCTGTAGAGCGGTCCGGCGAGGCCCGGCGTACCTCTCGAGACCGCGAAGGCCGTGACGGAGACCTGCATGCTGCCGAAGAACAGTCCGATGCCGATGTTCGTGCCGACGAGGCCGGCGAATCGCTTGTGCAGTAGGTGTTTCGCGCTGCTATGTTCGCCGGCCACGGTTGGCGGTGGCGCCGTACGGCGCTGCATCGCGAGCAGGAAGCCGCCGGCCAGTAGGAGGCTCGTCGCGAGGATCGAACCTGCTGCCGGGCTGGTCGACGAGCTGACGATGCCGACCAGCCCTGGACCGACCATGAACGCGATGCCGACGCTCAACGCCTCCAGCGCGAACGCCGACGAGAGCAGTGGGGTGTCGCGGAGCGCGTACGACCACCGGGCCGCCGTCTGTGCACTCACCTGCGGAAGTGATCCGCCGGCGAGGACACCGGCTACAACGAGCGACCAGAGCGGCGCGTCGGAGACGGTGAGGCTGATGAGCAGCGCCATCGCCGTCGCGTGGGCGAGGAGCGTGACCGGCAACATCCGGGTCTGACCGAAACGGTCGATGAGCCGGGCGACCTGCGGTCCGGCGACCGCTTCGGCCACGGCGAACCCGCCGGTGACGCTTCCTGCCGCGGCGTACGAGCCGGTCGATCCGTGGACCAGCCAGACGATGCCGAGGCCGGTCATCGCGATCCCGATCCGTGCCGGGGCCGCTGCGAGGTAGAACTTCCACGCGCCAGGAGTACGCAGTACCGCTGCGTAGGTGGGCGCGGCTATCCGTCCGGTGAGAGCCGGCACGGTGTGACCTTCCGCTGCCCGGAGGGGCGTGGGACCCGACCGTGGGCGTCCAGCTTCGCCGGTCTGTCCGTCCGCCTAGAACCGTCCATGTTCGGCAAGAAGCGGGGACGCTCGCCACCTGCCGGCACTGTCAACGGGCATTCGTTCTTGATTCAGGTTGACCGGAACATCGTACCGTCCACGAGCACCGGCACGCTCGTACTCGCGTCCACCTCGCCCGCGATCGCGACGTCCTCCGGATACCCGTACTGCGTCAGCTCGCGCCCGCCGGCGCATTCGTGCAAGAGCTCCGGCAGTTCACCGGCCACCGCGTCGTACGCCGCAACCGCCGCGCGCGCCTCCGGGGACAGGTCGTCCTGGTCGAGCGCGCTCAGGAACCCACCGGCTCCCCACAGATCCTCGACAGCCGGCCGAAGCGACCCGTCCTTCCACCGCTCCCCTGCTGCGATCGCGACAACTCGTTTGTCCTGCTCCCTGACCCAGTCCGCCGCTGCTCGGCGGTTACGCAACGACACAGCGATCACCGTCGCGCCACCGTCACTGAGCTGCTTCGCGATCGTCGATCCGTTCGGCGACGGCAGCACCAACCTGCGGACGCCCTCCGCCTGCCGAATCGTCGCGGGCGACAAACTCACGTCACCCGGCCCGGCCTCGGACCGCCCGACCGCCAGCTTCGCGCCCCACTGCTCGGCATAGGCAACAGCCGTCTCGTCCCGCCACCGATAGGGATAGACGTCGATCCCGAGGTCGACCGCCACCGTCACCGCAGTCGTGAACGACAACACGTCCACCACAGCGACGATGTCCCCGGCAACGACCTCGGCACCGACCGGACCCCAGTCGAACCCGACGCCGAACCCGGCCTGCTCATAAGGGCTGATCACCCGGCAGATCATCCCGCCGAGCAACCAACCCGACAACCAGGTTTCAGCTCAGGGCGTCGGCAGCAGCCGGCGACGAGTCGCGCAGGAACGTGGCGCAGCGCTCCGCCTCGTCCTTCTCGTCGATGAGCGCAGCCGCCTTGCCCAGCGCCGCCAGTGCGCGCAGGAACCCGCGGTTCGGCTCGTGCTCCCACGGCACAGGTCCGTGGCCCTTCCAGCCGTTGCGCCGGAGCAGGTCCAGTGCACGGTGGTATCCGGTCCGCGCGTACGCGTAACCCTCGATGGTCCGGCCGTTCGCCAAGGCGCCCTCGGCAAGCACGGCCCAGGCCAGCGACGACGTCGGGTACTTGGCCGCGACGTCGGCCGGAGCGACCCCGTCGGCGAGTTCCGCCGCGGCCGGGTCGACCGGTAGTAGTGTCTCGGGTGGGCCTGAGAGCAGATTGTTCAATTCCATAAGCACATCTTCGCCGATCACGCAGCCGTACCGGCACGTGACCGTCTGACGAAATCCGTTGACCGTTCACCCACCGGCCACGGATGCTTGAGACCCTGCGTCAAACCGCCGTGGTTCCCAGCTACGGCCGGAAGGAGGCACCGGATGAGCGTCATAGTCCTGAACGCGTCGTACGAACCGCTGCACACCGTCTCGATCCAGCACGCCATCCGGATGCTGGTGCGGGAGGTCGCAGTGGTGGAAGAGGCGCACGGAGAGCGAACTATCGGCCCTTTCCCGGTCCCTCGCGTCCTGCGCCTGGTCCGGTACGTCGTCACGCATTGGCGCTACGCAGCCGGCCGGATGAAGTACAGCAAGCACGGTGTCCTCCGCCGGGACAAGTTCCGTTGCGCGTACTGCGGTCTCGAGAACGCCGACACCATGGACCATGTCCAACCCAGATCCAGGGGCGGCCGCACCGAGTGGCTGAATGCCGTGGCCGCCCATGCCTCGTGCAACGAGCGGAAAGGCAACCGCACTCCGTCCGAGGCCGACATGCCGCTCCTTTGGCAACCCTGGGTTCCAACCCGCGCCGAGCTCGTCATAGACAGATGACGAGCTTTTTTCATGCCTGTGGAGATCACCACCGTCGCTGATCGCCCCGGGCTCGCGAACGCGGAGATCGACGTACGCGGCTGGCCCGAGTTCATGCGCCACAACCGCGTATCCGAGGCGTACTTCGGCCAGGTCCCTGCGACGTTCCCCGCAACCTGCCTGATCGCCACTGTGGGCGACCGCGTCGTCGCCGACGCCCACGCCGTCCAGTTCGCCCGTCGCTCGGA
Organism: Kribbella sp. NPDC058693; assembly: GCF_042715335.1. Taxonomy (NCBI): domain Bacteria; kingdom Bacillati; phylum Actinomycetota; class Actinomycetes; order Propionibacteriales; family Kribbellaceae; genus Kribbella; species Kribbella sp. NPDC058693. Next base: position 107,082 of record NZ_JBHXSQ010000007.1, read on the forward strand.
CTTCCCGGCTGGCGGATGGGAGCAGGCAGTCGTCTGGGCCTTCACCGACGTACGCCGCGGCGTGCGACCTGACACGGCTTGCGCCCTCAACATCAGCGTCGCGCACGACTGGCAGAACGAGGGCATCGCGGGACTCATGCTGACTGCCCTGCGGGAGGCGGCCGCTGATGCCGGGCTAGAGGTCCTGGATGCCCCGGTGCGGCCGACGCACAAGCACCTGGACCCTCGGACCTCAATGGCCGAGTACGTCGCCAGGACGCGCGCTGACGGCCTGCCATGCGATCCGTGGCTGCGCACCCACGTCCGCGCCGGCGGGGAGATCGCCGGCGTGGCGCCCGCGTCCTGGGTGATCGCAGGGTCGTTGGCCGAGTGGCGTTCGTGGACCGGGCTTTCGTTCGATCGCAGCGGTCCGGTCGAGGTCGCGGGTGGCCTCGTCCCCGTGGACTGCGATGTTGCCGCCGACCGGGCCGTTTACGTCGAGCCCAACGTTTGGGTGCGACACAAGTTCTCCACAGCTTGAAACTCATCGGTCCGAGCGAGGTTGGATCGCGGCAAGTTCTAGGGCATGAATCCTCAACTTGCTGTGATGGCGTCGATCCGTGGTGGCGTGTTCACCCGGGCCGACGCGCGTGCCTGTGGTTACCCCGACGCTGACATCGACACCCTGCTGGCCACCGGCGGCTGGCGCCGGATCCGGCGCGGGACGTATGCCGCCCAACGCTCGCTCATGCTCGTCACCGACGAGGTCCTCCACCTGCGCAAGCTGTACCGCGTCCTCCGCGCCGGCGGACCCAACCTCTACGCGAGCCACCAATCCGCCGCTGCCCTACATGCCTTACCTGTCTGGGGTCTCGACCTGACCCGTGTCCACGTGACAGCGCCCGACGGTCGATCCGGCCGAATACGCGGCGGCGTCCATCGCCACATCCGCGATCCGGTCGGCACCGGCCTTCAACTGTGGAACGGGCTGCGCATGTCCTCACCCGCCCGCGCGATCGCCGAGGTGGCCGCCACCGCACCACCTGCCTCAGCGGTCGTGCTCGCCGACGCCGCCATGTACGCCGGTCTCGTCAGCAAGCGCACGCTCAAACACGCGGTCTCCTCGCTCGACCACGGCAACAAGCGTGCGCTCGCGGTCCTGGATCACCTCACCGGCGCGGCCTCGATCGCCGAGTCCCGTCTCCGCCTGATCCTCGCGACCGCAGGCCTGCCCACACCCAGCCCAACACCACCCCCAGAAGCCGACGACCCGGACTTCCCGACCGAAGGACTCTGGTTCCCCGACGACCGCACAGTCGTCGAGTTCGAGGCCCGTTTCCCCTTCTGGTGCGAGGAATTCGAACCCTCGGTCGAAGAACCACTCCCCGAGCCACCCGCAGCCGATCCCGATGGACCGCAACCAGTCGAGCACTGCCGGATCTCCTGGACAGACCTCGACGACCCACCGACCGTGGCCGACCGCATCCGAACCACGTTCACCCGAGCAGCCCGCCGCACCGGCATCCGCCACTTCGACCTTGCCCGAGCCCGGATGTGACAGAAGGGCTCACCGCCGCGCTGTCCACGCGGTGGCGAGCCCTTCGAAGAGATCCCTTTTGAGGAGGACCCCAGATGATGTCAGCCGTTCAGCGACGTGCCCGTCGAGCGGAGGCTTTCGCAGGCCTCGCCGACGCGGTTCGCCATACCCTCTTCGCCCGCCTTGCCCCAGGCGCGCGGGTCGTAGGCCTTCTTGTTGCCGACCTCGCCGTCCACCTTCAGCACGCCGTCGTAGTTCTTGAACATGTGCGCGGCCACCGGCCGGGTGAACGCGTACTGCGTGTCGGTGTCGACGTTCATCTTGATGACACCGTGGTCGACCGCGGCCCGGATCTCCTCGAGCGTCGAGCCGGAGCCACCGTGGAACACCAGGTCGAACGGACGCTCCTTGCCGACCTTGGCGCCGACCGCCTCCTGGATCTCCGCCAGGATCTCCGGCCGCAGCTTGACCGCGCCCGGCTTGTAGACGCCGTGCACGTTGCCGAAGGTCAGCGCGGTCAGGTAGCGGCCGTTCTCACCCGTGCCGAGCGCCTCGACCGTGGCCAGGCCGTCCTCGACCGTCGTGTAGAGCTTCTCGTTGATCTCGTTGGCGACGCCGTCCTCCTCGCCACCGACGACGCCGACCTCGATCTCCAGGACGATCTTCGCCGCGGCCGTCTTGGCCAGCAGCTCCTTGGCGATCTCCAGGTTCTCGGTCAGCGGCACCGCCGAGCCGTCCCACATGTGCGACTGGAACAGCGGGTTCTCACCGCGCGCGACGCGCTCGGCGGAGATCTCCAGCAGCGGCCGGACGAAGCCCTCGAGCTTGTCCTTCGGGCAGTGGTCGGTGTGCAGCGCGATGTTCACCGGGTAGTTCTTGGCGACCTCGTGCGCGTACGCCGCCAGCGCGACCGCACCGGTCACCATGTTCTTCACGGTCGGACCGGACAGGTACTCCGCACCGCCGGTGGAGACCTGGATGATGCCGTCCGAGCCCGCCTCGGCGAAACCGCGGATCGCGGCGTTCAGCGTCTGCGAGGAGCTGACATTGATGGCCGGGTAGGCGAAGCGGTTCTGCTTGGCCTTGTCCAGCATCTGGGCGTAGACCTCAGGGGTTGCAATAGGCATGTCTCGCGGTACTCCTCACAACACAGTTCTTGTGGGTTCGGCTCCAGTATTGCCGCCCGGCACTTCGTCGTGACCAGCGGCCTGCCTGCCGGACCGGCCCGGTGGCCGGGGAGCGATCGGCAGGGATGTAGACCAGTTGATGAACAGGACCGATCCAGTTCGTTGCGTCCGGATGTCCTCCGGGAGCAGACGTCGCTCCCGGGACGGTCAGGCGGACCCGGTTCGCGGGCCGCGGGGGGTGAGGGCCATGTGCAGCCGGTAGCGGTCGGCGCGGTAGGCCGACCAGGACAGCTCGACGACCTTGCGGCCGGCGAACGTGGTGCGCTCGAGGACCAGCAGGGGTGCCCGCCTGGCCACGCCGAGCACCCGGGCGACATGACCGTCGGCGTTGTCCGCCCGGACGGTCTGCTCACCGGAGGTGACGACGACGTCGTACTCACTGGCAAAGACGTCGTAGAGGGTGCCGAGCTCGCGGCCGAGCAGGCCGGGGAAGAGCGCGGACGGGTAATAGCCGACCTCGTAGGCCATCGGCGACGCGTCGGCCGTGCGGAGCCGCTCGACCCGGATCACCTTGGTGCCCTTGGCGACCCGCAGGCCCTTGGCGGTCTCGTCGGAGGCCTCGATCTCGCTGGCCGACAGCACCACGGTCCCGGGCTCGAGGCCACGGGCCCGCATCTCCCGGGAGAACGAGGTGAGGTGCAGCTGGGAGTCGACCTGGGGGCCGGTGACGAAGGTGCCCTTGCCGTGCACCCGCTCCAGCGCACCGGACTCGACCAGGTCGCTGATCGCCTGCCGGACGGTCACCCGGGAGACGTTCAGCTTGTCCACCAGGGCCCGCTCGGACGGGATCGGGTCGCCGGGATGCAGCTCGACATCGATCAGCCGTTCCAGCACCGATCGGACCTGGGCCCGCTTCGTCGCCACCATGGAATCTCGATCCTCCAGACCTGGGCGGATCTCGGGGGTGCCCCGGGACGCCGCTCACTGCTATCGTGCGCAGCATACCTGTTAAGACCAGATAGGACCAGTGATCCCAGTGGTGTCTGTCCCCGCCAACGAAACCCAGATGGCGCGCGAGATCGCCGAGCAGCCGGCCGCGCTCGCGGCGACGTTCGAGCATGTTCTGCCGCTGCGGCACGACATCACCAGGCTGGCCGCCGGACGCCGGAACGTGATCTTCGTGGCCCGCGGATCGTCGGACAACGCGGGGGTCTACGGCCGCTACCTGACCGAGATCCACGCCGGGCGGCAGGCATCCCTGGCAGCTCCGTCGGTCGCCACGCTGTACGGCGCGAACCTCGACCTCTCGAACTCGCTGGTCGTCGCGGTCAGCCAGTCCGGTGCGACCCAGGAGATCGTCGACACGGCGGAGTGGGCGAAGCGGAACGGCGCCGCGATCGTCGGCATCACGAACGACGGCAACAGCCCGCTGGCGTCGACAGCCGACGTCGCCCTGATCACGCAGGCCGGCAAGGAGCTCGCCGTACCGGCCACCAAGACCTACACGACACAGCTGGCCGCGATCACGGTTGCCGTGGACGCGCTCGCGCAGCGGCCGGGGACGCTCGACGCGGACATCGCGCGGGTGCCGGACGCGGCGGCCAAGATGCTGTCGGGGTCGGTCGAGGCTGCGGCGGACCTGCTCGCCGGCGCGCACGACGTGCTCGCCAGCGGCCGGGGCCTGACCTTCGGCACCACGCTCGAGGTTGCGCTGAAGCTCGAGGAGACCTGTCTGCAGCCGGTGCGCGGACTCTCGTACGCCGACCTGAAGCACGGCCCGATCGCCGTCGTCGACGCCGACCTGGTCACGATCCTGGTCGCCGCGGGCGACGGCCCCGCGCTCCCCGGGATGACCGAGCTGGCCGGCCTTGTCCGCGAGAAGGGCAGCAAGATCCTGGGCATCGGCGGCGACCCCACGTTCGGTTCCCGCTGCGACGTGAACCTTGCCGGCCCCGACCTCCCTGAGACCCTCGCTCCGCTCGCCCTCGTCATCCCTGCCCAGCGAGCCATCGAACTGCTGGCCCGCAAGCTCGGCCTGGACCCTGACGCTCCGCGCGGCCTCCGCAAGGTCACCCAGACGGACTGAATCCGTGCCGCTGCTGGTCGAGCCGGCCCTACCTGATGGAACGCTGCGAGGTGCCAGTCAGCCGCGGCTGACGGCGTACAACGGATTGGTCCTGCGGCCGTGGCAGCAGGACGACGCGGGCGCTGTGCTGATGGCGTTCGCCTGTCCTGATATCCAGCGGTGGCACGTCCGCCGCCTCGACACACTCGAGGAAGCAGCTGAGTGGGTCGGGCAGTGGGCCGGCCGCTGGGAGACCGAGACGGCGGCGAGCTGGGCGGTCGTCGATGGCGACGATCAGCCGCTGGGACAGGTCGGCCTGCGCAACATCTCGCTGGACGAGGGGTCGGCCAGCCTGTCGTACTGGGTGACCCCTGCGGCACGGGGCCGGTCGATCGCCGCGGGATCGGTCGAGGCATTGTCGGCCTGGGCGTTCGAGCTGATCGGCTTCAACCGGCTGGGCATCCAGCACTCCACCGTCAACACCGCGTCCTGCCGCGTCGCCGAGCGCACCGGGTACAGAGCCGAGGGCACGTTGCGGCAGGCGATCAAGCATGCCGACGGCTGGCACGACTGGCACCTCCACGGCCGCCTGCGCACCGGCGAATAACCTCGTCCAACAAAGTGCTCACTCGGTGAGCACTTTGGCTGGAATCGTGGTGGTCATCAACCGGGAAGTTCCCAGGAAAGGACCACCACGATGATGCGAGGATTCGCCACCGTCAGCTTCTACGCCGCGGATGTGAAGGCGGCGCGGGCCTGGTACGAGGAGTTGCTCGGCATCGAGGCGTACTACGCCGTGCCGACTGCCGAGGACCCGGCGTACGTCGAGTTCCGCTTCGGCGACTTCCAGTGCGAGCTGGGGATCATCGACGCGAAGTACGCCTCGCACCAGGTCGCGTCAGGCCCCGCCGGCGCCGTCATTCACTGGCACGTCGACGACCTGGAGGCCGAGCTCAAGCACCTCCTCGACCACGGCGCCACCCTCCAGGAGCCGATCACCGAACGCGGCAACAACACCGGCTTCCGCACGGCGTCCGTCGTCGACCCGTTCGGCAACATCATCGGCATCATGAACAACCCGCACTACCTGGAGATCTTCGAAGGCTTGAAGGCCTGACGCGTCTAGAAGTTGCCGCGGTGGGTCAGGGCGGTAGTGATCTGGGCGGCAGCTTGCTGGAGATGCGGGAGGGCTTCGGTGCGGAGTGAGGTCGGGGTCGAGCGGGACGCGTGGGCGGAGACGTTGAGGGCGGCGATGATGCGGCCGCGGGAGTTGTAGATCGGGGCGGCGATCGAGCGGAGGCCCTGCTCGAGCTCCTGGTCGACCAGCGCGTAGCCGTCCGCGCGGGCTTGGGCGATCGTCGTGCGCAGGTCGTTCGGGGATGTGACCGTGCGATGGGTGAGCGCTTCGGCGCGCAAAGTCTCGAGGTACGACGTGAGCTCGTCCTCCGGCAGGCCGGCGAGCAGGACGCGGCCCATGGAGGTCGGGTACGCCGGGAGGCGGGCGCCGACGCCGAGGGCGACAGTCATGATCCGGCTCGTGGGGACGCGGGCGACGTACACGATGTCCGGCAGGTCGAGCGTGGCGATCGAGCAGGACTCGCGGGTCTTGGCGCTGAGCTCTTCCATGAATGGGCCGGCTAGTTCGCCGAGGTCCAGCGAGGAGAGGTAGGCCCAGCCGAGGGCGAGTACGCGCGGGGTGAGCGAGAAGCGGCGGTGGTCGCTGCGGACGTACCCGAGCTCCTCCAGCGTGAGCAGGATCCGCCGCGCGGTCGCGGGCGTGATGCCGACCGCTCGCGCGACCTCGCTGAGCGTGAGGGACGGCGCGTCGGCGGAGAAGGCGCGGATCACCGCGAGTCCGCGCTCCAGGCCTTGCAGGAACGTGCCTGTAGACGCGTCACTCGCCATCGGCTAGCCTACTTTTCGTTGAAAGAAGAACTATTCGCTGAGCGAAATCCTATCGGAGCTGCCGATGCCGCGTCCAGCTGATCCGGGACGAGCGGAGTCCCAGGCCGGGTTCGTGCACACGTTCCTGCCGGGGCGGGTCGTGTTCGGAGCGGGCGCGCTCGACCAGGTCGCCGGCGAGGTCGAGGCCCTCGGGGTACGTCGGGTACTGGTCGTGGCGACGAAGTCCGCGCGAGATGCGGCGGACGTGGTCGAGGTGGAGCTGGGCGATCGGTTCGCGGGGCGGATCGACGGGGTTGCCCAGCATGTGCCGACCGAGGTCGCGGAGAACGCCAGGGCCAAGGCGCGGGAGGTCGACGCGGACGGGGTTATCGCGATCGGCGGCGGCTCGGCGATCGGGCTCGCGAAGGCGGTCGCGCTTACCGGTGACGTGGTGATTGTTGCGGTGCCCACGACGTACGCGGGATCTGAGATGACGCCGGTGTGGGGCGAGACTGCGGGCGGGAGCAAGACGACCGGCACGGATCTGCGGGTGCTGCCACGGGTTGTCGTGTACGACCCGGTGTTGAGTCAGCACCTGCCGAAGAAGGTCACCGCAGCGAGTGTCGCCAACGCGATCGCGCACTGTGTCGAGGCTGTTTGGACGCCGAGGGCTGATCCGATCACCGAGGTGACCGCGGTCGAAGGTTTCCGCGCGCTCGCCGACGGCCTACGGCAAGCGATGCTGGAACCCACCAACTTAGATGCTCGAGGCAACCTTCTGTACGGCGCCTGCCTGGCCGGATCGGCGATGGCGACGGCCGGGACTGGACTGCATCACAAGCTCTGCCATCTGCTCGGCGGCACCTACAACCTCCCCCACGCGGAAACCCACGCGGCGATCCTGCCCCAGGTCGCCCGCGTCAACGCTCCCGCGGTCCCGCAAGCAGCAGCCCGCCTCGAAGCCGCACTGACCACAACGCACGCGACCACAGGAAACGCCGGCACGTCGAGCATGAGCACCGCGGAAGGCAGGAGCACGGCGACTACAGCGAGCACCGTGGTCGCCGGAGCGGGCGAGCTGGCGAGCGGGTTGTTCGATCTGTTCACCGCTGCGGACGTGCCGACGAACCTGCGGGAGCTCGGGCTTGCCCAGGAGCAGGTGGAAGAGGCGGTGAAGGCGTTCAAGCCCACCGACAACCCGATTCCCGTGACCGAGGACCTGGTGCGCGAGATCCTCACCCGCGCCTGGGCCGGTACGCGACCTTGATGAGCGAGGAGACCGATGGATCTGCAAGGCGATGATCTGACCGAAGCCGTCGTGGCGAGCTTCGACGGCAGCGCGAGTGACCGCTACAAGGACGTGATGAGCGCCCTCGTGCGCCACCTGCACGCGTTCGCGCGGGAGGTGGAGCTGACGGAGGACGAGTACTTCACCGCGATCGACTTCCTCACCCGGACCGGCCAGATCTCCACCGGGACCCGGCAGGAGTTCGTGCTGCTGGCCGACGTGCTCGGGCTGTCGATGCTCACCGTCGGACTCGGCAACCGCAAGCCGCCGGAAGCCACGCAATCCACAGTCTTCGGCCCGTTCTTCGTCGAGGGATCGCCCGAGGCTCAGCTCGGCGACGACATCGCGAACGGCGCCCCGGGACAGCCGTGCCTGGTGAGCGGCAGGGTCCTGAACACCAAGGGCGAGCCGATCGCCGGCGCGCTCGTCGAGACCTGGCAGGCCGACGAGGACGGGTTCTACGACGTACAGAAGGACCTCGACGGACCGCAGAACCGGGCCCATCTGACAACCGATGCTGAGGGCAACTACCGGTTCTGGGCGGTGAAGCCGGTCGCCTACCCGATCCCCGACGACGGCCCGGTCGGCGAGCTGCTCCGCGCCGGCGGCCGCAGTCCGATGCGACCCGCGCATATCCACTTCATGGTCACCGCACCGGGCTACGCACGGCTCATCACCCATGTTTTCGCGGCCGGGGACGAGTACCTCGAGACGGATGCGGTCTTCGGGGTCAAGCAGTCGCTCATCGCCGATTTCACCGAACATCATGACGACGGAAAGACGTACTTCTCCGTCAACTACGACCTGGTGCTGGCCACCGAAGAGGAGACGCAAGCGTGATCTCGACAGGCGTTCTCATCGTCGGCAGCGGCCCCGCCGGCGGCGCCGCCTCGCTCTTCCTGTCCACGTACGGCGTCGACAACATCGTCCTGACCCGGTACGGCTGGACCGCGAACACGCCCCGCGCGCACATCACCAATCAACGCACGATCGAACTCATGCGCGACATGGGCATCGAGGACCAGATCGTCGACAACGGCACCGCCCACGAGTTGATGGGGCAGACAGCCTTCTGCACCAGCCTCGCGGGTGAGGAGATCGGCCGGATCCGTACGTGGGGCACGCATCCGCGCCGGCTCGCCGACTACACCGAGGCGAGCCCGTGCCTGCCGTGCGACCTTCCGCAGACGCTCTTCGAGCCGATCCTCGTCAGTACGGCGGCCAGCCGCGGCGCCCAGCTCCGCTTCAACACGGAGTACCTCTCGCTCGAGCAGGATGACGACGGCGTCACCGCGACGGTCCGCGATCGGCTCAGCGACACGACATACCAGATCCGGGCGAAGTACCTGATCGGCGCGGACGGCGGGCGCAGCAAGGTTGCCCAGGACATCGATCTGCCGATGGCCGGTGCGATGGACATCGAGGGCTCGATGAACATCGTCTTCGAGGCCGACCTGAGCCGGTACGTCGCTCATCGCCCGAGCGTTCTGTACTGGGTCCTCCAGCCGGGCGCGCAGATCGGCGGCATCGGCGCCGGACTGGTCCGCATGGTCCGCCCGTGGAACGAATGGCTGATCGTCTGGGGCTACGACATCTCCCAGCCCGCGCCGGTGGTCGACGAGGCGATGGCGACCGAGATCGTGCACAACCTGGTCGGCGACGACACCATCGACGTGAAGCTGAAGAGTACGTCGGTCTGGAGCGTCAACCACATGTACGCCGAGAAGACGTCGAAGGGCCGCGTGTTCTGTATGGGCGACGCGATCCACCGCCACCCGCCGAGCAACGGACTCGGCTCGAACACGTCGATCCAGGACGCGTACAACCTGGCGTGGAAGCTTGCCCTTGTCCTGAAGGGACAGGCCGCACCCGAACTCCTCCAGACGTACGACGATGAGCGCGCCCCGATCGCGAAGCAGATCGTTGACCGCGCCAACAAGAGCCGCAACCAGTTCGGGCAGATCTTCCGCGCGCTCGGCATGACCCCGGACGCGCCGGCCGGACGGACCATCGAGTCCCGCAAGGACGACACCCCCGAGGGCGCCACCCAGCGCGAGGAACTGCGGCAGGCGATCGAGCTCAAGGACTACGAGTTCAACGCGCACGGTGTCGAGCTCGGCCAGCGCTACAAGTCATCCGCAGTGATCGACGACGGTACGCCGGAGCCGCCGTACGAGCGGGATCACGAGCTGTACTATCACCCGACGACCTGGCCGGGCGCCCGGATCCCGCACTGCTGGCTGACCCGCGGCACCGACACCGTCAGCACGCTGGACGTGGTCGGAAAGGGCCGGTTCACGTTGCTCACCGGCATCGGCGGCGAGGCGTGGGTGAAGGCGGCGCAGTCCGTGTCCGAGCACCTCGGCGTACCGATCGAGCCGTACGTGATCGGGCCCGGTCGTGAGCTCGACGACCTGTACGGCGACTGGGCGCGGGTGCGTGAGATCCCGGACGAAGGCTGTTTGCTCGTTCGTCCGGACGCGCACATCGCCTACCGCTCGTTCGAACAGCCCGACGACCCGACCGATGCGCTGCAGCAGGCGATCAGCGCCTTGCTAGGCCGCGGATGACGTTTCGGCGCGGAGGAGCTGGTCGAGGATCGCCGAGATCTCCGCGGTCTCGGCGTCCAGCAGGGTGATCAGCGCGACGCGAGAGGTCTCCGTGCGCGCTTCCAGAGCCGCCGCGCTCAAGGCGCGCACGGTCCCCAACTCGTGTATCAGTTCGTCCCACAGAGCGTTCATCAACAAACCCCCATGATTCCCGTCGCAAACCCAGTACGACATGCTTGATGCACGCCGAGCCCCCCGAGTTGGGGCTGACTTTGTGTCGAGAAGGCCTCACTTCTGTCAGCAGGTACAACGCGGCACCCCGGGCGCACGTTACGGATGTGTCAAGAATTTCCAGCCGTGCGGCGGGACGACGACCGCATCCTCGACCGGGAACTCCGCGTCGGAGTCCGACACGTTGAGCAGCAGCAGCACCCATTCGTCGCCGTGCCGGGCCCGCAGCGCGATCGTCTGATTGGTCACGTGGTCGGCCGTGGTCCGGGCGTGAGTGAGCCAGGAGTGACGCCGTCGCAGCCCGATCAGGTCCTGGTGCAGGCGGTACGTCGGCCAGCCGTACGACGCGAGCCCTTCGGGTGTGTCTGGGAACGCCGGCCGGATCGCATCGTCACCGCCGACGCGATCCTCCTTGAGACCACGGAACGCCTGCTCGTCCCCGTAGTAGACGCTCGGCACACCGCCGACCGTGAACAGGATCGCCAAAGCGTGCCCGAGATGCCGCTCGTCCTCGAGGCGCGTCGCGAGCCGCGTCACGTCATGGTTGCCGACGAACGTCTGCGGCACGAACGTGTCCAGCAGCGCGTTGTGCCGCCCGAGCGCGTACGACAGCTCGAAGAAGTTGCCGTCGTTGAGAGAACTCCAGATCGCCTTCCACAGTTCGTACTGCGTGACCGAGTCGAGCCCGCTCTTCTCGACGTACCCGGCGTAGTCCCCGTGGATCACCTCGCCGAAGTACCACGCGTCCCGGTCGCGCGGCAGCACATTGCGCCAGAACTCGGGCGGGACGGCGTACGCCGCGTCGAGGCGCCAGGCGTCGACGCCGCGGTCCAGCCAATGACGCAGTACGTCGCCGACGTACTGCGCGACGGCGGGGTTGCTGTGGTCGAGCGCGATCAGGTGCTCGTGGCCCTCGAAAGTACCGCCGTCGGCTCGGAACCACTCCGGGTGGACGAACGAGCGAGCCACGTGGTTGAAGACGCCGTCCAGCGCAATCCGCAGACCGCGGTCGTGTGCCTCGGCGACCAGGTGGTCGAAGTCGGCGTCGTCGCCCAGGCGAGGGTCGATCCGGAAGTGATCGATCGTGTCGTAGCCGTGCGTCTCGGAAGCGAAGACGGGACCGAGCAGCAGACCGTTGCACCCCAGCTCGATCGCGTAGTCGAGCCAGTTCTCCAAGTGGGCCAGGCGATGCGCGGGGCGGTCGGCGGTGAAGCCAAGAGGGTAGATCTGCCACCAGATCGCGTGGTCAGCCCACATGTCTTCTCCTCAACAGCAAAGTCGGAACGATCGCGATCAGGCAGCCGATCACGGTGTCGATGAGCCGGTAGCGGACGGTCGACAGCTCCGGCGTACGGCCGAGGTCCATCAACAGGACGACCAGCGGGGTCATGACGGTGGCATAAGCAGCGTAGTTGCGTTCCTTCAGCAACGGCCGCAGCCCGCCGAGAATGCCGACGACCACGACGATCACCCACGACAGCGGCGCCCACAGGATCAGCAGCCCGCCGATCAGTACGCCGACGCAGGTCCCCGCACAGCGCTGTGTTGCCCGGAGCAACGATCCGCCACGCCAACGCAGCACCTGTGACGACCATGCCAAGACCGACCAACCCCAAGAGCGGCTTACGAACCGCTGCCCCGGAGAGCGCCAGCGCGCCGAGCGAGGCGAAGGAGGCATGCTCCAGGTGGTTGGTTGCGACGCCGTACGTGATGGGCACGGCCATCGCGAGCGCCGCGGTGACCAGCTGAGTCGGGACGACCGGCGTGTCCCGTGACCAGTGGATGAGGTGGACGCTCATAGTAAGCTGAGCTTAGCATTCTTAAGCGTCGACACCGGGAGGATAGTAAGTGGAAGCGTATGACACAGCCGTCGCGCTCAGGCGGACCAGCACCCGGCTGGCGCTGCGGCTGCGGGCCGAGCGATCAGGTGACGGGCTCGGGAGCACCGGCGTTGCCGTGCTGGGACAGCTGCACCGGCGGGGAGCACTGACGGCGAGCGAGATCGCGGCCGCCGAGCGAGTACAGCCACAGTCGTTGACTCGGGTGCTCGCAAGCCTCGAGGAGCAGGGGCTGATCGCGCGGGAACAGGACACGCAGGACCGCCGGCGACACACGATCGAGCTGACCGACGACGGGCGGCGTCTGCTCCGCGAACACGTGAAGAGCTCGGACGACTGGCTCGCCGAAGCCATCGAGACCCGGCTCAACCCAACCGAGCGCGCCGTACTCCAACTGGCGGCGGGGATCCTGGATCAGCTGCTCGACGGCTGACCGAAGGTGTGCCGGCGGATCCAGGCGTGCATGGCGATCGCGGCGGCAGCGCTTGCGTTGATCGACCGGGTCGAGCCGAATTGTGCGATCGACAGGACGGCCGTGCAGATCGCATGGGCATCCTCTGTCAGCCCAGGCCCCTCCTGACCGAAGAGCAGAATGCAGCCGCGAGGCAGGTCGTAGGTCTCCAACGGCACCGAGCCGGGCAAGTTGTCGATACCGATGACCGGCAGACCATGTGATGCGGCGTACGACGCCAGGTCGGCCAGCGTCGGCTGGTGGCGGACATGTTGGTAGCGGTCGGTGACCATCGCGCCGCGGCGGTTCCACTTCCGGTTGCCGACGATGTGAACCTCCGCCGCGAGGAAAGCGTTCGCTGTCCGGACCACCGAGCCGATGTTCAGGTCGTGCTGCCAGTTTTCGATCGCGACGTGGAACGGGTTCCGCTGCCGGTCCAGGTCCTCGACGATCGCCTCGAGCCTCCAGTACCGGTACTTGTCGACGACGTTGCGCCGATCACCCTCGGCGAGCAGCTCCGGATCCAGCCGCGGGTCGTCCGGCAGATCGCCCACCCACGGCCCGACGCCGACCTCGCTCGGCCCGACCATGTCCGCGCCCCGGAGGTCGCCGCTCAGCTCATGCACAGGTCGGGACGCTACCCTGTCCGCGTGCTTCCTCTTGTCGCGATGCTGATGCCCAACTGGATGGACCCGGAGTACCTCCTGAACTGGATGGGTAACTGGGCCCTCTGGGGCACGCTGATTGTGGTGTTCATCGAGTGCGGGGTGTTGTTCCCGATCCTGCCCGGTGACTCACTGCTGTTCGCGGTCGGCCTGTTCATCGCGCGGGGCACGATCGACGTACCGCTGTGGCTGGCCTGTGTGCTGCTGACCGCCGCCGCGTTCCTCGGCAACGTGTCCGGCTACTACATCGGCAGATTCCTGGGCACATCGCTGTTCCGCAACCCGAACGCCCGGTTCCTGAAACCGAAGTACATCGAGCAAACGCACGATTTCTTCGAGCGGTACGGTCCGCGCGCGCTGGTGATGGCCCGCTTCGTCCCGATCGTCCGGACGTTCGTCACGATCGTCGCGGGTGCCGGCAAGATGGATGCACGCAAGTTCTTCGTCTGGACCGCGGTCGGAGCGGTGCTCTGGGCGCCGACGATCACGCTGCTCGGCCACGCGCTCGGAAATGTCGAGTTCATCCACAAGAACCTCGAGGCCGCGCTGATCCTGCTGGTGCTCGTCTCGCTGATCCCGATGGTCGTCGAGTACTTCCTCGCCAAGCGCCGCAACCGCAACACCAACTCGGCCGACGCACCGAAGCACGCCGCCCCGAAGCACCCGGTCACCAACAATCACACCGACTGAGTCAGTGGCCGAACGGGAAGTGTGGGTCTGACCAGACGAAGTCGGTGCTGAGTAGGGACAGGGCGGCGATCTCGACCGGGCCGTTCAGGAGCGGGCCGACCACCTGACCGGAGCCGAGTGAGCATGCCACCCGGATCCGGTCTGCCGCCTGGTACCAGACCAGCGCCCCCCGTGGCGCCGCCCCTTCACGGAGCAGGTCGTGGTGATTGAGCCAACCAACCGCGTCGGCCGCATCGTGCCAACCGCTGTCGTGCGCATAGCCGAACGCCATCCGCTGGAACTTCAGCGGCCAGTCCTTCCAGGCCGCCGATCCGAGCCGTTCCAGCTGCCAGTTCAGCGCCGCCTCGTTGTCCCGCGGGTTTGACACCCGCGGGACGTTCGGGCGCTCCACGGCAACCTCCCCCCAGGCCATAGGTTCTCTCCCCCGATTCCCCGAAAACCTCGGCCTGCGTGCCGTGGCATGGTGAAATCCTGTCCGACCCGGATACAGCGGCCGTACATTCGACTCAGCCGGCCGCAACCCCGGTTTCAGACCCGGCGAGCAGCCGGCGGCAGGTGGTCGCAGCGGCGTCGTTGCCCGCCTGCTGCCACACGCGTGCGGCGCGTTCGAGGGTGCGGCGCGCGTTGTCGAGGCTGCCCGTGGACAGGTACAGCTCACCGAGGTGCTGCGCCGCCTGGCCTTCGACACTGCGATCGCCCAGCCGGTGACCGATGTCGATCGCGTCGAGCAGCGTCTTCCGGGCCGCGGCAACCTCGCCGCGCTCCATCAACGCCTGCCCGAGAAGGGCCCGGGTGTACGCCGCGCAGTGGTCGTCACCCATCCCGTCGAAGATCGCCAGCGCCTTACGCAACTGACGTACCGCCTCGTCGTGGCGCCCCTGGTTCACGCGGAGCGCCGCGATCCGACGCCGTACCTTGGCCTCGCGGTGCGCGTCAGCCCGGCGTACTGCGATCAGGAACGCCTGTGCCAGAAGGCTTCGCGCGGTATCGAGGTCGCCACGGACCAGGTACACGTTCGCCGCCGCGGTCCGAGCCAGCGCCTCGGCGTTCGCATTGCCGTCCTCGACGAAGGCCTCGATCGCCTTCTCGTATTGCGCGAGCCCTTCGTCGCGCTGCCCGCGTTCCCGCAGCCAGGTGCCGAGCCCGACGGCCGCCACGCCCTCGCCGAGCCGGTCGCCCACCTCGGCGAACACCTCCGCGGCCGCGTCGAAGTGCCGTCGCGCGGTGTCCCAGTCGTCCTGGTACACGGCGAGCTGGCCAAGGTTGCGGTGCATGATCGCTTCGCCGTGCCGATCGCCGCACTCGATCGCGCTCAGCAGACCCTGCTGGTGCGAACCGTTCCAGTCGTCGAACCCGGCCCGCAGGTCCAGGTACGGACCCCACGCCGCTGCGATCCGCCACGCGTGGTCGTGCAACCCGTTCTGCGCCGCGGCCCGGATCGCCGGCACGAACGTACTGCGTTCACTGTCCAGCCATGCGATCGCGTCGGCCTCGGTGAACGGCGACGGGTCCGGCGCTGTCAGCGGACCGGTGTGCTCGAGGACGCCGAAGTACTCGAAGGACAAGGCCTCGTTCGCGCGACGGATCTTGTTCAAGATCGCCTCGACGACAGTCTCGACATCCCTGACGGCCTGCGCCTTCTGCTCGTCGTCGCCGACGCCGAGCGCGTGCAGCCGCAGCAGATCGTGGACGCGATAGCGCGCCGTACCGCGGTGGTCGACCGAGCTGATCCGGACCAGGTTGACCTCGATCAGCCGGTCCAGACTCCGCCGTACGGCGGCTGGCGATGCGACTGCCTCCAGTGCACGAGCAGAGAAGACACCGACCGCGAAGTGCCCGATCAGCCGATACAACCGAGCCTCTTCCGGGCTGAGCGCGTCGTAGCTCAGGTCTGCACTCGTCCGTACGGCGAGCTCACCGATGCTCAGCTCGTCCAGCCGCGACGTCTCGTCCCGCAGCCGCCGCGCAAGCTCTCGCGCACTCAGATCAGGCCGCTGCGCCAGGCGACTGCCGACGATCCGGATCGCGAGCGGCAGGTTCGCACACGCCGTCAGAATCTCCTCGGCCTCAGGGGAGGTCGCGTCGATCCGCCCAGACCCGGCAACCGACGACAGCAGTACGGCGGCCTCCCGGTCGTCGAACGTGTCGAGCGGCATGCTGTCCGCCCCGGCCAGGTCCATCAGCCGGTTGCGACTCGTCACAACTACCGCCGACGCACCGGTACCGGGCATCAGCGGCGTCACCTGACCGGCCGCGGCCACGTCGTCGAGGATGATCAGCACGCGCCGGCTCGCCAGCTCGGACCGCAGCATCGCGGACCGCCGCTCCGGGTCCGTCGGGATCGCGAAGTCCGGCAGGTTCAGGCTCAGCAGCAGATCGGTCAGCGCGGCGGCCGGATCGCGGGGCTGCGTCGCGCCGTGCATGTCCAGGTAGATCTGCCCGTCCGGGAAGTACTCCCGGACCAGATGGCCTAGCCGAACGGCCAGTGAAGTCTTCCCGGTTCCGGGCGCACCGGAGATGACCGCGATCGGCGGCCGCACCGGGTCACGACCGCAGACCAGGTCCCGCAGTTGCTCCAGGTGCCCCTGTCGTCCGCTGAAGTCGGCCAGGTCGAGCGGGAGCTGACTCGGCGGCCGGACCGGGTCGGTCAGCTCAGGCGCAGCCATCGGTCCGGGTTGCGCGGCCGGTCCGGGGCGTTCCGCCGTACGGTCCGCGGGGATGCCTGGGTTCGGCCAGTTGGCCGAGCGGCCGTTCTCGGCGCGCGCACCAGCGGCCTCCAGCTCCGGCCCCGGCTTGATGTCGAGCTCGTCCGCGAGCGTCTGCACTGCCTTCTGGTACGCCGCCCGCGCCTCACCGACCCGGCCGGCCGCGACCAGTGCGTCGACCAAGCGGCGCCAGAGCTGCTCGTCGTACGGGTCGTCGGTGAGGCGGGCGCTGAGCAGTACAGCCGCACCGCTCGCGTCGCCGTACTCGAGTCGCAGGTCCAAGAGGTTGTCGACCAGGCCGCGGTGCTGCGCCTCCAGGCGCGCGATCGAGCCCTCCCAAGCCGCGGGCATCGGCAGGTCGTCGAGCGGACGGCCGCGCCAGAGCGAATACGCACGGGACAGGACCTGCATCGCCTGGCGTCCGTCGCCGGCATCCCGCAGGTGGCCGCCCTCGGCCAGCAGCGACTCGAACAGGCTCGCGTCGAGCTCGTCGACACCCACCTCGATGCTGTACCCGGCGGCGGACGTGTCGATCGGTGCGGGTAGTCCGGCGTCCTGCAGCACCCCACGCAGCGCGCGGACGTACGTCCGGATGTTCGCGGTAGCCGACCGGGGCGGACTGCTCTCCCAGAGCGCGTCAGCGATCAGATCGGTGGATACGAACCGGTTCGGGTGCAGCAGCAGAGTCGCCAGCAGCTGGCGCGGTTTCGCGGCCTTCAACGGCTGGCCCTGGACGTGGACGAGCCGCAGAGGTCCGAGGATCCCGTACCTCAGACTGTCCACTCGTCCGACCTCTCCACTCTTGAACCGGCCTATCGTGTCATCCGGTCGCACCATGCGGAACCCCGATGTACGCCGGATGTATCTCGCTGCGGCACTGTTGACTCAGGTACCGGGGGGAGGGCAGACCCGGTGTGGCGACTTGACCGCCGTCACTCCGGGTCTGGCACTGGGAGAGAGTCCGGGGTCGGGGGTCCTGGGCTACGGGGAACCGGTGCCTACTGGCCACCGGTGAATGGCGGCTGACCGTCCTGCGGTGCGGGGGAACCCGCAGGCGGCCCGCCCACCGGTGGCTCTCCCTGTCCCTGGAACGGCGGCTGCCCAGGCTGACCAGGCTGCTGGCCCGGCTGCTGGTAGCCGCCCGGGATCGGCTGCGGCGGCGCCTGGTAGTTGCCCTGGTCACCCGGCATCTGCGGGTGGATCTGCCCCGACGACGGCGCGCCGGGCTGCATCTGCGGCGGCGCCTGCTCACCTGCGACCGACCCGATCGTGCCGAACGACACCTGCGGTACGGAGCGGACCTGCTCGTCCTTGACCTCGAAGTACCCTGCCTTCTCGAACTTGAAGGCGCCGGCGATCAGGTTCGACGGGAACGCCTCGATCCGGGTGTTGTAGTCGCCGACGTTCGCGTTGTAGAACCGGCGACCGGCCGCGATCCGGTCCTCGGTGTCGGTCAGCTCGCGCTGCAGACCGAGGAAGTTCTGGTTCGACTGCAGCTGCGGGTACGCCTCGACCGAGATCATCATCTGACGCAGCGCGCCGGACAACTGACCCTCCGCGGCGGCCCGCTGCTCCGGGGTCGCGCCCTGCACGTTCACCGCCTGGGTACGCAGCCGGGCGACCTCCTCGAACACGTGCCGCTCGTGCGCGGCGTACGCCCGGACGGTCTCGACCAGGTTCGGGATCAGGTCGTACCGGCGGTGCAGCTCGACGTCGATCTGCCGCCAGGACTCCTGGATCAGGTTCCGTTGCTTGACGAACCGGTTGTACGACGTGATCAGCATGATCGCCAGAATGACGATCACCGCGACGATCACGATGATGACCCAAACCATGACGAGCTCCCGAGTGTTGGCAGTGCTGACTGCGACTCTACGGGTAGGCAGGTCCGATGGGTGGTTACTGAACGCGGGGGTCGATCCCGGCGTAGTCGCGCCAGACGTACGGCGGGACGTTCTTGATCACCTGCTGGAGCAGCCCGAGGCGGCTCATCAGCTGGTTCGGGTCGTGGTCGCCCTTGGCCCAGCCGACCAGCGAGTTCCCCTCGGTGCGCCAGCCGATCTCACCGCGGGCGAGCAGCAGCTCCATCATCCGCGGCGTGACCACCGCGTGCCCGAACCGCTCGTCGTCGGCCTTGACCCGGAACGCCCGGTTGAACTGCTCGCTCTCGAACTGGATGTCGCGGAAGCCGAACGCATTCGCCACCGCGCCGCCGAAGATCCCCTCGTGCGTCACCTCGAGATGCGGCAGCGCGCCCGGCAGCTGCATCACGACCACCCCGAAGCGGTGCGTCGTGGTTCGCCGCTGGCCCCGGCCGTTGGTCGTGTGGGTCTGGTAGCTGTAGTCGAAGGCAACCATCGGGCGCCCGTTGAACGGGCCGGACAGCACGTTCCTGACATACCAGTTGTCGCCGGTCTGGAACGGCGTACCCATCCACTGGCCGGCCAGCGAGGGGTTGGACGGCACGGACGACCAGCCCTGCTGCGCCGCCAGCCCGGTGAACTGCTCGCGGCGCTTCTTCGCCCGGTAGTAGTTGAAATAGGCGAGACCGACGCCGACCACAACGGCTACCGCGACGAGCAGGATGGTGCTGCCCTGCATCAGTTCAGCCCCAGGTCCTCGAGTCCGAACACCGACCGGTACTCCAGGCCTTCCGCCTCGACCCGCTCCTGCGCGCCGGTCGCCCGGTCCACGATCACCGCGACGGCGACTACTTCAGCGCCCGCCTCACGCAGCGCCTCGACCGCGGTCAGCACCGAACCGCCGGTCGTCGACGTGTCCTCGACCGCGAGCACCCGCCGGCCCTTCACGTCAGGTCCTTCGATCCGTCGCTGCAGACCGTGCGTCTTCTCGGCCTTCCGTACGACGAACGCGTCGAGCGTGCGGCCCTGCTGCGCCGCGGCGTGCAGCATCGACATCGCGACCGGGTCCGCGCCGAGCGTGAGCCCGCCGACGGCGTCGTACTCCAGGTCCTTGGTCAGCTCGAGCATCGCCGGGCCGATCAGCGGCGCGGCCGCCGCGTCCAGCGTGATGCGGCGCAGGTCGACGTAGTAGTCGGCTTCCTTCCCCGACGCCAGCGTCACGCGACCGTGCACGATCGCCTTGCTTTTGACCTGCTCCAGCAGTCCGTCCCGGTCGTAGCTCATGAGCGTTGAGCTTAGAACACGGTCGAGTTCACGATTTCTTCTGGACCTTGACCAGGTGGCCGAAGGCAACCGAGCGGTCCGGGGAGTGGAACAGGTCCTGGCAGGTGGTGAGCGTGATGATCGAGGTGGTCGGGGTGTCGCGCTTGCCGGGGACCGGGTCGAGGACCCATGTGTCTGTCGGTTTCACGGTCAGGTCGCGGGGCGAACCGTCGAGTTCGTAGGTGTAAACAGCGTCCTGGGTCTCGACGATGATCTGGTCACCCTTCCGCAGGTCGAGCAGCTTGCGGAACGGCGAACCGTGCGTGACCCGATGCCCGGCGATCGCGAAGTTGCCCGGCTGACCCGGCAGCTGGGTCTGTGGATAGTGCCCGATCCCGCGCGCGAGGTCGTCGGCGTCGATGCCCTCGACGACCGGCTTCTCCCAGTCGGCTCCGAACCGCGGGATCCTGAGCAGCACGAACGGCTTCCCGGTCGACGGCTTCACAGCTTCCGGCGCATTCCACTGGTTCCGCAGCGAGTCCTCCGCCTTACCCATCTGCGCGTTCGAGCTGATCCCCGTACCGAGGTACTGCCAGCCGACCCACCCGAGCAACCCGACGCCCACCACCAGGAACACGATTCCGAGTCCCCTGACTACTCCCCGCATGCGGACAAGTATGCAGTTCGACTGCAAAGGCTGTGTACGACGTGTCGATGGACGGGGATGGTTGCCCCGGACGACGATGTGGGCATGAAGGCGCTCGTGAAGGCCGAGGCGAAGCCCGGTCTGTGGTTGCAGGATGTTCCGGAGCCGAAGATCGAGGCCGACGAGGTCCTGATCAAGGTGCTCCGCACCGGGTTGTGCGGCACCGACCTGCACATCCAGAACTGGGACCCCTGGGCACAGAAGAACGTGCCGGTTCCGATGGTCACCGGGCACGAGTTCTGCGGCGAGGTGGTCGAGGTCGGCGTCGGCGTTCGTGACGTCGCGGTCGGCGACCTGGTCAGCGGCGAGGGCCACCTGGTCTGCGGCCGCTGCCGCAACTGCCGCGCCGGCCGGCGTCACCTCTGCATCAAGACCCGCGGGCTGGGCGTCCACGTGCCGGGCGCGTTCGCGGAGTACGTCGCGCTGCCCGCGATGAACGCGTGGGTGCACAAGGACCCGGTCGACCTCGACGTCGCCGCGATCTTCGACCCGTTCGGCAACGCCGTACACACTGCTCTTTCGTTCCCGCTGGTCGGCGAGGACGTGCTGATCACCGGCGCCGGCCCGATCGGGGTGATGGCCGCGGCCGTCGCGCTGCACGCCGGCGCGCGGAACGTGGTGATCACGGACCTCTCGGAGTACCGCCTCGACCTGGCCCGGAAGATCGGCGTCACCCGCGCGGTGAACGTCGGCGAGGAGACGATCGCGCAGGCGCAGCAGAGCCTCGGGATGCGCGAGGGCTTCGACGTCGGGATGGAGATGTCCGGGCAGCCGGCCGCGCTGCGGGACATGCTCGCGAACATGACGCACGGCGGGAAGATCGCGATGCTCGGCCTGCCGTCGGACGAGATCGCGATCGACTGGGGCACGGTCGTGCTCAACATGCTGACGATCAAGGGCATCTACGGCCGGGAGATGTTCGAGACCTGGTACTCGATGTCGGTGATGCTCGAACGCGGCCTGGACCTGACGCCGGTGATCACCCACCGATTCGGGTACGGCGATTTCGAGCGCGCGTTCGACGTCGCACGACAGGGGCAGTGCGGCAAGGTGATCATGGACTGGACGCAGGAAACTCTGGAGGAGAAGCACTGATGTTCGGACGGATGCGGGACGACCTGACGGCGACCATCGGCGAGATCCGGGACGCCGGGCTGTACAAGTCCGAGCGGGTGATCACCTCACCGCAGCAGTCGCTGATCTCGGTTGCTTCGGGCAACGAAGTACTGAACTTCTGTGCGAACAACTACCTCGGCCTGTCCGACCACCCGGACGTTGTCGCCGCGGCCAAGGAGGCCCTCGACCGGTGGGGCTTCGGACTGTCCTCGGTACGGTTCATCTGCGGCACCCAGCAGATCCACAAGGACCTGGAAGGTGCCCTGAGCAACTTCCTCGGGACTGAGGACACCATCCTCTACAGCTCCTGCTTCGACGCGAACGGCGGCCTCTTCGAGACCCTGCTCGGCGCCGAGGACGCGATCATCTCCGACGAGCTCAACCACGCCAGCATCATCGACGGCGTACGGCTCTCGAAAGCGAAGCGTTACCGGTACAAGAACCGTGACATGGCCGACCTCGAGGCCCAACTGAAGGACGCCGCCGACGCGCGGTACCGGCTGATCGCGACCGACGGCGTGTTCTCGATGGACGGGTACGTCGCCCCGCTCGACGAGATCTGCGACCTGGCCGAGCGGTACGACGCTCTCGTCATGGTCGACGACTCGCACGCGGTCGGCTTCGTCGGGCCGGACGGCGCCGGTACGCCGTCGCTGTTCGGCGTGAAAGACCGCGTCGACATCGTCACCGGCACGCTGGGCAAGGCGCTCGGCGGCGCATCCGGCGGTTACGTCTCCGCCCGCCGCGAGATCGTCGAGCTCCTCCGGCAGCGCTCCCGCCCATACCTGTTCTCGAACTCCCTGGCCCCGTCCGTCACCGCCGCGTCACTCAAGGCCCTGGAGCTGATCGGCACCTCGAGCGCCCTCCGCGACAAGCTCGCTGCCAACACCAAGCTCTTCCGCACCAAGATGACCGAGGCCGGCTTCGACGTCCTCCCCGGCGACCACCCCATCTCCCCCGTCATGATCGGCGACGCCGCCGAAGCCGGCCGCCTGGCCGACAAGCTCCTCGACCTCGGCGTCTACGTCATCGGCTTCTCCTACCCGGTCGTCCCCCAGGGCAAGGCCCGGATCCGTGTCCAGCTCTCCGCCGCCCACTCCACCCAGGACGTAGAAACCGCCATCGCCGCCTTCATCGAGGCCCGGGCGGCGCTGGCGGGGTAGTCGCCGCCGGACGCGGTTCTCCGAGGGCTTGTTCGAGCCGTGCAGCGACCGCGTCCAGGTCCCGCGGCATCGAGATCGCTGTCGCGGAGGCCAGCAGATTCTCGATATCGCTCCGGGCTGCCCGGACGGCGTCCCGGAGGGTGCGGGCGCGGGTGCCGGCGGCTTCGTCCGGAGCCGACTGTTCGAGGACGGTCAGCTTGTCCTCGGCGGAAACGACCCGGCTCGACTCGACGTTCCAGGCGCCGGCGGCCTGCGCTGGGGAAGGCTGCCGGCGGAGCTCCGGGATCAGCCCGCGGGCGAACCACGCCACCTCGTCCTCACCGGACGCGAGGTCGTCGCGCCAGGCCTGGCGACGGCGCGACCTGACCAGCAGCGGAATCCCCACGGCGAGCGCGACCACGATCGCCGCCAGCACCCACCACAGCCAGGTTGGTGCCCCGCCCGTCTCGGCCGACGTGGGTTGGGTCGACGACGTGGTCGCCGAGGAGGGCGCGGCCGACGCCGTCCGGGTCGCCGTGGTGGTCTCGGTCCGCGTAGCCCTGGTCGTCTCGGTGGCTCTGGTCGTCTCGGTCTTCGTCGCCCTGGTCGTCTCGGTCTCGGTCGCCCTGGTGGTCTCGGTCTCGGTCTGCGTCGTCCTGGTGGTTTCCGGCTGCGGGGGCTCGGATGCCGAGGTGGCGGCCGGCTTCTCCGAGCGTTCCGGCGTACGAGTCGCGCTCGGAACCGTCGCTGTCACGGACGGCAGCGACGCGGGCGTGCGCGTCGAAGAGCCCGACGGTCGCTCGCCGGACCCTCCGCAGGAGACGAGGAGGAGCGCCGCCAGCACCAGACCAACCGCTCGCATCATCAGTGGACCCCTCCCGCTCGATGGCGCGCAGCTCCTGCTCTCCCGACGAAGATCGCACCTGCGAGGGTGGCCCGACTCATCCCGGTGGGGCGATATTCGGACGGTCAACTGCTCGACTTGTCGGTCCGCACGGGCAGGATGTGGGCATGTCGGTTCTGAGTGCGAGGGCGGTCAACCGGGCGACGCTGGCCAGGCAGCTGCTGCTGGAGCGGGCGGACGTCCCGGCGGTTGACGTGGTGGGACAGTTGGCCGGGATGCAGGGGCAGGAGCCCAAGCATCCCTATGTCGGGTTGTGGACCCGGATCGACGGGTTCGCGGAAGCACAGCTGGATCAGGCCGTCGCGGCGCGGGAGGTGGTGCGGGCGACGATGTTCCGGGGGACGTTGCATCTGGTGACCGCCACCGACTATCTGCGGTTTCGGACCACAGTCAGCCCGGTGCTCGAGGCCGGATTGCGGGTGCTCGGGGACCGGGGCGCCGGGCTGGAGCCGGAAAAGGTGGTGGCTGCGGCGGAGAAGCTGCTGGCCAAGGAGCCGCTCACCTTCACCGAGGTGCGGGACGCGTTGCAGGAGCAGTTCCCGGAGGTGAACGAGCGGGCGCTCGGGTTCTGCACGCGGATGCTCGTGCCGCTGGTGATGTACCCAGCTGATGTGCGCTGGTCCTGGACGGCAAATTCGCGATTCACGCCGGCCGAGGAGTGGATCGGGAAGAAACTGCACAAGCGCGCCGAGCCCGGCGAATTGGTGACGCGATACCTACAGGCGTTCGGGCCGGCCACACCGGCGGACTTCCAGACCTGGTCCGGGTTGCAGAAGGCCAAGCCGTTGTTCGACGAGCTCGAGCTGGAGACGTTCACGGACGAGGCCGGCAAGACGTTGTACGACGTACCGGACGGACCGCGTCCCGATGAGGACACTCCGGCGCCGGCGCGGTTCCTGCCGGAGTTCGACAACGTGCTGCTCTCGCATGCGAAACGGGAGCGGATCATCGCGGACGAGCACAAACCGCACGTCTTCACGAAGAACCTTCGCGTCAAGGCGACGTACACCGTCGACGGCGTCGTTGCCGGGCTGTGGACGACCGAGAAGAAGCGTGGTGTGGCCACTCTCACGCTCACCCCGTTCGGCAGGACGTTGAAGAAAACGCAGGCCGAGCTGGAGCGCGAGGGCAGCGCATTACTCCGTTTCCTGGAGCCGGATGCAAAGACTCATGAAGTGGTTACTGCCGGTTAATGAGGTTGTTGTCACACGTCGGATGACTGGGCCAGAAACCCTTTGCCGGGTGGAATGGGCAGATGAGCACAGTCCCCTCCATCACTCTGGACAACGGCGTCGAGATCCCGCAGCTGGGCCTGGGGGTCTGGCAGGTCGAGGAAGCGATCGTCGCCGACGTGGTGACCGCAGCATTCGAGACCGGCTACCGGCACATCGACACCGCCGCGGCGTACCAGAACGAAGCCGGCGTCGGGCGAGCCATCGCCGCGTCCGGCCTGCCCCGTGACGAACTGTTCATCACCACAAAGCTGCAGAACAGCGACCAGGGCTACGACTCGACGCTGGCGGCGTTCGACAAGAGCATCGACCAGCTCGGCCTGGAGTACGTCGACCTGTACCTGATCCACTGGCAGTGCCTGAAGCGGGACAAGTACGTCGACACCTGGAAGGCGTTCGAGCAGCTGTATGCCGACAAGCGGGTCCGCTCGATCGGCGTCTCGAACTTCCACGAGCCCGCGCTGCGGCGGATCTTCGAGGAGACCACGATCCGCCCGGCGGTGAACCAGATCGAGCTGCACCCGGCGCTGCCGCAGGACGAGCTGCGCGCGTTCAACGCCGAGAACGACATCGTTACCGAGGCGTGGAGCCCGCTGGCGTCCGGCGAGCTGATCGACAACGCCGAGCTGAAGAAGATCGGTGCGAAGTACGGCAAGTCGGCCGCCCAGGTGATGATCCGCTGGCACCTGCAGCTCGGCAACGTGGTGATCCCGAAGTCCAAGACGGCGAGCCGGATCAAGGAGAACTTCGAGGTCTTCGACTTCCGCCTCGACAACGACGACATGGCAACGATCGCCGACCTCGAGACCGGCGTCCGCACCGGCGGCGACCCGGACGTCTTCGGCTAAACGATTTCGAGGAAACGCGCCAGGACGGGCGAACGGTTGTCCGGCGACCAGGCTACGGAGAGCGGCCAGGGCGGTAGGTCGTCGGACAACTCGCGGTAGACGACCGAGTCCGGGTTCGACGGCGGGGTCGGGCTGATCAGCAGCGAGACGCCGAGCCCGGCCGCGACGAGCGACACGATCGTCTGTACGTCGGCCGCCTCCTGCTCGATCCGTGGCGTGAACCCGGCCGCCCGGCAGAACCCGAGGATCGTGTCGTGTACTGCGGGTCCACTCGGCCGCGAGTAGAACACGAACGGCTCCTCCGCGAGGTCGGTCAGCCGGATCCGCTTGCGTCGCGTGAGCCGATGCCGAGCCGGCAACACGGCCACCAGCTGGTCCTCGGCAACCACCCGGGACACCAACCCCGGTGCCAGCCGCACCACCGTCCCGCTCTTACCGCCAGCTGATCCCACCGATGCGGGCACGGTCGGCCGCAGCAGCCCGACATCGATCCGGCCGTCCCGTAAGGCCTCGGTCTGCCGGAGCGTGGTCATCGACTCCAGGTCGAGCACGACCTCCGGATACGCCTGCCGGAACGCGCCGAGGATCTGCGGCAGCGGCTCGAACGTCGCCGATTGCACGAACCGCAGCCGCAACGACCCGAGCTCACCACGCTGCGTCCGCTGCGCCGCGCGCACCGCCTCGTCGGACCGTCGCAACAGGTCCTGTGCCTCGGCCAGGAACGTCTCGCCCGCGGCCGTCATGACGAAGCGCTTCTTCACCCGGGCGAACAGTTCCACGCCGAGATCGCGCTCGAGCGCCGCGATCTGCCGGCTGAGCGACGGCTGGGTCAGGTGCAGCCGCGTCGCCGCGCGCCCGACGTTCATCTCCTCGGCCACCACCACGAACGACCTGAGCTGCCGTAGTTCCATGACCACAATCATGCACCAGACACATCAACTCCGCGCAGAACTTTCATTGGACGTATCAATGTCCCGGTTCCTACTGTCGAAGAGTCGAAAGGAACCACCGTGCAATACGTACCGTTCTCCGTGATCAAGTCGATCCACGAACAGACCCATTCCGCCAGGCCGGACGCGCCGATCCGGCCATATGTCCCACGACGTCACCCGATCCGCGACGCCTACCGGCGCTGGCGGGAGCGTCGCACCCCGGCTCCGCAGGCCGTCGAGCTGACCCTCATCGCATCCACCGCCGGCGCATGCGAAGCTGAGGTTCGTGATCGAGGTACGACGCCTGCGGGTGTTGCGAGCGCTTGCTGACCACGGGACCGTGACCGCGGCGGCCGAGGTGCTGCATCTGACGCCCTCGGCCGTCTCGCAGCAACTGGCAGCCCTGGAGTCCGAGGTCGGCCAGGAACTGCTCGAACGCCGCGGCCGCCGGGTGGCGATCACCTCCGCCGGCCGCCTGCTCCTCGAACACACCGACATCATCCTGACCGAGGTCGAACGCGCCGAGGACGCGATGCGCCTGCACGCGAACGGCGCCAACGGCGAGGTCCGCATCGTTGCCTTCGCCACCGCGATCACCCTGCTCGTCGCGCCGGCCCTCCCGCGGTTGCGCGAGACCACCCCCGGCCTCCACCTCGTCGTCCGCGACGCCGAGGGCCACCAAGGCATCACCCATCTCCTCGACGGCGACGCCGACCTCGCGATCGCCGTCGAGCACCGCGGTTCACCCCGCCCCGACGACCGCCGGCTGGTCCGGATCCCCTTGTACGCCGAGCCTTTCGTCGCCGTACTGCCACCGACACATCCGGCCGCCGATCAGCACACGATCGAGCTCGCGATGCTGGCGAACGACGGCTGGGTGATGACCGCGCCGGGCAACCCGATCCGCGACGTCGTCGTCCTCGCCTGCGAGCAGGCCGGATTCCAGCCGCGGATCGTCCACCAGTCCGACGATTTCCGTGCAGTCGCAGCCCTCGTGGCAGCCGGTGGCGGGGTCTCGCTCGTCCCGCGCCTCGCCGTACCGGAGCCGACGCTCGCGCTGATCCGCCCTCTCCCCGACCCCGTGCCGACCCGCCGCGTGTACGCCGCCGTCCGCGCGAGCCGCGCCGATCACCCGCTCATCACCGCCACCCTCGACGTCCTGACCGAGGTCGCCGAGAAGCTGTAGACCCGCTCAGCCGCGGCGGCGGCCGTCCAGGCCTACGGTCGAGACCCGCGCGATCAGCGCTCGCGGGATGAAGCGGGTCCCGGCGACGATCAGCTTGTAGCGGCGGCTCGGGATCGAGATCGGCTTGCCGCGCATCAGGTCCTTCCAGGCCGCGTCGACCAGATCGGTCGCGTCCAGCCACATGAACGACGGGATCAGCGACTTGTCCATCCCCATCCGCTCGTGGAACTCGGTGTGCACGAACCCCGGGCACAACGCCATCACCGCAACGCCGTTCGCGTGCAGCTCGAGAGCGAGGCCGGCCGAGAAGTTCGTCACCCAGGCCTTGTGCGCGCTGTAGACGTTGCGCTGCAGGAACCCGGCCACCGACGACACGTTGATCACCGCACCGGAGCCCCGCTCGATCATCGGCAGCACCGCCGCGTGCGTGAGCCGCAGTACGACGCGGACGAGCAGATCCAGCTGCTTCTCCTCGACGTCGACCGGGTTCGCCCAGAACGGCTTCTTCTGACCGAAGCCGGCGTTGTTCACCAGCACCTCGATCGGACCGGTCCGGAACCGCTCCTCGACCCGGGCCAGATCGTCGGCGTCGGTCAGGTCCGCGGCCAGCACCTCGCACTCGACACCGTGCAGCCGGGTGACGTCGGCGGCGACCTCTTTGAGCTTGGCCTCGTCGCGCGACACCAGCACCAGGTCGTAGCCCTCCAGCGCCAGCTTGTCCGCGAACGCACGGCCGATCCCGGTCGCCGGCCCGGTGATGAGCGCAGTCGCCACGTTCAATCCTCCCGTCGGTGACGCCCCCAGTGTGTCACTACCCTGGCCAGATGCGGTCTGACGTCGACACCTGGATCCTCGACCTCGACAACACGCTGTATCCGGCCGGCTCTGCACTGGCCGAGCAACTGACCCACGGCATCCTCTCGGCCGTCGCAGGCTTCTACGGCACCGACCTGACCGGCGCGCGGCGGATCCAGGCCGAGCTGGTCGCGCAGTACGGCACCTCGTTGCGCGGCGCCATGGTCACGCGCAACATCGACCCGCACGAGTTCCTCGGGTTCGAGCGCCGGATCGACTACACGGTGCTGACCCCGGATCCCGCCCTCGCCGCGGCGCTCGCGGCATTGCCCGGACGGCGCTTCGTCTAC
The DNA here is from genome assembly GCF_042715335.1 of Kribbella sp. NPDC058693. Lineage (NCBI taxonomy): Bacteria > Bacillati > Actinomycetota > Actinomycetes > Propionibacteriales > Kribbellaceae > Kribbella > Kribbella sp. NPDC058693. Next base: position 136,427 of record NZ_JBHXSQ010000007.1, read on the forward strand.
ACGAACGGCTCCGTCTACCACGCCGAGCAGGCGCTGAACCGGCTCGGGCTGACGACCCATTTCGACGACGTTTTCGACATCATCGCGGGCGATCTGATCCCCAAGCCGTACGCCGAGAGCCTCGACGCGTTCCTGACCCGGTTCGCGATCGACCCGGCGCGGGCGGCGATGATCGACGACCTCGAGGTGAACCTCGCCCTTCCGCACGAACGCGGGATGACGACGGCGCTGATCACGCACGTGCCGTCCGCCGACGGGACGCCGTACCAGCAGATCGCGCCGAAACGCTGGCAGGTGCAGGACCTGCCAGCGTTTCTCGGCTACTTGTCGGGTCAGTGAGTCGTGACGCGGTAGACGCCACCGCCGACGGTTCCGGCGTACAGCCACTGCCCGTCCGGTGACGTGATCAGGCTCGCCACGTCCAGGTTGGGCAGTCCGTCGGAGATGTTGTGCCAGCTGCGCCCACCGTCGCGGCTGTTCAGTACGCCCCGGCCGCCGACCGGGAGTCCGGCGTCGGAGCTGTCACCGTCGGCCGCGAAGAGTTGGCCGTCGGCGCCGTACGTCAGCGCGGTGATGTTCAGCCGGAACCCGGAGGTCGAGGCCGCCTTCACCGTGCGGCCGCCGTCCCGGCTGTCGAACAGGCCGCTCCCGCCGAGGACCAGGTGGTCCGGGTTGCGCGGGTCGAGCGCCATGACCGACACCGGTACGGCGGAGAGCCGCTGGACCGACTGCCCTTGGTCGTCCGAGCGGTACAACCCGTCCGGTCCGCCGAGCCAGAGGTGGTCGGGGTTGCGCGGATCGGCGGCGATCGCCGTGACGCCGATGGGCAGGTTGTTCTTCCGCCAAGTCTTGCCGCCGTCACGGCTGACGACCACGCCCGGGCTGAGGACGTCGTCCACCGCCGCATAGATGTAGTCGCGGTTCGCCGGGTCGACGACAAGCTGGTAGATCCGTGCATCGGCGAGCACGTTCAGCTTGATCGTCCACGTCCTGCCACCGTCGGTCGACTCCTCGATCGTCGGACGCCCCTGCGCCTTCGACACGGCCCGGAACAGCCGGTGCGGATCGGCTGGATCGGTCGTCAGCGCCGTGATCCGGTTTCCCAGCAGGATGTCGCTGCCGTTGAGTCCCCAGTCGTAGCCGGCCGGGTCGGGCACCCGCTGCACCGGCAGTGTGGTCGTGAAGGTGGAGAACGTCGTACCGGCGACAAGGGTGGGCTTGCCGGATGCGTCCTGGCCGACGGCCAGGCCGTGTACGTCGGCGCTGGTCAGACCGACGCGATGGTACGTCGCACCGGAGTCATCGGTGAGGTACACCCCGCTGCCCGCGGCCGAGACCACCAACTGCTTGCTGTTCGGCGGCGCGGAGATCCGGACGAGGTCCCCGTGGACCGGGCTCGGCATCGTGGTCCACTGCGCTCCCTCACCCCGGTCGACGAAGATCTCGTCCGACGCCGCGGCGTACACGTCGCCGTTGACCACCTGCACCGAGGAGAAGGCGTCCGCGTCCGGCGCCGCCGGACCGGGTTGCCAACTCGCACCGTGGTCACGGGACAGATAGAGACGCCGCGGAGTACGGGCTACGAGGAGGTTCGCGTCTCCGGCAACGCTCACCACGAACTGGTCGTCCTCGGGTGACGTGAACAGTTCCTGCCGCGGCTCCGGCGTACCGTCGACGTTCCGGATCACGTAGAGCTTCAGACCGTCGCCGAAGTACAGGTCGTGGCCGATCAGGCTGACCTGCTGCAGGTGCTCCCCCGGGCTGGGGTAGTTCGTCCACGTCTGACCGCGGTCGGTGCTGACGTAGATGCTGTTGTCGAACGTCGGTACGACGAGGACCCGCCCGGTCGGGTCGATGGACAGATCACTCGGACTCACGTCCGGGAAGGGCAGCGTGGTCCATGTGTCGCCGGCGTCGTGGCTGACCAGGATCTTGCCCTGGTACGTCGGGTCCGGTCCGCCCTCGACCGCGAGGTACACGGTGTCCGGCCGGGTCGGGTCGGTCGCCATCCCGAGGTCCACACCGCCACCGATCGGCAGATTGCGCAGCTCACGCCAGGTGGTGCCCCCGTCATCGGTCCGGAAGACGCCCGGCCGTGACGAGAGGTACGGCTGGGCGAACATCCGCCCGGCCTTCGAGGTGTACCCGATCTTCTCCGCGCCCTGACTGACCGGACCGACGGACTGCCACCCGTCCGGACCGGACCCGTGCGCGGTGCCCAGCTCTTCGTACGATGTCTGTCCGTCGAGCCACGCGCCCGATGGGGTCCGAGCGACCGCAGACACCTGGTACGCACCGGCCGGCCCGGCAGGTACGGAGTACTTCCACCAGCCTGTGTGGTCGAACGTCGCCGTACCGGTGATCGCGTGGTGCGAGCCGGGCGCGGTCACGGACACCCGCGGCGCCGCGGTCAGGACGGCGTCGGAGTGGATGTAGACGGAGGCACCCGAGATGGTCGGGTCCGGGTTGGCGTGCAGGTCGAGCGGCCGCACGGCCAGGAGCCAGGGGACGGACAGGTCCGGAGACCCGCTGACCGAGGCACGCAGCCACCCACTCCAGTCCGCAACACCGGACGGACGGGCGCCGGTCACTGTGACGCGGACCGTCACCTTCTTCCCCGGGCTGAGCCGGGCGGAGCTCGGGGTGACAGAGACCGTCGCCGGAGTACCGGTGGCCGACTTCGCATCGAGGTGCAGCGTCCTGGTCGTGGACGACACGTTGGTCAGTGTGACCGTGGTCGTGGAATGCAGCGTGTGGCTACTGAGGTCCGCGGCACCCAGGCTCAGGGAGCGCCTGCTCGCCAGGACTGCCAGCTGATCGGCGCTTGCCACATCGAGGCGACCCGATCCCTGGGTGACAGCGTCCAACGTTGTCGAGAGCCGGTCAGCTCCGCCGGTCAGAGCTGCGGTGACCTGGTCGGCGGTCCAGTCGGGGTGAGCCTGCCGGACCAGCGCGGCGGCGCCGGCGACGTGCGGAGCGGCCATGCTGGTGCCGCTGTCCTCGGCGTACTGGCCGCCGGGCCACGTGGACCGGATCTCGACTCCTGGCGCGACCAGATCCGGCTTGATCGCGTAGCTTCCGGCCGCCGGGCCGTGCGAGCTGAACTCGGCGATCTGGTCGGTCGCGTCGGTGCCACCGATGTGCACCCGGACCGGGCCTTGCGTGAGCCACTGGGAGAGGTCCGCGGCGTCGGTCCCGTTCATCACGGTGGCTACCAGCGAGGCCTTGCCAGGGTCCGACGTACCGGCGGTGAAGGCCGGGAGCAGAAGGTGGCCTGCGCCGCCCTTGTAGTAGTTGGGAGTCCGCAGCAGGACCGCCTTTGCCCCGTGCTGCTCGGCGGTCGCAAGGATGTCACCGAGCAGCTCGCTGTTGTACGCGACCAGGACGGCCTTGCCGGTCGCATCGATCGAGTCGTAGTCGCCGGGAGCGCCGTTGACCGCGTCGACGACCTCCAGGTCCTCACCGCCGGCCGGCGGGTTCGCCGACAACCCGACCCGCTGGACGTCGAGGGTGCGCTTGACCGGCGCGGTGACGGCGACGGTCGGTACGTCGATACCGGTGATGCTCGCGCCGACCGCGAGGACGTCGGGCGCCTCCGCCGGCGAACCGACGGTGCCCTCGCCCGGACCTGCATTGCCCGCGGCCGCGACGACGACGACCCCGTCGTGGACGGCGTTCTCGGCGGCCTGCTCGAGCGGGTCGTCGGGTGCCGGATCGCCGGACAGGCTCAGATTCACGACGGTCGCGCGGAACGGGTTGTCGGCGGCAACCGCGGCCTCGAAACCGGCGATGACCGCGGACTCGTAGCCGTTGCCGTCCGCACCGAGCACCTTGTACGCCGTCAAGGTCGCGCCCGGCGCAACACCGGTCCGACCGTCGGCCTGCGTACTGCGGCCCGCGACGATCCCGGCGACGTGGGTGCCGTGTCCGTTGTCGTCCATCGCGTCGGCATCGTTGTTCACGAAGTCGTAGCCGGCGGCAACCTTGTGACCCTTGCCGAACCCGCCGCCGAGATCGGGATGGGTGTAGTCGATACCGGTGTCCACGATCGCGATCGTCTGGCCGGCGCCGGTGACCGCCGTACCCTTCCGGTCCTTGGTCTGCCACACCTCGGGCGCCTTGATCTGCGCCACTGCGGCGTCACCGCTGGAGTGCACCTGCTGGTCCGGATAGACCGCGGTCACGCCGGGAAGGGTGCGGAGCCGGGCGACACCGGCCGCGTCTGTCGTGACCGCGACGGCGTTGAGGAGTTGGGTGAACTCGCGGGTGACGGTGGCGTGGATGCCGGCGGTGGCGACGGCCTGCCGGAAGCTCGCATGTGCGGCCCGGACCGCCGCCTGCTCCGGGACCGGCTGGCCGGCGAACTGGACGATCACCCGCGTGCTGGGCGTAGGAGGGGTTGCTGTGGGCTGGTTGGCGACGGCCGGTGTGGCGGCGAGGACGAGCGTCAGCGGCGTCGCCAACGCCAGCGCCCCTCGGACGACACGTCTCGGTACAGGATGCATGGGGGCACTCCCGATGGAGGACGGAAATCGATCTATGGCGGATGCAGTGTGCTCACCGCGCGCGGCGTACGGCCAGGGTTTCCGGCGGCACGATGAAGCCAATGTCCTTGACCGGCCATCGAGAAATTCGCTGCGCCGCGACCGCTTCCGCGGAGTACTCTCGCGACGATGTCCAGTGAGCGAGTTGACGAAGGCAAGCTCGCCGCCGTCGGTGTCGCCGCCCTGGACGAGCAGCTCTACCGGCAGTTGCTGACAGCTCCGGGCTCGACCTTGGCCGAGCTGACAACCGGAACCGGGATCGGCACGACCCGCGCCCGGCAGGCGATCTCGCGGCTCGAGCGATGCGGACTGGTGAGCAGGAGACCCGGCGTTCCGGCGAGGTTCATCCCGGCGCCGCCGGATGTCGCGGTCGGATCGCTGATCGCCCGCCGCCAGGACGAACTCGAGCGGGCCAGGCTGGAAGCGGAGAGTCTGCTCGCGGACTTCCACCAGGGCACGCGCTACGAGCACACGTCGCAGGTCGTCGAGCTGATCACCGGCCAGTCGACGATCAGCCAGCGCGCGGCCCAGCTGATGAGCGGCGCCGAGCAGGAAGTCGTGTTGTTCGACAAGCCGCCGTACGTCGGCGCCAAGGACAACCCGGACGAGATGGACGCGCTGGCCCGCGGTGTGCGCTGGCGGGCGATCTACTCCACCGAGTCACTGACCGAGCCGGGCCAGCTCGCCAGGATGACCGCCTTCCGCGACGCGGGCGAGCAAGCCCGGCTCTCGCCGGTGGTGCCGACCAAGCTGGTCATCGTCGACCGGCGTCTCGCGCTGTTGCCGTTGGGGGTCGACGGCGCGGACGTGGCGCAGACCGCCGTACTCGTCCATCCCAGTTCCCTGCTCTCGCTGCTCGTCACGCATTTCGACGGCATGTGGGAGCGGAGCATCCCGTTCGACCAGCACCTCAACGGCGGCAAGCCGCCGGCGAAGTCCGAGCAGCGGGTGCTACAACTGCTATCGGCCGGGCTGAAGGACGAGGCGATCGCCCGGCAACTGGGGATCAGCCTCCGGACCACGCGACGGTGGATCGCGCACGTTATGGCCGACCGCGGCGTCACCACGCGGTTCCAGCTCGGTCTCGTCGTGGCGCGCGAACTCACCTCCTGACGTCTGATGAATCGGTCGGCTCGTCGCGGGTGGCCGACCGCTTTGTGGCGGATGTGACCACGATTGGTCTGAGGACTTACGCTTCGGGGAGGAGGTGACGAATGGCTGCCACGGACAAGGCGCTGGCCGGTCTGCGTCAGATGATCGCGTCGGGCGAGCTCGGCCCGCGGGCGAAGTTCCCGCCGGAGCCCGAGCTGTGCGACCACCTGGGGGTGTCCCGCAGCTCGTTGCGCGAGGCGGTGCGGTCGCTGGCCGCGCTCGGCGTGATCGAGTCCCGGCACGGATCCGGCACGTACGTCTCGGCGCTGGACCCGGCCTCGATCATCAGCCGGTTCTCACTGTCGGTCGAGCTGATCCCGCTCGAGGGCCTGCTCGAGCTGCTGGAGGTACGCCGAGTCCTCGAGTCACACGCAACCGCCGCGGCAGCCGCTCGCCAGGATCCGGAGCTCGCCGCGCAACTGAGCTCGATCCTCGACCGGCTCGAGGCGACCACTGACCCGGTGGAGATCCAGCACCTGGATGCCGAGTTCCACGGCGCGATCTGCTCGGCCGGCGGCAACCCGACCGTCACCGCGCTCACCGACGTGATCCGCGGCCGCGGCGGCCACTACCGGATCTTCGAGCCCGGCGCCGACTTCGACGCGATCAAGCAGACCAGCGACCGCGGCCACCGCGCCATCCTCGACGCCATCGTCACCCGCGACCCCGCGGCCGCCGAGACCGCCGCCTCCGCCCACATCGCCCAGACCGAGCTCTGGCTCCGCGCCCTCCGCCCGGAACCCCAGCCCGACCTGCCATGAGATTCGCTTTGCGCCAGGCCGCATCCGGTGACCTCGAAGACCTCGTCGAGATCCGGGCCGTCGTCATGCGCCCGGACCTGGAGCGCCTCGGCCGGTACGACGCGCATCGCGTCCGACAGCGACTGCGCGACGGATTCTCACCCGAGCACACCCAGATCATCGAGGTCGGCGGCGAGCTGGCCGGCTCGATCGCCGTCCGACCGGCCGAGGATCGCCGGTGGCTGGAGCACTTCTACCTGGCTCCGCAGCACCAGGGCCAGGGCCTCGGCACCGAAGTACTGCGGACCGTTCTGGACAGCACTGACGGGACCGTCTGGCTGAACGTCCTGCAGGGCAGTCCGGCCCGCAAGTTGTACGAGCGCCACGGCTTCGTCGTGGACAGCGAGGACCCGGTCGACGTCTTCATGGTCCGGAAATTTCTCTGACCTGTCGAGATCTTGCGCACCGATCGTCGAGTGCATAACCTCCAGACAATTCGTCCGGAGGGGATCCGCCAATGTCCCGTTCACGCTTGCTCACGGTCGCCTGTGCGACCGCACTCCTCGGAGCAGTCCTCACATCTCAGTCAGCCGCCGCGCACCCAGCGCCGCGGACAACCCGGGCCGGGCTCGATCCCGCCTTGGTCGCCGGCCGCGGTGCCGACGTACCGTTCGTCGAGCAGGAGGCGGAGAACGCCGTCTACACCGGCGAGAAGATCGGCCCGGGGCGGGACGCGTACACGCTCCCGGCCGAGGCCTCCGGGCGGACCGCCGTACGGCTGCAGCCCAAGCAGTACGTCGAATTCACGCTGACCCGTGCGGCCAACGCGCTGACGTTGCGGTACAGCATCCCGGACGCGCCGGGTGGCGGCGGGATCACCGCGCCGCTGGACGTCTCGGTCAACGGGAAGCACAAGCAGACGATGACGCTGACGTCGCAGTACGCCTGGCTCTACGGGATGTATCCGTTCTCGAACGACCCGAACGTGGACCCGATCCCGGGCTGGTGGAAGCCCGAACCGGACCCGGTCGCCAAGCCGTTCCGGCCGAACCACTTCTACGACGAGCAGCGCGTGATGCTCGACCGGACGTACCACGCCGGCTCGCGGGTCCGGTTCGCCGTACCTCGGGCGACCGCGGCGGCGTGGACCGTGCTCGACGTCGCGGACTTCGAGCTGGTGAAGGCGCCGCTCCGGCAACCCGCTCGCTCTCTGGATGTGCGGCTGTTCGGCGCCGACCCGACCGGGGGACGTGACGCCGCACCCGCGATCGAGCGCACGATCGCGGCGGCGCAACGGATCGGGTGGTCGGTGTTCATCCCGGCCGGAACGTTCCAGGTCAACCGGCACATCGTCGTCGACAAGGTGACGGTCCGCGGCGCCGGCAACTGGTGGACGATCATCAAGGGCAAGGTCCTCCCGCTGGCCGAGCCCGCGCCGGACAAGTCCGTGCATAGCGCGCCAGGCTTCTACGGCAAGTACGCCGCCGACGGCGGGAGCACCGGCGTACATCTGTCGGACTTCGCGATCGAGAGCGATGTCCGCGAACGCATCGACACCGACCAGGTGAACGGGATCGGCGGCGCGATCGGCGGCGGCTCGACGATCGAGAACCTGTACCTGCATCACACCAAGGTCGGCATCTGGCTCGACGGCCCGATGGACGGGCTGCTGATCCGCAACAACGTCATCACCGACGCTGTTGCCGACGGCATGAACCTGCACCTTGGTGTCTCCAACGTTCGGGCGACCAACAACTTCGTCCGCAACAGCGGTGACGACGGACTGGCGATGTGGTCGGAGTCGAACGCCGACGGCCTGGTCAACCACAACAACGTGTACGACCACAACACCGTGCAGACGCCGGTGCTCGCGAACGACATCGCGATCTACGGCGGTCGCGACAACGCGGTCACCGACAACCTGGTCGCGGACCCGATCCGCGAGGGCAGCACGCTGCATGCCGGTTCGCGGTTCAACGCGACGCCGTTCGAGGGCAAGCTGACGTTCGCCCGCAACACCACGGTCCGCGGCGGTCCGCGGGATCTGAACTGGGACATCGGGCTCGGCGCGATCTGGCTGTACGCCTTGCAGTCGACGATGTCCGGGACGATCGAGATCACCGACAGCTCGTTCCTGGACTCCACGTACAACGCGATGATGTTCGTCGTCGATTGGCCGGTGAAGGACGACTACGGGATCACGAACGTTGCCGTCCGCAACATCAAGGTCGACGGCACCGGGACCAACGTGGTCAACGCGCGGGTCGGCGGCTGGGCGACGTTCGAGAACGTCGACGCACGCAACGTCGGCGCGCCGTTCGTCAACAACTGCGGGACGTTCCACTTCAACGGCCCGCCGGAGTTCGAGGTCCGGGACCTCGGTGGCAACGACGGCGGCTGGACCGGCGCGACGTGGTGCGAGGACCGCCCCGCCGTCGTACCGCCCCCGCCGCCGTCACCTTGGAGCTAGGGGGTGTCGCCCGGTCCCACGCCGTAGCGAGCAGGTGCTCGGCGCGGTGCATCGGCGTGCTGGAGCGGAGGGTTCGATGCGGAGCATCGTGCCCTTTGCTCCAGTGCGGCGAGGTGCCGTGCCGAGTGCCGCGCAGTAGGCGTGGGACCGGGTGACACCCCCTCAGACCTCGACCGTCTGCGTCGGCGCCTCTTCCTGAACCTTTGCAGGCCGGCTGGTTTGCCGGAATGCGAGCATCAGGACGATGGCGCCGACCAGGACGATGCCGGCACCGACGAGAGCCGCGACGTGCATGGCGTGGATGAACGCGTCGTTCGCGGCCTTCACCAACTCGGGGCGGCCGAGCGTGGCCGCGACGTGCCGGGTCGCCTCGGCCGACGTACCGGCTTCATCGGGTAGGCCGACGAGCGACGGCGCGATCCGGTGCTGGTACGTCGAGGAGACGATCGTGCCGAGGATGGCAACCCCGAGCACGCTGCCGACCTGGCGAAGTACGTTGTTGACGGCCGATCCGGCGCCCATGCGATCCAGCGGGAGCGTCGCCAGTACTGCGGTCGTCGTCGGAGCCGTGGTCATGCCGATGGACAGGCCGACCAGTGCGCCGACGACACCGACCCAGACGAGCGAGGTGTCGACGTCGTACAGCAGGTTCATCGACGAGCTGGCTGCGAGCACGAGGACCGCCGTACCGGAGACCTTCGCAACACCGAACCGGGCCGCCAGCCGGGAGCCCAGCTGCGAGCCGACGATGACGCCGCTTGCTGCAGGCAACGACATCAGACCTGCTGACAGCGCGCTCATGCCGCGGGCACCCTGCAGGTAGAAGGCGAGGTAGAAGCTCTGGCCGGTCAGCAGGAGGAACACGACCGCGAGGGTGAAGTTGCCGGCCGCGAACCGGCGGTTGCGGAACAGGCGCGGGTCGAAGCTCGGCTCGCGTTCCCGCCATTCGGAGAAGATGAATCCGGCGAGCAGGACGAGTCCGGCCGCGATGCTCGCCCAGACCTGCCAGCGGTCCCAGCCGCCCTCGTGGCCGCCTTCGATCAGGCCGTACGAGAGGCCGAGCAGACCGAGGGTGGACAGGCCGAGGCCGAGCGGATCGAGCCGGCGACGCTGCGGGCTGCGCGGGTTCGGCAGGACGAGGGCGGCGCCGATCAGGCCGAACGCGACGATCGGCAGGTTGATGGTGAAGACCGAACCCCACCAGAAGTGGTCGATCAGCAGGCCGCCGAGCACCGGCCCGACGGCGACGCCGACACCGGCCGACGAGCCCCAGATCGCGATCGCGCCGGCCCGGCGCTCCGGCGGGAAGGTCCAGCCGATGATCGCCATCGACGGCGGCATGATCAGCGCGCCGCCGAGGCCCATCAAGGCGCGGGCGAGGATGAGGGACACGGGGTCGCCGGCCCAGGCGGCCCAGGCGGACGCACCGCCGAAGATCAGCAGACCGAGCATCAGGATGGTCCGGTGGCCGTAGCGGTCACCGAGCGCACCGGCCAGGAACAGCGCGGTGGCGAAGAGCAGCGAATAGATGCCGACGGCCCACTGCAGCTGGCCGGGCGTGGCGCCGAGGCCGTCGACGGGGTCGGCCAGGCGTTCGAGAGCGATACCGAGAACGGTCGAGTCGATCCAGATCAGGACGGCCGAGACGACCAGGATGGCAAGAATGCGGCGTTGGCGCCGCTCAGGGATGAGGTCGATCGAGGACACGAAGTCTCCTATAATTGTCAGGACCCTGACGAGATCTCGATCATCCTCGATTGACAGGAACCTGTCAATCTCCATTTTCGTGTCCTCTCCCGGACCCGGGCAGAATGGGGAGCATGGACTCCTACGCCGACGACGGCTGCGTGACGTTCCTCGTCCGGCATGCGTGGCTGAGCATGCGCTCCGTGCTCGCCGAGGCGCTCGCCGAGCACGGGCTGTCGGTGCAGCAGTACGGGACGCTGCTCTGCGTGCGGAAGGATCCGGGCCTGACCATCGCCGACGTCGGCCGCGTGGTCGGTACGACGCGGCAGTCGGCCAACGAGCTGATCACGGGGATGGAGCGGGCCGGCCTGGTCGAACGCAGGCCGAACCCGAAAGACCGCCGTACCCAGCAGGTCCACCTGACCGACGCCGGAGCCCGGCGACTCGACGAGGCGACGCCGGCGATCCGCAAGGTCGAGGACGAACTCGAGGCGTCGTTCACCGCTGCCGACCGCTCGGCCGCGCGCGCCTGGCTTGCGCACATGGTCACGGCGGTCGAGGGTTGAGCAATGCGCGCACACGCTGAGCGGTTGGACGGACTGGGTACGACGATCTTCGCCGAGATGTCCGCGCTCGCGGTGGCGACCGGGTCGGTCAACCTCGGTCAGGGGTTCCCGGACCGGGACGGGCCGGACTCGTTGCTCGAGGACGCGATCGCGGCGATCCGCGCGGGGGCGAACCAGTATCCGCCGGCTCGCGGCGTGCCTGCGCTGCGGCAGGCGATCGCGGACCATCAGAAGCGGTTCTATGACCTGTCATATGACCCGGATACGCAGGTCCTGGTCACCACCGGTGCCACCGAGGCGGTCGCGGCCGCGCTGCTCGCGTTCGTGGAGCCGGGCGATGAGGTGATCGCCCTCGAGCCGTACTACGACTCGTACGCCGCCGGGATTGCGTTCGCCGGCGGACGTCGTGTCCCGGTGACGCTGCGGGCACCGTCGTACCGGCTGGATCTGGATGAACTGCGAGCCGCGATCACGCCGCGGACGAAGGTCCTGCTGATCAACTCGCCGCACAACCCGACCGGCACCGTCCTGACCGATGACGAGCTCCAGGGGATTCGGGATGTCGCCGTCGAGCACGACCTGGTCGTCATCACCGACGAGGTCTACGAACACCTGGTGTACGACGGGCTGCAGCACCGGCCGCTGGCGTCGTACGACGGGATGGCGGACCGAACCGTCTCGATCAGCAGCGCCGGCAAGACCTTCGCCGTCACCGGCTGGAAGATCGGCTGGGTGACCGGCTCGCCCGAGGTCGTCACCGCCGTCACCACCGCCAAGCAGTTCCTCACCTTCACCTCCGGCGCCCCGTTCCAGCCCGCCGTCGCCAACGCCCTTGCCTTAGGCAACGACTACTTCGACGCCCTCCGCGCCGACCTCCAGTCCCGCCGCGACCTCCTCGCCAACGGCCTCACCGACCTTGGCTTCGAGGTCCACCGCCCCGCCGGCACCTACTTCATCACCACCGACATCCGCCCCCTCGGCCACACCGACGGCATCACCTTCTGCCGCCAACTCCCCGAAAAAACCGGCGTAGTAGCCATCCCCCACCAAGTCTTCTACGACAACACCGACCTAGGCCGCCCCCTCGTCCGCTGGGCCTTCTGCAAACAACCCGAAGTCCTCCAAGAAGCCCTCAACCGCCTACAGAAACTCTGAGCCTGACTGTGGATGGGCCACGACAGTCAGGCCCACGATGTGCCACAATGGGATCAGCTCACCAGGTGCTGCTTGGAGAGAAGTGAAGCTGGGATTCCCACCCGGATGATGGGGCCCAGCTTTCGCGTTTCTAGCGGACCGTCACGTGATGCACGGCAACCATCTCGGACATCGCCAGCAGCCACCTCGGCTCGCTCAGGTTGGCTGCTGTCACCGCGCCCGCGACTCGAGCCAGACCTTGCCCACTCCCAGCTGATCCAGTTCGTAGAACAGGAATTCCAGGCAGCACCGCCGAGCACGCTCTTGCTTCTGCCTGTGAACCGGGCTGCCGACCACAACAATCGCCACGAGACCGAGGCGCGCAACGGTTGCGGCGATCACATCCCTCCGCTTGGCCGACTCCGCGACCCAGTGCAGACGCACAACCTTTCGCTGCGTGAGCGTCCGGAGCTCCGCTCGGAGGCTCTCGGCCGCGGCATCATCGGCGATGACCGCTGCGAGTGTGTAGCTCCCCGGACGCCGATCGTCGCCGACCAGGACGGACTCGTCGATCCCTGCGCTGAGGGCGGGATCTGGGGCGGACGAGTTGGGCACCACCGGATTGTGCCGGAGTCGGGCATCGCACGACCGTCGTCATCCACAGGTGTCGTGGGGCATTGCGGGGCAACCCGGGGCAGATTGTGGGGTCAGCGGTGGAACCAGAGTTTGGTGGGGCGTTGGAGCATGAGGGTTAGGAGGGTTAGGTGGATTGCGAGGCCGAGGATGCTGGCGGGGAGGGCCATGGCGCCGCCGGCTATGCCTAGGGCGGATACGGCTATCAGCATGTAGCGGGACCAGGGGCGGCGTTTGCGGAGGTAGAGGGCGGGGACGAGGTAGATGAAGGCGCAGATCATCGCCGCGGCGACCGCGACCGGAGCGTTGCCGCGGGAGCCGGTGAGTACTTCGGAGATCTGGTCGCCGGCGGAGGTGAGGGTGAGGATCGCTAGCAGTAGGCACATCATGCCCAGGCCGATCGCGATGACCGAGGCGATCGTCACCTGCTTGGGCGGAGTCGACTGGTAGCTGTAGGTGTCCGGAGCCGCACCGAACAGACCGCTGTACGGCCCTGGTTGTTCCTCGCCCGGCAGATCGCCGCGCTGCTCGCTCATTCGCTCCGAAGTTCCTTCCAGCTGCCCCCTCCCCTGATCCTGCCAGATCGCCCAAGCCGGACCGGGAAATGTGTTGCCCGGAAGGCACGCAAGCACGACAGTGACCACGTGGACGAGTTCGAACTCCGGATCGAGCCGGACGCGGGTCTCGAGGACCAACTGGTAGACCAACTGGTCGCCTACAACCAGTCCCGGTCGACGGCAGTCCAGGAGCGGTTCGAGCCGGCGAATCTGAAGTCGGAGCCGGTGCAGGTGTTTGCTCTCGGTCCGGACGGCGCCCTCCGAGGCGGATGCGTCGGGCGCGTCGAGCGGGTCTGGCACTGGCTCACCATCGACACGATGTGGGTCGACGACACCACGCGCGGCCAGGGTCTGGGCAGCGCCCTGCTCCGGTCGATCGAGGAGGAAGGCCGCCGACGCGGGTGCCAGTGGTCAGACGTCACCACCTTCGATTTCCAGGCGCCCGACTTCTACCGCAAGGCGGGCTACCTCGAGTACGGCGTAAAGCACGACTACCCGCCCGGGCACACGAACTACTTCTTCCGCAAAGACCTGATGTCGAGATGAGGAAAGCGCAGGTACGGCGTGAGGTCCACGACCTCGCCGTACGACGGCCGGAAGCGCACCGTCGTGCCCGTGCTGCCGTCGGAGTCGATCGGGTCCAATGAGGTGACCGGGATGCCGTGCTCGTAGCGCTGGGTCCAGGAGCCGTTCGTACGGCGGTTGGTGTGGACCAGCCAGTCGCTGAGCGCGGCGACGACGGACATCCCGCGCCGCGGATGCCCGTCGGGGAGCAACGGGGCCGACGGATCGTCGAAGAACCGGAGGTCCTTCGTCGCCATGACCGGCTTCTTCACCACCTTGCCCTGCTCGTCGACGCGGGTGTCGGTCCCGCGGCCGTTGTCGGCGATCGCGATCGACCCGTCGTCGTACAACCTCACCGAGCACACCCCACGCTCCCCGGCAGACTCGGCCTCGTCGTCCGCGTAGGCGAGCACCTCGAGCACCAGGTGCAGCACACCCCCGGGCGCATACCGATCGGCGTCTGCACGGATCGCGTTCAGATGATCCCGGTCGACGGAGGCTGCCCAGTCGTGCGTGGTGTTGACCCAGTGCGTCACTTCCCCATTCTCTCCGATTCCTTTCGGCGCCGAGCCCGGTCTACACAGCAAACACTCGAAAGGAAGAGATATGCGCAAGATCATCGCCTCGGCCCTCGTCACCCTCGACGGCGTCGCCGAGGATCCGGGTGGTTACGGCGGTACGTCGTTCGGCGGGTGGGCGTTGCCGTACTTCGGGGATGAGTCGGTGCGACTCTCCATCGAGGCCCTGGCCGGATGCGACTACTTCCTCTGCGGACGTCGTACGTACGAGATGTTCGCCGCCGCCTGGGGCAACGCCGAGGGGCCGTACGGCGATCGCCTCCGCAGCCTGCGGAAGTTGGTTGCCTCAAGCACCATCAAGGGCGACCTGACCTGGAACGCCGAGCTCCTGGAGGGCGACACGATCGCCGCCCTCAAGCAACTGAAGAAGCAGGACGGCGGCGACATCATCATGTACGGCAACCCGACCCTGCTCCGCAGCCTGCTCGCCAACGACCTGGTCGACGAGCTCGACCTGATGCTGCACCCGGTGCTGCTGGGCACCGGGCAGAAGCTGTTCGCGGATGACACTCCGCAGACGAAACTCACCCTGAACAACCAGACCGCCTTGGACAACGGCGTCACGATCCTGAGCTACCGGATCTGAACAGACCGGGGCCCGGTCCACGAAGGACCGGGCCCCGGATGCTGTCAGGACACCTCGAGGGCGTCCTTGGACTCGTTGAGGGTCACCTTGACGGTCTCGCCGTCGCGAACCGAGCCGTCGAGCAACCCGCGAGCCAGCTCGTCACCGATCGCGGACTGGACCAGCCGGCGCAGCGGGCGGGCGCCGTACACCGGGTCGTACCCGGTCATCGCCAGCCACTCCATCGCGCCTTCGTCCACCTCGAGGGTGATCCGCCGGTCGGTCAGCCGCCGCTGCAGCGCGGCGATCTGCAGCGCCACGATCTGCGTCAGCTCCTCGCTGCCGAGCGCGTCGAACAGCACGATCTCGTCCAGCCGGTTGATGAACTCCGGCTTGAACGACTGCCGCACGACCGCCATCACCTGGTCCCGCTTGGCCTTCTCGTCCAGCGACATGTCGGCCAGGTACGCCGAACCCAGGTTGCTGGTCAGGATCAGGATCACGTTGCGGAAGTCGACCGTACGACCCTGGCCGTCGGTCAGCCGACCGTCGTCCAGCACCTGCAGCAGGATGTCGAAGACCTCGGGGTGCGCCTTCTCCACCTCGTCCAGCAGGATCACCGAGTACGGACGTCGCCGCACCGCCTCGGTGAGCTGGCCGCCCTCTTCGTACCCGACGTAGCCGGGCGGGGCGCCGACCAGCCGCGAGACGCTGTGCTTCTCGCCGTACTCCGACATGTCGATCCGGACCATCGCCCGCTCGTCGTCGAACAGGAAGTCCGCCAGCGCCTTCGCCAGCTCGGTCTTACCGACACCGGTCGGACCGAGGAACAGGAATGAACCGGTCGGCCGGTCCGGGTCGGAGATGCCGGCCCGCGCCCGCCGTACGGCGTCACTCACGGCCTTGACCGCCTCGCGCTGACCGATCAGCCGGCGACCCAGCTCGTCCTCCATCCGGAGCAGCTTGCCGGTCTCGCCCTCGAGCAGCCGCCCGGTCGGGATCCCGGTCCACATCGCGATCACCTCGGCGATCTCGGTCGGACCGACCTCCTCGTTGACCATGGCCTCGGGGCCCTCGGCAACCTCTTCCTCGGCACCGGCCTCCTCGAGCTCCTTGGTGAGCTGCGGGATCTCGCCGTACAGCAGCCGGGACGCGGTCTCCAGGTCGCCGTCGCGCTGGGCGCGCTCGGCCTGGCCGCGCAGCTCGTCGATGCGCTCCTTGACCTCACCGACCCGGTTAAGGCCGGACTTCTCCCGGTCCCAACGGGCCTCGAGCGCGCGCAACTCCTCCTCGCGGTCGGCGAGGTCGGCACGCAGCCGCTCCAGCCGCTCCTGCGACGACGGGTCCTCCTCGCGGGACAGCGCGAGCTCCTCCATCTTCAACCGGTCGACGGTACGACGCAGTGAGTCGATCTCGACCGGGGACGAGTCGATCTCCATCCGCAGCCGGGACGCTGCCTCGTCGACCAGGTCGATCGCCTTGTCGGGCAGCTGCCGGCCGGAGATGTACCGGTGCGACAGCGTGGCCGCGGCGACCAGGGCCGAGTCGGAGATGGCGACCTTGTGGTGCGCCTCGTACCGCTCCTTCAGACCGCGCAGGATCGCGATCGAGTCCTCGACCGACGGCTCGCCCACGAACACCTGCTGGAAACGACGCTCCAGCGCCGGGTCCTTCTCGATCCGGGTCCGGTACTCGTCCAGGGTCGTCGCACCGATCATCCGCAGCTCACCGCGGGCCAGCATCGGCTTCAGCATGTTGCCGGCGTCCATCGCACCCTCGCCGGACGCACCGGCGCCGACGACGGTGTGCAGCTCGTCGATGAACGTGATGATCTGACCGTCGGACTCCTTGATCTCGGTCAGCACGGCCTTCAGCCGCTCCTCGAACTCACCGCGGTACTTCGCACCCGCGACCATCGCACCGAGGTCCAGGCTGATCAGCCGGCGGCCACGCAGCGACTCGGGCACGTCACCGGCCACGATCCGCTGGGCCAGCCCCTCGACGACGGCGGTCTTACCGACGCCGGGCTCACCGATCAGCACCGGGTTGTTCTTGGTACGACGGGACAGCACCTGGACCACGCGCCGGATCTCGGAGTCACGGCCGATGACCGGGTCGAGCTTGCCCTCCTTGGCCCGCTCGGTCAGGTCGACGCCGTACTTCTCCAACGTCTTCGTGGTGCCTTCAGCCTCCGGGGAGGTGATCCGGCGATTGCCCCGCATCTGGTCGAACGCCTGCAGCAGCGCGTCCGCCGTCACGCCGAGCGCGGTCTGGGCCGCACCCTCGACGGTCGCGAGCGCGATCAGCAGGTGCTCGGTGGAGACGTACTCGTCCCCGAGCCCGAGGGCCCGCTGCTCTGCCTGGTTCAGCACCTCGCCGGTCTTCGGCGACAGGCTCGGCGCCTGCACGCTGCCACCGCTCGCCTTCGGCAGCCGGCTCAGCTGCGCCGCAGTCTTCTGGCGTACGGCGTCGATGTCGCCGCCGGCCGCCTCGAGCAGACCGATCGTCGTCCCCTCGGGCTGCGCGAGCAGCGCGGAGAGCAGGTGAATCGGTTCCACGGTCGGGTTGCCCGCCGCGGACGTCTGACGGATCGCGACCGACAAGGTTTCCCGGGCCAGCGTCGTCAACCGCTGAACGTCCATCTATATCCAGCCTTTCCAGCTCAACTAACAAGTCTCACCAGACACAACCTACCGAAACTTGAGTCCATTCCACTCAACTCTGAAAAATCCCAGGGATCTTTCAGGGTGGGCAGCACTCCGGGTAGTCGGCAGGCGTCACCGATCGCGGGCTCCAGCCGGAGCCGGCGATGGGTGGCCGGTGAGGGCCTTAGGTGCTGAACTCGGAGGCGCGCATGCGGTAGACCTGCAGATTCAGGTCGTAGTACTTGTCGGTCTCGCCGACCCACTGCATGCCGAGGCGCTTCGCAGTCGCGATCGCGCGCTTGTTGTTCGGGCGGGCGACCGCGAACAGCTCGTCGACGTCACCCTCCTTGAACGCCCAGCGCATCAGCCCTCGGCTCGCCTCCGTCGCGTACCCGTTGCCCCAGGCACTCGGCCGCAGCTGCCAGCCGATCTCCAGATCCTCCTCGTACGGCGGGAGCAGCCGGATCAGCAGGGCGCCGACGATCTCGCCGTCGTCGCGGCGGGCGACCGCCCAGCGACCGGCCGGGACCACGAAGTTCGGCTGGGCCTCGATCCAGGACTGCAGGATCATCCGCATGGTCGCGGCATCCGGCACCTTGTCGATCGCAGGTGACAGCCAGGGCGCCACGTCGGCGGAGCCAAAGATCTCCAGCGCGGCGTCGGCGTCGTCTTCCTCCCAGTCCCGGATCAGCAGCCGGTCCGTCTCCAGCTTCAGCGTCACCTCGCCAGGGTATGCGGTCGCCTGCCGCAGACAACAGGTTCAAGGGTGACCGGCAGATGAACGCACGCAGAGCCCCCGGCCGGGTCGGCCGGAGGCTCTGGTGAAGAGGCCGCGGGGCGGTCCAGGACGGACCACCCCGCGGGGTCGAAGGGCGCCGGGGGGAATGACGCGCCTTCGACTGTGGAGGCGTCGCGGGGGAACGACGGCCTCCACCGGAGCCGGAGGCCTCCGAGGGTGGGTTTCGGAGTACCTCCGGTGGTATGGGAATCACCCGGGGTGAAGGATCAGCGCGAGCCGAGTTCCAGGGGCTGGGTGCGGATCCAGCGTGTCGTGGTCTGCTGCCGGCCCATGGCGATCACGTCGCCTGCTGGGCCGGCCGAGAAGACCCGGCTGGTGGCGGTGCGCCGGGAGGCGCCGACACCACGTTGAACCTCGGCCAGAAGCTGGTTGACCCGCTGACGCAGGTCCTCCACTTCCGACTGTAGCGCGAGGATGTGGCGAATTCCCGCGAGGTTGATGCCCTCTTCCTGGGACAGGTGCTGCACATAGCGCAGCCTCGCCACGTCGTACGCCGAGTACCGCCGGCCGCGGCCGGACGCCCGGCTCGGCACCACAAGGCCGAGCCGGTCGTACTGGCGCAAGGTCTGCGGATGCATGCCGGCCAGCTGGGCCGCCACCGAGATCACGTAGATCGGGGTGCGGTCGTCCCAGGTCGGCACCTGGCTGAACGGGATACCCATCACGAGCTCCCGAACAACCCGGCCCGCAGATCAGGATGCTCCGACGCGGAGTTGAACTCCTGCAGCTTTTCCTTCTGCTCGTCGGTCAACTCGTGCGGCACCTGCACCTCGAGGGTGAGCAGCAGGTCTCCCTTGGTCCCGTCCCGCCGGACCGATCCCTTGCCGCGGACGCGCAGCTTGCTGCCGTTCGCCGTACCGGCCGGGATCCGGACCGTGACGGGCAGACCGTCCAGGGTCGGAACCTTGATCTCGGCGCCCAGCGCCGCCTCGGTGAAGCTCACCGGGACGTTCAGCGTCAGGTGCTCGCCCTGCCGGCCGAAGATCCGGTGCGACTTCACGTGCACGGTGACGTAGAGGTCGCCCGCGGGGCCACCCCGTTCGCCGGCCGCGCCCTTGCCCTTGAGCCGGATCCGCTGGTTGTCCTGCACGCCCGCGGGGATGCGGACCTGCATGGTCTTGCTCGACTGGCCGCGGCCGGAGCCGTGGCAGGTCTCGCACGGCTGGTCGACGACCAGGCCACGACCCTTGCACTCGGTGCACGGCTCGGTCATGGCGAACACGCCGCCCTGCACCGAGGTCTGCATCCCCGTGCCTTCGCACTTCAGGCAGACCTTCGGCACCGTGCCGTACTTCGCACCCGTCCCGTGACAGGTCGGGCAGGGCTCGTCGCTGGTCATCCGGAGCCCGACCGTGACACCGTTCACGGCCTCGGCGAACTCGATCGTCGCCTCGGTCTCGATGTCCTGGCCGCGCCGCGGACGGGCCGTCGTCGAGGTGGTCGTGCGCTGACCGCCACCGCCGAACATGCCGCCCAGGATGTCGCCGAGCCCGCCACCGCTGCTGCCGCCGGAGCCGCCGCGGTTGAACAGGTCGCCGACGTCGAAGTTGAACCCGCCGCCGCCCTGGCTGTTGCCGCCCGGCATCCGGAAGCCGCCGCTGCCGAACAGCCGGCGCGCCTCGTCGTACTCCTTGCGCTTCTTCGGGTCGCCGACGACGTCGTACGCCTCGGAGACCTCCTTGAACTTGGCCTCCGCGGACGCGTCACCGGCGTTGGAGTCGGGGTGGTACTTGCGCGCCAGCTTGCGGTAGGACTTCTTGATCTCGTCGGCCTCGGCGGTCTTGGAGACGCCGAGAACCTTGTAGAAGTCCTTCTCGAGCCAGTCCTTCGTGCTCATCTGACGCCTCCCCTCCCGTCGTGGTCGTTACTACTCCGCGGACCTGTCCGCGTCATCATCTGTGCTCTCCGCCGGTACGTCGGCCTTCGCGTCGGCCGGCAGTTGTTCGGTCGGCTCCGACACGGCCACCCGGGCCGCGCGCAGGACCCGCTCGCCGAGCCGGTAGCCCGGTTGCATGATCATCGTCGCGGTCGGACCGTCGACCTCGTCGGAGTAGTTGTGCAGCAGGGCCTCGTGGATCCGCGGGTCGAAGGTGTCACCCTTCTCGCCGAACTTCACCAGGCCGAGCTTCTCGGTGACGCGCTCCAGCGATTCCGCGACCGCCTTGAACGCGCCCTCGAGCTCACCTGCTTCGCGGGCCCGGCCGACGTCGTCGAGGGTCCCGAGCAGCTCGGTCAGCACCGAGCCGATGACGAGCTCCCGTGACGCCTCCCGGTCCCGGTCGACGCGGCGCTTGTAGTTCACGTACTCGGCCTGCAGTCGCTGCAGGTCCGCCGTACGCTCCTTCAGCGCTTCGGTCAGCAGGGCCTCCTGGGCGGACGGACCGACCAGGTCGGACGGGTCCCGGGGCGGCTGTGCGCCCGGGGTGCCCGGCGTACCCGGCTGGGCGCCGGGCGCGGGAGCCGCGGACGTATCCGCAGTGTCCCGCGCCGCGCCGGTGTCCGGGTCGATCCGGCGCTTGTCCCGGACGACGGGCTCGCCGTCGCCGAACTCGCTGCCAGTGGGTCGATCCGTCACTTGTCCTCCGTCTTGTCCTGCGGCCGGTCCTCGTCCACGATCTCGGCGTCGACGACGTCGTCGTCGTTGCTGGTCGAGCTCTCGTCGGCGCTGGTCTCGTCCGAGGAGCCGCCGGCGGCCTGGGCGTTCGCGTACATCGCGGCACCCATCTTCTGGCTGGACTGGGCGAGCTTCTCCGAGGAGGTCTTGATCGCCTCGGCGTCGTCACCCTTGAGGGCCTTCTTCAGCTCCGCGACGGCGTCCTTGACCTCGGTCTTGACGTCGTCGGGGACCTTGTCCTCGTTCTCCTGCAGGAACTTCTCGGTCTGGTAGACCAGGCTCTCGGCCTGGTTCCGGTTCTCCACCGCCTCGCGGCGCTGGCGGTCCTCCTCGGCGTACTGCTCGGCGTCGCGGACCATCTGGTCGATGTCGGTCTTCGGCAGCGCGGAGCCACCCGTGACCGTCATCCGCTGCTCCTTGCCGGTGGCAAGGTCCTTGGCGTTCACGTGCACGATGCCGTTCGCGTCGATGTCGAAGGTGACCTCGATCTGCGGCACGTTCCGCGGCGCCGGCGGCAGGCCGGTCAGCTCGAAGTTGCCGAGCGACTTGTTGTCGCGGGCCATCTCGCGCTCGCCCTGGTAGACCTGGATCATCACCGACGGCTGGTTGTCCTCGGCCGTGGTGAAGATCTCCGAACCCTTGGTCGGGATCGTGGTGTTGCGCTCGATGATCTTGGTGAACACGCCGCCCTTGGTCTCGATACCGAGGCTCAGCGGGGTCACGTCGAGCAGCAGGACGTCCTTGACCTCACCCTTCAGCACACCGGCCTGCAGGGAGGCGCCGACCGCGACGACCTCGTCCGGGTTCACGCCCTTGTTCGGGTCCTTGCCACCGGTCAGCTCCTTGACCAGGTCGGCCACCGCGGGCATCCGGGTCGAACCGCCGACCAGGATCACGTGGTCGATCTTCGACACGTCGATACCGGCGTCCTTGATGACGGCCTTGAACGGCGCGCGGGCGCGCTCGAGCAGGTCGTTGGTCATCTTCTGGAACTCTGCCCGGGAGAGCTTCTCCTCCAGGTGCAGCGGGCCGGACTCGGTCAGGCTCAGGTACGGCAGGTGGATCGTGGTCTCGGCCGCGGCGGACAGCTCGATCTTGGCCTTCTCGGCGGCCTCGGTGAGGCGCTGCATGGCCATCTTGTCGCCGGACAGGTCGGT
Organism: Kribbella sp. NPDC058693; assembly: GCF_042715335.1. Taxonomy (NCBI): domain Bacteria; kingdom Bacillati; phylum Actinomycetota; class Actinomycetes; order Propionibacteriales; family Kribbellaceae; genus Kribbella; species Kribbella sp. NPDC058693. Next base: position 158,831 of record NZ_JBHXSQ010000007.1, read on the forward strand.
GCCGTTCTTGTTCTTGAACTGGGTCACCAGCCACTGCACGATGCGCGCGTCCCAGTCGTCACCACCGAGGTGGTTGTCACCGCTGGTCGCCTTCACCTCGAAGACGCCGTCGCCGATCTCCAGCAGCGACACGTCGAACGTGCCACCACCGAGGTCGAAGACCAGGATGGTCTGCTCGGTGCCCTTGTCCAGGCCGTAGGCGAGCGCGGCCGCGGTCGGCTCGTTGACGATCCGGTGCACCTTCAGGCCCGCGATCTCGCCGGCCTCCTTGGTCGCCTGGCGCTGCGCGTCGGAGAAGTACGCCGGCACGGTGATGACCGCGTCGGTGACCTGCTCCCCGAGGTACGCCTCGGCGTCCCGCTTCAGCTTCTGCAGCACGAACGCGCTGATCTGCTGGGGGGTGAACTTCTTGCCGTCGATGTCGACGCTCCAGCTCTCGCCCATGTGACGCTTGACGGAGCGGATGGTGCGGTCGACGTTCGTGGTGGCCTGGCGCTTCGCCACCTCGCCGACCAGGACCTCGCCGTTCTTGGCGAAAGCCACCACCGAGGGCGTCGTGCGCGCTCCCTCGGCGTTGGGGATGACGGTGGGCTCGCCACCTTCGAGTACGGCGATGACGGAGTTCGTCGTACCGAGATCGATTCCGACCGCGCGGGCCATTCTGATACCTCCACGAAGTTGAGTGATGCAGACTCAATGTTGCACGTTCGTCCGCCTCGGTTCAAATCCGTGACGCAACAAACTTGAGTTCACTAGGCTCAACATTGCACATGGCCCAGGTCATTCCCAAGGGCAGGCCCGAATTTCGGGGTCCGGGCCAGGGTGCGGCCAGGGAGACCCCTCCCGGGGAAAGGTTTACCGTGCGACCCTGTCCCTGTGAAACTCCGCGCAATGAGCCCCGCCGACTACGGCGCGGTGCTCGCGCTCAACAACGCCGCCGTAGGCCTGGTCGATCCGCTGGGCGCCGACCGCCTCGACTGGCTCCGCCTGATCGCCGCGCACGCCGCGATCATCGACCTGGACGGCAAGCCGGCCGGCTTCGTCCTGACCTTCACCCCGGGATCGGCGTACGACGGTCTCGAGTTCGACTGGTTCACCCAGACGTACGCGAACCGCTTCCTGCTGATCGAGCGGATCGTGGTCGCGACCGAGCACCGCCGGGAGGGCATCGGATCGCAGGTCTACCGCGCGATCGAACGCGCCGCCAAGCCGTTCGACCGCGCCGTCGTCCGCGTCCGGACCCATCCCCTCGACGACGGCGGCCTGACCTTCCACACCGCCCGCGGCTACGTCCAGATAGACAAACAACGCCTCCCCGACGGCACCCCGGCCATCCTCCTCACCAAGGAGCTGGCCGACTAGAGGCGCCGTACGTCGAGCAGCGACCGGACCGGCAGTTCGTGCCGGAGCCGCGGTTCGGTCAATGCGTCGACGATGCATGCCGCCCCGATCCAGCGCGCGCCGCACTCCTCGACCAACGACCGCGCGGCCAGCGCCGTCGCGCCCGTATCCACCCAGTCGTCGACCATCAACACCCTGTCACCGGCGCGGACGAGGTCGCGCCGGTAGCCGAACACGACGTGCCGATCCCGGTAGTCGGGCCCGGTGGTACGCCGTACCCACCGATCGCTGTCGACGGCCGGCTCGGCGTCCTTCCGCATCTCGACAAAGCCGACCCCCAGCGCGACCGCCGTCAGCGCGCCGACCAACGACCCGCGCGACACCGGCCCGAGGACGAGCGTGGGCACCTCGCTGTACAGCCCGGCCAAGGCCGGTCCGAGCTCGCGGAGCAGGTCGGCGTCCCGCCACCAGTCGGTCACATCGGCATAGCTGCTTCAGGCGCCACGATCCGTCCGCCAGCGGAAGCCATCGCGGAGTCGCCTGGTCAGCTCAGTCGTCATGCCCCCAGAGTGACGGCATCCGGGCGGGAGCGCACCTGGAATCTGCAGCTACACCGGACGGCCGGCGATGAAGGTCTGCTTGATCAGGGGAACGCCGGGGCGGTAGGAGAGGTGCAGATGCGTGGGCGCGTCCAGTACGGCCAGGTCGGCCTGGGCGCCGGGGGTCAAGCGGCCTCGGTCCGGACGGCGGAGGGAGGCGGCTCCGCCGGCGGTGGCGGACCAGAGCGCTTCGGCCGGGGTCATGTGCATGTCGCGGACGGCGAGGGCGATGCAGAACGGCATGGACGAGGAGTAGCCGGAGCCGGGGTTGCAGTCGGTGGCGAGGGCTACGGTGACGCCGGCGTCGAGGAGGCGTCGGGCGTCGGGGTACGGCGAGCGGGTCGAGAACTCGATCGCGGGCAGGAGGCCGGCGACGACACCGGCCGAGGCCAGGGCGTCGACGTCGGCGTCGGTGAGATAGGTGCAGTGGTCTGCCGAGGCTGCGCCAACCTCGCACGCCAGTTGTACGCCGGGACCCTCGCCGAGCTGGTTCGCGTGGACCCGGGGCTGGAGGCCGCGGGCGATGCCGGCCTGCAGGATCGCGCGGCCCTGGTCGGCGTCGAAGGCACCGCGCTCGACGAAGACGTCGATCCACTTCGAGTGCTTGGCGGACGCGTCGAGCATCGGGCCGGTCACCAGCTCCACGTAGCCGGCCGGATCGTCGGCGTACTCGGCCGGCACGACATGCGCCCCGAGGTACGTCGTCTCGTCGGTGAACTGGCCCGCGATCTCGAGCGCACGGGCCTCGTCCGCGACGGTCAGCCCGTACCCGGACTTGATCTCGACCGTCGTGGTCCCCTGCCGCCGCATCTCGGCCACGAGGCGGGACACGTTCGCGGTCAGGTGTTCGTCGGTGGCTTCGCGGGTCGCGGCGACGGTGGTGCGGATGCCGCCGGCGGAGTACGGCGTACCTGTCATGCGGGCGGCGAACTCCTCGGCGCGATCGCCGGCGAAGACCAGGTGTGAGTGTGAATCGACGAAGCCTGGGATGACAGCCCGGCCGCCGAGGTCCAGCGCGCCGTCGGCCGCGGGTGCGTCGCGTCGCGGGCCGACCCAGGCGACCTTGGTGCCGTCGATGACCAGGGCTGCGTCGTGGAGCTCGCCGAGGAGACCGCCGTACGTGGGGTCGTTGGTCACCAGCGAGCTGATGTTGGTCAGCAAGAGTGAGGTCATCGGGTCACTGCCTCGATCGATTTCGTCAGCTGGGCCGGGACATCCAGACGAACATGCTTGCCGTCGGCAACCAGATGACTTCCGGAGACGACTACGTCGGAGACATCTGCGGCTGATGCCGCGAAGACTGCGGTCTCCAGGCCGCCGCCGGTGCCGGCGGTGCGGACCGTGTCCAGATAGACGGCTACCAGGTCGGCGCGGGCACCCACCTCGATCGTGCCCGCGTCGGTGAAGCCGATCGAGCGGTGGCCGTCGGTGGTGGCTGCCTTGAGGAGCTCGGGAGCCGACCAGTGGCCGCGCTCCTGGGACGCGAGGCGTTCATTCAGCTCGACGGCTCGCATCTCCTCGAAGAAATCGATCACCGCGTGGCTGTCGGAGCCGAGCGTCAGCGGCGAGCCCGCGTCGCGCAGCTGCACCGACGGGCCGATGCCGTCGGCGAGGTCGCGCTCCGTCGTCGGGCAGAAGCAGGAGTACGTCGCGGAGCTGCCGAGCAGCCCGACGTCGACGTCGGTGAGATGCGTGGCGTGGACCGCGCTCGTCCGCCCGCTGAGGAACCCGGCCTCGTCGAGCACCTGCGCAGGCGTCCGCCCGTACGCCTTGAGACAAGCCGCGTTCTCCGCGACCTGCTCGGACAGATGAATATGCAGCGGTACGTCGGGAAACGCCGACGCCACCGCACCGAGTTGATCCTGCGGCACGCCTCGGACCGAATGGGCGGCCGCGCCGATCACGACGTCATCGTTGCCGCTCAGCTGCGCGACCCGGGCTGCCCAGGCCGTCGCGTCGCCGTCGCTGAAGCGTTGCTGGACCTCGTTGAGTGGCTGGTCGATTCCGCCGGCGATGTAGCAGGTGTCGAGCAGCGTGATCCGCATGCCGACGTCGCGCGCGGCGGCGATCAGCGCCAGGCCCATCGCGTTCGGGTCGTCGTACCGCTGGCCGCCGGGGGCGTGGTGGAGGTAGTGGAATTCGCCGACGGCGGTGATTCCGGCGAGGAGCATTTCGCCGTACACGGCCTTTGCGAGCTCGTAGTACGTGTCGGGGGTGAGCGCGGCGGCGACGGCGTACATCTGCTCGCGCCAGGTCCAGAACGTGCCGCGCTCGGTCTGCGTGCGGCCGCGGAGGGCGCGGTGGAAGGCGTGGCTGTGGCAGTTCGCGAGGCCTGGGATGACGAGTCCGTTGAGGATCTGCGCGTCACCGGGGGCCGCGTCGGGCTCGATCGAGGTGAAGCGGCCATCGGCGGTCGTCACCAGGACGGCGTGCGCGAGGCCGGTCGGGAGGAGCGCGGTCTCACACCAGTACGACGTCACTTCGCGAGATCCTTCAGTACTGCGGCCAGCGCGTCGACGCCGGCGAGGCAGTCGTCCTGCTCGGCGTACTCGGCGGGCGAATGTGAGATGCCGGTCGGGTTGCGGACGAACAGCATCGCGGTCGGGATGCCGGCGTCCGAGAACACGCCCGCGTCGTGACCGGCGCCGGTCGGGAGGACGGGGGCGCCGTCGAGCACATTCACCAGTCGATCCCGCAGGCCGGTCGGGAAGTTGACGATCGGGGAGACTGATTCCGCGGTGACCTCGAGCGTGGTGCCGTCGCGTTCGGCGCGTTCGATGGCTTGCTTGGTGATTGCTGCGAGCAACAGTTCTAGGGTTTCGGTGTCGGCGGCGCGCGCGTCCAGCCAGGCGGTGACCTGGGAGGGTACGGCGTTGGTGCCGTTGGGCTCGACCGATACCCGGCCGAAGGTGGCGCGGGCGCCGGCCAGACGGGCTTGCTTGTTGGCGGCTAGTGCGGTCATCGCGTAGGTGAGCATCGGGTCGTGGCGGTCCTCCATCAGCGTGGTGCCGGCATGGTTGGCCTCACCACCGAACGCGAACCGAAACCGCCCATGCGGCCAGATCGAACTCGCCACCCCCACCGGCGCCGTCAGCCCCCGACCCTGCTCCACATGCAACTCGACAAACGTCCCCATCCGCTGCATAAGCGGCGAAGGTCCCACTCCAGCCGGGTCAATCCCAGCCTGCTCCAACGCGGCTGCCAAAGGCACCCCGGCCCGGTCCTGCAAAGCCAGCGCCTTCTCAGCGGACAACACACCAGCCGCCACCCGGGACCCTAGACAGGGCATCCCGAACCGAGACCCTTCTTCCTCCACAAACGCACCCACCCCAATAGGCACGCCCGGCTCAAATCCCTCCGCCCGCAGCTGATCCACAGCCGCCAAAGCCGAGACAACCCCCAGCGGCCCATCAAACGCCCCACCGTCAATGACGGAGTCGAGATGGCTGCCCGTGACCACACCAGGGACGAGAGAAGAG
>NZ_JBHXSQ010000008.1:0-48711 GCF_042715335.1 Kribbella sp. NPDC058693
CTCCCGCCGCCCGCCGGCTGCGCCGGCGGGCGGCGTGGAGACGAGGGCGGAGCCTCCCGGGCGAGCGGGATGGGCCGAGCCGTCCGAGCCGGCGAGGGGATCCGCGCCGGCTGTGCTGGCCGGACCTGCCGGCACGGCGGAGGCCAGGTCGTGGGCTCGGTGTTCGGCTTGGTGTAGGAGCCAGTTGAGGATGGGTGGGGAGTCGCTCAGGATGTCGATGTTCAGTTGGGTGTTGCCGATGGGCATGGCGGTGGCTGAGCCGGCGTAGGTGCCGTGGGGGGTGAGGACTACCCAGCCGTCGGTTGCGAGGTTGATGCTGGGGTCGCGGAGGTAGTTGGCTACGTCTTCGGGGCTGTGTTTGGGGAAGCCCAGGAGGGCGGACGTGTAGGTCGCGGACTGGTTGGCGATCAGCTGCGCGTCTTCCTGCACCATCGGGCGGGACGTGTAGCCGGCGGGCAGGCTCATGCGGTGACCTCGCGTCGTAGGACCTCCATCACCAGCGTGGGTTGCATACCTACGGACAGGTAGACCCCGAGTGCCGGCGTCGGGTTGTTGGTGTCGACGTGGAGGATCGTGCCGGCCCGCCCGGCCGCCGCGTCGACGGCGAACTGGTCGCGGAGCAGGAACTTCGCCAGGCCCTTGCCGCGCGCCTTCTCCAGCACACCCAGCCGCCCGATGTACCCGCAGTTCTCGTCCTCGACGAACTGGTTCGTACACGACCGCATCGCGACGACCTCGCCGTCCAGTTCGAGCAACGTCAGCTGCGACCAGTCGAACGCCGAGAAATTCTCCTGCGCCGCCCGCCACTCCTCGAACGACCGCGGCGTGAACCCGAACTGCCCCTCGAAACTCTCATTCAGTACGGCGTGCCCCGCGCGCTGACTCGCCTCGTCCGGAGCACCCCGCCGTACCGTCACCCCATCCGGCACCACAGGCGCCGCGACCGGTACGTCGTGTTCGATCCGCATCCGGTGGAACGTCGTACCAGGCTGGAAACCGTAACCGGCAAAGCGATCCCGGCGCGCGGCATCCACCTGGTAGTTGACCGCGTCCACCTGGACCGACGAATGCCCGTACTCCCGCGCAAACTCCGCCGAACGCCGGAGGATCTTCTCGAGCAGATATGTCTCCACGCCGAGATCCATGGTGACGATGTCGAGATCCAACTGACCGTGGTCGCCCTTCCCGAAGACCGCGCCGTAGCCGACCATCGTCTCGCCCTCGAAGACCAGCCAGCCGTCCCGCGCAGGATCGAACCCGGGCTCGGTGAGCTGGTCCTCGGCGTCCTCCAGCGTGTAGTCGGCGAAGCCGACCACCGAGGTGTTGTAGTCCGACACCAGTTCGAGGAGCGCCTGCGCGTCCTCCTTCGTCGGTGGGCGGACGGTGTACGCGGATGGCAGTACGGCGGTCATGCACTCATGGTGGTGAACGACCGCCGTACTGTCGAACCGATTAGCAGGCCTTGTCCCACTCCAGGTCACAGGTTGTCTGAGCGGTCTTCAACGAAGGAACCGCCGCCGCCGGGGGAGTGCCCTGGTCGGACCACGAGGCGAGCGTGACGCCGACCGCGTCCTCGATCGAGCGTGGGCTGTCCAGGTAGTTGTTGCTGATCATCGAGAACACCAGCTTGCGGCCGTCCTTGTTCGACACGTAGCCGGACAGCGCCGTCACGCCGGTCAGCGATCCGGTCTTGCCGTGCAGGTTGTTCGCGGCCGGCGTGTTCTGCATCCGGCTGCGAAGCGTGCCGCCGACGAACCGTTCCGGGTTGCCCGCGATCGGCAGCGCGTCGTACCACTGCTGGAACCAAGGCTCCTTGCGCGCGGCGATCAGGATGTCGGTGACCGCGTCACCGGTCACGTTGACCTTGCGGGACAGGCCGGAGCCGTCGGAGAGCCGGATCCGGCTGGTGTCGACGCCGACGCTCTGCGCGTAGTTCGTCACCACGTCCAGCCCGGCGGGCCAGCTGCCGTCGGCCTCGACGACCGCGCCCATCGTCTTCACCAGTGTCTCGGCGTGCATGTTGTTCGAGAGCTTGAGGAACGGCGTGAGCAGCTCGCCGACCGTCATCGACTCGTCCCGCGCCAGCCTGGCCGCGCCGGTCGGGGTCGCCGCGTTCTTGATGTGGCCGCTGACGGAGATGCCCTGCGCGGTCAGCGCCCGCCGGAACACGTCGGCGGCGTACAGCTCGGGCTCCCAGACCGTCACCCACTCCTGGTCGACCGAGGCGCCGAGCGGCATCGAGCCACTCACCCGGACGACATTCGTGCCGTGGTCGCGCTCGACGTTGAGCGTGTTCGACGTCCCCGCGGCGCCGGTCGTCGCGGTGTTGATCACCTTCAGTACGCCGTTCGCCGGGACCATGTTCAGCTTCAGCGGCGCCCCGGCCTTGGCGCCGGGCAGGCTCTCGACGATCGCCGTACCGGAGTCGTAGTCGGTGTTCGGGGCGAGCGTCAGCGCGGAGATCTGGGCGTTGTAGTAGAACGGCTCGTCGTCCCAGGCCCAGCTGTCACCGAGCCGGACATGGTCGAAGTACGAGTCGTCCGCGATCAGGTCGCCGTCGACCCGCCGGACGCCGGCCGCCTTGAGCTGCTTGGCCAGGCCGACGTAGTCGGACTCCAGCGCGGTCGGGTCGCCGTACCCCTTCAGGTAGAGGTCACCGCGCAACTTCCCACCGCGGACGGGTGCGGTGGCGAGTACGTCGGTGTGGAAGCGGTACGACGGGCCGAGCACGTGCATCGCGGCCGTCGACGTGAACAGCTTGGTGTTCGAGGCGGGCAGCATCCGCTGGTCGCCGTTGCGGTTGTACAGCGTCTCACCGGTGGTCGCATCGCGGACCACAAGCTCGACCTGCGAACCGTCGTACCGGCTGTCGTTCAGCAGGCTGTCGAGCCGCTGCTGCAAAGCCGTCTCTTGTACTGCGGTCGGCGCCGCGGCCGACTGTCCCACCACACCACCGGCCACGGCGGCGACGGCAGCCACCGCGGCGACCAACCCGCGCCCCGACACTCTCGGTAAATGACTCACGAGACACTCCCTCAAACCAGGCGGAAAACAACTAGCCGGAGTCAACACCCCGCCTCCCTCAAGGTCCAGGGATTGGGGTCTCGCGTTTCAGGTGAATCGATGGAAAAGTTCCTCACACAGGTATCCGCCCCCACCTGAGGAGTCACCCATGCGACGACTTCTGGCGGCCTTGGTGGCCGCACTCACCCTCTCCGCGTTGCTGTCCGTGCCCGCCCACGCGGTCTCCGTCTTCCCGAGCCAGATCATCGGCGAGGACTTCCCCGATCCGGACGTGTTCCAGCAGAACGGCACCTGGTACGCGTACTCGACCAACAACGGCCGCGGCACCGTCCCGGTCGCCACCGCCCCGAGCGCGAACGGCCCGTGGACGATCCGCGGCGACGCGATGCCCGGCGGCCCGTCCGCAGCCTGGGCCCAGCCGGGCCGCACCTGGGCGCCGGACGTCTACCCGAACCCGGACGGCACGTACACCCTCACCTACACCGCCTGGCACAAGGCCTCCGGTCACCAGTGCATCGGCGTAGCCACGGCGACCTCACCGCTCGGCCCGTTCCAACCGGTCGGTACGACGCCGTTGATCTGCCCGGTCGACCTGGGCGGCGCGATCGACCCCAACACGTTCGTCGCCAACGACGGCACCCGCTACCTGGTCTGGAAGAACGACGGCAACGCGATCGGCCAGCCGTCGACGCTCTGGCTCACCCGTACGACGGACAACGGCCGGACCCTGGTCGGCGGCAACACCGCGATGCTCACGTCGAGCGGCGTGATCGAGGCGCCGGACCTGGTCCAGCGCGGCAGCCAGTACGTGCTGTTCTTCTCCGGCGGCGGCTACACCGACTGCAACTACCTCACGTCGTACGCGACCTCGCCGAGCCTGAGCGGTCCGTGGACAACGGCGTACCGGCCGCTGATGACGACGGCGACCTTCGACAACGCGGTCTGCGGGCCGGGTGGCGCGGACTTCGTCGACAACGAGGTGTTCCTGCACGGGTGGGTCGGCAACCAGCGGCATCTGTACGTCGCGGACCTCGGCTGGGCCAATGACTACCCTGTAGTCCGCGGGAGTCGCGTCCGGTACGAAGCTGAGCGCGGCACGCTCAACCACTGCAGCGTCCGCGCCAACGCCGCCGGTGCGTCGGACGGCAAGGTGGTCGCGTACATCGACTACGCCGACTCCTGGGTCGAGAACACGGTCTTCGCCCCGGTCGCCGGCAGCTACACGCTGCACGTTGGCTACGCCAACGGATCGGCCTCCACCGCGAGCCACGGTCTCGTTGTCAACGGCAACAACGCGGGCGCGGTCAGCTACCCGGTCACCGGCTGGGACAACTGGCATGAGAGCTCTGTGCCGGTCACGCTCAACGCCGGCTGGAACACGATCCGGTTGACGAAGGGCGATCAGTACACGGAGGTCGACTACCTCGAGGTGCAGTAAACCCCTCGGCCTGACCCCGTAGTCTCGTACTGGCAGATTGCACTACGGGGAAGCGGGCGATGGCGAAACCACCAGAACAGGTGTACGACGACCGGCGGCGGCGACCGGTGTGGCTGGATCTCCGCCGTACCGGTCGCGGCCTGCAGGCGATGTTGTACGGCGGTCTCGCGTCGCTGATCTCGCTGGTGATCACGTTCTGGACGCTGCCGCAGATCAGCAGCGACGGACGGCTGCCGATCTTCCGGCTGGTCGTCCTGCTCGCGGTGTTCTCGGTGCTGATGCGCTGGATCCTGGCCGGCATCGCGGTCCTGATCGGCTCGCTCGGCGTACTGATCGGCGGGCTGCTGTCACAGTTCGGAGTCGTCTACCTGGCGATCACCGTCGACCCCGGGGTGAACCTGCACGGCGGGGTCGAGGCGCCGGTGCTGGTGGCGATCTGGATGTCCTCGATCAGCGCTTTCGTCGGCTGGGTCGCGTACGCCGGCAGTGACGACGCGTACGTCGCCGAGGTGATGCGGGTCGTGCACCGCCGGGCCCGGCGGATCGAGCCCGCGCCGAAGACGGGGCTGCTGATCATCCAGATCGACGGGCTGTCGGCGCCGCTGCTGAACTGGATGGTCCTGGCCGGCAACCTGCCGAACCTCGGCGGCTGGATCCGGGACGGCCACCACTCGATGCTCGCCTGGCACACCGGCGTACCGGCGACGACGCCCGCGAGCCAGGCCGGGATCCTGCACGGCGGCTCGAAGTACATCCCGGCGTTCCGGTGGTACGAGAAGGAGACCGGCCGGGTGATGGTCACGAACCGTGGCCGGGACGCGGCCGAGCTCGAGGAACGGATGTCGACCGGGCGGGGGCTGCTCGCGGACGGCGGCGTCAGCATCAGCAACAACTGGTCCGGCGACGCGGACAAGTGCGAGCTGGTGTTCAGCCGGGCCGCCCTGCCGAACAGCCGCAGCCGCGGGTACGTCCGGTTCTTCTCCAGCCCGCAGGGCGCCGCCCGCGGGCTGATCCTGTGCGTCGCGGAGATGATCAAGGAGCTGCACCAGGCTCGGCGCCAGCGGGTCCGGCATCTGGTGCCGCGGGTGAAACGCGGCGGCGGGTACATCTTCCTGCGCGCGATCACCAATGTCCTGCTCCGCGACCTGAACGTCTCGCTGATCACCGACGAGCTGGTGAAAGGTACGCCGGTGATCTACTGCGACTTCGTCGACTACGACGAGGTCGCGCACCACGCCGGACCGACCCGGGCCGAGTCGCTGCAGACCCTCGAAGGCCTGGACCGGGTGCTCGGCGCGCTGAAGCGGATCATCGACATCCTGCCGCACTCGTACGAGATCGTCGTGCTGTCCGACCACGGTCAGAGCCAGGGCTCGACGTTCCACCAGCGGTACGGCCGGACGCTGACCGAGGTGGTCGACGACCTCGTCGACACCACCAAGGAGCCGGTCTCGGCGGTCGGCAAGTCCGAGGGCTGGGGGCCGGTGAACGCGTTCCTCACCGAGCTGTCGATGCGCCGCAGCGTGGCCGGCTCGGTGACCCGGAAGGCGCTGCACGTGAAGAGTGGTGAGGTCGAGCTCGGTCCGAAGGACTGCGAGCCGCCGGTCGCCGCCGACGAGCAGATGGTCGTCACCGCATCCGGCAATCTCGCATTGATCTACCTCGCCACCACGCCAGGTCGGGTGCCGTTGGAGGAGATCGAGCTGCTGCACCCGAAGCTCATCCCGGGCCTCGCGACACATCCCGGCATCGGGTTCGTCGTGGTCGACTCGCTTGCCGAAGGACCGGTCGCGATCGGTCGGGCCGGGGTCCACGTACTGCGATCCGGCCGGGTCGAGGGGGAGGACCCGCTGACGCCGTACGGCGAGCTGGCGCCGGCGTCGGTGCTGCGGCAGGCAGAGATGGCGCACAACGGGGACCTCGTCGTGGTCAGCCGGCTGGACGACTACACGCACGAGGTAGCGGCGTTCGAGGAACTGGTCGGATGCCATGGCGGGATCGGCGGATGGCAGACCGATGCGGTCCTGGTGCACCCGTCGCGGTGGGAGCTGCACGATGCTCCCGTAGGCTCCGACGCGGTCCACGAGGTGCTGATCGGCTGGCTGGAGCAGCTGGGGCATCGCAAGGACCTCAAGGATCCGGTCGAGTCGAAGGTCGAGGCTTAGAGCGTGCGAATCACATGCGAGTGACATGGTGGGGGCACGCCACCACCACCATCGAGGCGAACGGTACGAGGCTGCTGACCGACCCGGTGCTGACGTCGAGGATCGCGCACCTGCGCCGCCGCCGCGGTCCGAACCCGTCGCCCGAGGCGGGGCGCTGCGACGCGGTCCTGGTCTCGCACCTGCACGCCGACCACCTGCACCTCACCTCGCTGCCGATGGTCGCGCCGGACGCCGCGCTGGTGGTGCCGCGCGGTGCGGCGAAGCTGATCCACGCCGACAGCGGACCGGCGTACTCCGAGCGGTGCATCGAAGTTGCTCCGGGCAATCAAATCAAGATCGGGTCGCTCGAGATCACCGCTGTCACCGCTCATCACGACGGCCGGCGGCTGCCGTGGTCGTCGTACTCCGCTCAGGCGATCGGCTACCGGATCGACAGCTCGCCGAGCGTCTGGTTCGCGGGCGACACGGATCTGTACGACGGGCTGGCCGCGGAGGCCGGGCAGGTGGACCTCGCGCTGGTGCCGGTCGGCGGATGGGGGCCGTCGCTCGGGCCGGGGCATCTGGATCCGGTCCGTGCGGCCGAGGCGGTGCGGCGCGTGGGTGCTTCCACGGCGGTGCCGGTACATTTCGGGACGTTCTGGCCGATCGGCTTCGATTGGGTCAAGCCGGAGTTGTTCCTGCCACCGGGGGACAGGTTCCGGGCCGCGATGGCCGAGGTGGACCCCGCGGTGAAGGTGAAACTATTGGTGCCAGGTGAATCGCTCGAGGTGTCTGGATGAGTGGGGACACCAAGTTCGACGTCTGGTACTTGTTCGCGTTGGCGGGGGCGGTGCTGATCGGGGCGGTGCTTCCCGTGCTGCCGACGGGCGCGGCGGTGTCGGCCGGCGCCGTACTGGCGTCGCACAGCAATCCGATCGGGCTGGTCGGAGTACTGATCGCGGGCGCGGCCGGGGCGTACGTCGGCGACTTGATTGTGTACGCCGGGTGCCGGTTCGGCGGCGAGCGGTTGGCGAAGCGGGTCGGATGGCTGCGGGACAACGCGTCGCTCGACGCGCTCCGGGTGCGGCTGAAGGAGCATGAGATCGGCGTACTGCTGACCTCGCGACTCATCCCGGGCGGACGCGTGCCTGTGCTGCTCGCGGCCGGGCTGGCCGGGTACCCGTGGGAGCGGTTCGCGCTGGTCGACCTGACCGCGTCGTCGCTGTGGGCCGCGGTCTACATGGCGATCGGACTGCTCGGTTACGCGCTCTTCGACGAGCCGTGGCAGGGCGTGCTGGCGGCGATCGTGCTGGTCATCCTCACCACCGTTGTCAGCGGCCTGATCCAGCGCGCCCGGCGGAAATCACACCCCGAATGACGCGTTGCGGAGCCGTTCCATCGCCTCCGCCTCGCCATCGAGTTCGACGTCGGCAACCTGCTGCCGCCCGAAGCAGAACAGCACGAGCTCACTCGGCTGACCCGTCACGGTGACCGAGCCGAGCTCGGTGGGCCGTTTCGCGACCGACGTCGTGCCGTCGGGCAGCCTGAGCACCAGGCCGCTCGGCGACTTCCGGTTCATCGACTTCGACGCCAGCCGGACGGTCTTCCAGAGCCCGTTCTGCTGGTCGGCCGGCAGCGTGCGGACGTCCCAGGTCGGTTGCGCGCGGCGTACGTCCTCGTGGTGGACGAAGTACTCGGCCGTGTTGAACTGGGCGCCGAGCTTGGGCAGCGCGTAGATCGACACCGGCGGAGGGCCGTTGCGGATTTTGTCGACCACCTCGGCGAAGCTGTAACGCTCTTTCGCGCGTTTCATTCTCCGCGCGGTGGTGTCCGACAGCGCCGGGATCATGATCCCCGGACCGGCCATCGGATCGGCTTCCCGGACGTACAGATGGACCGCGAGGTCGTAGGTGTCCCACCCCTCACACAGCGTGGGCTGATCAGGCCCCAACTGGTCGAATAGGTCACTGAGCGCAAGTCGTTCTACCCGGCTGTAGTCGGTCACAACTCGATCGTAGTTGTCGGGTGGGAGTGGCAGAATGTCAATCGTTGTCATGCCTGTGTCCCACGTTTGCACCTGATTGCCCTGGAGTGTGTCTTGCCTGTCCCGAAAGTCCCAGACAAGGGCAGCGTCACCCGCCGGGGGTTCGGGGTGCTGCGGGTCGCGATCTGGGAGGAGCCGGGCATCTTCGCGCTGTCCGTGCTCGCCAGCATGCTGTACGGCGGGATGACCGTGGCCGGAGGCTGGGCTCTCGGCTGGTCGACCGATCACGTGATCCGGCCGGCGTTCGAGAGCGGGGAGACGACCGGCGGGGCGCTCGCCACGCTGATCTCGCTGTTCATCGGGATCGCGATCCTGAACGCGATCGGCGTGGTGGGGCGGCGCCTCGGGGCCGGCGTGATGCAGTTCCGGCTGCAGGCGACGTACCGGCGGCGGGTCACCCGGCAGTACCTGAAGCTTCCGCTCGAGTGGCACCACCAGCACTCGACCGGCATGTTGCTGTCGAACGCGAACGCCGACGTGGAGTCGACCTGGTTCGTGATCGCGCCGCTGCCGATGGCGATCGGCGTGATCGCGATGCTGGTGTTCGCGACGATCGCGATGTTCGCGGCCGACGTGTGGCTGGCCCTGGTCGGGTGCCTGGTGTTCCCGCTGGTCTTCGTCGCGAACGTGATCTTCCAGCGCTACCTGCAGCCGCTCGCGACCCGCGCGCAGCAGCTCCGCGCCGACGTCTCCGAGGTCGCGCACGAGTCGTTCGACGGCGCGCTAGTGGTGAAGACGCTGGGGCGTGAGGCGGCCGAGACCGAGCGTTTCCGCGGCCCGACGAACGAGCTGCGCGACGCGAACATCGCGGTGAACAAGGCCCGCGGCATGTTCGACCCGGTGATCGACGGTCTACCCAGGCTGGGCGTGCTCGCCGTACTGCTGGTCGGCGTCGGGCGGGTGCGGTCCGGTGGTGCGGATGCCGGTGACGTGGTGCAGGTGGCGTTCCTGTTTACGCTGATCGGGTTCCCGATCCGCGCGCTCGGCTGGGTGCTCGGCGAGCTTCCGCGGTCGGTCGTCGGTTGGGACCGGGTGCAGCGCGTGCTCACCGCCGAGGGCGGGATGGAGTACGGCGAGGCGCGGCTGAAGTCGACGAAGGCGGCCCGGTTGCAGGTGGCCGGCGTCCGGTTCGGTTACCTGCCCGAGCGCGACGTACTCGCCGGGATGGACTTCACGATCGAGCCCGGGCGGACGGTCGCGGTCGTCGGGCCGACGGGGGTCGGCAAGTCGACGCTGACCACGCTGCTGACCCGATTGGTCGACCCGGAGCAGGGTGCCGTCAAGGTCGACGGTGTCGATCTGCGGGACCTGGCGCGGGACGAGCTGGCCGGCTCGGTCGCGCTGGTGGCACAGACCGCGTTCCTGTTCGACGACACGATCCGCGGCAACATCACGCTCGGTGGCGAGTACAGCGACGACGACGTCTGGGACGCGTTGCGGATCGCGCAGGGCGACGGCTTCGTGAAGTCGCTGCCGGACGGACTCGACACCAAGGTCGGCGAGCGCGGTACGACGCTGTCCGGCGGGCAGCGGCAGCGGATCGCGCTGGCACGTGCCCTGGTACGACGGCCGCGGCTGCTGATCCTGGACGACGCGACGAGCGCGGTCGACCCGCAGGTCGAGGCACGCATCCTGGCAGGGCTGCGGACCGCCGTACAGGACGACGCCGGGGCGGCGACGACCGTGCTGGTGATCGCGTACCGGAAGGCGACGATCTCGCTCGCCGACGAGGTGCTGTTCATGGACGACGGGCGGATCCAGGCCCACGGCACGCATACCGAACTGCAGGCGTCGACTCCCGCTTATCGGGACCTGGTCGATGCCTACGAGAAGGACGCCGAGCGTCGCGAGGAAGAACTGGAGGCGTCGGCGTGAGCGCCGCGGAAGCGAGTCGGTTGGACCACGGCGACAACGCAGGTGGTCTGCAGACCCTCAAGGAAGGTCTCAAGGTTTCGCCCGAGCTCGCCCGTGGGTGGTGGGTGACCGGGATCCTCGCGTTGACGATGACGGCCGGGCGGATCGTCGTACCGATCGCGGTGCAGCAGACGATCGACAAGGGGCTGTCCGGCGCCGGCGGTCCGGACATGTCGTACGTCGCGTGGATGTGTCTCGTCTGCGCGCTCGGCGTGATCCTGACCGCGGGAGCGTCGTACCTGACGACTGTGCGGCTCGCGGTCAACTCGGAGTCCGGGCTGGCGACGATGCGGATCAAGGCGTTCCGGCATGTGCACGACCTGCCGGTGCTGACGCAGAGCACCGAGCGGCGTGGCGCGCTGGTCAGCCGGGTCACGTCGGACGTGGACACGGTCTCGCAGTTCCTGCAGTTCGGCGGGTTCATCTTCATCGTCAGCCTCGGGCAGATGGCGCTGGCGACCGTGGTGATGTTCTTCTACTCGTGGCAGCTGGCGCTGGTCGTGCTGCTCTGCTTCATCCCGCTGTTCGCCAGCCTGAAGTACCTGCAGCGCGCGATGTCGGCGGCGTACGGCGTGGTCCGGGCGAAGGTCGGCGAGATGCTGTCCGCGATCTCGGAGCCGGTCGTCGGCGCGCAGGTGGTCCGCTCGTACGCGATCGAGAAGCGCACGCAGGACCGGATCGACGCGTCGATCGAGGACTACCGCAAGACGGCGACCAAGGCACAGGCGATCACCGGTCTGACGTTCTCGATCGGCGGTCTTGCAGCCGGTCTCGCGAACGCGGGCGTGCTCACGGTCGGCGTACTGCTCGGGGTCGACGGCAAGGCGACGCTCGGCGAGCTGCTCGCGTTCATGTTCCTGGTGTCGCTGTTCTCGGATCCGGTGCAGATCGCGACGCAGGTGCTGACCGACGCGCAGAGTGCCTTCGCCGGTTGGCGGCGGGTGCTCGGCGTGATCGCGACGCCGGCCGACGTCGTGGATCCCGGTGCGGACGGCGTGACGCAGGCTCGCGGGCCGATCACGGTCGAGTTCGACGATGTCGATTTCGCTTATCCAGAAGGCGAGCTGGTACTGCGCGATGTCGCCGTACGGATCGAGCCGCATCGACGGGTCGCGGTCGTGGGCGAGACCGGATCCGGGAAGACGACGTTCGCGAAGCTGCTGACCCGGTTGATGGATCCGACGTCAGGTGCGGTCAGGCTCGACGGGGTGGACGCGAAGGACATCTCGTTCGAGTCGCTGCGCGAGCGGGTGGTGATGGTGCCGCAGGACGGGTACCTGTTCGACGCGTCACTGGCCGAGAACGTACGGTTCGGCCGGCCCGAGGTGACCGACGCGGAGCTGGTCACGGCATTCGAGTCGCTCGGGCTGACGGACTGGCTGGAGTCGCTGCCGGACGGGCTGCAATCGCCGGTGGGGCAGCGCGGCGAGTCGTTGTCGGCGGGGGAGCGGCAGCTGGTCGCGCTGGTCCGCGCGAACATCGCGGACCCGGATCTGCTCGTGCTCGACGAGGCGACCTCCGCGGTCGACCCGGGCACCGAGGTCCGGGTCAACGCGGCGCTCGAGCGGCTGATGGCCGGGCGTACGTCGGTGACGATCGCGCACCGGCTGTCGACGGCCGAGGCGGCCGACGAGGTACTGGTGTTCGACGACGGCGAGATCGTCGAACGCGGACCGCACGCCGAGCTGGTCGGCGCCGGTGGCGTGTACACGCATCTCCACGACAGCTGGATCGCCCAGCGGAGCGCGGTCTGACCCCCTACTGGTAGAGCCCTGAACGCCGGCCGGGATCTAAGGGGGGTCGATCCCGGCCGGCGTGCTCAGGTGGGATCAGGGGGTCGGTGCGGTTCCGGCGCCCGGCTGCGGCACCAGCAGGAACTCGACACCGCCCTTGTCGTCGACCGCCGCGTCCAGGATCTTGTCGTCGAGCGCGTTCGCGGCGTTGTGCTCGAGGAATACCCGTGCACCCGCCTCCTCGACAACCTGGTCACCCGGTTGCGGAGCCTCTGTGGTGGTCACCGCGAGTGCCGGATCCGCCGGGTTCTCCTGCGAGATCCGCACCCCGGCCCCTTCCGGCGCGCCTTCGACCCCAGTGATGCTCTTGATCACCAGCGTCGCGTTCTCAGTCAGGGTCAGCACAGCCACTCCATCCGTCGGTTAACACTTGAGTCCGTCCCGTGCCCGCACCGCAGAATCACAAACCTGTGTGCGAACTGTCCGGGCCATGGTGTGAGATCGGGGGTATGGCGATTGCTTTGAGTACGGCGGGGACCGGTGAGCTGAGCGAGGTTGTGGGGGTGCTGCGGGACTGGAGCCGCGACGGGCTGCCGTTGCAGTTGCATCCGGGGGATCTGGGGTGGTTCTGGCGGTTCGGGGCGGATGCGACGGCGGCTGCTACCCGGATCTGGCGGCGGGACGGGGAGATCGTTGCGGTGGGGATGCTCGATGAGCCTGACTGGCTGCGGATGTCGATCGCGCCGGAGCTGCAGCGGGACGACGAGTTGGCGCGGCGGATCGTCGAGGATGTGTCGACGCCGGCGACCGGCGTACTGATCGAAGGCCAGGTGGCGGTCGAGACGCCGATGGGGGCGCTCGTGCAGGACCTGTTGTTCAAGGACGGGTGGGATGCGGACAAGCCGTGGGTCCCGCTGCTGCGGAGTCTGAGCGGGCCGGTGCCGGATCCGGGGATGCGGGTCGACGTCGTCGGTGCGGAGGACGCGCACGAGCGGACCGCCGTACAGCGGGCGTCGTTCGACGGGTCGACGTTCACCGACGACCGCTGGTTCGCGATGGCCGACGGTGTGCCGTACGCCGATGCGCTGTGCTTGATCGCGCGTAACAAGACCGGTGAGTCCGTTGCCGCCGCGACCGTGTGGTCAGCCGGGGAAGGGCGTCCCGGCTACATCGAGCCGATGGGCGTGCACCGGCTGCATCGCGGGCGCGGATACGGCACGGCGATGGTGCTCGCGTGTGCTCGTGCTCTGCAGGAGCTGGGCGCGTCGAGCATCTACACCTGTACGCCGGCGTCCAACGACGGCGCGGTCGCGACGTACCAGGCCGCCGGTCTGGAACCGCTGCCCGAGATCAGGGCGCAGAACCGCAACGTCCAGGACGCCCAGGACGCCTAGGACGCCGCCACGTCGTCCGCGGCCCGGAGCACGCGCAGGATGTTGCCTCCGGCAAGCTTTCCGAGGTCCTCGCCGCTCCAGCCGCGGTCGGCCAGCGCGTCGAACAGCACCGGGTACGACGACACGTCGGGCAGCTCGACCGGGAACTCCGGGCAGCCGTCGTAGTCGCCGCCGACGCCCATGTGGTCGATCCCCGCCACCTCGCGGATGTGTTCGACATGCTTGACCACGTCGGCGAGCGTGATGTCGGGTCGCGGTACGCCGTACAGCTTCTCGACCTCCTCGCGGTGTTCCTTGCCCTCGAGCCCGCGTTCCTTGGCCAGCGCGCGCATGCCGTCGAGCCAGTCGACGTACGCCTGCGAGACGAAGTACGGGACGAAGGTGACCATGCAGACGCCGTCGTTGGCGGCGAGCGTCTCGAGCACGTCGTCGGGCGCGTTCCGCGGCACGTTGCAGACCGCGCGGGACGAGGAGTGGCTGAAGATCACCGGCGCGCCGGTGACGCGGAGCGCGTGCCGCATGGTGTCCGCGGAGACGTGCGAGAGGTCGACGAGCATGCCGATCCGGTTCATCTCGCGGACGACCTGCTCGCCGAAGTCGTTCAGCCCGCCGAGCACCGGCTCGTCGGTGGCCGAGTCCGCCCAGGACACGTTGTTGTTGTGCGTGAGCGTCATATACCGCACGCCGAGCTCGCGCATCACCCGCAGTACGCCGAGCGACTCGCCGATCGAGTGGCCGCCCTCCATCCCCATCAGCGAGGCGATCCGGCCGGCCTTGATCGCCGCGTCCACGTCATCGGCCGACGACGCGAGCTGCAGGTCCTGCGGGAAGCGCTCGACGAAGCGCAGGACGAAGTCGAGCTGCTCGAACGTACGCCGTACCGAGTGCTCGTCCTGCGGCACCCACAACGACCAGAACTGGGCGCCGACCCGGCCGGCCCGCAGCCGCGGCAGGTCCGTGTTCAGCTCCGGGACCGATCCGGCCAGGTCGTGCGCGTCGAGGTCGTAGTTGCACAACTCGTAGAACGCGATGGGCAGATCGTTGTGGCCGTCGATCACCACGTACTCACTCGTCATCCCGCCATCTTGTCAGCCCGTGGTCAGCCTGTGGTCGGCCCGTGGTCGGCCCGTGGTCAGTGCTGCCGATCAGATCGGGGACAATGGGTCGGTGAACATCGACGAGTTGACCTTCGACGCGGCGGGGTTGATACCCGCGGTGGTGCAGCAGTACGACACGCGCGAGGTCCTGATGGTGGGCTGGATGAACGCCGAGGCGGTACGCCGTACCGCGGAGACCAGGCGGAGCACGTTCTGGTCCCGTAGCCGGCAGGAGTACTGGGTCAAGGGCGAGACCAGCGGCCACCGTCAGCATGTGAAGCAGATCCTCGTCGACTGCGACGCCGACACCCTGCTCGTCCTCGTCGACCAGGAAGGTCCCGCCTGCCACACCGGCACCCGCAGTTGCTTCGAGCACGGCGAGATCGAGGTGGCGGCGTGACGATCCCGGAGCTGGAGACGTTCCGCGAGTACGCGAAGGACCGTCGGGTCATCCCCGTCACGCGGCGCCTGCTCGCCGACGCCGAGACGCCGATCGGTGTCTACGGCAAGCTTGCGGCCGAGCGGGAAGGCACGTTCCTGCTCGAGTCCGCGGAGAACGGCGGGGTGTGGTCACGCTATTCGTTCATCGGCGTCCGCTCCGCCGCGACGCTGACCGAGCGGGACGGCGAGGCCGTCTGGACCGGCAACCCGCCCGTCGGCCTGCCGCAGACCGGTGACCCGCTCAAGGCGCTCCGCGAGACGCTCGAGATCCTGCACACGCCGCGGCTGCCCGACCTGCCGCCGCTGACCGGCGGCATGGTCGGCTTCCTCGGGTACGACGCGGTCCGCCGCCTGGAGCGGTTGCCCGACACAACGACCGACGACCTCGGCCTGCCCGAGCTGACGTTCCTGTTCGCCACCGACCTGGCCGCCCTCGACCACGAGACCGGCGAGATCTGGCTGATCGCGAACGCGGTCAACTGGGACGACTCCGACGAGCGCGTCGACGAGGCGTATGCCGACGCCGTCCGACGGCTCGACGCGATGGAGCGCGACCTCGCGCAGCCCACCCCGTCGTACGTCGTCCGCGCCGACCGGCAGGCGCAGCCCGACCCGCACCGGCAGCGCTCGAGCGCGGAGTACCGGGAGGCCGTCGAGCACGCCAAGGAGGAGATCCGGGCCGGCGAGGCATTCCAGATCGTGGTCTCGCAGCGGTTCGAGCTGCAGACCACCGCGAGCGCGCTGGACATCTACCGGGTGCTGCGAAGGTCGAACCCGAGCCCGTACATGTACCTGGTCCGCCTCGACGGCTTCGACATCGTCGGCTCGAGCCCGGAGGCGCTGGTCAAGGTCACCGAGAACAAGGTGATCCTGCACCCGATCGCCGGCACCCGCCGCCGCGGCGCGACGCCGGAGGAGGACCACGCGCTCGAGGAGGAGCTGCGCGCCGACGCCAAGGAGCGCGCCGAACACCTGATGCTGGTCGACCTCGGCCGCAACGACGTCGGCCGGGTCTGCGCGCCGGGCACCGTCGAGGTGGTCGACTTCATGACCGTCCGGCGGTACAGCCACGTCATGCACCTGGAATCGACGGTTACCGGGCAGTTGGCGGCCGGCAAGACCGCGTTCGACGCACTGACCGCGGCGTTCCCGGCCGGAACGTTGTCCGGGGCACCGAAACCGCGGGCGATGGAGATCATCGACAAGCTCGAGGTCACCCGGCGCGGCGTGTACGGCGGCGTGGTCGGCTACCTGGACTTCGCCGGCGACGCCGACACCGCGATCGCGATCCGGACCGCGGTACTGCGCGGCGGGACGGCGTACGTGCAGGCCGGCGCCGGGATCGTTGCGGACTCCGACCCGGCCTCGGAGGACGCGGAGTGCCGGACCAAGGCGGCCGCCGTCCTGAACGCGATCGCGGTCGCGGGAACCTTCAGCGACGTATGAAACCTCAACGGATAGTCGACCTGCTGGCCCTGGTGGCGCTGGTGCTGCTCGGCCTGTCCGGCTACCTGACCTGGGTCTCGGCCAACCCGGGCAACGGCCGCGCCGACGTGGTGTTCAACGGCTACACGATCACCAAGGCACCGGTCACCCTGGCCCTTGCGTCGGTCGTCGCCGTGGTCGTCACCAAGCTCGCAGGTACGGCGCTGCGCCGGGTGCTGGGCGCACTTGTGGCGTTGTTGGGCGCGATCGCGGTCGTCGTCGGGCTGTTCGTGCGACCCGATGGTGCCGAGTTGAGCAGGCTGCGGCCCGAGCTGAGCGACGTACTCGCCGACCAGGTCACGCAGACTCTCGGCGTGGCGCCCTGGTTCGCGCTGGCCGGCGGGATTGCACTGGTCGCAGCGGGGCTGATCACCGTGCTGACGGCGCATCGGTGGCGGCGACCTACGGCACGATACGAGCGTGATCCGGCTGCCTCACCGGCCGATCAATGGAAGGCGATCGACGCCGGGGAGGACCCGACTCTCTGATCGCGGCGGGCTACCGCCACAATAGGACGTGACGACGAGGAGGAGTGGCGCCAACTATGGACAATACGGTGGCGGATCAAGGAGCTAGTCGGATCGACGAGGAGGCCCCCCACGATCTGCACGGCAACAGCCCCGCGGCGTGGACCGCGGTGGTGATCGTGCTGGTCGCGTTCACGCTCGGCGCCATCGCGATGGTGCTCGGGCCGAACTGGGTGCTGTTCTGGATCTCCGTCGCGATCGCGGTGCTCGGTGCGCTGGCCGGCAAGGTGCTGCAGTTGCTGGGCTTCGGGGTCCCGACTGACGGCGACCACTGAGGGGCGGACGGACATGACTGTGCTTGACGACATTCTCGCTGGGGTCCGCGAGGACCTTGCGGAGCGCCAGGCGCGGGTCAGCCTGGACGATCTGAAGCAGGAGGCCCAGCGCAAGCCCGACGCCAAGGACCCGATGCCCGTGTTCCGTGGTGACGGGATCGCGGTGATCGCCGAGGTGAAGCGGTCCAGCCCGTCGAAGGGCGAGCTGGCCGAGATCACCGACCCGGCCGCGCTGGCCGGGGAGTACGAGCTGGGTGGCGCCGCCGCGATTTCGGTCCTCACCGAAGAGCGCCGGTTCAACGGCAGCCTCGACGACCTGCGCGCGGTCCGCGGCCGGGTCGACGTGCCGGTCCTGCGCAAGGACTTCGTCGTCTCGTCGTACCAGCTCTGGGAGGCCCGGGCAGCCGGCGCCGACATGGTGCTGCTGATCGCGGCCGCGCTGGAGCAGGAGGCTCTGGTCTCGCTGATCGAGCGGGCGCACTCGATCGGCCTGTGCCCGCTGGTCGAGGTGCACGACGAGGAGGAGACCCGGCGTGCGGTGGACGCCGGCGCTCAGCTCATCGGCGTGAACAACCGCAACCTGAAGACTCTCGAGGTCGACCGGGACACGTTCGCGCGGGTCGCGCCGACGATCCCGACCGAACTGGTCCGGGTGGCCGAGTCCGGCGTCCGCGGGCCGCATGATGTAATCGAGTTCGCGCGCGCCGGGGCCGATGTCGTCCTCGTCGGTGAAACCCTGGTGACCGGCCGCGATCCTCGTGCCTCGGTCGCCGACCTCGTCGCCGCCGGATCGCACCCCGCAATCCAGCAGCGGCACTGACCTCTCCTCCCGGTCCAAACGGGTAGGGGTAGTAACTCTCCCGAGCCGTCTGGGCCGGGTTGGAAGGTTTTGTCGGATGTCTACTGTGCTGCCCGATCAGTTCGGGCACTTCGGCCGTTTCGGCGGCAGGTTCATGCCGGAGGCGCTGATCGCGCCGCTCGACGAGCTCACGACCGCGTGGCGCGAGGCGATGGCCGACCCGGAGTTCACCGGTGAGTTCGAGCGGATGCTGCGCGACTACATCGGCGCCCCGAGCCTGCTGTACGACGCGACCCGGCTGTCCGACGCGGCCGGCGCGCGGATCCTGCTGAAGCGCGAGGACCTGAACCACACCGGCGCGCACAAGATCCGCAACGCGATCGGCCAGGCGCTGCTGACCAAGCGGATGGGGAAGCCGCGGGTGATCGCCGAGACCGGCGCCGGCCAGCACGGCGTCGCCACGGCCACCGCGTGCGCGTACCTCGGCCTGGAATGCGTCGTCTACATGGGCGAGGTCGACACCGAGCGCCAGGCGCTGAACGTGGCCCGGATGCGGCTGCTCGGCGCCGAGGTGATTTCGGTCAAGACCGGCAGCCGGACGCTGAAGGACGCGATCAACGAGGCGCTCCGCGACTGGGTCGCCAGCGTGGACAAGACGCACTACATCCTCGGTACGGCGGCCGGCTCGCACCCGTTCCCCGCGATGGTGCGCGATTTCGTCCGCGGGATCGGTGACGAGGCGCGGGAGCAGTCGCTCGAACTGCTCGGCAAGCTGCCGGACGCCGCGGTTGCGTCCGTGGGTGGCGGGTCGAACGCGATCGGCCTGTTCACGGCGTTCATCCCGGACGAGAGCGTGAAGCTGTACGGCATCGAGCCGGGTGGCGACGGGTTCGAGACCGGTCGGCATGCGGCGACGATCACGGCCGGGCAGGTCGGCGTACTGCATGGTGCGCGGTCGTTCCTGCTGCAGGACGAGGACGGCCAGACGATCGAGTCGCACTCGATCTCCGCGGGGCTGGACTACCCGGGCGTCGGTCCGGAGCACGCGTGGCTGGCCGAGACCGGGCGCGCGTCGTACCGGCCGATCACCGACGCCGAGGCGATGGACGCGTTCCAGCTGCTGTCGCGCACCGAGGGCATCATCCCGGCCATCGAGTCCGCGCACGCGGTCGCCGGCGCACTCGACATCGCCAAGGAACTGGGGCCTGAGGCAACTATTCTGATCAACCTCTCCGGTCGCGGGGACAAGGACATGGACACGGCCGCCAAGTGGTTCGGCCTCGGCGGGAATGAGGCCTCCGGTGAGTGATGTGGTTGCCCTGGGCAAGGGTGGGGTCGCGATCCGGAAGGCGAACGACGCGGGCCGCGGCGCGCTGATCGGGTACCTGCCGGCCGGCTTCCCGACGTACGACGGCGCCGTGGACGGGGTCAAGGCGATGATCGACGGCGGTGCCGACGTGATCGAGCTCGGCCTGCCGTACAGCGACCCGGTGATGGACGGCGTCACGATCCAGCGGGCCACCGAGGTCGCGCTGGCCGGCGGGCTGCGGACCCGGGACGTGCTGAGCACGGTCGAGAAGATCGCGGCGTACTCCGACGTACCGGTGCTCGTGATGACGTACTGGAACCCGATCGAGCGGTACGGCGTGGACCGGTTCGCGGCCGACTTCGCCGGCGTCGGGGGAGCGGGGCTGATCACGCCGGACCTGATCCCGGACGAGGGCGCGGAGTGGATCGCGGCCGCGGACAAGCACGACCTGGACAAGGTGTTCCTGGTCTCGCCGTCGTCGACCGACGAGCGGATCGCGATGACCACGACCGCCTGCCGCGGGTTCGTGTACGCGACCGCTGTGATGGGTGTCACCGGTGCGCGGGACAAGCCGTCGGAGCTCGCGGCGCCGCTGGTCGGCCGGACCAAGGCGGTGACCGGGCTACCGGTCGGCGTCGGCCTCGGCATCTCCAACGGGGATCAGGCGGCCGGCGTGGTGGCGTTCGCGGACGCGGCGATCGTCGGCGCGGCCCTGGTCAAGGCGCTCCAGGACGGCGGCCCGGCCGGCGTCCGTGCGTTGACCGAAGACCTCGCTGAGGGCGTCCGCCGGGAACCCCGCACGCCTGCCGAACGTTAGTACCGCCGTGAGTCGAACCAGGAACGCGGTCGTTCTGCTGGCCGCGGTGGCTCTGCTCGCCCTCGCGGGCTGCAGTGGCAAGGAGCAGAAGGCCGACAATCCGGGCGGGGCGATCATCCGCAGCAGCCAGGACCCGAACGGGCTGCGCGGCGCCACGCTGGACCAGCCGTACTCGATGCCCGCGACCACCCTGACCGACACCGGCGGGAACCCGTTCAACCTGGTCACGTCGACGAAGAAGCCGGTCACGCTGGTGTTCTTCGGCTACACGAACTGCCCGGACGTGTGTCCGACCGTGATGGCTGACGTGGCGTCCGCGCTGACCAAGCTGGACCAGCCGGTGCGCGACCAGATCCAGATGCTGTTCATCACCACCGACCCGTCGCGGGACACCGGTCCGGTGATCCGCAAGTACCTGGACCGGTTCGACCCGTCGTTCACCGGGCTGACCGGGTCGCTGGCGTCGATCAAGGACGTCGCGAAGGCGGTCGGCGTACCGGTGGAAGGGATGCAGAAGCTTCCTTCCGGAGGGTACGAGGTCGGTCACGGAGCGCAGGTGATCGGCTTCGGGAAGAACGACAAGGCGAACGTGCTCTGGCTGTCCGACGCGGCCATCGGCGACCTGTCGCACGACTTCGGCAAGCTGGTGGCGGACAACCAGTGAAGGCTTGGTTCCCCTGGGTGTCGCTCGTTGCCCGGCTCGTGCTCGGCGGCGTGATGCTGGTCGCCGGCGCGTTGAAGGTCACCGATCCTGAGACGGCTGCTCAGGCGGTCCGCGCGTACGAACTGCTGCCGTCGTCGCTGGTGCAGCCCGTCGGCTGGGGGCTGCCGTTCCTGGAGATCGCGATCGGGTTGCTGTTGATCGTCGGCTTCGGTGTCCGCGCCTCGGCCGTGGCCGCGGGTGTTTTCATGATCGTGTTCATCGTCGCGGTGTCGTCCGCCTGGGCCCGCGGCCTGTCGATCGACTGCGGCTGCTTCGGCGGCGGCGGTCAGGTCGCTGCGGGCCAGACGAATTACCTGCAGGAGATCCTCCGGGACATCGGCCTGCTGGCGCTGGCCGTGTGGCTGTGGTGGCAGCCCGTCAGTAAGTTCGCTGTCGTATCCGAACCGCAAGGAGTCATCGCGTCGTGAGCAACGCCAATCCGCTGCTGCAGCAGCCGAAGCGCCGGATCTCGCCAGGGATCATCGTGGTGGTCGTCCTGGTCCTCGCGCTCGCGGGCGGTGTCGGAGTGCAGTACTACCGCGGTCACTCCAAGGTCGAGGTCACCTCGAACGGCCGGCCCGAGCCCACGGTCATCACCGGCCCGGGCACGTCCGGCAAGGGCGTCACGGTCGGCAAGGCCGGCGCGAAGGTCAACATCGACCTGTACCTCGACTTCCGCTGCCCGCACTGCGCGGAGTTCGAGGAGGCGAGCGGCTCGACCATCGACAAGCTCGTCCAGGACGGTACGGCGACGCTGACCTACTGGCCGCTGCAGTTCGTCAACCCGGACGCCTCGCCGCGGCTGGCCAACGCGTTCGCCGCCGCGGCCGCGAACGGCAAGGCGCTGAGCTTCGCCGACGAGATGTACGGCGATTTCTCGAAGTCGTGGACCACGGACCAGCTGATCGAGCTCGGCAAGCAGCTCGGCGTCGGTGACGAGAAGTTCCAGCAGGCGCTGCAGGGCAACACGTACGCGGGCTGGCTGGAGTCGGTGGGCAAGGCGGCCGACGACCGCGGCGTGACCGGGACGCCCACGGTCTACGTGAACGGCAAGCAGTTGCCGACCGACCAGCTGAGCTCCGAGGGGCTGCAGAACGCCGTCGACGCGGTCGCAAGCTGAGGCCCCATCGTGACCGTGCGTTTCTGGCAGTGGTCTGGTGGGTCGAGTAGCGTTCCCCCTTGCCATGTCTAGTCTGATTCCCGCCGTGATGGTTCCGGCGTTCATCCCCAGCCCGAGCCAGGGTGTCTGGCACATCTTCGGCCTTCCGATCCGCGCGTACGCGCTGTGCATCCTGGCCGGCATCTTCGTCGGCTACTGGCTCGGCCGCCGCCGCTGGGTGGCGCGCGGCGGGTCCGCGCCGGTGCTCGCCGACATCATGTTCTGGGCGATCCCGTTCGGGCTGGTCGGGGCGCGGATCTATCACGTGATCACCGACGCCGAGCTGTACTTCGGCGAGGGCCGGCACCCGATCGACGCGCTGAAGATCTGGCACGGCGGGCTCGGTATCTGGGGTGCGGTCGGGTTCGGCGCGCTGGGTGCGTGGATCGCCTGCCGGCGGGCGAAGGTGCCGTTCCTGGCGGTCGCGGACGCGATGGCGCCGGGGATCGCGCTGGCGCAGGTGTTCGGCCGCTTCGGCAACTACTTCAACCAGGAACTCTTCGGCCGCCCGACCACGAAGCCGTGGGGCCTGGAGATCTCACCGGAACACCGTCCGGCCGGGTACGCCGACTTCGCCACCTTCCACCCGACGTTCCTCTACGAGGCGGTCTGGAACCTGGGCGTCGTAGCCCTCGTCATCCTGGTCGACCGCCGCTACAAACTGGGCCACGGCCGCGCCTTCTTCCTGTACGTCGCCGGCTACACCGCCGGCCGCGCCTGGATCGAAAACATGCGCATCGACACCGTGAACCACTTCCTGGGCCTCCGCCTGAACGTCTGGACCGCCCTCATCCTGTTCGTCCTGGCCGTGGCCGCCTTCATCATCAGCGCCAAACGCCACCCCGGTCAGGAAGACATCTCCACCGGCCCAGCCGCCGGCAAGCCAGCTCCCGCAGAAAAGCCGGCAGACGCCGAGGACGCTGCTGACGAGGCTCCTGAGACGGAAACGGACGAGGAAACGCCCGAGGCGAGCGAACCAGAAAGCTCGACAGAAGCGCCGAAGGTTGAAGTTAAGAACGGTTCCGAGTCTGATGGGGCTCGTGACTGAGACGCCTGATGTGTCGGCTGAGCATCACGGGGACCACACGCACCGTGATGTGAACGGCGGCTGGCTGCGGCCCGCGGTGTTCGGGGCGATGGACGGCCTGGTGTCGAACTTCGCCCTGATCGCCGGCATGGACGGCGGCACCAGCTCCGGCTCGAAGTTCATCATCCTGGCCGGCCTCGCCGGTCTGGCCGCGGGTGCGTTCTCGATGGCGGCGGGGGAGTACACCTCCGTCGCCTCCCAGCGCGAGCTCGCCCACGCCGAGATCGAGATCGAGCGCAAGGAGATCAAGAAGCACCCGATCGACGAGGAGATCGAGCTCGCCGAGACGTACCGCGCGAAGGGCCTCGACCCGGACCTCGCGAGCAAGGTCGCCAAGCAGTTCCACGCGAACCCCGACCAAGCCCTCGAGGAACACGTCCGCGAAGAACTCGGCATCGACCCCGACGACCTCCCGAACCCGGTCATCGCAGCCGCTTCGTCATTCATCTGCTTCGCAGTCGGCGCCTTCATCCCGCTCGCGCCGTACCTGCTCGGCGCAGGCAACGTCCTACCGTCCCTCATCCTCTCCCTGACGGCACTGTTCGTCTGCGGCGCCGTCGTCTCCCGCGTCACCAGCCGCTCGTGGTGGTACTCCGGTCTCCGCCAACTGCTCCTCGGCGCCGCCGCAGCCGCCCTGACGTACTTCGTCGGCACCCTCGTCGGCCCCGGAATCGGCTGACGCAAGAGGTATCGCCGGCGCTACCCCAAGAGTCGATCCAGCGTGATGGTTCGCACCGGACACGCCCGCCTAGCGTGACCCCATGACGTCGACCACCTTCCTCCGGCCATGGCAGGCGCTCACCTCCGCCGCGACCGCCACCGCGGCACTCCTCGTCGCCTTCGTACTGGCCCCCGCCGCCCTGGCGAGCACCCGGGCGACCACCGCCCTCGGCAGTGAATCGACCCTCATCGCCACCTTCCGCAGCGCGTTCGTCAGCTACTGGCACACCGGCAACGCCGACTTCGGTGCCGAACTCCAACCCGTCGTCGACTACTGGTTCCGCTACCACGTAGCCAAAGCCCTCCTCGCTGCTGCATTGCTGGCGGTCCTCATCGCCCTCGGCGTACTCAGCTGGCAAGCCTTCCTCCGCACCGGCGGCCTCCGAGCAGTGGCCCTCGCCGCGAGCGGCGTCCTGTCCACCGCTCTGGCCGTGGTCTCGCTCGCCGCCGTCATGGCCAACATCCACGGCATGGCCGCGCCGTTCGGCTCCCTCCTCCCGATGCTGTTCGGCAAGCCCAACGCCTCAGCCGGCCCGCTGCCCGACACCCTCGCCCAGGTGAGGCAGCACCTCGCCGACGGCCAGAACTCACCCGCCCTCGACGTGATCCGCAGCGACTACGTCAAGTTCCACGCGGTCATGGCCATCGAGGGCACGCTCGTGGTCCTCGTGCTCGTGCTTCTCTCCGTCCTGCTCTGGCGAGGGTTCACCAGGACAGACCGGTCCGAGCGGCGCCCCCGGCGACTGCTGGCGGCGTACGGCGTCTTCACCCCGCTGCTGGCGCTCACACTGGCCGTCATCGTGTTCGCGAACGCGACCACCGCCGCACACCCGCTACCCGGCCTCGAATCCTTCTTCGCCGGCGGCTGGTAGCCGCTAGGCGATCGACTGCGAGTGCGTGAACAGCCCGCTGTAAGCGTTGAGAGCAGGCTGCCCACCCAGGTGCGCGTAGAGCACGGTCGAGTCCTTCGGGATGTCGCCGTTGCGGATCAGGCCGATCAGGCCCGCCATCGACTTCCCCTCGTAGACCGGGTCGATGATCATGCCCTCGAGCTGCCCGGTCAGCCGGATCGCGTCCAGCGTCGACTGCACCGGGATCCCGTACTCGTCACCCGCCCAGCCCTCCAGCACCGTGATCTCGTCGTCCCGCAGCTCGCGCCCCAACCCGATCAACGAGGCCGTCGCCCGGGCGATCCGCTCGACCTGATCACGCGTCTCCTGCAGCTTCGCGCTCGCGTCGATCCCGATCACCCGCCGCGGCCGGTCCTGCCCGGCGAACCCGGCGATCATCCCGGCATGCGTCGACCCGGTCACCGAACACACGACGATCGTGTCGAAGAAGACCCCGAGCTCCCGCTCCTGCTGCTCCACCTCGTACGCCCACTGCGCGAACCCGAGCCCGCCGAGCCGATGATCCGACGCGCCGGCCGGGATCGCGTACGGCGTACCACCGCGCGCCTGCACGTCCTCGAGCGCCTGCTTCCAGCTGTCCTTGAACCCGATCCCGAACCCGGCCGGATCGAGCCGCACCTCGGCCCCCATGATCCGGCTCAGCAGAATGTTGCCGACCCGGTCGTTGAGCGCATCCGGCCAGTCGACCCAGTTCTCCTGGACCAGCACCGCCTTCAGCCCCACCTTCGCGGCGACCGCCGCGACCTGCCGGGTGTGGTTCGACTGATACCCGCCGATCGAGACCAACGTATCCGCGCCTTGAGCGAGCGCGTCCGGGATCAGGTACTCCAGCTTCCGCGTCTTGTTCCCGCCGTACGCAAGGCCGGAGTTGCAGTCCTCCCGCTTCGCCCACACCTTCGCCCCACCCAGGTACGCCGACAACCGCTCGAGCGGATGCACCGGGCTGGGCCCGAACAACAACGGATACCTGGGAAAGTCGGCGAGAGTCATGCCGCCCAGACTAATCAGCCGGTACGGCGAATTGCTCCAGTTGACCGCGCAGTACTGCGACGCTGGTCTCGGGGTCGTCGCTGGTCTCGACGCCGACCGTCTCCAGGATCGTCAGCGCGCGCTGCCAGTGCTGTCGGGCGTCCTTGCACCGGCCGAGCGCTGCGAGCGCATACGCGAGCCCGTCGTAGGCCCGCGCCTGGTCCACGGGCTGGTAGAGCTGCGTCGCCAGCTCCAGCGCGCGGCGGTGGGAGTCGAGAGCTTCGTTGGGCCGTCCAACGGTCAGGTGCAGCCGGCCGAATCCCTGGTGCGCCTCGAACTCCCAGTTGGGTGAGCCCAGGTCGCGGGCAAGGTCCATCGCCTGCTCACGGCAGGCGAACGCGTCGGAGTACGCACCAAGCTGCCGGTGTGATTCGGCCAGCCCGTCCAGCGAGCGGAGCTGGTTGTGCAGGTTGCCGTTGTCCCGTGCGTGCTCCAGGCCCTGCTGGTAGAACTCGATCGCCCGCAGCGGGTCCGCCTGGAGGAGGTGGGCGTGGGCGATGCTGGTCAGCAGTTTCCCGACGCTGCGGTGGTCGATCGCGCGGGCGATGATCAGTGCGCGGCCGGTGAACTCCAGACTGGCGGCGTGATCGCCGAGCTTGCCGCACATCCAGCCGAGACCGTTCAGCGCGGCCAGGCGACCGGACTGGTTGTCCATGGACTCCGCGACGCCGAGCGACTCGTGCAGTTCGCGGAGCGCGAGGCTGTTGCGGTCCTGGGTCCCGTGGACGAGGCCGAGACCGTGCAGCGCGCGCATCTCACCTGACCGGTAGGCGCTGGTGCGGGCGAGCTTCAGCGCTTCGCCGTACTCCTCGAGTGCCTGCGCGTGGATCCCTTGGACGCGGTGGCATTCGCCGAGGCGGAGTAGCAGGTCTGTCTCGCCGGTGGTGTTGTTCGTGGCGCGTGCGACGTCGAGCGCGCGGTGGTGCAGGTCTTCCAGGGTGGTGAGTCGGCCGACGGTGCGGAGGTACGGGTACAGGCTGGCCGAGAAGTGCAGGGTGCAGTTGCCGGCCTGTTCGCTGATCAGGAGGAGGTTCGGGAGTTCCGTTTGGAGCCAGTCGTCCGGCGTACTGGTGATCGGGTCGGCGTCGGGGTGGTGATGGAGGCCGGTGTGGTTCGGGTAGCGGCGGGCAGTCGCTTCGGTGGCGGCCTGGCAGTAATAGTCGACCAGGCGGGTGAGTGCGGCGGGGGACTCGTCGGCGGCGACGGTACGGGCGTGGTCGCGGACGAGATCGTGGAATTGGTAGCGGCCGAACGCTGGCTCTTGGAGGAGATGGACGTTCAGCAGTTGTTCCAGAGCGCGGGCTGTCGCGGCGTGGCCGAGATCGAGCAGAGCTGCGGCGGAGTCGGTCCCGAAGTCGGCGCCGGGGTGGAGGCCGAGTCGGCGGTACGCGCGGCGGAGGTCCGGGCCGAGCTCGCGGTACGACAGGTCGATCGCGGCCGCGACACTGCGCGGTCCGGCGGCGAGCTCGGTCAGGCGGTGCTCGTGGCTGCGGAGTCGCTCCAGGAGTTGCTCGGCGGTCCAGGACGGGTGGGATCTCAGCCGGGCGGCCGAGATGCGGATCGCGAGGGGGAGGAGTCCGCACTGCTCGACGAGCTCGGTCAGTACGGCGGGCAACGTACCGCTCCTGCCTGCGACGGTCGTGAAGAGGTGGACGGCGTCGTCGGGTGGCAGTGTCTGCAGGGAGACGGCCGCGGTGGTGTCGAGGTCGGCCAGGCGGTGCCGGCTGGTGATCAGCACGCCCGAACCCGGCGTACCGGGGAGGAGCGGGCGGACCTGTGCCTCGTCGACGGCGTTGTCGAGGACCAGCAGGACGCGGCGGTCGGCGAGGAGGGTGCGCAGCAGTCCGGCTCGGTCGTCGAGTTCGCGAGGCACGCGGTCGGCCGGTACGCCGAAGACCTCCAGCAGCCGCGCCACCACCTCCCCGGCTTCCGCCGGCCTCACTCCGTCGGTGTGCCCGTGCAGATCGACGAACACCTGCCCGTCCGGGTACGACGGCGCCAGCTGATGCGCCGCCCGGACCACCAACGCCGTCTTCCCAACCCCCGCCATCCCGTCCACCACCGCAACCATCACACCGCCCGGCAACGCGGCCAGAACGGCCAGCTCAGCGGCGCGGCCGGTGAAGCTGGGCAGATCGGCGGGGAGCGATCTCGGGGCGTCCAGCTCGACCGGGTGAGGGAGCCGCAGGTCGGCCCGGTCATCGCGCTGGTCGCGCTGGTCGCGCTGGTCGCGCTGGTCGCGCCGGTCGCACCGGTCGCACCGGTCGCACCGGTCGCACCGGTCGCCGTGGTCGCCGTGGTCGCCGTGGGCGGCGTGGGCGGCGTGGTGCGGGTGCAGGTCGGCGTCCAAGGCGTGGTGGCGGTCGGCGTCCAAGGCGCGGTGGCGGTCTGCATCCCGGGCGCGGTGCCGGTCGGCGTTCGGGGCGCGGTGGCGGTGCAGGTCGGCGTCCGCTGCGAGGAGGTCGGCGTGGAGTTGTTGCAGTTCGGCGCCTGGTCCTACGCCGAGTTCGTCGGCGAGCCGGGCGCGGATCACGTCGTAACGGCCGAGGGCCTCGGCGGAGCGGCCGGCGGCGGCCAGCATTCGGAGCAGCCGGATCCAGAGTGACTCGCGCAGTGGGTACTCCGCGGTCAGCTCCTGCAGCTGTACGAGCAGGTCCTCGGATGGCTCGAGATCGGCGAGGCGTTCGACGGCCGACAGCCGCAGTTCGACCAGCTGCGGCAGGACCGTCGTCGTGAGCCAGTCCGACCTCGTGCCGCAGAACGGCTCGCCGGTCCACTCCTGGAGCGCCTCAGCCGGCCCAACCGCCCGCTTGAACCGCAGCACGTCGACCTGGTCCGCCGACACCGCGAACACATACCCACCAGGACGCGTCTGCACAGAGTCCGCCCCCAGCGCCTGACGGAGTCGCGCGATCAGCGTGTGCAGACTGCTCTTGACCCGATCCGGGAGCTCGTCACCCCAGACCCGATCGGCCAGCGTGTCCACCGCGACGCACTCACCCGCCGACATCGCGAGTACGGCGAGCAGCGTCCGCAGCCGGTCGCCCTTCAGCTCCACCGGTTCGCCGCCGACCGTGACCGCCAGCGGCCCGAACAGTCGGATCCCCACCTCAGCCACGCTCGGCACAGTACCCACCAGCCGGGCCAAATCGATCGCGCAGCAACCGCGGCTGCACTAGCGTCGCCCGGGTGTTTCCACACGAGATCGACGTCCCACCCCCCGCCTATCTCGAACAACTCGGCACCGTCTTCACCCGCTTCGGCGCCCAGGACTCCGGCAACATCTCGTACGGCGTCCAGACCGCCGAGGCCAGGTACTTCGTGAAGACCGCCGGCGACCCCGCCGACACCCAAGCGTTCCTCGGCTTCGAGGACCGCGTCGCGCTGATCCGAAACGCCGCCGAGCTCGCGCACTCTGTCGACCACTCCGCCCTGCCGACGCTGCACGCGGTCATCGAATCCCCAGTCGGGCCGGTGCTCGTCTACGACTGGCGCGACGGCGACCTCCTAGGCCCCGCCCTCGAACGCTTCAAGGCGCTCCCCACCGAGGAGATCCTCACCGCGCTCAACACGCTCTACGACCTCCACGCCGCCCTGGACGCCGCAGGCTGGGTCGAGGGCGACTTCTACCACTCCTCGATGCTCTACGACTTCCCGGCGAAGCGCCTGACGGTCATAGACCTCGACAGCTACCACCGCGGCCCGTTCGTCAACACGATGGGCCGCATGTTCGGCTCCAGCCGCTACATGGCCCCCGAGGAGCACGCCCTCGGAGCCCCCATCGACACCCGAACCACCGCTTACGTGATGGCCCGCACCGCCCAACTCCTCCTCACCGACTCACCCGACCCACTCCACGCCGTACTCACCGAAGCCACCACCACCCGCTACCCCACCTACAAGTCCTTCCACACCGCCTGGCAGACCGCCTCATCCACAATCCCCGCCAACCTCCCCAACCGCCCGACCTGACCCCCGGCGCCCGGCCGCGCAAGCGCCCAAGCCGCCCGCGACACCCCGGTATACGCCGCCACCAGCACCGCCCCACGCCGTACGTCGCCACCGTGCGCAGCAACCAAGGCGTCCAGCGGGGTGTCGACAGCCAGCGCCAAATACCCGAGGTCGAATCCAGCCGGCCCCAGCCCGAACTGCTCCCAGTCGATGGCGACAACGTCCTCGCCGTCCCGGCCAAGCAGGTTCACCGGATGGGCATCGCCATGCGTCGGCACCCGCGGCAGCCGGTCCAGCACCGCCAGCGCGGCCTCCCGCCGTACCCACAGCTCCTCGATCGCCGGTGAACTCAGCCCGGCCCGAGTCAGCGCATCCCATCCACCCCGCAGCTCCACGGTCCTCAGGCGGTCTCGCAGTACGTCCCGAGCACCCCAGGCAGGCTCGACCACCGAACCGCCCACGAACCGCCCCAGAGCCCCAGCCAGCCTCTCTCCAGCCCACTCCACCGCGGGTGGTCTCAGTAGGTGAATTTCGGGTGGTTTGGGTGGTTGTGGGGGCGGTGGGCTGGGAAGATGGGAGGCTAGTAGTGAGCGCTTGCTTACTGTGGGTCATCAAGGCGTTTCACGGTGGACTGGAAGTCCAGCTGGTGGGCGTCATGAGGTAGTCTCGGGACACCCGGCTTGGGCCAATGTTGTCCCGCGGCCAGTTGTTTGACCGTAGGACGACGGGAGCCCCTGAATGTATGGTCGCCCCCCATTCCCGAGCGAGGGTCTTTACGACGGGCAGCACGAGCACGACGCTTGTGGTGTTGCCTTCGTCGCGACCCTGACCGGTGAACCGAGCCACGACATCGTGGCCAAGGCCTTGACCGCCCTGCGCAATCTCGAGCACCGCGGCGCGTCCGGCGCCGAACCGGACTCCGGCGACGGCGCCGGCATCCTGCTGCAGGTCCCGGACGCCTTCTACCGCAAGGTGTGCGAGTTCGAGCTGCCGGCGACGCACAGCTACGCGACCGGTATCGCGTTCCTGCCCGCCGATCCCGACGACGCCGCCAAGGCGATCAATCGGATCGAGGAGCTGGCCGCCGAGGAGCAGTTGAGTGTCGTCGGCTGGCGGGACATCCCGACCACGCCCGACCTGCTCGGCGCGACCGCACGCTCGGTGATGCCGACCTTCAAGCAGCTGTTCGTCACCGCGAAGACCGGCCGCGTGCTCGGCCTGGCGCTCGAGCGGATGGCGTTCCGGCTGCGGAAGCGGGCCGAGAAGGAGACGGAGACCTACTTCCCGTCGCTGTCCGGCCGGACCATCACCTACAAGGGGATGCTCACCACCGACCAGCTGGACAAGTTCTTCCCCGAGCTGACGGACCCCGATCTCGCCTCGGCGATCGGCATCGTCCACAGCAGGTTCTCGACGAACACGTTCCCGTCCTGGCCGCTGGCCCACCCGTACCGGTACATCGCCCACAACGGTGAGATCAACACCGTCCAGGGCAACCGCAACTGGATGCGCGCCCGCGAGGCCCTGCTCGCCAGCGACCTGATCCCCGGCGACCTCGAGCAGCTCTACCCGATCTGTACGCCGGGAGCCTCGGACTCGGCCTCCTTCGACGAGGTCCTCGAGCTCCTGCACCTCGGCGGCCGCTCGCTGCCGCACGCGATGCTGATGATGATCCCGGAGGCGTGGGAGAACGCCACCACGATGGATCCGAAGCGGCGTGCGTTCTACGAGTTCCACTCGACGCTGATGGAGCCGTGGGACGGCCCGGCGTCGGTGGTCTTCTCCGACGGCACCAAGGTCGGCGCGGTCCTCGACCGCAACGGCCTACGTCCCTCGCGCTACTGGGTGACCGAGGACGGCCTCGTCGTCCTCGCGTCCGAGGCCGGCGTCCTCGACATCGACCCGGCCACCGTGACCGAGAAGGGCCGGCTCGAGCCGGGCCGGATCTTCCTGGTCGACGTCGACGCGCACCGGATCATCACCGACGCCGAGGTGAAGAACGCGCTCGCCACCGAGCATCCGTACGACGAATGGCTGCACGGCGGCCTGATCCGGTTCGAGGACCTCCACGAGCGGGAGCACGTCGTACACAGCCACGCGTCGGTGACCCGGCGCCAGCAGGTCTTCGGGTACACCGAGGAGGAGCTGCGCGTCATCCTCACCCCGATGGCGAAGTCCGGCGCCGAGCCGATCGGCTCGATGGGCACCGACACGCCGATCGCGGTGCTGAGCGATCGGCCGCGGCTGCTGTTCGACTACTTCGCACAGCTGTTCGCCCAGGTCACGAACCCGCCGCTGGACGCGATCCGCGAGGAGCTCGTCACCTCGCTGTCCTCGTCCCTCGGCCCGGAGGCGAACCTGCTCAGCCCGAGCCCGGCGTCCTGCCGGCAGGTGGTGATCCCGTTCCCGGTGATCACCAACGACGAGCTGGCCAAGCTCCGCCACATCAACCTCGACGGCGACATGCCCGGCCTGGCCACCACGGTCCTCCGCGGTGTGTACGACGTCGAGGAGGGCGGCGCCGCGCTCAAGGCCCGGCTCGACGAGGTGTGCGCCGAGGCGAGTGCCGCGATCAGGGACGGCGCCCGCATCCTGGTGCTGTCCGACCGGCACTCGAACGCCGACAGCGCGCCGATCCCGTCGCTGCTGCTGACGGCCGCGGTTCATCACCACCTGGTGAGGGAGAAGACCCGTACCCAGGTCGGTCTCGTCGTCGAGGCCGGTGACGTCCGCGAGGTCCACCACGTCGCGCTCCTGATGGGGTACGGCGCGGCCGCGATCAACCCGTACCTGGCGCTGGAGTCCGTCGAGGACCTCTGCCGGCGCGGCACCTACCTGCCGGGGATCGAGCCCGAGCAGGCTGTCCGCAACGTGGTGAAGTCGCTCGGCAAGGGCGTGCTCAAGGTCATGTCGAAGATGGGTGTCTCGACGGTCGCGTCGTACACCGGCGCCCAGATCTTCGAGGCGAACGGGCTGTCCCCGTTCCTGGTCGACATCTACTTCACCGGTACGTCGTCGAGGATCGGCGGCGTCGGCCTGGACACGATCGCCGAGGAGGTACGCCGCCGGCACCTGCGCGCCTACCCGGCGGACGGGATCCTGCCCGCGCACCGCAAGCTGGAGATCGGCGGCGAGTACCAGTGGCGGCGTGAAGGTGAGCCGCACCTGTTCGACCCGGACACGGTCTTCCGGCTGCAGCACAGCACGCGGACCGGTCGCTACGACATCTTCAAGCAGTACACGTCCCGGGTGAACGAGCAGTCCGAGCGGCTGATGACGCTGCGCGGCCTCTTCGGGTTCGGCAGCGACCGCGAACCGATCTCGATCGACGAGGTCGAGCCGGTCAGCGAGATCGTCAAGCGGTTCTCCACCGGCGCGATGAGCTACGGCTCGATCAGCGCCGAGGCGCACCAGACACTGGCGATCGCGATGAACCGGCTCGGCGGCAAGTCGAACACCGGTGAGGGCGGCGAGGACGCCGACCGGCTGTACGACCCGACCCGGCGGAGCTCGATCAAGCAGGTCGCCTCGGGACGGTTCGGCGTCACCGCGGAGTACCTGACGAACTCCGACGACATCCAGATCAAGATGGCGCAGGGCGCGAAGCCCGGCGAGGGCGGGCAGCTGCCCGGCCCGAAGGTGTACCCCTGGGTGGCGAGCACCCGGCACTCGACGCCGGGTGTCGGCCTGATCTCGCCGCCGCCGCACCACGACATCTACTCGATCGAGGATCTGGCCCAGCTGATCCACGACCTGAAGAACGCGAACCCGGCGGCACGGATCCACGTGAAGCTGGTGTCCGAGGTCGGAGTCGGCACGATCGCCGCGGGTGTCTCCAAGGCGCACGCGGACGTCGTACTGATCTCCGGTCACGACGGCGGTACGGGCGCGGCGCCGCTGACGTCGCTGAAGCACGCCGGTGGTCCGTGGGAGCTGGGTCTCGCCGAGACGCAGCAAACCCTGCTGCTGAACGGTTTGCGCGACCGCATCGTCGTACAGACCGACGGCCAGCTGAAGACCGGACGGGACGTCATCATCGCGGCGCTGCTGGGTGCGGAGGAGTTCGGTTTCGCGACCGCTCCGCTGGTGGTGTCGGGCTGCATCATGATGCGGGTCTGCCACCTCGACACCTGCCCGGTCGGCGTCGCCACGCAGAACCCTGTACTGCGGGAGCGGTTCTCCGGCAAGCCCGAGTTCGTCGTGAACTTCTTCGAGTTCATCGCCGAGGAGGTCCGGGAATACCTTGCAGAGCTGGGATTCCGGACCCTCGACGAGGCGATCGGTCACGCCGAGGTGCTGGACGTCCAGCGCGCGGTCGACCACTGGAAGGCCGACGGTCTCGACCTGGCGCCGATTCTGCACGTGCCGTCGCTGCCGGAAGGCGCGTCGCGGCACCAGGTCGTCGGGCAGAACCACGGCCTGGACAAGGCGCTCGACAACGAGCTGATCGAGATCTGCCGGCCGGCGCTGGAGAACGGCGAACCGGTGCGCGCGCAGCTCGCGATCCGCAACGTCAACCGCACCGTCGGCACGATGCTCGGCCACGAGATCACCAAGCGGTACCGCGCGGCCGGCCTGGCCGACGGGACGATCGACCTGACCTTCACCGGGTCGGCCGGCAACTCGTTCGCCGCCTTCGTGCCGAGTGGGGTCACCCTGCGACTCGAGGGTGACGCCAACGACTACGTCGGCAAGGGCCTGTCCGGCGGTCGCGTGGTCATCCGGCCGGACCGCCGCGCGCGGTTCGACGCGGCCGACCAGATCATCGCCGGCAACGTGATCGCGTACGGCGCGACGTCGGGCGAGCTGTTCATCAGCGGCGGCGTCGGCCAGCGGTTCTGCGTCCGGAACTCCGGCGCGACCGCGATCGTCGAGTCGGTCGGCGACCACGCCTGCGAGTACATGACCGGCGGCCGCGTCGTCGTACTG
Source organism: Kribbella sp. NPDC058693 (assembly GCF_042715335.1). Classification (NCBI taxonomy): domain Bacteria; kingdom Bacillati; phylum Actinomycetota; class Actinomycetes; order Propionibacteriales; family Kribbellaceae; genus Kribbella; species Kribbella sp. NPDC058693. The sequence goes on from NZ_JBHXSQ010000008.1 coordinate 34,931, forward strand.
GGTGCGGTCGGCCGGAACTTCGCGGCCGGCATGTCGGGCGGCGTGGCCCACGTGATCGACCTGGACCACGCGCTGGTGAACCCGGAGCTGGTGGATCTGCACCCGGTCAGCACCGACGAGTCCGAACTGCTGCACGACCTGGTCCGCAGGCACTTCGAGGAGACCGGATCGGAACGGGCGGCCAAGCTGCTCGCCGACTGGCCCGCGGCGGCTGCCAGGTTCACCACGGTGATGCCCCGCGACTATGCCCGGGTGCTGGCGGCCAAGGCGGCCGCCGAGCGTGACGGGCTGGACGAGGATGCCACCACGCGAGCGATGATGGAGGCCATCTGATGGCTGATCCCAAGGGATTCCTGACCACCCCGCGCGAGGTCGCCGACCGGCGGCCGGTGGAGGAACGCAAGCAGGACTGGAAAGAGGTCTACCCCGGTGGACCGGGCAAGGCGCTGCTGCCGATCATCACCAAGCAGGCCGGCCGCTGTATGGACTGCGGTATCCCGTTCTGCCACAACGGCTGCCCGCTGGGCAACCTGATCCCGGAGTGGAACGACCTGGTCTGGCGGGACGACTGGTCTTCGGCGATCGAGCGGTTGCATGCCACCAACAACTTCCCGGAGTTCACCGGGCGGCTGTGCCCGGCGCCGTGCGAGACCTCCTGTGTGCTCGGTATCAATCAGGACCCGGTGACGATCAAGAATGTCGAGGTCGCGATCATCGACAAGGCCTGGGAGACCGGCGACGTCCGGCCCCAGCCGCCGGAGTGGCTGACCGGCAAGACGATCGCGGTCGTCGGGTCCGGTCCGTCCGGCCTGGCCGCCGCACAGCAGCTGACCCGCGCGGGCCACACGGTCGCGGTCTACGAGCGCGCCGACACCCCGGGCGGCCTGCTGCGGTACGGCATTCCCGAGTTCAAGATGGAGAAGCTGCAGGTCGACCGCCGGATCCAGCAGATGAAGGAGGAGGGCACGGTCTTCCGCTCCGGCGTGAACGTCGGCGTGGACGTGACCGGCACCCAGCTCAAGCAGCGGTACGACGCTGTCGTCATCGCCACCGGGGCCACCGCGGCCCGCGACCTGCCCGTACCGGGCCGCGAGTACGGCGGCATCCACCAGGCGATGGAGTACCTGCCGCAGGCCAACCGGGTCGCGCTCGGGCAGACCGTCGACGACCAGATCGTTGCGACCGGCAAGGACGTGGTGATCATCGGCGGCGGCGACACCGGTGCCGACTGCCTCGGTACGGCGCACCGGCAGGGCGCCCGGACGGTGACCCAGCTGGAGATCATGCCGCGGCCGGGCGACGACCGTCCGGGGCACCAGCCGTGGCCGACGTACCCGATGATCTACCGGGTCGCCTCCGCGCACGAGGAGGGCGGCGACCGGGTGTACGCCGTCTCGACGGTGAACTTCGAGGCCGATGCCGACGGCAACGTCTCCGGACTGAACCTGGTCGAGGTGAAGTTTGCCGACGGCAAGTTCAACCCGGTCGAGGGCAGCGAGCGGACGATCCCGGCGCAGCTCGTGCTGCTGGCGATGGGCTTCGTCGGCCCGGAGCGCGAGGGTTTCCTCGAGCAGCTCGGCGTCGAGCTCGACGAGCGCGGCAACGTCAAGCGGGACAAGGACTACCAGACCTCGGTCGAGGGCGTCTTCGCCTGCGGTGACGCCGGTCGGGGTCAGTCGCTGATCGTCTGGGCGATCGCCGAGGGGCGGTCCTGCGCCAACGGCGTGGACACCCACCTCACCGGCTCGTCCACGCTTCCCACCCCGATCCCGCCGACCGCCCGGCCGCTGGCGGTTTGATCGCATTTCGGGCACCCGCCAACACGAAACGCGAGGTGGGTGCCCGAACTGGATCGGCTCGATAGGTTGGAAGCGTGGCTACCCGGCTGGTGACGAAGGCCCGGCTCCGTGCGATCGCACCGTGGGCCGGGCTCAGTCTGCTCTTCGTCCTGACCACGGCCGTGGTCGGCCTGCTCGGATTCGTGAACGACTCCGAGCGGGTGACGATCGGCGCACACGCGGCGACGGTGTCGCCCACCTTCGACGGGTACGCGACGCTCGACCTCGGCGCCGTACTCCCGCGGTTGCGGATCCCGGCCGACACTCCGGGCAGCATCGGCGTCAACATCGACGTACAGGAGACCGACGCCGACAACCTCACCGAGCTGCTCACCCGCGACACCCTGATCGCGTCCCAGCCCGACGGTGAAATCGGGCAGATCAAGCAGGTCATCCAGCAGATGGCCGTCGACAACGCAGTCGCCGGAGCCGGTACGGGCCTGCTCGTGGTCGTCGTGGTCGCGACGCTGTGGACGGCCCTCGGCGTACGTCGCCGGCGCGAACTGTGGCACCTGGTCCACCGGCACGAACGCCGGTTCGAGCACCGCGCCATCGTCGTACTGGTCGCGATGCTGATCACGATCGCCTCGATCTACGGGCCGGGGCGGATGCGGCCGGCCGAGGTACCGCCGACGCAGTGGCAGCCGCTGTTCAAGCTGCTGCCGGAGATGTCGTTCGACGACCGGCTGAAGAAGGTCGAGGTCGCGTCCGGGTTCTCCACCACGGGCGGTGTCGGGGTGATCCGGACGCTGGTCGAGACGTACCGGAAGTCGACCGAGCTGTACGGGCAGCTCAAGGACCGGGTCGCCGACGTCGCGCCGGAGATCCACCAGCCGAACAAGGAGGAGAAGGTCGCGCTGCTGGTGTCGGACCGGCACGACAACATCGGCATCGACGGGTTCGCGTCCGAGGTGGCGAAGGCCGGCGGCGCCAAGCTGCTGATCGACGCCGGTGACGACACCTCGTCGGGGCAGAGCTGGGAAGCGTTCAGCATCAACTCGCTCCGGCAGCACTTCAAGGACTTCAAGGTAGTTGCGGTGGCCGGCAACCACGACGCCGGCGGGCACGTCGAGGAATTCATGCGCAAGAGCGGGTTCACCGTACTCGACAGCAAGCCGGTCGAGGTCGAGGGGATCCGGTTCCTCGGCGACAGCGACCCGACCAAGACCGGCCTGGGCAGCGCGGACATGCCGGGGGACGAGACGATCGAGCACCAGTCGAACCGGCTCGCGGACGTCGCCTGCGACCAGCCGGAGGACAAGCGGATCTCGACGATGGTGGTGCACGACCCGTCGTCGTACGCCGCCACCGCCGAGCGCGGGTGCGCGACGCTGCTGCTGTCCGGTCATCTGCACCGCCAGGTCGGCCCGACGACGCGGGTGATCGACGGGCGCGCGGTCACGACGTACACGAACGGGACGACCGGGGGAGCGGCGTACGCGTTCGCCCTGGGCTACACGCTGCGGAAGCCGGGTGAGGTCACCCTCATCACGTACCAGAAGGGGCAGCCGGTCGGCCTGCAGACGGTCACCGCGCAACCCAGTGGCGATGTGACCGTAGGGGCCTACACCCCCTTGAGTTCTTGACGATTCAGGCGATGCGGCTGATTGCCATCAGCTGTTAACTGTCCAGTAACGGGGGTGGACCAGCGGGGGCAGTGGTTTGCAGGAGTAGGGTTTTGTGACGTGCGTCGCGCAAAGATCGTTTGTACGCTCGGCCCGGCTACGGCCGCCCCGGAGCGCATCCTGGAACTCGTCCAAGCAGGTATGGACGTCGCAAGGCTCAACCTGAGCCACGGCGCCCATGCCGAGCATGAGCGCATCTACCAGCGGATCCGCACCGCAGCCGCGGAGACCGGTAGCAACGTCGGCATCCTGGTCGACCTGCAGGGTCCTAAGATCCGGCTGGCCGAGTTCGCCGAGGGGAAGGCAACGCTGACCTACGGCGAGCGCTTCACGATCACCACCCGGGAGGTGCCGGGCGATCAGACCATCTGCGGGACGACGTACGAAGGCCTGCCGGGTGACGTGAGACCCGGCGACCAGTTGCTGATCGACGACGGTCGGATCGCGCTGGTGGCCGAGGAGGTCACCGAGACCGACGTGGTCTGCCGGGTCACCGTCGGCGGGCCGGTGTCGAACCACAAGGGCATCAACCTGCCGGGTGTCGCGGTCAGCGTGCCGGCGATGTCCGAGAAGGACGTGGAGGACCTGCGCTGGGCCCTGCACCTGCCGGCCGACATGATCGCGCTGTCGTTCGTGCGGGACGCGGCCGACATCCAGCTGGTGCACAAGATCATGGACGAGGAGGGGCTGCGGCTCCCGGTCGTCGCCAAGATCGAGAAGCCGCAGGCGGTCGCCAACCTGGACGAGATCATCGAGGCCTTCGACGGGTTCATGGTCGCGCGTGGTGACCTCGGTGTGGAGCTCCCGCTCGAGGAGGTCCCGCTGGTCCAGAAGCTGATCATCGACCAGGCCCGGCTGAACGCGAAGCCGGTCATCGTCGCCACCCAGATGCTCGAGTCGATGATCTCCGCACCGCGCCCGACGCGGGCGGAGGCCTCCGACGTCGCGAACGCCGTACTCGACGGTGCGGACGCGGTCATGCTGTCCGGCGAGACCAGCGTCGGCCGGTTCCCGATCGAGACCGTCAAGACGATGGCGCGGATCGTGGAGTCCACCGAGGAACACGGCCTCAGCCGCGTCCAGGCGATCGAGTGGGAACCGAAGACGAAGGGCGGCGTGATCGCCCGGGCCGCCGCGGATGTTGCTGAGCGGCTGGACGCGAAGTACCTGATCGCGTTCACGCAGTCGGGCGACACGGCGCTGCGGCTGGCGCGATATCGCACCGAGGTACCGCTGCTTGCGTTCACCCCGGTCCCGTCGGTCAGCTCCTGGCTGAGCGTGGTGTGGGGCATCGAGACGTACATCGTCCCGACCGTCGAACACACCGACGAAATGGTCCGCCAGGTAGACCAACGCCTCCTCGAGCTGGGCAAACTCCAAAAGGGCGACCTGGTAGTAATCGTCGCCGGCTCCCCACCCAGCATCCCCGGCTCCACCAACGCCCTCCGAGTCCACCGCATGGGCGACGCCATCGAAGGCATAGCCCCGGCCTACCGCAGCCAAAACCCGTAACCGAACAACCATTCACAGAAGCAGCTGAGGCGGCCAGTCAACCGACTGCCCGCCTCAACTACTTGCACCCCAAAACAAACAAAGAACAGAGTTCTGAGATGTGGCTGGGCTGGGTGGGTAGCCGGCGGGTCGCGGGGTTCGAGGAGGGGAAGCAGAGGACTGGGGCCGGGACTGGTGGTGGGCTATGACTTGGGGCCGATGAAGGTGTCTAGTTGGGTGACTGCTTCTCGGCGGGCTACGGAGCGGGCGTTGGGGCGGGGCATGCGCCAGGGGATGTTGAGTAGGTCCAGGGACCATTGGCAGAGGTGCATGATGTCGGTGGATTCGTTGGAGAACATGTAGCGGGGGTATTCGTAGCGCTTGAGGTGGCCGGCGACGGTGCGGGTTGTCCAGTTGGCTACTCGGCAGCCGTCGGAGTTGAAGAGACCGCGGAGGAAGAGTTCGGGGTATTCGGCAACGATCTCCTGCTGCCAGCCCTCAAGTTCGATCCTCCGATGATGCTTAGGCCCCGGCCCGTGCTGAGGGAACATGCACGGCCAGTGTTTCCAGTAGGCGACGACAGACGTGTAGCCGACGGCTTGGACGCGATGCACTGGGCGGCTTGGATGTACGGCGAGAACGGCGTCCGCCGCCTCGTCGATCAGTCGGGGGTAGGCGTCGTCGCACGCGATCCGCAGCGCGTAGACCTCGCGCCGATGCTTCGACAGGCAGCCGTCACCGAGATACAACCCGAGCAAATGGGCGTACGACGCAGCATCGAGCTTCCCGTCCGCGCACCGTGGGCAGTCATTCGGGTACCGCGGACGACCCCTTCGATCCCGCCAATCACGGAGGGTAGCGCGACTCATTCCGAGACGCTTGCTGATCGAGTTGAGACTCTCGCCGCGAGCCATGGCATCGCGAGCGAACGCGCGCATCTGCTCGTCGTACATGACGGGAGACTCGCAGACACGACCGACAGATAGCGGTCGACGGTGCCCTGGGTGGGACTCGAACCCACACTGTACGGGTTTTGAATCCGCATTCTCTGCCAATTGGAATACCAGGGCGTGGCCTGAAAGATGTTAGCGCATCGCCGCCGGTGCTCGCGCATCGGCACGACGGCCCGAAACTGTCGGTGGGCGACGCGAGTATGTCGCATGGCTCACTTCAGGTCGCAGGAGACGGTGGACTCCGCGTTGCGGATGTCGGACAACGGCGTTAGTGACAAGACGAACGCCGAGATCCACGGTGTTGCTGTCAAGACGATCCGGCGTTGGCGGCGGCTGTATCAGCGTCAAGGCCTGCCGCGGGGGACCCCGTATCCGGGGACGCCTTGTCCCAGGTGTGACGGAGCCGAGCTGGACGAGTCGGCGTACGCGCTGTTGCTCGGTTGGTACCTGGGCGACGGCCACATCGCGAAGGCCAGGCGAGGTGTCTACGTCTTGTCGATCTCGAACGATCCGAAGTACCCGATCCTCAACCAGGAGATCGCCGCGACGATGCGACTGGTGAAACCTACCGCGAGCCCTTGTCTGCGGAACGGTAATGCGATCCGGATCGAGGCGCGTTGGAAGCATTGGACGTGTCTCTTCCCGCAGCACGGCCCTGGGCTGAAGCATCTGCGGAAGATCGAGTTGGCTGACTGGCAGCGGGAGATTGTTGCCAAGTACCCCGAACGGCTCTTGCGGGGGTTGTTTCACTCGGATGGGTGTCGGTTTGTGAACTGGGCCAGTAAGCCGGCGACGGGGAAGCGGTACTGCTACGTGCGGTACATGTTCTCGAACGAGTCGGAGGACATTCGGAAGATTCTCACTGACGCGTTGGATCTGCTCGGGATCGCTTGGCGGCAGCCGAGGCGGAACGTGATCGCGGTCAGTCGGAAAGAGGCGGTTGCTGTGTTGGACGGGTTCGTGGGGGCCAAGGGGTGAGGTCGCTAAGGTGTGGGCGTGACTGCTAAGCGTGTGGTGATCGCTGAGGACGAGGCTCTGATTCGGATGGATCTGGCTGAGATGCTCGCGGAAGAGGGGTATGACGTCGTCGGGCAGGCGGGGGACGGGGAAGAGGCGATCCGGCTGGCTGAGGAGCAGCGGCCGGATCTGGTGATTCTCGATGTGAAGATGCCCAAGCTAGACGGGTTGAGTGCGGCGGAGAAGATCGCGGGGGAGCGGATCGCCCCGGTGCTGATGCTGACCGCATTCTCGCAGCGGGAGTTGGTCGAGCGGGCGCGGGACGCCGGCGCGATGGCGTACCTGGTGAAACCGTTCTCCAAGGCCGATCTGCTGCCCGCGATCGAGATCGCCGCGTCGCGGTACGTCGAGCTCGCCGAGCTCGAGCGGGAGGTCGCGGACCTGGCCGAGCGGCTGGAGACGCGCAAGCTGGTCGACCGGGCCAAGTCGATCCTGCAGACCAAGTTCGGGTTGTCCGAACCGGACTCGTTCCGGTGGATCCAGAAAACCGCAATGGACAAAAGAGTTTCGATGCGGCAGGTCGCGCAGTTGGTCGTTGACGAGGCTGGCAGTAGCGACTGAATCACTCTCCGCTCATCGGGCTGAGCGCGCGTACAGTAACCACTACTCCCCATGCTGCTTACCGCTGTAACGACCTCACAACACACGCTCTGTCACATCGCCTGAAGAGCCACCCGAGGTCTAACCTGCGGATGCTCGCGGCAAACGCGAGAGTCCGGGGATTTGCCGGACTATCCAGACATGGGAGGAACAGTGCACCAGCGTTCCGTAGTAAGGGTCGGCGCGTCGCTGATCGTTGCGTCGTTGGCTCTGACTGCCTGCGGCTCACGCAGTGGCAACGACTCCGGGGGGAGCTCCGGAGGTTCGACGAAGACTGCCAAGATCGGTGTCATCGCGCCGCTGTCCGGAGACTTGTCGGCCCTGGGTCTGGGTATCCAGCACTCCGTCGAGCTGGCCGTGAAGCAGGCCAACGATTCCAACGCGATCCCGGGCTGGAAGCTCGAGGTCGTGCCGAAGGACGACGAGGCGAAGCCGGACCCCGGTAAGAACGCCGCCACCGCCCTGGCCGGCGACGCGGACGTGATCGGCGTGGTCGGCACGCTGAACACCAGCGTCAGCCAGCAGGTCCAGCCGGTGCTCGCGCCGAAGAACATCGTCCAGGTCTCGCCGGCCAACACCGGTCCCGGCCTGACCCAGGGCGCCAACTGGCAGACCGCGCCGCAGCGGCCGTACAAGACGTACTTCCGCACCTGCACCACCGACGCGGTCCAGGGTCCGTTCGCGGCCCGGTACCTGTACGAGACGGCGAAGATCACCAAGGTCGCCACCATCCACGACAAGAAGGCGTACGGCCAGGGTCTGGTCGGCACCTTCACCGAGGAGTTCAAGAAGCTCGGCGGTCAGGTCGTTGCGGCCCAGACCATCAACCCGGACGACTCGAACTACCAGGCCGTGATCTCCGCGATCAAGCCGTCCGCTCCGCAGGCGGTCTACTACGGTGGTGAGTACCCGCAGGCCGGTCCGCTCTCGCAGCAGATGAAGGCTGCCGGTCTGAACGTCCCGCTGATGGGCGGCGACGGCATCTTCGACCCGAAGTACATCACCCTGGCCGGCAAGACCTCCGACAACGACCTGGCCACCTCGGTCGGCGCGCCGGTGGACTCGCTGGAGTCGGCGAAGAAGTTCGTCTCCGACTACAACGCGCAGGGCTACAAGGAGCCGTACGCGGCGTACGGCGGTTACTCCTTCGACGCGGCCAACGCGATCATCGCGGCGCTGAAGACCTCGCTGAAGGACGCCAAGGACGTCGAGTCCGCGCGTCAGGCGACGGTCGATGCCATGAGCAAGGTTTCGTTCGACGGCGTGACCGGCAAGGTCTCCTTCGACCAGTACGGTGACACCACGTCGAAGGTGCTGACCGTCTACAAGGTTGCCGGTGGCAAGTGGGCCACCGTCGAGACCAAGGCGTTCGAAGACAAGTAAGCGAAGTCGACCTCATGTCTCGGGGGTGGGAGCGATCCTCCCACCCCCGTGGCGTGTCATAACTGAGGCAGATGGGAGGTCGACGTGGACCAGTTCCTCCAGCAGCTCGTCAACGGGCTGACCTTGGGCTCGCTCTACGCCCTGATCGCGGTGGGTTACACCGTGGTCTACGGCATCGTGCAGCTCATCAACTTCGCCCACGGCGAGGTCTTCATGATCGGCGCGTTCGGCGCGCTGACCACGTACTTGCTGTTCTTCAACGGTCATACCAGCGTCTGGATCCTGCCGGTGATGATCATCGGCGCGATGATCGCGTCGGTCGGCACCGCGGTGCTGATGGAACGTGTCGCGTACCGTCCCCTGCGGAACGCGCCACGGCTGGCACCGCTGATCACCGCGATCGGTATCTCGGTGTTCCTGCAGGAGTTCATCCGGCTCTTCTACGAGCAGCCGGGCTGGACCGTCGCGGTGTTCGCCGGCCTGGCGATCGCCATCGGCTACGTCGTCGGTGCGCGGCAGGCCAAGGTCAACCTCAACCACCCGGTGTCCAAATGGAACGACCGGGCCCCGTTGCTCGGCGCCGCGGTCGGCGCCGTCGTGCTGTGGGGCGTCGTCCGGCTGTACAACGGCGACGTGTCCGCGCTGTACATCGTGGTGGCCGTCGTCGGCGGTGCCATCGTCGGTACGGCGGTCGGCGTGCTGGCCGGCCGGCTCGCGAAGAAGGGTGCGCGGGTCGAGATCAACGTGCAGGCCGTGGCTGCCACGGCCGTCGCGTCCGCGCTGACCGCGGAGATCGGCTGGGTCATCTTCAAGGAACTGATCAACAAGGTCGAGTGGCCGAGCGCGAAGCAGCGCATCCCGTTCCCGCAGCTCGACGTGGTGACCGGTACGGCGCTGCAGGTCGGCGGCGTGACCATCCAGCGGTCCGCGATCTTCACCGTCGCCGCGCTCGTGGTCTGCGCCGTACTGCTGTGGTTCTTCATCAACCGGACCCGGCTCGGCCGCGGTATGCAGGCCGTGTCGCAGGACCCGGACACCGCCCGACTGATGGGTATCAACGTCGACCGGATCATCGTGGTCGCGTTCGCACTCGGTGCGGTGCTCGCGGCGATCGCGGGTGTCTCGCAGGGTCTGCAGAACAACAACATCGACTTCCGGATGGGCTTCCTGGCCGGTCTGAAGGCGTTCACCGCGGCCGTGCTCGGTGGTATCGGCAACGTGTACGGCGCTGTCGTCGGCGGTCTGGTGCTCGGTGTGGTCGAGGCGATGGCCACGCAGTACATCCCGGGTCAGTTCGGCGGAAGCACCTGGAAGGACGTCTGGGCCTTCGTCATCCTGATTCTGGTTCTGGTCTTCAGGCCGCAGGGCCTGCTCGGCGCGAGGGTGGTGGACCGGGCATGACGGATGTGAAAACTCCGGTGCCGGAGGCAACGGAAGCGCCGCCGGCGAAACCGGTCAGCCCGATCGCGTGGCCGTTGGGGATCGCGGGCGTCGTGCTCGTGATCGTCGGCTCGTTCCTGTCGTGGAGCTACGACAAGACGATCCTGAACGACCTGTCGATCAACTTCTATCCGGGCGGGCTGCAGATCCTCGCGATCATCACCGCCGTCCTGGCGCTGGTGCTGCTGCTGGCCGAGAAGGGCCCGCTGACCAGGCTCGGCGCGTGGCTGGACGCCACGCTCGGGATCCGGACGCTCGGCGCCGGTCTGACGCTGTACATGGTGCTGATCCTGGTTGCGATCGGCACCGAGTCCGACGGCCTGATCAACGTGAACCCGGGTGCGTACATCACGCTCGTAGGTGCCTTGGCGATCGCGGTCTCGGGCTGGATGCTGCCGTTGCGGCAGTTGCGGGACATGAGCGAGGCGAGGCTGCCGGGCTGGTTCGAGATCCTGACGATCGCGGTGCTGATGGCCGCGGTGCTGTTCGCCGCGGCGTACGCCCTCGGTCTGCAGGACGCCTGGTCGTTCGTGCTCTGTCTGGTGTTCATCGCCGTGATCGCGACGGCGTTGTTCCGGACCGGCACGATGACGTTCGTCGGTCACGTCGGGCAGCGGCACCGCAAGGTGCTCACGCTGGCCGCGTTCGTGGTCGCGTTCCTGTTCCCGTTCACGCAGAACGGGTCGGACGCGAACATGTCGATCGCGAACCAGGTGCTGATCTTCGGCGCCACCGCGATGGGCCTGAACATCGTGGTCGGTCTGGCCGGCCTGCTCGACCTCGGGTACATCGCGTTCCTCGGGGCCGGCTCCTACACGGCAGCGGTGCTGTCGAACTCGGCGTTCGCCACTGTCGGGTGGAAGCCGCCGTTCCTGGTCGTGATGCTGGTTGGTGCGGCGGTGTCCGCGACGCTGGGTCTCATCATCGGTACGCCGACGCTGCGGGTCTCGGGTGACTACCTGGCCATCGTGACGCTCGGCTTCGGTGAGATCTTCCGGTTCTCGATGGGCAACCTGGACGGCAACAACGGCCCGAACCTGACCAACGGACCGAACGGTATCCCCGGTATCCCCGACCTGGAGATCGGCGGGTTCAACTTCGGTGACGAGCACGCGATCGCCGGGATCGAGCTGGGCCGGTTCTCGAACTACTACTTCCTGCTGCTGATCCTGATCGGCTTCGTCATCCTGGTCTTCGCCCGGCTGAACAACAGCCGGATCGGCCGCGGCTGGGTCGCGATCCGGGAGGACGAGAAGGCCGCCGAGGCGATGGGCGTGAACGTGTTCGGGCTGAAGCTGCTCGCGTTCGCGGTCGGCGCGTTCCTGGCCGGTCTGGCCGGCACCATCAAGGCGCACCAGGACGCCGCGGTCAGTCCGGACCAGTACCAGTTCATCGAGTCGGCGTTCCTGCTCGCCGCGATCGTGCTCGGCGGTATGGGCACCATCGCCGGTGTGTTGCTGGGAGCAACGATCCTGAAGCTGCTGCCGGAGAAGCTGCGGTTCTTCTCGGAGTACCGGCTGCTGATGTTCGGCCTGCTGCTGGTGCTGATGATGCGGTTCCGGCCCGAGGGCCTGGTCGCGAGCAGACGGAGACAGCTCGAGTTCCACGAAGAGGACGAGGAGCTGGCCGTCGAGATCGAAGAGGAACGCCTGGCCGTCGGGGAGGCGAAATGACAGTGACCGAGTCCCGGCCCGCGGCCTCCCGGCCGATCGGCGAGCCGGTCTTGGAAGCCTCCGGCGTGACCATGCGGTTCGGTGGTCTGCTGGCGGTCAACAACGTCAACCTGACCGTTCGCGAGGGTGAGATCGTCGGTCTGATCGGCCCGAACGGGGCCGGCAAGACGACGTTCTTCAACTGCCTGACCGGTCTGTACAAGCCGACCAGCGGTCAGGTCCGGTTCGCCGGTGTACCGCGGAAGGCGCCGAAGGCCCCGAAGCGCAAGAAGGGCGAGGAGCTCGATCTGGAGGCTGTGCCGGTCCAGGAGCTCGCCGCGCTGTCGCCGTTGCCACCCAAGCCGCGGGCGGTCGTCCGGGCCGGGATGGCGCGGACGTTCCAGAACATCCGGCTGTTCGCGAACATGACCGCGCTGGAGAACGTGATGGTCGGGCGGTACTGCCGGACCAGCGCGGGCGCGCTCACGTCGGTCCTGCGAGGGCCGAAGTTCCGGCGCGAGGAGGAGGCGACCCGGGCCCGGGCGCAGGAGCTGCTCGACTTCGTCGGTCTCGGCCGCTCGACCGAGCACCTGGCCCGGAACATGCCGTACGGCGACCAGCGCCGGCTGGAGATCGCGCGGGCGCTGGCCACCGACCCGAAGCTCATCCTGCTGGACGAGCCGACGGCCGGTATGAACCCGCAGGAGACCCGGCAGGCGATGGACCTGATCTTCAAGATCCGGGACTCCGGGCTGTCGGTCGTGGTGATCGAGCACGACATGCGGTTCATCTTCAACCTGTGCGACCGGGTGCTGTGTCTGGTCCAGGGGGAGGCCCTGATCGAGGGCAGCCCGGACGAGGTGCAGTCCGACCCGCGGGTGATCGAGGCCTACATCGGCACCGGCGAGGACGACGAGGACGAGGCAACGGGAGAGGAGACCTCATGACCGCCATGCTCGAGGTCAAGGACCTGGAAGTTGCCTACGGCAAGATCCTTGCGGTGAAGAAGATCAGCTTCAGCGTGGAGCAGGGGCAGGTGGTGTCGCTGATCGGCACCAACGGCGCCGGCAAGACCACCACGCTGAAGACGATCTCCGGTCTGCTCCGGCCGACCGGCGGCGAGATCTGGTTCCAGGGCGAGCGGATCGACCACGTGGCGGCGCACGACATCGTCACCCGGGGTCTGGCCCACTCGCCCGAGGGCCGGCGGATCTTCCCGCGGCTGTCGGTCGAGGAGAACCTGATGCTCGGCGCGTTCTCGCGCCGGGACCCGACCGGCGTACGGACCGACCTGGAGTCGGCGTACGAGCTGTTCCCGATCCTGGGGGAGCGGCGCAAGCAGCCGGCCGGTACGTTCTCCGGCGGTGAGCAGCAGATGCTGGCGATGGGCCGGGCGATGATGAGCCGGCCGAAGCTGCTGATGCTGGACGAGCCGTCGATGGGTCTGTCGCCGATCATGATGAAGCGGATCATGTCGACGGTGACCGAGCTGCAGCGGCAGGGTACGACGATCCTGCTGGTCGAGCAGAACGCCCAGGCCGCGTTGAAGCGGGCCGACTTCGGCTACGTGCTCGAGGTCGGGAAGATCGTGCTGTCGGGCTCCGGCAGCGATCTGTTGGTGAACGACTCGGTCCGTAAGGCCTATCTCGGCGAGGACTGAGGGTTCGTCGCGGGGGGGTTAATTTTGGGGTTGAAAAAGCCGACTTAACACCCACGGGGCGCCCCAAAAAACCGGGGTGAGTGGCGGGGCCGCCCACCGCATTAATTTTAAAAGTGTGTTCG
>NZ_JBHXSQ010000008.1:48721-90008 GCF_042715335.1 Kribbella sp. NPDC058693
TCTGCGTGTTGTCGGGCCCGGGCTGCTTTTTGTTGTTCACCCACTCGGCCCTTAGGGCCTATCGCGGCGAGTCCTGTGGTTTCGTCGGTGGTGTTCCAGTGGCGTATCAAAACGAGCAACTGAACCAGCAGCGGCGCCACGATCAACGCGGGTAGCAGGTCGGCGACCGCTACCTGCTTCAGTTTCAGCAGTCTGAGCGCCACGCCGATCAGCATCACGCCGCCGGTCGCGCCGAGTGCGGTCACATGAGCATCGGGCAGTACATCGCCCAGCACCGCCCCCACAGCCGTCATCGATCCCTGGACGACGAGGACGACGAGAGCCGACGCCGCCACGCCCCAGCCGAACGACGCGGCGAAGGCGATCGAGGTGAAGCCGTCGAGAACCGCCTTCAGATACAGCTGATCCGCGCCGCGGCCGAGCCCGTCGGACAGCGAACCGAGGAACGTCAGCGGCCCGACGCAGAACACCATCGACGCCGAGACGAACCCTTCGACGAACGTGCTCTGCCCCTCGCCGCGGTCGAACCGGCGCTGCATCCAGGCGCCGAAACCTTCCAGCCGTTCCTCGATGTGCAGCAGCGAGCCGGTGATCCCGCCGATCAGCATCGCGCCCAGCACGATCAGCACCGGGGCGCTGTCACCGACCGCGTCGCTGAGCGCCTTGTCGCCGACGGTGAGTGCCGAGGAGATCGCGATCAGCAGCGTGACCAGGCCGATCGCATCGGTGACCAGGTCCCTGGTGCGGTGACTGAGCCGGTGTCCGACGAGTACGCCGAGTACCGAACCGACGAGCACTGTCGCGACGTTCACGACGGTCCCGATTCCGATGAACAAACTGGTCCCTCCGGACAGCTCTGGTCAGCTTTGCATGTGACCCCCGAGGGCCTACTGTTGCGCGAGGACGAGCGTATCGGCCCGTCCGTTCACCTCGGGGGTGGACCGGACCCAGGAGGTCGCTGTGGTGGCAGCCATCGAGGTGAGGGACGCACGCGTGGGTGATGCCGGCGCCCTGGTCGCGTTGTGGCGTGAGCTGACCACCGCCGGGCTGCCGTCCCGGTTGCCCGCGCCGCCGTCGACCGCCGCCGCCGAGGTTGCCGTCAGCAAGCATGTGGACAATCCGTTCGGCCGGCTGCTGGTGGGCGAGCTGGACGGCGACATCCACGGCATGGCCTACCTGCGCAAGACCGCCGTCAGCCCGCTGCACGACGACACCACGGTCACGGTCGAGTACCTGCACGTCAGCGACACCGCCCGCCGGCACGGCCTCGGCAAGGCCCTGATCGCCGAGGCGGTCGCCTGGGCCGAGCACGAGAGCTGCGCCCACCTCGCCGTCGTCGCCCCCGCGATCGCCCGCGAGGCGAACCGGTTCCTGGCCCGGCTCGGTCTCGGCCAGGCCGGCGTACTGCGGTTCGCGAACACGCACACGGTCCGTCGCCGGCTCGCCGCCGAGCACGCGCCGAACCTGCTGGCCCTGCTCTCGTCCCGCCGGTCCGCGTTCGCCCGCCGCGCCCAGCTCAGCGGCACCGTAGGCGGCTCGGTGGGCGGCACGGTGGGCGGCGCCGTGGTCAGCTCCCCGGCGGAGCCTGAATCAGCTGGCAAGTGATCCGCGCGGTGCAGACCCGCTTGTCCCGCTCGTCGGTGACGATCACTTCGTACGACGTCGTCGTCCGGCCGAGGTAGATCGGGGTCGCGACCCCGGTGACCACTCCCTCGCGGACCGCCCGGTGATGGGTCGCGTTGATGTCGACACCGACCGCGACCTTCCCGTACGTCGCCGCGTGCAGCGCGGAGCCGATCGAGCCGAGGCTCTCGGCCAGGACGCAGGACGCGCCGCCGTGGAGCAGGCCGTACGGCTGCGTGTTGCCCTTGACGGGCATCGTGGCGACCACCCGCTCGGGTGACGCTTCGCTGACAACGATTCCCATCAGCTGGAGGAGCGTGCCCTCCATGCCCATACCCGGTCCGAGGTTCGTTTCATCTGTCACGGAAGCAGTGTGTCAGAACTGTCCACGGGACCCACTAGAGTCGGTGTGTGGCTCCAGATACCGACACCTCGACGATGACAAAGGACACCGCGACCCCGGGCACCGGGCGACCGCGGATCCTGCTGCTGGACGGGCACTCGCTGGCGTACCGGGCGTTCTACGCGCTCCCGGTGGAGAACTTCTCCACGACCACCGGGCAGCACACCAACGCGGTGTACGGGTTCACCTCGATGCTGATCAACATGCTCCGCGACGAGCAGCCGACGCATATCTGCGTGGCCTTCGACGTGTCCCGCAAGACCTTCCGCTCCGAGCAGTACGCGGAGTACAAGGCGGGCCGGTCCAAGTCGCCGGACGAGTTCAAGGGGCAGGTCTCGCTGGTCAAGGAGGTGCTGGAGGCACTCCGGATCCCGACCACGGAGATCGACGGCTGGGAGGCCGACGACATCATCGCCACGCTCGCCACGCAGGCGTCCGAGCAGGGCTTCGAGGTGCTGATCAGCAGCGGTGACCGGGACGCGTTCCAGCTGGTCAGCGACGACGTCACAGTGCTCTACCCGAAGCGCGGCGTGTCCGAGATCGCCCGGATGGACCCGGCCGCGATCGAGGAGAAGTACGGCGTGCCCCCGCGGCTGTATCCGGATCTGGCCGCGCTGGTGGGGGAGCAGAGCGACAACCTGCCGGGCGTGCCCGGCGTGGGTCCGAAGACCGCGGCCAAGTGGCTGAACCAGTTCGGCTCGCTGAACGACGTGGTCGACCGGGTCAACGAGATCAAGGGCAAGGCCGGCGAGTCGCTGCGTGAGCACCTCGCCGACGTGATCCGGAACCGGCAGATCAACGAGCTGGTCCGCGACCTGACCCTCGACGTCGTCGTGGACGACCTGGCCCGGACACCGTGGGACCGGGACAAGGTGCACACGCTGTTCGACAGCCTGGAGTTCCGGGTACTGCGGGAGCGGCTCGTCGCCGAACACGAAGAGGTCGACGCGACCGTCGACCACGGGTTCGAGCTGGAGGGCGCGCAGCTGAAGCCGGGCGAGGTGGCGGCCTGGCTCAAGGAGCACGTGAGCACGGGCGAGCGCGTCGGCGTCGCGGTGCAGGGCAGCTGGGGCGGCGGGACCGGCCAGATCACCGGGCTCGCGCTGGCGAACACGTCCGGCGCGGCGGCCTGGTTCGACCCGACGATGATGACGCCCGACGACGAGGCCGCGTGGAAGACCTGGCTCGCCGACGAGAAGCAGCCGAAGGCGCTGCACGATGTGAACGGTCCGCTCCTCGGCTTCCTGGAGCGCGGCTGGACGCTCGGCGGCCTGAGCTCGGACACCCAGCTCAGCGCGTACCTGGTCCGTCCGGACCAGCGTGCGTACGATCTCGCCGACCTGACCGTGCGGTACCTCAAGCGCGAGCTGCGCAACGAGGAGGCCGACAACGGCCAGCTCAGCTTCGACGACGTCGAGGGCGGACCGGCCGCGGACCACACGATGCTGCGTGCCCGCGCGATCGCCGATCTCGCCGACACGCTCGACATCGAGCTCGAGAAGCAGGCCGGTACTCCGCTGCTCGCGGACGTCGAGCTGCCGTTGATCCAGGTGATCGCCGCGATGGAGCGTGACGGCATCGCGGTCGACCGGCCGTACCTGGAGCAGCTCGAGGAGCGGTTCGCGACCGGAGTGCGGGAGGCCGCGACCTCGGCGTACGAGGTGATCGGTAAGGAGATCAACCTCGGGTCGCCGAAGCAGCTGCAGGTGGTGTTGTTCGACGAGCTGCAGATGCCGAAGACGAAGCGGACCAAGACCGGGTACACCACGGACGCGGACTCGCTGCAGGCGCTGTTCGAGAAGACCGAGCACCCCTTCCTGGCGTACCTGCTGGCGCATCGGGACGCGACCCGGCTGCGGCAGACGGTCGAGGGCCTGCTGAAGACGATCAGCCCGCGCGACGGCCGGATCCACACGACGTTCAACCAGACGATCGCGGCGACCGGGCGGCTCAGCTCGACCGACCCGAACCTGCAGAACATCCCGATCCGGACCGAGGAGGGCCGCCGGATCCGGCAGGCCTTCATCGTCGGCGAGGGCAACGAGTCGCTGATGTCGGCGGACTACAGCCAGATCGAGATGCGGATCATGGCGCACGTGTCGAAGGACCAGGGCCTGATCGACGCGTTCAACTCCGGGATGGACTTCCACTCGGTGACCGCGTCCCGGGTGTTCTCGGTCGAGCCGGGCGACGTGACGCAGGAGCAGCGCGCCAAGATCAAGGCGATGAACTACGGCCTGGCGTACGGCCTGTCGGCGTACGGGTTGAGTCAGCAGCTGAAGATCGGCGTCGACGAGGCCAAGGGCCTGATGGACGAGTACTTCGAGGGCTTCGGCGGCGTGCGGGACTACCTGCGCTCGATCGTGATCGACGCCGGCAAGACCGGGTACACCGAGACGATCCTGGGCCGCCGGCGCTACCTGCCGGACCTGACCAGCGACAACCGCCAGCGCCGCGAGATGGCCGAGCGGATGGCGCTGAACGCCCCGATCCAGGGCTCGGCCGCCGACGTGATCAAGATGGCCATGCTCAAGGTCGATGCGTCGCTGCGCGAGTCCGACCTGAAGTCGCGGATGCTCCTCCAGGTCCACGACGAACTGGTCTTCGAGATCGCCCCCGGCGAACGCGAGGCGCTCGAAGAGCTGGTCCGCCACGACATGGGCCACGCGGTCGAGATGGCCGTCCCGCTGGACGTCTCAGTCGGCGTCGGCCGCACCTGGCACGAAGCCGCCCACTAGCTCGTCTACGCGGTCAGATACACCGGCGTCGGATCGGGGGAGAGGGCGTTCTTGATGGACGCCCGTTCCCGGTCCGTCAGCTCGGGCAGGTCGTTCAGCGGCCACCAGCGGACGTCGAGTGACTCGTCGTCGTTGACGCGCGGCTCACCGCGGAGCGGGCGGCAGCGGAAGCACAGGTCGAGGAACTGGACCTGGTCGCCGTTCGGGTAGCTGGCCGGCGGGAGCGACTCGAAACTGACCAGGCGCACGGTCTCGGCCTCGACGGCGGTCTCCTCCTGGATCTCGCGGATCAGGCCGACAGCCGGCTGCTCGCCGGGCTCGAGGATGCCGGATACCAGGCTCCAGCGGCCGTTGTCGGCACGCCGTACCAACAGGACCTGTTCGTGCTCGTCCAGGACCACGGCGGTGACGCCGGTCAGCCACAGCAGGTCGTGGCCGATCTTCTCGCGCAGGTCGAGGATGAACTTCGGTGTCGGCATGCCCAGCACCCTATAGAACGGCCCGGCATGGGTTTCTTGACGCAAGAAAGTTGGATCCTCCAGCGCAAGCGGTAAGCGCTTGCCGCGCAAGATACCGACAGTGATGGACCGATCTCGGTCAGTGCTCGTCGAGGTCTTCCGTGCAAGCGCTTTCTATGTCATTCTCCGGGGCAAAGATCCGAGATCCTATCGGATATCGCTCTCGGATATTTCGTCTTTTGTTCCGACCAGCCGCCAGGAGGAACCATGCCGAACGATGACGCGCGCCCTGGAGTCAGCCGTCGATCATTGATCGCGGGAGCACTCGGCCTGACCGCGGCGACTGCCGGCGGCGGCCTGCTCAGCGGGTGCAGCGGCAAGAGCAACGCCGGCGCCGCGGCCGCAGGTGCCGGTGAGGCCGCTCCGAGCGTGACGCTCGGCCCGAAGCTGACCACCGTGCAGTACCCGGAGGGGTACGTCGGGCCGGTCGCCCGCACGCTGAAACCGCTCACCACCGAGAAGGTCACGTTCAAGATCGTCGTCCAGCAGGACGTGACGATCGGCGACTGGAAGACCAACGCGTTCACGAAGTGGCTCGAGCAGAAGACCGGTGTGCACATCGAGTGGAGCCAGATCGGCGGCACCGACGACGACGTGATGACCAAGGTCAACGCGATGATCGCGGCCGGCGACATCCCGGACGCGTTCCTCGGGATCGCGTTCACCCGCTCCCAGCTCTTCCTGTACGGCGCGCAGGGACTGTTCACCGACGTCGGTCAGCACCTCGACGCCTACGCGCTGAACCTGCAGCAGGCGATGAAGGACTACCCGGAGACCCGCAAGCTGATCCAGGCGCCGGACAAGAAGATCTACTCGTTCCCGGGGATCAACGACTGCTTCCACTGCCGGGCCATCGACGGCCGCGCCTGGCTGAACGTCGACTGGATCAAGCAGGTCGGCCTCGCGATGCCGAAGACGACCGACGAGTTCCGCGAAGTACTGCGTGCGTTCAAGAAGGCCGACCTGGCCGGCAACGGCAAGACCATCCCGTTCGCCGGCTACAACGAGGCTCCGATCGACCCGTTCTTCATGAACGCCTTCCTCTACGATCCGGGCGAGCCGTGGCTGGTGGTCAAGGACGGCAAGGTCGACGTCGCGTTCGACAAGGACGAGTGGCGCGAGGGCCTGAAGTACGTGAACGGCCTCTACAAGGAAGGCCTGATGAGCCGGGACGTCTTCACCGCCGACGGCGACCAGTTGAAGCGGTACGGCAACGCGCCGGGCAAGCCGCTGATCGGCGGCGCCCGGTCGAACTACTGGGGCAACTTCCTCGACATCGACCAGAAGGACCCGAACGCCCGCTGGCGTCAGTACGAGGCCTGCCCGCCGCTGAAGGGCCCGAACGGCGTCCAGTACGCCGCCTGGGACTACCTCACCGTCGGCGTCGAGGTCGCGCACCTGGTGATCACCAAGAAGTGCGCCAAGCCGGATCTGCTGGTCCAGTGGGCCGACGCGCAGTACGAGCTGGAGGCGATTCTGCGCGGGTACGGCGGCCCGAAGTTCGCCTGGGCGAAGAAGGGCGACCTGGGGATCAACGGCAAGCAGGCGGTCTACGGCTTCGACGCGACGTGGAACTCGCAGAAGAATCTCAACTGGGGCCAGGACAACCCGATGTACCGCTCGCAGGACTTCCGGCTGGGCGAGCGGGTGGTGCCTGGCGACCTCACCTTCGAGAAGCCGCTGTACGAGCAGACCAAGGAGCGGTTCTTCCCGCTCAAGCAGCCGCAGGAGATGCAGTTCCCGCCGGTGACGCTGGATGAGGACCAGGCCGCGCAGGAGGCCGAGCTGCGGACCAACCTCAAAGGTGAGGTGAACCAGTCGTTCGCGAAGTTCCTCACCGGGCAGCTCGACCCGAACGACGACGGCGCCTGGAACGACTACAAGGACCGGGTCAGCAAGATCGGTGTGAAGCCGTATCTCGAGCTGCAGCAGGCCGCCTACGAGACCTACAACGGATGAGCGCCGGGACTCTGCCGCCGGACGAGACGCGGCTGGCGGTCGGCTCTTCGATCCAGGACACCCGCGGCGACAAGATCGCGATGGCGTGTATCTACACGGCGCTGGGTCTGTTCTGCCTGGCGATCCTGTATCCGCTCGTCTACGTCCTCAGCGCCTCGGTCAGCAACACCAGGAAGGTGTCGGCCGGCGAGGTCTGGCTGTGGCCGGTCGGGTTCACGCTGGACGCCTACCGGGCGATCTTCGACTACAAGGCGATCGTCAGCAGTTTCGGCAACTCGGTGTACTACGCGGTCGCCGGCGCGCTGGTGGCGACGGTATTGACCCTGCTCGCGGCGTACCCGTTGTCGCGGAAGGGTCTGCCGGGCAAGGGCATCATCATGGGCGCGTTCGTGTTCACGATGATGTTCAACGGCGGACTGATCCCGACGTACCTGGTGGTGGATCAGCTCGGACTGCTGAACACGCGCTGGGCGATCATCCTGCCGACCGCGCTGGCGGTCTGGAACGTGATCATCACCCGGACCTATTTCATGGTGACGATCCCCGAGGAGCTGGTCGAGGCCGGGAAGGTGGACGGCTGCAGCGACTTCAGCTTCTTCTGGCGGGTGGTGCTGCCGCTGAGCAAGCCGATCATCGCGGTGAACCTGTTGTTCTACGCGGTCGGGCAGTGGAACTCGTTCTTCAATGCGCTGATCTACCTGACCAACGAGCATCTCTTCCCGCTGCAGGTCGTGCTCCGGCAGATCCTGATCCAGTCCAAGGTCGACCCGTCACAGATGCAGGACACCAGCAAGCTGTTGCAGATGCAGGAGTTGCAGCAGCAGCTGAAGTACTCGCTGATCGTGATCGGGATGATCCCGCCGCTGCTGGTCTACCCGTTCGTGCAGAAGCACTTCGTCAAGGGAGCCATGGTCGGCTCCTTGAAGGGATAGCCGATGGCGACCTCGACAGAAGCCCGCTCGACCGTCCGGTCCGCCACCCACAAGCGGACCCGGAGCGCGAAGAACGCGGTCGGCCTGGGGCTGCGGATGCGCCGCAACTGGCAGCTGTACGCGATGCTCGCGCTGCCGCTGATCTGGCTGGCGATCTTCGCCTACTGGCCGATGTACGGCGTGATCATCGCGTTCAAGGACTACAACGTGGTGCAGGGGATCTGGGGCAGCCCGTGGGCCGGGATGAAGTACTTCCACCGGTTCGTCGAGTCGTACCAGTTCTGGCGGCTGATCAAGAACACCGTGTACCTGCACGTCTACGAACTGGTGGCGACGTTCCCGCTGCCGATCATTCTCGCGCTCTGCCTGAACACAGTCCGGAAGAAGTGGTTCAGCCGCGCGTCGCAGCTGATCACCTACGCGCCGCACTTCATCTCGACGGTCGTCGTGGTGGGTCTGCTCGTCGTACTGACCAGCCCGAACACCGGCGTGACCAACAAGTTCATCGGCTTGTTCGGGTTCGGTCCGGCCAACGTGATGGGTGACTCCGGGATGTTCCGGCACCTCTACGTGTGGTCCGGGGCGTGGCAGACGATGGGGTTCGCCGCGATCATCTACCTGGCCGCGCTGACCAGCGTGCCGCCGGAGCTGCACGAGGCGGCGATCGTGGACGGGGCGTCGCGGTTGCGGCGGATCTGGCACATCGACCTGCCGGCGATCGTGCCGGTGGCGGTGATCCTGCTGATCCTGGACATCGGCAGGATCCTGTCCGTCGGGTTCGAGAAGGTGCTGCTGATGCAGAACAGCCTGAACCTCGACGTGGCGGAGGTGATCGACACGTACGTCTACAAGATCGGTCTGGCGTCGGCAGTACCGCAGTTCAGCTATGCGACGGCGATCGGGCTCTTCAGATCGGTGATCGGGTTGGTCCTGCTGGTGCTGGCGAACACCTTCGCCCGCCGGTTCGCGAAGTCCAGCCTGTGGTGAGCTAGTCGCCGGCCTGGCGGTGGAGTCCGGTCGCCAGGGCGGCGGAGAGCAGGAGCGCGCAGGTGCTGGTCATTGCGACCAGCACCTTCACGCCGTTCAGGCCGGTGGCGATGCCGGCGCCGAGGACGATCCCGGCCGCCACCGCGAGTACGACGAGGCCGATCCAGATCAGCAGCGCCGCGCGCTTCTCCTGCTGCGCGATCGCGGCGTACACGACGAGTTGGAGTACGGCGTACGCGGAGCCGGAGACTGCGAACAGCCAGGTGTACGGGCCGAGTGGCGCGTACTTCTCCTTGCCGCCGATCACTTCGACGACGATGCCGGGCAGGATCAACGTGCCGACGACCGCGCAGACACCGAGGCCCGCGACGGCCATGATCGCGCGCCGGAGCCGGACCGTGTCGCCGGGGGAGTTGGCAAGCGACGGGAACACCAGCACGATGACGAACTGCGGCAGGAACAGACAGGCCTTCGCAATGATCAGACCGGCCGCGTAGTACCCGCTGTCCTTCTCGTCGAGCAGGGCACGGGCGAAGAGCACGTCCGCGTTCGCGAGCGCGAAGAATGCGAGCAGCGTGTGGGTGCCGTGCACGGACTCCCGCAGTACGTCCTTGACCTGCTGCTTGGTCGAGCCGGTCGATCCGCGGAGGAAGAACTGTCCCAGCAGGGCCGGTACGGCGGCGCCGAGCGCGAGACCGGCCATGGCCCAGTCGAGCGACGGGTGGATCAGCAGTGCACCGCCGCCGAGCACCAGTCGACCGACGCCGGTGGAGAAGTAGACCGCGGCCAGTTCTGTCCAGCGCTTGCTGCCCTGCAGTACGCCGAGCTGCGAACCCATCAGCGTGAGGCCGCCCAGCGTCGGAGCGAGCAGCAGGATCGCGACGACCGAGTCGATGTGGAGCAGCCACATGAACAGCGGCGTCAGTACGAGGCAGAGCGCAGTGAGTCCCAGAGCGGATCGGCGGCCTGCGCGCAGCATCGCGTCGGCCAGCGCGGCCGCGCCGTCGCCGGTGTGCGTGGCGAGCTGGCGAGCACCTGCGGCCTGCAGACCGAGTGAGGCGACGTTGCCGATCAGCAGCAGACCGAGGAGAGCGGTGATCGCTCCGAACTCCTCCGGCATCAGCAGGCGCGAACCGATCAGCGTGAACCCGTATGCGGCCAGATTCATGATCGCCATCGCGACTGCGACCACGGTGGCGCTGCGCAGGAAGGCACTGCGCGGCGCCTGCGGTTGGGTGGTGCCCGACGTCATACTGCGCTGCCTCAGATCGGTGGGGTGATATTGCCGACCTCACGGTACGGCAACGATGCCGTCCGGAAGCCGCCGGATCCGTTAATGTCCCGCCGGTGGGGAGGCTGAAAGCAGGTAGTTCGGAGCAGGTGGTCTGGCGAGCTCGGCTCGTGCTGGGCTGCCTGGCTCTGGTGGCGCTGTGCTTTCAGCAGGCTCCGGGCAAGATCCTTGCGGACAGCAGGATCGAGCTGACCGCGGCGCCTGGCCGGTTCCTCTCGCGAGCTCTGCACTTGTGGGACCCGCACACTGCCTTCGGCCAGGTGCAGAGCGACGCCTTCGGCTACCTGCTGCCGATCGGGCCGTTCCACTGGCTGCTGGACGCGCTGTCAGTTCCGGACTGGATCACCCAGCGGCTCTGGTGGTCGTTGGTCCTGTGCGTCGCCTTCCTCGGCATCTGGAAGCTCTGCAGCGTCCTGGAGTACGGCGTGCCGTGGACCCGTTTCGCGGTCGCACTGCTCTACGCGCTCGTGCCGCGCGTGTTCGGCGAGTTCCCGATCGAGGTGTGGCCGATGGCCATGGCTCCGTGGATCTTGCTGCCACTCGTCTCGCCCCGCGTCCGCTCCGGCTGGTGGCGCGCCAGTTGGTCGGCTCTGGCGTTCGCGCTGATCGGTGGCGCAGACCCGGTCGCAGGTGCGGCGACGCTCGTCGTACCGGCGATCTGGCTGGTCAGCCACCGGAAGCTGAGGCTCGCACTCGGTTGGCTCGGCTTTGTGGTGGCCGCGTCTGTCTGGTGGCTGGTGCCGCTCGCGTTGCTGTTCCAGGACGGCGCTGCGCCGCCAGGCCCGCGCTGGCTGCCGGTGATCGGTGTGGTCGTCGGAGTGCCGCTCGCAGTCGCCGGAGCGCACTACCTGCGCCGCCTGGCCAATGTGTCCGTGTCCCGAGGCGTTAGCCGCCGCGTCGTACCGGCCGTGGTCGCGTGCCTGGCCGTCGCTGCAGCTGCGCCCGTGGTCCTGCTGCGACCGGACGGTGCATCCGCAGCGATCCCGGCGCACTGGAATGCCGCGGCAGCGTGGCTGGACGATCAGTCTGCCCCGGGCAGTGTGCTGCTCCTGTCCACCACGACAGAGCCGCTCACGGCATTGGTCAAGCGACCGATGGCCGCGCTGACGGATGACGTGCGGCGCCGCGTCGACTCCGGTGTCGGCGACCAGACGCTGCGGCAGGAGCTCAACCACGACGGCGTCCGGTACGTCGTCGTACGCAATGACCTGGCGGACACGCTCGCGATCCACGAGAGCCTGGCCGACGCCGGCATCGGACGAGTCGCGTACTTCGGTCCCGGCGGGCCGACCCGGATCGCGTACCCGAGCGTGGAGATCTACGACGTCGGCGCGACCACGCCAGGGCGGCTGATCCCGCGGTCCCGGCTTGTGGCGGTCGACGGTACGGCTGACGACGTACCGACTGTTGTGACGGCGCTCGGCGGGAGTGGGAGCGCAGTACTGCGTGAGGACAACAGGCTTGACGGGCTGCCGTTGATCGATACCGATGCGAGCCAGGCAGTCGATCAGCAGCCGAGTGCGGTCGTGCTGCGGAGTCAGGAGATCGGGCGGTCTGGCTGTCTGCACCTCGGGGTACGGGCGTTGTGCAGCCAGGATCAGGCTGCTGATGAACCGCGTGGTCTCTCCCGGACTGTGCGGTTGCCGCAGGCCGCGTCGTACGAGCTGCGGGGTACGGCGTTGCCGAAGGACGGCGAGGCACTGGAGCGGCTGTTGCCGGTGGCCGGCGCGATCACCGCTACCGCGTCCTCGCGGGCCGTCACGGCGCCGGAGGGGCGGCCGGGGGCAGCGGTCGACCGCGACCCCGGGACGAGTTGGCAGGCGGATCCGGATGATCCGAAGCCGAGCCTGACCCTGAAGTTGCCTGCGGCAAGGGATGTGAGCGGGCTGCGCTTCCAGTCCGACACCTACCTGGACGGCTCGCGGCCGGCCGAGGTCGCGCTCCACTTCGACGGCAGTGCACCTCTGAGGGCCGCGGTCGACGCCGACGGGTACGTCCGGTTCGCGGCGCGGCACGCGCAGACGATCAAGGTCGACTTCACCGCGACGAAGCCGTTGCAGGACGCTCATCGGAGTCCGGTCGGGGTCACAGAGGTCGCCGTGCTCGGTGCGGACGAGCTGCGCAAGGCAGTCGATCCGGACCGGCGTGTCCCGTCGTACTGCGGGAACGGGCCTGTGGTGCGCATCGACGGTGTAGCTGCGACGACTCAGGTCGCGGCGACGATGCGGGACCTGCTGCAGCGGCGGCCTGTGCCGTTCAGCCTGTGTGGTGCGACGTCGGTGTCGCTGCGGTCCGGGAGTCACCGCGTCGAGGTGCTCGCAGGTGGTGGGGTCGTTCCGATCGAGACGACGATGGTCAAGGCCGGGTTCGGCGATGTGTCCGTGACGCCGGTGCAGGGTGTGGACGTCTGGCGTCCGAACCCGGCGGAGCTGACGGTCGAGGTGCCGGACGCCGACGAGCAGTCGGTACTGGCGGTCGCGCAGAACTACAACGCGGGCTGGGAGGCGTACGACAGCACCGGCCACAAGCTGACGCCGATCCGGATCGGCGGCTGGCAGCAGGGTTGGGTACTGCCGGCTGGACCCGAGCAGGTCGTCACGGCCAGCTTCATGCCGGCTCGGAGCTACCGCGCCGGGCTGCTGCTCGGACTGGTCACACTGCTGGCAGTCCTAGCCACCGCAGTGTTCTTCCCGAAACGCAGGACCGGCCGCTCGATCAGGCGGTAACTTGCGGCGGCCAGCACGACCGCACCCACCAGCGTCACCAGCAGCTGTACCGCGAACGGCCCGCGCATCACTCCCAGTACGACGAATCCGTACACCACCACGCCGTACGACAGCCGCGAACCGATCTGCGCCGGGCGACCACCCAGCACGCGGACTGTCCTCGCCGAGGGCGTCAGGATCGGGAAGAGCGCGCATGCGACGACTGCGGTGTAGAGCAGGCCCTTGAGCAGTGCCTGCGCCGGCGTGGGCGCAGAGTGGTCGTACGGTCCCGCGAGCGGGGTCGCGGAGATCAGGAGCAGCGCTGCGGCGATGCCCCAGAGCGTTCCAGGGACTCTGGTCAGAGTGTCGAGTGCGGAGGGTCCGAGGCGACCTGTGGCGCGGGCGACCTGCCAGAGCGCCAGACCCATGCCGACCGCGAACCAGCCGAGGTACCCGGGTAGCCAGAGGCCTGCCTGCGGGTGATCGGTTGCCGTGACTGCTGCCATCCACACCGGGCCGAGCACGGTCAGCGCGACCAGCACTAGGAGCCGCCAGCGGACACTGCGGCGGGTCGGTCGCTCGTAGCCGGTCAGAAGTCGGCCCAGGCCGGGGAGGAGCAGGTAGAAGGGGAGTGGAGTCAGGACGGCCCACCGGAGGTACGCCGTCGCCGGATGGGGAACGAAGGCGATCGACAGCACGATGGTGATCAGCAGCGCGGGGAGGATCCGCAGGGCACGGGCGCGCAGGTAGGGCAGCGTGAGCGGCGGCTCGGTGGCCGAGAACCATGCGACGACGTGCGGCCGGTAGAGCAGGAAGCCGGAGATCGCACAGAAGATCGCCCAGCCGACGTCCAGCCGGGACACGACACCGGCGAGCGGCGCATGTGTCTGCAGGCCGACCTGCGCGGTCACCACTGCGAGCGCGGCGATCGCTCGCAGCCCGTCGACTGCTGGGAATCGGGTCATGCGCTCGGCGCCTTGTGCGCGGTCCAGATGGCAGTGCCGGGTACGAGCGGTCCGCGTTCGGGTCCCCAGCCGCCCCAGACCAACTCGTGTCCGGCTGGCCACTCCGGCTCGAGCAGGTCGTCGACGACGAAGCCGGCGCCGGTCAGCTCGCGGATCCAGTCGCCGGTGGTGCGGTGATGCTCGGCATACACCGGCGTACCGGAGTCGTCGACCTCGACGTACGGCGTGCGGTCGAAGTACGAGTGGGTGATGCGCAGGCCCGCCGGCGAGGGGTCGTCGGGCATCGTCCAGCGGAACGGGTGGGTCACCGAGAAGACGAGCAGACCGCCTGGTCGCAGCACGCGGGCCAGCTCGCGGACCGCCGTACCGACATCGGCGACGAAAGGCAGTGCGCCGAAGGCGGAGCAGGCGATGTCGAAGGTGCTGTCGGCGTACGGAAGGGCTACCGCGTCTGCCGCGACGGTGCGGACCGACGTACCGGTCTGGGCGTCCAGGTCCTTGGCGACACGGAGCTGTTCGAGAGAGATGTCGAAGGCAACCACATCGGCGCCCTGGCCGACGAGCCAGCGGGAGCACTGGGCCGCGCCGCAGCCGACCTCGAGGATCCGCTTGCCCTTGACCGGACCGAGCAGCTGGGCGGACTCCTCGTCCACACCCTCGGGAGACCAGATGAACCGGTCGTCGCCGAGGAAGTCGCCGTGCTCCTCCAGGTACTCGTCAGCTGCCGAGTCCCAGTAGGTACGACTGGCCCGCGAGGTCTCCACCTCGGTCAGTTCCACCCGTACCGGCCTGTTCACCCCGCACACTCTAGTGTCGAAACCATGAGCGACTTCGCCGCTAGTGCCGTTCCGTTGCCAGGCGGTTACCAGGGCCAGACCTACGCGGTCAGTGCGGGCGGTGAGGACGCCGTACTGAAGCTGTATGTGAAGGACCCCGCGCGGGCGGCTGTGGATGCCGCACTGCTCCAGCTGGTGCGTGGATTGCTCCCGGTACCGCGGGTGCTCGACGTGAAGCGGGAGGGCGCGCCGGACGATCCGCCGTACCTGCTGACCGAGAGGTTGCCGGGCGTGAACCTGGAGGTCTACCTGGCGACGGCCGGGGAGGACGAGCGGCGGTACGTCGGGCAGCAGTTGGGCGAGCTGCTCGCGCGGTTGAGCGGGATGCCGTTCCGCTCCTTCGGGCTGTTCCGGGACGGGGACCTCGGGATCGAGCCGCTCCGCGGGGACCTGGAGCAGTACCTCGACAGCCTGGACCTCGGGATGACGCCGGCGCAGCGGGAGGGTCTGGAGAGCGTGTTCATGGACGCCGAGGACCTGCTGGCCGAGGGCGTCGACCGGTTCTGCCTCGTGCACAGCGACTTCAACCCGAAGAACCTGCTGGTGGACCCGGAGACGGTCCGGATCACCGGGCTGATCGACTGGGAGTTCGCCCACGCCGGCTCGCCGTACGCCGATCTGGGCAACCTGCTGCGGTTCTGCACGGATCCGGTGCTGGCCCGGCCGGTGCTCGACGTACTGCGGGGGACTGGTCTGCTGGGATCCGACCGGCTGGTCGATCTCGGCCGGGCGGCGGATCTGTGGGCGCTGCTGGACCTCGCCGCGCGGACGCCGCGGCATGAGGTCGCCGCCGCGGCGCACCGGCTGGTCTTCCGAATGGCGGACACCGGACACCTCTCCGCAGGCCGTCCGGACCTGGAGGTCGTACTCTGAGGTCAATGGCATGTGGAGAGACCTCGGCAGGCGCTCGGTAGGCACCGGGTGCCCCAGGTTGTGCTGCCTTCGTAAAGACCGGTATTCTGTCAGATGCGCTATGGGCCCGCGCGACCTCGGACCGAGCAGGCTCGTGACTCGCAGCAGTCGGTGGTGAATCTGTCGTCTTCAGGCAATCCCGCGGTTTGGTGCGATCCAAAGGTTCATGACGCAACCGCACGACACCACCAGTCCACGGAGCAACCCACCACATGACGGCCAGCATCGAGGCTCCCCTCGACCCCGCAGTGCGCAACACCCCGCAGGTAGCGGTCAATGACATCGGGTCGGAGGAAGACTTCCTCGCGGCGATCGATCAGACCATCAAGTACTTCAACGACGGCGACATCGTCGAGGGCACCATCGTCAAGGTCGACCGGGACGAGGTCCTGCTCGACATCGGTTACAAGACCGAAGGCGTGATCCCCTCCCGCGAGCTGTCGATCAAGCACGACGTCGACCCGAACGAGGTCGTCAACGTCGGCGATCACGTCGAGGCCCTGGTTCTCCAGAAGGAGGACAAGGAAGGCCGTCTGATCCTCTCGAAGAAGCGCGCCCAGTACGAGAAGGCCTGGGGCACGATCGAGAAGATCAAGGAAGAGGACGGCGTCGTCACCGGCACCGTCATCGAGGTCGTCAAGGGTGGACTCATCCTCGACATCGGCCTCCGTGGCTTCCTGCCGGCCTCGCTCGTCGAGATGCGCCGGGTCCGCGACCTCCAGCCGTACGTCGGCCAGGAGATCGAGGCCAAGATCATCGAGCTGGACAAGAACCGCAACAACGTGGTCCTGTCCCGCCGGGCGTGGCTGGAGCAGACGCAGTCCGAGGTGCGGATGAACTTCCTCACCCAGCTGCAGAAGGGCCAGATCCGCAAGGGTGTCGTCTCCTCGATCGTCAACTTCGGTGCGTTCGTGGACCTCGGCGGCGTCGACGGTCTGGTGCACGTCTCGGAGCTGTCCTGGAAGCACATCGACCACCCGACCGAGGTCGTCGAGGTCGGCCAGGAGGTCACCGTCGAGGTGCTGGACGTCGACATGGACCGCGAGCGTGTCTCGCTGTCGCTGAAGGCGACCCAGGAAGACCCGTGGCAGCAGTTCGCCCGGACCCACCAGATGGGCCAGATCGTGCCCGGCAAGGTCACCAAGCTGGTTCCGTTCGGTGCGTTCGTCCGCGTGGAGGAGGGCATCGAGGGTCTGGTGCACATCTCCGAGCTGGCCGAGCGGCACGTCGAGATCCCGGAGCAGGTCGTCCAGGTCAACGACGACGTCATGGTCAAGATCATCGACATCGACCTGGAGCGGCGCCGGATCTCGCTGTCGCTCAAGCAGGCGAACGAGGGTGTGGACCCGGTCTCGGACGACTTCGACCCGACGCTCTACGGCATGACGGCGACGTACGACGACCAGGGCAACTACATCTACCCCGAGGGCTTCGACCCGGAGACGGGCGAGTGGCTCGAGGGCTTCGACGCGCAGCGTGAGGAGTGGGAGCGGCAGTACGCCGAGGCCCACACGCGCTGGGAGGCCCACAAGAAGCAGATCGAGGACGCCAAGACGGCAGACGTCGAGGCCGGCGAGGCATCGACGTACTCCTCCGCTGCTGCCCCGAAGGACGACGCCCCCGTCGAAGGCGCCCTCGCCTCCGACGAGGCCCTCCAGGCCCTCCGCGAAAAACTGACCGGCCAGGGCTGATCAGTTAGCTAAACCCTTCGAGACCCCCGCACCCTCCTGGGTGCGGGGGTCTCGTACGTTCAGGGGCCATTCAGAAACAAAGAAAGAACAGCAACAAGAAGAGATCAAGAAATATGGAGTGGGGAGTTGGGTGCCTGGCTGGTCCGGTGGTCCGGTGGCGGTCGGCCTTGCTTCACACCCGCGCCGCAATCGGCTGCCACTCTCGAACCGCCCTGTTTGTTCCAGCCAGCCGGTGGATGCCTGTTCCGACCTCCAACTGTGATCGGAAAGCCGAGCTCAGCCAGGCACCCACTCCCTCTCTATCTTTTGTTTTCTTTGTTTTGTTTGTTGGTTATTGTCTTTGTTCTTTCAGTCGTACGGGCGGCGGATGCGGGGTTTGCCTAGGTCGGTGCCCCATTGGCCTCGGCCTTCGCCTTTTAGGCGCATTTTTAGTTCCATTACGTGGGCTCGGGCGCCGCTGGCGGAGAAGAAGCCGATGCGGTAGGGCTCGTTCGGGGCGCCGGCTTCCCAGGCCGGCACCTGCTGTTCGCCGTAGCGGACCAGGCGGACTGGCGGGTCCTCGCCTGCCTGGATGCGGGCCGCGTCTTGCGCGCACGCCGGTACCTTGCGGGTCGGGCCGCTGCGTGGGGTCCAGACGACGTCGCGTGCGGCCGGGCCGTGCTGTGGGTTGAAGAAGCACGGCGTACGGCGTTCCGGTAGCGGATCGCCCGCGACCCGCGCGCGAACACACGCCAGCGCGTAGCGCCCCGCCGTCAGCGTGTCGACGATCGCACTGATCGCCTCGAACGAGCTGAGCCGGTCGACCAGCCGCTCGGCGGTCTCGTACGCATCCAGCGCGGTCTGGTAGTCGTGCCGCGTCTCCGCATCGAGCGCACTGCCCTCCAGCAGCTCACCGAGCCGAGCCAGCTCCTCCCCGAACTGGACCACGTCCTCCTCGGCCATCACCCGGACGTGTCTCAGCTCCTGCGCATCCTGACGCCGTCGCCACCACCCCATAAGCCATGCTAGGCCCGTGGATAGGGTGCTGGGGTGCTGAGAGTAGGACTGACTGGCGGGATCGGGGCCGGGAAGAGTGCCGTCTCGTCGCGGCTGGCCGAGCGGGGCGCGGTCGTGATCGACTCCGACGTACTGGCTCGGGAGGTGGTCGCGCGGGGGACCGACGGGCTTGACGAGGTGGTCGCGGCGTTCGGTTCCGGCGTACTGACGGCCGACGGGGACCTGGACCGGCCGGCGCTGGGGAAGATCGTGTTCGGCTACGAGACCGCCCGGCGGAAGCTGGAGGCGATCGTCCACCCGCGGGTTCGCGCGCGGGCGGCCGAGATCGAGCACGAGTCGCCCGAGGACGCGATCGTGGTGCACGACATCCCGCTGCTGGTGGAGACCGGCCAGGCCGGCAGGTTCGACGTCGTACTCGTGGTCGACGTACCGGTCGAGGTGCAGGTCGAGCGGCTGACCGCACAACGCGGGATGACTGACGCGGAAGCGAAGCAGCGGATCGCCAGCCAGGCGTCCCGGGAGGACCGGCTCGCGGCCGCGGACGTGGTGGTGGACAACTCCGGCAGTCTCGCCGAACTGGACCGCCGCATCGACCAGGTGTGGGAACAACTCACAGGCCACGGTCCGGACACGAAAAGGTGACCCTCGCGCGGTAAATGATGAATCCGGGACCGGCTGTACAAGAATCTGTCCCGGTCCGGCCCGGGGTGACTCCTGCAGGCCGGCCACCGACGGCGCGCCCCGCGCCGGTCCGGACGTCCGAAGTAGGGAGGATGGCGTGGTGTGTCCGCGCTGCAGCTCTGACGTCCCCGAGGTCTCGCATTTCTGCCACCACTGTGGCAACGACATGCGTACCGGGGATGCCGAGCGCAAGAAGGCGTACGCCGCCAGGCCCGATGAGCCGGTGGCGTCGTTCAAACTGGTCTCGACGATCATGCCCCAGGGCTCCGGCCAGCAGCCGTACACCTACAAGGTCGCGCTCGGCATCGCCCTGCTGCTGACCGTGGTGACGGCCGCGCTCGGCGCGCTCCCGGTGGCGATCATGATCGCGGCCTTCGCCATCCCGATCGTCTACATCATCTACTTGTACGACGTGAACCTCTGGGAGGACGAGCCGATCCCGGTGGTCGCCGCGGCCTTCGTGCTGACCGGCGTACTCGCGGCCGTCTTCACCTGGCTGTGGAAGGACAAGCTGGCGCTCTCGCTGGACACGATCGGCGGCAACAGCGCCGGTCCGTCCGGGCGGGACCTGCTGATCCTGCTCCTGCTGGTGCCGGTGGTGTCGGAGCTGATCCGGCAGATCGGCCCGCTCTACCTGGCCTCGCGGCCGCGATACGACGACCTGATGGACGGCTTCACGTTCGGTGTGGTCGCCGGTGTCGGGTACGCCTGCTTCGAGACGCTGGTGCTGCACTGGGGCTGGATCAGCGGCGGCTTCGCCGGTCCGGGCAGCAGTGCGGGCACGTGGATCTCGATCGTGCTGCTGCACGGCTTCATCAAGCCGCTGGTGTACGGCTCGGCGACCGGTCTGGCCGGTGCGGAGTTCTCCGGCCTCGGCGAGGGGTACGACGGGTTCACGCCCCGCTGGGTGGCCGGTCTGCTCCAGGCGATGGCGGTGAACGCGCTCTTCCAGGGCGGTGTCTACCTGCTCGGTTTCGTCGGCGGACACGGCTCGACGATCGGTTCGGTCCTCGGTGTGGTCTGGGGCCTGCTGCTGCTCGGCGCGCTGATCATCCGGGTGCGGACCGTGCTCCACAAGGGGCTGCTCGAGGCTGCGCTCGAGTCGGCCGCGCGGGGTGGTTCCAACCACGCGTCGGGCGACCTGGCGTTCTGCTCGCGCTGTGAGATGCCGCTGCTTCCGCAGTCCGACTTCTGCTCCGCCTGCGGCAACTCGGTGCGTTCCGTGCCGAAGTCCGCTCGCGGGGTGACAGCACCGACCGCCGCGACGACTGGGGAGACGCAGGCATGAGCAACCAGCAGCCGCCGTACGGCGGCGGCCAGGGCAACCAGCAGCCGTACGGAGGCCAGCCGGGCCGGCCCCCGGGTCAGCCGCAGGGTCAGCCTGGTCAGCCGGGTTATGGGCAGCAGCAGCCCGGGTACGGGCAGCCGCCGCAGGGTCAGCCTGGTTATGGGCAGCAGCCGCCGCCTGGGTACGGGCGTCCGCCGCAAGGTCCGCCGCCCGGCTACGGCCAGCCGGGGCAGCCCGGTCAGCCTGGTCAGGCGCCGTACCCGCAGCAGGGTCAGCCGCAGCAGACCTTCCCGGGGCAGCAGCAGCAGTACCAACAGCAGCAGGGCTACCCCGGCCAGCAGCAGTACCCGGGTCAGCAGCAGTACCCCGGTCAGCAGCAGTACCCCGGCTACCAGCAGCCGCGGCGCAAGAGCGGTGGCAGCAAGACCCTGCTGATCGCCGGCGGTGCGTTCGCCGTGGTCGCGGTCATCGGCGTCGTACTGGCGCTCGTCTTCAAGGGCGGCGACGACAAGACGGCCGACCCGAGCCCCACACCGACGACCCAGCCGACGACCGGCCAGAGCACCGAGCCGACGAATGTCGACGAGGGCATCGAGGTCGGCCAGGGCGTGTACGTGAAGCCTCAGCCGGGCTACATCCGCAAGAGCCTGGACGGGTTCGACGGCGTGTACCTGCTGAAGCAGGGCGAGGCGTACTTCATGGTGAACGCCTGGAAGGCCGGGCCCGGTGAGAACACCGACACGGTGCTGCCCAAGCTGCTGAACGCCGAGACCAAGGACCTGTCCTCGGTGAAGACCGGCGACCCGAAGGTGACCAAGCCGGGTCCGGACGACAAGACCACGGTCAAGGTCGTCACCACCCAGAACTTCGACGCGATCTCGAGCAGCCAGAACGGCAGCCTGCCGGTGGTCGGGTTCGTCGGCGTGATCGAGCGCAACGACGGCGTGATCACGATCGTGCGGGTGTACGGGCGTAAGGACAAGGTGTCGTCGATCCGGACGGATTCGGACGCCATGCTGCTGTCGGTGGTCAAGAGTCAGTGAGCGGAAAGCGCGACAAGGGTTCCAGCAGCAACCCCTGGGTCAACCAGCCCGGGCCGGACGCGGACGACGTCGAGCCGGAGGAACAGCTCCCGCCGTCGCCGTGGAACCTCGAGGTGCCACCACCGCCGTCGCCCTGGGGTGACGGCGGTGCACCCGGTCCGGGGCCAGGTCCCGGACCGGGTCCGGCCACGGAGACGTCGTCGGCGTGGGGTGAGAACGTCGGCCCGCCGTCGCTGCGCCGCCCGCCGCCGGAGAAGAAGCGTGGCTTCCGGATCCCGCCGCTGCTGATCCCGGTCGGCGCCGGCCTGATCGTGGTCGCGCTGGTGGCCGTCGCGCTGGTGCTGCTGTCCGGCGGCGGCGACGACAAGGCCGATCCCACGCCGAGTACGCCGGTCGGTACGCCGACCGCGCCGAAGACGTCGTACCAGCCGCCGCCGAACGCGATCCCGGTCGGGTTCGGTGTCTCGATCGTCCCGGTGCAGGGCTGGAGCCTGTTCACCAAGGAGACGCAGGGCAAGCAGGTCGCGACGTACCCGCCGAACGACAGCGTGCACGCGCGGGCGTTCCTGTGGGTGCGGCAGAAGCAGAACGTCACCGCGAACGCGTACCTGCTCGGGATCGTCGAGGGCGAGACGCAGGAAGAGGTCGCGCAGCTCGGCAACGTACGGAACCTGCCGTGCCCGAAGGACGTCTTGGTGGAGTGCGTCGCGATCGACTACACCTCCACGGCCAAGGAGAACGGCGTGGACGTGAAGGTCCAGGGCTCGGTCGAGGTGTACCGGCGCAAGGACAACGTGGTCACCGCACTGGACTTCCGGACCCGGGTCGACTTCGCCCAGAAGGCCGAGGCGGACGCCGCGATCATGAAGAAGTCCGTGATCGACAGCCTGTGACGAACCACCGGAACTACCGCGAGGAAACGCTATGAGTCAGCAGTACGGTCCGCCCCCGGGCCCGCCGCCCGCACCTGCTCCCGCTCCTGGTGGTTGGAGTACGGCGCCGCAGGCGCGCCCGGGCGGTCCGGCGCCCGGTGGCTGGGGGCCGGGGCCGCAGCGGCCGCACCAGCCGCCGAAGTCGAACCGTACGGCGTGGATCATCATGGCCGGCGCGATCGTCGCGGTGCTGCTGGTCGCTACCGGTGTGGTGCTGCTGGTGAACGGCAGCGGGAAGGACAAGCCGGTCAGTCAGCAGACGCCGGACCCGGTCGGCACGCTGTACACGCCGTCGCCGACTCCGACGCCGAACGACTCCAAGGGATCGAACGACGCCGGTGTCGAGGTCGGCTGGGGCATCTGGTTCATCCCGTCCAAGGGCTGGCTGAAGTCCCCGGACAAGACGTACGCCGGGCAGAACTGGATCCTGCAGCAGTTCAGTGCACGCGGGCTGATCGACGGGTACTACTGGGTCCGCCAGACCGAGCTGTACAACGCGAAGGGCTTCGCCGAGCACCTGGTCGACATCGAGTCGAACAGCATGCAGGGTGTCCGGATCGGCAGCGGCGTGGTCTGCAAGCCGTCCAACCCGAACATCAAGGCCTGCTACGCGCTCTCGTACACCGGCATCTGGGTCGGCAAGACCGGCGCGAAGATCGCGATGAAGGGCTTCGTCACCGCCTACCAGGACCAGTTCGGCCGGGTCACCGCCACCGACGCCGCCCTGGAGTCCCGGGTCTACCAGCGCCGCGTCAACGAGCTCATCTACATGAACAACAGTGTCGTGAAAAGCTTCTGACCTGGGGTTTTTAGAAACTGTCGGCGACGGGCCGTACGGTGGAGGGCATGAGACAGGTCTCGGATCTTCAGCGTATGGTCGCCCCGCTGAAGGTGGTGTCGGATTTCGATCCTGCGGGTGACCAGCCCACTGCGATCGCGGACCTGGAGCGGCGGATCAACGCCGGCGAGCAGGACGTCGTACTGCTCGGCGCCACCGGTACGGGTAAGACCGCGACCGTCGCCTGGCTGGCCGAGAAGATCCAGCGCCCGATGCTGATCCTGCAGCCGAACAAGACGCTCGCCGCCCAGTTCGCGAACGAGTTGCGCCAGTTCTTCCCCGCCAACGCCGTCGAGTACTTCGTGTCGTACTACGACTACTACCAGCCCGAGGCGTACGTACCGCAGACGGACACCTACATCGAGAAGGACTCCTCGATCAACGAGGAGGTCGAGCGCCTCCGCCACTCCGCGACCTGGTCGCTGCTGACCCGCCGCGACGTGGTCGTGGTCGCGACCGTGTCCTGCATCTACGGCCTGGGCTCCGCCGACGAGTACCTGAACCGCATGATCCACGTGAAGGTCGGCGCCGAGATGGACCGCGACGGCCTGCTCCGCAAGCTCGTCGGCGTGCAGTACGCGCGTAACGACCTGGCCGGCACCCGCGGCACGTTCAGGGTCCGCGGCGACACCCTCGAGGTCTTCCCGGTGTACCAGGAGCTCGCCGTCAGGGTGGAGTTCTTCGGTGACGAGATCGAGCGCGTGATGACGCTGCACCCGCTGACCGGCGAGGTCATCAGCGAGGAGGACGAGGTCTACATCGGCGCCGCCACGCACTACGTGACCGCGCCGGAGCGGATGGAGCGCGCGATCACCTCGATCGAGGCCGAGCTGGAGGAGCGGCTGGCCGAGCTCGAGCGCAACGGGCAGCTGCTGGAGGCACAGCGGCTGCGGATGCGGACGACGTACGACATCGAGATGATGCGCCAGATCGGGACCTGCTCGGGTATCGAGAACTACTCGCGGCACACCGACGGCCGTGAGGCCGGGACGGCGCCGCACTGTCTGCTGGACTACTTCCCCGAGGACTTCCTGCTGGTCATCGACGAGTCGCATGTGACCGTCCCGCAGATCGGCGGTATGTACGAGGGCGACATGTCCCGGAAGCGGACCCTGGTCGAGCACGGGTTCCGGCTGCCGTCGGCGATGGACAACCGGCCGCTGCGCTGGGAGGAGTTCCTGGAGCGGATCGGCCAGACCGTGTACCTGTCCGCGACTCCGGGGCAGTACGAGCAGGACAAGTCCGACGGGTTCGTCGAGCAGATCATCCGGCCGACCGGTCTGGTCGACCCCGAGGTGATCGTGAAGCCGACCAAGGGCCAGATCGACGACCTGATCCACGAGATCCGCATCCGCGTCGAGCGGAACGAGCGGGTCTTGGTCACCACTCTGACCAAGAAGATGTCCGAGGACCTCACCGACTACCTGCTCGAGATGGGCATCCGGACGAGGTACCTGCACAGCGAGGTCGACACGCTCCGCCGGGTCGAGCTGCTCCGCGAGCTGCGGATGGGGGAGTACGACGTACTCGTCGGCATCAACCTGCTGCGTGAGGGCCTCGACCTGCCGGAGGTGTCGCTGGTCGCGATCCTCGACGCGGACAAGGAAGGCTTCCTGCGCTCGGGCCGGTCGCTGATCCAGACCATCGGCCGTGCGGCGCGAAACGTCTCCGGCCAGGTGTTCATGTACGCCGACAAGATCACCCCGTCGATGGAGCAGGCGATCGACGAGACCAACCGGCGGCGCGCGAAGCAGATCGCGTACAACGAGGCGCACGGGGTCGACCCGCAGCCGCTGCGGAAGAAGATCGCCGACATCACCGACATGCTCGCCCGCGAGGACGCCGACACGGCCGAGCTGCTGGGCTCCGGCCGCAACCAGTCCCGCGGCAAGGCGCCGGTTCCTGGCGGCGGCAAGGCGAAGGCCGGCGAGAAGGCGAAGGAGCTGGCCGGTGGTCTCCCGTCGTCGGACCTGGCCGACCTGATCCAGCAGCTCACCGACCAGATGCACAACGCCGCCGCCGAGCTCCAGTTCGAGGTCGCCGCCCGCTACCGCGACGAGATCTCCGAGCTGAAGAAGGAGCTCCGCCAGATGACCAACGCCGGCGCCAAGTAGCCCCGGACCGTCGTACGCCGGACCTCTCAGCCCCGGCGTACGACGGTGTGGCGCGGCGTCTCGTCCACGGTCAGGGTGAAGATGTCCGGCCGCGCGTAGTGCCCGACCGAATCGAAGTCGAAGTACCCCCGGTCCAGCTCGGCCAGATCCAGCTCCGCGAGCAGGACGCCTTCCGCGCCGCGGAGCGGGCCGGCCAGGATCTCGCCCAGCGGGGAGATGATCGTGCTGCCGCCGTTGATGAGAACGGTGTCGCCATCGGTCAGGTACTGGTTCGCGCTGATGACGAAGCATCGGCCTTCGAGCGCGACGTGCCGCATGGTTGCCTGCCACTGGTCGCGGTCGTCGACGGTGGGCGCGCACCAGATCTGCACACACTTGGCGTACATCGACTGCCGGAAGAGCGGCATGTAGTTCTCCCAGCAGATCGCCGCCCCGAGAACGCCGAGGTCTGTCGCGACGGCAGGCATCGTGGAGCCGTCGCCCTGCCCCCACAGGTACCGCTCGGCAGCGGTCGGCATCAGCTTCCGGTGATGCGCCACCAACCCGTCTCGCGGGTCGACGAACACGGCCGTGCAATAGAGCGTCCCGCCATCGCGTTCGATCACTCCGGCGACCAGATGCACGTCGAGCTCGGTCGCCAGCTCGGCCAGTCGCGCGGTCTCCGGCCCGTGCAGTTGTACGGCGGCCTCGCGGTACCGCCGGAACAGCTCACGCCCCTCGGCAGAGCGCGACCCGACGGTGATCCCGAAGTCGGCGCCTTTCGGATAGCCGCCGAGGAACGCCTCCGGCAGCACGATCAACCGAGCGCCGGCCGCGGCGGCCTCCCGGATGTACTGCTCCGCCTTCACGAGCGTCGCGGGCGTGTCGAAGAGCGTGGATCCGGCTTGGACCGCAGCAACCACCACAGATGCCATGCTCCGCAGCGTACGACGGCGGTACGGTGAAGCATGCTGGATCATGTGTCGCTGCAGTGCGACGATCTCGGGGCCGCTCGGGATCACGGTCAATATGGACTTCGGTGATGTGCTCGGGATGTCGGGCACGGACGGCTGGGTGCCGAGGTGCTGCATGAGCCGAAGGAGTGGCCGCAGTATCACCCGGGGTACTACGCGGTGTTCATGCGCGATCCTGATGGCAACAACGTCGAGGTCGTTTCTCACAGTTGACGGAGGTCTGCGGTGGCGCGGATGGGCGGGGACGAGCTCCTCGAGTACTGCCTGGGGAAGCCCGGTGCGTGGCAGGACGAGCCGTGGGACGGGGACGTGGTCGCGAAGGTGGGCGACAAGATCTTCGCGTTCCTCGGCAGCGGCGACAGCGGCGGGGTCGGGCTGAAGTGCGGCGCCAACCGGGAGGAGGCTGACGAGTTGGTGGACACGTACCCGGCCGACGTCAGCAAGATGGCGTACATCGGCCGCTCGGGGTGGAACACCGTGCGGCTCGGGGGAGCGGTGCCCGACGACGAGATCCTCGAGCTGATCGACACGTCGTACGAGACGATCGTCGGGAAGTTGCCGAAGAGCAAGCGTCCTGCAGTCGGCAACTGATCACTCACTGCAACTATTCCCTGAACCGAATGTGATCATTTCGACGGTCCGACACGGTCCCGGGGATTTGGAGACTGAGACGTTCACCCGTCACAATGATGGTGGAGAAGGGGAGTATTCCTTCGCGGCGGCATCGTCATCACGGTCAAGGGCTTGTGCCCCGCGCCCGGTGCCCTCGGCTGGACTCACTGACTGAGTGCAGCGGAAGAGACCTTCGGAGTCGATATTTCATCTGAGCTCCGGAGGATTCTGTGCACGTAGCTGACTACGTTTGGTACATCACCGTCGGCGTGCTGCTCGCGCTGCTGGCATTCGACGTTTTCGTCATCGGCCGTCGCCCGCACGAGCCGAGCACCCGCGAGTCGGCGACCGCGATCGCGTTCTATGTCGGTCTCGCGGTGGTCTTCGGCCTCGGCGTCTGGTTCTTCTCCGGCGGGCAGTACGCCGGGGAGTTCTTCGCCGGCTGGCTCACCGAGTACAGCCTGAGCGTCGACAACCTGTTCATCTTCCTGATCATCATGAGCAGATTCGCGGTGCCCAGGAAGTACCAGCAGACCGCGCTGCTGGTCGGCATCATCCTGGCGCTGGTGTTCCGCGGCATCTTCATCGCGGTCGGCGCGGCCGCGATCAACCAGTTCTCGTGGATCTTCTACATCTTCGGCGCGTTCCTGGTCTATACGGCGATCCACCTGGCCAAGCAGGGTGAGAACGACGATGACGACTTCAAGGAGAACGCGGTCATCCGGTTCGCGAAGAAGCGGCTGAACGCGACCGACGAGTACAACGGTGTGAAGCTCACGCTGAAGAAGAACGGCAAGCGGCTCGTGACGCCGATGGCGATCGTGATCATTGCCCTCGGCACCACTGATCTGCTGTTCGCGCTGGACTCGATTCCGGCGATCTACGGGCTGACGCAGGAGCCGTTCCTGGTGTTCACGGCGAACGTGTTCGCGCTGATGGGGTTGCGGCAGCTGTACTTCCTGCTCGGGGATCTGCTGAAGCGGCTGGTGTATCTGTCGCTTGGTCTGTCGGTGGTGCTCGCGTTCATCGGCGTCAAGCTGGTGTTGCACGCGATGCACGTGAACGAACTGCCGTTCATCAACGGCGGTCACCACATCGACTGGGCGCCGGAGATCCCGATCTGGTTCTCGCTCGGCTTCATCATCATCACGCTCGGCATCACCACGATCCTGAGCCTGCGCAAGTCCCGCACGGTCGAGGCTGAGGTCGAGACGACGGACGAGCAGCCGGAGCTGCACCACAAAGAGTCCTGAACAAGAACACCCCGCCCCTCGCTTCGCTCGGGGCGGGGTGGGTGGGACTGGGGCTGCCCCGGTGGTAGGTGGGGCGGACGGCGTACGTCTCCTCAGAAGCGGGCGGCGGTGACCAGGGTGGCTCGGCGGTCGTCGGTTAGGGGGCCGTCTTCTAGGCGTTTGCCGGTTTCGGAGGCGTGGAGCATGCCTGCTTCGGAGACGAAGCCGACGTGGTGGATCTGTTTGCCGGGGCGGCCGAAGAAGTAGAGGTCGCCGGGTTGGGCCTCGTCGATCGGGATGTTCGGGAGAGTGTCGGCCTGGTCGTGCGCGTCGCGCGGCGTGCGCATCCCGAGCACTCGGCTGACCGTGTGGATCAACCCGGAGCAGTCGAGCCCGTGCGCCGACGTACCGCCCCACAGGTACTCCAGCCCGAGGAAGAGCTCACCCAGCCGCAGCCGGTCCTCAGGTCCCGACGGCTCGACCGCAGACCGCAGTACGCCGTCCGTGAGCCAGCCGGTCCCACCGTCCGGTGTCGCGACCCGCGTGTACCCGTCGGCCTGCTCCACCGACGCCAGCACGGTCGCGAACGACAGCTCCGCCAGCGGACGACCACCAGGCTCGGCCAGCAGCGCTGCAGTCGGTACGGCGATCGCAACCGGGTCGGTCGCGCTCTGCGGCAGTTCACCCAGGTGACTCGACGGGATCCAGCCCGGGTATCCCAGCTCGTCCTGCGACGACGGCTGCCACGGCGCGAGGATCTCGGACCACCCGTCGCGTTCCGTGCGCACCAGCACGGGCTCGGCGAACAGCAGCTGCGTCAGAGTCCGTCCGTGCAGACCGAGTCGAGTCTCGGTGTCCATCGACTTGGCCCAGGCGGCCACGTCGGGTTGTTCGGCGGTCGCCGGTGCGTCGATGTCACGTGGCGCGTCCGGCGCGGTCCAGACCGTGCTGATCGGGACCTTGGTAGCGGCTAACTTCATGCGGTCAAGCCTGTCACGCCGAGTCCAGGAGCAGAAGGCAGGTGGATCAGCGAGCCGTCGTACCGGATCCCGCCGGTCACCGGCGCCTCCCGCAGCCACCAGGCGGCGTCCAGGTCGTTGACCGTTGTCGTCGGGTACGCCGACACCAGCGCGGCCGCCGCGCCGACGCCCACGTGGCTCTCCATCATGCAGCCGACGATCGCGCCCAGCCCGTGCTCCCGGGCCAGCTCGAGCAGCGTCCGCGCCGGCGCCAACCCGCCGCACTTCGCCAGCTTCACGTTCACCAGGTCGGCCGCACCCTGCCGGATCACAGCGACCAGATCGCGTACGCCGTACACGGACTCGTCGGCGAGGATCGGCGTACTGACCCGGTCGGTCACCCACGCCATCCCGTCGAGGTCCGCCGCGGCGACCGGCTGCTCGACCAACTCGATCGCGCACCCGGCGTCCTCCAGCGCCCGGATCACCGTGACCGCATCGCGCCGCGCCCACCCCTGGTTGGCATCCAGCCGCAACCGCGGCTCCGGCCCGATCGCATCACGCACCCGCCGGACCCGCTCGATGTCGCCGACCGCGTCCGTACCGACCTTGATCTTGAGTACGTCGAACCCGTCCGCAACCCGATCCCGCCCCGCAGCCGCCAGCGCCGGCGCATCGCCGACCGACAACGTCACATCGGTCCGTACGACGTCAACCGTCGACCCGAGGAACCCGTGCAGCGTCTGACCCCGCCGCCGCGCAGCGAGGTCGTGCAGCGCAACGTCGACCGCGTCCTTCGCACCGAGGTTGCCGACCGCCGCACCCTGCACTCGACGCAGAGCCTCGGTCAGATCGTCCGGCCCGAGCCCGTCCAGTGCCGTCGTGATCGGGCCCTCGATACACGCCTCCGACCCGGCGAGCGAGTCGCCGGTCACCTTCCACACCTGCGGCGCCTCGCCCCAGCCGCTCAGCTCGCCGTCGCTCACCTCGACGAGCAGCGACTCGACATGTGTCGCCGTACGCAACGCCGTGATGAACGGCGTATGTAGCCGCGCCGATACCCGATGAGTCGTGATCTTCACCGCACCGCTCCGAGGTCGTGTCTGTTGTTCCAACCTTCCAAGGCGATCGCCGCGATCAACTTCTGCGCATCGGCATCCGGCAGATCCGAGGTGGTGCAGACGACCAGCACGAACGGATCCGCGTCGTCCGGCCGCACGATCCCGCCGTCGTGCCGGATCCGTGTGTCCCAGCCGTTCTTGTGCTCGACCCGCGTTCCCGGCGGCAGCAGCGCCGGGATCTCCCCGTTCCACTGGTTGCCGGCCAGCAGGTCGCGCAGGTAGTCGCCGGAGGCACCTTTCTGGTTGCCGACCGCAACGAGTACGCCGGCGAGTCCGGCCGGGCTCATCAGGTTGCTGATCCCGGCGCGCTGCGCGGGACCGTCGTCGATACCGCGCTGGATCTTCGACGAGGGGGAGGGCGAGCTGGGTAGCGTCGCCTCGCTCAGGGCGGCGTGGGCCGCGGGGATCCCGACCTGTTCGAGTACGAGGTCGGTCGCCAGGTTGCTGGAGCGGGTGATCATCTCGGTCGCGAGCCAGCCGAGCGGCACCTCGGTGCCCAGCTTCTCCCAGGTCGCGGGCGCCTCGTCCTCGTCCGCGTTCACCGCGAACCGGCCGCTGCCCGCCGACGCGAAGTCGTTGTGCACGGTCACGGGCTGGTCGAGCGCCAGCTCACCCG
The DNA here is from genome assembly GCF_042715335.1 of Kribbella sp. NPDC058693. Taxonomy (NCBI): domain Bacteria; kingdom Bacillati; phylum Actinomycetota; class Actinomycetes; order Propionibacteriales; family Kribbellaceae; genus Kribbella; species Kribbella sp. NPDC058693. Next base: position 79,667 of record NZ_JBHXSQ010000008.1, read on the forward strand.
CCTCGACCTTGCGCATCATCGCCATCGCCACCGGCAGCTTCATCGTGCTGGCCGAGTAGTGCGGCCGCTCCGCCTCGTGCTCGAACACCGGTACGCCGTCCAGCCGGCCGAGCCACACCCCGAACTCCCCGCTCCCGTCGACCCCCTGGAGCAGCTCCGCGATTCCCATACCGTCACCCAATCACAAGCAACCACCTGGCAGACTGCTGAGGGTGCGCCTGACGAACCCCCTCGACACCCGCCCGGGCGCGCCGCGAGCTGTGGGGGCCCGTCGGCCCGCCGCGAGCGCTATGTCCCACGCGGGTGCATCGCGGGCTCTGGGGATTCTTGTCGGGTTCGCCGCCGATCGTCTGCTCGGCGACCCCCGCCGGTTTCACCCGGTCGCCGGCTTCGGCCAGACCGCGGCCCGGGTCGAGCGCCGCCTGTACGCCGACTCGCGCCCCGCCGGAACCGCCCATACAGCGATCCTCGTCGGCTCCACCACGCTCCTGGGCCTCGCGATCGAGCGAGTGACCCGCAAGCATCCGATCCTCCACACAGCAGCCACCGCTGCGGCAACGTGGACCGTGCTCGGCGCCCGCAGCCTGGAACGCGAGGCCGAGACGATGGCCGCGCACCTCGAGGAGAAGGACATCCCGGCCGCCCGCGACCGCCTCAGCCACCTGTGCGCCCGCGACGCCACCGACCTGGAGGCGGACGACTTGGCCCGCGCAACGGTCGAGTCGATCGCGGAGAACACCTCGGATGCCTGCGTCGCACCACTCCTGTGGGGCGGAGTCCTCGGCATCCCGGGTCTCCTCGGCTACCGAGCAGCGAACACCCTGGACGCGATGGTCGGCTACAAGTCACCGAAGTACCAGAACTTCGGCTGGGCGTCGGCGCGGCTCGACGACGTACTGAACCTGGTGCCCGCGAGGGTGTGCGCGGTGCTGACCGGCGTTGCAGCCGGCAGGCCGCGTGAGGCAACAGCTGTCTGGAAGCGGGACGCCTCCAAGCACCCGAGTCCGAACGCCGGCCCGGTCGAGGCATCGTTCGCCGGTGCGCTCGACCTCACGCTTGGTGGCACGAACAACTACGGCAGCTACCAGGAGGACCGCGGCACGCTGGGTGATGGGCCCGCGCCGGCTGTCGCCGACGTCCGGCGGACGGCGGCGCTGGCGCGCCGGGTAGGCGTGGCGGCAGCGGGCGTCGCCGCCCTCGCCGCTCTCATGGGCAGGCCACCGCGCCGAGCCGGACGGAGCGCGGCATGAGGAGAGGGTGTAGATGGGGCTGAGCCACCGGCCGAGGCGGATTGTGCTGATTCGGCATGGGGAGTCCGAGGCGAATCTGGACAAGACGGTGTACGAGCGCATCCCGGATCACGCCGTACCGCTGACGCCGCACGGGCACGAGCAGGCGGTGAAGGCGGGTAAGGACCTGCGGGAGCTGTTCGAGGACGAGCCGGTGCGCGTGTACGTCTCGCCGTACTTGCGGGCCCGGCAGACGCTGGAGTCGCTCGGTCTCGACGACCTGATCGAGCTCCCGCGCGAGGAGCCCCGGCTGCGCGAACAAGACTGGGCCAACCTGCAGGACACCGCGGACATCGAGCGGCAGGAGAAGCTGCGCGACTCGTTCGGGCACTTCTTCTACCGGTTCACCCAGGGCGAGTCGGGTGCGGACGTGTACGACCGTGTGTCGACGTTCCTGGAGACGATGCACCGCGACTTCGAGCAGCCGGATGCGCCGCGGAACGTGCTGCTGGTCTCGCACGGGCTGACGATGCGGTTGTTCTGCACGCGCTGGTTCCACTGGTCGGTCCGGTTCTTCGAGTCGCTGCGCAATCCGGGTAACGCCGAAACACGCGTCCTGCTGCGGCAACCGGATTTCCGGTACAAGCTGGACCGGCCGTTCGAACAGTGGACGCCTTACGAACCGACGGAACGGGAGCGATCGGCATGGTTGTAGCGCAGACGCGGGACACGGTCCTCGAACTGCTGGCGAGCCTGTCGCCGGCCCAGCTCGAGAAGATCCGCGCTCCGTTCGACATTCCGGACCACCAGCAGTGGACGTACCTGCCGGGGGCCGTACCCGGGCTGGCACTGACCGAGCTGAATCCGACCCAGCAGAAGCTGGTCGAGCGGCTGGTCGCGACCGGTTGCAGCGACCGCGGCGCGGCCGATGTCTGGGCGGTGCTGGACGCGGAGGTCGTCGTACGCGAGCTGCCGGACCTGCCGCCGTCAGGGGAGTGGGAGGGCGCGACCGTCGCCGACCGGTACTTCCTCCGGGTGCTCGGCGACCCGAACGGGACCGATCCCTGGGCCTGGCGGCTGAACGGGCACCACCTCGCACTGCACGTCACGCTCGTCGACGGCGCGATCGCGTTCACCCCGCAGTTCCTCGGGTCGAACCCGGCCGAGGTCCGCAGGGGTCCGAAGGCCGGCCGACGGTTCCTGGCCGCTGAACAGGACCTGGGCTTCCAGCTCCTGCACGCGCTCGAGCCCGGTCAGCTGGCCACAGCCCTGGTCGCCGACGAGGCGCCGGACGACATCCTGACCCGTCACGACCCGGTCGCCGACGCCTCGCTGCTCCATCGCGGTCTGTCGTACGGCGACATGAACGAGGACCAGCGCCAGCTCCTCAGCCTCCTCATCGGCCAGTACGTCGGACGCGCCGCCGGGCCGATCGGGCTGCAGACCTGGCAGGACATCACCGAGCGCGGGATCGAGCGGCTGACCTTCGCGTGGGCCGGCGAGACCGAGCCGGGCATCGGGCACCGGCACTACTACTCGATCGCCGGGCCGAGCTTCCTGGCCGAGTACGACAACACCCAGGACAACGCCAACCACATCCACTCGGTCTGGCGCGACGTCCGCAACGACTGGGGCACGGACCTCCTCGCCGCGCACTACGCGATGCACCGCTGACGCAGCGCGCGGCGAGGAACGGTCAGTGGTGCCGTGGCTGGAACTCGTGGCCGATCGTCCACGAGGCGGAGCGATGGCCGAGCTGGTTGGCGTCGGTCATCGCCTTCCGGAAGTGGAAGCCGAGCCAGATCCTGGCGTTCATGGTCTCTGCATCCAGGGCCGCGGCGCTGTCGAAGTGCCGGGACGCCGTGGACACCAAGGCGGGGACGTCGAGGTTGAGCGACCGTGCGCCGAACAGGTAGCTGAAGGTGCCGGTTGCCGCGCCGGTGATGGAGGCGTGCCCGCTGACGTAGTCCGGATACGGCGGCGTCTGCAGCAGCGACATCCAGCTGGCGTCGGCTTCGGTGGCCGGGTTGCCGTCGGTGTCGGCCAGCCGGATGGCCGTGATCGGGCGCCAGTAGGCGTAGTCGTACTTGGCTCGCCAGCAGGCGATCAGCGCATCGGCCACGCTCGTACTGAGCAGGGCGAACGCGCGGGCGCTGTCGACGATGTCCATCCCTCGCGCGGTGACCTGGCCCCGGAGCGCCGTCTGGTACTGCAGCACAGCGTTCGCGTTCCAGAAGACCGCGGTCTCGGTCTGCGCCGGGGTCCGGGCGGATCCGACCAGCGCACCCATCGACTTCACCTCGGCGAAGTCCCGGGCGTAGGCCTTGGACGTGATCCGATAGGGGCCGGGTAGCCGGAACTGGGTGGGTGACCGGAGCGCCAGAGGTACGACGAATCCGAGCCACGGGGCGAGCATCGGCGCGAGGGCATCGGGTGTCGGGCGCCAAACTCCCGGCGCGGGCGTCACCGTCAGTTGGATGTTCGCGCCTCGGCCGTCGTTGGCCCGCGCCTGGATCAGCGTCTGCGCCGCGTGCCGGCCGGCCTCGGTTCCCCGGGTCTTCGCGCGACCGTCCGGGATGGTGCCGAGCGACGTGGCGTAGTCGGTCGCGAGGTTTGTGGCCGAGGCCGGGAAGTAGTACCGCAGCACCTCGTACGCCGCGGTCGCGGCCGCCGCCTCGGAGGACGCCCTGGCGCGGCCCTTCGGTTGCTTGAGGTACGGCTCGTAGCGGCCCTCGATCGCCACCACCGCGTCGTACACGGCCAGCGACACGAAGCCGAAGTACAGGCTCCCGACCGGGACCGGGGTGGCGTTCTCCGCGTAGATCGTCCGGCCGGCGATGGTGTTCCACTGGGTGATCACTGCCGGGCCCGCCCGGACGCCGCCGGCCTGACTCGGCGCGGCGACGAGGGCAGGTGTGACGAGGCCGATCGTCAGTACGACGACCAGGAGTCTCCAGGCCTTCAAGCGCATGATTGTCTCCTTCGGCTCAGGTGGATCAGAACCGGCCTGCGCTGAAGAAGACGTTGCCGTACGACGCCGGAGGGCGTCCGCAGTACAAACCCTGTGATTCCGCCCTATACCAATGCGGTGCAGGGGTCAACGCGACAACGTGGGACGACTTCCACACCCGGTACGCCGCGGCCGTCGGCTAGAGTCACGATCGTCATCGACGGCATCAGCAGGAACCCGGTGTGAATCCGGGACGGTCCCGCCACTGTGACCCGCAAGGGGAGTCAGGAACTGCCGCCGTCGTACCTCCGTTCGGGGCGTGGACACCCCGGGGAAGGAACTCCTCCGTGCTCGTTTTGCTCTCCACCGCCGACACCGACCTGCTCGCTGCCGCCGAGGCGGATGCCGGCTGGAAGGTCGCGAACCCGGCCCGCCTCGAGCTCCCTGAGCTCGGACCGCTGCTGGACGCCGCAGAGATCGTCGTCGTCCGGCTCCTCGGCGGTCGCCGCGCGTGGGAAGAGGGCCTCGATGCGGTGCTGGCATCCGGCAAACCGGCTGTGGTGGTCAGCGGCGAGGCAGCACCTGACGCCGAGCTGATGTCGCTGTCGACGGTGCCGGCCGGCGCGGTCACCGAGGCGCTCGCGTACCTGCGCGAGGGCGGCGCGGACAACCTCCGCAACCTGGCCGGCTTCCTGCGCGACACGCTCCTGCTGACCGGCGACGAGTTCGAGCCGCCGCGCGCGCTCCCGGCGTACGGCCTCCGGGGTGCGTACGTCGAGGACGAGCGGCCCGTCGTCGGGATCGTCTACTACCGCGCGCACGAGATCTCCGGCAACACCGCCTTCGTCGACGCCCTCGCGGACGCGATCACAGAGGCCGGTGCCCAACCGCTTCCGGTGTACTGCGGAACGCTGCGCGGGCTCGACCCGGCCGAGAACGTCGGGCTGTTCGACCTCCTGCGGAAATGCGACGTGCTTGTCACGACCCTGCTCGCGGCCGGCGGAGCTGTCGCTGCGAACGCCAGCGCCGGCGGTGCGGATGATGCCTGGGACGCCGGCGCGCTGGCCTCGCTCGACATCCCGTTGATCCAGGGGCTCGCGCTGACCTCGACCCGCGAGCAGTGGGCGGAGAGCGACGCCGCGCTCAGTCCGCTCGACGCGGCGACGCAGGTCGCGATCCCGGAGTTCGACGGGCGACTGATCACGATCCCGTTCTCGTTCAAGTCGTACGACGCCGACGGGCTGGCCCGCTACGCGCCGGACGTCGAGCGGTGCACGCGGCTGGCCGGGATCGCGGTCGCGCATGCCCGGTTGCGGCACGTGCCGGCGGCCGAGAAGCGGATCGCGCTGGTGCTGTCGTCGTACCCGACGAAGCATGCGCGGATCGGGAACGCGGTCGGTCTGGACACGCCTGCTTCGGCCGTCGTGCTGCTCGGGCAGCTGGAATCGGCCGGGTACGACCTCGGCGGGCTCGACCTCAGTGAGCTGCAGGGCGCGGACGGCGCCGACGGGCTGATCCACCGCTTGATCGCGGCCGGCGGGCACGACGTCGACTGGCTGACCGACGAGCAGCTCGCCAACGCCGTCGCGAAGATCCCGCTGTCCACCTATGCCACCTGGTTCGGGCGTACGCCGGAATCGTTGCAGACGGCAATGATCGAGGCGTGGGGCGAGGCCCCCGGCGAGTTGTACGTCGACACGTCGGGCGACGAGCCGGCGATCGCGCTGGCCGCGTTGCAGTTCGGGAACGTCGTGCTGATGATCCAGCCGCCGCGCGGTTTCGGCGAGAACCCGGTCGCGATCTACCACGATCCCGACATGGCGCCGTCGCACCACTACCTGGCGGCGTACCGCTGGCTGGAGGCGTCGCGCGACGAGGGTGGTTTCGGCGCGCAGGCCGTCGTACATCTCGGGAAGCACGGGACGCTGGAATGGCTGCCGGGCAAGGGGATCGGGATGGCGGCCGACAGCGCGCCGGACGCCGTACTCGGGAACCTGCCGATGGTGTACCCGTTCATCGTCAACGACCCGGGCGAGGGCACGCAGGCCAAGCGGCGGGCGCATGCGACGGTCGTGGATCATCTGGTGCCGCCGATGGCACGGGCCGAGACGTACGGCGACATGGCGAAGCTGGAGTACCTGCTCGACGAGTACGCGACGGTGTCTGCGCTGGACCCGGAGAAGGTGCCGACGTTGCGGGCGCAGATCTGGACGCTGATCCAGGCGGCGCAGCTGCACCATGATCTGCACACGTCGGAGAAGCCGGAGGACGAGGAGTTCGACGAGTTCGTCCTGCACCTGGACGGATACCTGTGCGAGATCAAGGACGTGCAGATCCGCGACGGGTTGCACATCCTGGGTGGTGCGCCGGCTGGTGAAGCCCGGGTGAACCTGGTGCTCGCGGTACTGCGGGCCCGGCAGCTATGGGGTGGTTCGTACTCGATTCCCGGCCTCCGCACCGCACTCGGCGAGACCTTCGGGGTCGACGAGGCCGCGCTGCTTGCGAACCCTGGTCAGGCCGCGAACCTTGCCGAGCTCGCGACCCTCGCCGACCTGCCCGCGGTCACCGGCGCGGACGGCGTCGACATCCTGGAAGCCGCCGCGCGCAAGCTTGTCGTCAGCATGGAGACGCTCAGCTGGGACGCCGCCAAGGTGCCGGTCGTCGTGACCGAGGTGCTCGGTCGTTCCTCGGACGCAGTCGCTGCATCGCTGACGTTTGCCGCAACCGAGGTGGTTCCGCGGCTGGCTCGGACCGGGGACGAGTTGGTCAACGTGGTGCGAGCGCTGGACGGGCGGTTTGTCGAGGCCGGGCCGTCTGGCTCGCCGACGCGCGGGCTCGTGAACGTGCTGCCGACCGGCCGCAACTTCTACGCCGTCGACCCGAAGGCGATTCCGAGCCGGAACGCCTGGGACGTCGGCGTCGCGCTGGCGGACTCGCTCCTCGCCCGGCATCAGTCCGAGACGGGGGAGTACCCGCGATCGGTCGGGCTGACGATCTGGGGTACGTCGGCCATGCGCACCCAGGGCGACGACCTCGCCGAGGTGCTCTGGCTGCTCGGCTGCCGGCCGGTCTGGGACGAGGCGTCGCGACGGGTGACGAGCTTCGAGGTGGTCGGGCTCGAGGAGCTCGGCCGGCCGCGGATCGATGTGACGATCCGGATCTCCGGGTTCTTCCGGGACGCGTTCCCGCACGTGGTCGCGCTCCTGGACGAAGCCGTGCGTACCGTTGCCGCCCTGGACGAGTCCGCCGAGGACAACTTCCTCAAGGCCCACGTCGACGCAGATGTTGCTGCGGGCAACGATATGCGTCAGTCGACGGCCCGGGTCTTCGGCTCCAAGCCCGGCTCGTACGGCGCCGGTCTGCTGCCGCTCGTCGACGCGCGCAACTGGCGCACCGACGCCGAGCTGGCCGAGGTGTACGCCGTCTGGGGCGGGTACGCGTACGGCAAGGACCTCGACGGCGCGGAGGCCCGCGGCTCGATGGAGCGCGCGTATGCCCGGATCCAGGTCGCGGCGAAGAACGCGGACACGCGTGAGCACGACATCATGGACTCCGACGACTACTTCCAGTACCACGGCGGCATGATCGCGATGGTCCGCCATCTAACCGGTTCGAACCCGAAGGCGTACGTCGGCGACTCCGCCGTACCCGCACAGGTGAAGACGCGGACGCTGGAGGAAGAGGCGAAGCGGGTCTTCCGCGCCCGGGTGGTGAACCCGCGGTGGATGTCCGCGATGCGGCGGCACGGGTACAAGGGCGCCTTCGAGATGGCGGCAACGGTCGACTACCTCTTCGGGTACGACGCGACCGCGGGTGTGGTCGACGACTGGATGTACGAGACGCTAACAACTGAATACGTCGCGGATCCGGAGATGGCGGAGTTCTTCCGCAAGTCCAATCCGTGGGCGCGGCACGGCATCGCGGAACGCCTGCTGGAGGCGGCGCAGCGCGGGTTGTGGGCGGAGCCGTCGGCCGAGGCGCTGGAGACGCTGCGGAACGCAGTCCTTGAGACGGAGGGTGACATCGAGGATCGCGGCTGATTGGGTGGAGGCATGCCCGCTGAGCAGCTACGAGTCCTGATCACCAACGACGACGGCTATCTCGCACCAGGGATCCGGGCGCTTGCGCCGGCGATCGCCGAGCTCGGGTACGACGTACTCGTGGTCGCGCCGTTACTAGACGAGAGCGGTGTCGGCTCCGCGCGGGCCGGGATGATCGGCCGGCCGATCCGGACCGAGTCGGACGTGGAGAACGGCGTCACGTTCACCGGGATCGAGGGGACGCCGGCACTCGCAGTGACGCTGGCGAACGTCGGGGCGTTCGGGCGGGCGCCGGACCTGGTGCTGTCGGGGATCAACCGCGGGCACAACATCGGCGTACCGATCTTCCACTCCGGCACGGTGGCCGCGGCGCTGACCGCGGCCGGCCAGGGTACGTCGGCCGTTGCCGTGAGCATCGACTCGGAGAACCCGGCCCACTGGCCGACCGCGGCAACGATCGCCGCCGAGGCCCTCAGCTGGATCGCCGAGGAGCCTGCCGGGACGGTCCTCACGATCAACGTCCCCGACCGCCCGCTGGCGCAGCTGTCCGGCGTACGCCACGCCTCACTAGCCCCGATCAAGCGCTCCCGCATCGTCGGCACCACCGCCCCCACCGGCGAGCCGATGATCGAACTGGAACCCCCGCACGCCAACCCGGTCCCCGACTCCGACGAGGCCCTCCTCGCCGCCGGCTTCGTCACCGTCACCCCGATCGTCGGCATCCGCGAAGTAAAGGACGACGCAGCCGCCACAGCCCTCGCGAAACGCCTCAGTTCAAGCTGACCGGGCGAGGTGATCGGCGGCGTGTGAGCCTGGTCGCTGGCGGGGGCGGCCTGGTGTGCCATGATCGGGCCGACGGTTGTGGAGGAACACCGGTGACCAGCTTGCTGGGAGTCCGGGGCGGTCCCGCCACTGTGACCGGGAGGTAACTTCCGGGAGCCAGGACATCTGCGGTCGTCCGCCGGGTCGCGTTGTGGGCCGGTGTACCAGGCGTGGCGGGCGTGGATACCCGCTCGACGAAGGGACCCACCGCCGATGCGGCCTGCTTCAGCTTCCACCGGATTCCCGTTCACCGCAGTGGTCGGCATGGAGGACCTCCAGCTCGCGCTGATCCTGGCCGCGATCTCGCCGGCGATCGGCGGCGTACTGATCCGCGGCGAGAAGGGTACGGCGAAGTCGACCGCGGTCCGGGCGCTGACCGAGCTCCTGCCGCCGGTGGACGTCGTACCCGGGTGTCGTTTCTCGTGTGATCCCGATCGGCCGGATGCGGACTGTCCTGATGGGCCGCATGCCGGTGAGCGGACTGTGCGGTCGGCGCGGTTGGTGGAGTTGCCGGTGGGGGCGACCGAGGACCGGGTGCTCGGGTCGCTGCACCTGGAGAAGGCGCTCGCGGAGGGCGTCACGGCGTACGAGCCTGGTCTGCTGGCGGCGGCGCATCGGGGGTTGCTGTACGTCGATGAGGTCAACCTGCTGCACGACCACCTGGTCGACGTACTGCTCGACGCTGCCGCGATGGGGCGTGCGACGGTCGAGCGGGACGGGGTGTCGGTGACACATCCGGCGCGCTTCGTGCTGGTCGGGACGATGAACCCGGAGGAGGGCGAGCTGCGGCCGCAGTTGCTGGACCGGTTCGGTCTCACTGTGGATGTCGTTGCCAGCAGGGATCCTGCGGTGCGGGTCGAGGTGATGCGGGCGCGGCTGGGGTATGAGGCGGATCCTGCTGGTTTCATCGCGCGGTACGACGGTCGCCAGCGCGAGCTCGCCGAGCGGATCGTGAAGGCGCGCGACCTGATCACCGAGGTGATCCTGACGGACGCCGCGCTGAGGCAGATCGCGGAGATCTGCGCGTCGTTCGACGTGGACGGGATGCGCGCCGATCTGGTCACTGCGCGTACGGCGGTCGCCCACGCGGCCTGGTCCGGGCGCACGGTCGTCGAGGTCGAGGACGTCCGCGCCGCAGCCAAACTAGCCCTCCCACACCGCAAACGCCGCAACCCCTTCGACGCACCAGGCCTGGACGACCAACAGCTGGAAGACGCGATCAACAACAGCACGCCGCCGACTGATCCCGACGACGACTCGCCCCCCATAGGGGGGCGGAGAAACAAAACCGCGCCCACGAA
>NZ_JBHXSQ010000009.1:0-25734 GCF_042715335.1 Kribbella sp. NPDC058693
TCTATCCCTCCATCGAGCGTCCGGCGTGGATCACGACCACGGTCACTGTGCTGTCGTTGACGTCGTAGAGCACCCGGTACCGGCCGGACCTCAGCCGCCGGCGGTCCGGCGTACCGTACTCGGCCGTCCCGGCCGGACGTGGATCGTCGGCGAGCAGGTCGACGGACGCGAACAGCTGCGCGAGGCCTTCCGCGTCGTCCTTCAAGAACCCGGCGGCCTGGTCCAGAGCGCGCTCGCTCCAGATGACTTCGTACGTCACGCCTCAGCCAAGCCCAGCCGCTCACGGGCCTCACGGTGGGGGACCGTGCGCAGCGTCCCGGCCTGCTTCTCCAGGTCGTACTGGGCGAACGCCAACGCGTCCTCCAGCTCCTCCAGCTCCTGCGCGGAGATGATCACCGCGGCCGCCTGGCCGTGGTCGGTGATCGTCGTCCGCTCGCGGCGAGTACTCGCCTGGCGGACCAGCCGTCCGAAGTGGATCCGGGCCTCAGTGATGGGCAGCACGTCACTCATGCGCACAACTGTACTCTTCTGCGCTCTCTCAGGCTGCTGAATGGTCCCGGTCCGGCGGACCGCGCTTAGAAAGATCCCGGCCGATCTCTTTTAGTTACACATCGTTTCGTTACGTATCAAAGAAACGAAACGATAACGTAATGAAACGAAGCGATACGGAAGTGGTAGACTGAGGTCATGCCGAACCGAGAGCAGTTGGAGCAGTTCCTCGCCGAGACGAACCTGACCCTTGACCAGATCGCACGGGCGTACGCCGCCCTCGACGTCTGGAACGCGAACCCCGGCGGGTCCTCGTTCCCGCCGCCGACCGCAGTCGAGCTCGTGCGGATGCACGCCGCGCTCGAGGCGCCCGACACGGCCGCCGCGCTGGTGGAGATGTGCGGTCCGCCGGACCCGACGCTGTCGAGCCCCGAGCAAGACGCGAACAACCGGGACCTGCTGGCCGGGATCCGCCAGGCGCTGGGAGTGGACTGACATGGCCAACAGCACCGACGAGGCGGCCGCCGGCGTCATCGCCGACGAGACGGGGGAGCGGTTCGTCCTCTGCGAGTTCCCGGGATGCACGAACCGGATCCCGTACAACGGGCGCGGGCGCCCGCCGAAGTACTGCCAGCTGGTCGTCGGCGGGGTGAAGCACACCCGGGTTGCCGCCTTCCGGCAAGAGCGCGGCGACGAGCCCGCGCAGCCGGACGGTACGCCGGAGACGAGCGCGGCCGCCCGGCCGGTCACGACGGCCCGTGTGACGCTGGCGTCCCTGCTGCAGCAGCTCCAGGACGTCTCCGGGGTCCACGAGGCGCGCATGGCCGCGCTGACGGCCCGGGTCGTGGAAGCTGTCTCCGCCGTCGCCGATCCGGACAAGGCGATAAGCGAGGTCACGAGCGCCGAGCGAATCGCCCGGGCGGCGATCGATGAAGCCGAGGCCGAACGGGACGCGGCTGTAGCAGCACAGCGCGCCGCCGAGGCCGCCGCCGAGACCGCGACCGCGGGCCAGGCCGACGCCGAGGAGATCACCGAGGACGCGTTGGCCCGGGCGGAGGAAGCCGAGACCCAGGCCGAGGAGGCCCGGACCGCCGCCGCGCAGGTCCAGCAGGAGGCGCAGGCCGCGACCGAGCAGGCCAACGCCGAGCGCGACGCTGCGGCCGAGGCCCGGCAGGCTGCCGAGGCCGCGCGCGACCTGGCGGCCGGCGAACTGGCCGAGGTACGCCGGGAGCTGGAGCGCGCCGAGTCCGCCCTGGCGGCTACCGAGCAGCTGCAGCGCGAGACCGCCGCCGAGCGTGACCAGCTCGCGCGTCAGCTGGCCACAGTGACGGCCGAACGCGACGGCCTCGCCGGGCAGGTCGAGCAACTGCGGCCCGCGCTGCAGCAGCAGACCGACCGGGCCGGTACGGCGGAGAAGGCCGCCAGCCGCGCCGAGGGACGGGTGGAACAGCTCACGGGCCAGGTCGCCGAGCTGCAGGCCCAGCTGGCCACCGCGACGTCGGAGCGCGACGCCGCCCGGACCGAGACCAGCGGAGTACGGGCCGAGCTCGCGGCCGTGAGCGCCCGCGCCGAGGCTGCTGCCGAAGCCGCCCAGCAGCGCCTGGACGACCAGGCCCAGCGGCACGCCGCCGACGTCGCCGCGCTGCGCGCCCAGCTCACCGAGTCGCCAGCCCCAGGAAACCTCTTCGACGCGGAAGGCGAGACGGGAGCCACGAAGCGGCCCAGGGGCAAGCGATGATCCGACCCGAAGGGCTGCAGAAGCAGCGCCGACGAGGCTCCCGCCTGCCGGTAGGGACGATCGTGGTTGACCGCAGCAGCAGGCGCGGGAACCCGTTCACCGTCGAACAGATCCTCCTGAGCGGCGAGGCCGCCGACGAGCCGGAGGCCCGCGCGCTCGCCGTCCGGCGGTACGCCGACTGGCTCGACGGTCACGGCCCGCGCCACCTGCCGGTCACCAAGACCCGGACGGTGGATCGGGACTGGATCAACGCCAACATGCACGAGCTCGTCGGCCGCGACCTGGCGTGTACGTGCCCGGTCGACGGCCTGCCGTGCCACCGCGACGTACTCCTGGCCCGGGCCGCCCTCCTCGAGCGGACCTCGGCCGGCGGACAGCTGTCGGTGCAACCCGGCATGGTTGCCACCGAGGGAGGCGGGGACCGCCCGTAACGGCCCCCGCCTCTCGTCATCACATCACGGGAGAGGAACCCAGCCATGACACTCAAGCCCAGGAAGGATCCCGCCGATGAGCCCCGCGATTGATCCGGACCGGCGCTTCTGCTGGAAGTGCGGCACCGAGCGCACAGGCGCCCAGGTCGTCATGCACCGCGCCGACAACCCAATGCTCGCGCACGAGCGCTGCTCAGTCTGCTTCGACGTACTGCTGACGTTCCCGCAGCCGGACGTACGTCTCCAGCTGGAGCGGATCCGCGGGCAACTGAGTGACCTGATGTTGTGGTCACGGATCTCCACGTCCGATACACCCGGTAAGGCGACCAGCGCAGCACTCGAAGAATTCCGCGAGCTCGTGTACGCCGCGCACGTTCACTATGTGCGCAAGCTCGACCCGGACTTCCACCGCTACCACGACGAGTGGAAGCCGCAGCCTCTACCGGACGACTGGCAGGAGCAGATGACCGATGAGTGAAACGAAGACCTACCGCGACCACGGCGCCAGCGGCCCGCAGGCCGACCTGCCGGTGTGGGACGACTCAGTCGACCACACCCGGATCACGAAGGCACTGCACGCGACCCCGTGGCCCGTTGAGGCCCGGGTGGCACTAGCCGGCTACATCACCGCCCAGTCCCTCCAGGCCGCGATCCACGGGTTCCACGACGGCCCGGGCGCCGACACCTCCGCCGGAATCGCCCGGGCGCTTCGCGACCTCGAGGAGGAGCTGGCGAGGCGCCGCACCTGACACGCGCACTTAACGGCGAAGGGCCACGATCCCCCGGCGGGTCGTGGCCCTTCGTTCTGTCTGCCGATCGGCTATGGTGATTCTTGGCCGCGCACGCCGGCCGGACTCCTCCCCCAGCAGGAGGACAAGGGGCTCCGCCCCGCGTGCTCGACAGGCCGCCTCTCGCAGGCGGCCGTTGTCGTTGCAGAGTCCGGTAGGACCAGTTGGTCCAGGAGCTCGGCGTCCCGGCGTACCGCGGCCGGACCGATCCCCGGCTGACGCCGCACAATCGACAGCAGTCCGCGTAGCCGCTGGACCACGTCGACGTCGGACAGATCCGACCGCGGCGGCACGTACCGACAACGTCGCATGCTCGATCCCCCTCTCCCTCGGGGAAGTATCGGCATCGTGGCGGCCGCCGTTACAACGCCATGTCGCGCACCAGCTGCTCGGGTCGGGCCCTGTGACCCCCGGCCCGCAGCGACTGGTAAGAACGGTTGTTGGAGTACCGGGAGTCGACCGTATGAACAGGAGGCCGCAGTGGCTGACCGTGGGCGCTATCTGATCCGGCAGGGCGGTACTGGCTACTTCGATTGGGGCACCTGGGATACCCACCAGCAGCTCTACGTGCGACCGCCGATCATGTCTCGCGAGTTGGCGCAGCGCAGCGCCGACCTTCTGAACGTCGGATCCCTCTGCGGCTGACCCGATAGTTCCCCTGCGATAACGGCCTGTATCACCGGACGGCGGCCCCCGGCGGCCCGGAGACGCCGCCCAGCGGGCCACAACACGCCCGGGCAGATCCAGAATGCGAACTGCCCGTTATCACCGGACGGCAGCCGCCGTACGGCGCCGGAACGTCGGTTCGGAGTCCTACCGTGATCGGCATGGATCCGCTCATGCCGTCGACGTCGACCAGCTGCAGGACGTCGAACCCGTCGACCAGCGGGCGGCCGCGATGACCGCGGCCGTGCTCGCCCTCGACGCCGAGCACCCGCTGGCCGGCCAGGTGCGCGACTTCCTCGCCGATCAGGAGTTCGCCGGGAAGGCGGCCCACACCATCCGCGCGTACCGCAGCGACCTGGTCCAGCTGGCCGCCCACACCGACCAGGACGTGACCGGCGTCGACGCCGCCGTCCTCCGGTCCTGGTCGGCGTCGATCGCCGACCTCAAGCAGTCGAGCCGAGCCCGGAAACAGGCCGCTGTCGCGTCCTTCCTGCGCTGGGCGGTGCGGCACGAACTGATCGACGCGAACCCGATGGATCGGTTCGACCGGGTCGCCGTACCGGAAGGCCTGCCGAGGCCGGTCGACCCGAAGCGGATCGATCGCGTCATCGCGGTCATCCCGAAGGCGAAACTCCGCGACCGGCTCCTGTTCGAGTTCCTGAAGGCCCTGGGGTGCCGGGTGAGCGAGGCCCTCGGCGTGCACATCGAGGACCTGGACCTCACCCCCGGGAACGAGCACGTCCTGGTCCACGGCAAGGGCGAGCGGGTCCGGATTCTGCTCCTGGACGACCAGAAGCTGGTCAACCTGCTACGCAGGTTCCTGCGCGAGACCGGCTGGACCCACGGCCCGCTGTTCCGCGCCGCCCGGAACTGGACCGGCCGCCCGCTGACCTACTCGACCGCGCAGGAGATCTGGGCGGGGTACCGGGCGCTGGCCGGCGAGCCGGAGCTCGAGCTCCACCAGCTCCGGCACACCCACGCCACCGAGCTCAACAAGGACGGCGTAAGCCTGCGCACGATCCAGAAGCGACTCGGCCACCGCCGGCTGCAGACGACGCTGGTGTACGCCGACCACAGCGACGAGCTCGCGGACGCCGAGCTCAGAGCACGGCAACGACGTAGGGCCGCGCGCGGGCGCTGACGGTGCGGCTGGGGTCCTGCCTAGCACCCCGGGACTCAGCGTCCAGCTGGCGCTCCGCGGCCTGTCGGTCGTCTCTCCCTGGCGGTCGGCCGCCCGGCGGCGGGCAGCGGTTCAAACCGCGAACCGACCCTCTGACGGATCGCGGGTCGACAGCTGGACTCCGAGCCTCTTCCGGCGCGCTCAGCGGCAGGTCGTGGGCAGGCCCGAAGGGCTGCCGCACGCAGACGGACCCCGCGTCGAATCACCGTTCTTATCGAACACATGTTCGGGTACAGTGGTCATATGTTCGGACGGTTCACAGTACGGCCTGACGACACGGCCGAGGGGCAGTTCGGCGTGTGGGACGCCGCGGTGAACGGCTGGCGTGCCCGCGGGATCGCTGACGAGCTGGAGGCGACCGGGACCGCAGCTGAGCTGGAGCTGCAGTACGACGCGCACGGCCCGAGGCCGGCGGACGCCGTCCGCCGCCTCGAGGTATCGCAGCGGGTCCGGCGGGCGGAGTGGGCCGAGGGCGAGATTGACGCCTGGGTGCGCGATACCGGCACCGGAAGCTGGTACGGCCGATTCCGCGACAAGACCGGCCGGGTGAGCCTGGTGCTGGGCAACGACCTGCGGCCGATCAACGAGCCGTCGTGACGCGCTCGGGGTGGCCTGCGTCCCTGGTGTCCCCGGAGCCGACTTGTTGGCGGCACTTGACGGGCCCGCGGGGGTGACCTCGCCCCGAGCACTGGGCTACATCGTGCCCCAGCCGGGAGGTTTGCCGTTTCGGTTATCCACAGCTCTCCGGGTCGATCTGGACCAGACTCCGTAGTTCCGTAGTTACGGAGATACAGCAGAGGACCCCGGGTGGTCGCCCGGGGCCCTCTTGCTGTTGGTGTCAGTCGTTCCAGATGTTGTACGTGATCACCCGGGGTTCCTCGCCCGGGTTCGCCGTGCCGATCATGGTCGAGTCCGACCGGCGGTCATCGAGCCAGGACGAGGCCAGCTGGTGCCCGACCCGATCGGCGGCCACCTTCCGGGCGTGGTTCTCGTCGTCGGCGGCAACGATCATCTCTTGAAAGTCGCCGTAGTCGACGGTGTCGACCCGGACCAGGTAGAACAGCCGGAGCAGCTGCTCGGCAGCGGCGTTCACCGGTAGCCGCCGGCGGCCTGGAAGGTGCAGCTCCGGGCGCGCCCGGGTGCTGGCGCCCGGCGGATCCGGTCCCGCAGTCGCGGGCTCGCCGGAACGTTGCCGAGGCGATGGTGGAGCGCCGTCCAGGCGCCCAGGGCGACGGCGTACGCCTGTGTACCCAGCTCGAGCTGGACGAGCCGGAGACGCCAGACCTCGCGGTACTGCGCGAGCGCCGCGGGCTCCAGGTCGGTGGTCATCTGCTGCGTCCGGTTGTAGCCGTAGGCGTAGTCCGCTTCGTGCCGGGCGTTGGAGCGGGGCGACGTGGTGGTCAGTGACATGATGTGTATCTCCTGCCGTGAGTGGTGGGAACTGGTGGCCGGGCCCGGGTCTCAAGTCGGGGTCCGGCCACCGCTGTCTCCAGCGGGTGCTGGAGAAGGTCTATCGCTGGTGGCGGTGGCGGATCTCGTCGGCTTCCTCCTTGCGTGCCGCCTGCACCACGTCGGGGGTCGGCTGGGGCGCTGGCTCGGTCGCGTGCGTGGTCGGCCACCAGCGCGACACTTCGCCGCCCATCTCGACGCCGGGGACGTGGGGCGGGTTGTTGACCCGGCGGCCGCCGTCGACGTGGTGCTCGTACGCCTGCGCCGGTGTCCGGCACTCCGCCAGCTCGGCGTCGATCCGCTGTACGGCACTCGGCCGGTAGCGGTCGTGCCAGTCCATGAGCTTGAACGCCGTACCGGTCTTGCCGTCCGTGGCGTCGAGGAAGCCGCTGTAGAGCACGTGCAGGTCCGCCACGACGGTCTCGTGCAGCATCCAGCAGGGCGTCAGCTTCGTGCCTGAGTACCGCAGGTACACGCCGGCGACCCAGCCCGCCAGGTCGCGGAGCTCCTGGTCCGCTTCCTTCTGGTCGGTGACGGTGAGCCAGTGGAACCGCGGTTCCGGTGGTTCGTCGTCGCCGGAGCGGAGGACGGCGTCCTCCATGTCCCGGACGTGATCCCCGAGCCGCTTCACCGTCCGCGTGAGCTCCAGGAGGGTGCGCTGCGCTGAGTCGCTGCTGTCCTTGGCCTCGGCGGCGGTCCGCCGGACCTCCTCGGTGAGCTCGGTTACGGTCCCCAGCTCGCCGCGCATCTTCTCGAGGTCCTGAGCGATGACCCGAACCGCGGCGGCGTCGGCGGGCTTGGGTGCCGACTTCGGTTCCGTCATCGTTCTGACTCCGGCTTGGGAATGAACCACTGCTCGGCCGAATCGGCCGAGGGCGGCGTGGTGGGTGGCGTGGTGGGCTCCTTCGGGGTCGGTGCTGCCGTCTCGGGGTTGGGCTGCTCAGGCGTCGCCCAGCTCGGGCTCGGCGACCAGCTCGGCTTGGCGGCCGCCGTCCGCGGTGCGTCCTGCTTCCGGCCCTTCGTCCTGCGGCCGGGACGGGGCGCGGGTGCAGGGTGCGGCTCAGCCGTCGTCGGTGCGGCCGGGATCTCCTGCGCGGTGGGCGCTTCCGGTTCCGGCGCTTCAGCCGGGTCCGGGGCAGGTGCCGAGGTGGCTGGCATCGGGATCGCGGCGCCGACCCGGAGGTCCTCGCCGATGCCCTTGTCCCGGTAGTTGGTCTCCGTGATCACCTGGAACGGGTTCGCCTTCCGGGCGTGGTTGATATCGCGGCGCTTCCAGGCCATTTGTGTCCGGCCGAGGCTGATCGGCATACCTCGCTTGGCGACCATGCAGGTACCGGAGGGAAGGTTGGCGATCGTGCCCTCAGCCAGGATCGGCTCGCGGCGGGTCGTCGTGCTGGTCAGTTTGCCGTCCGCGTCGTGTGTCTCCACGGTGACGTCGCGCTCGCCGGACAGCACCGACCAGGCGTGCAGGTCCTCCGTGTCGCGGGTGCCGCCGTACACGAGCAGGGTCGCGGTGTTGTTCAGGATCGTTCCGGCCGCTTCGTCGCCCCACCGGTCCCGCAGCTGCGCCCGCGACTGAAGGCTGTAGTGGATCGTGATCCCGCGGCCGCCCATGTCGGCCGTCCACTTGTGGAGCGGAACGGGGCAGATGAGGGCGGCCTCATCCAGGGCCAGGGTCAACGACGGGTCGAGCCGGTTCTGCGGCATCGTGGACGCGATGGCCCGGGCCTGCCGGGCGAACTCGGCCACGAGTGCCGCGATCAGCGGAGCCGACGTACCGGTGTCGCCTTCGAGCATGTACACGGTGGCGCCCTCGCGGATCAGCCGTTCCACGTCCACCAGCTCCTCCGGGCCGGGGTCGCCGATGCTCGCAGCGCGCGAGTTGTTCAGCCACCGCAGCGCGGGCATGACCGAGGTCGTGATGCTCGTCTGCGTCCGCGAGTTGGTGGTGAAGAACTGCTTCGCGGCGAGGCGCATCGTCCGCGCTTCCGGGCTGTTGCCCAGGGCCACGTCCACCTCGGCCTGCTTTTCCTCGCTGGGGTCCGTGATCCAGGACAGCACCGCCCGCATGGGCAGGTCCTGCAGCGCGGCGGCGTGCAGCAGCACCGCCAGGATTCCGCGGGCCAGCTCGGCCCAGTGCTCGGCCTCGCTTGACGCGGCCGAGGGGATCAGGTCGGCGGCACGCAGCTGCGCGGTTTCGGGGTTGCGGCAGCCAACGAGCGGGGACCACTTGAGGGTCGAGGACCAGCCGCCGAGGCCTCCGGGGTTGAAGATGTGGATTTCGCTCGGTCGCCGTACGACCCGCCGCCAGAAGATGAAGGACCGCTTCGTCACGCCGACCCGGCGAAGCGGCGCCGTCAGCTCGACCAGGTCGACCCGGGTCGACGTCGCCAAGACCGCGCCCGGGGCGTCGGCGATCCGGCAGGCGAGGGCGCCGGACTTACCGGTCCGGGGACCGCCGAACATGCCGGTTACGTCCTCATTCGGCGACCAGATAGCCCGGATACCGGCGCTCGCGACCTTGGCGGCGTACTCGGTGACGGGCGTGCGGAGCAGCACCCACCACTGACGAATCCAGCCCTTCCGGGCCAGCGACGGCTTCAGTACGGCGGCCTTCCTGCGCATCGCCCACGCGGACGAGACCTGGAGATGGTCCCGCCAGCTCGCCGTGCCGCCGTGGCGCTGCCGCCGGCGGTCCCACCGGCTCAGGGTCGCGTTGGTGCTTCCGCGGCCGCGGAGCCAGTACACGATCGCGGCCGCGCTGATCACCGGGCCGATGATCATCACGGCCAGGCCGGGCCCGCGGTCGACGGCCGCGTAGTAGGGATAGCCCACCGCGCCGACGAGCAGGCCGAGCACAAAAGTGCGCTGCGGGAAACTACGCTTTGACTTGGTCACTCCGGGTCCCTCCGGGTTGATCAGTGGGCGGCGGTGCGCGCTATCGCGCCGTCGCCCCGCCTACTTCGGGGCTGCTACTCGCCTCGCGCGGTCAGGTACTCGTCCAACGCCTCATCGGCCACGTGCCACAGCTTCCGGCCCGACTTGGCGACGTACCTGTCAAGCCGATCCTTCACCTCGCCGGACACCCAGCAGTTCAACGCGCGTCTTTTTGCAGGTTCCTGCAGCTCCCCTGGTGTTTCGTCGGTCATCGCGGGAGCCTCTCCTCAGTGACGGTTCCGTCACCGGTTGGTGACGTCACAACCACTGTAGATGCTTGTAGATCTTTCTACAAGCCTGTAGGCTCCATCGCGTTAGAGCGATTGTTTGAGGAGTCTCCGGTGACTGACCGCGACATGGAGTATCCGCTGTGGCACGTGGCGGGTCAGCTCGATTTCGGGTCGGTGTGCGCGGCCGAGTGGTCGCGCATCGTCGGCGACGTAGTACCCGGAGGCTGAGATAGTCGGCCCCCTACGGGCGCTGGAACGCCCGTGGGGACCTTGATCGGTGACCTGTCTTAGGAGGACCCGACCCATGGAAGACCGTAGTAGCTCGCCGAGCGAGCACAAGCCCGGGGACGCCCCGGTACGTCGTACCGACGAGAGGACCCAGACGGTGAGCACCACTCGTGAGCTGGTCGACCCCGCCACGCTGCAGACCCGGCGCAAGATCGGGCGCGGCCTGGTTGTCTTCGCCGCCGGCGTCGCGATGTTCGCGAGCGGCTGGGGTATGTGGCACTTCTTCGGAGACCTGCCGTCGCTGAGCCACTGGTACCTCATCCTGCCGATGTTCCTGCTGTTCGACTCGGCCGCGGTCGCCTGTGCGTGGAACGCCCGCATCAACCGCCTGTCGTACGGGCGGATGGGCACCGAGGGCTGGCTGGTGTGGGTGTTCGCCGCGACGTCGGGACTCATGTCGGCGAGCGATACCACCGGCCGGGCGGCCGCCGTCCGGTTCGCCGCGCCGATGGTCGCCGCGATCCTGTTCGAGCTCCTGATCCGTGGTGAGCGTCGCGACCTGACGAACCATGACGGTCCGCTGGCCCGGATCCGGCGCCGGACGCTGGCACGGTTCGGGCTGTTGGACGACGTCGACCAGGACGACGAGCAGGCCGCCCGGGCGCGCATGGCCGCCAAGCTCGCCGCTCTCGCTCACCGGGTGCACCAGCTGAACGAGGGCACCCGGGCCCGGCGGAAGGCGGTACGGCGGTACCACCGGCAGCTGCAGACCGCGTCTGTTCGGATGGGGTTCGCGACAGACGAGGCCATGATCGAGGAGGTACGGCGGGGCCTGGATGTGCTGTACCGCAGCGTCGCCGGTACCGGCCCGGACTCGGTCGCAGACCTCAACGTCTGGGGGTCGGCCGACCCGCGCGAGACCACGGCCGAACAGGTGGCGGAGACCGTGGCCGAGCGGGAGAGCTCCGCGGCCGGCGGCCAGCTGGAGATGGTGGTGGGCGGGCCGCTGCGGCCGCGGGGAGGTCCTCGGCGGCGCCGGGTCGGGCGTCGGCTGGCGCGCCGTCGTACGACCGGCCGGGCTGTAGCCACGACCACCGCTCAGACGCTCGACGTACCGACCGAACAGCACACCGAGAAGACGCGGCGCGGCGCCCGGTCGACCGATCTTGAGCCGGTGCTGGAGCAGTTCGGCGACCAGCTCGCCGACGAGCTGCGCACGAAGGGCAAGCTCTCCCGCTACCGCGTCGAGCAGACGACCGGGCTCGGGACCCGACCCGCTGAGCGGGTGCGGGAGGCCGTCGAGGAGCGCGTGAACCGGGAGCGCCAGGCCGCCCGCTTCGTGGGCGCCGCCGGGTAGCCGCGCTGGTCCTCGGCCGGACGCTTAGAGGGGTGGCGCGCTCGGCGCGCTGCCCCTCTTTCTTGCCCTCGCTCCGCTCGATCGAACCCGCACCACAACTACCTAGAGTGATCAAACCCTGAAACCGCCTACAAGCTCTCCACCTAGAAGCCTCTCCTTCCAAGTACGAACCACAAGTACAAGAACTCCTTCAACCTTCAGTTATCAGCTAATAACCACGAATCCTCGTCACCACCCATTGCCTAGAAGCTCACCACCAAGAACAATCAATCACACCTAGGCATCTCTATCGAATAGGATTGTTCCGGCGCCTGCGGCGCCGGAACGAGAGCGGAGGAGCTCACCTTGGTCACGTCACTTTCCAGCGGTCACTCGGCCGAGTACCTGACTGGTCAGGTCGGTGCCGGCCGGGAGTCCTACTACCTGGATGCGACTACAGCGGGTGAACCTCCGGGCCGCTGGTACGGGAAGGGTGCGGAGGCGTTCGGGCTCGTCGGCGAGATCGACCACGAGGTCATGCACGCCCTATACAGCGAGTTCCGCGACCCTCGGGACCCCAAGTTCGAGGACGTCGAGACGAGGTCCGAGGCGGCCCGTCTGGGGCGTGCTCCGGGCCGGTACAAGTCCGCTGCGGAGATCCTGGCGGACAAGATCGAGGCGGCCCGGAGCCAGTCCGTCCGGATCGATCCCGGGCAGAACGGGCTCGCGCCGACGTTCGCCGAGCCGGGAGCCGTCGACCAGGACGCCGTCAGCACGGAGGGGTTGCTGCCCGAGCAGGTCGAACGGCTCGCCCTCGACGCCGAGCGGGAGGCGCGCCAGCCCGTGGCGTTCCTGGACGCGACGTTCAGCCCGCCGAAGTCGGTCACGGTCGCCCACACCGCGTTCTCCCGGATGGAGCTGGACGCCGAGAAGGCCGGCGACCTGTCCGGCGCGGCCGAGTGGCGGCACCGGCGGCTGGTCGTGGAGGAGGCGATCTGGGCCGGGAACCAGGCCATGCTCGACAACCTGTCCGAGCGGGCAGGTTTCTCGCGGACAGGTCAGCACCGCGGGAAGAACGGGAACGGTTCCGGGCGGTGGATCGACGCCCACGACTGGACCGTGGCGAGCTTCTTTCAGCACACCTCGCGGGACCTGGATCCCCAGCTGCATGTCCACAACGCGATCCTGAACAGGGTGGTGTGCGACGACGGGCAGGTCCGCACGCTCGACTCCAAGAGCATCTATGCCCACCGTCAGGGCGCCGGAACGATCGGCGACCGGACGATGGAGGCGTACCTGACCGCTCGGCTCGGCACCCGGTGGGTCATGCGCAAGGACGGCGTTGGCCGCGAGATCGAGGGAATCGGGCAGACGGAGATGGACCTGTTCAGTGAACGGTCCGCCAAGATCGGCCGGAAGCTGTCCGGCCTGGTCGAGGAGTTCCGGACCCACTTCGACCGTGAACCGACCGCGCTCGAGCTGGACAGAATGCGGCGGCAGTCCACCATGGCCACCCGGCGCGCCAAGACGCACGACGGAGAGAACCGCGGGCAGATGCTGGACCGGTGGGACGACGCCCTCCGGGGCGAGCTCGCCGGCGGGCTGTCCAGGGTCGCGGCCAATCTCGCGACGACCCACACTGAGGCCCGGGCAGCCGGGCGGCTCGCCTCGGCGCCGGACCTGTCCGCCAACGACCACGCCGAAGCTCTGGCCGACCTGCCCGCGGGCTGGACAGGTGGGCATAACCCCGCCGAGGACGGCGACCTGTCCGCAGACGTCGCGGGCGGACAGGTCGGCGGAGGGTCCGTTCTGCCCGCCGGGCGGGCAGATGGGCAGAACCCGGCTCCGGTGGCCGATCTGCCCGCGGGCTGGACAGGTGGGCAGAACCCGGCCGGTACGGCTCAGCCCGGCGCCGGGCAGGTCGGCGGACAGGGCATAGATCCGCAGGTCAGCCAGGCTGTAGCGGGCATGTCCGCCCAGGAGATCGAGCAGCGGATCGAGCAGCTGTCGGTGTCGGCGGACTACGACGAGATGAACGCCGAGCGGCTGGAGGACGCGGACAACCCGTCCGGTGCGGCGCGGCTTCGGGCCGACGCCGAGGAGTCGCGCCGCCAGGCCGACGAGCTGTCCCGGGCGGCCGGCCTCGGCAGCCTCTACACCGACCCCGAGGACGAGTGGGCAGACGCCGAGGGTGAGGACTCCGACCTGTCCGACCTGTCCGCGATCGCCGAGCAGACGGCCGCCGGAACCAGCCCGGGCGGTCCGGCGGACAGGCCCACTGGGCGGATGGTTCAGCCCGTGAACCTGTCCACCATCGAGGAGCAGCTGGTCCGGCAGCGGCAGGGCCAGCAGCGGCCGACCTGGTCCGACACGGGCGTGATCGCCGAAGCGGTCGCCGCGTGCCAGAAGTCGCGCGCCGCGTTCTCCCGGTCCGAGCTGATCCGGCAGGTTCTGCTCGCTCTGCCCGACAACCTGCCCACCGTGCGGGTGGGCATGATCGCCGAGACCCTCGCGGACCGGGCCCTGTCCGACGCCGGGCAGGTGGTCCAGGTGACCGGCGCGCAGCCGACCCGGACTGTTCCGCGTGAGCTGCAGCTGGCCAGCGGTGCCAGCGCGTACGCCGCTCCGGGCGGGATCCGGTACGCGACCCAAGGCCACATCGTCGCCGAGCAGGCTCTCCGCCGGGCGAGCGTCGAGCGCGGCCGCCGCGCCGCCGACGTCCACCAGGTCGAGCAGTGGCTGACCAAGTCGACCCCCGGGCAGACCCTCGGCCCGGACCAGGCCGCCGCCGTGCGCGGACTGATGACATCCGGCGCCGCGCTGTCGGTCCTGGTCGGCCCGGCCGGCACCGGCAAGAGCCACACAGTCGGTGCCCTGTCCGAAGGCTGGTCCAAGCTCACCGGCGGCAAGGTGTTCGGTCTGGCGACGTCGCAGATCGCGACCGAGGTCCTCGCCGAGGACGGCGTGAACGCCCGGAACATCAGCCAGTGGCTGATCCTGCAGGCCCGGCTCGCGAAGGACGGACAGGCCCGGCCCGCGGACCGGCAGTTCCAGCTCACCGCAGACGACCTGGTCGTGGTCGACGAGGCGTCCATGGTCGACACAGTCCAGCTCGAGCGGATCCGCCGACACGTCGACCGGGCAGGCGCCCGGCTCGTCCTGACCGGCGACCCGCGCCAGCTCGCCGCGGTCGGTGCCGGCGGCGCGATGGAGATGCTCGCGGACGGCGTCGCCGAGACCCACACCCTGGCCGAGGTCCGCCGATTCAACAACGCGTGGGAGCGGGAAGCCTCGCTGCGACTGCGGGACGGCGACCCGGACGTGATCCACGAGTACGACCGCCGCGGCCGGATCATGACCACCGGGACCCGGGACAACGCCGGGAACCAGGCCGCCCGCGCTTACCTCGGCGACAGCCTCGCCGGGAAGCGGAGCATTGTCGTCGTCCCGACCAACGCCGAAGCAGCCGGCATCTCCGCGCACATCCGCGACGAGCTCGTGCAGCTCGGCCGAGTCCAGGCCGAGGGGACCATCCTCGGCCTGGACGGCAACGTCTGCGGAGTCGGCGACCTGGTCCAGGCCCGCAAGAACGCCTGGTCCCTCGGCGTCATCAACCGCCGCCGGTACCTCGTGGAGGAGATCCACGAATCCGGCGACATGGTCGTACGGATCGACGGAACTACGGAACTGCGGACCCTGCCCGCGTCGTACGTCGAGCAGCACCTGACCCTCGGGTACGCCTCCACCGCCCACTCAGCCCAGGGCGTCACCGTCGACACCTCGCACGCCGTCATCAGTGAGCAGATGAGCGGCGAAGCGCTGTACGTCGCGCTCTCGCGCGGCCGCGAGGCCAACACGGCATGGGTAGTCACCCAGCCGGAGGTCGCCGACGAGCCGACCGGCGCGACCCACGGCCGTGAGCAGCGCAGCGCGAACGCGGTCATCGCCGAGGTCATCGACCAGGACGCCGAGCTCGAGCGGGCCGCGCTCGTTCAGCAGGCCGAGGACGTACGGCGGGCGCGCTCCATGTACACGGTTCACGCCCAGTACGAGGAGGCCATGCGGTTTGTCGACCGGATCCGGACCGACCGCTGGCTGGACCGGCTCGCCGTCGAAGACGTCGTGTCCGAGGACGAACGCCTGGCGCTGGCCAGTGACCAGGCCACGGACCAACTGGCGCGGCTGCTCCGGGCGGCCGAGCTGGCTGGCCACTCCCCCACGCTTGTCCTGCGCGAGGCCGTGACCGAGCAGCGCCTGGACAACGCGCAGAGCATCGCTCAGGTGCTGCAGTACCGGATCACGAACAAGCTCGGCAGCATGCGGCCGACCGAGGACCAGCTGGGCGACTCCCAGCCCCTCGACGTCCCCGAGCACTGGCAGCAGCACCTGGACGAGCTCGGCGAAGCCGCGGCCGATCGGCGCCGCCAGCTCGGTACCGAGGCCGCCGAGGAGCCGGAGGAGTGGGCGCTCGATGCGTTCGGGCCGGTGCCTGAGGACCTGGTCGCCCGGGCCGAGTGGGAGCACCGGGCCGGGATCGTTGCCGGGTACCAAGAAGCGCACCCGAGTGACCACGAGGACGGTGCCGTGCTCGGTCCCGCGCCGGGTACGTCGACCCCGGAGAAGCGCGCCGCATGGCACGCCGCGTGGAACGCCCTCGGCAGGCCGGAAGCGACCGCAGAGGAAGCCAACCTGAGCGAGGGCACGCTCCGGATTCGGATCAAGGCTTGGCAGCGGGAGCAGCAGTGGGCACCGCGGCCGGTCAACGCCGAGATGCGCGCCACCGGCCAGAACCGCGCCCGCTACGAGCAGGAGGCCGCGATCCTGCGGGCCCAGGCCGACGCCACCCGTGACGCGGACGAGCGCGCCCGGCTGACCGAGGAGGCCGAGGGCCGCCAGGCGCTCGCCGAGACCATGCGCGAGATCGAGGCCGGACTGGCTGAGGTCGCCGAGGAGCGCGCCGCCTGGTACATCGAGACCGCCGCGACCCGCGAGGCCGCCGAGCGCGCCCAGGCTGCGCTGTCGCTTCGCGGCCGCGATATCGGCGGGGAAGACGATCGCGTCACGACTGAGGAATGGCTCACCGCCCACGACGCCGCCGTACGCGCCGAGGAGGCCGCCCGCGAGCAGCACGAGGAGGACGAGCTCCGCGCGGCCGAGACGCACCTGACCGACGAGGAACGGCGCCTGGCGGACGAGATGACCAGGCGTACCGCCCAGATCATCCACGCCCAGACCGAGCTGGAGAAGCAGATCGTTGACGGCCAGCGCCAGCTGGAGCAGCAGTTCGCCGACGCGGCCGCCGGCGAGGCGGCCACCGCACGCGAACAGGCGCGGCAGGACGAGCTCGAAGCGCGAGAGTTCTACGCGCAGATGCAGGAGGACCAGGTCGAGATCCTCGACCCAGACGCCGACGACGTCGTACAGCATCCTGCCGACTCCGCTACCGCGGAGGTCGAGGTGGTCGACGCCGAGCTGGTCGACGTCCGCCAGACCGAAGCCACCGCCGACGATGACGCGGTGCACGAAGAGACCGAAGACCAGGCGGTCGCCGCGGAGCGCGCTTCTACCGTCGAGCAAGACACTCTGTCGACCGACCACGACGTGGTCGACGCGGAGCTGGTCGACGTCGACCAGGACGAGCAGGCCACGGAAGACCTGCAGACCGCCGAGGACGAGGTGGTCGACGCCGAGGTGATCGACCCAGGCCTGGACGACGTCGACCAGGACGACAAGACCACCCAGGGCGAGGCGGACCGGGACAGCTCCGAGCCAGAAGCGAGCGTGACTGTCGCCGAGCCTGTGGCCGAGGCCGACGAGCCGAAGGCTGCAGCCGCCGACGAGGCGGAGGAGCGCCAGCTGCCGCGCGGCGTGCCGACGCCGGCGGAGACGGAGGTGGCCGTCGATGGGGCACGGGCCGCTGCCGACGAGCTGCGCGACCGGCGCAGCCAGGACCAAGCCCGCAGGCAGGCCGAAGTCGATCGCGAGGCCGAACGCGCCCAGGAGGCCCGAGAGTCTGCATGGCGCGAGCGCGAACTCCAGGCCGAGCGAGACGCGGCCACCACACGCGAACGTCAGCAGGCGGACGCCGACGACGAGGACGACGTCCTCGAACGGTAGCCGCCCAGCGCCGAGAGCCCCGATGCTCCGCAGTTCCGTACATACGGAACTGCGGAGCGTTTGAGGCTCTGAGGGCAGACGAACACCCCGGAGGCCGTTACCCTCGAAGCTATGGCGCTGCAGATTTCACCCGCTGCGCTCGGCCGGCCACTGGCGGACGTCGAGCGCGTGCAGGCACGGGTGCTCGCCTGGCGCCGCGACCGGTACGAGCGGCTCGGTGCTCTGGCGCCGGAGGATGACGAGGCCGAGCGGGTTTCCGGGATCTGGGTCGCGCTGTACTGGCTGGACGGCCAGCCGGTGGGTCCGTTCAGCGACGGTGCCGCCGACAGCGTCGATCGTGTCCTGCGGGAGGCGCGGCTCGGCGAGGCTGTCGTGAAGGGCAACAAGCCGAGCCGGTACACCGTGTACCAGGCCCTCGGGATCGTTCAGGCGCTCCGATGGGCCGCCGGTCGGTACGACGAGCTGCCCGGGTTCGCGCCGGCGGATCCGCACCAGCGCTCAGCCTGACCCATCCACAACGTACGCAGCGGGGCCCCGGACGTCAGCCCGGGGCCCCGCTGCTGTTGCTGGTCAGGCGTCGCGCAGACCGTCGTGCGACTGGCCGCCGATCGCCTTCTTTGCCACCGCGAGAGCCTCGGCAGCCTCGCGCAGCAGCCGACCTGCACGAGCGAACTCCGGTTCGGCCTGATCGACCGACACGACCGGGTCCCGCGTCTCGTCGTCCTCGAACACCTCGTACTCGGTGAGCGACGCCCGGAGCGACGGACCGAGGCCGTCCGCGAACGTGGCCAGGTGCTGGACAACCGGCACGACGTGGTCGAGCAGGTCGAGGGCCAGCGGGGCCGCCACACTGTGCTCGCGCGGCGGGATAGTTCCGTATTCGAGCCACTGACCCGCGTTCCGCAAGTCTGCGGCGGCCGCGATCAGCATCTCACTCGACAGCGGCGGCAGCGTTCCGCTGCGCAGCGGTTCATCGGTCATGGGGGTGGTCTCCGTCCGGTAGGTCAGATCAGTGCGGTTGCGAGCGCGGCGACGACCAGCCAGCCGAGATGCCAGGACTGGTCCAGTTGGTACGCCCCGCCTGGTGCTTCGTAGTACTCGCCCTTGCCGAGTCGCCTCGCGAGCGCCCGCAGGGTGAACCGGCGGTCTGCCCAGTAGTGCGAAGCCGCCGAGATCACCTGACCGACGACGAATCCCGCCGGGGTGATCGGAAGCTCGAGCAAGTACCAGACCAGGGCAACGGCGGCCGCGGTGACGAGGGTGTACGTGGTCACGTGGGCGAGGCAGGCGCGGACGCCAGCCGGCGCCCGGTGACCCTTCCGGGTCGCCTGTCCGTGGGTCTGCACCCAGTGGTCAGCGACGGCGTGCGCGCCGTAGAGAACGACCCCTACGGCGCTGAACGCCTCGGCGGGGGTTGCGGCTACTACCATCGAATTCTCCGTTTCTTCAGGCGAAGTTCGGGGATCCAGACCGGCAGGCGTGTTCACAGCACCCCTGCCGGTCGCTCATTCCGGGCGAGCGGCGTCTGCGGTTGCGGCCGCGAGCAGCTCGGCAGCCACCGTGCGCGAGATCGTGAAGACCAGCGGTTCGTACTGGCCGCGCAAGAACATGCGCAGCAACCACCAGCCCTCTTCCGGGCCCGGGTAGACCGAGACCTCTTGTTCCGGGGCGAGCGTCAGCTCCCCGACCGCGGGGAAGCCCTTCGCCGGGGTGAGCGGCTGCGGCGTGTCCAGGAACGCCACGCCCTGCTCCCCCAGGTCGAAGGTCGCGCCATGGTTCGGCAGCCGTACGCCGTTCCCTGCGCGCTCGGCCGCCGCGTCCGCCGCCGCTTCCCGCTCGATCGAGTCCATCAGCCGGGCCACTGGGCCCTCCTGCTCCGCGGGGGCCGGCAGGTCGACCGACACGAAGCCCAGGTGCTGGTTGTGGTCGCCCCGCGCCCACTCCGCCCAGTACGAGCCCTCGGTCTCGATCCGCTTCACCCGAGAACGCAGCGTCCCCAGCGCCTGCCCGGCGTCGTCGGACAGCTCGGCCCACGACCCGCCGGCGGCGCGGTGCGCCACCAGCAGCGCATCGATGATGCCCTCAAGCCTCGGCCGGAGGCGCTCGGAGACGCCGATCAGGCAATCCGCCAGCGCCTTCATCGTTGCCGGGTCTCGCGACCCGTCGAGCTGCAGACTGCCGGATCGAAGGACGCTCAGCGCGTACAGGACGGTGTCCATGTAGTCGGGCATCGTCGTCGCGTCCGATAGCAGGTTCGGGTACAGCGTCAGGGGGACGGTGGTTGTCTTGTCGGGCATCGAATCCTCCTCCATACTGTGCGAATATCGCATACCTGATGCTATGCGAAATCGAGCAGTACAGATAGTCCGCAGTTCCGTAGTTACGGAGTTGCGTAGCTCACAGAGCTGGATCCGAGCGTCACCCTCGGTGAAATCGCGCCGGAAAATCTCGGAGATCCCTCGGCGCGCCTCCCCCGGATCCGAATTGCAAATCGAAAAGGTGGGCGCCATGGAGAAGCGGATGGGTCCGGGTCGCCCCCCGAAGGGGAATCGCGGGCCGTTGATCAACCTGAAGCTCCCGGTTGATCACCAGTCGGTCTACGAGGCCTGCGCGAAGGAGCTCGGCCTCCCCCTCGGGGACTTCGTCGCGCTGTGCATGGCTGAGTTGTTCGCCAGCCGCGCGCAGAGTGCTGCTGAGCGCGAGCACTTTGCGGTCCCTGACTACATCTCGGCCCAGATCCTCGCGCACGTGAAGCGCGCGGAGCAGGCCTCCATGTTCGAGGAGCCGAAGGAGGCGACGCGGGCAGCCTGACGCCAGCACAACTCCATACAACGCAGAAGGCCCGTCACTAGGACGGGCCTCCGAAAGTCCCAACCTTCGCGCCTTGCTTGCCGGCGACCGCGCGAGGGCCGAACCAACGCACCCCGTGGAAGGGGCCTTTGTCATGCCCAGGATCGCACGATCCACCCCCGTTTGTGCAAGCCCGCGCGCCGTAGAGCGAGTCGCACGGTGACCGGCGCGGCCGCCCAGCTCGCCGCGGCGGAGTACTGGCGGGACATTGATCCGCCGAAGTTGCGCCGCCTCCGGCTCGTCGGCGAGCGTGAGCGTGCGGTACTCCCCCGCTGGCAGCTCCGGTCAGCCTGGAGCCCGCTCGCCGCGGCCGGCGCCTACAGCCGGGTTCCGGCCTGGGAGTCCCGTCCCCACTTCCTCGAGGTCGTCGTACCGTTTGTGATCGAGATCCGGCCCGACGTCCTCGCCGCCCACCACGTCAGCCCGGACACGTTCCGCCGCTGGGCGTGGGCGGAGTCGATGTTCGCCGACTACTGGACCGGCCGCCGGATCATCCGGCGGCCGCGCACTGTCGGCCTGGTCGCCGAGATGCACGTGCGCACGGTCCAGCGCTGCCGGGCAGCCGCCCGCGAGCTCGGGATCTACGTCGACGTCGTCAAAGGCCGCATGCTGACCCTCGGCGAGGTCCTGCACGCCCGCTTCTGCGGCTCACCGCAGCGCGGCCTGGCAAATGAGTCGGCGTTCCAGGTGCCGAAGTGGGTACGCCGCCACCTGCAGCCTGTGGAATCTGTGGACAACTCGAAGGGTCATCTCAGGCTCGTTGTGGACGCTGCCACCCCTTCCAGTGGAGTGGCTCGCAGAGCCAGTCAGCTCACCGGATCCTGTGGTTCCCTCACGGGCCAAGGGAAGAAGGAGCCGACTTCGTCGGCGCAGCGACACGAGCGGGTCGACTCCCCCGGCTTCAAACTCGCCCTCGCTGTCCGCAAGGCCCTCCCCTGGGCCCGTAGAGAGGCCCCTGGGCGCCTTTCACGGTGTCTGGAGAGGTACGCGGTCTCCCCGTACCGCTGGACGGCTCAGGACGTCGTCCAGCACGTCGACGCCATGAACCGGTCTCGCGGCCGCCGCCCGGCCGACCCCGACGACGTCGAGCTCCCGTATGCGCTCCTGGCGTGGTACTTCCGCGATGACGAAGGCCGCCCGCTCGACCCAGTCGAGCACCACCCGCGCCTCGGCGAGTTCCTGTGGATTGAGCGCCGCAACGCGGCTCAGCAGCTCCACAGGGACCTTGAGGCCGAGCGGTCCGCCCGCCGAGCCCAGAAGGAACGCGGCGGGTGCGGTGTGCCGGGCGGCTGCCCGATCTGCTGATACCGGGAGCTCCGCAGTTGCGGAGCTACGCATCTACGGAGTTGCGGAGTTGCGGCTTTCCCGGCGCCGGGTGCCGCCGGTCCGCGCCAGCTCCTGGCCGACCCGCTCGGCCAGGTCCTCATCATGCTGCAGCAGATCCAGCAGCACGCGGAACACCTCCGCTCCGGCGATCCGGGGGAGCTGGAGCTCCTCGGCGTACCGCTGCGTCATCCGGGTCAGCCCCTGATGCTCGATTGGCTGGAGCTCCACGGTGACCTTGACGGGCTTGACCCGGATCGTCTGTCCCGGGCGGGTCGCCCGGGGGCGTGGGCCGCCGGCGGACGGCGCGTCGGCGGACGGGTCAGCCTCGGCGGTGTTCCCGTCCGTCTGGCCTGACATGGTCGACCTGCGCGCCTCCCGCGCGGCCGCCCGAGCCTTCAGCTCATCCGCCTTGCTCATGCTGCCACCTTCCATTCCCGCTCCAGCTCGCCGGCGACCTTGCCGAACGCCGGGTCATCCGCAGGGACCGGTTCGCCGAACGCCTGCGCGTACAGCTCCAGCCGCGGAACCGCCTGCTCCATAACCCGGTGCCCGTCCTCCTGGATGAGTTCGCGGTAGGTCTTGGTGCTGGCCGCGTTGGCTACCGCGCGGTTGAGGAGTACCGCCACGAGCCGGTCGACGTCGTGGAACGCCTCGGCCGCGTCGATCGCCCGCCACACGGCCGCCAGGCGCCCGTGCTCGATCGGCGTCGGTGCCATCGGTACCAGGACGTCGGTCGCGACGCGCAGGATCGAGTACACGATGCCCTCGCGCTCCTCCAGCGGCGGCGAGTCGATCACGACGACGTCGAACTTCGACCGATCGACCACGCCCCACAGTTGCCGGTGGAGCATGTTCGAGGGAAGCCCGAGCACCGGCAGATTCCACTCCGCCAGGCCGTGCCACTCCAGGGTCGACCCCTGCGGGTCGGCATCGACCACACAGACCCGAAGACCCAGCGCGGCGAGCGCGTGGGCTACGAAGGCTGCGCAAGTCGTCTTCGCTGAACCACCTTTGAGGTTCACGAACGCGAGGACTCTCGTCATGCGCGGCAGACTACGCCCCCGCAGCTACGGTGTGCCGCAACTCCGCATCTACGGAGTTACGCACCTACGCACGCGGTAGAGCGCGCCGGACGGCTTCCTCCGGCGTTGCCGCCGTCTCGATCCCGTCGACCGGTACGCCGTCGCGGTCGAGGATCTGCCAGCCGGCGAGCTGCACGACCGGCACGCCGCCGCGCCGCTTGGCCAGAGCAAGCTCGCTCAGCGTGCCCCACGACCCGCCGACCACGATCACCGCGTCAGCCGACCAGATGATGACGGCGTTCCGTGCCTCGCCCATGTTCGTGACGATCGTTGCGGACAGGTCGGGGGAGGAGCCCTCCCGCGAGTCGTTCGGGCGGATCCCGATCACGAGACCGCCGCGCGCGCGGCCGCCGGCGGCCGCAGCCGCCATGACACCGGTACCGCCGCCGCAGAGGATCGTGGCGCCCTGCTCGGCCAGCAGCTCGCCGACTCTGCGCGCCGCGTCCTGCTCGTCCGCGGTCGCGTCCCGCGGCCCACACACAGCTACCTGATACGGCATGTGCCGGTTGTATCAGGCGGGCAGCTGGGGGAGCTCCCTCGCCGCCGGGTACGCGAGGAACTGCTCCAGCTGGTCCCGGAGCTCCGCCGCCGTGCGGGAGTCGGCGTACGTGTCGCCGGTCAGCGTCCGCCGGATCTTCCCGGCCCGCTCGATCACCGGAACCGTCCGGCTCTCGACCGGCAGCCGTAGGACCTGCGCCAGTTGCTCCGCGCCCGAGTCCAGGTCCTCGAGCGCGACGTGCGCCGTGACCAGGTCCAGCTGCGCGGCCGCGACCAGCTCCGGCGAGCCGCCTGGAGCCGCGTCGAACAGGTCCAGGGACTCCTGCGCGTCGCGGGCAGCCTGCCGCAGATGCTGCTGGCCACCGAGCGCCAGGTGGGCCTCGGCCGCGTAGTAGGCCGCCTTGCCCGGCGCGAAGTGGAACACCCCGCGGCCCGGCCGCTCGGACACGGCCCGTTCCCGGGCCTCGGCGGCGACCTGCAGGACCCTGCTCGTCTCGCGTTCGTCGCCGAGCGCTGCGAGCGCCCGCGCTTCCTGACTGACCAGCCGCAGCTGGTCGCCGGCCGCGGTCGCGTACAGCTGTCCCTGCCGGGCGTACTCGGCCGAGCGGCGGTAGTCCTTCTGCCAGTACTCCACCTGAGCCTGTACCCAGTGGACGTACGCCCGCTGGGAGCTGTCCCCGCACAGATCGGCGCAGATCAGCGCCGTACGGGTGTGCGTCTCCACGCCGTACGCGAACCCGAGATCACTGCTGAGATGCGCCAGCAGCGCACTCACCAGCCCAGCGACCCTGTACAGCTCGCGCGACTGCTCCGGGCGGGTGTGCCCGTCCAGCAGGCCGAACACGTCCCGGCGCAGCTCGGCAAGCGGCTTGAACATGGCGAACGGCGCCCGGCGCATGTACTGCTCGGCCAGGTGCACCACGTCAGCGTCGAGCTGCTCCAGCACTTCCGGGCTGACCTGGCGCGCCCGGCGGACAAACCGCGCGCTCTCGTCTGCCGTCATCGCCAACTCCTCGAAGACCGACGCCGGTCCCGCTGGGAACTCCAGCTGGCCGGCGCCCCCCATGGGCGGGACCTCCGGCGGCCGCCGCAACGCTGGGGCGGCCGGAGCCACCTCCCGGACCTCAGTCCACGGCGGCCCCACCAGGACCTCGAACGGTTCGCCCCAGACGCGGAGCGCGACCCGGCGCGAGGAAGCGTGCGCGGTCTTCACCTCGCCCGTCAGCCAGCGCCTGAGGTTCCGCGGGGTCAGTGTGGCCCCCTCGCCCGCCGAGACGGCGGCCGCCTCGAACTCCTGCGCCGCCTCCTCGATCGTCTGGTTCCGCTGCTCCAGCAGCTGACCCAGACGGGTCCGGGGGAGTTTCCGTTCCACAGCTGACCTGCCCTCGTTCATGGCCCAGGTACCTGAGCGATCAGGGTAATCGTCTTGTGGCGGCCGCAGGCCCGTCCGGCGGGTCCCGGCCGCAGATGTCCCTCAGAAGTCCGCCAGCATGCCGCTCGCCGACCTAGAGACGTCCTTGTCCAGCATTCCACGATCGGTGACGTAGTGCAGGCGAGTGCCTACACGGGGGAGCCGGACAACCCCTCCACAAGCGTCCGGCTCCCCATCCGCCCACCGACACGGGGAGCTGTCCATGAGTACCGAGCTGCAGATCGTGTTCCTGATCTTCGGCGCACTTCTGTTCGCCGATCTGGTCCGCGGCATCGTCCGCGACCTGCGGCGCCACTGATGCCGACTACGTCGACGCCGTCGCCCAGCTCGGCCCCGCTCCGGCGGGTCCGGCTGTGGCTCGGCGACGGCGAGGAGTACCTCATCGCCGAGTACCACGCGCCCGTCGAGCTCGCGGTCAGGTACGCCGCGACCATGACGCCGCAGTTCGCCGGCATCCGGATCACCAGCGATCGGTACGACACCGTCGACCAGGTCGGCACGGCCGCGCTCCCGGCCGATCCCCGGCTCTGGCCGATCACCGCCCTGTGACGCACCGGCGGTTCCTGCTCCACCGCCACGTCGACGTCTCCGGAGTCAGCGGCACCGGACCCGTGGCCGAGGGCGTCGAGTTCAGCGACGGCACGGCGACCGTGCGCTGGCTGTCCGACACCCCCTGTACGGCGGTCTGGCCCAACCTCGCCGCGGTCCTGGCGGTCCACGGCCACGACGGCAAGACCGTCGTTCTCTGGCTCGACCCCGAACCTGTCCCGCGGCCCGACGCGCTCCGCCGAGCGGCCGCCTCGCTCGGCCCCTGAGCAGGGGAGTCCGGCGGCTGGTCTCCCCTGTCCGGTCGCCGGCCTCCCCAGTTTTTCGCGCTCGGGATCCCGAGCGGACTTTTTCGGGTCGACGTACGTCGAGCAGGTTCAAGGGCAGCGCGAGCTACGCCCGCGAAAGACC
>NZ_JBHXSQ010000010.1:0-4570 GCF_042715335.1 Kribbella sp. NPDC058693
CCTCCTCCACAAGCTCACCCATGTACCAAAACCCCTTCCGCGCAAGGCGAAACGTGGAACGGGGAGGACCGTGGGTGCTGCTTCCTTCACCACAGTCCTCCCCGCGCTAGAGGGGATCAGGCGTGAGAACGCCGACCGACTCGCGGCAGATGCTCGCCGCGCCGGGTGATGATCTGGTCATCCCGGTCCCAGGTCGTCCCGCAGCGGCTGCACTGCTCGCCGCCGTCCCCGAGAGTGCTGGTGATGACGTCGCTCGGGCATCCGCACGGCCGCGTCCCGAACCGGTGCTCCTCCAGGTAGGCGTCGGCGTCGTCCGGGTCCTTGCCGAGGAATTCCTCACCGCAGGAGCACACGCTCACGAACATGCCGTCTCGGTACGGCTGAGGGTCCGGGGTGACGTCGAGGTGGTCGGGCTCGTCCTTCTCGTCCAGCTCCAGGACCCTCCGGCCGGTGGCGGTCAACGTCTCGGCGACTACCTCGCACACGTCGCCGCCGTTCCAGGACCCCGGCTGGTTGAGGAACTCCGCGATCGCGTCGAGCGCCTGCGCGTCGGTCATCATCGGCGGCCGTCCTGCGGGGTCTCGGCGGGCTTCGTGGTTGCCCTGTGCAGATGCGGGCAGCAGACGGGTCCCCGGCACACCTGGTGATGCTTCGGGCTGCACCACGGCTGGCACCCCGCGGGGACCGTGGTTGCGTAGATCTTCGGCATTACTGCTCTCCATTCCGTGAGTGGTGGGGGAGAGGCGGCCGGACCCGGGGTCTCAAGTCGCAGGCCCGGCCGCCGGTTCAAATGACGGTCAGTCGACGTCGGCGTGCCGCCGGGCGTGGTCCAGGTCGGCGCCGGAGCCGTCGTGTTCCAGGTCCCATCCGTTGGGGCAGTCCTCGTGCGGGACCAGGTGGACGCTCGGGTCGTCCCACTGGTCCTCCGGCACGAACACATCGCCGTCGCACAGCCCGCACTGCAGGTAGAAGCCGGCGGACCCCAGGACGTAGTCGCTTTCCCCCTGCGCGTTGACGGTGTACAGGTGGCTGCCCGGCTGGGCGTCGTCCGGCAGGTCGACGGTGATATCCAGCCGCCCGTCACCACGAGGCGCGACGCTCAGCACCCGGCGGTTCATCGCCAGGCAGGTCCCGGACGTCTGCGAGAAGTACAAGGCGTTGACTCGATCTCCGCTGTTCATGTCTATAACTATAGACACTTCTACGCGGAATGTCTATAGCTGTAGACGCCTTATTTCGCAGGACTTTTGTGTCTATACCTATAGACAATCGAGGCAAATGTGTCTATAGTAGTAGACATAAGAGAGGGTCCGTACTTACGGACTTACGGAGATGGAGCGAACGATGGAACAGCCCGAACTCGAGAAGCGCATCGAGGACCTGATCCACGAATCTGACCGGCTGCTCAACTACGACGCGGAAGTACTGGAAGACGCGGACAACCCGGCCGGGGCGCAGCGGGCGCGGGAGCGCAGCGCGGAGGCGTACCGCGAGGCGGTCGCGCTGGCCAAGGAGCACGGCCTGGACTGGTTCGACAACGACGAGGACGAGGACGGCGACGAGGACCTGGACGACGACGCGGACGTGCAGGAGTGGCCGCGCTGATGAACGGACGACAGCTGGACCTGTTCGACCTAGCCGAACTCGAGCCCGCGATGCCCGTGGTCCACCCTGAGCGCGGGACGGAGATTCCTGAGTACCTGAAGCCGCGCCCGTTGTCCAACGGCGTGATGGATTGGTGCGAGACGACCCGCAAGGGTGTTCGGTGCGGGTGGGTGCGCCACTTCGGCAACACACACTCGTTCGACCCGCCGGAGACGATGCCCGAATGGCTGGACGAGTGAGCGCCGTCCAGCTGTCCCTGTTCGACGTCGACGCGATGGACGAGGCCGAGCAGCACCAGGCCGACTGGGAGAGGTGGCTACAGGACGGCCTCGGCCGCTGGTGCTGCCCGGCGTGCGGCGACGTCGAGAGCTCCGCCGACGAGCTACACGCCCGGCACGGCTGGCAGCCCGACCTGGCCGTGATCGGTCACCCATACCCGTACTCGTGGCCCGGCCGGTACGAGGAGGCGGGGTACTCCGGGAACGGCGGCCGCTGCGGCAAGCTCCGGCTTGCGTGGCTCATCGAGCACTACGGCCAGTGGCCCCCGCCGCCCGTCACCGGCAATCCCGGTCTCGGCTGACGCCCGCTCCGATAGCCTGACTGGCTGACTCCGAGGTTCGAGTCCTCGGCAGGCACGCACGTACGACCCAACCGACCTGCCTCCCGCCCTCGGCGGGATCTACCTCGAGGAGGACCTGGTGGCCGATACCCCCGACCCGCTGGCCGACGTCCGCAGCACGCGAGTTGAGCGGGACGCCGCGCTGGCCCTGGTCGACCAGAAGACCGAGGCGTGGAAAGCCGCGATCCGCCAGGCCGCCGAGATCGGCGTACCGCGGACCGAGATCGTGAAGGCCGCCGGGATCAACCGGGCCCGCGTGTACGCGATCCTGGACGAGGGCAAGCCGAAGAAGGACGATGCCGAGTGAGCGGGCTGCAGGTCGCCGGCGACGTCGCCGAGGTCCTCGGAGCCGAGACCGTGGCGCAGCTCCGCGCCGACGCTCCCAGCTGGTCTGAGGCCGCGTGCCGCGACTGCGGGCGCCC
Source organism: Kribbella sp. NPDC058693 (assembly GCF_042715335.1). Taxonomy (NCBI): domain Bacteria; kingdom Bacillati; phylum Actinomycetota; class Actinomycetes; order Propionibacteriales; family Kribbellaceae; genus Kribbella; species Kribbella sp. NPDC058693. The sequence continues at coordinate 2,647 of NZ_JBHXSQ010000010.1, forward strand.
GATCGACGTCCGCGTGGAGGCGGCCGCGGTCGTTCTCCTCATCGGCCCGGCCGAGATGCCGGGCAACCTGACGGTCATGTGCCTCACGCACCCGGCGTGCTCGGCGTCCGAGCTGCGACCCATGCCGTGGGAAGAAGCCCAGGCCTACTACCACCCAGCGCCCGAGCAGACCCACGACATGAACGCCGTAGCGGCGGTCTGGGACAACGCCCGGCCGGTACTGCTCGTGTCGTTCGACGCCCCGGAGGTGGCGATCGAGGCCGATTCTGGCGAGCTCACCGACGCGGTAGCGGCCGCGTTCCTCGCCCAGGGATGGGAGCTCGTGGCACAGCTCGACACCAACCCGGCGGCGCGGCCCGATGACCTGGTCTGCCGCTACAGCCTCGATCCGCAGCCCGCCGGCGGCCGCCGTACCGGCCGCCTGGAGATCCTGATCGGCGGCGAGCCGCTGGCCGATATCCCGGCCATGGTCACCGGCCAGGCCTGGCGGACGGCGGTCGAGAAGACCGGCGAACTCGCGCTCTACCTCGGTCCGCTCGACCTGCACCAGTGGGGGAGCGAGGTCCGCCTGGACGCCGTCGACCAGGCCATGCACGCCGGGCGGCTCGTCGGCTGCACCGCCCGCCCGCACATCACCGGCTGACCCACGCGTCAACCCCCGACCCGCTGCAGGTTCGTGCAATCGCCTGCAACAACATGCAAACGGGTGTCGGAGATCGCGCCTCGCGAGCTACCCTCCGGCAGGTGAACGGGGCCGAGAGCAACAACTTTCCGCACAACCCGAGCAACCCGCCGAACTCGCGGCCGGGCCCAGGACCAGGTCCGCGACCTGGTCCGCCAGCTGGTCCGGCCGCCGGGCAGCATCCAGCTCGCCAGCCGTTACCGCAGCAGCGGCCACAGCCCCCCGGCCCGCTGCCTGCGCGGCCGCCGAACGCAATGCCCGCCGTACCTCCAGTGGGCGCACCGAACCCCCTGCCACCACGGTCAGCCTCGATCGTGCCGCCGCGCGGCTTCAGTCTCCCGCCGGCGGGACGCGGCCGGCGGTGGGAGCTGTCCGGCCTGATCGAGCTGGTGATGGCGTTCCCGTGGCTGTGGTGGTCGTGGTTGTCCATCCAGCTCATCGGCACCCCGAGCACGACCGTCTACGTGATCGCGATGGTGGCGTGGGGCGCGTTCGCGGTCGGCTCCCTGCACCCGCGCGTCGAGGACTTCCTGGCGTGGAAGGTGTGGCGGCTGCGCACCCCGAACGCCTTGGAGAGCCAGCTCATCGGACCCGCCTGGTTCGCCGCGTGCACCGCGGCCGGGGTCGACCCGAACCGGTACCGGGTGTGGATCCACGAAGGAGCACAGGTCACGGCACCACCGGTCGCCGGGTCGACAGTCGCCGTTACCAGTTGGTCGACGCTGGTCCTCCCGGCCCGCAACCTCGAGGCGGTGCTGGCCCACGAGCTCGCGCACCGCCTGGCGCTGCCCCGGCCGGTCTCGCTGTTCGTCTACTGCTTGCAGCTCCCGGCCCGGATGATGGGCAAGGCGCTGAGGGCTGCCTGGAAAGCTCCCGTCGTCGGGTTCCTCCTGAAGGTGTTCCTGGGGATCTATGCCCTCGGAATCATTGGCATTTGGGCGTTCTGGGGATTCAACTACGTGATCGTGTTCCTGCTGTCGCCGATCCTCGCGCCGTTCGTGGTCCCGGCCGCGGCCCGGGCCTCGGAGAAGTACGCCGACCGGATCGCGTTCGACCTCGGGTACGGCCCGGCGCTGGCCGAAGTCTTCACCGGCCGCGAGTTCCAGCGCGCGCAGGCCTGGACAACGGCCCCTCCGCAGGGCCTGAAGGACTCCCAGCCGCTCGATTCGGCCCGGCTGCGGGCGTTGGAGCGTCTGATCAGCTCAAGCCCGCAGAACGGCCACCAGCCGCCGTTCTAGGGGA
>NZ_JBHXSQ010000011.1:0-2607 GCF_042715335.1 Kribbella sp. NPDC058693
CGTGGAGGACCGAACCCACCAGGGTTGAAAACCTGGGGGATGACCTGTGGATAGGGGTGAAAGGCCAATCAAACTCCGTGATAGCTGGTTCTCCCCGAAATGCATATAGGTGCAGCGTCGCGTGTTTCTTACCGGAGGTAGAGCACTGGATGGTCTAGGGGGCTTACCGGCTTACCGAAATCAGCCAAACTCCGAATGCCGGTAAGTGAGAGCGCGGCAGTGAGACTGCGGGGGATAAGCTCCGTAGTCGAGAGGGAAACAGCCCAGATCACCAGCTAAGGCCCCTAAGCGATTGCTAAGTGGAAAAGGATGTGGAGTTGCCCAGACAACCAGGAGGTTGGCTTAGAAGCAGCCACCCTTGAAAGAGTGCGTAATAGCTCACTGGTCAAGTGATTCCGCGCCGACAATGTAGCGGGGCTCAAGCAATCCGCCGAAGCTGTGGCACTCACACAAGTACCCGGTGTCGTAAGGCATCCAGGTGTGTGGGTGGGTAGGGGAGCGTCGTGCAGCGTGTGAAGCAGCCTAGTGATGGAGTTGTGGATGCTGCACGAGTGAGAATGCAGGCATGAGTAGCGAATGACGGGTGAGAAACCCGTCCGCCGGATGATCAAGGGTTCCAGGGTCAAGCTAATCTGCCCTGGGTAAGTCGGGACCTAAGGCGAGGCCGACAGGCGTAGTCGATGGACAACGGGTTGATATTCCCGTACCGGCATTAACACGACCCGACCGAACCTGCTGATGCTAAGCCAACTAAACTTTGATGTCTTCGGACGGATGAGCGGCGTTGGTGACCCGAGGTGGTAGTAGGTGCATTGAGGAGTGACGCAGGAGGGTAGTCCAACCGCGGCGATGGTAGGCGCAAGCTGATCCGCGGGCAAGGTGGTAGGGCGAGGCATAGGCAAATCCGTGTCTCACATAGCCTGAGAGCCGAGGCGGACCCGTTCAGGGGAAGTGGATGATCCCATGCTGCCGAGAAAAACTTCGCAGTGAGTGTTAGAGCCGCCCGTACCCCAAACCGACACAGGTGATCAGGTAGAGAATACCGAGGCGATCGAGTGAACCATGGTTAAGGAACTCGGCAAAATGCCCCCGTAACTTCGGGAGAAGGGGGACCGGATCCGTTACATCATTTACTGGTGGAAGCGGTGATGGTCGCAGAGACCAGGCCCAAGCGACTGTTTACTAAAAACACAGGTCCGTGCGAAGAAGTAATTCGATGTATACGGACTGACGCCTGCCCGGTGCTGGAACGTTAAGGGGACAGGTTAGTCGGCTTAGGCCGGCGAAGCTTTGAACTTAAGCGCCAGTAAACGGCGGTGGTAACTATAACCATCCTAAGGTAGCGAAATTCCTTGTCGGGTAAGTTCCGACCTGCACGAATGGCGTAACGACTTGGGCGCTGTCTCAACCGTGGACTCGGCGAAATTGCATTACGAGTAAAGATGCTCGTTACGCGCAGCAGGACGGAAAGACCCCGGGACCTTTACTACAACTTGGTATTGGTGGTCGGTACAATTTGTGTAGGATAGGTGGGAGACTGTGAAGCTCGGACGCCAGTTCGGGTGGAGTCATCGTTGAAATACCACTCTGATTGTTCTGGCTGTCTAACTTTGGTCCGTTATCCGGATCAGGGACAGTGCCTGGTGGGTAGTTTGACTGGGGCGGTCGCCTCCTAAAAGGTAACGGAGGCGCTCAAAGGTTCCCTCAGCCTGGTTGGCAATCAGGTGTCGAGTGTAAGTGCACAAGGGAGCTTGACTGTGAGACAGACATGTCGAGCAGGGACGAAAGTCGGAACTAGTGATCCGGCGGTGGCATGTGGGAGCACCGTCGCTCAACGGATAAAAGGTACCCCGGGGATAACAGGCTGATCTTCCCCAAGAGTCCATATCGACGGGATGGTTTGGCACCTCGATGTCGGCTCGTCGCATCCTGGGGCTGGAGTAGGTCCCAAGGGTTGGGCTGTTCGCCCATTAAAGCGGCACGCGAGCTGGGTTTAGAACGTCGTGAGACAGTTCGGTCCCTATCCGCTGCGCGCGCAGGAGACTTGAGAAGGGCTGCCCCTAGTACGAGAGGACCGGGGTGGACGAACCTCTGGTGTGCCAGTTGTTCCGCCAGGAGCACGGCTGGTTGGCTACGTTCGGGAGTGATAACCGCTGAAAGCATCTAAGCGGGAAGCACGCTTCAAGATGAGGTCTCCCACCGGGTTAACCGGGTAAGGCCCCCAGTAGACCACTGGGTTGATAGGCCAGAAGTGGAAGCGCCGCAAGGTGTGGAGCTGACTGGTACTAATAGGCCGAGGGCTTGTCACACACACAACACTGGACGTGCACGACACGGGAGTGTTGTACAGACACCAAATAAGCCTGCGCTACTTGTAACGATGTTCGCGTTCACTGTACGGTTCCCGGAATACGGTCACCCCAGCCCTTGTGGCTTTGGTTGGTTGATAGTGTTCTCATATTGTTTCGGTGGCCATAGCGTCGGGGAAACACCCAGTCTCCATTCCGAACCTGGAAGTTAAGCCCGCCAGCGCCGATGGTACTGCGACCGGGAGGTCGTGGGAGAGTAGGACGCCGCCGGACATTCACACTGTTAAGGGCCACCCCA
>NZ_JBHXSQ010000012.1:0-2478 GCF_042715335.1 Kribbella sp. NPDC058693
TGTTTTCTCTTCCTGCGGGTACTGAGATGTTTCACTTCCCCGCGTTCCCTCCAGAACCCTATGTGTTCAGGCACTGGTAACTGGCTTTAGAATGCCAGCTGGGTTTCCCCATTCGGACACCCCCGGATCACAGCTCGGTTGCCAACTCCCCGGGGCTTATCGCAGGCTCCAACGTCCTTCATCGGCTCTTGGTACCAAGACATCCACCGATTGCCCTTAGTAGCTTGTCACAAAACAAACAACAAAAAGCAAAATTACGCTACAAAGAGATGCTCGCGTCCACTATACAGTTCTCAAAATACGGGCAGGAAAACCAGCCCATCCACACCACTTACAGGAACAAGCCCAACCCCAGGGAAACAACACACCCAGAAGAAGAACCCACCCACAGTTTGGTGAGAGCCGGCCCCAGCCACCAACTCAACCGTCACCGGTTGAACCGTGACCCAGAAGAAACAGTCCCAGAACCCTTACAGGTCCAGGGCCCGATTCCTCAGGACCCAACAGCGCGCCTCGGCCCTTCACTCATCCCTCACCCGCGTTCCACGCCCACCGAAGTAAGCAGTACTAACAGGATCCAGTGAGATCCAGGCCTAATGGTCAATGTTCCACAGTCCGAAGCACCATCACCCTCAGAACATTCGCCTGAGCTAGTGATGAGTAGACACTCAAAGAGTGTCGAGTGCTCCTTAGAAAGGAGGTGATCCAGCCGCACCTTCCGGTACGGCTACCTTGTTACGACTTCGTCCTAATCGCCAGCCCCACCTTCGACGGCTCCCTCCACAAGGGTTAGGCCACCGGCTTCGGGTGTTGCCGACTTTCATGACGTGACGGGCGGTGTGTACAAGGCCCGGGAACGTATTCACCGCAGCGTTGCTGATCTGCGATTACTAGCGACTCCGACTTCATGGGGTCGAGTTGCAGACCCCAATCCGAACTGAGACCGGCTTTTTGGGATTCGCTCCACCTTACAGTTTCGCAGCCCTTTGTACCGGCCATTGTAGCATGCGTGAAGCCCTGGACATAAGGGGCATGATGACTTGACGTCATCCCCACCTTCCTCCGAGTTGACCCCGGCAGTCTCCTATGAGTCCCCACCATCCCGAAGGACGTGCTGGCAACATAGGACGAGGGTTGCGCTCGTTGCGGGACTTAACCCAACATCTCACGACACGAGCTGACGACAGCCATGCACCACCTGTATAGGACCCTTACGGACCCCGCATCTCTGCGAGATTTCCCTATATGTCAAACCCAGGTAAGGTTCTTCGCGTTGCATCGAATTAATCCGCATGCTCCGCCGCTTGTGCGGGCCCCCGTCAATTCCTTTGAGTTTTAGCCTTGCGGCCGTACTCCCCAGGCGGGGCGCTTAATGCGTTAGCTGCGGCACGGAGGACGTGGAATGTCCCCCACACCTAGCGCCCAACGTTTACGGCGTGGACTACCAGGGTATCTAATCCTGTTCGCTACCCACGCTTTCGCTCCTCAGCGTCAGGTAAGGCCCAGAGAGCCGCCTTCGCCACCGGTGTTCTTCCTGATATCTGCGCATTCCACCGCTACACCAGGAGTTCCGCTCTCCCCTGCCTACCTCTAGTCTGCCCGTATCGGAAGCAGGCTCGGGGTTAAGCCCCGAGTTTTCACTCCCGACGTGACGAACCGCCTACGAGCCCTTTACGCCCAATAATTCCGGACAACGCTCGGACCCTACGTATTACCGCGGCTGCTGGCACGTAGTTGGCCGGTCCTTCTTCTGCAGGTACCGTCACTCTCGCTTCGTCCCTGCTGAAAGAGGTTTACAACCCGAAGGCCGTCATCCCTCACGCGGCGTTGCTGCGTCAGACTTTCGTCCATTGCGCAATATTCCCCACTGCTGCCTCCCGTAGGAGTCTGGGCCGTGTCTCAGTCCCAGTGTGGCCGGTCGCCCTCTCAGGCCGGCTACCCGTCGACGCCTTGGTAGGCCATTACCCCACCAACAAGCTGATAGGCCGCGAGCCCATCCCCAACCGCCAGAACTTTCAACCACACCCCATGAGAAGTATGGTGTTATCCGGTATTAGACCCCGTTTCCGAGGCTTATCCCAAAGTTGAGGGTAGGTTGCTCACGTGTTACTCACCCGTTCGCCGCTCGTGTACCCCCGAAGGGGCCTTACCGCTCGACTTGCATGTGTTAAGCACGCCGCCAGCGTTCGTCCTGAGCCAGGATCAAACTCTCCGTTGAAATCTATATGTCAACCACAGCAAAAAGCCGCGGAAAACAGACTACATTGAGTGATCCTTTGAATCAGAAACAAAACCATAAACTGGCTTGTCATCCGTATTAATTTCAAAGGAATCCGTCACAGACAACAAACAACCCCACCAAGAAACCCAGAAAGGTCCCTGGCAGAAATCATCCGAAGCCCATGAACGGGGATAATGCTAAATTTCGGCATTGACTTTCGGCACGCTGTTGAGTTCTCAAGAATCGGACGCACACCG
>NZ_JBHXSQ010000013.1:0-1213 GCF_042715335.1 Kribbella sp. NPDC058693
AAATAAAGCTTTATATATTCAGGTTCAGCAGGAAACTGAATAATAGTTTCTTTTGATGATGAAATAACTTCGCCGGTTTCGTTATTTACTGCATGTGTTTCATGTGTGTATATATGGTTTTTTGTAGGTCTTTTAGAAGACATAATATGTTCCTATAAATAGTTGCTTATTCCCAGTATATACCATTTTAAAAGTATTGTCAATACCCTTAAAAGAGTACAAAGCATACCCCCACACGGTAACGAACTTACTTTTAAAAAAGTACAATTTAGAGCCTTGAAATAGCGAGGGTATACTTTTTTTTACACTCATTTCATACCCCCACAGAGTATAAAACTTACCTCCACAGAGTATAAAACTTACCTCCACAGAGTATAAAAATTGGCTGAAAGCCACGGAATACGTGGTTCCCAGTATCTTATATCTTGTATTACCCTCTTTTGACCTTCGTTATAGCAATCAAAAATAAGGGCATTTTCAGCCCGTTAGATTGCATTCGGATAGGACGGATCTACCGCAACGCGAAGCAGGTTCCACAAGCCTCGTTATGGTGATTGAGTGGGTGGCCTAGGCCGTAGGACGACGGCAAACCATGAGATCAACAGAGCGAGAGCACTGGGGAAAGCCATCGCCCGAATGGGCTGGCGTCCTGTAAATGCGGTAGCTCCGTCGGATCTATGTGCTGCAATCGAGCCTAACGCCTCACTGCGTTCGTTGTTGGGCCATTTGACACGCTTGGCCAAAAAGCCGGCCAACCATGTCAAACGACCTTAATCGGCTCGCTAATGGGCTATCAGGAGCTTCTAGGGTGGAATGGGATCGATGGATCACCATCGTCACTGTCCAACCCGCTTTTGATTTTCGGGGACTGACAGCACACCCCCACATTCCCTGGAGGGAAATGTTCAGGGGTGTAATGGCACCGTTGCCGGTGCTGTTCTGGTGATAAAAGCAAGGGCAACGCAGCTTTTAAAAACAGACAGCCTCTGGAATAAACCGGAACGGTTTATGTAAGACATTGCCGATTTTGATTGTAAGCTTTTGACCTGTTGTAGATCTTGATCTTGATCTTGCTGTTGATCTTCCTCGCGTAGCGAGGCCCATGCACTCGTAGAGTGCTTTAATGGGCTAAAACACTCCTTCGGAATGTGATGTATCAAGGAATAAAATAGAGGCATTTAAAGGCTTTATAAAGCACCAAGTTGCTTTAAAG